>CAVYEA010000035.1:0-64807 GCA_963767385.1 uncultured Actinomycetes bacterium | reverse complement strand
ATGCACCTCCACCCACTGCACCACCGACGTCATCGCGCCCCGCGCCCCGGGGTCCGAATTCGCCAGCTCCTGGCGTACGCGGTGGAGCATCCCGGTGCCGGACACGTAGGCGCAGATCGGGGTGGCCGACCTGGCGGTCCAGCTCGACAACCTGCTCCAGCTCGGCGACTGCTCGGTCGAGCTCCCCCTGAGCGCGGTGGATCATCGCCCTGTTATAGCGGGTCACCGCCTCCGCGGCCCATCCGGGACCTCCCGCCGGATCGGCAGCGCCTGCCCGAAGTACTCCAGCGCCCGCTGCCGCCGCGAGGACCGGGATCCACCCAGTCAGCCAGAGAGGAACTCGCCGCATGAACTTTGGACGCCCTAGCTTTCGACCGTGGTTCCCGTGCCCTGCACTGGCGGCCACCCGGACTTGCTGAGGTCTAGTCTGCTCCGTTCCCGACGCAGGCGCCATGATCCGTGCGAGTGGCCACCGGGTCACAGGGTCGGCGTAGCCGATCGCTCGCGACGCGACCGGCAGGGAGCGCCCTTGACGCGGTGGCCGCGAGCTAGACAATCGGAAGCGAGGGCGACGGATGCGCGCCCCACCGGGCTGCCTGCCGCGAGCCACCTGGATCAGGGTGTACTGCGGGTGCGGCCCGGCGTGCGCCGGGCGGGCCGCCCAACGGCAGAGCCCGGCGCTGACGTCGGGCCAGCGGCGCCGCAGGCGCCGCCTTGAGGAATGGCTTACCCGGATTGAGCATTCGATCAAGCCATCGATGGTGCAGAACTGGCGGAATTTTGCCGCGTACTACGTGGTCCCATATATCGGGCAGCGCGACGTGCAGGACATCGACGGCGCGGTCTGCGACGCGCTGTATGCGAAGCTGCTGGCCGAGGGACGGGTCAAGGCAAAGCCAAGGAAGAAGCCAGCGACACGGGCCGTTCATGTGCGGCGGCTCGCGCCGGACGGCAAACTGCTGCCCTGCCTTCCACACCGTGACGGCACCGTCCGGTGCTACCGCAGACATGCGGAAAACGATCCGCTGATCGGCCAGCCGATCGAGGCCAGGAAGCCGAGTCGGCATCGGCCGGGAAGGCCGCCGAAGCGTCACGGAACAAGCTGTCCCCCGGCCTGGAACCTAAGACGGTTGTCAACACACACCGCATGCTGCACAGGGCGTGGGAAGACTTCGCGGCCTGGAGATGGGCGAAACGGAACTTCGTCAATGACGCCATCCGCGCCGCGTCCCGCGCATAGGCCGCAAGGTCTGGACCGTCGGCCAACTCCGGACGTTCCTGCAACGCGCACGCTCTGACCGGTTCTTCGCGCTGTGGGTGCTCGAAGCCACCTCGGGCATGCGGCGCTGCGAACTGGCGGGCGCTCGCCGTGACCTGCTCGACCTGGACAGCGGAACGCTCACCATCGAGACGACCCGCGTCGTGGTGGATGGCAAGGTCATCGAGTCTGACGGCAAGACCGAGAACGCCCAGCACGTCCTGGCGCTCGACCCGTTCACCCTCGCCGTGCTCCGGGTGCACGTCGAGATGCTCGACCAGGAGCGGCGGGACTTCGGGCCGGACTACCACGATCACGGCGTGCTGTTCTGCTGGGAGAACGGCAAGCCCCCGCACCCCGACACGATCACCCGCCGGTTCAAGCGGCTCGCAGCGGCGGCCGGGCTGCCAGAGATCGACCTGCACGACGTACGACACAGCTACGCCACGGCTGGCCGGGACGCGAAGATCGACTGGAAAGCGCTGAGCAAGCGCATCGGCCATGCGGACGTAGCCTTCACCATGAAGCAGTACGTACAGACCGACCTGGAAGCCGACCGCCAGGTGGCGAACACGCTGGCCAAGTTGATCATAGGCGGATCGCTGGCCTCCGTCTCACTCTGCGGCTAGGACCGCGATGCCCACTGGGGCTGCGAGGCCGTGAGCGGCTCTGCCACATCGCACTATCTGCGATGAGCCTTCCTCGGAGATCGGCTCACAGGTCACTTATCAGGCGTGTCTCCAGACGGCGCCAAATCCTGTATCCATTTGGGTGGCCAGAGTGGGGTGGGCACCACTCCCCCCTTAACTCCCAGATCCCTTCTTGCGCAGTCATAGAACCTATCAGCGCGTCACCTCGGTATCCCTTATGGCTGGCTCCCATTGATCCGCCGCAGTCAGCCGACCGGCCGCGAACCACTCCAAGCGCCACACGGACTGGTGCCAAGCGCGCGCAGCGGCGACTGTCTCGGGGTCTCCGAGCAACAGGACCGACTCCCACGCACGTGCCCGTTCGCCTCCCGCATTGCTCAACGCCTCTATGGCCTCGGCGTCTGAGCAAAGACTCGTCGGAGTGTGGGAACCCGCGCCCGGCTGCGATACGGCTTGCGAGGTGAGAGACCTTTCTTGACAGGCGTGCGGCCGTTCTCTCCGTAGGTGCGCATTCGGGCTTCATCCCATCGAGCGGCCCGCTCTCGTCGCCAACGGGCCCTCTCCCCTAGAGAAGTCGTTGCGAATGATGCAAGCGCCCCCACGCCTACACCAATTAGGACGGGCAGTTCCTGGACCAGCGGATTGCTCATATGTCAACTGTCGTCCACTAGTCGGTCCGGTGGAAGCCACGAGATGCTGGCCTGATGCCGCACGCTCGAACAGGTCAGACCGGCACATGACGCGAGCACGGCGATCGGCTTGGCCGCGAACCAGGCACCACGTCTTGCAGTCAGACGGGAACAATGCGAGACCATGACGAAGATCAGGTTTACAAATCCGTTTACAACCAACGTGCAAAAGGCCCCTTCCATGATCGGAAGGGGCCTCTGACCTGGTAGCGGGGGCAGGATTTGAACCTGCGACCTCTGGGTTATGAGCCCAGCGAGCTACCGAACTGCTCCACCCCGCGTCGGTGTTCCTTAACTTTATGGGCTCCCGCGCCCGGAGGCAAATCAGCTACCCCGCCGCGCCATCCCCCCTGCTCAGCGCATCCTGCGACCGGATGCGCGCCCGCCGCGCTCCCCCGCTGAACGCCGCGCTCCCCCGCGCCCGCCGCGCTCCCCCGCGGAACGCCCCACTCCCCGCGGAAAGCCTCACGCTCCCGGCACGGACCCGCCCGGCGCCATCCACAGCGAGTAGCTGATCGGCCATGGCGACGTCGGCGGCTGGGTGAGGTCGTGCGGGTCCTGGGTGGTCACCAGGCTGAGCACCTGACGTGGCCCCGCCGCGTAGGGTGCCAGCTCGCTGGCCTGGGTGGCCAGCAGCACCGGTTCCCTCCCGAGGGCGGCGATGGCCCGGACCTCGGCGCGCACCTCGCTGGCCGGCGCCCCGGTCATCACCCCGGCCGGCACGTGGCACATGCCCCGGATCAGCTGCGCGAACTCATCCGCGGCGGTCCGGTCCACGATCAGCACCGACATCCGGGAACTCATCGTCCCGCACAGGCCCTGGATCGCTTCCGTCTGCCCTGCGCCGGTCCGGTGCACGCCGAGCCCGCTGAGTGTCAGTTCCGCGCCGTGCCGCGAGCGCCCGGACGATCCGCTTCCCGAGAACCCGGCACCGAACGTGGTCACCGCGGTGGGAATGGCCAGCGCGACGGCGAAAAAGGCCGCGGCGACGGCGACCACGGGCAGGCTGGCGCCGCGTTCCCGGGCCCGGGCGTCCAGCCGGGCCGCCACCCAGACCGCGCCGAGCAGGAAGGCGGGCAGGGCGGCCGGCACCAGTGTCCGGCTGGCCCAGGGCTGGTCGGGCACGGTGCCGGGCGCCCACAGCACGCTGACCGTCACCCAGCCCAGGAGGGCCAGCGGGAGCACCCAGGCGCGCGCGATCCCGTCCTCGTCCCGCCAGCTCAGCAGCGCGTGCACGCACCGCCGGGTCAGCAGCACGGCGCCGAACGCGCCGAGCAGCAGCGCGGGGATGCCGATGTACCAGATGACCCAGTACATGGTGTCCTCGGCGTACGACCGCGTCGGCTGCACCGGCAGGCCGAGCAGCTTCTGCAGCGCCGCCACGTAGCCGGTGGTGCCCGGCCCGGGCGCCCAGTGCGCCGTCTGCACCGACGGCCGGATCAGCAGGCGGCCAGGCCCACCGCCACCAGCACGCCCGCGAGGTCGGCCACCCGCCAGCGCGCGGCCGCGCGCAGCGCCGTCGTGGCCCGCGCCCGCGCGGGCTCCCAGAGTGCGGCGAGCACCGCCAGCAGGGTCACTAGCGCCGTCCCGGCCGTGATCACGCTGGCCGGCCGGACGGAGAAGCCCGGGGCGGCCAGGTAGGCCGGTGCCGCCAGATGGCCGGCGGCGAGCCCGCAGCCGATGCCCGCAAGCACCCCGATACCAAACGGCACCACGCGTGGCCAGCGCCCCACCACGGCGGCGCCGAGGAACGGGATAAGGGGGATCAGATAGGGCAGCGTGCCCAGTGACACCATCGAGGTGAGCGCGATGGCGAGCCCGCCCAGCGCGGCCGCGGCGGCGGGCGGCGGCAGCCACCAGGGCCAGCGCAGCCGTCCGGTGTAACTGCCGGGCCAGCCGTCTCCCGGCCGGATGGTCAGCGCGTCCACCACCAGGGACAGCCCGCCGAACAGCAGCAGCTGGATGAGCGGCTCGGCGAACGCGGACCGGCTGGTGTACTGCTCGGGGAGGCTGAGCGCCAGGATGAGCGCGGCCACCGGCGCCCACTGCGGGCCGGCCAGCCGCCCGGCCAGGCCGCCGACGCTCAGCACGGCGAACGCCCCGATCAGCGGGCTGGCCAGGGCCGCGGCGGTCATCCCGTGCGCCCACCAGCCGCCGGCCAGGATGATCCCGAGGCCCGGCATGAAGTCCGGCAGCAGCCCGGGCCCGGAGCTGGCGAAGCCCGCGCTGGCGAACCGCAGCCCGGCGTGCGGGCCGCCGAAGGCGCCCAGCGACCGGGTGATGGGCAGTGCGCCGTGGCCCGCGAGCCAGTAGCCCAGCTGGAACTGGGCGCCTGGGTCGCGGAGCACGATGAGCTGGGGCGAGTTCAGCGCGATCTGCCAGGCACCGAACCCGGCGGCCACGGCCACGGTGCCGGCCAGTCCCCACCAGCCCGCCCAGCCGCGGGCCGGCCCGGGGCGGTCCCGGGCCGGGCCGAGCGCCGCGCCCAGCCGCTGCCCGGGTACCCGGCGCGCGACGGCCGTGATCATCAGGACGGCCAGCGGGACGGCGATGAGCACCAGCGGCGCGGGACGCAGCCAGCCGCCCAGCAACAACAGCAGGCCGGGTACCAGCCAGGCCATGACCAGCACCACCGGTGCCACAGTAACCTGGGCGAACACTCTCCCGGACAGCGGGACGCGGCGGGTCTGCCGGGCCGCGGCGGCAGGCTCGCGCCTGCCGCTCTCGGCTACTCGGCCGGCCGGACGGGCTCCCGGGCGCACGGAGTCCACTCTAAAGCCGAGGGCCGCCGTTCACGGGAGGGGCGGCCGACCGATTCACCCTATTGACCCCACATGCCACGCCCGCTCGGTGAACAATGGGCGTCACACCCCCGCCCGATGATCCATCAACGCAGCGAGGAGCGAATGACCCGCTACCACGACGTGGACGAGCTCGGGGGAGATATTTCACTGCCAGGTCAGGAACTTCCCGGGCTGCCGGGCACGGGGCGCGGTCGCGCCGGCCTGCCCGCGCAGCCGGGCGATGACAGCTGGACGCAGGGCGGTTACCTGGCCGGTGGCCCAGGTTACCCGGCCGCCGGCCCGGGCCTGGACGAACTCGACACGGGCGGCTGGCCGGCATCCATGGCCGGGTCTCGCCGGCCCCCACGGGCCGGGACGGGGATGCGCCGGGGCGGGCCGCCCGGCGGCCGCGGCGGCCGCTGGTCCGGCCTGCTCCACCCGAGCCGGCTGGCCATGGGCGGCATGGCCGCGGTCACGGCGATGGTCCTGGTGGTCTCCGTTTCCCTGGTCGCCTACGCCAAGTACCGCGGCGTACTCGGCAGCATCCACCAGGAGAAAGTGACCGCGGCCATGCTCGGCAAGCGGCCGCCGTTCACCGCGGGCCTGAACATCCTGGTCATCGGCTCGGACTCACGGGCCGGGCTGAAGCACAAGTTCGGCGTGGACGTCCTCGGCTCGCGGTCGGACACCTCCATGCTGCTGCACATCGCCCCTGGCCACGCGCGCGCCGACATCATCAGCTTCCCGCGCGATTCGATGGTGCCGATCCTGTCCTGCTCGAACGACGGGCAGGGCCATGCCGGGCAGCAGGCGGCGCCGGGCCAGGTGGAGCGGCTGAACGCGACGTTCTCGGCCGGCGGCGCGCCGTGCCTGTGGAAGACCCTGGAGCAGGAGACCGGGATCCGGATCCAGCACTTCGTGGAGGTCAACTTCGCCGGGTTCCAGTCCATCGTCAACGATGTGAACGGCGTCCCCGTCTGCCTGCCGTTCGCGATCAACAACCAGCAGGCGAACCTGCACCTGGCTGCGGGCAAGCACGTGGTCAACGGGGCCCAGGCGCTGGCCTTCGTCCGGCTCCGGGAGAACATCGGCGAGGGCTCGGACACCCAGCGCATCCAGCGGCAGCAGTACTTCCTCGCCGCGGTCATGCAGAAGCTGAAGGCCACCAACCTGCTGTCCCAGCCGAACCGGATCTTCAGCGTCGTGAGCGACGTGGCCAAGTCGCTGACCACCGACACCGGGCTCGACCTGTCCACGATGCTGCGCATCGCGGACAGCATGAAGAGCCTGAGTTCCAGCTCAGTGGACTTCATCACGGTGCCGGTGGTGCCCTACGCGGGCGATCCCGCCGCGGAACTGTCCTGGGAGCAGCCGCAGTCCGGCAACCTGTTCCGGGCCATCGAGGCGGACAAGGCCCTGCCCCGGCCGGTCAAGGGCAAGAAGGGCAAGGCCGCCACCGTGGTGCCCACGGTCAGCCCGTCCCAGGTCCAGGTCCAGGTGCTCAACGGCTCCGGCGTCACCGGCATCGCGGGCAGCACCGCCACCGCGCTCACCGGCCGCGGCTTCAAGGTGTCCGGGACCGGCCCGGCGGCCAACTACAACTACACCAGCAACGTGATCCAGTACGCGACAGCGGCGCAGCTTCCCGAGGTCAACACGCTCAAGGCGGAGCTCGGCTCGGTCGCGGTGCAGCAGGACAAGATGCTCGGCAACGGGCCGATCAACCTCATCCTCGGATCCAGCTTCACCGGGCTGCAGACGGCCGCGCAGGCCAAGAAGGCACCCTCGCTGAGCAACCTGGCCAAGAACTACGGCGGGATCACCGCCAGCACCAACATCTGCTCGGACTCGGCGGCCTTCGCCGGCCCGGACACCCCGCTGCCCGGCAGCTGACCAGGCCAGCTGACCAGGCCAGGGGTCAGGGGTCAGGGATCACCGTGGCGGGGTCGGGGACCAGTTGCGCGCCTAGCTGGGCCACGGCCACCCACGCCAGCAGGCCGGCCGGGTACAGGAAGTAGCCGAACCGGGTCGCCGGGGCCAGCGTGAACATCAGCGCCAGGCTGATGATGAGCCGCCAGGTGGCCGACGGCACGGTCCGCGGGGGCGCCAGCACCAGGGACACCAGCACGCCCAGCCCGGCCAGGCAGAGCAGCAGCACCGCGATCAGGTGCCCGGTGTGCCCGGTGTCCGCCAGCACATGGCCCGGCAGCGGGCTGACCGCCTGCGACTTCACGTGGGCCAGGCCGAGCGGGAAGAGGATGGTGTTCTGCACCAGGGCGCCGGGGCCCAGCGCGGCGACCGGCACGATGATCGCGGCCGCCGTGGCGAGCGCGGTGACCGTGAACCGGGTGGTCACCCGCCAGCCGTCCCGCACCGCGAGCATGGTGCCGGCGACGACGAGAGCGGGCCAGGCGGTCGCCTTGGTGGCGGCGGCGATGCCGAGCACCAGCCCGGCGGCCACCGGCCGCGGGCGCCGCCACAGCAGTGCGAGGCCCAGGCAGACCAGGGCCAGCACCGGCACGTCGGTGCCGCCCACGGTGAGGGAGAACGCGATCACCGGGCTGGCGGTGACCAGCACGGTCCAGCGCAGCACGTCACGGCCCCCCGCCGCGGCCAGTGCCGCGGCGAACAGGCCGCGAAGAAACCGAGGCCGAACCAGATCCGCGGATCGGTGACCAGGCCCTGGCCGAACAGCGCCCGCGGCAGGCCGAAGACCGCCATCACCGGCAGGTAGGGGTTGTAGCTGTTCGGGTCGTGCGTCACGGCCAGGACCGCCTGGCTCTCATACGGCGAGCCATGCTGGACGAGCAGCCGGGCCGCCCGCGCGATGACCCAGACCTCGGGCTGCCACCGGGCCCCGGCGGCCAGTACCCCGAGCGGCGCGAGCAGCGCCCCGCCGAGGGCCGCCAGCAGCGCCAGGTCCGCGCTCCGGGGCGACCTCCAGGCCAGCACGAGCACGGCGGCCAGCAGGTACCCTCCGGCCGCGTACACCCCCCACAGCCGGTGCAGGCCGTTGCTGCTGAACAGCGCCATGCCGCCCGCGAACAGCGCGCAGCAGCCGAACAAGGCCGCCAGCCAGCGCCGCGGGATGGTAACCGGGGACCGCCACCCCGCTGCCTCCCGCCCGCAGCGGCGCAGCGGCGCTTGCCTGAGCTGGAGCATCGCGACACCCTCCACTGGCGGCATCCTAGCCGCCCGCCCCGGGCAGCCTTCCGGCGCCACCGAAGGCCGGCTCAGCTGCCGGGCGGGGCGGGGCGGCCTGGCGCGGCGGCTGGGCCGCCGCCCACCCGGACAGCCCGGTGCAGCACAGCTGCCAGCCGAGGTACGCCGCCAGCGCCAGGTAACTGACGGTGGCCAGCCCGAGCATCGCGCCGGCCCGGCGGCCAGCATCCGGCCCTCCCAGCCGATCCCGCTGTAGCGCCGGGGGCCCGCCCGGCCCGCGGCCTGCGCCGCGTCCAGCTGGCGGAGCGCCACCAGGGCGATCAGGGCGCAGGTCACCGGGCCGGGGACGCCCTTGGCGAAGCCGAGGGCGGCCAGGTAGACGTACTCGCCGGCCTGCACCACGGCGGGCGCCAGCCAGTCGGCGGGCCCGTCGTGCGGGTGCGCGGAGCCGGGCGCGGCCAGCAGCATCGCGGCAACCGGGGTGAGCAGCACCGGCCCGGCCAGCCCGTGCAGGCCGAGGACGGCGAGGAGCACGGTGGCGAACAGGCCGGCCACGGCGGGTGGCAGCGGTGCCAGCTGCCCGCGCACGACCGAGCCGGCGAAGCGCGCGATCGGCCCGTCGTCGCGGCAGGCGGAGATGTCCGGGCGCCTGCCTGCCCGCCGGGGCGCGGTGAGGATGACCCAGGCCAGGCCGACCGCCCCGGCCCAGATGAGCACCAGGAGGGCGGCCCGGGCGCCATAGGTGGCGGCGGCCGCGGTGATCAGCAGGGCGCGCTCCCAGCCCGGCACGGCCAGCAGCCAGCCGGCTGTGGCGGCCAGCCCGGCCCGGGACCGCCCTGCGCCCGTCTGGCCCGGTGGCACCGCCGGTTCACTGGCCGGCCCGGCGGCCAGGGCGCGGCTGGTTCTTCCCGGCACCGCCGGACCACGGCCCGGGTGCCGAGG
This sequence comes from uncultured Actinomycetes bacterium, assembly GCA_963767385.1. Classification (GTDB taxonomy): domain Bacteria; phylum Actinomycetota; class Actinomycetes; order Streptosporangiales; family Streptosporangiaceae; genus RYN-230. Next base: position 55,323 of record CAVYEA010000035.1, on the reverse strand, counting down.
AGCGCCGCCGCGGCCGTGGCCAGCTCCCAGTCGGCCCGCTGGCCGCCTGCCCCGGCCGCCAGCCCGGCGTACACCCCGAGTTCCCCGGCCAGCGCGCACAGCCCGGCCAGCCAGCCGTCGAACGCTCCGATGGCGGGGCGCGGCACGCCGGAGGCGTGCCCCCGCTGAGCCAGCGGATGGGCGGGGGTTCCGGGGAGTCGTCCCCCCGGGCTGGCACGACCAGCTGGCTGCCGATCCGCCGGGCCAGGTAACCGGCGCCCAGCACGGCCCCGCCGGCCAGCGCCGCCCCCCGGGTCCCCGCGCTGAACCAGGCGGCCGCGCTGATCGCGCAGGCGAGCCAGATGCCGGTCAGCGAGGTACGGGCCAGGGCCCGGCGGGTTGCCCAGACGGCCATGCGGCGCGGCAGCACCACCACGGCCGTGGTTACCGTCATCGGCCCTCTCCCGTCGATCCGGCGGCGCTGCCGCCGGGGGTGATCACGTGCCTCTCTTACCCGCAGCTGACTCCGCCTATCATCGCCCCGGCCGGCGGCACCGGCCGGCGGGGCGGCCGGAGGCGGCCCGGCGGGGCGGGCGGCAGGCGGGCGAACGGCAATAGGGCGGACCGCGGCGGGGCGGGCGGCGGCTGCGGCCGGGCGGCCGCCCGGGTACAGTCCGCTCATGCGGACGGTGGCGGTAGTGCTCGCGGCCGGCTCGGGGCAGCGGTTCGGCGCAGCCGTGCCCAAGCAGCTGCTGCCGCTGGCCGGGCGTACCCTGCTGGAGCATTCCGTGGCCGCCTTCGAGCAGGCCCCGGGAGTGGACGCCATCCTCGTGGTGGTCGCCCCAGGGCAGCGCGGCCAGGTACGCACCCTGCTGGAAGGCGGCGGCTACCGGAAGCTGGCCGGGGTCATCGAGGGCGGCCTGGCCCGCCCGGACTCGACCCGGCGGGCCATCGCGGAACTCGGTCCCGGCGAGTGTGACGTGCTGTTCCACGACGCGGCCCGGCCGCTGGTGGACCAGGAGACCATCGCCGCCTGCGTCGGGGCGCTGCGCACCCACCGGGCGGTGGGGGTGGCCGTGCCCACCTCGGACACGATCGTGGTCGTGCACGACGGGATCATGACCAGCATGCCGCACCGGGACACGCTGCGCCGCTGCCAGACCCCGCAGGGATTCCGGCTGTCGGTGATCCGGCAGGCCCACGAGCTGGCCCTGGCCGACCCGGCCGCCGCGGGCCTGCCGCACACCGACGACTGCGGGGTGGTGCTCCGCTATCTGCCGGACGTCCCCGTCGCCGTGGTGCCCGGCAGCGAGCGGAACATCAAGGTCACCTACCCCGGTGATCTCAGCGTCGCCGAGGCCCTGCTCAATGGCGACGGGCGCTGACCGCCTGCTTGACCAGGGTCTGCCCGAAGTCCCAGATCAGCCCGCTGCCGCGGCTCGCGTCGTCCATCACCTCCACGAACGCGTCGCGGAACGCGTCCACGTCCGTGTCCCCGATGACCAGCGGCGGGATCAGCTTGATCACGTCCATGAAGTCACCGGACACCTGGGTGAGCATGCGGTGCCGCTGGAACAGCGCGACCACCACCGTCTGCGCGAACAGGCCGCGCCTGGCGGCCTGCAGCATGTTCCAGGCGGCCCGCGGCCGGATGGACTTCGGCCGCCCGAACTCCAGGCCCACCATCAGGCCGCGGCCGCGCACCTCAGCCAGCAGCTCGTACTTGTCCACCAGCAACTGGAGCGCCTCGCTGCAGCGCGGTCCCGGTCCGCTCGGCGTTCTCCACCAGCTTCTCGTCCTCGATGACGGCGAGCGAGGCCAGGCCCGCCGTCATCGCGGCGGCGTTCGAGCCGAACGTGGAGTCGTGCACCAGCACCCGGTCGATCGACGAGTAGACCTTGTCGAAGATCCATCCCTTGGCCAGCGTGGCGCCGACCGGCACGAAGCCACCGGACAGCGCCTTGGCGACGGCGACGATGTCCGGCTCGACGTCGTCGTGCTGGTAGGCGAAGAACCGCCCGGTGCGGCCGATCCCGGATCTGCACCTCGTCGCAGATGAGCAGCGCCCCGTTGTCGTGCAGCAGCTTCTGGGCGGCGGCCAGGAAGCCGGGCGGGGACACCGCGCACGCCCTTGCCCTGGACCGGCTCGATGACGAGCCTGCCACGTCCCCGCGGCGCAGTTCCGCCTCCAGCGCGTCCAGGTCGCCGAAGGGAATCCTGGCGTCCGGCAGCAGCGGGGCGAAGCCGCGGCGGAACTCGTCCGACCCGTTCACGGACAGCGAGCCCACGGTGAGCCCGTGGTAGGCGTGGTCGCAGTAGATGATCCGGCGCCGCCCGGTCGCGTACCGGGCGAACTTCAGCGCCGCCTCCACCGCCTCGGTGCCGCTGTTGCAGAAGTACACCCGGTCCAGCCCGGGCGCCTTGGCCAGCAGCCGCTCGCCGAGCAGGCCGGGCAGCAGCGCGGCGTCGAACTGGACCAGGTCGGCCAGCTCGGCGTCGAGCATGTCGTGCAGGGCCTTGCGGACCACGGGGTGGTTGCGGCCTGCCGCGAACACCCCGAAACCGGCCAGGAAGTCGGTGTACCGGTTGCCATCGGAGTCCCACAGGTAAGCGCCCTCGGCGCGCTCGTAAACCCGGTCGAAGCCGATGGCGTGCAGCATCCGGGGCAGCTGGGGGTTGAGGTGCCGGGCGGCCAGGGCGTAACCCTCACCGTGCCGGGCGCGGAGGAGCTCGGGCAAGTCGAAAGACATGAACAGTAGTCTGCCGACTCACCCGTACCGCTGGCTACCCGGCCCTCACCTACGCATAACCGGCGATTCGCCGGCGCTACAGCCCGGAGTCCTCCAGCATCTCGGTGACCAGGGCCGCGATCGGCGAGCGTTCCGACCGGACCAGCGTGACGTGCGCGAACAGCGGATGCCCCTTGAGCTTCTCGATGACCGCCACCACGCCGTCGTGCCGGCCGACCCGCAGGTTGTCCCGCTGCGCGATGTCGTGGGTGAGCACCACCCGCGACCCGGACCCGATCCGGGACAGCACGGTCAGCAGGACGCTCCGCTCCAGGGACTGCGCCTCGTCCACGATGACGAACGAGTCGTGCAGCGACCGGCCGCGGATGTGGGTCAGCGGCAGCACCTCGAACAGCTCCCGGGCGATGACCTCGTCGATGACGTCCTGGGAGGTGACCGCGGACAGGGTGTCGTACACCGCCTGGGCCCACGGGTTCATCTTGTCCGCCTCGGAGCCGGGCAGGTAGCCGAGTTCCTGGCCGCCCACCGCGTACAGCGGGCGGAACACGACCACCTTCCGGTGCTGCCGCCGCTCCATCACCGCCTCCAGCCCGGCGCACAGCGCCAGCGCCGACTTGCCGGTCCCGGCCCGGCCGCCCAGCGAGACGATCCCCACGTCGGGATCGAGCAGCAGGTCGAGGGCGACCCGCTGCTCCGCGCTCCGGCCGTGCAGGCCGAACGCCTCCCGGTCGCCGCGGACCAGCCGGACCGACTTGTCCGGCAGCACCCGGCCGAGCGCGCTGCAGCCGCCGTGCCCGCCGCCCATCAGCACCAGCCCCGTGTGGCAGGGCAGCTCCCGGGCGTGCCGCGCAGTCCAGCTTCCCGGTGTCGTACAGCTCGCTCGATGTCCTCGGCGCTGACCTCCAGCTCGGCCATGCCCGGTCCAGCCGGAGTCCGGCCGGCAGCTCCGCCCGGTACTCCTGCGCGGTCAGCCCGATGGAGGCCGCCTTCACCCGCAGCGGCAGGTCCTTGCTGACCAGCACGACGTCCTCGCCCTCGGCGGCCAGGCTGCGGGCCACGGAGAGGATCCGCGTGTCGTTGTCACCGAGCCGGAACCCCGGCGGCAGGACCGCGGGGTCGGAGTGGTTCAGCTCGACCCGGACGGTGCCGCCGCTGGTCCCCGATGGGCAGGTCGGCGTCCAGGCGGCCGAACTCGATCCGGAGGTCGTCCAGGTGGCGCAGCGCCTGGCGGGCGAAATACCCCAGCTCAGGATGGTGCCGCTTGGCCTCCAGTTCGGTGATGACGACGATCGGCAGGACCACGCGGTGCTCGGCGAACCGGCCGATGGCGGCCGGGTCGGCGAGCAGAACGCTGGTGTCCAGCACGTAGCTGCACCGGCGGGCAGCGGCACTCGGCTGAGCCGCGCTGACCGTCTCGGTACCTGCATTGCTGGGCCGCGGGCTGCGGCGGTCAGAAGAACTGGCCACTCGTTCTCCCCTGGGCGCCTGGGTAGGCGCCGCGCTCGGACACAGACGTGTCTCCAGGACCGGGACCTGCCCTTCGAAGGGCCGGATCCCGGCCCTTCGCTCGTCTCGCCTGCGTGCCAGGACACGAAGCTCGAGGATGTCGAGGGCCTTCCCGGGGGGACGGCTAGGCACCGTCCACCTGACTCGAAGGTACCCGGCCCGGGCGGCCGCCGGAAGACCCGCCTGTGGTGTCCATGCCACGACGGGACGGGGGTTTAGCACCCACGGCTGTGGCTCACGGACGCTCAGACGCCGAAGCGGCGCTGGCGCGCCGAGTAGGAGCGCAGCGCGCGCAGGAAGTCCACCCGGCGGAAGTCCGGCCAGTAGGCGTCGCAGAAGTAGAACTCCGAGTGCGCGCTCTGCCAGAGCAGGAAGCCGCCCAGCCGCTGCTCCCCGGACGTGCTGATCACCAGGTCCGGGTCGGGCTGCCCGGCGGTGTAGAGGTGCTCGGCGATGTGCTCCACGTCCAGGATCTCGGCCAGTTCCTCGATCGTGGTGCCCTTGGTCGCATGGTCCTGCAGCAGCGACCGGACCGCGTCGGCGATCTCCCGGCGGCCGCCGTAGCCGATGGCCACGTTGACCAGCAGGCCCGGGTTCCCGGCCGTGGCCTCGGCGGCGGCCTTGAGCACCTGGGCCGTCTCCGCGGGCAGCAGGTCCAGTGCGCCCACCGGCTTGACATGCCAGCCCGGCCGTGGCCAGGTCGCGCACCGTGCCCTCGATGATCTTCAGCAGCGGCTCGAGTTCCGTGGTGGGCCGGGCCAGGTTGTCGGTGGACAGCAGCCACAGCGTGACGACCTCCACCCCGGCCTGGCTGCACCAGCCCAGCAGCTCGAAGATGTGGTCGGCGCCCTTCTGGTGCCCGTCGTTGACGTCGGTGAAGCCCGGCCAGCCGGGCCCAGCGGCGGTTTCCGTCCAGGATGACCCCGACGTGCCGCGGCACCGGGACCCGGGACAGGGATGCTTCCAGCCTGCGCTCGTAGAAGCGGTAGACGAGATCACGCAACCCCATCCGAACCTACTCCCGCCGCTAGTCACCGGTAGGCGGGGCACTCCCCGCCTGCTATCAAGGATGTCACCAAAGGCGGGGGACTCGTGACAGGTCCCGGGGTTCGGCCCCGGCCGCCGGACCGCGGCACGCTGGCTTCCGAGCGGGATCTGGACTACCTACCCAGGCGTGGGCGGATTAATAACGCACCGTCCCGGAGGCCGGAGCGCGGGGGGCATGACCAGGCCCCGCCGGTGGCGGCGGGGCCGGCCGGCGGGGCTTTTCCGTTACCGGGGCCTGGGCCCGTTCCATCCGGCCCAGGCGGCGCTGATCACGCCTGGGGCCCTTCGGCCCGCACCTCCCCGACGCGGCGCAGCGCCTCGCGCAGCTGGCCGAGCCAGGATTCCTCGTGCTCGCCCACCAGGCGCACGCACCAGGCCAGCGCGTCACTGCGGCTGCGGGCCACGCCGGCCTCGACGAGCGTGTCCAGCACCCGGCGCTCGGACTGCCGCAGCCGGGTCATGACCGGCACCGACAATGTGGTGAACATCACCTTGCGGCCAGCGCAGAGCACCCCCCACGACACCTTCCGGCCGAACTTCAGCTCGGCCTCGCGGGCGATCTCGATGCGGTGCTCCCGGGTCTCCTCGCGGAACCGGCGGGCCCGGCCGTCCGCCTCCGCGGCCGACGCGGCCGGCGAGGCGCCCTCCTCCGGCCGGCGATCGGCCCCACGATCGTGATCTCTTCCCGGTCCACCAGCACCTCAGGCGTCCCGGCGAACCATTCGGCCGGGAGCCGCCCGGTGAACCAGCCGCGTAGCTCGTCGCCGGATCCCGCACCCATGCCCTGCTCCTCGGTACTCATGTAATTATGTAATCACGCTTGCGCGCGCAGGGCAAGAACCGGGCCACGGCTCCGCGGAAGGGGGTCAGCCCAGGGGCGAGGCGGCCACCTGGGCGGCGATGGCCGGGGCGACCCGGACCGCGCCGGCGAACTCACGGCCCACGTCGGCCGGGACGACCTGCACGTCCTGGCCCGGCTGCGGCGCCTGGAGCATCAGGCCCCGGCCGAGGTAGATGGCCACGTGCGAGATGTAGCTGGGCGCGGTCGGGTCGGTGCGGTAGAAGAGCAGGTCGCCAGGCTGCAACTGGCTCACCGGGACCAGCGGGCCGGCGCGCGCCTGGTCGGCGGCGACCCGGGGCATGACCACCCCGGCCTGGGCGAACGACCACTGCACCAGCCCGGAGCAGTCGAACGAGCGCGGCCCGGCCGCGCCCCAGATATAGGGCATCCCGACCCGGCTGACAGCGGCCTTGAGCATGGCGGTGAGCTGGGCCAGGCTGAGCCCGGCGCCGGCTGGCCGGTCCCGGCCGTGCTGCCCGCCACGCTGGCCGTGCCCGCGGTGGACCCGGCCACGCCCGCCTCCGCCGGCCGCCCGCTGGGGGCCGTGCTCACCAGGGGCTCGACGAGCGCGGTCCGCGGCACCCGGGCCTTGATCCGCTTGACCAGGGTGGCGACCCGGTCGCCCGGCGCGCTGACCAGCACAGCGTTCCCGGCCGGGAAACCGAGGGACCGGGCGACCTGGTCGGAGACGACGGCATCCACCCCGCCGATGCCCACCGTGCCGAACCCGCCCACCCGCAGCGACTTCAGGGTCCGGCCGGAGACCCGGACGGTAGCGCCGGCTGGCAGCTTGTCCTGCTTGCCCATGGTGTAGGAGACGGCGATGCCCCCGGCGGCCACGCTGGCCCACAGCTTGCTGGCGGCCGCGGTGGGGCGCGGCGTGAACTGGCGGAAGGTGACCGGGTTCGACCCCGAGCATCGCCACGTACCGGCCGTTCACCTGGATCCGCGCGGCGTCCACCGGGCGGGCCGCCAGCACGCCGCCCAGCCTGGCCACCGCCGCGGCCGTCCCGGACGGCAGCGAGGTGCGCGACACGATCAGCACGTCGGCCCGCAGCAGCCGTCCCGGCGCGTGGCCGCTACCCGCCTGGCCGCCCGGCTGGGCCGCCGCGGCGGTGCCCAGCAGGGCCAGCGCCGCCAGCGCGGCGGGCCCGGCCAGCCGGGCCCGGGCGCGCGCGGAGGCGGGCAGCGAAGTCATGAGTCCGTGTATACCCGGCACCGGCGGCCCATACCAGGGGCGGGCGTCCCCGCCCGCCCGCGGCCCCCGCGGGCCGGCCTTCCGCCCAGGTCATGGCCGCCCATAAGCGGCGGAACCGGCTGAAACGTTACCCTCGCGCCCCGGCGGCCCTGCCCCGCACCCCGGCACCCCGCACCGCGCCACCCCCGCCCCCTACCCCGCAGCCCCGGCCGTCCCCGGGCGCGGCGCGGCGTCCAGCGCGGCGCGCAGCGCCTCGGGCGTGGTGACCGGCGCCAGGCAGGTGAACTGGCGGCAGACATAGGCGGCCGGGGCGCCGCCGGCCAGGCCGCGGCCCGCCAGCAGCGGGATGCCGTCCGCGTCCCCCTCCGCGCTGCCGTCGCCGCGCGCGAGGACCGCGCCGGGCGGGGCGGCCAGCAGCGCCGTGCGGTGCAGTTCCGCGGTCCGCGGGTCACCGGCCTGCCGATGATGGCGATCTCGGCCGGCCCGGACAGCGCCGCCTCCGCCACGGCCAGTCCCGAGCCAGCCGCCCGGGGGTACCGGGAGGCGATGGCCGGGAGCACGCCCAGCGCCGCCAGCGCGGCGTCCCGGTGCGGCGCCGACCCGGTCAGCGCGGCGTAGCTGAGCAGCGCCCCGGCCGCCGCGAACGCACCCGACGGGGTCGGGCCGTCCGCCGGGTCCGGCGGCCGGTAGACCAGGGCCTCGCCGTCATCGGGGGTGTCGTAGAACCCGCCTTACCGTCGGCGAACCGGGCCAGCGCGACGTCCAGCAACTGGCCGGCCAGGCTCACCCAGCGGTCCTGCCCGGTCACCCCGGACAGGGCCAGGAAGCCCTCCGCCACGCAGGCGTAGTCCTCCAGCACCCCGGCCGTGCCGGACGCGGCCCCGTCCCGTGAGGTCCGGGCCAGCCGGCCGTCCCGCAGGTGCACCCGGGCCAGCAGGCTGGCCGCCCGCTCCGCGGCGGCGATCGAGCTCCGGCTCCCCGAGCAGCAGCCCGGTCTCCGCGAGCGCCGCGATCGCCAGGCCGTTCCACGCCGCGACCACCTTGTCGTCGCGGCCCGGCGGCACCCGGCGCTGCCGCTGCCGCCAGCAGCGCGGCCCGGATCCGGCTCAGCCGGGCCGCGTCCTCCGGGTCGGTGTGCCGCTGCAGGACGGAGCGGCCGTGCTCGAAGGTGCCGGAGCCCGGTCACGCCGAACGCAGCCCCGCCGCCCACGCACCGTCCTCGGTCCCGAGCGCCCCGGCCAGCTCGCCCGGCGTCCAGACGTAGATCAGCCCCTCGGCGCCGTCGCTGTCCGCGTCCAGCGCGGACGCGAACCCGCCCTCGGCGCGTGCTCAGCTCGCGGACCAGCAAGTCGCAGGTCTCGGCGGCGACCCGGCGGCCGAGCGCCGACCCGGTGCGCCGCCACAGGTGCGCGTACACCCGGGCCAGCAGGGCGTTGTCGTAGAGCATCTTCTCGAAGTGCGGCACCACCCAGCCGGCGTCGGTCGAGTAGCGGGCGAACCCGCCGCCCAGCTGGTCGTAGATGCCGCCGCGGGCCATCGCCTCGAGGGTGCCGGCCGCCATCCGCAGCGCCGGGCCGGCCGGGCGCCGCCGCCGCTCGCGCGTGGCGCAGCAGGAACTCCAGCACCATCGACGGCGGGAACTTGGGCGCCCCGCCGAAGCCGCCGGCCACCTCGTCGTAGTCCCCGGCGAGCATGGCGACCGCCTGATCGCGCCGCCGCCGGCCAGCTCCTGCGCGCCGTGGCCGCCTGCCAGCCCGCGCAGCGGGGCGGCCCGCTCGGCCAGGGCCTGGGCGATCTCCCGGGCCTGGCCGGTGACCTCGCCGCGCCGTTCCCTCCAGGCCTCGGCGACGCCGAGCACCAGGCGCTGGAAGTGGGTGCGGGGGAAGTAGGTGCCGCAGAAGAACGGCTCCCGGTCCGGGGTCATGAAGACGGTCATCGGCCAGCCGCCCTGGCCGGTCATGGCCTGGGTGGCCGTCATGTACACGGCGTCCACGTCGGGCCGCTCCTCGCGGTCCACCTTGATGGCCACGAAGTTCTCGTTCATCAGCGCGGCCGTCGCCGGGTCCTCGAACGACTCGTGCGCCATCACATGGCACCAGTGGCAGGCGGAGTACCCGACCGAGAGCAGCACCGGGACGTCCCGGGCCCGCGCCTCGGCGAACGCCCCGTCGCCCCACGGCCACCAGTCCACCGGGTTGTCCGCGTGCTGCAGCAGGTACGGGCTGGTGGCGTACTTCAGTCGGTCAGCCATGCCCTCCATCTTGGGCCCTGCGGCAGCCCCGCCCGTACCCGGAGGGGGCTGCCGCGGGCCTGCCCTGCTAGCAGCTGCGCAGCGCGGGCGACTGGTTGAGCAGCTGGGCGCGCGGCGAGACGAACTCCTGGTAGGCCGGGCCCTGGTCGCCGGGCCGGAACGCGGCGACCCGGTGGCAGTTCTGGAAGGCGAGCCGGACGCCGAAGTGGCGTTCCAGGCTGCCCCGGATCGAGTCACTGGCCAGGGCGCGCAGCAGCTGACCGCGCTCGGCCTCTCCCGGCGGCGGGACCTGGTTGTCGGCGAACGGCAGGCCGCCCTGGCCCAGCTCGGCGGCCAGGCCGCCGATGAGCTGGTACCCGTACGGCAGCGAGGTGCGGACGGCCGCGACGAAGGCATCGTCGCCGACCTCGCCGGTGCGGGCCTGCTCCAGCAGGCCCGGCGAAACCTCGAGGGACATGACTGAACTCCTCTCCGAAACGGTTATCATTTTCATTTGGAGAGTCTGCCCGGGCCGGGAGGCCCGGTCAAGGAACGGGACCGTGTGGCAAGCTAGAAGTCATAACGGTTATCATTTTCATCTGGTGTCGGCCGGACGCCCCCCGCGTCCCACCTGAGACGGGACCATGCCATGACCTTTCGCCAGCCAGCCGCGTGCGCAGCCCTGCTCGCCGGGATGGCCCTGCTCGGCTCCGCGTGCTCGGCCAGCCCCGGGTCCACGGCCGCGGCCGATTCGAGTGCCACGATCACCGCGGTCGGGGCCGAGAACGAGTACGCCAACGTGATCGGCCAGATCGGCGGCAAGTATGTGCACGTCAGCGCGATCGAGAGCAACCCGAACACCGACCCGCACACGTTCGAGGCCAGCGCGAGCGTGGCCCAGCTGGTCAGCAGCGCCGGCCTCGTCGTGCAGAACGGCCTCGGCTACGACTCATACATGAACAAGATCGAGTCGGCGGCGCCGAGCGCCAGCCGCAAGGTGATCGACGTGCAGAACCTGCTCGGCCTGCCGGACAGCACACCCAACCCGCACCTGTGGTACCAGCCGTCCACGATGCCGGCCGTGGCCCGGGCGGTCGCCGCCGACCTGGCCCGCATCCAGCCCGCGCACGCCGCCTACTTCCGGGCCCGGGTCACCGCGTTCGACCGGTCCCTGCAGCCCTGGTACCAGGCCCTGGCCGCGTTCAAGGCGAAGTACCCGGGGACCCCGGTGGCGGTGACCGAGCCGGTCGGCGACTACATGCTGCAGGCGGCCGGGGCCCGCGTCCTGACCCCGTTCAGCTTCCAGGCCGACGTGATGAACGGGGTGGACCTGTCCGCGCAGTACGTGTCGCTGGAAGATAGCTTCTTCGCCCAGCACAAGGTCAAGGTCTTCCTGTACAACCAGCAGGTGACCGACTCGGCGACCGCCTCGTTCCTGGCTGACGCGCAGCAGCACGGCATCCCGGTCGTCGGGGTGTACGAGACCATGCCGACCGGCTACGGCTACCAGTCGTGGATGCTTGCCGAGGTGCACGCGCTGCAGCGGGCGGTGGCCGACCGGGTGTCCACCCAGAAGCTCGGCTCATGAGCGGCCAGCCGGCCGGCGCCGGCGGTGCCGAGGTGCTGGCCGTCAACGGCGTGAGCGTCCGGCTGTCCGGCCGCGAGATCCTCCGTGACGTCGGGTTCTCCATGCGCCAGGGTGAGTTCACCGGCCTGATCGGCTCCAACGGGGCCGGGAAGACCACCCTGCTCAGGGTGATCCTCGGGCTGCAGCCGCCGTCCGCGGGTACCGTGCGGGTGGCCGGGCAGGGCCGCTGGCGCCGGGCCGGGGCGATCGGTTATGTCCCGCAGAAGATCTCGCTCGACCCGGACATGCCGCTGCGCGCCCGTGACCTGGTGGGACTGGGACTTGACGGCCAGCGGCCCGGCCTGCCGTGGCCGTCCGCCCGGCGGCGCGCCCTGATCGACGACATGCTCCAGGCCGTCGGCGCCGCGCGTTTCGCTGACGCGCGGGTGGGCAACCTGTCCGGCGGTGAGCAGCAGCGGGTGCTGATCGCGCACGCCCTGATCAGCCGGCCCCGGCTGCTGCTGCTCGATGAGCCGCTGGCCAACCTGGACATCGCCAGCGAGCAGGGTGTCGTGACGCTGCTCGGCCAGGTGGCGAAGGACCAGCAGATCGCCGTGCTGATCTCGGCGCACGACATGAACCCGCTGCTCCCGGTAATGGACCGGCTGGTCTACCTGGCCGGCGGCCGGGCCGCCAGCGGGACCACCGACGAGGTGGTCCGGACCGACGTGCTCAGCGCCCTCTACGGCCAGCACGTGGACGTGATCCGGGTGCACGGCCGGATCCTGGTGGTGGCCGGGCGCGGCGACGGGCTGGCCGATGCCCCGTCACCGGAGCCCGTCGTGCACGGGAGAGCGTGACCGCCGGTGCCGCACGTGTTCCACCTGATCTTTGAGCCGGGCTTCCTCGCCAGCGCCCCAGTGCGGTCGGCCCTGCTCGCCGGCGGGGTGGTCGCCGTGGTATCCGGCATCGTCGGGTCGTTCGCCGTCCTCCGCGGCCAGTCCTACGCCGGGCACGCGCTCGCGGACATCAGCGTCACCGGCGGCTCGGCGTCGTTCCTGGCCGGGGTCAGCCCGCTGTGGGGGTTCGCCGGAGTGGGCGTGCTCGCCGCCGGGGTGATGGACATGATCGGGGTGCAGCGCCCGCAGGGCCGCAACCTGGCGACCGGCATCGTCCGCGGGGCGGCCCTGGGGCTCGGCGCGCTGTTCCTCTACTTTGACACCACGCACACCAGCACGACCGGGGCCACCGTCACCATCCTGTTCGGCTCGCTGTTCACCATCGACGCCTCGCTGATCCCCGTTATCGCGCTGTTCAGCGCGGTCGCGCTGGGCATCGTCGGAGTGCTGTACCGGCCGCTGCTGCTCAGCTCGGTGGCTGCCGACCTGGCCGCGGTGCGCGGCATCCGCGTCCGGCTGACCGGGCTGCTGTGCCTGGTGGCCATCGCGATCACCGTGTCTCTGTCGGCGATGACCATCGGCGCGATCCTCAGCACCGCGCTGCTGATCGGGCCCGCCGCGACCGGGCTGCGGCTGACCAGCCGTCCGGGACTGGCCATGCTCTGGGCGGCGGTCACCGGCCTGGCCGCCACCTGGCTGGGCGTGCTGCTGGCATGGGACAGCTACTACTGGCCGCCGGGGCGGCACGGCTGGCCGGTCAGCTTCTTCGTCGTCACGCTGATCTTCCTCGGCTACCTGCTGGCACCCCGCCCGGGCCGCCGGGCCGGACGGCCGGCCGGCCAGGGCGGACCCGGCCCAGGCGGACCCGGCCCAGGCGGAGGCGGGCTGATGGGCATGTTCTCCGGGTTCATGGCGGGCACCTGGGAAGCGGCCAGCATCGTCGCGGTGGTGGCCGGGGTGGTCGGCTTCTTCGTCGTGCTGCGCGGCGCGGCGTTCGTCGCCGACGCGGTGCCGCAGGGCGCCTTCACCGGGGCGGCCGCGGCCAGCCTGCTCGGGATCAACACCCTCATCGGAGTCGCGGCGGCCTCGCTGGCCGGCGCGCTCGGCATCGGCTGGCTCGGCCGCCGCGGCCAGCGCGACGTCGCCACGGCGCTGGCCCTGGTGGTGATGCTCGGCCTGGGCGCGCTGTTCCTCAGCTTCAGCACCGAGTACGCCCCGGAGATCTACTCGCTGCTGTTCGGGGAGGTCCTGGGGGTCAGCACCACCGAGATAGCCCCGGTGGCCATCCTCGGCGCGCTGAGCATCGCCGCCATCCTCGCCCTGTTCCGGCCGTTGCTGCTCACCTCGCTGATGCCGGAGCTGGCCGAGGCCCGCGGCATCCGGGCAGCCCGGGTCGAGCTGGCGTTCCTGGTCGTCGTGGCCCTGGCGACCAGCATGGCGCTGCCGGTCGTCGGCGCGCTGCTCATCTTCAGCCTGATGATCGGCCCCCCGGCGGCCGCCCGGTCGCTGACCTCCCGGCCGCTGCCTGCGCTGCTGGCCTCCATGCTCATCGCGCTCGCCGTGGTGTGGGCGTCGATCGCCGCGGCGTACGACACCAACTGGCCAGTCGGGTTCTTCGTCGGCACCCTCGGCGCGGCCTGCTACGCGGCTGGCCGCGGCTGGGCGGCAGTGCGCCGCCGCCGGGCGGCCGTGGCGGAGGCCCATGACGAAGCGGTGGGGCACCAGCCGCCCGGTGCTACTGTGCGGGCATGATGGCGCAGCTGCCTGCGAAGCGTCCGCCAGGCGGTACCCGGGTGCGCGGCACCCGGCAAGCCGAGGCGCTGTCCGCCGCCCTGGACGGGCTGCCCGGCTTCTGCAGCGCGCAGCAGATCCACGCGGCGCTGCGCGAGCGCGGTGAGCACATCGGCCTGACCACCGTGTACCGGCACCTCCAGGTGCTCAGCGAGGACGGCCGGGTGGACACCATCCGGGACGTCGGCGGCGAGACGCTGTACCGCAGATGCGAGAGCGACGCGCACCACCACCACCTGACCTGCCGGAAGTGTGGCACCAGCGTGGAGGTGGAGGGGCGTGCCGTGGAACGGTGGGCCGAGCAGGTGGCGGCCGAGGCGGGCTTCACCGCCGTGGACCACACGGTCGAGCTGTTCGGCCTGTGCCCGGACTGCAGCGGGTCGGCGGGCCAGCCATGAGCAAGTCCGGCCGGGTGGCGGCCCGCGAGCGCATCCGGCTCGAGCGCGGATGAGCAAGTCCGGCCGCGTGGCGGCCCGCGAGCGCATCCGGCTGGAGCGCGAGCGCGCCGCCCGGCGGCAGCGCCGCAACCGGGCCCTGCTCATCGTCGGCGGCGCCCTCGCCGTCATCGTCATCGCCGTCGTCGTCCTCGTCGTCGCCCGGCCCGGCCAGTCCAAGCCGGCCACGGTGCACGGCGCCTTCTACACGGGCCCGTTCGCGCCGGTGACGCTGAACTCCGATCACAGCGTCACCGCCGCACGGCCCGGGGTCGCCGCGCCGGTCCTCGACATCTACGAGGATTTCCAGTGCCCGGTCTGTGACGCCTTCGAGAAGGCCAACGGCGGCGTGGTGCAGAAACTCGCGGCCGAGGGCAAGGTGCGGGTGATCTATCACCCGTTCACGATCTTCCTGGGCGAGCAGCCGCAGCAGGACAACTCCGTGCGGGCCTGGGCCGCGGCCCGGTGCGTGCCGGCCAGCCGCTGGCTGCTGTACCACAACCTGCTGTTCGCCAATCAGCAGCCGGAGACCACCCCGGGCGGCTTCCCGGTCAGCCAGTTGCTGGCCCTCGGCCAGAAGGCCGGGCTGACCAGCGCGTCGTTCAGGTCGTGCGTGTCGTCCCAGCGGTACGCGCCCGAGGCGGTGCCGCTCAGCGAGCAGATCATCAAGAGCGGGATCACCGGCACGCCGACCGTCCGGCTCAACGGGCATGCCGTCAGCATCAGCGTGCTGGTCACCCCGGGCACCGGGCTGCAGAAGCTGATCCTCGCCGCCCGCTGAGCCCTCGCCGCGCGGGCCGGGCGCGCCGGGCGGGGCCTCCCCGGCCGCTCGCGGCGGCTCCCGGTCAGCCGCGGCCGGATTCCCGGGCGGCGTCCAGCTCGGCCAGGGCCAGCCGGACCAGGTCCGCGTTGCCGCCGACCGGCCCGCCGTCCGGTCCCGCCAGCGTGTCCTCCAGCCCGATCCGGGTGGCCACCCCCAGCCGTCCCGCATACCGGACGAGCGGCCAGCAGCCGTCTCCCTCGCCATGCAGCAGCCGTGGCACGCCGCGCAGCGCCGAGCCGTCCAGCGTGGCGAGGATCTCCCCGGCCACCGCGGCCTCCTGGCCGGGGGGCGCCGCCATGACCTCCACCATGACGCGCAGCAGCGCCCCCAGTGCGGCGCCCGCCGCGGCGGCCCGCACATCGGCCACGCACCAGACGCCCGCCTCGACGCCGATCCCCGCCCCGGCCAGGGCCCGGGCCACCTGGGCCCAGCCCTCCTCGGACACGTTCACCGAGGCGAAGTCGGGCCGCGCCGCGGCAGGCAGCCCCGCCCACCGGGCCACGGCCGCCTGCCGGGCCGGATGGTCCCCGGCCGTGATCCACAGCCCGGTGGACACGCCGACGGGCAGCCCCGGGCAGGCCTGGCGGACCGCGGTCACGGCGGCCGCGACATCCCCGGCGAGCAGTGACTCGTGCCCGCCCGCGCCCCGGGCGTGCAGGTGCACCGCCTCCGCCCCGGCCGCGGCGGCCGCGGCGGCCTCGCGGGCCATGTCCGCCGGCGTGACCGGCACGCCCGGATGCTCGTCCCGGCCCCGCCTGCCGTTCAGGCAGGCCTTGATCCGCGTGATCCCCTTGTCCATCCGGCCATGTTCTCAGTGCCCCCTGGCGCCCGGCGAGCACGGGCAGATGTGGTAGCGCTGCCGGCCCGGTGGCCCCGGCTGGCCCCGGCTGGCCGTCCTCCCGGTGCCGGGAGGACGGCCAGGGCAGCCCGGGCTCAGCCCAGCCGCGCCAGGCTGAGCAGGTACGTGCCGCCCGCGCCGGTTCGACTCGTCCCTGATCGTGATCAGGGCCTCGCCGCCGGTCAGCCGGATGTGCGCGTACACGGTGTCGCCCCGCGCCACCTGCAGGCTGACCCGCTGCCGGGCCGACTGCTGGGGCACGACCCGCCACCACAGGGAGTACCGGGGCCGGCTGGCGCCGGCACCGCGCACGGACGCGGACCCCGCCTGAACCAGCGGCTGCGCCAGGCTGCCGCGGCCCAGCGCGAGCCCGGCGAACATCCCCCTGGCCGGCCGGGTGACCCGCCAGGTGCCGTCGGCATCGTTGAAGCTGGCCGCCCCGGTGGATGTGGTCCCGGCCTGGAGGGCCAGGCCGGTGCTGGCGTCCCCGATGATGGACAGCGGGCTGGTCGGCCCGCCGATCGGCACCACGTCCCCGATGATGCTGGCGTTCGCGCTCGTGCCGGCGGCCCCGGTGCTCGCGTCCCCGATGATGCTGGCATCCCCGATGATGCTCGCGTCCCCGATGATGCTGGCGTCCCCGATGATGCTCAGGTTGGTGGCCACGCGCGCGTCACCGATGATGCTGGCCGCCCGCATCATGCCGCCGCTGTCACCGATGATGGACAGCGGCACCGCCCCGGCGGTCACGCCGGTGATCGTGCAGCGGGACGGGGCCGCCGCCACGCCACCGGTCACGAAGCGCTTCCAGGCGGCGACCTCGGCCGACCCGGCCGGCCGGGCCGGCAGGCCGTTCGCGATCAGCTCCGCGTTGGTCGCCGTGAGCGGGCTGAGCCGGCCGGCAGCCGGACGTTGACGGCTGACACCCCGTGCCCGCACCGCGTGACAATACGCACGCCCACTTTGGCATCCGGCTTTTTCAGCACGGCGGAAAAGGCCGGGGTCACGGCCACGACCTGGCTGAGGGTAAGCCCGGCGATTGCGGTCAGCCAGATCCGCTTGCGCGCGAGTGGCGCGCGAAATAACCCGGTGCCGATCATCAGCGACCTCCTCGGGCATCAGGGACCATGCTTGATGCGCGCGGCCGCAGCACGCGCGACTGCAGGGCGGGGGCTGCCGTCAGGTCCGGTCAGACGCAGCATAGCGAAATACCGGGGCAGGTCAGGGGCAAGACCAGACATGTCATGGGTTATCTGGGTGATGTCCTGACCCGGGGGCGCGACGCGGCGGCCCCGGGTCCGGTGCGATGATCGGTTGCCCCGCCCGATTTACCTGGAGGCAGCCCGATGACCACATCCCTCCCTGGCGAGTTCGACGGACTGTCGGCCCTGGTCACAGGGGGTGCGTCCGGCATTGGCCGGGCCGTTGCCCAGCACCTGGCGGAACGCGGCGCCCGGGTGGCCGTGCTGGACCGGCAGCCGCCGCCCGGGGCGGCGGGCAGCGCCGGCGGGGTGTCCCTGCAGGCGGTGCTCGCCGACGTCACCGACGACGCGGCGGTGCGCACCGCGGTGGACGCCGCGGCGGGCGCACTCGGCGGCCTGGACATTCTGGTTAATAATGCAGGAATTGGTGCTGTTGGCACGGTCGAGGATAATCCCGACGAAGAATGGCATCGCGTGCTGGACGTGAATGTGCTCGGTATTGTCCGGGTCAGCCGGGCCGCGCTGCCGCACCTGCGCCGCGCGGCCCGGGAGCGCGGCCACGCGGCGATCGTGAACACCTGCTCCATCGCGGCCACCGCGGGCCTGCCGCAGCGGGCGCTGTACTCGGCCGGCAAGGGCGCGATCTACTCGCTGACGCTGGCCATGGCCGCCGATTACATGGCCGACCGGATCCGGGTCAACTGCGTCAACCCGGGGACGGCGGATACCCCGTGGGTGGACCGGCTGCTCCAGGCAGCCGCCGACCCGGCCGCCGAGCGCGCCGCGCTGGCGGCCCGGCAGCCGCTGGGACGGCTGGTGGCGGCCGCGGAGGTGGCGGCCGCGATCGGCTACCTGGCCAGCCCGCTCGCCGGGGCCACCACCGGCACCGCGCTGGCCGTGGACGGCGGCATGGCGGGCCTGCGCCTCCGCCCGCCCGGCGCCCGCTGACCTGGCCGGGCCGCTGATGACCGGCACCACCCTTTCCCGTCCCGGCGCGCCGCCCGTGACGTCCATCACCGGCCCATGACCCCGATCATCGACGCGCACCACCACCTGTGGGATCCCGCGGCCCGGCGGCACGAGTGGCTGGACGCGCTGCCGCGGCTGCGCCGGGCGTTCGGCATCACCGAGTACGGCCGGCTGGCCGCAGCGCACGGCGTGACGGCCAGCGTGCTGGTCCAGGTGCTGGCGGACACCTCGGAGACCGAGGAGTTCCTCGCGCTGGCGGCGGCGGAGCCGCTGATCGCCGGGGTGGTCGGCTGGGCCGACCTGACCGCGCCGGGCATCGCCGGGGAGCTGGCCCGGCTCCGCGGCCTGCCTGGCGGGGACCGGCTGGCCGGGCTCCGCCACCTGGTGCAGAGCGAGCCGGATCCGCACTGGCTGGCCCGGCCGCGGTGCGCCGCGGGCTCCGCGCGCTCGGTGACGCCGGGCTGGCCTGCGACCTGCTCGTCCGGCCTGCCCAGCTGCCTGCCGCGATCGAGGCGGTCAGTGCGCTCGAGGGGGTTCGTTTCGTGCTGGATCATGGCGCCAAGCCCCCGATCGCCGCCGGCCAGCGTGAGCCATGGGCCACCATGATCGGCGAGCTGGCCGCCCGGCCGAACGTCTCGTGCAAGCTGTCCGGCCTGGTCACCGAGGCGGGCGTCGGCTGGCAGCCCGGCCCAGGTCATCCCGTACGCGGCCTGGCTGCTGGACTGCTTCGGCCCCGATCGGCTGATGTTCGGCTCCGACTGGCCGGTCTGCCTGCTGGCCGCGGAGTACGCGCAGGTCCTGGACCTCGCGCTCGCCGCGACGGCCGGGCTCAGCCCGGCCGAGCGGGACGCGGTGCTGGCCGGGAATGCGGCCCGGGCCTACGGCCTGCGGCCGTCCCGCTGACCGGCGGGCCGGCGGATGTCGGCCCGGGGTGATACCAAGGAGGGCATGACCGAAGACGGAGCCCTCCGGGAGGAGGCGGAGCGCTGCCTGCGCTCCCTCGCCGGGGAGTCCGCCCGGCTCCGCGACGACCAGTGGACCGCGATCCGCGCCCTGGCCAGTGAGCGCCGCCGGGCCCTGGTGGTGCAGCGCACCGGCTGGGGCAAGTCGGCGGTCTACTTCGTCGCACCGCGCTGCTGCGGGCCCGGGGCATGGGCCCGACGGTGATCATCTCCCCGCTGCTCGCCCTGATGCGCAACCAGATCAGCGCGGCTGCCCAGGCCGGCCTGCGCGCCGCCACGATGAACTCGGCGAACGTCGACGGAGTGGGAGGAGATCTACGCGCAGATCGCGGACGGCGACGGTCGACGTGCTGCTGGTGAGCCCGGAGCGGCTGAACAACCCGGGGTTCCGTGACCACGTGCTGCCGCAAGCTGGCCGCCACCGCCGGGCTGCTCGTGGTGGACGAGGCGCACTGCATCTCCGACTGGGGCCACGACTTCCGCCCGGATTACCGGCGGCTGCGCACCCTGCTGGCCGGCCTGCCGCCGGGCATCCCGGTGCTGGCCACCACGGCCACCGCGAACGCCCGGGTGACCCGGGACGTCGCCGAGCAGCTGGCCAGCGGCGCGGACGGCGAGGTGCTGGTGCTGCGCGGCCCGCTGGACCGGAGCAGCCTGCACCTCGCCGTGGTCCGGCTGCCCGGGGCCCAGCAGCGGCTCGGCTGGCTGGCCGAGCACCTGGACGAGCTGCCGGGCTCGGGCATCGTGTACGCGCTCACCGTCGCCGGCGCCGCACGAGACCGCGGCGTTCCTGCGCGACCGTGGCCATCGAGGTCGCCGCCTACACCGGGCGGGACGAGCAGGCGGACCGGCTGGCCGCCGAGCAGGCCCTGCTCGGCGGCGAGCTGAAGGCGCTGGTCGCCACGAGCGCCCTCGGCATGGGGTTCGACAAGCCGGACCTCGGTTTCGTGGTGCACCTGGGCGCGCCGCAGTCCCCGGTCGCCTACTACCAGCAGATCGGCCGGGCCGGCCGGGCCGTGCGCCCGCGCCGAGGTGATCCTGCTCCCGGGCGCGGAGGACCGGGATATCTGGGCCTATTTCGCGTCGCTGGCCTTCCCGCCGGAGCCGGTGGTCCGGGCCACGCTGGCCGCCCTGGACGAGGCCGGGCGCCCGCTGTCGTCGGCTGCCCTGGAGGCGCGGGTGGACCTGAGCCGGGCCCGGCTGGAGATGATGCTCAAGGTGCTGGACGCGGACGGGGCGGCCCGGCAAGGTCACCGGCGGCTGGGAGGCGACCGGCGCGGAGTGGGCCTACGACGCGGACCGTTATGCCCGGGTGGCGGCCGAGCGCGGCCGCGAGCAGCAGGCGATGCTGGATTACGTCGGCACCGCGCAGTGCCGGATGGAGTACCTGCGGCGGCAGCTGGACGACCCGGGCGCGAAGCCGTGCGGCCGGTGCGACAACTGCACCGGGAAGCCCTGGCCGGCCGGGGTGTCCGCGGCCGGCGCGGCGGCGGCGCAGGCCCGGCTGCTGCGGCCCGGCCTGGACGTGGCGCCGCGCCGGATGTGGCCGACCGGCATGGCGCGGCTGGGCGTGGACGTGTCCGGCAAGATCCCGGCGAGCCTGGCCGCGGAGCCCGGGCGCGCCCTCGGCCGGCTGACCGGCCTCGGCTGGGGCCCGCGGCTGCGCACCCTGCTGGACCGCCCGGGCCCCGGCGGGCCGGCGCCGGACGGTGAGATCCCCGGGGACCTGGTGAGCGCCCTGGTGGCGGTGCTCGCGGCGTGGGACTGGCCGCAGCGGCCGGCCGGCGTGGCGACGCTGCCCAGCCGGACCCGGCCGCAGCTCATCAGCAGCCTGGGCGACCGGATCGCCGCGATCGGGCGGCTGCCGCTGCTCGGCTCACTCGGCTACGCGGGGGCCGGGCCCGGCCCCCGCCAGTTCAACAGCCCGCAGCGGCTGCAGGCGGTGTGGCGGGAGCTGGTGCTGACCGGTCCGGCCCGGGACGCGGTGGCCGGGGCCGGCGGCCCGGTGCTGGTCATCGACGACCAGATCGACAGCGGCTGGACGATGACCGTGGCGGCGAAGCTGCTCCGGGAGGCGGGCGCGCCCGCGGTGCTGCCCCTGGTTCTCGCGGTCAACGCGGGCTGACGCCAGCCGGGGGCAGCGGCGGCCCGGGGCCGGCCGCAGGTCAGGTGCGGGCCGGCTGGCCGCCGGCCGCGGCACGCCGTCCTCCCGGATGCCGTACCGGCGGTACAGGCCGCGCAGCGGCCGCGGCGCCCACCAGTTGGCCCGGCCCAGCAGCCGCATCACCGCGGGCACCAGCAGGACCCGGACGATGGTCGCGTCCACCACCAGGGCGACGATCATGCCCACGCCCATCAGCTTGATGAAGGTGATGCCGGACGCGGAGAACGCGCCGACCACGATCACCAGCAGCAGCGCCAGGCTGGTGATCAGCCCGCCGGTGCGCTGCAGCCCGCTGGCCACCGCGGCCGGGTTGTCGCCGGTGGCGTCGTAGCGCTCGCGGACCCGGGACAGCAGGAACACCTCGTAGTCCATGGACAGCCCGAAGATGATGGCCAGCATCAGGATGGGCATGGACGGGTCGATGGTGCCGGTCGGGGTGAACCGGAGCAGGCCGGACAGGTGCCCCTGCTGGAAGATCCAGACGACCACGCCGAACGTCGCCGTCAGCGACAGCGCGTTGGCGCCGATCGCCTTGACCGGCAGCACCACGGAGCCGAAGGCCAGGAACAGCAGCACGAACGTGGCCAGGCAGATGACCAGCGCCATCCAGGGCAGGGTGTGGCCCAGGCTGGCCAGCTCGTCCACCAGCTGCGCGGTCACGCCGCCCACGTAGGCGTGACCGCCAGCCGGCACCGGGACGGCCCGCACGGCCGTCACGATGTCCCGCGCCGCGGCCGAATCGGGATTGGCCGCATAACGAAGGTCAACCCGCGCGACTGCCCCGCGCACCCCGGTCACCTGCGCGGCGGAGACCCCGGGGACGCGGTCCAGGCGGCTGACGTAGGACAGCAGCGCGGCCCGCTGGGCCGGCGCCGTCACGGGGCCGCGCAGCCGGGCGATCACCTCGATGGGGCTGGCCGGGTTGCCGGGGAAGTCCTGGTTCAGCGCCTCGGTCACCACCCGGGCCGGCGCGCCCGCGGGCAGCGCCCGCGCGTCGGTGCCGCCCCAGGTGATGCCGCGGAACGGGGCGGCCAGCGCGAGCAGGACGACCACGATCACCGCGGCGTAGACGGCCTGCCGCCGCATCACGCTGCGGGCGATGCGGTACCAGGCGCCGGACTGCTCATCCCGGGCGGCCGGCGCGCGGCGCGGCGTACCCGCAGCGCGTTCACCCGGGGCCCGAGCACCGCGAGCAGCGCGGGCATGACGGTGAGGGCGGCCAGCATGTTGACGCACACGGTGGCCACCCCGCCGTAGCCCATCGAGCGGAGGAACATCTCCGGGAACAGCATCAGGCTGGCCAGGGCCACGGCCACGGTGACGCCGGACACCGCGACGGTGCGGCCCGCGGTGGCCACGGTGGCGGCGACGGCGTCGGCCGTGGTCGGCTGGCGGTGCAGTTCCTCGCGGAACCGGCTGACCATGAACAGCCCGTAGTCGATGGCCAGGCCGAGGCCGAGGATGGTGGTGATGTTGACCGAGTAGATGGAGACGCTGGTGACCAGGGTCAGCAGCCGCAGCGCCGCGAACGAGCCGAGGATGCCCAGGCCGCCGATGGCCAGCGGCAGGCTGGCCGCGGCCAGGCTGCCGAAGATGGCCAGCAGCAGGATGAGCAGCACCGGCATGGAGATCCCCTCGGCCCGGCCGATGTCGGACGTGACCTCCTTGTTGATCGCCGCCTCGGTCGGGATCTGCCCGCCTGCCTGGGTGCGCAGCCCGGGCGCGGCCAGCAGGCCGCGCACCGCCTCGTAGGTCTTGATCCGGGCCGAGTCCGTGCCGCCGGCCAGTTCCAGCACGGCGTAGGTGGCATGGCCGCCTGCGCCGGTGAACTGCGGCGACCCGGTGGTCCAGTAGTCCGCGGCCGCGATCACCTTGTCCCGGGGCAGTGCCGCCAGGGTGGC
Source organism: uncultured Actinomycetes bacterium (assembly GCA_963767385.1). GTDB lineage: Bacteria > Actinomycetota > Actinomycetes > Streptosporangiales > Streptosporangiaceae > RYN-230. Next base: position 32,222 of record CAVYEA010000035.1, on the reverse strand, counting down.
CGTCACCGCGGCGCGGAACGCGGGTCGCGCACGGTCAGCGCCGGGCTGGAGTACAGCACCACGACATCCGCGGCGTCCCGGCCGAACGCCCGCGCGGCCAGGTCACTCTCCTGCTGGCTGGGGCTGCCGGGGGCGGTGAAGCCGCCGCCCGACTGGAGCGCCCCGAACACCCCGGTGCCCCATACGGCCGCGGCCGCCACCAGGAGGGCCGCGACGGCCAGCACCAGGCGCCGCTGCCGGTAGACCAGCCGTCCCCAAGACTCGAACATCGGTCCCTCCGCGGCCTAGACTCGGACCGTCAGCCAGATTCGCTAACACTGTAAACAGCTAACGTCGTTAAGCTCGCATACACTGTTCACGAATGTCAAGGCTGTTTACCTGATGGCAACCTGCGGGAGGGCGCGGTGACGGAGACGCTCAGCAGGCGCGATCGGGTGCGGGCCGAGACCACGGCCGAGATCAAGCAGGCGGCCCGCCGGATCCTCATCGAGCAGGGCCCCGAGGCGGTGACCCTGCGGGCCATCGCCCGCGAGATCGGCATGACGGCGCCGGCCCTGTACCGGTACTTCGGCAGCCATGAGGACCTGCTGCGGCACGTGGTCGGCGATATCTTCTCCGAGCTCGGCGCGGGCATAGCCGGGGCGATCGACGCCGCCGCCGGCGGCGGCATGGCGGGCAAGATGGTCGCCGCCTGCCGCGAGTTCCGCCGCTGGGCGCTGAGCCACCAGGCCGAGTTCGGCCTGCTGTTCGGGACGCCGCTGCCCACCCTGGAGGCCACGCATGACGACGTGGTCACCGAGTGCGCGGCCAGGTTCAGCGGGGTGTTCTTCTCGCTCTTCTACGAGCTGTGGCGCAAGCAGCCGTTCCCGGTTCCGGCCGACGACGAGATCGACCCGGTCCTGCGTGACCAGCTGGCCCGCTACCGGGACGCGCTGGGCGTGGACCTGCCGCTCGGCGCCGGCCTCTCACGTTCCTGCGCTGCTGGGTGCGCCTGTACGGGATGGTCAGCCTGGAGGTGTTCGGCCACCTGCACTTCGCGCTGGACGACCCCTCCCCCATGTTCGAGATCACCCTCGGCGAGCTGGCCGCGATGGTGGGGCTGCGGTACCCGCCACCTCCGGACGGCCGGCCGTGAGGCCCTGGCCCTCCGCGGCACCCGGCCCGGCTCCCGGCCCGGCTCCCAGTTCCGCGCGGCGGCGGGCGGCGTGCCGCGGGCGGTTGGTGATGAGGACGTCGATCCGCGGGTCCGTCAGGAACTGGTCGATCAGCGGGCCGGAATCGACGGTCCAGACCATGACGCCGACCCCCTGCCGGTGACACGCCCTCGTCACGCCCAGCCGCGCCAGCCGGTAGTTGACGGCCACCGCGTCAGCGCCGCAGGCACGGACCCGGGGCAGCGGGAACAGCTCGCTGTGCCGCACCGCGGCCCAGCGGTGCCGCGGCACGCCCTTGAGGCTGCGCCCCAGCGACAGCGCGGTCCGGGTCTGCGGGGATGCCCGCTTGATCGCGGCGACCGAGACGTCTTCCAGGGTCGTGATGACGTAGTTGCCGGGACCGAGGATCGAGGCGGCCAGCCCGGTCACTTCCTCCTCGTAGCCGGCCTCCTTCAGGTCGAGGTGCCCGGTCAGGCGGCCGGCCAGCAGGGCCATGACCTCGTCCACCCGGGGAACGGCGTAGCCGACCCGGTCACACAGGGCGGTGTACTCCAGTCCCGAGACCAGCGGCCCGGCCCGCCCGGCGCGGGCATCGTGGTAGGCCACGAGGACACCATCAGCGGTCCGGCGGATATCGAACTCGGCGTACTCGGCCCCGCTGGCCAGCATCTGCGTGTACGTCTGGCCGGTGACCGGTTCCGCCGCTTCCTGGTGGTCAGCGTGAGCGGAGATCTGTACCACGGTCGCTGGGCTCTCCGGTGGACGAGATGTCTGCGGGTACCCCCGCGATCGGCTCCACCATCCTTGGCCAGGCAGGCAGCGCGACGGTGAATCGCGGGCATCCAGCGGGAGGCATCCACCGGAAACCTGCATGCACCGCGTTCCGGTAGCCAGTGGCCGGCGGCTGGCCGTTACCGGCCACGATGGGGGATGCCAGGCTCGCCCCATGGGAGCGGAGACCGCAGGCGGCCATGACAGGACGGGGGCACCCGGCCCTCAGCGAACCGCACGTGCGGCCCATGCAGTTCGCCGGGCGGCCGGCGGCCGCTTTCGTGTGCGTTGACCCGGCCGGTTTCGCGGCTGATGATGCGCTGGCCGGGTGGCTCCAGCGCGGCCTGGAGTTCGTCTCCGGACTCCCGCCGAAGCCGGCCCGCAGCCGCTGATGCACGCCCGCCCGCCGGCCCGCATCGGGAGTTCCCGGGCGCCTTGCGCTTCGCCGGCGGTTGGGTATCGTCAGGCACAGCGGGGGGACTGGCCAAGCCCTGAGGACAGAGCCCATGACTGAGGATTCCCATGGCCCCGGGCCGCAGCCCCTGCCCGAGACCGACACCACCGTGCCGCACTCCGCCCGGATATGGAACTACTGGCTGGGCGGGACGGTGAACTACCCGGTTGACCGTGACGCGGGCGATGAGTACCGTGACGTCTACCCGCAGATCATCGACGCCGCGTTAGCTTCCCGGGCGTTCCAGACCCGCGTCGTGCAGTTCTTAGCCGGCGAGGCGGCCATCCGGCAGTTTCTCGACGTCGGCGCCGGCCTGCCCGCGGCCGACAATACCCACGAGATCGCGCAGCGGATGGCCCCGCAATCGCGCATCGTCTACGTGGACCACGATCCTTTCGTGGTCGGCTACGGGCGGCGCTCTCTCACCAGCACGCCAGAAGGCGCCACCGACTTCGTCGAGGGCGACCTTCACCAGCCAGCGGGCATCCTCAGCGCGGCCGCCCGCACGCTGGACTTCGCCCAGCCCATCGCCTTGCTGCTGATAGGCGTCATGGGGCATCTCGACGACGCCGATGCGTACCCGATCGTCCGCCAGCTGATCGGGAGCCTGCCGCCCGGCAGTTACCTGGCGCTCCAGGATGGCACTAGCAGCAGTACCAGCGACACGTTCACCGAGGCGCAGGAAGGCTACGACGACACCGGCGCCATCCCCTACCACCTGCGCAGGCCCGAGCAGATAGCGGCCTTCTTCGACGGCCTGGACCTCATCGAGCCCGGGGTGGTCCCGCTCCCCCGCTGGCGCCCCGGGCCGGACCAGCCCGGCCCTCCGCCGGATCTGCAGAATTTCGGCGGGGTGGCCAGGAAAGCGGCTCCCGGGACGCGCTGATGTCGCGCGCGGACCGGATGTCCGCCCTGGCCACGAACGGCCGCCCGGACGCTGAGAGCGGAACGGGCTAGCCCGGCTGACCTGGGAACGTGCACGCTGGCCGGATGAGCGGGGATTTCTCCGGCGAGACGGCGGCGTTCTACGCCCGGTTCCGGCGCGGGTACCCGCCGGAGTTCTCCGGGTTGCTGGCCCGGGCGCTCGGGCTGGGCGCCGCCGATGTGGTGGCGGATGTGGGCTGCGGCACCGGGCAGCTGACGCTGCCACTGGCCAGCCGGGTCCGGGCGGTCGCCGGGATGGACCCAGCACCTGACATGCTCGCGCTGGCCCGGAAGGCGGCCGCGGACGAGGGCGTGCGCAACGTGACCTGGGTGCTGGGCACGGACCGCGACCTCCCGGTGCTGGGCACCCTGCTCGGCGCGCCCGCGCTGGCCGCGGTGACGATCGCGAACGCGATCCACCTGACTTCTGGCCAGGACCTGTTCCCGGCGGCCCGGCGGGTCCTGCGGCCCGGCGGCGCGATCGCCGTCATCGCCAACGGCACGCCCCTGTGGCAGCAGCCAGCCCCCTGGTCCGTGGCGGTGCGTCACGCCCTGGAACAGTGGCTGGACGTCCGGCTGGCCTCGTGCTGCGGCACCGATGCCGCCTCCCGGCAGGGCTACCGGGACGCCATGCTGGCGGCTGGTTTCACCGGCGTGCATGAACAGTCCCTCGACTACACCGCCCGCCTCAGCTTCGGGGAACTGATCGGCGGGCTCTACTCGGCCATGCCCGGCCACCTGCTGCCCCCGCCTGGCCAGCGGGCAGCCTTCGCCGATCACATCCGCAACGCGATCGGGGCCGGCGGCGACTTCGCCGAACAGGTTCATGTCGCCGCCCTGGCCGGCTACTCACCCCGCCCCTGACCTGGATAACCGCATCCGGGCCCGGTCAGCCGAGGGACTTGGGCCTGAGGGTGCTGGACGGGCGGAGCGCGCCGTCGTCACCGAGATCGTCCAGCACCGCGGGCAGGCCCACGGTGAGCATCTTCCTGCGGACGTGGCCCAGCAGCTTGGCCATGAAGACCCCGCCGAGGCCGGTGAAGCCGGTGTGCTCATAGGTGAAGCGCGTGCCGCCGGCCCGGGGCCCGATCCGGTAGGCGACCTCGGTCACATCGCCGCCGCCGTCGCCGCCGACCCACGAGTAGCGCAGCAGCGACGGCTCGTCCGCCTCGAGCACCTCGCAGTCGACCACGCCGTTCCAGCCGGGCTTCGGCTTCGCGACGAACCGGAACTTCGTGCCGATGGTGGCGGCGAATCCCTCCGTCCGGCCGCCAGCGCCGGTCGCGGTCCACAGCGGGATGAGCGCCGGGTCGGTCACGGCCCGCCACACCTTCGCGGGCGGATGGGGATAGTCACGCACGATGCGGATGGCACTCACCGGAACTCCTTGCGCCGCGGGGGGGACGAGGGCAGCATACTTATAGTTGCTAGAAAATTATAGTAGCCGAAAATTCTTCCCAGCCCGCGAAGCCGGGTAGGGAAGCCGCATGACTGCCGATCTGGCCGGGCAGGTACGGGCGATCTGCCTGGCCCTGCCCCAGGTGACCGAGCGCCCCAGCCACGGCGCGCCAACCTGGTTCATCCGGGACAAGAAGGCGTTCGTCACGCTGTGGGCCCAGGGCCATCACGACAACGACTTCCCGCACCTGTGGTGCGCGGGCCCGCCGGGCGCACAGGACGAACTCACCGCGGCCGCGCCCGGCCGGTTCTTCCGGCCGCCTTACGTGGGCGGCCGGGGCTGGATCGGCGTCCGGCTGGACCGGGGCACAGACTGGGCTGAGATCGCCGAGCTATGCCGGGAGGCGTACCGGGCCGTCGCCCCCGCCCGGCTGGCCGCCCTCCTCGACGGTTAACCTCACCGGAACCGGGCCGCCGGTGCTGGCCCGCTGAGGCCGGCCCGCTGGTGCGGGCTCAGCGTCCGGCCGCCGCAGGCGCCCCCCGCTGCCAGCCCGGCTGAATCTGCCCCCGGAAAGAACGCCCGGGCCGGCGAACCTGCGAGCAGGCCTTACTGTGCACCGCCCCCCGGAGAAAGCGGATGAACCTGCCCGCCCGCCAGCAACGGATTCTTGACCAGATCGAGCAGGTTCTCCAGGCGGCCGACCCGCGGCTGAAATCGGCGTTCGCGGCCTTCGCCCGGCGGGCGTCGGGCCAGGCCATGCCGGCCACCGAGGTCATCACCACCCGGTCGGCCCGGCGCACGGTGCTGATCTGCGTCGTGGTGGCCAGCGTGCTGGGCGTGCTCACGCTGAGCCTGCTGGCCACGAGGAACGCCTGCCCCGGGCTCTCCTCCGACCAGGTCGTGACCAGCGCCGCGGTCCGGCTGGCCGGCTGCAACACGAGCACGGACGCCTGGAGCCGGGGCGCCCGCTGAGCCTTCACCCCGGTGGGTCGCGCCTGGCCTCGATGATGATCAGGGTGCGCCGGCCCGCCCGGGTGGTCTGGGTGCGGATATCAGCGAACCCAGCGTCCGCCATCTCCTCAGCGACCTGTCCGGCCTGGGCTGGGGTGAAGCCATGGCCGGCGTGACCACGGGCGCCGGACCTGGCCATTCTTTCGGCGACGAGGAGGCGGCCGCCGGGTGCCAGCACCCGGTGCGCCTCCGCGAACCCGGCGATGTGATCGGCCCAGTGGTGGGCCGAACTGAGAGCCCACACGACCGTGGCGCAGTCGTCCGGCAGCGGAAGATCTTCGGCGTTTCCCTCGAGCCAGGTAACGTTGCGGGCCCGGCGCCTGGCGCTGATCCACCGGGCCAGGGCCAGGCTGGCGGCATCAGGATCCACGCCGGTCGCTGCGGCCGCCTGGCGGGCGGCTTCACGGGCGGCCGTGCCGGGGCCGCAGCCCACATCCACCACGCGGTCGTCACGGGTGAGCCCGGCGAGCCCGGCCACGGTCCGGGGCGGCGGCACCCCGCGCGAACGTCATGGATACTGCGGTGAGCCCCTGAACGGCACGGCTGGCCTGCCGGCGTACGCCACCCTGGGCTGGTTGCGCTGCGGTACGGGACATCGGTATCCCTCATTCCCTCAGCGGCCGCCACGGGAACCGGTCAGCCATGGCTACCCCGATCCCCGCCAGGCGAGCTCGCCATCCTGGATCCGGAGACTCGGCTCCTCGCTAAATAGCTTCGCTAATAAGTAGCTTTATAACTAAGAAGCTTAGCCAGGCGCTATACTGAGGTCAAATGACTCAGCCAGCACGCGACCCTCTCGCAGGCAGCCTGCAGCGCTTCGGCCTCGAACGGGACCGGATGCGGGCCGCACTCGCCCGGCGGGCCGGCATCAGCGGAACAGACCTGGACGCCCTCGAGCACCTCGAAGCCGCCGCCCCTCACCCAGCGTGACCTCGGCGCCCGGCTGGCGCTCACCTCAGGGGCCGTCACCATGCTCGCCGACCGGCTTGAACGCGCCGGATGGGTCAGCCGCCGCCCCCATCCAACCGACCGCCGCTCCGTGCTCCTGGAACTGTCCGCGCACGCCGCCGAACGCACTCCAGCCGGGCTCGCCCGCTACCACGCGGCCATCCAGGCCCTGGCCGCCAAGGTTCCCGCCGAGCACCGGGAAATCCTCCGCGCCTTCCTGGCCGGCGCCGCCCAGGCCGCCGCCGGCGCCGCTGACGACATCAGCGCATGACCCGCAGGGATCAGTGGCTGCCCATCCGCCGGGTCAGCCGTGCCCGGCGATGGGGTGCGGCAGGTACGGCTCCTCCAGGCGGCGCATCTCGTCCCCGGTCAGCGTGAGCTGCTCGGCGGCGAGCGCGTCCTGCAGGTGGGACACCTTGGTGGCGCCCACGATCGGCGCGGTCACCCCCGGGCGGTGCAGCAGCCAGGCCAGTGCCACCTGGGCGGGCGGCACGCCGCGTGCCGCGGCCACCTCGGCGGCCCGGTCGGCGACGTCGAAGTCGGAAGGGTCGGTGTAGAGCGTGTCGCCGAACGGGTCGCTGTTGGCCCGGACCGTGTGCCTGCCGCCGTCCCGGCTGCGGTTGCCCGCCAGCAGCCCGCGGGCCAGCGGGCTCCACGGGATGACCCCGACGCCCTGGTCGATGCACTGCGGGATCATCTCCCGCTCCTCCTCGCGGTAGACCAGGTTGTAGTAGTTCTGCATGGACACGAACCGGGTCCAGCCGTGCCGCGACGCGGCATGCTGCGCCTTGGCGAACTGCCAGGCGAACATGCTGCTCGCGCCGATGTAGCGGGCCTTGCCCGCCCGCACCACGTCGTGCAGTGCCGCCATGGTCTCCTCGGCCGGCGTGCCCGGGTCCCAGCGGTGGATCTGGTACAGGTCCACGTAGTCCATGCCGAGGCGGTCCAGGGAGGCGTCGATCGAGGCCATGATGTGCTTGCGGGACAGCCCGCGGCCGTTCTCCCCGGGCATCGTCGGGCCGTGCACCTTCGTCGCCACGACGACTTCCTCACGGCTGAACATCTTGCCGAGCAGCCGCCCGGTGACGATCTCGCTGGCTCCCGCCGAGTAGACGTCCGCGGTGTCGTAGAAGGTGATGCCGCCGTCCGCGGCGGCCCGGACGATCGGCTCCGCCGCATCCTCGTCCAGGATCCAGGCCCGTTGGTTGCTGTTGCCGTAGCTCATCATGCCGAGGCAGATCCGCGAGACGCGCAGTCCGGTGGCGCCCAGGTTCACGTAGTCCATGACTCCCCATCATCAGGGGTCTCCCGGGCGGCGCGGCGCGGGGGTCAGCGGAACCGCGGCGGATGCCCGCCGGCCGGGGCGCTTTCACTCCCGCGCCGGGCTGGGCTGCCGGGTGAGCGCGATCAGCGGGGCGCAGTCAGGCACCTCGTCCAGCCGGCTGAACCCGGCGAGCAGCTCCCCGGCCCGCGCCTGCCGAGCCTGGCCGCGGCGTTGCCCGTGAACTTCTCCCCGACCTGCGCGCGTGACGCTGGGTGCTGCGGCGTGCCCAGCGCATGGTCCTGGTCAATATCGTGCATGACGCCGCCGCTGGTGGTGATCCGCACCCGCACGCCGCCGCGGGGGACCGCGGGGTCGGCCAGCAGCGCCACCCGCCCGTCGATGAACGCCGCCAGGCCGGCGTTGCCGAGGCAGGCAGGCCCGGCCAGGTCGATGCCGAACCGGCCGTGCGCGATCGTGACCGCCGCGACGTAATGGAAGGACAGCAGCGCCTCGAAGCAGCCCGCCGGGTGGGCCAGGCCGCGGTGAGCCTCGTAGGTCGCGGGCGGGACCCGGATCTCCACGGCCGCCACCTCGGCGGCGGCGGGCAACTGCTGCCCGCCGCCCAGCAGCGCGGTGAGCAGAGCCTGGACCGGCGTCGCGCCGGGCCACAGCCTGAGTGATATCCGTTCCAGTTCCCAGTCCGCCCCGAGGCCGGCCACGGCCGCCGCCGGGTCGCCGGGCGAGTAGCTGGTGAACAGGCCACCGTCCGCGGCCTCGAAGGGCTCGGCCCCCGCACGGAAGCCGTCGGCGGCCAGGCGGGCACTGAGCAGGCCCGCCATCGCTCCCCGGGCCTGGTGGAACTTCACCGCCGTGGTGGGCCAGGCGGCGAAGGTCCCGGCGGCCTGGCTCATCGCCAGGCTCATCGCCGTGCGGAGCCCGCCGGAGTCCAGGCCGAGCAGCAGCCCGGCCGCGACCGCCGCCCCGGCCGGCCCGATGATCCCGGGCGAGTGCCAGCCCCGCCGCCGGAACTCCGCATAGTCGATGGCCCGCAGCAGCCGGCTGGCGATCTCCAGGCCGGCCGTGACCGCCGTCAGCAGCGCCGCTCCCGGGGCATGCTCAAGCTCGGCGATGGCGAGCGCGGCGGGAATCACCTCCGGCGTCAGGTGGCAGTGGGCGGGGGCGTAGACGTCACACGCGGTGACCGCGGTGGTCAGGTACGCATTGGCCAGCGCGGACCCGATCAGGGCGGCGGGCGCGGCCGCGCCGATGATCGTCGAGTCCCCGGCATCACCGAGGGCGCGCGCCGCGCGCAGCACCTGGGGAGTCTCCTCGGCCGCCCAGCCGGCCAGGGCGCAGCCGACGGCGTCCAGGGTCAGGATCCCGGCCTGAGCGGCCGCCGGTTCTCCGATCGCCTCCCGCCGCAGGCCGTAGGCAAACTCCGCGAGCGTGGTCGCGAGCCCGGCGCCGGCCACGTCCGGCCCGGCCACGTCCCGCCTGGCCACGCTCACCCGCCGCCCGGCACGACGACCATGGACTTCAGGTAGCTCATGGCTTCCGCCGCGTAAAGGGGCCCTTCCCGGCCGACGCCCGATTCGCCGACGCCCCCGTAGGGAAGCTGGTCGAGCCGGAAGTTGGACGACCGGTTCACGATGACGCTGCCCGCCCGGAGTCCGGCGAAGCAGCGCGCCGCGGTGTCGAGCGACCGGGTGAAGACGGCCGCCTGCAGCGCGAACGGCGTGCTGTTGGCGGCGTCGATGGCCTCGCTGAGGCAGTCGTAAGCCTCCACCAGGACCACCGGGGCGAAGACCTCAGCGCAGTACAGCGACCGGTCGTGGCCGACACCGGACAAGACCGCAGGGGCGATGACGGCCCCGTCCCTGGTGCCGCCGGTGTGCAGCGTGGCCCCCTTGGCCACGGCCTCCTCGATGGCCGCTTCCACCCGGATGGCCGCGGACTCGGCGATCAGCGGCCCGACGTCGGTGCTGTCGTCCATCGGGTCCCCCAGGCGCAGCCCGGCCGCCCGGGCGGCCAGCGCCTCGGTGAAGTCACCGGCAGCGTCCCGGTGCACCAGGATGCGCTGGACGGAGTTGCAGCTCTGCCCGTTGTTCGAGAACCCGCCGGTCACGGTCTCCCGCAGGGCCAGCTCGAGATCGGCATCCGGGCAGAGCAGGTTCGCCGAGTTGCCGCCCAGTTCCAGGAGCACCGGCCGGAGGCCCGCCGCGGCCCGGATCGGCCCGGCCGGCCTCGGTCCCCCCGGTGAAGCTCACCAGGTCGACCCGCGGGTCGGCCAGCAGCGCCGCACCGGTGTCCCGGCCCCCCGGCACCACGTTGACCGCGCCCGCCGGGAAGCCCGCCTCGGTGAGGATCTCGGCCAGGCGCAGGGCCGGCGCGGGCACCTGCGGGGCGGGCTTGACCACCACGCAGTTCCCTGCCGCGAGGGCGGGCGCGACCTTGTGGGCCACCAGGTTCAGCGGCGCGTTGAACGGCGTGATCGCGGCGACGGTGCCCACCGGGCACCGGGTGATCACGGCGATGACACCCGCGCCTCCCGGCATGGCATCCGGCGGGGGGCTGGGCCGCGGCAGGGCCTCGGCGGCGGAGGCCGCCGCCCGCAGCGTCCATGGCACCCGCGAGGCTTCCGCCGGGTATGCGTGATCACCTTGCCGGTCGCCGCGGTGATCTCCCGGGCCAGCTCGCCTGCCCGGGCCGTCTCGGCCGATCCCGATGGGCCCCCTCTCGGCGGGCTCGACCTGGCCGGGCACCTGGTTCGTCACCGCTCAGCATCCGGCGCCCGGAGCCCGGCTGAGCCGGTGGGACAACCTGGTGATCGAATTCGGGGAGCGGCGCGGCGGCGAAAGCGCGGGAGACCGGGAGCCACGCATCCCGTTGCCCGGCCCAGGACGTTCGGGAGCGCTCGCCGATGTGAGCGCCCGTGGGATCAGCCACTGGGATACCGGGACCCCGGGCGGCGGCCTGGGGCAGGCTACCTCTGTAAGTTGAGCAGGATCTGGGGCGGCCCGGCAAGGCTCGAAGGCGCCTGCGCACGGGGGGATCTGTAGTGCCCGAGAATCGGGGGCCCTGCGGGTCTCTGGCGCCAGAGATTCCAACTCGGACGCGGATCCTGGACGTGGCCTCCAGTGCGCAGTCCAGGTGATGAGCAGCAGGCGGCCAGAGGAGATGCGTGAGCCAGAGCGGAGACCACCTCAAATCCGGCCAGCTCGGCACGGCGGACGTGACGGCCTCGACGGTCGCGAACATCGGGCCGGGGATCGACTTCTATTTCGCGTTCGGAGTGATCGCGGTCACTGCCGGTGTCGCCGCACCGCTGACGATCGTCGCCGCTGGCGTGGCCGTCGCGCTCCTGGCTTTCACGGTGTCCGAGTTCACCAAGGCGGAGCCTTCCGCGGGGAGCTTCATCACGTATGTGGAGACCGCGCTGGGAGCCAGAGCCGGTGTCGCCACGGCCCTGCTGGTCACGGTGGGGTACACGGTCGCTATCGCGGCGGTGTTCACCATGTCGGGCGGGATGGTGGCGACTGACCCTGTCGCATTACACCTCGTGGCATCTCCCGTGGGGGCCATTTTCCCTGGTGCTGACCGTGGGCGCGATCTGGCTGACCGCACGCGGTGTCAAGCTGTCAACTAATGCGGTGGGCGCGGCCGTGCTCGTGCAGGTGGCGATCATGGTCGTGGTCTGCGTCATTGTCCTGGTCGATGAGCGTGCCCATCTGTCCGGCATTCCGTTTTCCTGGGCGCACCTGACCGGTGGCCTGGCCGGCCTTTCCGCAGGCTTCCCGCTGGCCCTGTACATGTTCATCGGGTGGGAGAACGGCCCCGCGCTGGCCGAGGAGTGCCGCGATCCACGGCGCACCGTGCCGAGGGCTCTCTACATCTCGGTGGCGATCGCCGGTGCCCTGTTCGTCTTCTTTGCCTACGCGACCGTCACCGGTTTCCACTACGACGTCTCCTCCATCGGCCGCTCATCCGTCCCGTTCCTTACCGTGGCGGATCACTATCTCGGCGGGGCGGCCATCCTGGCCTGGATCGCTGGGATCGTCTCTGTGCTCGCCACCCTGGTCGCCGGCGCGGACTCCCAATCGCGGATGCTCTTCGATGGCGGCCGGTCCGGGCTGCTGCCGGCCAGGCTCGGTCACGTCCGCGCACGGTCCGGCACGCCGGTGAATGCGCTGATGGTCATGGCAGGCGGAGGGCTGGGGATCATCGGGGCCTGGTGGGTTTCCCGCCTCATCAGCGGGGACACCGGATCGATGGACCCGGTCGGCCTGTACGCCGAGTGCTCGACGATGGGGACGATCGTGATCCTGTTCGTCTACTTCCTGACCATGCTCTCCCTTCCCGTCTTCATGTGGCGCCGCCACCGGGACTCGTTCTCGCCGTTCCGCCACGTGGCCATCCCGGTCCTGGGGTCCCTCACTCTGATCGTCCCGTTCGTCGAGCTGTGCCAGCCCGGGCAGCCCGCTCCCTACAGCGCGTTCCCGTTCATCGCTCTGGCGATCGCGGCGGCGGCCGCCGTGATCGCCTGTCTTGTCGTGTACCGCCACCCGCGCACCGGAGCAGGCGAGGGAGCGGCGCTCCCGGGTACCTGACCAGGCAGCGGCGGACGGGTAGCCTCGGGCGCGGTCACGGCGCATAGGCGGCCAGAGCTTCTCTCAGTGAACGTGGCCAGCGCTTAACCAGCGGCGACACGCCGGGCCCCTTTGCGGCGATATGAGTGACCATGCCCAGGGATCCGGGATAATCGGCCGGGTCAGGGTGGTTGATCGCCTGGAGTGGAGAGAGCAGTTGATCAAGACAACTAAGCCCGGACGTAACGGCACTGTCCGCGTCACCTTCGCCCTGCCCGCCGATGAGCCCCGCGGGGCCGTGTCAGTGGTGGGTGATTTCAACGACTGGGATCCCTTTGCCCACCCGCTGCGGCGCCGCACGAACGGCACCCGCAGCGCCGCGGTGACCGTCCAGGCCGGCAGCATGCTGCACTTCCGCTACCTCGCCGAGGGCGGGGCATGGTTCGACGACGACACCGCCCCCGCCGGGGACAGCCAAGGCGCCAGCATCGCGGTCTGATCCCGGGCCGCCAGACGCTGATCAGCGGCCCAGCAAGATCCGGCCAGCAGCGGTTATACACACCGGCATACGGAACATTCTGCTGGTGCCTTTCGGCAGGTCCGGGCCGCCGCGACGGGGTCCGGGGGCCGGCCAGTTGGCCGAGCGGGCCGCAGGCCGAGGACGAGGCCGCCGGCGACCACGGCCAGGCCCGCCCAGACCAGCGGCCGTGGTGCCGGGCCGCCCAGGGCGATCCCGGCCCCGGCGGCCGCCACCGGGGCCAGCCCGGTGAGCAGGCCCGCCCGGCTGGCTCCCAGCTGCCGGACGCTGGAGTACCACAGCACGAACGCCACCGCGGTGACCGCCACCGCGAGGTAGCCGTCGGCGAGCCAGTCAGTGGCCCGGAGCCGCAGCACGGCAGCCGGGCCTTCCCGGACCGCCCCGATCGTGGCGAAGAGGATCGCGGCCAGCCAGGTGGCGTGCACCGAGACACCAGCCGCCCCGAGCCGGCCGAGTACCGGCACGGCCAGCAGGGTGAAGCAGGCCTCGCAGCCCAGCACGACCGCGGCCCAGCCCAGGCCGGCCGCGTCGGCGCGGCCCGCGCCCTGCACCAGGGCGGCACCACAGGTGACCATGACGGCCGCCGCCACGACGGCGGCCCGGGGCCGGGCTCCCCTCCAGGAGCGGGCCGCCCACCGCCAGCAGCGCCGGGACACTCGCCACCGCCACGCCGAGCACGGCCGGCTCGGCGTGCCGGGCGCCCTGCACCAGGGCAACGTTGAACAGCACCAGGCCGGTCGCGGTCACCCCGAGCAGCCACAGCCATTCCACGCCGCGGGGCCGGGGCACCCGTTGCCCGGCCACCCGCACATAGCCCAGGAGCAGCAGGCAGGCGACGGCGTACCGGACGGCCTCGGCCGTGTACATCGGCGCCCCGGCCAGCACCCCGGACACCGCCACGCTGCCGCCCACGCAGACCTGGGCCACGGCGCCCGCGGCCACCGCGGACCAGGCCCGCGGCACCCTCGCCGCGGGCAGGGTCGCCGCGGGCGGCACCACTGCGGGCGGCGTCATCGCAGGCGGCATCGCTGCGGCGCGCCGGCCGGGGGCGGGCCAGCAGCAGCGGGGCCGGGGGCAGGCTGCGCAGGGAAAGGGACGCGGGCATCGGGCACGCCAGCGACATTAGAGGGCCCAGTGGTCCATCTAACAGGGCCATTCACCAGACCTTATAGTGGACCAATGACCGCGACCGGGGCCCGTCCTTCCACGCCCGGCACCGACTTCCTCCAGCTGAGCCCGGCGGATGCGCCGTCCCGCGGGCTGACCGCGTGGCTGGCCGATGCCCTCCGGGCCGCGATCAGGGACGGGCGGCTGGCGGGCGGGTCGTTCCTGCCCGCGAGCCGGGTGCTCGCCGCTGACCTGGGGGTCTCCCGTGGCGTCATCGTCGAGGCGTACCAGCGGCTGCATGAGGAGGGCCTCGTCCGCGCGGACCGGGGCGCGGGCACCCGGGTGCTGCCGCAGCCCGGCCCGGACCGGCCCGCCGCCGGCCTGCCTGCGGCCGGGCCGCGGCTGCCCCAGCGCTGGCGGGCCGGGGCCGACCTTGACCTCTCGCCCGGGGTGCCGGACCTGTCCGGGTTCCCCCGCGCCGCCTGGCTGCGGGCCGAACGGGCGGTGCTCGCCCAGGTCACCGCGGCCGACCTGGGCTACGGCGACCCGTGTGGCAGTAGCTGGCTGCGCCGCGAGCTAGCGGGCTGGCTGGCCCGGACCCGCGGCTTGCGGGCCGGCCCGGACGACATCATCATCGTGGCCGGCGTCGCCCAGGCGCTCGCCCTGCTCGGCCAGGTACTGGGCCGCCAGGGCACGGGGCGGGTCGCGGTCGAGGACCCGGGGTCGCGCGGTGCCCGGGAGCAGCTCGCCTACTGGGGCCTGGACCCGGTCCCGGTCCCGGTCGATGAGCACGGGCTGCGGGCCGCCGACCTGGCCCGCAGTGGCGCCACGGCGGCCCTGCTCACGCCCGCGCACCAGTTCCCCACCGGGGTGGTGCTGGCCCCGCAGCGGCGTCGCGACCTGCTCGCCTGGGCTGGGCACGGCGGGCTGGTCATCGAGGACGACTACGACGCCGAGTTCCGGTACGACCGCGCGCCGGTCCCGGCGGTGCAGGCGTCCGCGCCGGACCGGGTCGCCTACCTGGGCAGCACCTCCAAGACGCTGGTTCCCGGCCTGCGGCTGGGCTGGCTGGTCCCGCCGGCCCGGCTGCGGGCCGACCTGGCCGCCGCGAAGCACGCGAGCGATCTGGGCAACCCCGCGCTGCCTCAGCTGGTGCTCGCCCACCTGATCGCCACCGGCCAGCTGGCCCGGCACACCCGGCTGGCCCGGGCCCGGCAGCGGGACCGCCGCGATGCGCTGCTCGCCGCGCTGCGCGAGCACCTGCCACAGGCCCGGGTCCAGGGTGTCGCGGCCGGCCTGCACCTGCTCATCACGTTCCCGGCCGCCGCCGGCCAGCCGGATGACGCGGAGCTGGCCCGCCAGATCCATCAGGCCGGGGTGCTGGTCCACCCGCTGTCCCTGCACCGGCTCAGTCCCGGGCCGCCCGGCCTGGTCCTGGGCTACGCCGCCCACTCTCCCGGCCAGCTACGCGAGGCGGCCGGGCGGATCGCCGGCGCCGTGACCGCCTGGTCCACCGGGACCGCCTGGTCCGCCCCGCAGGGCACGCGCCCGGCGGGCCCGGTCAGGCCACGTAGGGCGGAGTGCCGTCGTCGTTCGTCATCGGGCGGCCCGCCGCAGCCCAGCCCCGCATGCCGTCGCTGACGTTGATCACCTGCCAGCCCGCGCCGGCCAGCGCGTGCGCGGCCTGGTTCGACCGGGACCCCGCCCGGCAGATCACGTAGACCGGGATGTCCCGCGGGATCTCGGTGTACCGGGCGCCCAGTTCACCCAGCGGGATGTGGGCCGCTCCCGGCGCGTGGCCCGCAGCCCACTCATCGTCCTCCCGGACATCCACCAGGGGCGCGTCCGCGGGCACCTGCGCCGCGGGCACCTGGGCCGGGGCCGTGTTCTCGGTCATCCTGGCAGGTTACCCGGGGGTACCGTGCTCCGGCACCGGCTGGCCGGCCAGCCGGTGATAGGCCACGGCCAGCAGGCCGGCCAGCGGCTGCCCGCGCACCGTCACCTCCGGCGGGTCAGCCGAGCGCAGCAGCAGGTCAGCCGGGGCGGGCGGGGCCGGCTGGACCGCCCGCAGCCGGGCCCGGCTCATCCCCGGCGACCAGAATTCGTCCGTGCACTGGGCCAGCGGGAGGGCCTGCCCGCTGCCCGCCAGCCAGGAGGCCGCGCCTGCCACCGCCCCTGTGAGGCCGGCCGCCTCGCCCGCCAGCGGCGGGCCTGCCGCTGCGGCCGGGCCGCCCGGCGCGGGCCGCGCGGCGGCCGTCACCGGGCCGGCCGCCCCGGCCGGCCGCGGCGCAGCGCGGCCAGCAGCTCCTCCCGGCCCTGGCCCCGCCAGGCGAGCATGGCGAAAGGATCGTCGTCGAACCTCTCGGCCAGCACGTAACACACCGCGGCCAGGTGCTTGCACGGCACCTCCCAGTCCGGGCAGGAGCAGAACAGGTCCAGGTCGCGGGCGGAACGGGGGAACAGCGGGGTGCCGCACGCCGCGAAGACCTCCTCGATCTCCCGCGGCATCTCCCCGGCCAGCAGCTTGGCGCGGAACAGGGCCTGGCCGCCCAGGGCCTGCTCGACCCGCCGCCACTGCGCCGTGGTCAGCGGCAGGACCCCGATGCGGACCTGGTAGGGAACGGGCCGGGAGCCCTGTACCTGGGCGGTGACCCGGCCCTGGCTGAGCTCGAACCCGAGCACCTGCCCGCGCCGCGCGTAGTTCCGGCCGCGGGCCAGCCGGCCGCTCATCCCGAACGACTCCAGCACCTCGACGAACCGTCGGGACCACCACTGCTCGCCGATCGCGCCGCGCTGGCTGCGCGCCCTGATGCCGCCGTCCACCCGCCGCGGCGGGCCGGCCTCGCGCCACCAGCCGGTGTCCCGGCCGCCGCGGCCCCGGCCGCCGTCGTCCCGCTCGCTCACTCCGCCACCGCCTCGGGCGCCAGCGTGAGCACCTCACGCAACTGGGTAACCGACATGTCGGCCAGCCAGCCTTCCCCGGTCCCGACGACCCGTTCGGCGAGCGCCTTCTTCTCCTCGATCATCGCGTCGATCCGCTCCTCCAGCGTGCCCACGCAGACGAACTTGCGCACCTGGACGTCCTTGCGCTGGCCGATCCGGTAGGCCCGGTCGGTGGCCTGGTCCTCGACCGCCGGGTTCCACCACCGGTCGAAATGGATCACGTGGCTGGCGCCGGTGAGATTGAGCCCGGTACCCCCGGCCTTGAGCGAGAGCAGGAAGACGGCAGGGTGCGTAAGGCCCTGAAATTCCGTGACCAGGCTGTCTCGGGCCTTCTTGGCCGTGCCGCCGTGCAGGTAGAGGACCGGGCAGCCGAGCCGGGCCGCCAGGTAGGGCTGGAGCACCCGGCCGAACTCGGCGAACTGGGTGAAGCACAGCGCCTTGTCGCCGGCCGCGATGATCTCGTCGCAGATCTCCTCCAGCCGGGCCAGCTTGCCGGACCGGCCGGGCAGCCGGGAGCCGTCGCCGAGCAGGTGCGCGGGGTGGTTGCAGACCTGCTTGAGCTTGGCCATCGTGGCCAGGACCAGGCCGCGCCGCTCGATGTCGGCCTCTGCCGACTCGATCCGGGCCAGCATGTCCGCGACGGTGGCCTGGTACAGGGTCGCCTGCTCGGGCGTGAGGTTGCACCACACCTTCATCTCGATCTTGTCCGGCAGGTCGGAGATGATGGACCGGTCGGTCTTGAGCCGCCGCAGGATGAACGGCCCGGTCAGCCGCTTGAGCCGGGCCGCCGCCTCCTCGTCGCCGTGCCGCTCGACCGGGACGGCGAAGCCGGTGCGGAACTTCTCCGCCGCGCCGAGCAGTCCTGGGTTGGTGAACTCCATGATCGACCACAGGTCACCGAGCCGGTTCTCCACCGGGGTGCCGGTCAGCGCGATCCGGGAGCCGGCGGGCAGGCCGCGGGCGGCGCGGGCCTGCCGGGTGCCCGCGTTCTTGATGTTCTGCGCCTCGTCGCACACCACCCGCCGCCAGGCGATGGCGGCCAGGTCGTCATGATCTCGCGCGGCGATGGCGTACGTGGTGATCACCAGGTCCGCACCGCGCAGCGCGGCCCGCAGCGCTTTCCCGGCCAGCCGGTCCGAGCCGTGGTGCACGTGCACGGCCAGGTCCGGGGTGAACCGTTCCGCCTCCCGCTGCCAGTTCCCGACCAGCGACATCGGGCACACCAGCAGGGTGGGACCGGGTGCCGGATCGTCACCGGCCAGCCCGGACCGGGGCTGGCCGGCTGCCACGCTGGCTTCCTTGTCCCGGGCGAGGAGCGCCAGCATCTGAACGGTGTTGTGACAGAGCATGCCGCCGGCCACGAAGTTGTGATGCTCCGCGACCTCGAAGTCGTACACCCAGCCGGTGTAGTCAACCTCTTCCACCGACACGATCCGGGCGTAGAACACATCCCGGCTGAGCCGTTCAGCCAGGATGTCCCGCATCGCGCCAACGTCGACTGGCTCGAGCTTCCCGTACGCGGCCAGGGTCTGCGTGGTCCACCTGTGCTTTGACCCCGCCGCGTACGCGGCTGCCGCCTGGCCAGCACAAATGCGGTTCATGGCCGCCACGGCCAGCGAAGCGGTGGCCTGGGAGAGTTGCTGGGTCCCGGTGAAGTAGACCTGGCCCACTCCAAACTGGCTCCCCGGCAGCCTGGTCATGTGCCGGGCCAGGCCGAGCACATCCGATCCGGGGATCCCCTCTACGTTCGTGTCGTGCGGCGTGGCACATAGGGACTCTAGCTTCGCCTGCTTGACCGGGTCGGAAAACCCAACCGAGTCGCGGAACCGCCGGAGCGAAGGGCCGCCAATCAGGCCGACGTGGTAGGTGCGGTAGGTGCCCGACCCGTTTGCCGCCCGCTTTTGCTTCCTGGTGATGCGCAGCCAGACGCCAAATCTGCGGAGCATGCACGCCAACTGCTGCATCAGCCAGCCAGACGCCGAACTGATCTCCACGCAGCCCATGCCACTCAAGACAGAGCCCTCAGCACTGAAATACTCACGCATGAAACACCTGAGGGTGCCATCGTTACCCGCAACGATAAAGTCTGGGATCTGCTTCTCTGCTGACCGTTTACCCCACGCATAGCCAAGCCCCTCAAGGAATTGCCGGTAGGCGACACTGGAGATCTGCAGATACGGGGCCTTCCCGGCACCCGGTTTACAGATCGAGGGCTTGTTAATTTTCAAATTGTGAGTCGTTCCGACCTGGCGCAAATGATCCAGTACCCGGTCCAGGACCATTGAATTCTTCTGGGTAATGGTCAAAGAGCACGGGCCCTCGTCTCCTCCGGAGATCTGCCACGCCAGCAAGACGGTGAGATCGGGATCTGCGGGGGCGCCCTGCCACCTCAGTTGAGCTGGAACGCAGATCCGCTCGCCCACCGTGAAATTACGTGTCCAGTCATGCAGCCCGAGCAGCCGGTGCCTGCGAGTGATGAGTATCTCGCTGCCATCATCCAGGTGCACCTTCCTGAGTTTCTCACTGACAAACTGCCGGTAGAGCCGGATCACCGGGGCAGTGGCCATGACCGACCGAACGCCAGACTGGCGAGTGAGCGCATTTACAGTGAGCGGTCTTGATGGGACCGACCATTGACCCTCTCCGTCTTCAGATGTATCTCCTGCGTACCTTTGCCACGCATCCTCGGCAGTTATCAGGCTCCCATTTATAAAGATTGGCGAGTTTGGCCCCAGGCACTTGCCGAGTCCCATCGAGTCCGCGAGGATGCCGCCGAGGCCGAGGCCGGAGAGGAAAGACAGCCAGGCCAGGCCGCGCTCCTGGTACGGGCGCAGCTCGCCGTGGAACGAGGCCGGCGCGGGCACCGCGGCCAGCCGCCGTTCGGCGTCTCCGGACAGCAGGTCACCGAGCCACCCGTCGGCGTCCACGGCGGTCACCGGCAGTTCGTCCTCCGGGCCGCGCAGGCCGTCCAGCAGAACCTCGCCGGCCGGCGCCACCCCGCCCGCGCCACGTTCCAGGAACCGCAGCGCCGCCTGCAGGTTCCGCTCGTCCAGTTCCACCCACTGGCCGCGGACCCGGACCAGCGGGACCTTGAGCCGGGCCAGTTCGGCGAGTTCGGCCGGGTCCAGGGTGGTGTCGCCCACGGCCAGGTCGTAGCGGAACTGAACCAGGTCGGCCAGGCCCAGCGAGGGCTCACGGGCGGCCGCGCCGTCCGCGCCGCTGGCCGCCCGGCGGGTGCGGGAGGTGAGCTTGAGACCGAGCCGGGCCTTGCGGGCCCAGTCCGGCAGCAGCACCCCGAACCCGGCCGCGGCGAGCAGCGGCCCGGTCTCCCGCAGGAACCGGAGCGCCCCGGCGGTGTCCAGGTCCACGTGCTCCGGGGTGGCGTCCCGCAGCGCCGCCTCCACCTCCGGGAACAGCCGGGCCGCGCCGCCCAGCCCGGCCAGCAGCAGCTCATCGGGGTGCCCGTCCCCGCCCAGCACCCCGGCGCCGGCGCCGGCCCAGACGTCGGCGGCCTCCAGCATCAGGCTCGGATCCTCGGCCGACTGCAGCGTGAACTCGACCCGCCAGGTGTCTCCGGCCGGATCGCCGCCTGGCTCCTCGGCCCTGCCTGGCCCCTCGGCCGCCTCCTCCTCGGCCGCGCCCGGCTCCGCCGCTTGGGGCTCGACGAGCCGGAAGCAGGTCCGCACCGGGCCCGCCGGGACCTGCACCGCCTCGCGCCAGCCGGCCAGGCCGGCGGCCAGCCCGGCCGCCTCGTCCTCGTCTTCGGGCGTGGCCACCTCGACCCGGCCGTCCGGCCCGGCCAGCGCCATGACCCACCGTTCCGGCACCGGGACGCGAGCTGGGCGGCGGCCGCGCCGGGACGGCAGCAGTGCCCAGCCGGAGTCACCGGCGGCCAGCCGGGCCCGCGCGGCCGCATCCGCCAGCGCGCCCAGCGCCGCCGCCAGGACCGGCCCGGGCGGCTCGCCGCCCGGGCCAGCGGCCCGGCACAGCGGCGGCATGGCGTCGGCCAGCTCGCCGGCCCGCCGGGCGTCATGCCCGGTCAGCACCGGGTCCCAGGATGCGATCCAGTCTTCCCCGATCAGCGCCAGGCCGGGCAGCACCCGGCCCCGGGCGGCCAGGTCAGCGGCGAAGGAGGCGACGGCCGCCCAGTACGCCACGGATCCGCCCGCCACGAGTTCACCCGGGGCGGCACCGGCCAGGGGCGCATCCCCCAGCGCCGGCTCACCCAGGGACGGCCCGGCAGACGCGGGCTCCCCCAGGGGCGGCTCCCCCGGGTCATCCCGGTCCAGCGCGGCCAGCAAGCCCAGCGCGGCCACGGGGCTGAACGCCAGCGCGGGCACCCGCCAGCAGCCCAGCGCGGGCCCGCGGGCCGCCGTCCCGGCGGCACCGGCCGCGGGGCGGATCAGCTCCGGGGCGGCCTGCGGGCCGTCCGGCGCGGACGGGAGCCACAGCACCAGCTCATCGGCCTCGGCCTTGCGGGCCAGGTCCCCGGCGGCGCCGCCGGGCCCGGCCAGCAGGTCGGCGAGCGCGTCCGGGTCGGCCGCGAAGGGATGCCAGCGCGGCACCCGCGACGGGCGCCGGCCAGCCGGCGCCGCGGCGGTCGCGGGCAGCGACGCATCCTCAGCCCACACACAGAGCGCTCCGCGCGCCCAGACGGCGTGGATGACCTGCATGCCCAGCACCACTCCCCGCGGCCCGGCCGGGCGGCCCGCTCGGCCGGCCCGGTGCCCGACACGCTAGCAACCGCCAGCGACGGTTCCGGCCAGTCTGGGCTCAGGCGCAGGCCCCGGCTCAGTGCGCCAGCCGGGCTGCTCCGCTCACTGCGCCAGCCGGGCTGCCTGGCCGAGCACCTCCTCACCCTGCCGGATGAGCGCCTGGGCCTGCCATCCGCTGACCGGCTGCCCGCCGAACGCGGCCCCGTCCAGGAGGGCACGGATCTGCCCGGCCGCCTGGTCCCGCTCCGCCCCGAGGGCCTGCAGCCGGGATTCGATGCTGGTGTAGCGGGCATCCCGGGGCGACGAGCTGGCCAGCGCCCGGGTGGAGGCGCGCAGCGTATCCAGGCCGAACTCGCCGACCGCCGCCTCCAGCTGCGAGTACAGGCGGCCCAGCCGCAGCACCGTGCCGTGGCTGTCCAGCAGGGCGGCGGGCGCGTCCGCCGGGTCCAGCACCTCGGCCAGCACCCGGCCGTCCGGGACGTAGTCGTCGCGCAGCCCGAGCAGCTCCATCATCGTCGGCTGGATGTTGGTGTGGTCGGACCACGCCGAGTTATCCACGCCCAGGCGCGCCACGCCGGGCCCGGCCAGGCCCAGCCAGGTGGTGTTGATCTGCGACGCGACGTCGCCGTGGTTCCATGCGTCGGTGCCGGCCGGCAGGCTGACGCAGGACTTGCCGCAGCACGGCCGGGCCGCTGCTGAGCCAGAAGTTGTCGTTGCCGAACAGGACCAGCGACGGGGTCCGCTTCGGGTCCCCGGTGACCATGTGCAGCAACTTGAGTTCGACTGGATCGGCGAGGTAGTTCGTCAGCCGGACCTTCTGGCCGGTGATCAGGTTCAGCGCCGGAGACGGGCCGCTGCCCGCTCCAGGGCGCGCACCGGGCGCGCCGGTGCGGGCCGGCTGCCCGTGCACGTACAGCGACCGGCGCGGAGTCGGCCGCCACGTCGAACGGGGTATGGATGCCCGGCCCGCCGAGCATGCCGGTCAGGTTCCCGTTGACCTCGCCGATCTTGCTGTAGTGGCAGCTGACGGTGACGCCGTTGCAGCCCGCGGGTGCCGGGGCGCTGCCCACGAAGTGGTCGCCCTCGTCCGCGGTCACCACGAACAGCGTGTTGGCCTTGGTGATCCCGTGCGCGGCCAGCTCGCGGAAGAAGGTGGCGAAGGCCGCGTTCTCGGCGTGCAGCTGGCGCTCATACGCCGGCCTGCCCAGGGCCGAACGGCGTGCCCGTGGTCCATGAGTCGTGCAGGTCGCTGAGGTAGGTGTCGGTGACCGGGACGCCGTGCAGCTGCATGTCGAGGGTGTAGGCGAGCGCGTTGGGCCCGGTCATCCCGTCATAGCCGGGGAACCCGACGTCCCCGCTGGAATCCTTCATCACGGCGCCGTCCAGGTTCCGCACCGGCGCCGGACGGGCTGATCACTGGCTGGATGAACTTGTTCCCGTACAGCGCCAGGTAGCCGGAGTAACCGCCCGGCTCGGCGGGCAGCAGGTCAGGCCGCCCGCCCCGGGCACCGGAACACACCGCCGAGCCCCGCGCGCAGTGCACGGCCAGCCCCTCGAAATCGGCCGCCGCCTTGTCCTGCAGCCTGGGGTTCTCCGCCTCCTTGGCCTCCGGCGAGCCCGCGCCGAACACGTGCGGCACGTCGGGCAGCGTGTTCTCCAGCTCGGTGTCCGCCCCGGCCACCGTGCCGAAGTCACAGCCCGCCCGGGTGTACGGCACCCAGGGCGCCGGCGTGTTGCGCCCGTTGGCCCCGATCAGGGTCGGGCTGGCGTCGCCCGCCGGCTTGCTGGCCGCACCGGTGTCGTAGTCCACGATCGGGTCGGTCCAGTAGGCGAACGACCCGGCGGTGTGGGTGGCCCCGCCCGGGGTGTAGTAGTTGTACTCGTTCGCGATCGGCATCCCCTGGTCACTGCCGTACAGCCCGCTCTCCGAAGTGACGATGTCATCGGCGGTGTGCGCGATGAGCGGCGTGTGCTCATGGGTGATCAGCGTCCCGCTGCCGGTGAGGAAGTGCAGCAGGGTGGGCATCTGCTCGAGATCGCTCGGGACATTCGGGTCATCCCGCAGGTAATGGGTGTTGTCGAATTGCAGGTAGATCACATGCCTGATCACGTCGCCATTCCCGGCGCCCGGATGGCCCAGCAGGCACCCCGCCGCCCCGCCCGCCGTGCTGCCGCCCGCCCGGGCGGGCTGGGCGGCCGCCTGTCCCGGCCGGGCCGCCGCCTGGGCGGCACCCGCCGTGACCGCCGGCGCGGCCAGCAACGCCGCTGCCAGCACCGGGATCGAACGCCGGGCCAGGCCGGCCGGGCGTTTCCCTGTTCCCGCCATACCGCCGCCTCCTGCTGGGTGAGGAATCCGTGAGCCGCGCGCCAGCGCACCGGCCGGGCGCCCTCATCAGGGACGCACCGGCCGGGCGGACCGGGTCACCGGGCAGCCAATCCATTCCGGTTAACGGTGACATGAATGGCGGCACGCGGCCAGGTTAAATATCCGGGCCGGCGCGGTGCCGGCCCGGTCAGCGCCCGGCCGGGCGGCGCCGGAGAGGATGGGGCGCATGGCGGCGGGCAGCACGGACAGCACAGGGAGCAGGGACAGCACCGGCGCGGGCGGCACCGGCGGCAGGCAGAGCGCGGAGGGCGCGGGCAGCACAGACGGCGCGCGCCGGGCCGCGGCGGTCCTCGGCACGGCCGCCCGGCTGGCCGCCGAAGTGCTCGCACCCGCCGCGATGAGCGTCGAGGCCACCCGGCGGGTGCCCGCCTTCGCACCTGGACCTGCTGGCCGCCGGGGGCTTCTACGGAATGGCCGGCCCGCGTACGCCGGCGGTCTCGACCTGGCCCGTTCCCCGACCGCCTGCCGGGTGGTGGAGGTGCTGGCCAGCGGCTGCCTGTCCACCGCGTTCGTCTGGTTGCAGCATCACGGCGCGGTCCGTGCCGCCGCTGCCGCACCGGCCCCCGCTGCGGGCCGAGCTGCTCGGCCCGCTGTGCCGCGGTGAGCGCCGGGCCGGGGTGGCCCTGGGCGGCCTGCTGCCCGGGCCGCCCCGGCTGCGGGCCCGGGCCGTGCCCGGCGGCTACGTGCTCGACGGCACGTCGCCTGGGTCACCGGCTGGGGGCTCGTCCGACACGCTCTACGTGGCGGCGCGGGACGAGCACGACACCGATGGATCTGGGCCGTGCTGGGCGTGCCCCACGGCGACCAGGGCACCCATGCTCGGCTCGCGAGCCGCTGCCGCTGGTCGCGGTGATGGCCAGCAGCCACCATTGGAACTGAGCTTCCCCACGGCCACCCCGTCCCGGCCGGGCGGGTGACCGGCACGCTGCCCTACCGGCGGACTGGCCCCGGCAGGACGCCGCCGGGCTGCGGCTCAATGGATCCCTCGCCCTCGGCCTCACCGCCCGGTGCTGCCAGCTGGCCGGCCCGGGACCACTGGACGGCCAGCTGTCCGCCTGCCGGGCGGCGCTGGAGGCCGGGCCCGGACGGCTGCCCGCCGCACGGGCCGCCGCTGCGAGCTGGCCGTCCGGGCGGCCGCCGCACTGGTGGTCGACCTCGGGCAGCCCGCGCCTCCTGCCGGGAATGACGCCCAGCGGCTGGCCCGGGAAGCGCTGTTCCTGCTCGTGTTCGGCTCCCGGCCGGCGATCAGGCAGCGCCTGGCCGGCCTGCTGGCCCGAGGCTGATGCGGCGCGGCGGGTGCCCGGCGGCTTCCGGGAATTTGGCCGGCGATCCGGCTTGATCCCGGTGATCATTCGTGATGTGCTGCCCGCGCGAATTGCCGAGCTGGGCGCGCCTGCGGGTGGCCGCCTACGAGGCGGGCGGTTTTCTTTCCGACGCCTCCCACTACGGGAATGTCTGCGGATGCTGGGTTTCGACGGCACCGGCCAGATCCTGGCCGGGGTGGGCGACGACGGCGGGCTGCTGGGCACGGTCATGCTGCTGTTTGGCCGGACGCCGGGCATGTGGCGCGCGGCGCGGACGAGGCCGAGGTGCGGGCGCTGGCGGTGGCCCCGCAGCTCGGGGCCATGGGGTGGGCCGGGCGCTGATGGGCGCTGCATCGACCGCGCCGCCGCCCGCGGGGTGCGGCATCTGGTGCTGTCCACCCAGGCCGGCATGGCCGCGGCGCGGCATCTTTACGCGGACGCGGGGTTCCGCCGCCTGCCCGAGCGGGACTGGTGCCCGGTTCCGGGCTTCACCCTGCTTCCTACGGCCTGGCGCTGGGCCCGGAGGCCCCGGTCACGTCCCCGCCGGGCCGTCTGCCGCTGACCGCGGCGTTGCCGGTCCCGGTCGTCTCCGGCCCTGTCTCGGGGCGCCGGGCTGTCGCATCCGCCCGCGACGCTGAGCGGCCCCCCCGGTCGCCAGGACGCCCCGGAGTCCCAGGCCCGCGCGGGGAAATCTTCTTTGAGCTGCTTGTTCATCGAACGGAACAGGAAGTAGACCGCCACGCCCATCCCGGCGACGACGAGGAACCCGGCCAGGCCCGGGTAGACCTGGCTGGCCGTGCTCGACGAGCCCGCAGCGGCCAGGAGCATCACCGGCACGCCCTTCTCCTGCACCCCGGCGAACAGGTCGTCCTCCGGGGGTCGGTGTCCACCACCGATCTGGCTAGATGGTAGTCCTCGGTCGGCCAGAGGCGCGCTGCACCTCGACCGGGCAGGCGAACCAGGAGCTCTGCGGGTCGATCTGGGTGGCGTGCGCGAGCAGCGCCTGGTCCCGGAGGCCGAAATAATCCCCGCAGGGCACGCGGGTGGTGATCTCCATTGGCGGGCGCTCCGCCGCGCGCTCTTCCCACCGCTCGAACCATTCCGTGTACGGGGATTCCAGCCCGCGGCGCAGCATTTCCTCATGCAGCGCGGTGAACCGCTCCTTGTGGAAGGTGGCGAAGTAATAGAGCTTGAGCGGCTGCCAGGGGTCCCCGGTGCCCGGGTAGCGGTCCGGGTCCGCGGCGGCCTCGAAAGCCTCCACCGCCACTTCGTGCGTCTTGATGTGATCCGGGTGGGGGTAACCGCCCTGCTCGTCATACGTCAGCATCACGTGCGGCCGGAATTCGCGCACCAGCCGGACCAGTGGCTCCGCCGCCACCGGGAGCGGCTGCAGCGCGAAGCACCCCTCGGGCAGCGGCGGCAGCGGGTCACCCTCGGGCAGCCCCGAGTCCACGAAGCCGAGGAACTGCTGGCGGACGCCCAGGATCTCGCGGGCCCGGTCCATCTCCTCGCGGCGGATGCGCGGCAGGTTGGCCCGCACGTCCGGCCGTTCCATGGCCTTGTTGAGGATGTCCCCGCGCTCTCCGCCGGTCAGCGTGGCCACCATCACCTCGGCGCCGTCCCGGACGTACCGGGCCATCGTGGCCGCGCCCTTGCTGGACTCTCGTCGGGATGCGCGTGCACCGCCAGCAGGCGCAGCGGCGCGGGCTGGCCCGCGCCGGCCTTGGTGGCGGCATCATTCGTGACGGCAGACAAGCGGAATCCCCTCGGGCACCAACGGCTGCTGATTTCGGTCCGCCTGCCGCGCCCCGGGCACTCTCTTCCGGACAGCGCAGCACCAGCAGATCATTGTGCAGCACAACACTTCAGTGCCGGGGCAGCATTCCCGGTATCCTGGCGGGCCAGCCCCGTTGGCGGGCGCGCCGGAAACACAACTGGCGCGACGTACTTGTCAGGCCTTGTTAGCCTCAAAGGATTACCCCCGATGAGCCACACGTGGCTCGCGCGGACCCCGGGGGTCCGCACTGCAGGCAAGGAGTACCCGTGACCGAGAGCACAACGACAGCCTCACCTGGCTCACCCAGGAGGCGTATGACCGGCTCAAAAGAGACGGCGCTGGCGGGCCCGCTCGGGGCCGGGCGAGCCCGGCGGGGGCAAGCTGGGGGTGGCTGGCCCCGCTGGCTCCCGCGCCGAGGGCTGCCCCGGCCAGCGGGCATGCGGGGGTACCGGCGATCCTGGCTGCGTGGCGATCTGCTGGCGGGGGTGACGGTGGCGGCCTATCTTGTCCCGCAGGTCATGGCCTACGCGCGGGTCGCCGGGCTGCGTCCGGCCGCCGGGCTGTGGGCCGCCGTGCCCGCCCTGGTGATCTACGCGGCGATAGGTTCGGCCCGGTCCCTGTCGTTTGGCCCGGAAGCCACCACGGCGCTGATGACCGCCACGGCGATCGGGCCGCTGGCGGGCGGCAATCCGGCCCGGTACGCGGCGCTGGCTGCAACGCTCGCCCTGCTGGCCGGCGTGATGGCGGCAGCCGCCGGGACATTGCGGCTCGGTTTTCTCGCCGACCTGCTGTCCCGGCCGGTGCTGGTCGGCTACATGGCCGGCGTCGCGCTGATCATGATCGCCGGGCAGCTGGGCCCGGCTACCGGCGTGGCCGTCCACGGCGAGGCGTTCGCCGCGCAGATCGCCTCATTCACCCGGCACGCCGGCGACACCCGCCTGGCCACTGTGGCGATCACCGTGGCGGTATTGCTGTTCCTGTTCCTGCTGCGGGCCCGGTGGCCCCGCGCCCCCGGGCCGCTGCTCGCCGTGCTGCTGGCAGCCGCCGCCGTCGCCGGACTGGGGCTGCAGCGGCACGGCGTCCAGGTAGCTGGAACGGTCCCGGCCGGCCTGCCCGCCCCCGCTATCCCGAGCCTGCAGCCGGCCCGGCTGGGCCAGCTGGCGCTGCCTGCCTTCAGCGTGTTCATCGTGGCCTTCAGCGACGACGTGCTCACCGCCCGCGCGTTCGCCCGGCGCGGCGAGCAGATCAGCGCCAATAGGGAACTGCTCGCCCTCGGCACCGGGAACGCCGCTGTCAGCCTCGTGCATGGCTTTCCGGTCTCCAGCAGCGCCACCCGCACCGCGATCGGCACGGCGGCGGGCGGCCGCACTCAGCTCACCTCGCTGACCGCTGCCGGGGCTGTACTTGCCGTCCTCTACGCTGCGCGCCCGCTGCTGGCCGCCTTCCCGCTCGCCGCGCTCGCCGCGCTTGTCATCTACGCGGCCACCAGGCTGATCGACCTGCCAGCGCTGCGGCGGCTCCTCACCTTCCGCCGCGGCGAGCTGATCATCGCCGTATCGGCCTGCCTCGGCGTGCTCGCGCTGGGCATCCTCTACGGTGTGCTGGTCGCTATCGGCGTATCCGTCGCCGAGTTGCTCCTTCGGGTTGCCCGGCCGCACGATGCGATCCTCGGGCTCGTGCCCGGGCTGGCCGGGATGCACGACGTCGACGACTACCCGCACGCCCGCACCATCCCCGGCCTGGTCGTCTACCGCTACGACGCGCCGCTGTTCTTCGCCAACGCCCAGGACTTCCGGCGCCGCGCGCTCGCGGCCGCCCGCAGGGACGGGACCGCCCGCTGGTTCGTGCTCAACGTCGAAGCCAACGTCGAGGTCGATTTCACCGCCCTCGAAGCACTCGACCAGCTCCGTGACGAACTCGCCCAGGACGGCACCATCTTCGCGCTCGCCCGCGTCAAACAGGACCTGCTGGTCCGTCTCAAAGCGTTCGGGCTCACCACGAAGATCCAGCCCGGGCTGCTCTTCCCCACCCTGCCCACCGCGGTCACCGCCTACCAGGACTGGACCGCCCGGCAACCACCGGCCGGGCACGACCCGGACGGCACCGGCCCTGAGCCGCCGCCCCCCGGCCGGCCCTGAGGGCCCGGGCCCGACGCCCACGTGACCCACGCGGCTGGCCGACGAGCCTCAGCCAACACCGTGTACGCCTGCGCCTCGTGGGGGAACTCCTCGATGAACGGATGCGCCATCGTGCCCGCGCCGCGATACCGGCGACCAGGCTGTGGTTTTCCGGGAACTGGAGCGGTCCAGCCGCGCTGGGAATCCCCGGCGCACCGGCGGTATGAGGCGCTGCGCGCCTACCTGGCCGAGGGGCTGCCCGCGGCCGAGGCCGCCGCCCGGTTCGGCCAGCGGCACCAGGTCGGTTGCGTGCGGGCTCCGGTGGTGCGCAGCTCGGTCAGGAGGCAGCCGTAGTCGAAACCCCAAGGCGGCTGGCCGGGTCGGCGCCTGCGGGCCGCCCCGTGCCCTGCGAGAGGTCCCCACCCGACACGCCAAGTGGCGTTGCCGGACTAGGTCTAACGGCTCTTGCTGGGCTGATGAGCTCAGGTCAGAGTTTCCACAGTTTGCGGGAACCCTGGTGATCATCATTGCACGGTCATGCGTGTTGGTGAGCGATCAGGCCTAGCTTGGGGATCGTATCGAGGTGCGCAGATATGCCAGAGCCTGAACTGGTCACACCGGACTCTCCGGCGGCCCTTATCGACCGGGAGTTGAGCTGGCTCAGCTTTGCGCCGCGTGCTCGCGCTGGCCGAGGACCCGGAGCAGCCTCTTCTGGAGCGGGTCAAGTTCGCCGGGATCATGGGCATGCTCTACGACGAATTCGCGATGAAGCGGATCGGCGGCCTGTTCCGGCAGGTCCGAAGGGGCCGGTGCCGGCGCGGACCTACGGCCTGACCCCGGCTGAGGTGCTCAAGGCCTGCCGCGCGGAGCTGCGGTCCCAGCAGGAGGCGGTGGCCAGGGACGTCGAGGAGCAGTTGCGTCCTGCTCTGCGCGGCCTGGGTATCCCCATCTTGGATGTCGGGGATCTCGATTCGTCCCAGCGGGACTTCCTCGCCCGGTACTTCGTCGACTCCGTCGAACCGATCCTTATCCCGCTTGCCGCGGACGCCGCACATCCGTTCCCATTCATCAGCAACCTCGGCCTCAACCTGGCGGTCCTGGTCACCGAACCGGGTCGCCGGAACCCCCGTTTCGTGCGGATCAAGGTCCGGCCAACCGGCCGCGATGGGTGCCGCTGCCGAACCATGCGGGCTGGGTGCCCCTTGAGCAGGTGATCGCCGCCGACCTGAGCGAGCTCTTCCCGCGGGCGTCGGAACTGGCCTGCTCGTTCTTCCGTGTCACCCGGGGGGCGAAGGATGATCCGTGGAGCGACCAGGCCGGGAACGAGAACGTGGACCTGTCGCCCGGTGCGATCATCGGGATGGTCACGGCGGAGCTGACCGCCCGGAAGTACGCGGGTGTCGTCGGCTGGAGGTCAGCGCCGACATGCCCGCGGAGCTCCGCGGCTGGCTTGCGACTCAGCTCCGCACCGGCCCTGCCGACATCATCGCGACTTCCGGGCTGCTGAGGCTCCAGGACCTCATGGAGCTGCCTGTGGAGGGCCATGCCGAGCAGCGTGACCCTCCGCACGAGCCGGTGACCCATCCGCGGCTGCGGAACCTGGACCGCACCGACCCGTCCGCGGTTTCGACGAAATCCGCCGCGGGGACATCCTGGTGCACCTGCCGTACCACAGCTTCGACACCTCGATCCTGCGATTCCTGCAGAGTGCCGCTGTGGATCCCGCCGTTCTGGCGATCAAGCTGACGATCTACCGCACTGGCCGCCGCTCCCCGATCATCCAGGCGCTCAAAGAGGCGGCCCGCCGGGGCAAGCAGGTGGCGGTCCTGGTCGAGATCACCGCACGCTTCGACGAGGCGCCCAATATCAGCTGGGGTAAGGAGCTCGAACAGCGGGAGCTCACGTCGCGTACGGCGTGGAGCGGGTCAAGACGCACGCCAAGCTGGCGCTGGTGGTGCGTGAAGAGCCCGACGGCATCCGCCGGTACGTCCATGTCGGCACGGGAAACTACCACGAGGGGACGGCCCGGCTGTATGAGGACCTTGGCCTGCTCAGCGCGGACCCCGAGCTGGCCGCTGGCGCGGCGGCGGTCTTCAATGAGCTGACCGCTGGCATCCCGGCCCCGGCCCCGGGCAAGCTCCTGGTGGCGCCTCACGACCTGCGTGAGCGGTTCACCGCACTGATCCGGCGCGAGGCTGAGCACGCCCGTGCCGGACGCCGCTGCGGCATCCGGGCCAAGATGAACCAGCTCCAGGACCCTCAGATGATCCGGAAGTTCTACGAGGCCAGCCTGGCCGGCGTCCCCATCGTCCTCAACGTCCGCGGCTTGTGCTGCCTGCGGCAGGGGTCCCGGGACTGTCACCGACGATCCAGGTCTCCAGCACCCTCGGCAATTCCTCGAGCACAGCCGGATCTACCGGTTCGAGAACGGTGGCGCGCCCGAGTACTTCATCGGCGCAGCCGACTTGATGACCCGCAACCTCTCCCGGCGGGTGGAGGCTATCGCCCCTGTCTGCGACCCGGTCATCAAAGCCGAGCTCGAAGACATCCTGCGCACCTACGAGGAGGACAACTGCTCGGCATGGGACATGCAGCCCGACGGCGAGTACGTCTGCCGGCACCCGGCCGTAGGGAAGGCCCGGCGGGGGCCCAGCAGATGTTCATCGAGCGCTCCGCCTCGTGGTGACCCCCGAATGGGAGAAGGCGCCCCTGTCAGAAGTCGGGAGGGGTCGTCGTACGTCATACCCGATCGTCTGATCGATCCACCGTGGCCCCGAGCCGGGCACGTCGCGTCACCCACAGTGAGGCGACGACCGTCACTATC
>CAVYEA010000034.1:0-37323 GCA_963767385.1 uncultured Actinomycetes bacterium | reverse complement strand
TCACGGTGATCACCCGCAAGGCCTACGGCGGCGCCTACGACGTCATGGGCTCCAAGCACCTCGGCGGCGACATCAACCTGGCCTGGCCGACCGCCCAGATCGCGGTGATGGGCGCGCAGGGCGCGGTCAACATCCTGTACCGCCGGGAACTGGCCAGTTGCCGCCGACCCGGAGGCGCTGCGCGCCACCGCTGGTCGCCGAGTACGAGGACCACCTGGCCAACCCGTACATCGCCGCCGAACGCGGGTACGTGGACGCGGTGATCCGCCCCGCCGAGACCCGCTCGCAGGTCACCCGCGCGCTCCGCGCGCTGCGCGGGCAAGCGCCAGCAGATGCCGCCCGAGAGGCACGGCAACATCCCCCTTGTGAGAATCGGGCCGCACAACTCTTACCGTTTTGTAATCATTTGACTACTCAACGCCGAACCTGGCGTGCTCTTCTGCCCCGGACCGGGCAGTTACGGCAGTAGAGTCGTGAGTGCCATGACCGACATCGTCCCGTCCCCGCTGACCCGCTGCCGACGCTTGCGCGTTACGCGATCATGATCGATGTCGGCTATATCTACGCGTCCGCCGGGGAACTGCTATTCAGCGTCGGCTCGCGGCGGGAGTACCGGGTCAACACGGACAAGCTCATCCGTGCGCTGACCCGGCACGCCGACAGCCTGGTCCGGGGTGAACTGTTGCGGGTCTACTGGTACGACGCCGCCCGGGACCGGGTCCACCATCGACCAGCGGGTGATCGCTCAGATGGCCGGGTGAAGCTGCGGCTGGGCAACCTGAACGCGCGCGGCCAGCAGAAGGGCGTGGACGCCCAGATCCGGGCGGACATCGAGGCGCTGGCCCGGCACCGGGCAATCACCGACGCGGTGCTGGTGGCGGGGGACGAAGAATGAGCCCGCGGTCGAGGCCGCCCAGGCCTACGGCGTCCGGGTGCACCTGTGGGCGTGGAACCGCCGTTCGGCACCAACCAGGCGGAGCGGCTGGTCTGGGAATCCGACACGGTCGAGGTGCTGGACCGGGCGTTCCTGGAGCCCTACTTCACCCGGACCCCGCCGCCCGACCCTCCCCCGGCCGCGCCCGCGCGCCGTCGGTCCCCTCCCCGGCCCAGCTCTTCGACAAGCGGCACGGCGCCAGGCCGGTACCCCGGCCGTCCGTGCACCTCGCGGCCCCGGCGCTGCCCGGCAGGCTGGGCCCGGACCGGCAGCGGGTGGAGGAGGCCGGGCGAGCACGTGGCGCAGAAGTGGATCCTGACCCGGGGTGAGGACAACATCCGCGACCTGCTGCCCGGCCCTATCCTGCCGCCGGTCATCGACAAGGAGCTGCTGGTCGAACGCGGAGAAGGAACTCGGCCTGTCGCTGCGCCCGTACCAGGAGGCCCGGGAGTGGCTGCGCGACGCGTTCTGGGAGCGGGTCCGCCGCCAGTTCGGCATCGGCAGCGGCCGGTCATGGTTCGCAGCCCGCGGGCGCTGCCTGTGCTGCAGGTGGTCGCCGGGCAGGCCGACCCGGAGGAGCTCGCCGCGGTCACCGCGGTCGTCGCCGACCGTGCTGGCCCGCCCGCCCAGCCGGCACGCCGCTTAGGCCGCCGCCCCAGCATAGGCCGGTTGGCCCCGCCACGCCGCAGGCCCCCCTCAGGCGCGCCTAGTCGCCCTGGAGCCGCTTTTAACCGGAGCCGCGTTGCTGCGTGCCCCGCTCTGTATTTGGCCCGGCCCCGACCGCCTGGCGCCGACAGCCGGGTCCGCCCCCCGTGACCCGCCCAGCCCCCCCCCCCCCCCCCCCCCCCCCCCCCCCCCCAAAAAAATTCAGCCCGATTAACCGGCTAGCCCCATAGGTCCGATTCCCGCTCAGTCATCACGTCCGATTCCCGCCAGCACGGGCTTGCGGCCTGGGGTTGAATCAAGGCATGACGCTGGACTTCGACACCTGTTACCGGGCGGTGCTGGCCCGTGACCCGCGGTTCGACGGGCGGTTCTTCACCGGGGTGACCAGCACCGGGATCTACTGCCGGCCGGTCTGCCCGGCGCGCACCCCGGCCCGGGCGAACATGCGGTTCTTCCCGCATCCGGGGGCGGCCGAGGCGGCCGGGTTCCGGGCCTGCCGCCGCTGCCGCCCCGAGACGAGCCCAGGGTCGCCGGAGTGGAACGCCCGCGCCGACCTGGCCGCCCGGGCGGTGCGGCTGATCTCCGCGGGCTACGTGGACGAGCATGGCATCGGCGGGCTGGCCGCGCGGCTCGCCGTCACCGCAGCGGCATCTGCACCGGCTGCTCGTGGCCGAGCTGGGCACCGGCCCGCTGGCCCTGGCCCGGACGGTCCGGCTGCAGACGGCACGGCGGCTGCTGGCCGAGACCAGCCTGCCGATCACCGACATCGCGTTCGCCAGCGGCTTCTCCAGCGTCCGGCAGTTCAACGCCACCGTCCTGGAGTCCTCCGGCCGCACCCCGTCGCAGCTGCGCGCGGCGGCCCGCGGGGCGGGCCGCGGCGCGGGCCAGGCCGCGGACGGGCCGGGTACCTGGCTCACGCTGCGGCTGGCCTGCCGCGAGCCGTACGACGCGGCGGCCCTGCTCGACTTCCTCGCCGTCCGGGCCGTGCCCGGCGTGGAGCAGGTCAGCGCGGGCCGCTACTCCCGGACCGTGCGCACCGCGGGCGGTGCCGGGCTGATCGAGCTGCTGCCCCGGCCGGGTCAGGGCCATGTGCTGCTCCGGGCCCGGCTAGGCAAGCTCAGCGGCGTCGGCCCGCTGGTGTCCCGTTGCCCGGCGGCTGCTGGACGCGGACGCCGACCCGGCCGCGATCGGCATGGCGCTGGCCGCCGACGGCCTGATCGCGCCGCTGGTCCGGGCCCGGCCCGGGCCTCCGGGTACCGGGCTGCTACGACGGCTTCGAACTGGCCGTCCGGGCGGTCCTGGGCCAGCAGGTGTCGGTGGCCGCGGCCCGCACGTTCGCCGCCCGGCTGGCCGCCCGGCACGGCACCCCGCTGCCCGCGGCGATCACCGCGGACGCGCCCGCAGGCCGGCGAGCCCGGGCCGCACCTGCTGTTCCCCGGCCCGGAGGACCTGGCCGGGGCGGACCTGACCGGGCTCGGCCCCACCGCAGGCCGCCAGCGGACGCTGGACGCGCTCGCCGCGGCGGCCGCCAGCGGGCGGCTGGACCTCAGCCTGGGCGCCGACCCGGAGGAGACCGCGGCCCGGCTGGCGGAACTGCCCGGCATCGGGCCCTGGACCATCAGCTACATCATGCTGCGGACCGGCGCCGACCCGGACGGGTTCCCCGCCAGTGACCTGGGCTTGCGCCGCGCGCTGGCCCGGCTGGGCGCGCCGCCCGGCCATCCGGGCCGGTGGCGGCCCTGGCGGGGTTACGCCGCCGTGCACCTGTGGACCTGGGAAGCGGCCGCCACCGGCGCGGACCACCCGGTCCAGCCGGGCCGGCCTCCCGGCACCCGGCCGCTGGCAGCCGGGCGGGACGGGCGTTCGGGGGAACGGATTTCCGCGTCATCACAGCGAGGAGCAGTCGATGCCTGAGACCATCCTGGCCACCACGGTGGACACGCCGATCGGCCCGCTGAGCCTGCTGGCCTGCGCCGAGCAGCTGATAGCGGGCGGGTTCACCGCCGACCCGGCCGAGCTGCATGCCCGGCTGCACCCGTCGCTGCGCGGGCTGGCCCGGCAGGCCGCCCGGCCCGGGGACCTGCCCTGGCTGGTCAAGCCGGTCAGCAACTACTTCGACGGGGACCTGACGGCGCTGGACGGGCTGGCCACCCGCCAGCCGGGCAGCGCCGGGCGGGAGCGGCTGTGGGCCGCGATGCGGGCCGTCCCGGCGGGCACCGTGATCAGCTACGCGGCGCTGGCCGCACAGGCCGGGAACCCGCGCGCGTCCCGGGCCGCGGGCGCCGCGTGCGCGGCCAACCTGGTCGCCCCGGTCATCCCCTGCCACCGGATCGTGCGCACCGACGGCAGCCTGGGCGGCTACTACTACGGCCTGGACCGCAAGGCCTGGCTGCTGCGCCACGAGGGGGCCCGCGCGGCGTAGACCGCCCCGGCCGCCGCCCGCCCGCCGCCCGCCCGGCGGCTGGCACGGTCCCCGCACAGACGCGAGGGCACCTGCTCACCTAGACTCCTCGGCAGTCGGGAGGAGTGGTTTCGTGCGCAAAGTGCTCATCGCGAACCGTGGCGAGATCGCGGTCCGGGTCGTGCGGGCCTGCCGGGACGCCGGGCTGGCCAGTGTGGCGGTCTACGCCGAGCCCGACCTGCGACGCGCTGTACGTGCGCTGGCGGACGAGGCGTACGCGCTGGGCGGGCGCAGCGCCGCCGACAGCTACCTGAACATCGAGAAGATCCTCGAGGTGGCCGCCGACGCCGGGGCCGACGCGGTGCATCCCGGCTACGGCTTCCTGGCCGAGAACGCCGGCTTCGCCCAGGCCGTGATCGACGCCGGGCTGACCTGGATCGGCCCGCCGCCCGCGGCCATCGAGGCCCTCGGCGACAAGGTCGCCGCCCGGCAGATCGCCAAGCGGGTCGGCGCGCCGATGGCGCCGGGCACCGACGGCCCGGTCAGCGGGCCGGACGAGGTGGACGCGTTCGCCGCGCGGCACGGCCTGCCGATCGCGATCAAGGCGGCGTTCGGCGGCGGCGGCCGCGGGCTGAAGGTGGCCCGCAACCCGGACGAGATCACCGAGCCCTACGAGTCGGCCGTCCGCGAGGCGGTCGCCGCGTTCGGCCGCGGCGAGTGCTTCGTGGAGCGCTACCTGGACCAGCCGCGGCACGTGGAGACCCAGTGCCTGGCCGACGCGCGCGGCAACGTGGTCGTGGTCTCCACCCGCGACTGCTCGCTGCAGCGCCGCCACCAGAAGCTGGTCGAGGAGGCGCCCGCCCCGTTCCTGTCCGCCAGCCAGGCCGAGCATGTACACGGCGTCCAAGGCCATCCTGCGCGAGGCCGGGTACGTGGGCGCCGGGCACCTGCGAGTTCCTGGTCGGCCAGGACGGCACGGTGTCGTTCCTGGAGGTCAACACCCGGCTGCAGGTCGAGCACCCGGTCTCCGAGGAGGTGACCGGGATCGACCTGG
This sequence comes from uncultured Actinomycetes bacterium, assembly GCA_963767385.1. Lineage (GTDB taxonomy): Bacteria > Actinomycetota > Actinomycetes > Streptosporangiales > Streptosporangiaceae > RYN-230. The sequence goes on along the minus strand of CAVYEA010000034.1, from coordinate 32,268 downwards.
TCCGGGAGATGTTCCGGATCGCCGACGGGCAGGAGCTGGACTACGCCGACCCGGCGCCGCGCGGGCACTCCATCGAGTTCCGGATCAACGCCGAGGACCCGGGCCGCGGCTTCCTGCCCGCGCCGGGCACCATCTCCGAGCTGACCTGGCCGGGCGGGCCCGGCTGTCCGGGTCGACGCCGGGTACGCGGCCGGGATGACGGTGCCGCAGGACTACGACTCGCTGCTAGCCAAGATCATCGTCACCGGCGCCAGCCGGGAGCAGGCGCTGGAGCGGTCCCGCCGGGCGCTGGATGAGTGCGTGGTCGGCGGCATGCCCACCGTCCTGCCGTTCCACCGCGCGGTGGTCCGCGACGAGGCGTTCACCGGCGCGCCGTTCACCGTGCACACCCGGTGGATCGAGACCGAGTTCGCCGGCGGCATCGAGCCGTGGTCCGGCCCGCAGCCCGGCGCGGCCGACGGCCCGGCGGCCCGGGAGCGGATCACCGTGGAGGTCAGCGGCAAGCGGCTCGAGGTGGTGCCTGCCGGCCGGGCTCGGGGTGGCCGGGCGCGGCCGCGGCCCGCCCGGCGGGAGCCGCGCGGGCGGCGCGGCGGCGGCGCGGCGGGCGGCAAGGCCAGCGGCGACGAGCTGGCCAGCCCGATGCAGGGCACGATCACGAAGATCGTCGTCGCCGAGGGGGACCAGGTGTCCGCCGGTGACACCGTCGTGGTGCTCGAGGCGATGAAGATGGAGCAGCCGCTGACCGCGCACAAGGACGGCACGGTCACCGGGCTGGCGGTTCAGGTGGGCCAGACGGTGCCGGCCGGCGAGGTCATCTGCCGGCTGCCGGACTAGCCGGCGAGCCGGCCGGTCGGCCGGCTACGGGCACCCGGTGCCGGCTGCCGGACTAGCGGCTGCACGCGGCCACCGCAGCCGCCGCCGCCGGGCTGACAGACTAGGAACATGCACCCTCCCCGCACCCCCGCCGCCCGCCCCGCCGGGGGGAGCCACCGTTGACCCGGCTGCCCGGCGATCCCGGAGCGCTCGGCTGGCTGAAGTTCACCTGGGGGTTCCGGCTCCCGGCCGAGAACGTGCACTGGGTGCGCCATGAGCTGACCGATCCGGGCTGGCGCAGCCGGACCGTGCTGCGCCACCTGGTGGTCATCGTCCCGGTGTGCGTCATCCTGGTCGTGGTGCTGGGCATCCTGCTGCCCGCGCCGCTGTGGGTGAGCCTGACGATGGTGGCGCTCATCCTGTGCGGCAGCGTGTTCACCGTGACGCTGTACGCGGACGACATCCGGGCCGCCCGGCTCCGGCAGCATGACCTGCCGGTGCCCAGTGACCCCGACCTGGGCCACCCCACCCACTGAGCGGCCCGGCCGCGGCGTCAGCGGGTGTCGCCGGCCGGGCGCATCAGCTTGCGGGCCGCCTCGGTCAGGCTGCCGGACAGTGACGGGTAGACCGAGAACGTGTGCGCCATCTGGTCCACCGTGAGCGACTGCTCGACCGCCAGCGAGATGCCCAGGATCAGCTCGCTGGCCCGCGGCGCGACCACCACGCCGCCCAGCACGATCCCGGTGCCGCGCCGGGCGAACAGCTTGATGAAGCCGTCCCGGAAGCCCTGCATCTTGGCCCGCGGGTTGGTGGCCAGCGGCAGCTTGACCGCGGTGGCGTCCTCGGCCCCGGACTCCACCGCGGCGCCCGTCACCCCGACCGTGGCGATCTCCGGGTCGGTGAAGATCGTCGCCGCGACGTGGCCCAGCCGGATCGGCTGCACCGCCTCGCCGAGCGTGTGCCACATGGCGATCCGGCCCTGCATGGCGGCCACCGACGCGAGCATCATCACCCCGGTGCAGTCCCCGGCCGCGTAGACGCCCGGCGCGGTGGTCCGGGATACCCGGTCCACCTGGACGAATCCCGCCCCGTCCAGGGTGATCCCAGCCTCTTCCAGGCCCAGGTCCCGGGTGCCCGGCACCATGCCCACGGTGAGCAGGCAGTGCGAGCCGCGCACGGTCCGGCCGTCCTCCAGGGTGACCACCACCCCGTCGCCGCTGCGCTTCACGCCCGCGGCCCGGGACCGGCTGAGCACGGTCATGCCCCGGCGGCGGAACACGTCCTCCAGCACCACGGCCGCGTCGGCATCCTCGTGCGGCATCACCCGGTCACGGGAGGAGACCAGGGTGACTTTGGAGCCGAGGGCCTGGTAGGCGCCGGCGAACTCGGCCCCGGTGACCCCGGAGCCCACCACGATCAGCTCCGGCGGCAGTTCGGGCAGGTCGTAGAGCTGCCGCCAGGTCAGGATGCGCTCACCGTCCGGCTCGGAGCCGGGCAGCACCCGGGGCATCGCGCCGGTGGCGATGAGCACCGAGCCGGCCTCGACCTGCTGATCCCCGACGATGACCATGCTCGGCCCGGCGAGCCGGCCCCGGCTGGAGATGATCTCGACTCCCTCGGCCGCCAGGCGCAGGGCCACGTCGGCGGACTGCGCCTTGGCCAGTGCCTTGATCCGCGCGTACAGCCGGGGCGCGTCAACGGCCGCCAGCGCGCGGCCACCCCAGCCGCCCGCCAGCCCGCCGGGCCCGCGGCCGCCGCCCGGGCCGGCCAGGGGGCCGGGCACCCGGCCGATCCGGATCCCCAGGTCTTCCGCGCCCTGGACCACGGACATGGTGCTGGACGAGGCGATCAGGGTCTTGGACGGGACGCAGTCGGTCAGCACGCAGGCGCCGCCGAGGCCCTCGCTGTCCACCACCGTCACCCGCGCGCCGAGCTGCGCGGCCACCAGGGCCGCCTCGTACCCGCCGGGCCCGCCCCCCAGGATCACGATGTTCGCACGCGGCTGGCTCACGATGCCTCATTCTGCCCGCACCCGCCCGGTGCGCCGAACGCCACCCACCCGGTACCCGGAGATTCACCACGCCGCCCGGTGGCGTCGTTACGCTGGTGAGCCGTGGAGCTGTACGCGGCGTATGCCACCAATATGGACCCCGGGCTGATGGCGGCGCGCTGCCCGCATTCGCCGCTGCGGGGCGACGGCTGGCTGGAAGGCTGGCGGCTCACGTTCGGCGGTGAGGACATCAGCTGGGAGGGTGCCCTCGCCACCGTGGTCGAGGACGACGCCGAGCGCGTCTTCGTGGTCCTGTACGAGCTGTCCGACCTGGACGAGCGGGTGCTGGATCAGTGGGACGGCGTGAACCTCGGTTACTTCACCAAGATCCGGGTCCGGGTGGAGGCGCTGGAGGGCAGCGTCACGGCCTGGCTGTACGTGCTGAACGACTACGAGGGCGGCCTCCCCTCCGCCCGGTACCTGGGCATCGTGGCCGATGCCGCGGAGAAGGCGGGTGCTCCCGCGGACTACGTGCACGGCCTGCGCAGCCGCCCCTGCGTCTCGGTCGGCGGCTGACCACCTGGGTCGTTCCCCTGCACACAGGGCCACTCACAGCGCCAGGAACTGGCCGATTGCGCCGCGCAGTGAGCGGGTGTCCAGGCCGTGCGCCGCCCGGTGCTCGGCGGCCGTGCCGTAGTGCCGCAGCTCCTGGCGGCCCACGCCCAGCCCGAGGATCCGGTGCGGCCGGTCGCGCAACGCCTCGCTGACGGCGGGCACCGAGGTGCCGGCCAGGTACGGCTCGACCAGGACCACGTCGGGCGCGCGCAGCGTCTCGCGCAGGGTGGGCACGTCCAGCGGCCGGATCGTGGCCGCGTACAGCACGGTCACGTCGAAGCCGAGGGTCGCGTCGATCACCTCGTCGGCCAGCGGGCCGGCCACGAGCACGGTGCCGCGCCGCCCGGTGCGCAGCACGGTGAGCTTCCCCGGTGTGCCGTCCAGCGGGACGGCGTTGGCCGCCGTGGACAGCCGGATGTACACCAGCCCGTCGCCGGCCGCCGCGGCGCGCAGGTGCCGTTCGGCCTCGTCGGGATGGCCTGGGATGTGCACGGTCCAGCCCGGCAGGGTGGCCAGCAGCGCCACGTCCCCGGGCGCCTGGTGGGTCCGCCCGTTGTCGGCGAAGTCGTAGGACGCCCCCGCGCTGACCAGGACCGCGCCCGCGCCCTGGTGGTTCAGGTCCAGCTTGATCTGCTCGAATGGGCGCTCGACGAGGAAGCTGGCGAACGTGTGCGCCACCGGCCGCATCCCGGCCAGGGACAGCCCGCCAGCCACGCTGATCAGCAACTGCTCCCGGATGCCCAGGTGGATCACCCGGTGCGGGTGCCGCTGGCGGGCCGGCTCGAACAGGTCCCCGGAGATGTCGGCCAGCACCACGGCCAGCCGCGGGTCCGTGTCCAGCAGCCCGGCGGTGACCGCGGCGAAACGCTCGCGCATGGTTTCCATCCCGCTCACTTCCGCTTCGGCTCGACGACGGCGGTCACCAGGTGCGGCCGGCCGGGGTGCGGGGCGGTCAGCGCGGCCTCCAGCGCATCGTGGTCCCGCCCGCTGGCCCGGAGCACCGACCAGCCCTCCACCGCGAACCTGGCCTCAGCACCGCCCGGCCAGCCGTACGTGGACGAGGCGTTGTCGACCACCACGACGTGCAGCGCGTCCAGCCGGAGCCGGGCGGCCACGGCGATGGCCTCGTGGTTCGACCCCTCGTCCAGCTCACCGTCGCCGGCCAGCACGAAGACCCGGGCCCGGGCCTGCCCGCGCGCCCGCAGCCCCAGCGCGACACCGACCGCCAGCGGCAGCCCGTGCCCGAGGGAGCCGCTGGATATCTCGGCCCCGGGAACCAGCATGTGGTCCGGGTGCAAGCCGAGAAGCGATCCGAACGTCCCGAATCCGGGCAGCTCACCAGCGTCCACGAATCCTTTCGCGGCGAGCACCGCGTAGTACGCCATCGGGCCGTGCCCCTTGGACAGCAGGAACCGGTCCCGCGCGTCGTCGGTGACGGTCTGCGGGGTGACCCGGAGCACCCGGTCGTAGAGGACCCAGAGCACGTCGAGAGTTGAGTCCGACGCCTGGTCGTGCTTGTCATCGCCAGTCATCAGCGCGATCAGGCCGGGCAGGCCGTCGAACGTGACCGGGGCCGGGCTGGTTACAGGAATCATGCCCCGATGCTCTGACTTGAAGTCAACTTCAAGTCAACCCCCGCCGCGCGCCCGGGATCCGTGCGGCGGGCCGCCGGGGCGGCAGTCAGGCCGCGGCGACCACGGCCAGCGCCAGCAGCGGCAGCAGCATGGCGGCGATCGGCCCCCAGGCCCAGCTGACCTGCGCCAGCCCGGGACGGGGCGGCTCGTCAGGCGGCCGTTCCCGGCCGAGCCGCTCGCTGAGCTGCCGGGTGGTGAACTCGCCGGCCGAGCCCTGGGTGGCCGCGCGGGCGGCATCAGGCGCGCGGGCGTAGGCGGGCGCCGCCGGGGTCCGCTGGCTCGCCCGCCGGGCCCGGGCCTCACGCCGGGCCTGCGCCCGCGGCGACCCCTGCACGGCCCAGCTGTGCACCACCCGTTCCCCCGCCCGCCCCGGCGGCCCCGCGTAATGCACCTGGAGACTCTGGGCCAGGTCCACCCGGGTCACCGCGGACCACGGGATGAGGTGCGTGCGCAGGGGGTTGTCCACGCTGATGCCCGACGGCCCGGCCACCACCCGCGGGTGCAGCGCGCACGCGTACATGATGCCGGTGATGGCGAGGATCACCGTCACGGTGACCGCGGCCGCGTGGTCGTGGTACCGGGCGGCGATGAGGGCCAGGCTGGCCACCGCGAAGACGGCCCAGGCCCACCACAGCACGACCGCCCCGGTTCCCCGGTACACCTGCCGTTCACCGGCCGGATCCTGCTCCGACAACACCACGTCACTCCCTGCCAGTCCTGCTCCGGACGGGGCTCAGGCGGGGGCGCCGTTGGGCATCGGCTCCGGGGCGACCGAACTGCCCCGGGTCGCGGTCAGCGCGGCCGCGGCCAGCAGCCGGACACCGATGCCGATGGCCCGCTCGTCGATGTCGAACGCGGGCTGGTGAATGTCGAAGTCCTGGTTCGATCCGGGCACCCGGGTGCCGAGCCGGGCCAGTGAGCCGGCGACCGATTCCAGGTACCAGGCGAAGTCCTCGCCGCCCAGGCTCTGCGGGGTGGATGCCACCGCGTCGGCCCCCAGCATCTGCTCCGCGGCGGCGGCGAGCATGCGGTGCTGGCGGGCTCGTTCACCGTCGGGGGCACGTTCCGCTGGTAGTTCAGGTCGGCGATGACCCCGTAGGCGCTGGCCACCGAGTCGATAAGCGCCTTGAGCAGGTCGGGCGCCTGATGCCAGGCCTCGTCGTCCAGGCAGCGGACGGTCCCCTCGACCACCCCGTCGTCCGGGATCGCGTTGGCCGCCGAGCCGGCGCTGACCCGGCCCCACACCAGGCTGAGGCTGGACCGCGGGTCCACCCGCCGGGACAGCGCGGCGGGCAGCTCGGTGACGATCTTGCCGAGCGCGTACACCAGGTCCGCCGTCAGGTGCGGGCGCGCGGTGTGCCCGCCGGGCCCGGTCACCCGGACCGTGATCTTGTCGCACGCCGCGGTGATCGGCCCGGTCCGGATGCCGACCTTGCCTGCGTCCAGCCGCGGATCGCAGTGCAGCGCGAAGATGCGGTCCACCGAGGCAATGCCACCCGCGGCCATCACGTCGAGGGCCCCGCCGGGCACTTCCTCGGCCGGCTGGAAGATGAGCCGGACCCGGCCCTTCCACCGGCCCTGGGCCGCCAGGCTGGCCAGGAACAGGCCGGCCCCCATGACGATCGTGGTATGCACGTCATGCCCGCAGGCGTGGCACACGTTCGGCACCGTGGACCGGTAGGGCACCTGCTTCTCGTCGGACAGCGGCAGCGCGTCCAGGTCCGCGCGCAGCGCCACCAGGGGCGCGGCTGGCGCGTCCCCGATGTCCACCAGCATCCCCGTGCCCTTGGGCAGGATGACAGGCCGCAGCCCGGCCGCGGCCAGCCGCAGCGCCACCCGCCGGGTGGTGCGGTGCTCGTGGTAGCCAAGCTCAGGATGGGCATGCAGGTCACGCCGGAAGTCCACGAGTTCGTCCTCGTGGGCCGTCGCGAACTCCTCGAGTTCCTCCTGCATGTCACGGTCCGGCATCACGGTCCTCCCCCGCGCAGACGAACCGGTCCTCAGCAAACTCCGTGACCAGCGCGTCCACCACGTCCGTCAGCCCCCCGCCAGTTTCCAGCACGGCACGCTGCCGCTCATAGGAGGCGCCGTTGTCCAGCACCTCACTCACCACCGCCAGCTCGTCCACGCAGCCGAGCCGCTGTGCCACCGGCCGCAGTTCCTGCACCAGCTCGTACAGCTCGTCACGCAGCGGCGCGGTAGAGCCCGAGGCATCGGTGATCACGATGGCATCCAGGCCATACCGCGTCGCGCGCCACTTGTTGTCCCGGATGACCCAGGATGGCTGGCTAGGCAGCCGGTACCCCCGGTCGAGCTGGGTGTCGAGCAGTTGCACCAGGCTCTGCGACAAGGCTGCGACCATGCCAACCTCGCGCAGCGTGGGAACACCGTCGAACATCCTGATTTCGATCGTGCCGAAACCAGGCTGTGGCCGGACATCCCACCACACTTCCTTGATGCTCCGGATGGTCCCGGCTCGCATCAGCGTGTCCATGTACTCCTCGAACTCAGTCCAGTCCGCAAGCAAATGCGGCGGTCCTGCGGTCGGCAGCCCCCCAAAGATGACCGCCCTGCTCGATGCGAGCCCGGTGTCGTGCCCACCCCAGAACGGGCTCGACGCGGTCAGCGCGAGGAAATGCGGCAGATAAGCGGCTAGAGCGTTGACGATCGGAATCGCCTTGCTGCCATCCCGTAGCCCCACGTGGACATGCACACCAAAGGTCTGGATCCTGCGGGCAAGCCACTGCATCTGCTCGACGAGTTCCGCATAGCGCTGAATGGGCGCCATCTTTGCATCCCGCCAGTCACTGACGGGGTGAGTTCCGGCGCAGGCCAGCATCGTACCGCGCATATCGGTGATCCGCTGAAGTTGAGCAATTGTCGCAGCCAGGTCAGCGACCGCCTCGGACACCGTGCTGCACACTCCGGTCACCACCTCGACGGTGGATTGCATCAGCTCATCGTGGATCTTCTGCTCGGCGGGCGCACCGCCCGGGCCCCGCAGCGCGGTGATCACCTCGCGTGCATCCTGGCGCAGCAGCCTGCTCGCCGCGTCGATCAGCTGCAGCTCCCACTCGACGCCGAGCGTCGCCCCCAGGGACGGATTCCACCAGATGGCCATGACCGGCCTCCTTGCTCGTCGGGTTGCGGTGGCTGGCCCCGCCCCGGAGCGCTGCTACTCGCTGCCGGATGCCGGGTAACCGTGCGTGAGGGCGACCGGGCAGCATGACAGGCGCGGATCGCATCAGCATCGGTCCCGCCCGGCTCAGCCCAGATCCGGAGGCTGGTAGACGCCCCAGACGTCGCGCAGCGCGTCGCAGACCTCGCCGACCGTGGCCCGGCCGCGCAGCGCCTCCCGGATCGGCACGAGGACGTTCTGGCCCCCCGCGGCGGCCTGCTTCAGCTCATCGATGCGGCGCCCGAACTCACCCGCATCGCGGCCATCCCGCAGCGCCGCCAGGCGGCGCGCCTGGTCCTGCTCGAGCGCCGGGTCCACCCGGAGCGGCTGGTAGGGCTCCTCGCTGGCGGTGGTGAACTTGTTCACGCCCACCACCACCCGCTCGCCCGCGTCGATCTCCCGGGTGATGCGGTAGGCCGACCGCTCGATCTCGGCCTTCTGGAAGCCCTGCTCGATCGCGGCGACGGCGCCGCCCATCTCCTCCACCCGGTCGATGAGCTCCTCGGCCGCCCCGGCCACCTCGTTGGTCATCGATTCCATCGCGTAAGAGCCTGCGAACGGGTCGACGGTGCTGGTCAGGTCGGTCTCGTGCGCGAGGACCTGCTGGGTGCGCACCGCCAGCCGGGCCGCCTTCTGGCTCGGCAGCGCGATGGCCTCGTCGTAGGCGTTGGTGTGCAGCGACTGGGTGCCGCCGAGCACGGCGGCCAGTGCCTGCACGGTCACCCGGGCCAGGTTCACCTCGGGCTGCTGGGCGGTGAGCTGCACCCCCGCCGTCTGGGTGTGGAACCGGAGCATCTGCGACCGGGGGTCGGCCGCACCGAACTCGTCCCGCATGATGCGCGCCCACAGCCGGCGGGCCGCGCGGAACTTGGCCACCTCTTCCAGCAGCGTGGTCCGGGCGACGAAGAAGAATGACAGCCGCGGGCCGAACTCATCCACCGCCAGCCCGGACCGGATCGCGGCCCGCACGTACTCCTTGGCATTGGCCAGCGTGAACGCGATCTCCTGCACGGGCGTGGCGCCCGCCTCGGCCATGTGATACCCGGAGATGGAGATCGTGTTCCACCGGGGGATCTCGGCCCGGCAGTAGGCGAAGGTGTCGGCGACCAGCCGGAGCGACGGGGCAGGCGGGTAAATGTAGGTGCCGCGGGCGATGTACTCCTTGAGGATGTCGTTCTGGATGGTGCCGGTGAGGGCCTTCGCGGACACCCCCTGCTCCTCGGCCACCAGCTGGTAGAGCAGCAGCAGCAGGGCCGCGGGCGCGTTGATGGTCATCGAGGTGGAGACCGCGTCGAGCGGGATGCCGCGCAGCAGCGTGCGCATGTCCTCGATCGAGTCGATGGCCACGCCGACCTTGCCGACCTCACCGCGGGCGGCCAGGGCGTCGGAGTCGTAGCCCATCTGGGTGGGCAGGTCGAAGGCGACCGACAGCCCCGTCGTGCCCGCCTCGATCAGCTCGTGGTAGCGCCGGTTGGAGTCTTCCGCGGTGGCGAAGCCCGGCGTACTGCCGCATCGTCCACGGCCGGGCGGTGTACATGGCCGGGTAGACACCGCGGGTGAACGGGAACTGGCCGGGCTGGCCAAGCTGATCCGCCGGGTCGAACCCGGCGGGCTGACCGGGCCCGTACACGGGCTGGACCGGCAGCCCCGACTCCGAGACGCCTTCCATGAGCCAAGGTTATGCGCCGGACACGCAGAAAGCCTACGAGAGCTTTCCCACAAGTACCGGGCCGGATCAGGTATCCGTGCCAGGCGGCTGAAATTGACGATTCTCACCTGCTTAACTACTCTGCGTGACTCATTGGAGAACAGGCTGCAGGCCCGCCGCCGCGGCCGTGGCCAGGCTGCTCACGCTGTGCGCCGCCCTGGGCCTGATCGTCATGGCCGCGGCACCGCCCGCCCTGGCCCTGGGTCCCCCGGTGCCGGGCGTCCCGGTGCCCGGCGGCCCAGCGCACCGGGGCCCGGCGCATGGGGACCCAGCGCAGGGGGGCCCAGCGCAGGGGGGCCCCCCTGGGCAGCACGGTGCCGCACCGGGCGGGCCGGTCATCGGCGGCCCGCGGCTCGGCCGCCGGGGCATCGTGGTCAGCTACCCGGCCCGGCACGCCCGGCGGCTGCCGGCCGTGCCCGCCGCCGCCTACGTGATCGCTGACGCCGGGACCGGCGCCGTACTCGCCGCCAAGGACCCGCACGGGCATTTCCAGCCGGCCGGCACGCTCAAGATCCTGACCGCCGACGCGCTCACGCTGGTCCTGCACGCGGACGCGACCGTGGTGGCCTCACCGCTGGCGGCCCGGGTCAGCGCCGGCCGGGGTGGGGCTGGTGGCCGGCCGCCGTTACCGGGTGTCCGACCTGTTCCGGGCGATGCTGCTGGCCTCGGCCAATGACGCCGCCATCGCGCTGGCGCAGGCCACCGGCTCGTACCGCCGCGGCGTAGCCATGATGAACGCCGAGGCGCGCCACCTGCGGGCGGACGACACGGTGGCCAGGCGGCCGGATGGGCGCAGCGCCAGGGGCCAGCGCAGTTCCGCTTACGATCTCGCGCTGTTCGCCCGGCAGGCGCTGGCCATCCCGGCCCTGATGCGGATCGAGGCGGAGCGGACGGCCGCCTTCCCGCTCGGCCGGCGGCACTCGGTGACCCTGGACAACCAGAACACCATGCTGGGCAGCTACCGTGGCGACCTCGGCGGCCAGGCCGGCTGGACGGCCGTGTCGCGGACCACGTTCATCGCCTGGGCGCGGCGGCACGGGCACACGCTCATCGTGACGATCATGCACTGCGCCCCGCTGACCGAGATGACCTCCGCCGCCAAGCTGCTGAACTGGGGATTCGCCATGGACGGGCGAGCCAGGCCGGTCGGCGTCCTGGTCCGGCCGCGGCCCGGCCCCGGGCCGGGCCCCGGCACCGCGCGGCGGCCGCTGCCCGCGGCCGTCCCGGTGGCCGCGGCCATGCGGGTCCCGGGATTCCCGGCCGTCACCGTGGCGGCCGGGGCCGGCGTGCTGCTGGCCCTGCTGGTAGCGGGCGGCATCGCGCTGGCGGTCAGGCGCCCACCGCGGGCAGGAAGCCCACCCGGTCCATGACCTGGGTCATCGTCTCCGCGGCCACCGGGCGGGCCCGGGCCGCTCCCTGGGCCAGCAGCCGGTCCAGCCCCGCCTCGTCGGCGAGCAGCTTCTCGGTGCACTCCCGGATCGGCGCCAGGGTGCCCGCGACCACCTCGCCCAGGTCCTTCTTGAACTGGCCGTAGCCCGCGCCGGCGTACCGGAACTCCAGCTCGGCGACGTCCGCGCCGGTCAGGGCCGAGTAGATGCGCAGCAGGTTGGTCACCCCGGGCTTGGCCGCCTCGTCCGCGCGGACCTCGCTGCCGGTGTCGGTGACCGCGCGGGCGATCTTCTTGCGGATCGTGGCGGGCTCGTCGAGCACGTCGATGATGCCCGCGGCCGACGATGCGGACTTGCTCATCTTCGCGGTCGGCTCCTGCAGGTCGGTGATCTTCGCGACCCCGCCGAGGATGTAGGCGGACGGGACGGTGAACGTGGCGCCGTAGCGGTGGTTGAACCGGATCGCGAGGTCCCGGCTGAGTTCCAGGTGCTGCCGCTGGTCCTCGCCCACCGGCACCTGGTCGGTCTGGTAGAGCAGGATGTCGGCGGCCTGCAGCACCGGGTAGCTGAACAGCCCGAGGCTGGACTGCTCGGCGCCGCCCTTGGCCGACTTGTCCTTGAACTGGGTCATCCGGCTCAGCTCGCCGAACCCGGTCAGGCAGCCGAGCACCCAGGCCAGTTCGGTGTGCTGCGGGACGTGGCTCTGCACGAAGACCACGCAGCGTTCCGGGTCCAGCCCCGCCGCGAACAGCTGCGCGGCGGCCACCCTGGTCCGTTGCCGCAGCCGTCCCGGGTCCTGCGGCAGGGTGATCGCGTGCAGGTCCACCACGCAGTAGAACGCCTCGTGCGTCTCCTGCAGCGCCACCCACTGGCGCAGCGCGCCCAGGTAGTTGCCGAGGTGGAAGGAGTCTGCCGTCGGCTGGATGCCGGAGAACACGCGTGGCCTGGACATGCGGCAAGCCTAGTCCGGGGCGACCCACTCTGCTAGCCCGGGGGACGACCCCCCGAAACCCCCGGGATCACCGGCTCAGCGAAGCCCTCCTCCGTCGGGCCCCCCTCACCGGTCAATGGGGACGCCCCGGAACCGCCCGGGATCAGCTGATGACCGGGACGATGTCCGGGGCGTCGAGCAGCAGCGCGTCCGCGGCCTGGTCGGTGGGCGCCTCCTGGGACGCCCGCTCGGCGGCGATCATCGCCTCGTAGTAGCCGACTTCCCGGGCCACCTGGCGGTCGTCCCAGCCGAGCGGCCCGGCCAGCAGGGCCGCCGCCTCCGCCGCGGCGGACAGGCCGCGGTCCCAGGTCTCGATGGAAATATGGGTCCGGCGGGCCAGCACGTCATCGAGGTGGCGGGCGCCCTCGTGCGAGGCCGCGTAGCCGATCTCCGCGCGCAGGTAGTCCTCGGCCCCGGCCAGCGGGCGGCCCAGGTCCGGCTCGGCCGCGATGAGGTCCAGGATCTCGGTGGCCAGCGAGCCATACCGGTGCAGCAGGTGCTCGATCCGGGCCACGTGCAACCCCGAGGACCGGGCCAGCCGGTGCCGCGCGTTCCACAGCGGGAGGTATCCGTCGGCCCCGGCCAGCGGCACCTCGTGGGTGCACGAGGCGCGACCCGCCAGTCCAGCCCGTGGGCCACCGCGTCCACCGCGTCCCGGGCCATCAGCCGGTAGGTGGTGTACTTGCCGCCGGCGATCATCACCAGCCCGGGCACCGGATGGGCCACCACATGCTCCCGGGACAGCCGGGAGGTGGAGTCCGACTCGCCGGCCAGCAACGGCCGCAGCCCGGCGTACACGCCGGCCACGTCCTCCCGGCCGAGCGGCACGGCGAGCACCCGGTTGACCTGGGCCAGCACATAGTCGATGTCGGCCCGGCTGGCGGCCGGGTGGGCCTTGTCCAGGGTCCACTCGGTGTCCGTGGTGCCAACGATCCAGTGCCGTCCCCACGGGATGATGAACAGCACGCTGGACGGGGTGCGCATGATGATGCCGGTGCGGGACTGGATCCGGTCCCGCGGCACGACCAGGTGCACGCCCTTGGAGGCCCGGATGTTGATCACACCGCGGCCGCCGACCAGGGCCTGCACGTCATCCGTCCACACCCCGGTGGCGTTGACCACCTGCTGGGCACGGATTTGCAGTTCCTGGCCGGTCTCCAGGTCCACCGCGCGCACCCCGGTCACCCGCTCGCCCTCCCGCAGGAAGCCGGTGACCTGGGTCCGGGAGGCGATGTGGGCCCCGTAGCTGGCGGCCGTGCGGACCAGGCTGACCACGTACCGGGCGTCGTCCACCTGCGCGTCCCAGTACTGCAGCGCCCCGGTGATCGCGGACCGCTTGAGGGCGGGCGCCAGCTGGAGCGCCCCCCGCTTGGTCAGCTGCTGGTGACCGGGCAGCCCCCGCGGCTGCCCGAGCGAGAAGCCGAGCATGTCGTAGGCGGTCACCCCGGTACCGACGTAGGCCCGTTCCCACAGGTGATGGGTGAGCGGGAAGAGGAAGGGCACCGGCCGCACCAGGTGCGGGGCGATCCGCTGCAGCAGCAGCGCTCGCTCGGTGAGGGCCTCACGGACCAGGCTCACGTTGAGCTGCTCCAGGTAGCGCAGGCCGCCGTGGATCAGCTTGCTGGACCGGGACGAGGTGCCCGACGCGAAGTCCCTGGCCTCGACCAGGCCGACCGACAGGCCGCGGGTCACCGCGTCCAGCGCGACGCCCGCACCGACCACCCCGCCGCCCACCACGAGCACCTGCAGCTCGTCCAGGGTCAGCGCAGCCAGGGCGGCGGACCGCCCGGCCGGGTCCAGCCGTGCCGTTCTCCTGTCCCCCGGCCATCACACGCCGAACGTTAGCATCGCGTGGTTACCGCCGCGGCGGCGCGTTCGGGGTGACCGCGACCTCCACCCGCTGGAACTCCTTGAGGTCGGAATAGCCCGAGGTGGCCATGGTGCGGCGGAGCGCGCCGATCAGGTTCAGCGAGCCGTCCGGCACATCGGACGGGCCGTGCAGGATCTGCCGCACCGGGCCGACCGTGCCGACCCTGACCCGGGCGCCCCGGGGCAGGTCGGGATGGTGCGCCTCGCTGCCCCAGTGGTAGCCGCGGCCGGGGGCCTCGTCCGCCCGGGCGAACGGCGAGCCCACCATGACCGCGTCCGCGCCGCAGGCCAGCGCCTTGGCGATATCCCCGCTTCGGGTCATCCCGCCATCCGCGATCACGTGCACGTAGCGGCCGCCCGATTCGTCCAGGTACTCCCGCCGTGCGGCGGCCACGTCGGCGATCGCGGTGGCCATCGGCACCGCCACGCCGAGCACGGCGGCGGTGGTGTGCCCCGACCCGCCGCCGAACCCGACCAGCACGCCGGCCGCACCGGTGCGCATCAGGTGCAGCGCCGCGGTGTAGGTGGCGCAGCCGCCGACGATCACCGGCACGTCGAGCTCGTAGATGAACTGCTTCAGGTTGAGCGGCTCGGCCTGGCCGGACACGTGCTCGGCGGACACCGTGGTGCCGCGGATCACGAAGATATCCACGCCCGCGTCGATCACGGTCTTGTAGTACCGGACGGTCCGCTGCGGCGACAGCCTCGCCGCGGTGGTCACGCCCGCGGCGCGGATCTCCTCGATACGCTGCCCGATCAGCTCTTCCTTGATCGGCTCGGCGTAGATCTCCTGCAGCCGCCGGGTGGCGGCGTTTTCGCTCAGCCCGGCGATCTCGGCGAGGACCGGCTCGGGGTCGGCGTACCGGGTCCACAGCCCTTCCAGGTCGAGCACGGCCAGCCCGCCCAGGCCACCGATCTGCGCGGCCATGGCCGGCGAGACGACGCTGTCCATCGGCGAGACCACCAGCGGCATCTCGAACCGGTAGGCATCGATCTGCCAGGCCACCGAGACCTCCTCGGGGTCCCGGGTGCGCCGGGACGGCACGATGCCGATCTCGTCGAGCGGGTAGGCCCGGCGGCCGCTCTTGCCCCGGCCGATCTCCACCGCGGTCATCAGCGCGAGCGCCGGGTGTAGTTGGGGGCCTCCGCCGTCATCTCGATGTCGTGCGGATGGCTCTCGGCCAGGCCCGCCGCGGTGATCTGGGTGAACCTGGCGTCCTGGAGGTCGGCGATGGTCCGCGCGCCGCAGTAGCCCATCGCCGCGCGCAGGCCGCCGACCAGCTGGCTGGCCACGGCGGCCAGCGGGCCACGGTAGGGCACCTGGCCCTCGATGCCCTCCGGGACCAGCTTGTCCTCGCGCAGCACGTCGTCCTGGAAATAGCGGTCCTTGGAGTAGGACCGGCCGCGCTCGGTGTTACGCATGGCGCCCAGCGACCCCATCCCCCGGTAGAGCTTGTACTGCTTGCCGTGGATGAACACCATCTCGCCCGGTCCCTCTTCGCAGCCGGCCAGCAGGCTGCCGAGCATGACGGTGTCCGCGCCCGCCGCGATGGCCTTGGCGATGTCACCGGAGTGCTGCAGCCCGCCGTCTCCGATGAGCGGCACGCCCGCTGCCCGGGCCGCCTGCGCCGCCTCATAGATGGCGGTCACCTGCGGGACCCCTACGCCGGCCACCACCCGGGTGGTGCAGATGGACCCGGGCCCGACGCCGACCTTCACCCCGTCGGCACCCGCGTCGATGAGTGCCTGGGCGCCCGCGCGGCTGGCCACGTTCCCGCCGATCACCTCGACCTGCAGGTTCCCCTTCAGCTGCGCGATCATGTCGAGGACGGCCTGGGAATGGCCGTGCGCCGTGTCCACGATCAGGAAGTCGGCCCCCGCCTCGGCCAGGGCCTGGGCCCGGTACTTGGCATCCTCCCCGACGCCGACGGCCGCCCCGACCACCAGCCGTCCCGCTGCGTCCTTCGTGGCGCTCGGGAACTTCTCGCTCTTGGTGAAGTCCTTGACGGTGATCAGGCCGCGCAGCCGGCCGTCCGGATCGACCAGCGGCAGCTTTTCCACCTTGTGCTGGCGGAGCAGCGCGAAGGCGTCCTCCCGGGATACCCCGACCGGCGCGGTGACCAGCGGCATGGGGGTCATCACGTCCGCGACCCGGCGGCTGTGGTCACTGACGAAGCGGATGTCCCGGTTCGTGACGATGCCGACCAGCACGCCGTCCGGGCTGGTCACCGGGACGCCGGAGATACGGAACTGGGCGCAGAGCTCGGTCCACGTCGGCCACGGTGGCGTCCGGGCCGCAGGTCACCGGATTGGTGATCATCCCGGCCTCGGACCGCTTCACCATGTCCACCTGCTGGGCCTGGTCCTCGACGGACAGGTTGCGGTGCAGCACCCCCGCCCCGCCGATGCGGGCCATGGCGATGGCCATCCGTGCCTCGGTCACGGTGTCCATGGCCGAGGAGAGCAGCGGGACGTTGAGCGTGAGCCGCCGGCTGAGCCGGGCCGTCGTGTCCGCCTCGCCCGGCATGACCTCGGAATGGGCGGGCAGCAGCAGCACATCGTCGAAGGTGAGGGCCGGTGGGGCGAACTTGCCGTCGTCGCTCATGACACCTTCCAGGCGCTGGCTGCGGGATCCCCTCAGTCTAGGGCCGCCGCGCCGCTCCGGTGCTCCGGTGCTCCGGCCCGGAGCCGCGCCTCAGCGGTAGCGGCGCGACCGGGCCGGCTGCGCCCAGCCGCGGGCCGGTACCCGGCCCCGGCCCCCGGCCCCGGCCCCCCGGGACAGCCGGGCCAGCATGCTGGCGGTGATCAGGCTGGTCGTCCCGGCCAGCCCGGCGACCACCGCCCCGGCCGCCGCGGCCCGGAGCCAGCCGGCCAGGCCGCGGGACGGCTGGCCGGCCACGGCCTCCCACGCGGCGGCACGCCGCGGGGCCACCGCCGGGGGGATGACCGCCTGGTCCTGGAGGGCGGGCACGTCCACGTCGGCCGCCAGCGCGGCCAGCAGGGCCGCCGCCGGGTCACCGGCCGCCCCGGAACCACCCGCTCGGTGCTCCGCACCGAGGCCGGCGGAGCCGGGCAGGGCCCCGCGGGCCGCGAGCCGGTTGATGAGTTCCTCGGACCGCCGGATCTCGCTGAGATCGACCGCCTCATGTCCCGTCCCGCCTGGGCCCCCCCGCCTGCGAGTGAACTCAAGGCCAGGGGTGATGCCAGGCGCCCCGGGTCCGCGCCCCGTGATCACGCAATCGACTCCTCGACCGCGATCGCCCGGAGCCGGGCTAGCGCCCGGTGCTGGGCCACCCTCACCGCTCCTGCTGACATACCTAGTACGTTACCCGTTTCCTCGGCGGACAGACCCGTCACGACGCGTAGTATTAGCAGCTCACGCAGGTGATTTGGCAGCTGGGCCAGCAGCGCTCTGGCGCGTTCCGCCTCAATGTAGGCCACGACGGTCTCTTCCGGACCGGGGCGCTCGTCCGGGCTGTCGGGCAGATCCTCAAACGGCACGGCGAGCCGGGAGGCAGTGCGCACCGCGTCGGCCACCTTGTGCGAGGCGATGCCGAACACGAAGGACGCGAACGGGCGGCCCATGTCCCGGTAACGGGGCAGCGCGGCCAGCACCGCCAGGCAGACTTCCTGGGCCACGTCGTCCGCCACGTAGTAGTGGCCGGCCACCCTTCCCAGCCGGGCGCGGCAGTACCGCACGACCATGGGCCGGATCCGCTGCAGCAGCGCCTCGATCGCGCCGGGATGCCCGCGGACCGCCAGGGTGGCCAGTTCGGCGACGCTGCCCGGCCCGGAACCCAGGTTGTCACACTCCGCATCGCGGTCGCCGCCACGCTCAGGGCCACCCACCGTGCTGGCCGTTCCCGGGGACCACTGGCCAGGGACCGGACTGCCCGCCCCGGACGACCCTGGAGACCACTGCCCGGGCACCGGGCTGCCCGCCCCGGACGCCGCCAGTCCTGCCGGGGCGGCCCCCGCCGGCCCCTGTTGGCTCGCCAGGGAGCCACCCGACACTCGCCCGCCAGATACGGCGCCGCTGGTCACGGCCCGGATGCGTCCGTCGCTCACGTCTGCATGATGCCCACGAAAGCCGGGGGTGCCCTCATGAAAGTAGGCAACAGAAAGGTCACATTGATGTACCGCACGACCACGTTCCGAATACGAAATGACTAAGAGTAGTCAATTGATTACTCATAGTAATTGGACGCTTTCGGAGTGCCCGCTTTCGCGGCTTACCGCCCGGGACTCTCAGCGTAGAACGCGGCAGGCCCCTCCGGCGGTGCCGGAGGGGCCTGTCAGCCGTGGCTGTGCCTGGCTCAGTGCGCCTGGCCCAGCCCGTGACTCAGTGCGCGTGACTCAGTGCGCGTGGCCGTGCGAGTGGCCGTGGCCGCCCGCGGCCGCCTCGTCCTCCTCCTCGGGCCGCTCCGCCACCAGCACCTCGGTGGTCAGCAGCATGGCCGCGATGGACGCAGCGTTCAGCACGGCCGAGCGGGTCACCTTGACCGGGTCGATCACGCCCTGCGCGACCAGGTCACCGTACTCGCCGGTGGCCGCGTTGAAGCCCTCGTTGAAGGGGAGCTCCCTGATCTTGGAGGTGACGACCGAGCCCTCCACGCCCGCGTTCTCGGCGATCCAGCGCGCCGGGGATGCCAGGGCGGTGCGCACCACGTTCACGCCGGTGGCCTCGTCCCCGGTCTTGCCGAGGTCGTCGAGCGTCGCCGAGATGTGCACCAGGGCACTGCCGCCGCCGGGGATGATTCCCTCCTCGATGGCCGCCCGGGTCGCCGAGATGGCGTCCTCCAGCCGGTGCTTCTTCTCCTTGAGCTCCACCTCGGTGGCGGCGCCGACCCGGAGCACGCTCACCCCGCCGGACAGCTTGGCCACCCGCTCCTGCAGCTTCTCCCGGTCCCAGTCGGAATCGGTGGCCTCGATCTCCGCGCGGAGCTGGCGGACCCGGTCGCTGACCGCCCCGCTGTCACCGGTGCCGTCCACGATCGTGGTGTCGTCCTTGGTGACGACGATCCGCCGGGCCTGGCCCAGCGTCTCCAGCCCGACCAGCTCGAGCTTGAGCCCGACCTCCTCGCTGACCACCTCACCGCCGGTCAGCACGGCCATGTCGCCGAGCATGGCCTTGCGCCGGTCACCGAACCCGGGCGCCTTCACCGCGACGACGGACAGCAGCCCGCGGATCTTGTTCACCACCAGGGTGGACAGCGCCTCGCCCTCGACGTCCTCGGCAATGACCAGGAATGGCTTCTTGGTCTGCGCGACCTTTTCCAGCAGCGGCAGGAAATCGGCCATGGAGGAGATCTTGCCTGCGTGCAGCAGGATGTACGCGTCCTCCAGGATGGCTTCCATCCGCTCGGGGTCGGTGACGAAGTACGGGGAGATGTAGCCCTTGTCGAACTGCATTCCCTCGGTGAACTCGAGCTCCAGGCCCATCGTCGGCGATTCCTCGACGGTGATGACGCCGTCCTTGCCGACCTTGCTGAACGCCTCGGCGATGAGCTCGCCGATCCGGGCGTCCTGCGCGGAGACCGTCGCCACGTGCGCGATCTCCCGCTGCTCCTCGACCTCCCGCGCCGCCTCGAGCAGGCGGTCGGACACGGCCGCCGCGGCCGCGTCGATGCCCCGCTTGAGCGCCATCGGGTTGGCACCGGCGGTCACCGAGCGGCGGCCCTCACGGACCATCGCCTGGGCCAGCACGGTAGCCGTGGTGGTGCCGTCACCCGCCACGTCATTGGTCTTGGTCGCTACTTCCTTGGCGAGCTGAGCGCCGAGGTTCTCGTACGGGTCCTCCAGTTCCACCTCCCGCGCGACGGTCACGCCGTCGTTGGTGATGGTCGGAGCGCCCCACTTCTTGTCGATAACGACGTTGCGGCCCTTGGGCCCCAGCGTCACCTTCACGGCGTCGGCGAGGCGGTTGACGCCGCGCTCCAGCGCGCGCCGTGCCTCCTCGTCGAACTCCAGCATCTTGGCCATGAGCACCTCAAATTGGCTTGACTAGGTCATTGCGGCCGGGCCGCGGTCATCCGGAGCGGCCACGGACTACCGCCCCGGACGCCGCATAGCGCCCGGGGCGGTGGTCCGCAGCAGACATCTGGTCGCGGGACGGAGCCCGCCGCCGGAGCCGCGTGTTACTTCTCGACGATAGCGAGCACGTCGCGGGCGGAGAGGACCAGGAACTCCTCGCCGTGGTACTTCACCTCGGTGCCGCCGTACTTGCTGTACAGCACGATGTCACCGACCTTGACGTCCATCGGGACGCGCTTGCTGCCAGCGTCATCGAACCGGCCCGGGCCCACCGCAAGGACTTCGCCCTCCTGGGGCTTCTCCTTGGCGGTGTCCGGGATGACCAGCCCGGACGCGGTGGTCTGCTCGGCCTCCAGCGTGCGGACCACGATCCGGTCTTCGAGTGGCTTGAGCACAACCTTGGTAGCGGTTGCCACGATCTGACCTCCTCCTCCGAAAAGGATGGCGGGAAACGACTATAGGTAGACACGACCCCGGCTGGCTGTCGTCGCGGGTGCCAGACCAGCCTCGCCGCATTAGCACTCTACCCGAGAGAGTGCCAGTCCCGAACAGTAGCCCCGGCGCGCCGCAACGTCAACCCGGCCGCTCCGGTCAGGCCAGCACGCTGGTCACCGGCAGCCCGGAGTCGGCCCCGACGTCCAGCCGGGACGGGACCGCGCCGCGGGCCACCAGCTCGGCGCCGAGCGCGGCCACCATGGCGCCGTTGTCGGTGCACAGGCCCGGACGCGGCACGCGCAGCCGGATCCCGGCGGCCTCGCAGCGCTCCGCGGCCAGGCCGCGCAGCCGGGAGTTGGCGGCGACTCCCCCGCCGATCACCAGGTGGTCCACGCCGTACGCCCGGCACGCCTGGACCGCCTTGCGGGTCAGCACGTCGGCCACGGCCTCCTGGAAGGACGCGGCCACGTCGGCCACCGGCACGCTGAGCCCGGCCGCCTGCCGCGCCTCCACCCAGCGGGCCACCGCGGTCTTGAGCCCGGAAAACGAGAAGTCATACGTCTGGTCGTGGTACTTGGCCCGCGGGAACGCGATCGCCGCGGCATCCCCGTCGCGCGCCGCCGTGTCGATCGGCGGCCCGCCGGGGAACGGCAGCCCCAGCAGCCGGGCCACCTTGTCGTAGGCTTCGCCGGCCGCATCGTCGATGGTGGCCCCGAGCGGCTGCACGTCGCCGGCCACGTCCTTGGTGAGCAGCAGGGACGAATGCCCGCCGGAGACCAGCAGCGCGATGGCCGGCGTCGGCAGCGCGCCGTGCTCCAGCTGGTCCACGGCGATGTGCGCGGCCAGGTGGTTCACCGCGTACAGCGGCTTGCCGAGCGCCAGCGCGTACGCCTTCGCCGCGCACACCCCGACCAGCAGCGCCCCGGTCAGCCCGGGCCCGGCGGTCACCGCGATCGCATCCACGTCGGCCAGGGTGACCCCGGCGGTAGCCAGGGCCCGGTCCACGGCGGGGACCATGGCCTCCAGGTGGGCCCGGCTGGCCACTTCCGGGACGACGCCGCCGAACCGGGCGTGTTCCGCGACGCTGGACGCCACCGCGTCGGCCAGCAGGTCGTGCCCGCGGACCAGCCCGGCGCCGGTCTCGTCGCAGGAAGTCTCGATGCCGAGCACGAGCGGGCCGCTCACCGGGCACCTCCCGCCGCGCGCGGGCCTGCCCGGCCGGGCCCGGCCGGCGGCGGCAGGCTGAGCCGCATCACCAGGGCGTCCGTGCCCGATGGCTGGTAATAACCGCGGCGCACCCCGATCTCGGTGAAGCCGCGTCCGGCGTAGAGCCGCTGGGCGCGCTCGTTGTCGATCCGCACTTCGAGAAAGACCTCCGTGCAGCCCCGCCGGGCCGCCTCGCCGATCAGGGCGTCCAGCAGCGTGGCGCCCACCCGCCGCCCCTGGCGCGGCCCGGCCACGGCCAGCGTCAGTACGTCGGCCTGGCCGCCGCCGGGAGTCAGCACCCCGGCGTAGCCGATCACCTCGCCGCCGTCCTCGGCGACCAGGTAGTACCGGCCGCTGGCCACGCCGCCGAGCTCGCTCGCGAGCATGCCCTCCGTCCAGGCCTCCTCGCCGAACAGGGCGTCCTCCAGCCCGAGCACGGCAGGCAGGTCGGCGCGGGCCATGAGGCGCAGGGTGACCTCCGCCGCCCCGGCCGGAACCCGGTCCGCGGCCCCCGCGCTCACGCGGTCACCCGCTTGGGCGGCCCGGGCACCCGGGCGTCCGGGCGGCGCAGGTAGACGGGCTCGGCCCCGGCGGCGGCCGTGCCCGCGGCGATCTGGGCGGCGGCCAGGCAGGCCAGGGTGGCGGCCGACGGGTAGGCGGGCTCGATCCCCGCCCCCAGCAGGTCCGGGTAGAGCACCGGCCCGGTGCCCGCGACCGGCACCGGCACCGGCGACGCCGCCGCGACGTCGGCCGGGCGCCCGACGTCCGGGCCGGCCAGCCGCGCGCCCGAGGCGTCGTACCGGGCCCAGTACACCTCACGGCGGCGGGCGTCGGTGGCCACCAGGAACTCACGGCCGCCCGCCGCGGCCGCCGCGTCGGCGGCGATCACGTCGAGGGTGCACACCCCGTAGACCGGGACGCCCAGCGCGCTGCCCAGCACCCGGGCAGTGACCAGCCCGGTCCGCAGCCCGGTATACGGCCCCGGGCCGGTCCCGGCCGCCACCGCGGTGATGTCCCGGCGGCTGGCCCCGGCCTGGGCCAGCAGCGCCTCGATGGCGGGGGCCAGCAGCTCGCCATGGCGGCGGGCATCGATGGCAGTCGTCTCGGCCAGCACGTGCGTCCCGTCATGCAGGGCTACCGTCACGGCTGGTGTCGCGGTATCGAACGCGAGCAGCACGAATGAACAGCCTAACTACCCGGCGGACCTGATGTGACCGGCCCCTATTTCAGCCCGGCCAGCACGTCGCGGGCCGCCGCCACCGCCCCGGCCTGAAGCTGGCTGACCGAGACCGGTCCGTACCCGCCCCGCCCGGAGTCCCCTTCCAGCACCGCGGTGACCACCACGTTACGGTCCCGGACCACCACGGTCATCAGGTCCGTGGTGACCCCTGAGGAACGGGCCTGCTGGTACGCGGCGAACGCCTTGACGCCCTTACCCAGGCCGGACAGCGTGGTGATGGCCGCCCTGGGCAGCCGGGTCGCCTTGGGCGGGCTGGCCTTCTGCTGCAGCGCCTGGGCGTAGGCGTCGGCCGCCGCGAACGTCGCGCTGCCGTCCCCGCTGGCCAGGCCGTTCGGTGAATACGCCTGGTCCTGGACGTTCAGCAGCCGGTAGAGCGGCCGGGCGTCCAGGGTCCAGCTGCACAGGCTGGCCGCGCCGCCGTCCAGCGACTGGGGCGACGCCACGGTCCGCTTCCCCGGCAGGTAGGCGTTCAGGGTGCTGGCCGTGACCGCCGAGCAGGCGTTGGGAACGGTCTGGAACTCACCCGGCTGGAAGGTCGTCACCATGGCGCCGGGCAGCCGCACCGGGGGGCTGCCCCGGCCGACCAGCCACCAGATCCCGCCGCCGATGATCACGGCGGCGGCCAGCACGCTGCCCCACAGGTACGCCGAGCGCCGGGTGCGCCGGGCCCGGGCCGCCGCCTGCCGCCCCCGGGGGCGGACCCGCGGGCCGGCTCCGGGGACTCAGGCTCGGGCGGGGGCTCGGAGACGTGGCGGGCGCCGCCCGGGCGCTTGCCGCGGCCAGCGCCGTCGGCCCACCGGGGATCCACCGCCAGGCCAGCCCAGGGCGGCAGTTCCTCGTCGTCGTCGGAGGAGTAGCCGGGATCTTCCCAGCGCGGGCCGCCGCCTGCCGCGGGCAGCCGACGAGAGCGCGGGGGGACGGGCCCCTGCTGAGCCACGGCGCGCCTCCGGGAACGTGAATAACACCGTGCATAACGGCGCGGGACGCATTGCCGGGGGCCAGGCCGCCAGGGAACACTGACGTCAGCAATGCCGGGGACAGACCGAAACTATATGACCTCAGGAGTAGCCAGGCACGCCACAACCCGCGGATTCCGTACCGGCCGCCCACCGTCCGCCGATACCGGTCAGGGTCACCTGCCGCGCGTCGGTGCCGTCCCCGCCCGGGCTCATCGTGATGCCGATCTCCAGCCGGTCCGCGGCCAGGCCCTCGACCAGGCCCCCGCCCCATTCCACGACGGTCACGCAGTCGTCCGCGGACGCGTCGAGGTCCAGGTCGTCCACTTCGGCCACGCTGGACAGCCGGTAGGCGTCCACGTGCACCAGGCCGGGGCCGCCGGCCAGCGACGGGTGCACCCGGGCGATGACGAAGGTGGGCGACGTCACCGGGCCGCGCACCTGCAGGCCCGCCCCGAGGCCCTGGACCAGGGTGGTCTTACCGGCCCCGAGCGGGCCGTTGAGCACGATGAGGTCGCCGGCCCGCAGCCGGCCGGCCAGGCGGCGGCCCAGCGCGTGCATGTCCGCCGCGGTGGGCACCTCGATGCGCTCAGCTGGGGACGGCATTGCCGTCACGGGCCTGCACCTGCCCTCTCGCTGTCGGCTGTCCGGCAGCCGGCCGCCTCGATTGCGGGCGGCACGGGCGGACCCGGCCGGGGCGGCCGTGAGTCAGGCCGACCGCTGGCGGGCCCCGCGCCCCGCGTCAACCCGGGCGATCAGGCCGCTGATGGCGTCATTGACCACCTCGGGGGACTCCAGGATAACGGCGTGCCCGGCCCCCGGGACCCAGACCAATTCCGCGCCGGGTATGCCGGAGGCCAGGTCCAGGCTGAGTGACGGGGAGATCAGCCGGTCCTTGTCGCCGGTCAGGACGACCGCCGGGACCCGTCCCACCGTCTCCAGCGTGTCCCGCAGGTCCACCGCGTACAGCGCCTCGCCGAACGCCGCCACCACCTCGATCGGGGTGGACCTGATCATCTGCTCCAGGAAATCGACCAGGACCGGGTTGACGCCCGGGTCGCCGAACCCGATGAACCGGGTGGACAGGAACGACACGTCGCTGGCCATCCGGCGGCCGTGCTCGACCAGCATCGCCCGGTAGCCGGTCGCCGCGCCGCGCAGCACCACCGGCAGCGCCCGGCGGAGCACCGGCCGGGCCAGCCCGGGCATCCACGGGCTGCCCGCGTCCAGGCCGCTCGCCGTGGTGGAGATCAGCGCCACCCCGGCCACCTTGGTGCCGAACAGCCCGGGATACCGCCGGGCCAGCGCCATGATCGTCATGCCGCCCATGGAGTGACCGATCAGCACCACTGGCCCGTCACCGGGAGCCGCGGCCGCCAGGACCCGGGCCAGGTCCTCTCCCAGCTGGTCGATGCTCGCCGTGCTGCCGCCCGGGGACCGGCCGGACCGGCCATGGTCCCGCTGATCCCAGAACACCATCCGGTGCCCGCGGAAGGCGGCCCGCTGGAAGTGCCAGCAGTCCTGGTTCAGCGTGTACCCGTGGCAGAAGACCAGGGTCAGCGGCCCCGGCTGGCGGCGGCGGCCGCGGCGCCGGGCCGCCCCCTCGGGCGGGTCCGGCTCGTCGATCTCCACATGCAGCGGGACGCCGTCGCCGGCCAGCACGGCGAGCGGGCGTCCGCGCAGCTCACCCAGGTTCTCGGGCGGGGCGGTACGGCGCAGCACCTGGACCCGGCCGATCGCGATCCGCTCAGCCGCCACCAGCGCGCCGGCCCCCGCGGCCACCGCGCCCGCGGCCAGCCCGGCCGCGCCGGTGATCCGCCGCCAGGTCGCCATCCGCACCTCCCGCCGCTCGCCGGCCGCGGTGCCAGGCGGGCGCCTCCGGCGGTGCCCGGGTCACCCGGCCCTGATGCTCCGCGCCAGGAACTCCTTGTCACAGGACGCCCGGCCCGGCGGGGGCTGTGCCCGCCGTGCGCACCGGGTCCTGAGGTTCAAATGCTACTCCAGAGTAGGTTCGGGGCACCCGGCCGGCGAAGTTGGTGACGACCTCGTAAGACACCGTGCCCAGCGCCTCGGCCCACTCCTGGGCGGTAGGCTCCCCCGAATCTCCCGGCCCGAACATCACGACCTCATCCCCGGCCTGCGCGGGCTCCGGGCCGAAATCGAGCACGGACAGGTCCATGCAGACCGTCCCGGCGATCCGCCACCGGCGCCCCCGGGCCTGGACCGGGACCACGCCGTAGGCGTTCCGGGGTATGCCCTCGGCGTAACCGAGCGGGATCAGCCCCAGCGTGCTCTCGCCGCGAGTGGTGTACCGGTGCCCGTAGGACACCGGGGTGCCGTCCGGGACCCGCTTGGCCAGCACCAGCCTGGTCTTGAGCGTCATCGCCGGGCGCAGCCAGCCCGGCGCGCCGCCGGGCAGGGTGGCCAGCCCGTAGGCCGCGCCGCCGGGGCGGACCAGGTCGAACCAGGTACCGGGCAAGGTGATCGCGGCGGCCGTGTTGGCCAGGTGGCGCACTTCGGGCCGGGCCCCGGCCGCCTCGGCCAGCGCCACCGCCTCGGTGAACCGGTCCACCTGGGCCGCGATGGACGGGTGCCCCGGCATGTCGGCGCAGGCCAGATGCGACCAGATCCCCGCAATCACGACATTCCCGGCGGCCTCCGCGGACCGGGCCGCCGCGACCAGCGCTGGCCAGTCGGCCGCGGTGGCCCCGCCCCGGGCCATCCCGGTATCGATCTTGAGGTGTACCCGGGCCGGGCGGCCGGCCAGCGTAGCGGCCGCCGCGATCTCGGCCAGCAGCGGCCCGGAGTCCACGGCCAGGTCGATGCCTTCCCGGACCGCCTCCTCGTGGGCCGCGCCGGGCACCCCGGTCAGGCAGAGCACCCGGGCGTCGATCCCCTCCCGGCGCAGCGCCAGGGCCTCGTGCACGTGCACCACGCCCAGCCACTGGGCCCCGCCGGCCAGCGCGGCCTGCGCGGCCGGGATCATGCCGTGCCCGTAGCCGTCCGCCTTGACCACCGCCATCAGCTGCGGGCCGGGGATACGGCGGCGCAGCGCCTCGACGTTGCCGGTGATGGCAGCCAGGTTGACCAGTGCTTCCGCGGGACCATCCATGGCCACCCAGTGTGCCAGCCCCGCCGCGGTGCCAGCCCCGGCCCGGGCCAGCCCAGCTCCGGCCCGGCCTGGCCCGGCCCGGCCAGCCCGGGCCCGGGCCGGCCCGGGCCACGCCAGGCCGTATTAGGTCAGCCCGCTTGCTGGCGGACCCAGCGGATCGCGCCGGGCAGCGCGCCGATCACGTCGGCCGCCGCGATGGGCGCCTCGGCGGCGCCGTCTCCCCGGGCAGCCGCGTCCGCCCCGGCGGCCCCAGCGGCCGGGGGCTGGACCGCCGGGGCGGGCCGCTCGCCGGACCCGGCCGCGGCCTGGCGGGCCGCGAGGCCATGCAGGTAGGCGGCGGCCGCCGCCGCCTCGGCGGGCCGCAGCCCCTGGGCCAGCAGGGCACCGGCCAGCCCGGACAGCACGTCCCCGGTACCCGCCGTGGCCAGCCAGGACGTCCCGGTGGGGTTGACGTAGGCGGGCATCTCCGGGTCCGGGCTGGCGATCACCGTGGTCGAGCCCTTGAGCAGGACGGTCGCGCCGAACTCGGCGGCCGCCCGCCGGGCGTGCTCCAGGCGGCGTGCCTCTACCTCGGCCGGATCGGCGCCGAGCAGCCGCCCCAGCTCCCCGGCGTGCGGGGTCAGCAAGGTCGGCGCTGCCCGGTTGAGCAGCGAGCGGTCGGCAGCCAGGATGGTCAGCCCGTCCGCGTCCACCAGCACCGGGACGTCGCTGGCCAGCACGGCGGCGAGCCGCTCCCGTGCCTCATCGTCGGTGCCCATCCCCGGCCCGGCCACCCAGGCCTGGACCCGCCCGGCCGCCGGGATGTCATCGGCGGGCGGGCGGGTCCCGGTCACCGTGATCACGGCCTCCGGCCAGAGCACCCGGACCACGGCCACCGCATGCTCCGCGGACACCAGCCGGACCATCCCGGCGCCGCCGCGCAGGGCCCCGCCGACGGCCAGCGCCGCCGCGCCGGTGAACCGCTGGCTGCCCGCCACGATCCCGGCCACCCCGCGGCGGTACTTGTCCGACTCGGCGGGCGGCCGGGCCACCAGCCCGCCGGTGTCCGCCGCCTGCAGGGCCAGCAGGTCCGGCGGGCCGAGGAGCGGCCCGAGCCCGATATCGACCAGCTCGACCACCCCGGCATGGCCGGCCCGGGGGTTGACCAGCAGCCCGGGCTTCATCGTGCCAAACGTCACCGTCACGTCCGCCTGTATTGCCGTGCCCTCGACGACTCCGGTGTCCGCGTCCACGCCGCTCGGCAGGTTGACGGCCACCACGACGGCCGGCGACCGGGCGGCCAGCCCGGCCAGCGACGCCTGCGGCTCGCGCAGGCCGCCCCGGCCGCCGATGCCCAGCAGCCCGTCCAGGATCAGGTCGGCGGCACCCATGGCGGCCGGGACCGCCGGGTCGTCCGGGCTGGCCAGCCGGGCCTTCGGCCGCCCGCAGCGCGGCCGCGCCCTGCTCGTGGATCTTCGACCCGGCCTGGACGGCGAGCACCACGGCACCCCGCCCGGCCAGCCGGGCCGCGGCGTAGAGCGCGTCACCGCCGTTGTCCCCGCTTCCGGCCAGTACCACGACCCGGGCCGCGGTGACCCGGGCGAGCAGGCCTGCCGACACCGCCGCCAGCCCGGCCGCCGCACGCTGCATCAGCGTGCCCGGCGGCAGCTGGTCCATGAGGGCGCGTTCGGCCGCCCGGACCGCCGGTACCTGTGCGCTTCTCTATCCTTCGGCCACCACCATCGCGATGCTCATCCCGGAATCATGACTGAGCGAGAGATGCCAGTGGCGTACCCCCCGCTGGCTGGCCGCGGCGGCGACCGTGCCGCCCACCGCGAGCGCGGGCCGGCCGATGGCGTCCCTCGTGACGCTGACGTCGGTCCAGCGCAACCCGGGCGGGGCGCCGAGTGCCTTGGCGACCGCCTCCTTGGCCGCGAAGCTGGCCGCCAGCGACTCCGGCCGCGCACCGCGTTCGCTCTCCGCGAACAGCCGCGCGGCCAGGCCGGGGGTGCGCGCCAGGGCAGCCCGGAAGCGGGCAATGTCCACGATGTCCACCCCGATGCCGACGATCACCCATCCACCCTGTCACGCGCGCCCCCGGGCTTGCCGCCCATCCCCGCCCGGCCAGTGTCCTCCGCCCGCCAGTCCCGGGCTGCCGCCATCCGGCCCGGCGGGGTGGTCGCAGGCGAGGCCGGGAGTCTCAGGCTGGCAGTCCGCAGTCCCGGCCGCAGCGGCGCGGGGCACCGGCCCAGCCACGCCGCGCCAGGGCGGCGGCGACCTGGCCGGCCACCCAGCAGGGCCGCCCGGTCACGTCGGCCCAGCCGTAGCGGAGCGTGACCTGCCCGGCGGCGGCGTTGGCGTTGTCCCGGGCAATGTCGCGCCACCGCTCCCCCACCGGGTGCGCCGCCTGGCCGTCCAGTTCGGCCAGCACGCCGTGCTCCTCGTACGCGACGTCCTGGTACTGCCGCCGCCCGGCCCGGGTCACCGGGCGCTGCCGCCTGCCGCGGGGCAGCCCGTGCGGCCGCTCCACCCGGCTGGCGTAGCGGTACTCCAGCAGCGAGTGCACCCCCTGCGCATCCGGCCCGAGCGCCGCGGCCAACTCGGCCCGCCAGCGCATCCGGGCCCGTAACCCCATGGCCGCCGCGATCCGGTCCGGGGCGGTGAGCCGGCTGCCGCAAGCGCGGAACACCCAGCCGAACGCCTCATCCAGGTCCCGCGTGGAGGCGGCCAGGTCAAGCACCGTCTCCTCGATCCGCGTCCGTGGCGGCACCCGCACCGGGAGCCGCGCCTCCCCCACCCGCCCGGAGTAGTAGAGCCGGACTCCGGCGATGGGAGCGACCCGGTGCCCGCTGGGCACGGTCAGATGAATGAGCCGGACGGGCACGGCCAGGAATCCGTTCAGCTCGGCGGCGGTCTGGTGGCTGAGGACGGCGGCAGGCCCCGCCCCAATACCGCCGCCCACGTCATCGGTAACCGTCCCGGCTCCCCGGTAAAGGCGGCATAGACACCAGGATGCAGCCGCTGCCAGCGGCCGCCGTCCAGCTTCGCCTGGATCTGTTTCCGGGTCATTCCGGCGTTCAGGGCAGCTGACCTAGTCACTATCCCGGCCTGCTGTTCCAGCAGCTCATCAAGGGCGTCAGGTAATCCATGCACGCCGTTCATCGTCGGACCGGGGTAGCGGCCTGTCATCACCAGAATGCCGTTCTGGGGATAACGACCCACCAGCGGCGGCCTCTCCGTGGTTCCAAGAGTGGTTAAGATCAGGGCCCCCTGCACGGGCTGTGTCGGATTCGTTTTGGCTGGCGGGGCACGCGGTACCGTTGCCGGGCTGGCTGGGCCGGGCGTGCGGGGGGCCCTGCTGGGGGCTGGGGCGGGCTGCTGGCCGGGCTGGCCGGGTCAGGGTTCCGTCAGCTGGCCAGGGCGGCTAGGGCGGCGGGGGTGAGGTGGCCGGTGGTGATGGCCTTGAACAGGTTGTGCACGGCGCAGGTGAATGCCATTCGGCGCTGGCTTTGGGTTTGCCGCGGGTGGCCAGGTGCGGATGCCCATGTTGTGCTTGATGTGGCCGTGGGGGGTCTCGGCGATGTGGCCGCGCTGGCGGTAGGCGGCGATGCCTTCGGTGGCCAGCCGGGCGGCCATCGCCGCGATCGGGTCTTCCCTCGTCTGTGCCGTCCTCGCCGGCGGTGTCGGGCGGTGGCCTGGCGGGCGGTTTTCTCCAGGTCGCGGTGCTTGCCGGTGGCGATGAGCCGGTCGGGCCCGGCGTGGTGAGGTTGTCCGCGGACAGGTATCCGGCGTCGGCGAGCAGCAGCCCGATCCCGCCGCCCTCGCCGCGGGGCCGGTCCTGGCTGGCGGCGGGGGCCGATGGGCGGTGATCAGGGCGGCGGCGTCTTCGGCATGGCGCAGCATCGGGTTGAACCACCCGGTGTCGGTGGTGTCGCAGGTGAGCTCGGTGGCGATGATCAGCCCGTCTTCGCTGGTCATGTTCTGGGCGTTGTAGCCCTGGATGAACCCGCCGCCGCGGACCGGCATCAGCCGGGAGTCCGGGTCGGTGATGTTGCGGACCGGCCCGGGGCCCTTCTTCTTCGGGCTGGCTTTCCGTTCCGCCTCCGCGGCCCTGGCCTCAGCTTTCTCCAGGGCGATGCGGGCCGCCTTGACCAGGCAGTAGTCCTCCACCCCGGCCCGGGGCGATCCCGGCGGCTGCCCGGCACCCGCGGCCCGGCGGCCCGTTTCCCAGTTCAGCGATCTGCGCCGCCCCGCCGCGCGGGCCCGCTCCAGCGCGTCCTGGCCGCCTGCACCGCACCCGCCGGCGGCGCCCCCGGCGCCCCGCCGCTGCCGGGCCCGGAACGCCCGCGCCTGCTCCTCCCGCCCCGCTCCGCTGCCTCGCGTTCCGCTTCCAGGTCCGCCAGCGCCGCGGCGATCCGCTCGTCCCGGCTGCCCGGGTCGCCGCTCCGGCGGCACTTCATCCCCGCGCGACCCTCACCGAACAGCTCATCTTCCGCCGCGTCCGCCGCCGCGTGCGCTTCACTGCCCCCGCCGCCGCCTCGGCGGCCAGCTTCCGCAGCGTCTCCTCCGTCCGGTTCGCCGCCTTTGACGCGTTCGCCGCGATCTTCGTGCCATCCAGCGCCACCGTGCCCAGCTTCCCCATCCCCAGCCGCGCGCACAGCACCAGCACCTCCCCGAACAGGCCCTCGCCGCACCGGGGAACGCCGCCCGGAACCGCGCGAACGTCACATGATCCGGCGCGTCACCCGCGCAGATCACCCGGAACACACGTCCTGCCAGCACGCCGCCTCGATCCGCCGCGAGCTGGTCACCCCGTGCGCGTACGCCCACATCAGCA
Organism: uncultured Actinomycetes bacterium; assembly: GCA_963767385.1. Taxonomy (GTDB): domain Bacteria; phylum Actinomycetota; class Actinomycetes; order Streptosporangiales; family Streptosporangiaceae; genus RYN-230. Next base: position 284 of record CAVYEA010000034.1, on the reverse strand, counting down.
GCGTCACCAGCATGTCCGGGTCATAACCCGCCGCGCCCGCGCCGCCGGCCCGCCGCCCCGCATGGAACGCCGAGGTGTCCAGGTGGCCCCCACCGCCCGGATCACCAGCCACACCGGATGATCCCCGGCAGCCACTCCCGCATATCCGGCGGCAGCAGGAACAGCTGATCCCGGCGCACCGGCCGGTACCCCTTCGCCATCGGACAAAGTATCCCAAAACGTCATCAACCAGCAGAGACGCGCGCCGCAGGACCCCAGCCGATTCTGCAACAGCCCGTGGGCGG
>CAVYEA010000033.1:0-48438 GCA_963767385.1 uncultured Actinomycetes bacterium | reverse complement strand
TCGAAGGTGAGGGCCGGTGGGGCGAACTTGCCGTCGTCGCTCATGACACCTTCCAGGCGCTGGCTGCGGATCCCCTCAGTCTTAGGGCCGCCGCGCCGCTCCGGTGCTCGGGTGCTCCGGCCCGGAGCCGCGCCTCAGCGGTAGCGGCGCAACCGGTCAGGCTTCGCCCAGCCGCGGGCCGGTACCCGGCCCCGGCCCCCGGCCCCGGCCCCCCGGGACAGCCGGGCCAGCATGCTGGCGGTGATCAGGCTGGTCGTCCCGGCCAGCCCGGCGACCACCGCCCCGGCCGCCAGCGCCGAGGGGCCCGAGGCCAGGCCGCGGGACGGCTGGCCAGGCCACGGCCTCCCACGCGGCGGCACGCCGCGGGCCCCCTGCGCCCGGGGGGATGACCGCCTGGTCCTGGAGGGCGGGCACGTCCACCTGGGCCCGCCAGCGCGGCCAGCAGGGCCGCCGCCGGGTCACCGGCCGCCCCGGAACCACCCGCTCGGTGCTCCGCACACAGGCCGGCGGAGCCGGGCAGGGCCCCGCGGGCCGCGAGCCGGTTGATGAGTTCCTCGGACCGCCGGATCTCGCTGAGATCGACCGCCTCATGTCCCGTCCCGCCTGGGCCCCCCCGCCTGCGAGTGAACTCAAGGCCAGGGGTGATGCCAGGCGCCCCGGGTCCGCGCCCCGTGATCACGCAATCGACTCCTCGAACGCGATCGCCCGGAGCCGGGCTAGCGCCCGGTGCTGGGCCACCCTCACCGCTCCTGCTGACATACCTAGTACGTTACCCGTTTCCTCGGCGGACAGACCCGTCACGACGCGTAGTATTAGCAGCTCACGCAGGTGATTTGGCAGCTGGGCCAGCAGCGCTCTGGCGCGTTCCGCCTCAATGTAGGCCACGACGGTCTCTTCCGGACCGGGGCGCTCGTCCGGGCTGTCGGGCAGATCCTCAAACGGCACGGCGAGCCGGGAGGCAGTGCGCACCGCGTCGGCCACCTTGTGCGAGGCGATGCCGAACACGAAGGACGCGAACGGGCGGCCCATGTCCCGGTAACGGGCAGCGCGGCCAGCACCGCCAGGCAGACTTCCTGGGCCACGTCGTACCGCCACGTAGTAGTCGCCAGCCACCCTTCCCAGCCGGGCGCGGCAGTACCGCACGACCATGGGCCGGATCCGCTGCAGCAGCGCCTCGATCGCGCCGGGATGCCCGCGGACCGCCAGGGTGGCCAGTTCGGCGACGCTGCCCCGGCCCGGAACCCAGGTTGTCACACTCCGCATCGCGGTCGCCGCCACGCTCAGGGCCACCCACCGTGCTGGCCGTTCCCGGGGACCACTGGCCAGGGACCGGACTGCCCGCCCCGGACGACCCTGGAGACCACTGCCCGGGCACCGGGCTGCCCGCCCCGGACGCCGCCAGTCCTGCCGGGGCGGCCCCCGCCGGCCCCTGTTGGCTCGCCAGGGAGCCACCCGACACTCGCACCGCCAGATACGGCGCCGCTGGTCACGGCCCGGATGCGTCCGTCGCTCACGTCTGCATGATGCCCACGAAAGCCGGGGGTGCCCTCATGAAAGTAGGCAACAGAAAGGTCACATTGATGTACCGCACGACCACGTTCCGAATACGAAATGACTAAGAGTAGTCAATTGATTACTCATAGTAATTGGACGCTTTCGGAGTGCCCGCTTTCGCGGCTTACCGCCCGGGACTCTCAGCGTAGAACGCGGCAGGCCCCTCCGGCGGTGCCGGAGGGGCCTGTCAGCCGTGGCTGTGCCTGGCTCAGTGCGCCTGGCCCAGCCCGTGACTCAGTGCCGTGATCAGTGCCCGTGGCCGTGCCAGTGGCCGTGGCCGCCGGCGGCCGCCTCGTCCTCTCTCGGGCCGCTCCGCCACCAGCGTCTCGGTGGTCAGCAGCATGGCCGCGATCGAGGCGCGTTGAGCAGCGCGGAGCGGGTCACCTTGACCGGGTCGATGACGCCCTGCGCGACCAGGTCACCGTACTCGCCGGTGGCCGCGTTGAAGCCGTGGCCGAGGGCAGCTCCGCCGATCTTGGAGACGACGACGTAGCCCTCGAGCGCCCGCGTTCTCGGCGATCCAGCGCAGCGGCGATGCCAGCGCGGCGCACGATGCACGCCGGTCGCCTCGTCCCCGGTGAGGCCGAGGTCGTCGAGCGTCGCCGAGACGTGGACCAGCGCGCAGCCGCCGCCGGCGACGATGCCCTCCTCGATCGCCGCCCGGGTCGCCGAGATGGCGTCCTCGATCCGGTGCTTCTTCTCCTTGAGCTCGACCTCGGTGGCGGCACCGACCTTGATCACGCACACCCCGCCGGCCAGCTTGGCCAGCCGCTCCTGCAGCTTCTCCCGGTCCCAGTCGGAGTCGGTGTCCTCGATCTCCGCCCGGATCTGGCGGACCCGGTCGCTGACCGCCTCGGCGTCACCGCCGCCGTCGACGATCGTGGTGTCGTCCTTGGTGACGACGATCCGCCGGGCGGTGCCCAGCACCTCCAGGCCGACCTGGTCGAGCTTGAGGCCGACCTCGGCGCCGATCACCTGACCGCCGGTGAGCATGGCGATGTCCTGCAGCATCGCCTTGCGACGGTCGCCGAACCCGGGGCCTTCACCGCGACGGCGAAGCTGCCCGCGGATCTTGTTGACCACCAGGGTCGACAGCGCCTCACCTCGACGTCCTCGGCAATGAACAGCGGCTTCTTGGCCTGCGCGACCTTCTCCAGCAGCGGCAGCAGCTCGGCGATCGCGGAGATCTTGCCTGGTGCAGCAGGATGTACGCGTCGTCGAGGACGGCCTCCATCCGCTCGGGGTCGGTGACGAAGTACGGCGAGATGTAGCCCTTGTCGAACTGCATGCCCTCGGTGAACTCGAGCTCCAGGCCCATGGTCGGGGACTCCTCGACGGTGATGACACCGTCCTTGCCGACCTTGTCGAACGCCTCGGCGATGAGCTCGCCGATCGGGCGTCCTGGGCGGAGACCGTCGCGACGTGGGCGATCTCCGCTGCTCCTCGACCTCGCGCGCGGCCTCGAGCAGCGCGTCGGACACGGCCTCGGCGGCCGCGTCGATGCCCCGCTTGAGCGCCATCGGGTTGGCACCGGCGGCGACCGTGCGGCGGCCCTCGTGGACCATCGCCTGGGCCAGCACGGTCGCGGTGGTGGTGCCGTCACCCGCGACGTCGTTGGTCTTGGTCGCGACCTCCTTGGCGAGCTGCGCGCCGAGGTTCTCGTACGGGTCGTCCAGCTCCACCTCGCGGGCGACGGTCACGCCGTCGTTGGTGATGGTCGGTGCGCCCCACTTCTTGTCGATGACGACGTTGCGGCCCTTGGGGCCCAGCGTCACCTTCACGGCGTTGGCGAGGCGGTTGACGCCGCGCTCCAGCGCGCGCCGGGCCTCCTCGTCGAACTCCAGCATCTTGGCCATGAGCGCCTCATTGGCTTGACTCGTCATTGCGGCGGCCGCGGTCATCCTGAGCGGCCACGGACACCGCCCCGGACGCCGATGCGCCCGGGGCGGTGGTCGCAGCCGAGCATCTGGTCGCGGGACGGAGCCCGCCGCCGGAGCCGCGTGTTACTTCTCGACGATGGCGAGCACGTCGCGGGCGGAGAGGACCAGGAACTCCTCGCCGTGGTACTTGACCTCGGTGCCCCCGTACTTGCTGTACAGGACGATGTCACCGACCTTGACGTCCATCGGGATGCGCTTGCTGCCAGCGTCGTCGAACCGGCCCGGGCCCACCGCAAGGACTTCGCCCTCCTGGGGCTTCTCCTTGGCGGTGTCCGGGATGACCAGCCCGGAGGCCGTCGTCTGCTCGGCCTCGAGCGTGCGGACCACGATCCGGTCTTCGAGTGGCTTGAGCACACCCTTGGTAGCGGTTGCCACGATCTGACCTCCTCCTCCGAAAAGGATGGCGGGAAACAACTATAGGTCGACACGACCCCGGCTGGCTGTCGTCGCGGGTACCGACCAGCCTCGCCGCATTCACACTCTTCCCGAGAGAGTCCGGTCCCGAACAGTGGCCCCGGCGCGCCGCAACGTCAACCGGCCGCTCCGGTCACCCCAGCACGCTGGTCACCGGCGGCCCGGAGTCGGCCCCGACGTCCAGCCGGGACGGACCGCGCCGCGGCCACCAGCTCGGCGCCGAGCGCCGCCCCCGTCGCGCCATTGTCGTCGCACGGCCCGGACGCGGCACGCGCAGCCGGTCCCGGCGGCCTGGCGGCGCTCCCGCGCCGGGCCGCGCGGCCGGAGTTCGCGGCGACTCCCCCGCCGATCACCGGTGGTCCCGCCGTTCCTCCCGGCGCGCCTGGACCGCCTTGCGGGTCGGCGCGTCGACCACGGCCTCCTCGAAGGTCGCGGCCACGTCGGCCACCGGCGCGCTGAGCCCGGCCGCCTGCCGCGCCTCCACCCAGCGGGCCACCGCGGTCTTGAGCTCGGAAAACAGAAGTCCATGCGTCTGGTCGTCGTACTTCGCCGCGGGAACGCGATCGCCGCGCATTCCCGTCGCGCGCCGCCGTGTGGATCGCGGCCGCCGGGAACGGCGGCCCCGGCAGCCGGGCCACCTTGTCGTAGGCTTTCGCCGGCCGCATCGTCGATGGTCGCCCGAGCGGCTGCGCGTCGCCGGCCACGTCCTTGGTGAGCAGCAGGGACGAATGCCCCCAGAGACCAGCGGCGCGATCGCCGGCATCGGCGGCGCGCCGTGCTTCAGCTGGTCCACGGCGATGTGCGCGGCCAGGTGGTTCACCGCGTACAGCGGCTTGCCAAGCGCCAGCGCGTACGCCTTCGCCGCGCACACCCCGACCAGCAGCGCCCCGGTCAGCCCGGGCCCGGCGGTCACCGCGATCGCATCCACGTCGGCCAGGGTGACCCCGGCGTAGCCAGGGCCCGGTCCACGGCGGGGACCATGGCCTCCAGGTGGGCCCGGCTGGCCACTTCCGGGACGACGCCGCCGAACCGGGCGTGTTCCGCGACGCTGGACGCCACCGCGTCGGCCAGCAGGTCGTGCCCGCGGACCAGCCCGGCGCCGGTCTCGTCGCAGGAAGTCTCGATGCCGAGCACGAGCGGGCCGCTCACCGGGCACCTCCCGCCGCGCGCGGGCCTGCCCGGCCGGGCCCGGCCGGCGGGGCAGGCTGAGCCGCATCACCAGGGCGTCCGTGCCCGATGGCTGGTAATAACCGCGGCGCACCCCGATCTCGGTGAAGCCGCGTCCGGCGTAGAGCCGCTGGGCGCGCTCGTTGTCGATCCGCACTTCGAGAAAAACCTCCGTCCAGCCCGCCGGGCCGCCTCGCCGATCAGGGCGTCCAGCAGCGTGGCGCCCACCCGCCGCCCCTGGCGCGGCCCGGCCACGGCCAGCGTCAGTACGTCGGCCTGGCCGCCGCCGGGAGTCAGCACCCCGGCGTAGCCGATCACCTCGCCGCCGTCCTCGGCGACCAGGTAGTACCGGCCGCTGGCCACGCCGCCGAGCTCGCTCGCGAGCATGCCCTCCGTCCAGGCCTCCTCGCCGAACAGGCGTCCTCCAGCCCGAGCACGGCAGGCAGGTCGGCGCGGGCCATGAGGCGCAGGGTGACCTCCGCCGCCCCGGCCGGAACCCGGTCCGCGGCCCCCGCGCGCGCGGTCACCCGCTGGGCGGCCCGGGCACCCGGCGTCCGGGCGGCGCAGGTAGACGGGCTCGGCCCCGGCGGCGGCCGTGCCCGCGGCGACTGGCGGCGGCCAGGCAGGCCAGGGTGGCGGCCGACGGGTAGGCGGGCTCGATCCCCGCCCCCAGCAGGTCCGGGTAGAGCACCCGCCCGGTGCCGCGACCGGCGCCGGCGCGGCGACGCCGCCGCGACGTCGGCCGGGCGCCCGACGTGCGGGCGGGCCAGCCGCGCGCCCGAGGCGTCGTCCCGGGCCAGGTCCGCCTCACGGCGGCGGCCGTCGGTGGCCACCGGGAACTCGCGGCCGCCCGCCGCGGCCGCCGCGTCGGCGGCGATCACGTCGAGGGTGCACACCCCGTCGACCGGGACACCCAGCGCGCTGCCCAGCGCCCGGGCAGTCACCAGCCCGGTCCGCAGCCCGGTATCCGGCCCCGGGCCCGTCCCCGCCGCCACCGCGGTAATGTCCCGGCGGCTCGCCCCGGCCTGGGCCAGCAGCGCCTCGATGGCGGGGGCACAGCTCGCCATCGCGGCGGGCATCGATGGCAGTCGTCTCGGCCGGCACGTGCGTCCCGTCATGCAGGGCTACCGTCACGGCTGGTGTCGCGGTATCGGACGCGAGCAGCACGAATGAACAGCCTAACTACCCGGCGGACCTGATGTGACCGGCCCCTATTTAGCCCGGCCAGCACGTCGCGGGCCGCCGCCACCGCCCCGGCCTGAAGCTGGCTGACCGAGACCGGTCCGTACCCGCCCCGCCCGGAGTCCCCTTCCAGCACCGCGGTGACCACCACGTTACGGTCCCGGACCACCACGGTCATCAGGTCCGTGGTGACCCCTGAGGAGCGGGCCTGCTGGTACGCGGCGAACGCCTTGACGCCCTTACCCAGGCCGGACAGCGTGGTGATGGCCGCCCTGGGCAGCCGGGTCGCCTTGGGCGGGCTGGCCTTCTGCTGCAGCGCCTGGGCGTACGCGTCGGCCGCCGCGAACGTCGCGCTGCCGTCCCCGCTGGCCAGGCCGTTCGGTGAATACGCCTGGTCCTGGACGTTCAGCAGCCGGTAGAGCGGCCGGGCGTCCAGGGTCCAGCTGCACAGGCTGGCCGCGCCGCCGTCCAGCGACTGGGGCGACGCCACGGTCCGCTTCCCCGGCAGGTGCGTTCAGGGTGCTGGCCGTGACCGCCGAGCAGGCGTTGGGAACGGTCTGGAACTCACCCGGCTGGAAGGTCGTCACCATGGCGCCGGGCAGCCGCACCGGGGGGCTGCCCCGGCCGACCAGCCACCAGATCCCGCCGCCGATGATCACGGCGGCGGCCAGCACGCTGCCCCACAGGTACGCCGAGCGCCGGGTGCGCCGGGGCCGGGCCGCGCCTGCCGCCCCCCGGGGCGGACCGGGGCCGGCTCCGGGGACTCAGGCTCGGGCGGGGGCTCGGAGACGTGGCGGGCGCCGCCCGGGCGCTTGCCGCGGCCAGCGCCGTCGGCCCACCGGGGATCCACCGCCAGGCCAGCCCAGGGCGGCAGTTCCTCGTCGTCGTCGGAGGAGTAGCCGGGATCTTCCCAGCGCGGGCCGCCGCCTGCCGCGGGCAGCCGACGAGAGCGCGGGGGGACGGGCCCCTGCTGAGCCACGGCGCGCCTCCGGGAACGTGAATAACACCGTGCATAACGGCGCGGGACGCGTTGCCGGGGGCCAGGCCGCCAGGGAACACTGACGTCAGCAATGCCGGGGACAGACCGAAACTATATGACCTCAGGAGTCTCACAGGCACGCCACAACCCGCGGATTCCGTACCGGCCGCCCACCGTCCGCCGATACCGGTCAGGGTCACCTGCCGCGCGTCGGTGCCGTCCCCGCCCGGGCTCATCGTGATGCCGATCTCCAGCCGGTCCGCGGCCAGGCCCTCGACCAGGCCCCGCCCATTCCACGACGGTCACGCAGTCGTCCGCGGACGCGTCAAGGTCCAGGTCGTCCACTTCGGCCACGCTGGACAGCCGGTAGGCGTCCACGTGCACCAGGCCGGGGCCGCCGGCCAGCGACGGGTGCACCCGGGCGATGACGAAGGTGGGCGACGTCACCGGGCCGCGCACCTGCAGGCCCGCCCCGAGGCCCTGGACCAGGGTGGTCTTACCGGCCCCGGCGGGCCGTTGAGCACGATGAGGTCGCCGGCCCGCGCAGGCCGGCCAGGCGGCGGCCCAGCGCGTGCATGTCCGCCGCGGTGGGCGCCTCGATGCGCTCAGCTGGGGACGGCATTGCCGTCACGGGCCTGCACCTGCCTCTCGCTGTCGGCTGTCCGGCAGCAGCCCGCCTCGATTGCGGGCGGCCAGGCGGACCCGGCCGGGGCGGCCGTGAGTCAGGCCGACCGCTGGCGGGCCCCGCGCCCCGCGTCCACCCGGGCGATCAGGCCGCTGATGGCGTCATTGACCACCTCGGGGGACTCCAGGATAACGGCGTGCCCGGCCCCCGGGACCCAGACCAATTCCGCGCCGGGTATGCCGGAGGCCAGGTCCAGGCTGAGTGACGGGGAGATCAGCCGGTCCTTGTCGCCGGTCAGGACGACCGCCGGGACCCGTCCCACCGTCTCCAGCGTGTCCCGCAGGTCCACCGCGTACAGCGCCTCGCCGAACGCCGCCACCACCTCGATCGGGGTGGACCTGATCATCTGCTCCAGGAAATCGACCAGGACCGGGTTGACGCCCGGGTCGCCGAACCCGATGAACCGGGTGGACAGGAACGACACGTCGCTGGCCATCCGGCGGCCGTGCTCGACCAGCATCGCCCGGTAGCCGGTCGCCGCGCCGCGCAGCACCACCGGCAGCGCCCGGCGGAGCACCGGCCGGGCCAGCCCGGGCATCCACGGGCTGCCCGCGTCCAGGCCGCTCGCCGTGGTGGAGATCAGCGCCACCCCGGCCACCTTGGTGCCGAACAGCCCGGGATACCGCCGGGCCAGCGCCATGATCGTCATGCCGCCCATGGAGTGACCGATCAGCACCACTGGCCCGTCACCGGGAGCCGCGGCCGCCAGGACCCGGGCCAGGTCCTCTCCCAGCTGGTCGATGCTCGCCGTGCTGCCGCCCGGGGACCGGCCGGACCGGCCATGGTCCCGCTGATCCCAGAACACCATCCGGTGCCCGCGGAAGGCGGCCCGCTGGAAGTGCCAGCAGTCCTGGTTCAGCGTGTACCCGTGGCAGAAGACCAGGGTCAGCGGCCCCGGCTGGCGGCGGCGGCCGCGGCGCCGGGCCGCCCCCTCGGGCGGGTCCGGCTCGTCGATCTCCACATGCAGCGGGACGCCGTCGCCGGCCAGCACGGCGAGCGGGCGTCCGCGCAGCTCACCCAGGTTCTCGGGCGGGGCGGTACGGCGCAGCACCTGGACCCGGCCGATCGCGATCCGCTCAGCCGCCACCAGCGCGCCGGCCCCCGCGGCCACCGCGCCCGCGGCCAGCCCGGCCGCGCCGGTGATCCGCCGCCAGGTCGCCATCCGCACCTCCCGCCGCTCGCCGGCCGCGGTGCCAGGCGGGCGCCTCCGGCGGTGCCCGGGTCACCCGGCCCTGATGCTCCGCGCCAGGAACTCCTTGTCACAGGACGCCCGGCCCGGCGGGGGCTGTGCCCGCCGTGCGCACCGGGTCCTGAGGTTCAAATGCTACTCCAGAGTAGGTTCGGGGCACCCGGCGGGCGAAGTTGGTGACGACCCGTAAGACACCGTGCCCAGCGCCTCGGCCCACTCCTGGGCGGTAGGCTCCCCCGAATCTCCCGGCCCGAACATCACGACCTCATCCCCGGCCTGCGCGGGCTCCGGGCCGAAATCGAGCACGGACAGGTCCATGCAGACCGTCCCGGCGATCCGCCACCGGCGCCCCCGGGCCTGGACCGGGACCACGCCGTAGGCGTTCCGGGGTATGCCCTCGGCGTAACCGAGCGGGATCAGCCCCAGCGTGCTCTCGCCGCGAGTGGTGTACCGGTGCCCGTAGGACACCGGGGTGCCGTCCGGGACCCGCTTGGCCAGCACCAGCCTGGTCTTGAGCGTCATCGCCGGGCGCAGCCAGCCCGGCGCGCCGCCGGGCAGGGTGGCCAGCCCGTAGGCCGCGCCGCCGGGGCGGACCAGGTCGAACCAGGTACCGGGCAAGGTGATCGCGGCGGCCGTGTTGGCCAGGTGGCGCACTTCGGGCCGGGCCCCGGCCGCCTCGGCCAGCGCCACCGCCTCGGTGAACCGGTCCACCTGGGCCGCGATGGACGGGTGCCCCGGCATGTCGGCGCAGGCCAGATGCGACCAGATCCCCGCAATCACGACATTCCCGGCGGCCTCCGCGGACCGGGCCGCCGCGACCAGCGCTGGCCAGTCGGCCGCGGTGGCCCCGCCCCGGGCCATCCCGGTATCGATCTTGAGGTGCACCCGGGCCGGGCGGCCGGCCAGCGTAGCGGCCGCCGCGATCTCGGCCAGCAGCGGCCCGGAGTCCACGGCCAGGTCGATGCCTTCCCGGACCGCCTCCTCGTGGGCCGCGCCGGGCACCCCGGTCAGGCAGAGCACCCGGGCGTCGATCCCCTCCCGGCGCAGCGCCAGGGCCTCGTGCACGTGCACCACGCCCAGCCACTGGGCGCCGCCGGCCAGCGCGGCCTGCGCGGCCGGGATCATGCCGTGCCCGTAGCCGTCCGCCTTGACCACCGCCATCAGCTGCGGGCCGGGGATACGGCGGCGCAGCGCCTCGACGTTGCCGGTGATGGCAGCCAGGTTGACCAGTGCTTCCGCGGGACCATCCATGGCCACCCAGTGTGCCAGCCCCGCCGCGGTGCCAGCCCCGGCCCGGGCCAGCCCAGTTCCGGCCCGGCCTGGCCCGGCCCGGCCAGCCCGGGCCCCGGGCTGGCCGGGCCACGCCAGGCCGTATTAGGTCAGCCCGCTTGCTGGCGGACCCAGCGGATCGCGCCGGGCAGCGCGCCGATCACGTCGGCCGCCGCGATGGGCGCCTCGGCGGCGCCGTCTCCCCGGGCAGCCGCGTCCGCCCCGGCGGCCCCAGCGGCCGGGGGCTGGACCGCCGGGGCGGGCCGCTCGCCGGACCCGGCCGCGGCCTGGCGGGCCGCGAGGCCATGCAGGTAGGCGGCGGCCGCCGCCGCCTCGGCGGGCCGCAGCCCCTGGGCCAGCAGGGCACCGGCCAGCCCGGACAGCACGTCCCCGGTACCCGCCGTGGCCAGCCAGGACGTCCCGGTGGGGTTGACGTAGGCGGGCATCTCCGGGTCCGGGCTGGCGATCACCGTGGTCGAGCCCTTGAGCAGGACGGTCGCGCCGAACTCGGCGGCCGCCCGCCGGGCGTGCTCCAGGCGGCGTGCCTCTACCTCGGCCGGATCGGCGCCGAGCAGCCGCCCCAGCTCCCCGGCGTGCGGGGTCAGCAAGGTCGGTGCCGCCCGGTCCAGCAGCGAGCGGTCGGCAGCCAGGATGGTCAGCCCGTCCGCGTCCACCAGCACCGGGACGTCGCTGGCCAGCACGGCGGCGAGCCGCTCCCGTGCCTCATCGTCGGTGCCCATCCCCGGCCCGGCCACCCAGGCCTGGACCCGCCCGGCCGCCGGGATGTCATCGGCGGGCGGGCGGGTCCCGGTCACCGTGATCACGGCCTCCGGCCAGAGCACCCGGACCACGGCCACCGCATGCTCCGCGGACACCAGCCGGACCATCCCGGCGCCGCCGCGCAGGGCCCCGCCGACGGCCAGCGCCGCCGCGCCGGTGAACCGCTGGCTGCCCGCCACGATCCCGGCCACCCCGCGGCGGTACTTGTCCGACTCGGCGGGCGGCCGGGCCACCAGCCCGCCGGTGTCCGCCGCCTGCAGGGCCAGCAGGTCCGGCGGGCCGAGGAGCGGCCCGAGCCCGATATCGACCAGCTCGACCACCCCGGCATGGCCGGCCCGGGGTTGACCAGCAGCCCGGGCTTCATCGTGCCAAACGTCACCGTCACGTCCGCCCGTATTGCCGTGCCCTCGACGACTCCGGTGTCCGCGTCCACGCCGCTCGGCAGGTCGACGGCCACCACGACGGCCGGCGACCGGGCGGCCAGCCCGGCCAGCGACGCCTGCGGCTCGCGCAGGCCGCCCCGGCCGCCGATGCCCAGCAGCCCGTCCAGGATCAGGTCGGCGGCACCCATGGCGGCCGGGACCGCCGGGTCGTCCGGGCTGGCCAGCCGGCCTCCGGCCGCCCGCAGCGCGGCCGCGCCCTGCTCGTGGATCTTCGACCCGGCCTGGACGGCGAGCACCACGGCACCCCGCCCGGCCAGCCGGGCCGCGGCGTAGAGCGCGTCACCGCCGTTGTCCCCGCTTCCGGCCAGTACCACGACCCGGGCCGCGGTGACCCGGGCGAGCAGGCCGGCCGACACCGCCGCCAGCCCGGCCGCCGCACGCTGCATCAGCGTGCCCGGCGGCAGCTGGTCCATGAGGGCGCGTTCGGCCGCCCGGACCGCCGGTACCTGGTGCGCTTCTCTCATCCTTCGGCCACCACCATCGCGATGCTCATCCCGGAATCATGACTGAGCGAGAGATGCCAGTGGCGTACCCCCCGCTGGCTGGCCGCGGCGGCGACCGTGCCGCCCACCGCGAGCGCGGGCCTGCCCATGGCGTCCCTCGTGACGCTGACGTCGGTCCAGCGCAACCCGGGCGGGGCGCCGAGTGCCTTGGCGACCGCCTCCTTGGCCGCGAAGCTGGCCGCCAGCGACTCCGGCCGCGCACCGCGTTCGCTCTCCGCGAACAGCCGCGCGGCCAGGCCGGGGGTGCGCGCCAGGGCAGCCCGGAAGCGGGCAATGTCCACGATGTCCACCCCGATGCCGACGATCACCCATCCACCCTGTCACGCGCGCCCCCGGGCTTGCCGCCCATCCCCGCCCGGCCAGTGTCCTCCGCCCGCCAGTCCCGGGCTGCCGCCATCCGGCCCGGCGGGGTGGTCGCAGGCGAGGCCGGGAGTCTCAGGCTGGCAGTCCGCAGTCCCGGCCGCAGCGGCGCGGGGCACCGGCCCAGCCACGCCGCGCCAGGGCGGCGGCGACCTGGCCGGCCACCCAGCAGGGCCGCCCGGTCACGTCGGCCCAGCCGTAGCGGAGCGTGACCTGCCCGGCGGCGGCGTTGGCGTTGTCCCGGGCAATGTCGCGCCACCGCTCCCCCACCGGGTGCGCCGCCTGGCCGTCCAGTTCGGCCAGCACGCCGTGCTCCTCGTACGCGACGTCCTGGTACTGCCGCCGCCCGGCCCGGGTCACCGGGCGCTGCCGCCTGCCGCGGGGCAGCCCGTGCGGCCGCTCCACCCGGCTGGCGTAGCGGTACTCCAGCAGCGAGTGCACCCCCTGCGCATCCGGCCCGAGCGCCGCGGCCAACTCGGCCCGCCAGCGCATCCGGGCCCGTAACCCCATGGCCGTCGCGATCCGGTCCGGGGCGGTGAGCCGGCTGCCGCAAGCGCGGAACACCCAGCCGAACGCCTCATCCAGGTCCCGCGCGGAGGCGGCCAGGTCAAGCACCGTCTCCTCGATCCGCGTCCGTGGCGGCACCCGCACCGGGAGCCGCGCCTCCCCCACCCGCCCGGAGTAGTAGAGCCGGACTCCGGCGATGGGAGCGACCCGGTGCCCGCTGGGCACGGTCAGATGAATGAGCCGGACGGGCACGGCCAGGAATCCGTTCAGCTCGGCGGCGGTCTGGTGGCTGAGGACGGCGGCAGGCCCCGCCCGCAATACCGCCGCCCACGTCATCGGTAACCGTCCCGGCTCCCCGGTAAAGGCGGCATAGACACCAGGATGCAGCCGCTGCCAGCGGCCGCCGTCCAGCTTCGCCTGGATCTGTTTCCGGGTCATTCCGGCGTTCAGGGCAGCTGACCTAGTCACTATCCCGGCCTGCTGTTCCAGCAGCTCATCAAGGGCGTCAGGTAATCCATGCACGCCGTTCATCGTCGGACCGGGGTAGCGGCCTGTCATCACCAGAATGCCGTTCTGGGGATAACGACCCACCAGCGGCGGCCTCTCCGTGCGTTCCAAGAGTGGTTAAGATCAGGCCCCCCTGGACGGGCTGTGTCGGATTCGTTTTGGCTGGCGGGGCACGCGGTACCGTTGCCGGGCTGGCTGGGCCGGGCGTGCGGGGGGCCCGCTGGGCTGGGGCGGGCTGCTGGCCGGGCTGGCCGGGTCAGGTCCGTCAGGTGGCCAGGGCGGCCAGGGCGGCGGGGGTGAGGTTTCCGGTGGTGATGGCCTTGAACAGGTTGTGCACGGTGGCGGTGAATCGCCATTCGGCGCTGGCTTTGGGTTTGCCGCGGGTGGCCAGGTGCCGGATGCCCATGTTGTGCTTGATGTGCCCGTGGGGGGTCTCGGCGATGTGGCCGCGCCTGCGGTAGGCGGTGATGCCTTCTTCGGTGGCCAGCCGGGCGGCCATCGCCGCGATGGGGTCTTCGCCGTCTGGGCCGTCCTCGCCGGCGGGTCCGCGGCGGCGGCCTGGCGGGCGGTTTTCTCCAGGTCGCGGTGCTTGCCGGTGGCGATGAGCCGGCCGGCGCCGGCGGCGGTGAGGTTGTCCCCGGACAGGTAGCCGGCGTCAGCGAGCAGCAGCCCGATCCCGCTGCCCTCGCCGTCCTGGCTGCCCTCGCCGTCCTGGCTGGCTGGCGGCGGCTGATGGGCGGTGATCAGGGCGGCGGCGGCTTCGGCGTGGCGCAGCATCGGGGTGAACCACCCGGTGTCTGTGGTGTCGCAGGTGAGCTCGGTGGCGATGATCAGCCCGTCTTCGCTGGCCATGTTCTGGGCGTTGTAACCCTGGATGAACCCGCCGCCGCGGACGGGCATCAGCCGGGAGTCCGGGTCGGTGATGTTGCGCACCGGCCCGGGGCCCTTCTTCTTCTGGCTGGCTTTCCGCTCTGCCTCCGCGGCCCTGGCCTCAGCTTTCTCCAGGGCGATGCGGGCCGCCTTGACCAGGCAGTAGTCCTCGATCCCGGCCCGGGGGCGATCCCGGCGGCTGCCGGGCACCCGCGGCCCGGCGGCCCGTTCCTCCAGCTCAGCGATCTGCGCTGCCCGCTCAGCGCGGGCCCGCTCCAGCTTCGCCCGGGCCGCCCGCACCGCGATCTCCGCCGGCGGCGCCCCCGGAGCCCCCGCCTGCTGCCGCTCCCAGAACGCCTGCGCCTGCTTCTCCCGCTCCCGCGCCGCCGCCTCGCGTTCTGCTTCCAGGTCCGCCAGCGCGGCGGCGATCCGCCCGGCCCGGGTGGCCGGGTTCACCGCCTCCGGCGGAACCTGATCCCCGCGCTTACCCTCACCGAACAGCTCATCTTCCGCCGCGTCCGCCGCCGCGTGCGCCTTCACTGCCTCCGCCGCCGCCTCGGCGGCCAGCTTCCGCAGCGTCTCCTCCGCCCGGTTCGCCGCCTTCGAGGCGTTCGCGGCGACCTTCGTGCCATCCAGCGCGACCGTGCCCAGCTTCCCCATCCCCAGCTTCGCGCACAGCACCAGCACCTCCCGGAACAGGCCCTCCGCTGCGCCGGGGAACGCGGCCCGGAACCGGGCGATCGTCACGTGATCCGGCGCGTCACCCGCGCAGATCACCCGGAAAGACACGTCCTGCCAGCACGCCGCCTCGATCCGCCGCGAGCTGGTCACCCCGTTCGCGTACGCCCACATCAGCAGCGTCACCAGCATGTCCGGGTCATAGCCCGCCGTCCCCGCGCCCCCGGTCCGCCGCCGCGCATGGAACGCCGAGGTGTCCAGGTGGTCCGCCACTGCCCGGATCACCAGCCACACCGGATGATCCCCGGGCAGCCACTCCCGCATATCCGGCGGCAGCAAGAACGGCTGATCCCGCCGCACCGGCCGGTACCCCTTCGCCATGGGAAAAGTATCCCAAAACGTCATCTACCAGCACAGACGACGCGCCGCAGGACACCAGCCGATTCTGCAACAGCCCGTGGAAGGGGTCGGATCTTAACTGCTCCTGAGATGGCTACTCGACGGTGACGGATTTGGCTAGGTTGCGGGGCTGGTCTACGTCGTGGCCTTTGGCGGTGGCCAGTTCGCAGGCGAACACCTGCAGGGGCACCGTGGTCACCAGCGGCTGCAGCAGGGTTGGCACGGCGGGGACCTCGATGAGGGTGTCCGCGTACGGCTTCACGTCGGTGTCGCCTTCCTCGGCAATCACCACCACGCGCGCCCCGCGGGCCCTGATTTCCTGGATATTCGAGACGATCTTGTCGTGCAGCACGCCGCGGTCCCGCGGCGAGGGGACGACCACGACGACCGGCAGGCCTTCGTCTATGAGGGCGATGGGGCCGTGCTTCAGCTCGCCGGCGGCGAATCCCTCGGCGTGCATGTACGCGAGCTCCTTGAGCTTGAGCGCCCCCTCCAGGGCCACCGGGTAGCCGACGTGGCGGCCCAGGAACAGCACGCACCGCTCGGCGGCCAGCTCCCGGGCCAGGGCGCGAACCGGTTCCATGGTGTCCAGCACCCGGTCCACTTCTCCCGGCATCTGCGCCAGCTGGGCGATCTCGGCGCCGATCTCGGCGGGGAACTTGGTGCCGCGGACCTGGGCCAGGTACAGCGCTACCAGATAGCAGGCGACCAGCTGGGTGAGGAAGGCCTTGGTGGATGCGACCGCGATCTCCGGGCCGGCGTGCGTGTACACCACGGCGTCGCATTCCCGGGGGATCGATGAGCCATTCACGTTGCAGATGCCCAGCACCCGGGACCGCTGTTCCCGTGCGTGCCGGACCGCCATCAGGGTGTCCATAGTCTCACCGGACTGCGAGATGGCGATGACCAGCGTGGTCCGGGTGAGGATCGGGTCCCGGTAGCGGAACTCGCTGGCCAGCTCGACCTCGCAGGGGATCCGGCACCAGTGCTCGATGGCGTATTTGGCGATCATCCCGGCGTGGTAGGCGGTGCCGCAGGCGACAATGACGACCTTGTCGATGCTGCGCAGCTCGGCGTCGTCCAGCCGGACCTCGTCCAGGGTGAGCAGGCCGTCCGCGCCGATCCGGCCGAGCAGGGTGTCTGCCACCGCCCGGGGCTGCTCGGCGATCTCCTTGAGCATGAAGTAGTCGTAACCCGCCTTCTCGGCGGCCGAGACGTCCCAGTCCACGTGATACTCGGTGACGGCGCCCGGTGCTCCGTCGAAGCCGGTCACGGTGATTCCCCCGGCGCGGACCTCGGCGACCTGGTCCTGGCCGAGTTCCACCGCGTTCCTGGTGTAGGCGATGAACGCGGCCACGTCGCTGGCCAGGAAGTTCTCTCCGTCACCGCGGCCGATCACCAGCGGTGAGTTGCGCCGGGCACCGACCACCGCGCCAGGGTCGCGGGCATCCACCGCGACCAGGGTGAAGGCGCCGTCCAGCCGCTGGCAGACCTGGCGCATCGCGGCCGCCAGCGCACCCGGCGCAACGGCGCCGGTGACTGGGTCCTGCTGCGCGGCCATCTCCTCTTCGAGCAGGTGGGCTACCGCCTCGGTGTCGGTGTCAGAGCGGAGGTGGTGGCGGCCGGACAGCTCGCGGCGCAGGGCCGCGAAGTTCTCGATGATGCCGTTGTGCACGACGGCCAGCCCGCCACCGCAGTCCAGATGCGGGTGCGCGTTGGGATCGTTCGGCGGCCCGTGCGTGGCCCACCGGGTATGCCCGAGGCCCACGGTTCCTGGCCAGGCAGGCTGGTCGCTGAGCGCCGCGATCAGGTTGCCGAGCTTCCCGGCACGCCTCTCCGCGGCCAGCGTGCCGTCGGCCAGCACGGCCACTCCGGCGGAGTCGTACCCGCGGTACTCCAGGCGGCGCAGTCCTTCCAGGACCACGTCTACCGCCGGGCGATGTCCTGCGTACCCTACGATGCCGCACATGCCGCCAGGCTAGCCTCAGCCAGCGGCCCGGACCGCCGCCGCCAGCCGCTCGGCGACCTGGTGGGCCTGGCCGGAATCCATCGCCTCGACCATCACCCGGACCGCTGGCTCGGTGCCGCTGGGCCGTACCAGCACCCGGCCGGAGGCGCCAAGCTGCTGCCCGGCGGCTGCGACCTCGGCGGCCACCTCCGGCGAGCCCGCTACCCGGGCCTTGTCCACGCCAGGAACATTCAGCAGCACCTGCGGGTACCTGGTCATCACCGCGGCCACGTCGGCGAGCGGCAAGGCCTGCCGGGCCGCCGTGGCAAGCAACTGGAGCGCGGTCAGCAGCCCGTCGCCGGTGGTCGCGTGGTCGAGCATGATGATGTGCCCGGACTGCTCCCCGCCGAGGGCATAGGGACCGGCCCGCATCGCCTCGAGCACGTACCGGTCGCCCACCGCCGTCTCGATGACCGTGATCCCGGCGTCCTTCATGGCGTTCTTGAAGCCGAGATTGGCCATCACGGTGGTGACCACGGTGTTGCCGGGTAGCCGGCCCTGGCCGGCCAGGGCGAGGGCCAGCACGGCGAGGATCTGGTCACCGTCGATGACCTCACCGTCGGCCCCCACCGCCAGGCACCGGTCCGCGTCGCCGTCGTGCGCGATGCCGGCGTCGGCCCCCTGCTTGGCCACCTCGGCGGACAGCGTCTCCAGGTGGGTGGATCCGCAGCCGTCGTTGATGTTCAGCCCGTCGGGCTCCGCGCCGATGGCGATCACCTTGGCCCCGGCCATCTGGAGCAGGCGCGGCGCGTACGCGGAGGCCGCCCCGTGCGCGCAATCCACCACGACGGTCAGCCCGGCCAGCGGCGCGGACGACTGGGCGGGCGAATCGCCCGGGCTGGTCACCGAGGCGAGCAGGTGGTGCAGGTAGCGGTCATGCTCGAGACCTGCATCGGTCACCCGCCCGAAGCCGTCGGCCGGCGGCCCGGCGGCACGGCCTCGCGCAGGCTCAGCTGGGCCTCGATCTCGTCTTCCACGGCGTCAGGCAGCTTGAACCCGCCATGCCCGAAGAGCTTGATCCCGTTGTCAGGGGCCGGGTTATGGCTGGCGGACAGCACCACGCCGAGAGCGGCACCGAGATCCCGGGTCAGGTACGCCACTCCCGGGGTGGGGATCACGCCGAGCCGGAGCACGTCGACACCCGCTCCGGCCAGCCCGGCCACGACGGCGGCTTCCAGGAATTCCCCGGAGGCACGTGAATCACGGCCTACCAGCGCCAGCGGGCGGTGGCCAGCCTCAGCAGCCTCCTGGAAGGCCCCGGTATCGCGGAGCACCGCTGCCGCCGCACTGGCCACGTCCATGGCCAGGTGGCCAGTCAGGTCGGCGCCAGCCACCCCGCGGATGCCGTCGGTTCCGAACAGCCGGACCATGGTTAACCAGCTCCCCCGGTTGTCTCGTCGGTGCGGAAAGCAAAACAGGAACATCCGGGGGTTTGGGCCAGACCCATGGCCCAGTAGTCAGCGCTTGGAGTACTGCGGCGCCTTGCGCGCCTTCTTCAGACCGTACTTCTTGCGCTCCTTCACCCGTGCGTCACGGGTCAGGAAGCCAGCCCTCTTCAGGGTGGGCCGGTTCTCCGGGTCCACCAGGATAAGCGCCCGGGCGATGCCCAGCCGCAGTGCCCCGGCCTGGCCGGTGATGCCGCCGCCGCTGATCCGCGCGATCACGTCGAACTGGTTCTCCGCGCCCAGACTCACGAACGGCTCGCTGATCAGCTGCTGGTGCACCTTGTTCGGGAAGAAGCCCTCGAGGGTGCGGTCATTGATCCGCCACTCCCCCGACCCGGGGACGATACGCACCCGGGCAATTGCTTCCTTGCGGCGCCCGGTGCCGAGCGCGCTGCCGGTCACCACAGGCTTGCGGGCTGACTGCCGCTCACCGGCATCCGCGGCCGTCTCGGTGGTGTACTCCGACACGTGCTCCCCGGCGTCTTCCGCCGTTTCCACGCTGGCGCCCTCTTCAAGCGTCTGCGTGCCAGTGGACTCGGCCACGGTTCCTTCCCTCGTACTTCCTTCTCGGTTCTGATCAGAGCGCCCGGGCACGGCCGTTCTCGCGGCCGCAGCGGGACTGCCGGGTCAGCGGCCGCCCGCGTTGGTGGCCGGTTCGTGCTGGGCGAGCTGCGTGATCTCGAAAGGCGTGGGCTGCTGCGCCTGATGCGGGTGGTCCGGGCCGCGGTAGACCTTGAGCTTGCGGAGCATGCTGCGCCCCAGCGAGTTCTTCGGCAGCATGCCGCGGACCGCCTTCTCGATCATCCGCTCCGGGTTCTGCTCCAGCAGGTCACGGTAGGCCACCGCGCGGAGCCCGCCCGGGTAGCCGGAGTGCCGGTAAGCGCGCTTCTGCTCCAGCTTGCGGCCGGTGAGAGCGATCTTCTCGGCGTTGACCACGATAACGAAGTCACCCGTGTCGACGTGCGGCGCGAAGATCGGCTTGTGCTTGCCTCGCAACAGGATCGCCGCGTGGCTGGCCAGGCGACCCAGGACCACATCGGAGGCGTCGATGACATGCCACTGCTGCTGGATGTCGCCGGCCTTGGGGCTGAATGTGCGCACAGTCGTAAGCCTTCGTGTGGTGAGACCTGATCCTTGGCTCCGCACCCGGGGTAATCCTCCAGGTGAGGGGGTCCGAACACATCCGCTAACCACGTAACCGGCCTCGTTGAGCAGGCACCGCAGGCATGCGAACGCACATGGACGTCTCACGAGGATACCGGCCCCAGCTAGCAACGGTCAAAATGAGCGGGACCGCGAGCGCCGGACAGGGAAATTCCCGGTCCCGCCAAGCTTAGCTGGATAGGACGATACGCTCGCCGCATGGGCTATCCGGGTGATGAGGGCTCGGCCCCGCCGGAGAGCCGGCCCGGCGCACGGCCACGCCACGGCGCTCCATGGGCCGATCCGGCCGCCGGGGATGGGTCCGGGGAGAGCGCGGGGATACCGGAAGCTTCCCTGGATACTCTGGCGACTCCGCATACCGGGGCGATTCCGCATACCCGGGCGACCTCGACTACAGCGGCGGCTCCTGGCCACGCGGAGGCACAGCCGAAGGCTCCTCCCCCGCGCCGGCTCGCGGCTCCTCCCCCGCGGCGGCTTACGACTCCGCGCCCCCGGTCCCGGGCCAGCCGGGCACCGGATACCAGCGCCCGGCGGCGGACTCTGACGCATACGGCACCGGCCCGGGATGGCCGGCCACGGACAGCCCGGCCGGAGCCGGCGGATGGCTGGGCGCGGATCACAGCGCCGGGGCCACGCCCGGCGGCTGGCCGCCACCCGGTACCGGGGAGACGGCGGGCCGGGGCGGGAGCCACGGCCGGGACGGGAGCCACGGCCGGGACGGGAATCACGGCGGAGGCGGGAACCACGGCGGAGGCGGGAACCACGGCCGGGGCGGCAGCCACGCCGGGTGGCCGGCCGCGGAACCCGGGCCGCCGGGCACCGCGGCTGGGTGGCCGGGGACAGACAGGGCGGCACAATCAGCCGCCCCGGGGTGGCCGGGCGCCGACCCAGAATCACCGTCGGCCGCCCCCGGCTGGCCCGGCACGAACACCGGACCACAGTCAGCCAGCCCTGGGTGGCCGGCCGCGGGCACCGGTACCGCCAGCCCTGAGACTGGCAGCGCGCGGACCGGCAGTCATGCCGCGCCGGAGCCACCGGCGGGAGACGGCGGAGCGGGTGCCTGGGGCCCGGCAGCCAGTCCCGCGACTGGCGCCTGGAGCCCGGCGGCTAATCCCAGAACGAACGCCTGGAGCCCGGCCGCAGATCCCGGGATCGATGCCTGGAGCCCGGCGGCCTCGTCCGGATCCGATGCCTGGAGCCCGGCGGTGAGTTCCGGAACCGACGTGTGGAACTCATCCGGGGCTGGTGCGGAGATCACGGGCGGGCCCGGTCCGGGCAGCGTGGATCACACCGGGCCGCAGACCACCAGCACCACACCCGGCCTGCCCGGCCAGGCCGCGCGGTCGCGTCGGGCCGGGGAGGGCAACCGGGCCGGGGAGGCCGCGGAGGCCAGCCGGGCTGACTGGGCGGGACGCAGCCAGGCCATCGACAGCGGAGCGGGCCGCGGCCCGGCACCGGCGACCGCGCCGGGTCCGGCCACCGCTGGGCACCTCACCACTGGCCCCAGGACTACCAGTCCGGGCAGCACGGGCCCCGCCAGCACCGGCCCCGGCACCACCGGTCTCAGCGGCACGGGCCCCAGCACCAGTCTCAGCGGCGCCGGTCTCAGCGGCACCAGCCCCGGCGGCACGGGCCCCGGCAGCACGGGCCCCGGCCCCACGGGCCTCAGCACGACGGGCCCCGGCCCCACGGGCCTCAGCACGACGGGCCGCCCGAACCCGGGCCGCAGCGGCACGGGCCTGAGCGGCGGGGGCGGCAGCCCGGCGGCCGGGGGCTCGCTGTGGAGCGCGGGCGCCTTCCGGACGGCCGGCCCGGGCGGGCGTGGCCCGGTCCGCGGATACCCGCCTGCTCCGGGGGCACCCGATCCGGTGTACCCGCCCGGCCAGTTCTCTCCGTGGAACTCCCCGGCGCTGCGGAACGCCCGGGCCGCCGGCCGGAGCGCGCCGGGCGCGGATGCGGCGGGGGCCGCCGCGGAACCGGACTACCCACTGCTCGCGGTGAGTGACCCCGCTGCCGACGCCACCGCCACCCAGACCTGGTCGGTAGTGGACGGGGCGGACCTGGCCGGCGAGTGGACCAGCAAGCGCGCCGACGGCGGCAGTGGCCCGGCCCCGGCTGGTGCCGGGCTGGCAGGCACCGCCGACGGCGGGCCGTTCGGGCCGGCCGACGGCTACCCGGACGGACCAGAGGGACTCGCCGGCCCGGCCGGGTATGCGGCGGCGGCCGGACTGGCGCCGGGCCAGCCCGCCCCCGGCACGACTGATCCCGGCCAGCCGCGGCCGGGAGGACGGCTGGCCGCCCGGCGCGACCGGCAGGCCGCCCAGGCCCAGGAGGGGACCGGACCGCAGGCAGCCTGGCCTGGAGACGGTACCCCGGGCTCCTGGACCGCGCCAGACGAGACGGGCGGAGCCTGGGGGGCGCAGCAGGAGGGGCCGGGATACTGGGCGGCGCAGGCGCCATCCGGGACGCTGGCCGCGCCGCAGCACGGAACCTTCGAGGAGTTCGGGGCCGCACCCGGCGGCCCCGACTGGGGCGACCGCACCGGCTGGGGCACCGGTAGCCGCGAGGCGATACCGGACGGGACCGGGCCGGGCGGGACCGGGCCGGGCGGGACCGGCTCGCGGTCCGCGGCCCGCGGCCGCAAGCCGGGGAAGCCGCGGAAGGCCCGCAAGCCGGCAAGCCGGGCCCGGATGTGGCTGATGCCCCTGGTCATGATGGTGGTCGTCGCCGTGCTGATCGGCGTCGCCTACCTGCACTTCGTCAAGGGCCGGGCGACCGCTTCCGGCGCGGGGCCATCCCGGAAGCCCACCGCCGCGGGCAGCCCGTCACCGAGCCTCGGACCGTGGAAGCACATCGCCACCCGCACCGAGGACCCAGCGCCGCTCACCCTGACGGAGATGTTCCCGGCCCGGTACACCGCGGGCGGGACCATGGTGGTACGGACCATTCAGCGGGCCGACACCACCTGCCCCCGGATAGTGCTGGGGGCCAAGCTGCAGGCGGCCCTGCGCAAGGCGGGCTGTACCCAGGTGATGCGGGCGAGTTACCTGTCGGCCGGGCAGAAGATCATGGCCACGATCGGCGTCCTGAACCTGGCCGACGTCGCGGGGGCGCAGCAGGCTGGGCAGGCCACCGGGGCGACCGCGTTCATCAAGCAACTCCCCGGGGCGAAAGGCCCCACCCGCAACCTTTCCCAGGGCACCGGCCTGGAGGAAGCCCAGATCAAGGGCCACTACCTGATCCTGACCTGGGCGGAATTCACCAGCCTCAAGGCCCCGGGCAACGCCCAGCAGCGGGCCCGGCTGGACGCCTTCTCGCGCGGCCTGGTCGGCGCCACCGCCAACATCAGCCTGACCAGCCGGATGCTGTTCGGCAAGCCGGAGACGCCCTCCTCACCGTGATCAGCGGCCCACCGTCATGACGGCTCACCTGGTCGCTGCGGCCGGGCCGGGTCCCCGCGCAGCCGCCGGGTCGCCCGGGCCCGGTCGGCCAGCTGAGCGGGCGGCGGATAGCACACTTCCTCCAGGCAGAGCCCGTGCGGCGGCACCACGGGGACGCCGGGGTCACGGACCCGGGCGCGGAGCACCTGGGCCGCCCACTGCGGCGGCCGCGCCCCCTCCCCCACCTTGAGCAGGGCACCGGTCAGCGCCCGGACCATGGAGTGGCAGAACGCGTCGGCGACCACGGTGCCGGCCACCACGGACGGCGCACCCGGCCCACCGGGCTCCCGGGCCCAGGACAGCCGCAGCAACTCGCGGACCGTGCTGGCGCCCTCCCGGCGGCGGCAGAAGGCCGCGAAGTCATGCTCGCCCAGCAGCAGCGCGGCCGCGGCGTTCATCGCCGCGATGTCGAGCGGGCGGCGGTAGCCGAGCGTGTCGTGCCGCCGCAGCGGGTCGGGACCGGCCGGGTCGTCACAGACCCGGTAGGAATACCGGCGGCACAACGCGGAGAACCGGGCGTCGAACCCGTCGGGAGCCGGCTCGATCCGGCCGACCCGGACATCGGGGGGCAGGACCCCGGCCAGCCGGCGCAGCACCGCCGGGGAGGCCGCCGACCAGTGCGTGACCGGCACATCCGCGTGGGCGACCTGACCGCGGGCGTGCACCCCGGCGTCGGTCCGGCCCGCGACAGTCAGCGAGGCCGGGCCGTCCAGCCGGAGCACCCGGCCGAGCGCCTCCTCCACGACCTGCTGGACGGTGCGGCGCCCTGGCTGCCGGGCCCACCCGGAGAACCCGCCGCCGTCGTAGCCGAGATCGAGCCGGAGCCGGACGAGCGCCTCCCCCGGACACGGAACGGCCCCAGCCCCAGCGACCATCGCCTGGGCTGGGGCCGGTTCCCCTGCTATCTCGCGGGACGCGGTCAGCTCTCGGCCGGCTTGCCGTCCGCCTCAGCGGAGTCCTCAGCCTCGCCGTCGCTGGCCTCGGCCGAGTCATCCGCGTCGGCTTCCGCCGCCGCGGAGTCGTCGGCCGCCTCCACCTCAGCGGCCTCGGCCGCCTCAGCCTCAGCAGCCGTGTCCTCCACCTCGGCCGGAGCCTCAGCCGTCTCCTCCTCCGCCACCGCGGCCGCGCCACGGGCCGGGCGGGCGGCGGGCTGGGACCGCCGGGCGCGGCGGCGCCGTGGCTTGGCCTCCGCCTCCTCCTGGATCAGCTCGATCACCGCGAGCGGGGCGTTATCGCCCTTGCGCGGGCCGATCTTGGTGATCCGGGTGTACCCGCCGTCCCGGGTCGCGAACTGCGGCCCGATCTCGGTGAACAGTGTGTGCACCACGCTCTTGTCGGTGACCACGGTGAGCACCTGGCGACGGGCGTGCAGGTCACCCCGCTTGGCGAAGGTGATCAGCCGCTCGGCGTACGGCCGGAGCCGGCGCGCCTTGGATTCGGTCGTGGTGATCTTGCCGTGCTCGAACAGGGCCGTGGCCAGGTTGGCCAGGATGTGCCGCTGGTGGGCGGAGCTGCCACCCAGCCGCGTGCCCTTGGTAGGCGTGGGCATCGGAACGTTCTCCTTGGTCGGGTACTACCGGGGGTGCCGGATCCCGTCAGTACTGCTCGGTCTCGACGTAGCTGTCGTCGTCGTCCGCGCCGTAGCTGTCGGCCGCGGTGCCCGGGTCGAACCCGGGCGGGGAGTCCTTGAGCGCGAGGCCCATGTCGACAAGCTTCTGCTTGACTTCCTCGATCGACTTGGCGCCGAAGTTGCGGATGTCGAGCAGGTCCTGCTCACTGCGGGCGACCAGCTCGCCGACGGTGTGAATGCCCTCGCGCTTGAGGCAGTTGTAGGAGCGGACGGTGAGGTTCAGCTCCTCGATCGGCAGCGCCAGGTCGGCGGCGAGTGCCGCGTCCGTCGGCGACGGGCCGATGTCGATGCCCTCCGCCTCCACGTTCAGCTCGCGGGCGAGACCGAACAGTTCGACGAGAGTCTTGCCGGCGCTGGCCACCGCGTCGCGGGGGCGCATCGACGGCTTGGTCTCCACGTCGAGGATGAGCTTGTCGAAGTCGGTCCGCTGCTCGACACGGGTCGCCTCGACCTTGTAGGTGACCCGCATCACCGGGGAGTAGATGGAGTCGATCGGGATGCGGCCGATCTCCTGGCCGGGCTGCTTGTTCTGCGCGGCGGACACGTAGCCGCGGCCGCGCTCGACCGTCAGCTCCATCTCCAGCTTGCCCTTGCCGTTCAGCGTGGCGATGTGCAGGTCCGGGTTGTGCACCTCGACCCCGGCGGGCGGCGCGATGTCGGCCGCGGTGACCTCACCGGGACCCTGCTTGCGCAGGTACATCACCACCGGCTCGTCCTGCTCCGAGGAGACCACCAGCTCCTTGAGGTTGAGGATGATGTCGGTGACATCCTCCTGGACCCCCGGGACGGTGGAGAACTCGTGCAGCACACCCTCGATCCGGATGCTGGTCACGGCGGCGCCGGGGATCGAGGAGAGCAGGGTGCGGCGCACCGAGTTCCCGATCGTGTAGCCGAAGCCCGGCTCCAGCGGCTCGATGATGAACCGGGACCGGTAGTCGCCGGCCTGCTCTTCGGTAAGCGTGGGACGCTGGGCGATGAGCATTTGCTTACCCCTTTCCGCGACGCCCGTTATATGACAGTCGCGATCTTTCAGCGGCGGCCCGTTCACCGGTGCCAGGCTCGGCCGGTACCGGCCGGGTGGGCCATTCCCGCGGCGGGCCGCCGCTGATACGGCGGCCCGGCAAGCATTACTTCGAGTAGTACTCGACGATGAGCTGCTCGGAGACCTGGGTGTCGATCTGCGCCCGGGCCGGCAGCGAGTGGATGAGGATCCGCATGGTGTCCGGGATGACCTCCATCCAGGCCGGGCTGGGCCGCTCGCCGGCCTCGGCGACCGCGACCAGCATCGGGGTCAGCTCCCGGGACTTGGGCTTGACCTCGATGATGTCGTTCTCGCTCACCCGGTAGGAGGGGATGTCCACCTTCTTGCCGTTGACGATGAAGTGCCCGTGCCGCACCAGCTGGCGGGCCATGTCCCGGCTCTTGGCGAAGCCGGCCCGGTACACGACGTTGTCCAGGCGGCTCTCCAGGATCTGGAGCAGGTTCTCGCCGGTCATCCCGCGCTTGCGGGTGGCCTCTTCGTAGTACCCGTGGAACTGCTTCTCCAGGATGCCGTAGACCCGGCGGGCCTTCTGCTTCTCCCGGATCTGCAGCAGGTACTCGCTCTCCTTCGGCCGGTTCCGGCCGTGCTCACCCGGCGGGTAGGGCCGGATCTCGATCGGGCACTTCGGCGAATCGCACTTGGCACCCTTCAGGAAGAGCTTCATCTTCTCGCGGCGGCACAGCTTGCAGTCCGCGCCCGTGTATCGCGCCATCTTCTCGTTAACTCCTCAGACCCGGCGCCGCTTCGGCGGGCGGCAGCCATTGTGCGGAACCGGGGTGACGTCCTGGATTGACCCGACCTCCAGGCCGGTCGCCTGCAGCGAGCGGATGGCGGTCTCACGCCCGGAGCCCGGGCCCTTGACGAACACGTCGACCTTGCGCATCCCGTGCTCCATGGCCCGGCGGGCCGCGGCCTCCGCCGCCATCTGCGCGGCGAACGGAGTGGACTTGCGGGAACCCTTGAAACCGACCTGGCCCGAGGACGCCCACGCGATGACGTTCCCCACCGGGTCGGTGATCGAGACGATGGTGTTGTTGAACGTGCTCCTGATGTGGGCGTGCCCGTGAGCGACGTTCTTCCGTTCCTTGCGGCGCACCTTCTTCGTGGCGGCCGTGCGGCTCCTTGGCGGCATCTGCTTCCTATTCGGTGAGGTCGTCGATCCCCGGCGCGGCTGACGTCATGCGTCCCGCGAGCGCGGACTACTACTTCTTGCCGGCCTTCTTCTTGCCGGCCACGGTCTTCTTCCGGCCCTTGCGGGTCCGGGCGTTGGTCTGGGTGCGCTGGCCGTGCACCGGAAGGCCGCGGCGATGCCGGATGCCCTGGTAGCACCCGATCTCGATCTTGCGGCGGATGTCGGCCTGCACCTCGCGGCGAAGGTCACCCTCGACCTTGTAGGTGGCCTCGATCCAGTCACGGAGCCGGACCAGTTCGTCGTCACCGAGTTGGTGCACCCGGGAGTCACCGCTGACGCCCGTGGCGGCCAGCGTCTCAAGGGCGCGGGTGCGCCCGATCCCGTAGATGTACGTGAGAGCGACCTCCAGCCGCTTTTCGCGGGGGAGGTCGACGCCAACGAGGCGTGCCATGGGCGGGCGTTCTCCTAACTGTCCTTGCGGAGGTCTGCGGACCGCTCCCTGCCCCGCCCGGGCTGGGCCCCGGCCTCCGTCCGGGGGTGGCCTGGCGGCCGGCTGGTCAGCCTGGCCGCAGGCTGCGGTTCGTCGGTTCAGGGCGTCAGCCCTGGCGCTGCTTGTGCCGCGGGTCAGAGCAGATGACCATGACCCGGCCATGCCGCCGGATCACCCGGCACTTGCTGCAGATCTTCTTCACACTCGGCTTGACCTTCATCGTGGCCTCCTCCGGCACTCTGGCGGACTAACGCCCGCCGTCTCGTCACTTGTACCGGTAGACAATCCGGCCGCGGCTCAGGTCGTATGGGCTCAGCTCAACGACAACCCGGTCGTCCGGCAGGATGCGGATGTAGTGCATCCGCATCTTCCCGCTGATGTGGGCGAGAACCTTGTGCCCGTTGTCTAGCTCCACCCGGAAGAAGGCATTGGGAAGTGATTCGACGATCCTGCCCTCGATCTCGATGGCGCCGTCCTTTTTGGGCATGTCCTCCGCGCTTCGCTGTCAGGCCCGCCGCGCTCGCCGCTGCTCACGCGTGCAGGCAGGTGTTGTCTACATTGTTTCGTGGTGCTTCCCGGGACTGTGCCCACCGGGATGCCTATCCTACCCGTGCCCGCGAGGCATCAGCAAACGCCAGCACAGCGCAACTCGCGAGCCGCAGCAGAGTCTACGCGACCCCGCTTGACTTTGCGAACCGGGAGCGGCCCAAAAAATTCCCGCCACCTTAACGCCCCGTCCCCCCGGCTGCCCAGGTCAGTCCGGGGACCGGGCCGTTCGGCGCCCGGGTTTTCTAGCCGGGCGGGCGCCACCAGGGAAGCGGGGCGGGGCCGGGGCGGCCAGGGCGGAGCGTGGCAGCGGGGAGCTGATACGGTCGATAGCGGGCAGATCAGCCATGAGCTCGTCCAGTTCGCCCAGCGTCTTGGCGGCGTAGGCGGCTTCCAGCCGCTCGTGGAACTCCTCGGCGGTCAGCCGCCCGGCCGCGAGATGCTCCCGGAGCAGGGCAGCGGTGCGGTCCCGGTCCGCGTCACTGCAGCGGATCTTCGGGTCGCTGGCCATCGGGCCTCCTTCAGGGACGTACGGCGGGGCGGGGTGCGGTGGTCACGGGCGGTCCGGCCGCGCGCCGGCCGCCGGGACGGCGGCCCGGGCCAGCCCGGCCGCGCCGCCGTCCGGTGCGGTCAGCACCCAGGGGCCGTCGGCGGTGATCGCGACCGTGTGCTCGAAGTGCGCCGCCGGCGCGGCCATCCGCGCTGCGCACCGTCCAGCCGTCGTCATCCAGCACCGTCTCCGGGCTGCCCGCCGTGAGCAGCGGCTCGACGGCCAGGGCCATCCCCGCGGTCAGCAGCGGCCCGCGGCCGGGCCGGCCCTGGTTGAGCACCGGCGGTTCCATGTGCATCTCGCTGCCGATGAAGTGCCCCACGTAGTCCTCGACGATGCCGTAGCCGCGGCCCGCGGCCCGGACCGTGGCCTCGACGGCGTGCGAGATGTCGGTCAGCCGTGCACCGGGCGGGCCTGGGCCAGCCCGGCCCACATCGCCTGCTCGCAGACGTCCAGCAGCCGGGCCAGGCTCGGGGGCAGCTCGCCGATCCCGAGGCTGAGCGCGGCGTCGGCGTGCCAGCCGTCCACGATCGCGCCGCAGTCGATGGACAGCAGGTCGCCGTCGCCGGAGCCGCCGGCCCGGGCCGGGGATGCCGTGCACGATCTCCTCGTTCACCGAGGTGCACAGGGTGGCCGGGTAGCCGTGGTAGCCCTTGAACGAGGGGACGGCGCCGGCCGCCCGGATGACCTCGCTGGCCACCGCGTCCAGGTCGGCCGTGCTCACCCCGGGGGCCGCCGCGGCCGCCGCGGCCCGCAGCGCGGCCGCCACCACCAGCCCGGCCTCGCGCATCACCGCGAACTGCTCCGGGCTCTTCAGCTCGATGCCCGGCTCATGCCTCTTCCACATGCCGCCTCCGTCCACCTCAACGGTACCTGTGGCGGGGCCTCCGGCCAGCCGCGGATGAAGCCGGAAGCAGCAGCAGAAGCCGCAGTCCCGGACGAAGAGCGTTCAGCGGATGAACCGGCGGAGGGCGGACAGGGCGCGCTCGGTGATCTCCTCCACCGGGCCGGTGGCGTCGATACCGAGCAGGATGCCCTCGTCGGCGTAGAAGGCGACCAGCGGCGCGGTCTGCTCCCCGTAGACCACTATCCGGTGCCGGATGGTCTCCTCGCGGTCGTCGTCCCGCTGGAAGAGTTCCGCGCCGCAGTCATCGCAGCGATCCTTGCGCGCGGGCGGGTCGAAGAGCGCGTGCCAGACCCGGCCGCAGCGGCGGCAGGTCCGCCGCCCGGACAGGCGCCGGACCACCTCGTCGTCGTCCACCACCAGTTCCAGCACCACGTCCAGCTTGGTGTCCCACGACGCGAGCATCTTCTTCAGCGTCTCCGCCTGGGGCACCGTGCGCGGGAAGCCGTCCAGCAGGAAGCCGGACTGCGCGTCGTCCTCCTGCAGCCGGTCGGTGACCATGGCGATGGTCACCTCGTCCGGGACCAGGTCGCCGCGCCCCATGAACGCCTGCGCGCGGCGGCCCAGCGCGGTGCCCTGGCTGACGTTGGTGCGGAAGATGTCACCTGTCGAGATCTTCGGGATGGACAGGTGCGACGCTATGAACTGGGCCTGTGTCCCCTTGCCCGCACCGGGGGGCCCGACAAGGACGACGCGCACTACCTCAGGAAGCCCTCATAGTTGCGCTGCTGCAACTGGCTTTCGATCTGCTTCACCGTGTCCAGCCCCACTCCCACCACGATCAGGATGCTCGTCCCGCCGAACGGGAACTGGGTGCCCACGCCCAGCAGCGCGAACGCCACCGCCGGCAGCAGCGCGATGAGGCCCAGGTAGATCGATCCCGGCGCGGTGAGCCTGGTGAGCACGTAGTTGAGGTACTGCGCGGTCGGCCGCCCGGGACGGATACCGGGGATGAACCCGCCGTACTTCTTCATGTTGTCCGCGACTTCGACCGGGTTGAACGTGATGGACACGTAGAAGTAGGTGAAGAAGACGATGAGCACGAAGAACAGGATCATGTAAAGGGCCGAGTCCCCGTTCGCCCCGCTGCCCAGGTTGTTGTTGATGAAGTTGACCCAGCGCGAGGGGTGGGTCTTGCTCCCGAACAGCGAGGCGGCCAGGATCGGGATGTAGAGCATGGACGAGGCGAAGATGACCGGGATGACGCCGGCCTGGTTCACCTTGAGCGGGATGTAGGTGGAGGTGCCGCCGTACATCTTGCGGCCCACCATCCGCTTGGCGTACTGCACCGGGATGCGCCGCTGCGCCTGCTCCATGAACACCACAAAGCCCACGATGGCGACGCCGACGGCCAGCACGATGATCAGCACGAAGATCGTCTTGGCCCGGTAGACGTCCACCATGTAGCCGGTTATCTGCGAGACGACCGTGGTGAAGATGAGCACGGACATGCCGTTGCCGACCCCGCGGTCGGTGATCAGCTCACCGAGCCACATGATGACCGCGGTGCCCGCCGTCATGCAGATGACCATGGTGGTGATGGTGAACACCGAGGAGTTGGGGATCAGCGAGGGGCAGCTGGTGCCGAACAGGTTGCCGGACCGGGCCAGGGCGATGATGCCGGTGGACTGCAGCACGGCCAGCCCCACGGTGAGGTACCGGGTGTACTGGGTGATCTTCTGCTGGCCGGCCTGGCCTTCCTGGCGCAGCGTCTCCAGCCGCGGGATGACCACGGCCAGCAGCTGCAGGATGATGCTCGCCGTGATGTACGGCATGATGCCCAGGGCGAACACCGACAGCTTCAGCAACGCCCCGCCGCTGAACAAGTTGACCAGCTGGTAGACACCGGCCGCGCTGCTCTTGCTCTCCAGGCCGGTGCAGACCTTGACGGCCTTCTCGGAGATACCCGGGGTGGGCACCGCCGCGCCGAACCGGAACACGGCCAGCATCGCCAGCGTGAACAGCAGCTTCTTGCGCAGGTCAGGCGTCCGGAAGGCCCGGATGAACGCGGTCAGCATGCGCAGTCCTCAACGTGGTCGGTCAACGGGGCAGGGCCGCGCCCTCCCGGGGGTTGGCAGCAGCAGCCGGTGCGCCGCAGTGTAACGCGTCCGGAGCACGGTGACAGCCCCCCGCGCGAGGGGACGGTCACCGTGCGCTGCCGCCGCATGGACAACGTGCCACGGCCCGCGGCCGTGCCCGGGGACAGGGTCACAGCTGGGTGACGGTCCCCCCGGCGGCAGTGATCTTCTCGCGGGCCGACGCGGAGAACGCGTGCGCGGACACCTGGAGCGCCACGCCCGGGTCACCTTCGCCGAGCACCTTGACCAGCTGGCCAGACCGCACCGCACCCTTGGCCACCAGGCCGTCCACGGTCACCTCGCCACCCTCGGGGTAGAGCTCAGCCAGCCGCCCGGTGTTGACGACCTGGTAGCTGGTCTTGAACCGGGAGTTGGAGAAGCCCTTCAGCTTGGGCACCCGGCGCTGCAGCGGCATCTGGCCGCCCTCGAAGCCGGGGTGCACCGAATTCCGCGCGTGGGTGCCCTTGGTACCCCGGCCCGCGGTCTTGCCCTTGGATGCCTCACCACGGCCGACCCGGGTGCGCTCGGTGCGCGAACCCGGCGCCGGGCGGAGATGATGGATCCGGAGCATGTCAGTCGACCTCCTCGACGACGACGAGGTGCCGTACCGCGTCGATCATGCCGCGGAACTCGGGCCGGTCATCCTTGACGACCGTCTGCCCGATCCGCTTGAGCCCGAGCGAGCGGAGCGATGCCCGCTGCCCTTTGGTGCCCCCGATCTCCGACCGGGTCTGGGTAACTTTCAGCTGAGACACAGATGCGCTCCCGTCAGCTGTTGCCGGACGCGGCGCCCGCGCTGGCCGCCGCCGCGCGAGCGCGCAGCATGGCGGCCGGGGCCACGTCCTCGATCGGAAGCCCGCGCCGGGCGGCGATCTCCTCGGGCCGCTTCAGGCTCTTGAGTGCCGCCACCGTCGCGTGCACGACGTTGATCGGGTTGGATGAGCCGAGCGAGCGGGACAGCACGTCGTGCACGCCCGCGCACTCCAGCACGGCCCGCACCGGGCCGCCGGCGATGACGCCGGTGCCGGGACTGGCCGGCTTGAGCAGCACGACGCCCGCGGACTCCTCGCCCTGCACCGTGTGCGGGATGGTGCCGGCGATCCTGGGCACCCGGAAGAACGACTTCTTGGCCGCTTCCACGCCCTTGGCGATGGCGGCCGGCACTTCCTTGGCCTTGCCGTAGCCCACGCCGACCATGCCATTGCCGTCGCCGACGATGACCAGGGCGGTGAAGCTGAACCGGCGGCCACCCTGGACGACCTTGGCCACCCGGTTGATGGTGACGACCCGCTCCAGGTACGCCGTGCCCTTGTCGGCGCCGCCACCGCGGCGGTCGTCCCGGCGGTCACGCCGTTCGCCGCCACCGCCGCCGCCGCCCCGCCGCGGTCCTCCTGCCATCAGAAATTCCTTCTCTCGTGCTTAACGAAGCTCGTCGTGGCACTGCCCATCACAGCGCTTACTCCAACGTTCGCGTTATCCAGACCATGCACCGGCCGCTCGCGCAGGCCCTCCGGGCCTGCGCTCGCTAGCCGGTCCTGAATAACACTCACAGGTCCAGGCCTCCCTTGCGGACGGCGTCCGCCAGGGCCGCGATCCGGCCGTGGTAGGCCCAGCCGCTGCGGTCGAACACCGCGGCGGTGACGCCGGCCGCAGTGGCCCGCTCCGCGAGCAGCGCGCCGACCTGGCGCGCCTTGGCCGTCTTGTCCCCGTCGGCGGCCCGGATCGGCTCTTCCAGGGTAGACGCGGAGGCGAGTGTCACGCCCGCGCCGTCGTCGATCAGCTGGACGGACGTGTGCCGCGCCGACCGGGCTACGCTCAGCCGGGGACGCTCGGCACTGCCCAGCACCTTCTTGCGGACCCGGGTGTGCCGCCGCGTCCGCGCGGCGGTCCGGCCCCGGCTCCTGGTCTTCGTGCTAGCCATCTGTTACTTACCAGCCTTCCCGACCTTGCGGCGGACCTGCTCGCCCTGGTAGCGGATGCCCTTGCCCTTGTACGGGTCGGGCTTGCGCAGCTTGCGGATATTGGCCGAGACTTCCCCGACCAGCTGCTTGTCGATGCCCTCGACCACCAGCCGGGTCGGCGTCTCGACGCGGAGTGTGATGCCCGGCGGCGGGGTGACCGTCACCGGGTGGCTGAAGCCGAGCTGGAACTCCAGGTTGGCGCCACGCTGCTGCACCCGGTAGCCGACACCGACGATTTCCAGCGTCTTGCTGTAACCCTGGGTGACCCCGGTGACCATGTTGGCCACCAGGGTGCGGGACAGCCCGTGCAGGGCCCGCACCTTGCCCTCGTCGTTCGGCCGGGTCACCCGCAGGACACCGTCCTCGCGGGTGATCTCGATGGGTGCGCTGAGCTCGAGCGCCAGGCTGCCCTTGGGGCCCTTGACGCTGACCTCCCGCCCGTCGATCGTGACGTTGACACCCCCGGGAATCTCCACGGGGAGCCGTCCGATTCGTGACATCGCCGTCTCCTCACCAGACGTAGGCGAGGACTTCCCCGCCTACGCCGCGCTGGTTCGCCTGCTTGTCGGTCATGAGGCCGGCCGAGGTGGAGATGATGGCGATGCCGAGGCCGCCGAGCACCCTGGGCAGGTTGTCCTTCTTCGCGTACACCCGCAGGCCAGGCTTGGATACCCGCTTGATCCCCGCGATGGAGCGCTCCCGGGTCGGCCCGTACTTCAGCGACACCACGAGCTTCTTGCCCACCTCGGCGTCTTCCACGGCCCAGCCCGCGATGTAGCCCTCCCGCTGGAGGATCTCCGCGATCCGGACCTTGATCGTGGAGCTGGGCATGCCCACGGTGTCGTGGTACGCCGAGTTGGCATTACGCAGACGGGCCAGCATGTCTGCGATCGGGTCGGTCATCGTCATGGCCTGGAGGCCCTCCTCGCCGGGGTTTCCCTCGCGGGACCTGCGGCGTGGTCAGTGGGCGCGGATGCGCCCAGGTTGGTCATGGCTGGTGGCTTACCAGCTGGATTTCGTGATGCCCGGCAGCTCACCGCGGTGCGCCATCGAGCGGAAGCAGATCCGGCACAGGCCGAACCGGCGGTACACGGCGCGCGGCCGCCCACAGCGCGAGCAGCGGGTGTACCCGCGCACCTTGAACTTGGGCGTCCGGCTCGCCTTGACGACTAGCGCCTTCTTCGCCACTCCTCAGCTCTCCTTGAACGGGAATCCGAGCCGCCGCAGCAGCGCGCGGCCCTCTTCGTCGGTGGTCGCCGTGGTCACCACGGTCACGTCCATGCCGCGCTGGCGGTCCACCTGGTCGGCGTCGATCTCGTGGAACATCAGCTGCTCGTTGAGGCCGAACGTGTAGTTGCCCCGGCCGTCGAACTGCCGGTCGGACAGGCCGCGGAAGTCACGGATGCGCGGCAGCGCCAGTGACAGCAGCCGGTCCAGGAACTCCCACATCCGGTCGCCGCGCAGCGTGACGTGCGCCCCGATCGGCATGCCCTCGCGCAGCTTGAACTGGGCGATGGACTTGCGGGCCCGGGCGACCGCCGGCTTCTGCCCGGTGATCACCGTGAGGTCGCGGACCGCGCCCTCGATGAGCTTGGCGTCCCGGGCCGCCTCGCCGACACCCATGTTGACCACGATCTTGGTCAGCGTGGGGATCTGCATCACGTTGGCGTAGCTGAACTCCTCGCGCATCGCCGGGGCGATCTCCTGGCGGTAGCGCTCCCGGAGCCGGGGCGCCGGGCGCGCCGCGGCCGCCCCGTTCGAGGTGGCCGCGTCCTGCGTCGTCGTCGTCATCAGATGTCCTTACCGCCCGGGCGGGAGATCCGGACCTTGGTGCCGTCCTCGTCGTAACGGAACCCGGCGCGGGCCGGCTTCTTGGTCTCCGGATCGATCAGCTGGACGTTGCTCACGTGGATCGGCGCCTCGGTGGTCATGATGCCGCCTTCCTTGGCACCACGCCGTCCCTGGTAATCCACCTTCTTGTTCTTGCGGACCATGTTGACCCCCTGCACCAGCACCCGCTGGCGCTCGGGGTCGGCGAGGATGACGGTGCCCTCACGGCCCCGGTCCCGGCCCGCGACGACCACCACGTGGTCGCCCTTCTTGATCTTCATGCGCGCCGGCCTCGCCGGCGCGCTCTTCTTGCCTGCCATCGCGGCCTTCCCACGAGAAGAGGCAGCCATCACAGCACCTCCGGCGCGAGCGAGATGATCCGCATGAACCGCTTCTCGCGCAGCTCACGGCCGACCGGCCCGAAGATGCGGGTGCCCCGGGGGTCCCCGCCGTCCCGGATCAGCACGGCGGCGTTCTCATCAAAACGGATGTACGAGCCGTCGCCGCGGCGGCGCTCCTTGCGGGTGCGCACCACGACCGCCTTGACGACATCGCCCTTCTTCACCCCGGCACCGGGAAGGGCATCCTTCACTGTCGCCACGATGACATCACCGATGCCCGCGTATCGCCGGCCCGAGCCGCCGAGCACGCGGATACACAAGATCTCCTTGGCTCCGGTGTTGTCGGCGACCTTAAGCCGCGACTCCTGCTGGATCACGTCAACTCCTGCTTCCTGACGCCGGGGTTCACGGGGCTCCCGCCCCGCGGGTGGGTCGTTACTTCGCCTTCTCCAGGATCTCCGAGACGCGCCAGCGCTTCGTCGCGGACAGTGGCCTGGTCTCCATCAGCCGCACCCGGTCCCCCACGCCGCAGGCGTTCTCGCCGTCGTGCGCGGTGTACTTCCTGGTGCGCCGGATGACCTTGCCGTACTTCGGGTGCTTCACGCGGTCCTCAACGATGACCACGACGGTCTTGTCCATCTTGTCGCTGACCACGTAGCCTTCGCGGACCTTGCGGTAGCCGCGGCTGGTGGCCGCGTCCTGCCCGTCACTCACTCTCGTCCGCCTCCTCTACGACGATCACGATGCCAAGCTCGCGTTCCCGCTTCACCGTGTAGATGCGGGCGATCTCCTTGCGGACGGCATGCAGCCGCCCGTGGCTCTCCAGCTGGCCGGTAGCGGCCTGGAAGCGGAGGTTGAACAGCTCCGTCTTGGCCTCGGCCAGCTTGCTGTCGAGCTCTTCCTCGCTGGAGTTCCGCAGGTCTGCCGCGGCCAGGCCAGCCATCAGCCTTCACCCACTTCACGAGTAACAAAGCGGCACTTCATGGGCAGCTTGTGCATGGCGCGGCGGAGCGCCTCCCGGGCGACCGGCTCGGCCACCCCGGACAGCTCGAACATGACGCGGCCCGGCTTCACGTTGGCCACCCACCACTCCGGTGAGCCCTTGCCGGACCCCATCCGGGTCTCGGCCGGCTTCTTGGTCAGCGGGCGGTCCGGGTAGATCGTGATCCACACCTTCCCGCCACGCCGGATGTGCCGGGTCATGGCGATACGGGCGGACTCGATCTGCCGGTTGGTCACGTACGCGTGCTCCAGCGCCTGGATGCCGTACTCACCGAAGGCCACCCGGGTGCCGCCCTTGGCCACTCCGTGCCGGTCCGGCCGGTGCTGCTTGCGGTGCTTGACCCTGCGCGGGATAAGCATGACTCAGCCCTCCTCACCGCTGGTCGCGGCCGGCGCCTCGGCCGGAGCGGCACTGGCCGCGCCGCCGCGGTCGGCGGTCCTGTCGTCCCCGCCGCCGGCCGGGCCGCGGTCCGGGCCCTCGGGGCCACCAGGGCGGCGGCGCCGCTGCGGGCCGGTCGGCCGGTCCCGGCGCTGGCCGCCAGCCCGCAGGGCGGCCGCGGCCGCCTCACGCTCGGCCCGGGTCTGCGGGGCCTCACCGCGGTAGATCCATACCTTCACGCCGATCCGGCCGAAGGTGGTCCGTGCCTCGTAGAAGCCATAGTCGATGTCGGCGCGCAGCGTGTGCAGCGGCACCCGGCCCTCGCGGTAGAACTCGGAGCGGGACATCTCAGCGCCGCCGAGGCGGCCCGAGCACTGCACCCGGATGCCCTTGGCGCCGCCCTTCATCGAGGTCTGCATCGCCTTGCGCATGGCCCGCCGGAACGACACGCGGCTGGACAGCTGCTCAGCCACGCCCTGGGCGACCAGCTGGGCGTCGGTCTCGGGGTTCTTCACCTCGAGGATGTTCAGCTGGATCTGCTTGCTGGTGAGCTTCTCCAGGTCACCGCGGATCCGGTCGGCCTCGGCGCCGCGGCGGCCGATGACGATGCCCGGCCGGGCGGTGTGGATGTCCACCCGGACCCGGTCCCTGGTGCGCTCGATCTCCACCTTGGAGATGCCAGCCCGCTCCATGCCGCGCTGCAGCATCCGGCGGATGGCGACATCCTCGGCGACATAATCCTTGTACAGCTTGTCCGCATACCACCGGCTCTTGAAGTCGGTGGTGATGCCGAGCCGGAACCCATGCGGGTTCACCTTCTGTCCCACTAGCGGGACCTCCCCTTGGGCTCATCGGAGACGATTACCGTGATGTGGCTGGTGCGCTTGTTGATCCGGTAGCCCCGGCCCTGCGCACGCGGCCGGAAGCGCTTGAGCGTCGGCCCCTCGTCCACCCAGGCCCGGCTGACCACGAGCGAGCCGGCGTCCACCTGCTGGGCATGCTCGGCGTTGGCGATAGCGCTCGCCAGCACCTTGCCCACCGGGTCACTGGCCGACTGCGGCGCGAACGCCAGCACCGCCTGCGCGTCGGCGGCAGGCATGCCACGGATCAGGTCCACCACCCGGCGGGCCTTCCGCGGCGTGACGCGTACATACCGCGCCTTTGCCCTTGCTTCCATGACTCTCTCTCGCTCTCTGTGGTCTGCGCGTGCGCGGCCTAGCGGCGGCTGCGGCGGTCGTCCCTGACGTGGCTGCGGAACGTGCGGGTCGGCGCGAACTCGCCCAGCTTGTGCCCGACCATGGCCTCGGTGACGAACACCGGCACGTGCTTACGGCCGTCGTGCACCGCGATCGTGTGGCCCAGCATGGCAGGAACGATCATGGAACGCCGGGACCAGGTCTTGATCAGGTTCCGGGTTCCGGCGTCGTTCTGCGCATCCACCTTCTTGATCAGGTGGTCGTCAACGAACGGGCCCTTCTTAAGACTACGAGGCATCGTTGACTGCTCCTACCGCTTCTTCTTGCTGCGCCTGCGAACGATGAGCCGGTCGCTTGGCTTGTTGGCCTGCCTGGTCCGTCCCTCCGGCTTACCCCACGGGCTGACCGGGTGCCGACCGCCGGAACTCTTGCCCTCACCGCCGCCGAGCGGGTGGTCCACCGGGTTCATCGCGACACCGCGGACCGTGGGCCGGTGCCCCTTCCACCGGTTCCGGCCGGCCTTGCCGAGCTTGATGTTGCCCTGCTCGGCGTTGCCGACCTCACCGACCGTGGCCCGGCAGGCCGCGTCGACCCGCCTGATCTCGCCGGACGGCATGCGCAGCTGCGCGAAGCCGCCGTCCTTGGCCAGCAGCTGGACACCTGAGCCGGCCGACCGTGCGATCTTGGCGCCGCCACCGGGCCGCAGCTCGATGGCGTGCACCACGGTGCCGGTCGGGATGTTCCGCAGCGGCATGCAGTTCCCGGGGCGGATGTCCGAGCCAGGGCCGTTCTCCACCCGGTCACCCTGGGACAGTCCCTGCGGGGCGATGATGTAGCGCTTGTCCCCGTCGGCGTAGTGCAGCAGCGCGATCCGCGAGGTGCGGTTCGGGTCGTACTCGATGTGCGCGACCCGGGCCGGGATGCCGT
This sequence comes from uncultured Actinomycetes bacterium, assembly GCA_963767385.1. Classification (GTDB taxonomy): domain Bacteria; phylum Actinomycetota; class Actinomycetes; order Streptosporangiales; family Streptosporangiaceae; genus RYN-230. Next base: position 8,947 of record CAVYEA010000033.1, on the reverse strand, counting down.
CCTTGTCCGCGCGGCGGAAGTCGATCAGCCGGTAGGCCCGCTTGTGACCGCCGCCCTGGTGCCGGGCGGTGATCCGGCCGTGCACGTTCCGGCCGCCGCGCGAGGACAGCGGGCGGACCAGCGACTTCTCCGGTTCATCCCGGGTGATCTCGGAGAAGTCCGCGCCGCTCGCGCCCCGCCGTCCCGGGGTCGTCGGCTTGTACTTGCGGATTGCCATCTCTGCTCAAGCTCCTTTGATGTGGCCGGCTGGCCTAGCTGACCGGGCCGCCGAAGACATCGATTCGCTCACCCTCGGCGAGGCTGACGATGGCCCGCTTCGTATTGGGCCGCTGCCCCCAGCCGTACCGGGTGCGGCGGCGCTTGCCCGGCCGGTTGAGCGTGTTCACGCCGGTGACCTTGACCCCGAACACGGCTTCCACCGCCTGCCGGACCTGGGTCCGGTTGGCGTCGGTGGGAACCAGGAAGGTGTACTTGCCGTCATCGGCGAGCCGGTAGGTCTTCTCCGAGATGACCGGCCGCAGCAGGATGTCGCGGGGATTGGGGATCCTGGTCGCGCTCACTGCCCGTCCTCCTTCTTCCCGGCGCGGCCGACGAACTTGTCCAGCGCGGCGCGGGTGAACACCACGTGCTCGCTGACAAGGACGTCGTACGTGTTGAGCTGGTCGGCCGCGAGCAGCCGGACGCCCGGCACGTTGCGCAGGCTCTTCCAGGCCAGCTGGTCGTCGGCCTGGACCACGACCAGTACCTTGGCGGCCAGCTTGGCCTCCGTCAGCCCGGTGGCGGCGCGCAGCACGGCCAGCGCGCTGCTGGTGCTCGGCGCATCGCCCTCGACGAACTCGCTGACCACCGCGACCCGGCCGCTGGCGGCCCGGTCGGACAGGGCCCCGCGCAGCGCGGCGGCCTTCATCTTCTTCGGGGTCCGCTGCACGTAGGAGCGCGGCTGCGGGCCGTGCACGGTACCGCCGCCGGCGTACTGCGGGGCCCGGATGCTGCCCTGGCGGGCCCGGCCGGTGCCCTTCTGCCGGTACGGCTTCTTGCCGCCGCCGCGGACCGCGCCGCGGGTCTTGGTGGCGTGCGTGCCCTGCCGGGCCGCCGCCTCCTGGGCCACCACGACCTGGTGGATCAGCGGGATGTTGACCGGCGCGGCGAAGATCTCGCCGGGCAGCTCCACGTCCTGGCCGGCCTGGCCGGACGGGGAGACGACACTGACGGTGCTGCTCACCGGGCCTCCTGCGGGCTCTGCGCGCGGACCGCGCTGCGGACGAAGATCAGGCCGCCCTTGGGGCCCGGCACGGCGCCGCGGATCAGCAGCAGCCCGCGCTCGGCGTCCACCGCCTGCACGGTGAGGCTGGGCGTGGTGGTGCGCACGCCGCCCATCCGGCCGGCCATCCGCACCCCCTTGAACACGCGGCCCGGGGTGGCACAGCCGCCGATCGAGCCGGGTGAGCGGTGCTTGCGCTGGGTGCCGTGCGAGGCGGACAGGCCCTTGAACCCGTGCCGCTTCATCACGCCCGCGAAGCCCTTGCCCTTGCTCTTCCCGGTCACGTTGACCAGGTCGCCGGGGCTGAACGTCTCGACGGTGACTTCCTGGCCGAGCGTGTAGTCGGTGGCGTCATCGGTCCTGAGCTCGACCAGGTAGCGGCGCGGGGTCACCGACGCCTTGGCGAAGTGCCCGGCCACCGGCTTGGTCACCCGGCGCGGGTCGATCTCGCCGTAGCCCAGCTGCACGGCCGCGTACCCGTGAGCGTCCGGGGTGCGCACCTCGGTCACGACGCACGGGCCCGCCTCGACGACGGTAACCGGGACCATCCGGCCCTCGTCGTCGAAGACCTGGCTCATGCCGAGCTTGGTCCCCAGGACGCCCTTGATGTGCTTGGTCATATCGGTGCGTTCCTCAGAGCTTGATCTCGATGTTGACGCCGGCAGGCAGGTCCAGCCGCATCAGCGAGTCGACCGTCTTCGGCGTGGGGTCGATGATGTCGATCAGCCGCTTGTGCGTGCGCATCTCGAAGTGCTCCCGCGAGTCCTTGTACTTGTGCGGGGACCGGATCACGCAGTAGATGTTCTTCTCGGTGGGCAGCGGGACAGGCCCGGCAACCCGCGCGCCGGTGCGCGTCACCGTGTCAACGATCTTCCGCGCCGAGCTGTCGATGACCTCGTGATCGTAGGCCTTGAGCCGGATGCGGATCTTTTGTCCCGCCATGTGCCTTCCGTGTCCTTACTGTGTTAGCCCGGGGGGCGACCCCCGGAACCCCCCGCGAATCGCTGGCTCGGCGGGAACCCGCCTGCGGCGGGCCCCGCCTCACCAGCGATGGGCTGCGGGAACCTCTTACTTGATGATCTTCGTGACCCGGCCGGCGCCCACGGTGCGGCCACCCTCACGGATCGCGAACCGCAGGCCTTCCTCCATGGCGATGGGCTGGATCAGCTCCACCCGCATCTCGGTGTTGTCACCGGGCATCACCATCTCGGTGCCCTCGGGCAGGTGGACGACGCCGGTCACATCCGTGGTCCGGAAGTAGAACTGCGGGCGGTAGTTGTTGAAGAACGGCGTGTGCCGGCCGCCCTCGTCCTTGGACAGGATGTAGACCTGGCCCTCGAACTCGGTGTGCGGGGTGTTGGTGCCCGGCTTGATGATGACCTGGCCGCGCTCCACGTCCTCGCGCTTGATGCCACGCAGCAGCAGGCCCGCGTTGTCACCGGCCTGGCCCTCGTCAAGGATCTTGTGGAACATCTCGACCCCGGTGACCGTGGTCCGCGCCGCCTTCTCCTTGATGCCGATGATCTCGACTTCCTCACCGGTGTGCACCTTGCCGCGCTCGATCCGGCCGGTCACCACGGTGCCGCGGCCGGTGATCGAGAAGACGTCCTCGACCGGCATCAGGAACGGCTTCTCGGTGTCCCGGACCGGCTCGGGGATGGCGTCGTCACACGCCTCCATGAGCTCGATGACCTTGGCACCCCACTCCTGGTCGCCCTCGAGCGCCTTGAGCGCGGACACCCGGATCACCGGGACGTCGTCGCCGGGGAACTCGTAGGTGGACAGCAGCTCGCGTACCTCGAGCTCGACCAGCTCCAGGATCTCCTCGTCGTCCACCATGTCGGCCTTGTTCAGCGCGACCACGATGTACGGCACGCCGACCTGGCGGGCGAGCAGCACGTGCTCGCGCGTCTGCGGCATCGGGCCGTCGGTGGCGGCGACCACCAGGATCGCGCCGTCCATCTGCGCGGCACCGGTGATCATGTTCTTGATGTAGTCGGCGTGACCGGGGCAGTCCACGTGCGCGTAGTGGCGCTTCTCGGTCTGGTACTCGACGTGCGAGATCGAGATGGTGATCCCGCGCTCCTTCTCTTCCTTCGCGTTGTCGATCTGGTCGAAGGGCGTGAAGGGGTTCACGTCGGGGTACTTGTCGTGCAGCACCTTGGTGATCGCCGCGGTCAGCGTGGTCTTGCCGTGGTCGATGTGCCCGATGGTGCCGATGTTCACGTGCGGCTTGGTCCGCTCGAACTTGGCCTTGCCCACTGGTTTCTCCTCGTTGCGATCTGCCCCACCGCGGTGGGGCCAAGGCGCTCTCTCGGTGCGCCGGTTCTCCTGATGGACGTTCTTGTTGTCGTTACTCGCCGCGCGCCTTGGCGATGATCTCCTTGGCGATGCTGGGCGGCACTTCGGCGTACGAATCGAACTGCATGGTGTAGTCGGCCCGGCCCTGGGTCCGGCTGCGCAGGTCACCCACGTAGCCGAACATCTCGGACAGCGGGACGTGGGCCTTGATGACCTTGACCCCGGACCGTTCCTCCATGGCCTGGATCTGGCCGCGGCGGCTGTTCAGGTCGCCGATCACTTCGCCCATGTACTCGTCGGGCGTCCTGACCTCCACGGCCATGACCGGCTCCAGCAGGACCGGGCTGGCCATCGCGGCGGCCTTCTTGAACGCCATCGAGCCGGCGATCTTGAAGGCCAGCTCGGAGGAGTCCACCTCGTGGTAAGCGCCGTCGGTCAGGGTGACCTTGACGTCCACCATGGGGTAGCCGGCTAGCACGCCGAACTCCGCCGCCTCCTGGCAGCCCGCGTCCACCGAGGGGATGTACTCCCGGGGGATGCGCCCGCCAGTGACCTTGTTCTCGAACTCGTAGCCGCCGCCGTCGCCGCCGGTCGGGCCCAGGTTGATGATCACGCGCCCGTACTGGCCCGCGCCACCGGTCTGCTTCTTGTGCGTGTACTCGACCTTCTCCACCGTCTTGCGGACGGTCTCGCGGTAGGCGACCTGCGGGCGGCCGATGTTGGCCTCCACGCGGAACTCCCGCCGCATCCGGTCCACCAGGACCTCCAGGTGGAGCTCGCCCATCCCGGAGATGATGGTCTGGCCGGTCTCCTCGTCCGTGCGGACCTGGAAGGTCGGGTCCTCCTCGGCCAGCCGCTGGATCGCGGTGCCCAGCTTGTCCTGGTCGCCCTTGGTCTTCGGCTCGATGGCCACGTTGATGACCGGGGCCGGGAAGGTCATCGACTCCAGGATGACCTGCTTGGCCGGGTCGGACAGGGTGTCCCCGGTGGTGGTGTCCTTGAGGCCCATCACCGCGACGATCTGCCCAGCGATGGCGCTCGGCCGCTCCTCACGCTTGTTCGCGTGCATCTGGTAGATCTTGCCGATCCGCTCCTTGCGGCCCTTGGTGGAGTTGAGCACGCTCGACCCCGACTCCAGGGTGCCGGAGTAGATCCGGATGTAGGTCAGCTTGCCCAGGTGCTGGTCAGACATGATCTTGAACGCGAGCGCGGCGAACGGCTCGGCCGGGTCGGCCTTGCGCAGCACCTCGTTATCCTCGTGGCCCACCTCGTGCCCCTTGACCGGCGGGATGTCCACCGGGCTGGGCAGGTAGTCCACGATCGCGTCCAGCATCGGCTGCACGCCCTTGTTCTTGAACGCGCTGCCGCACAGCACCGGCGTCACGCCGCCCGCGATGGTGGCCCGCCGGATCGCGGCGACCAGCTGCTCCTCGGTGGGCTCGGTGCCCTCGAGGTAGGCCTCCATCATTTCCTCGTCGTTCTCGGCGATCGTCTCGAGCAGCTTGTCGCGCCACTCGCGGGCCGCCTCGACATGGTCGTCCGGGACGCTGACGACGTCGTACTTGTCGCCCTTGCCCTCGGTATGCCAGAGCAGCGCGCGCATCCCGACCAGGTCGATGACCCCGCGGAAGTCGGACTCGACCCCCCAGGGCAGCTGGATCACCAGCGGGGTGGCACCCAGCCGGTCAGTGATCATCTCGACGCAGCGGTGGAACTCCGCGCCCACCCGGTCCATCTTGTTGACGAAGCAGATGCGCGGCACACCGTAGCGGTCAGCCTGCCGCCAGACCGTCTCCGACTGCGGCTCGACGCCCGCGACCCCGTCGAACACGGCGACGGCGCCGTCGAGCACCCGGAGCGAGCGCTCCACCTCAACGGTGAAGTCCACGTGCCCGGGCGTGTCGATGATGTTGATGGTGTGATCACGCCAGTGCGTGGTCGTCGCGGCAGACGTGATCGTGATGCCGCGCTCCTGCTCCTGCTCCATCCAGTCCATGGTGGCCGCGCCCTCATGGACCTCACCGAGCTTGTAATTGATGCCGGTGTAGAACAGGATCCGCTCGGTGGTCGTGGTTTTGCCCGCGTCGATATGCGCCATGACCCCAATGTTGCGGACCTTGGCAAGCTCTACGGCGGTCATCGTGGCCACTTCTTCGCTTCCTCTGCTGCTTCGTCTAACGTCGGCCGGTGCCTGGCAGGCGGGAGCGGCGGCGCCCCTCGTGGGAGCGCCGGCCGGCTACCACCGGTAGTGCGCGAACGCCTTGTTCGATTCGGCCATCTTGTGGGTGTCCTCGCGGCGCTTCACGCTCGCCCCGAGGCCGTTGCTCGCATCGAGCAGCTCATTCATCAGCCGCTCGGTCATGGTCTTCTCCCGCCGCTGGCGCGAGTAGGACACCAGCCAGCGCAGCGCCAGCGTGGTGCTGCGGGACGCCCGCACCTCGACCGGAACCTGGTACGTGGCACCGCCGACCCGGCGGCTGCGGACCTCCAGGGTGGGCTTCACGTTGTCGAGCGCGCGCTTGAGCGTCACGACCGGGTCGTTGCCGGTCTTCTCCTTGGCGCCCTCGAGCGCGCCGTACACGATCCGCTCGGCCAGCGAGCGCTTGCCGCTGCGCAGCACCTTGTTCACCAGCGCGGTCACCAGCGGCGAGCCGTACACCGGGTCGGTGACGAGCTGCCGTTTGGTCGCGGGACCCTTACGCGGCATCTCAGCTCTTCTCCTTCTTAGCGCCGTACCGGCTGCGTGCCTGCTTGCGGTTGCGCACGCCCTGGGTGTCCAGGGCGCCGCGGATGATCTTGTAACGCACGCCCGGCAGGTCCCGGACCCGGCCGCCACGCACCAGCACGATGGAGTGCTCCTGCAGGTTGTGGCCGACACCCGGGATGTAGGCGGTCACCTCGATCTGGCTGGTCAGCCGGACGCGGGCCACCTTCCGCAGCGCCGAGTTGGGCTTCTTCGGCGTGGTCGTGTAAACGCGCGTGCAGACACCTCGGCGCTGAGGACTGCCCTTCAGGGCCGGGGTAGTGGTCTTGGCCACCTTGTCCTGGCGGCCCTTTCGGACCAGCTGCTGGATCGTGGGCACCGCGTCTCCGTCTTCTAGCGTGCCTTCGGCACGACGTCTTCTCCGCGCCCACTGAGAGCGCGACCGTCATCCTTTCGCGCCTGCGGCGCGAACGTTCCTGTCTCCCGCACCCGGGGGCGCGGCATTCCGTGGCACCGTGACAGTGCCTGACCTGCCTGTTTCCTTGCCCCTCCGACCCCCGAGGTCGGGCGTGTCGCGGTCATCACGGCACACAAGCTCCCAGCGGAGCCTGGAATCGAGAAGGGAAAAGGCCCGCACGCCTGGGCGCTCACGCTCCACGCCGTCCGGCCGCTGGTCTGAACCTGCGTACCGTCCGGCCAGGGAGCAACAGCCCGCTGGCGCACGCGTACCCGCATTGCACGGGCACGATGCTCAAGAGTACCCAACCTTTTGCCCGCAGGCAAAGTGAACGGCGATCATCGCTGACCAGACGGGATCGCCGCCTTTTCGCTGCCGGCAGCGGTGAAACGGCATCCCCCGGGTAGCTGGGTGTCGGCCCGCCCGGATGGGCACGCCGTCCCCTGCCGCCACAGGGAACCGCGTCCCTGCCGCCACTGGGAGCCAACCGCGGCGGGCCGCCCGTTATTCCAGGAGGGACGCATCCATGACCCAGACAGTTGTCATCACCGGCGCCAGCGCGGGCATCGCCCGGGCCACCGCCCGGCTCTACGGCGCGCGCGGCGCCCGCGTGGGCCTGATCGCCCGGGGCGAGGCTGGCCTGGACGGCGCCGCGCAGGACGTGACCGAGGCCGGCGGCCAGGCGCTCGCGGTGCCGGCCGACGTCGCCGACCACGCGCAGGTAGATAAGGCCGCCACCGAGATCGAGGCAGCTCTCGGGCCCATCGACGTCTGGATCAACGTGGCGTTCACCTCGGTGTTCGCGCCGTTCGCGGAGATCACCCCGGAGGAGTTCCGCCGGGTCACCGAGGTGAGCTACCTCGGTTTCGTGAACGGCACGATGGTGGCGCTGTCGCGGATGCGGCCACGCAACGCGGGCACGATCGTGCAGGTCGGTTCCGCGCTCGGGGAGCGCAGCATCCCGCTGCAGTCCGCCTACTGCGGCGCCAAGCACGCGATCAACGGCTTCACCGAGTCACTGCGCTGCGAGCTCATGCACGAGCGGTCCGGGGTCCGGGTGACCGTGGTGCAGATGCCCGCGGTGAACACGCCGCAGTTCTCCTGGGTGCTGTCCCGGCTGGCCCGGCACCCGCAGCCGGTGCCGCCGATCTACCAGCCGGAGGTGGCGGCCCGCGGCGTGCTGTACGCGGCGGACCACCCGGGACGCAAGCAGTACTGGGTGGGCGGCAGCACGGTGGCCACCCTGCTGGCCCAGAAGGCTCGCCCCGGCCCTGCTCGACCGGTACCTGGCCAAGACCGGGTTCGACGCGCAGCAGACCGGCGATGAGGTACCGGCCGGCAGCCGGCCGGACAACCTGTTCGCCCCGGCCGACGGGCCGGAGGGCGGCGACCATGGCGCACACGGCATCTTCGACGACCGGTCGCACTCCCGGTCCGCCCAGCTCTGGATGTCCCACCATCCCGGCCTGACCGGCGGCCTGCTGGCCGGTGCCGCGCTGGCCGGCGGCCTGCTGGTGCGCAACTGGGCAGCCAGCTGATGACCGCCCCGCGGCCCGGCACCCGGCGCGGGGGAACCGGCGCGGGGGGAACAACAGCGTCGCCGGGGCGCTCACGCTGATACGGGCCGGGTACGGCGTGGCGCTGGTGTGCGCACCGGGTTTGCTGATCCGGCTGACGGCCGGGCCGGGGGCGGTGGCGGGCCGCCCGCGGCGTCCGGCCGGGGCGGATGCCCAGCGTGAGGCGGCGGCCGGGTCACGGGCGCGGGTGGTGGCGCGCGTGCTGGGGGCGCGTCACCTGGCGCAGGCCGCGCTGACCGCGGCGGGGCAGCGGGCCGACCCGGGCAGTCCGGTGCCGCTCGGCGGCGGGGCGGCGGTGGACCTGCTGCACGCCGCCTCGATGCTGGCGCTGGGCGCGATGGACCGCCGGGTCCGCCGCACCACGTTCACCGACGCCGCCGTGGAGACAGCCCTCGCCGCCGCTGGCGCCTGGGCCGCCCGCACCTGACCCGCCGCACCTGACCCGCGCCCCTCGCTCCGTGCTCCCGCGCTCACATCAGCGCGGTGTTCTTTGTGTCACCCGCGGCCGAAAAGCACCGCACTGATGAAGAGCACCGCGGTGTGGCGGGCGTGATCGCCACGGGAGGGGCGTTAAGAAGGAAAGGGCGGAGCGGGGACGGAAGAGCCCGGGGGCCGGACTGCGGCGCCCCGGGCTGGCGGTCAGGTCA
>CAVYEA010000032.1:0-45647 GCA_963767385.1 uncultured Actinomycetes bacterium | reverse complement strand
GAGCCGGTGAGCGGGATCGAACCGCTGACCTGCCGCTTACAAGGCGGCTGCTCTGCCATCTGAGCTACACCGGCGGGAGAACTGGCTGCATGGTAGCCGACCCAGGACGGCGGCGGGCACGGCCAGGTGATCAGTTCTGGCGGCCGGTCACCGCCACGGTGACGCCCACGCCGATCATGGCCAGGCCGCCGGCCCCGCCGACCAGGGCGAACCGCCGGGGAGAACGGGCAAACCAGGAGCGGAGCCTGCTGGCCGCCACCCCCCACATGCTGTCGGAGACCAGCCCGATCCCGATCGACACCAGGCTGAGCAGCAGCATCTGCACCGGCACGTGCCCGGCGGCACGGTCCACGAACTGCGGCAGCACAGCACCGAACAGGATCAGCGCCTTGGGGTTGGTCACCCCGACCATGAAGCCTTCCCGCACCGCCCGCTGGTCGCTGCGGGCCGGGGCGGCCTCACCGAAGGCCCCGGCCAGCGTCCCGCGGCGCCGGAGGGCCTGGATGCCCAGCCAGATCAGGTACAGCGCGCCGGCCAGCTTCACCGCCGTGAACAGCTCGGCGGAACGCTGGACCAGCGTGCCGATGCCCACCGCCACGCACACCGCCACCACGTAGTTCCCCGCGGAGTTCCCGCACACGGTGGCCAGCGCGGTGCGGCGGCCGTAGGCCAGCGCCCGGCCGACGACGAACAGCACGCTGGGACCCGGGATCACGATCAGGATCAACGAGGCCAGCGCGTATCCGGAGAGGTTCGCCGCCGAGATCACGCTCCCGACCTTAACCCGGCTCCCCGGGCGCGGCCCGCCGCGCGTGGCCCGGGCTCATCCGATCTCGAGCTGCCAGGAAGGCCACCGGTCCAGGACGGTGAAGCCGAGCGCGTCGTTGATGGCGATCATGTGCTGGTTAGCGTCCGCGTTCCCGGTGATCACCCGGGCCAGCTGCGGCTCGCGGGTGGCCAGCAGCTCCAGCATGGTCACTTTCATCAGCAGGCCGAGCCGGCGCCCCCGGTCGGCCCGGGCCACCACGGTCAGCTCCTGGAAGCCCCAGCCCGGGTCCTCCGGGTCCACGGCTAGCCGGGTGAGCCCGGCCAGCCGGCCGTCACCCGGCCGGATGGCGGCCACCGTGTAGTCCTGCAGCCCCTGCACGGCCGCGCGGCGCTCGTCCATCCGCACCCGCTCCGCGTCCCAGTGCTGTGGCTCCCGGCCCTCCTCGTGCGGCATGTCCTCGGCTTCGGTGTAGATCTCGGCCACCGCGCCCTGCAGGCCAGCAGGGGTCGGCCCGGCCCAGTTCCGCAGCTCGTAACCGGCCGCGGACGGCTCGGCCTGCGCCGGAGGGACGGCAGCCGCCCGGGAGGAATGTCGTTCAGCATAAGAAGACGGCGGATCTCGGTGATCTCCTGCCGTGCGCCGGCCGCGCGGGCGAACGCCAACCCGGGGAATCCTCGCAGGCTTCCCCGGTGAGCAGGACCCGGCCATGCTGGCGGGCGCGGTCAGCCGCGTGGCGGAGCAGCGCCCGGCCGCACCCGGACCGGCGGCTGCCCGGGTGGACCATCATGCTGAGCATGGCCACCTTCTGGTTCTCCCGCTGCGGCAGCCGGAGCACGTACCATGCCGCGCATCCCTCCGGGCCGCTGCGGGCCAGCCAGGCCTCCGACGGGTCCTCGGTCCAGCCCAGGGCCAGCCAGCCCGCGAAGACGCGGGCCGACATGGCCGGCCCCGCGGGTCGTCGTGGGGCAGCCCGGCCAGGTAGCTCCGGTAGCAGGCCTGCACCGGCTCGCCGCCCGCCGCCGGGTCGAACCGCTCGAGGTCCATGGGCCTAGCTAACTCAGGGCACCGGCCGGACCGCCAGTCATTTTCCGGCCGGGGCGGCCCGCCGTCAGGCGGGCGGCCCGGGCGGGACCGGGGGCGGATGCACCGCCAGCCGGCCTTTACCCGATCGTTACCGGCCGGCCCAAGCCTGATGGCCCGGCCCGGCGTGTATAAGCCGATCAGCACAGTCCGCCGGTTGGGCGCGGAGAGGTGAGGCCATGCGGCAGGAAGCCGAGTTCCAGGCGTTCTATGAGGCCAATTACGGCCGGATCGTGGCCATGGTGACGGCCCTGCTCGGTGACCGGCTGCAGGCCGAGGACGTCGCCCAGGAGGCCTTCGCCCGGGCCTACAGCCGCTGGGGGCGCATCGGGCACTACGAGGTGCCCGAGGCATGGGTGCGGCAGGTGGCCATGCGGCTCGGGGTCAACGCCGGCCGGCGGATGCGGCGCGCGATCAGCGTCCGCGTCAGGCTGGCGGCGCAGCGGCGCCCGCCGGCCAGCCGGCAGCGACCTGGGGTTCACCGCCCTGGGCGGCGCGTTACGGGCGCTCCCGCTGCGCGAGCGCGAGGTCATCGTCCTGCACTACCTGGCCGACCTCCCGGTCGAGACCATCGCCCGGGAACGCGGCCTGCCCGCCGGGACCGTGAAGACGCGCCTGGCCGCCGGGCGGCGGCGCCTGGAGGCAGCCCTGACCGACAGCACGGAGGCGGTGCGCGATGCACGATGAGCAGATCCGCACGGAGTTCAGCACCTGGGCCCGTGAGCTGCAGGCGACGGCACCGCCGCCGCTCGCCGTGCTCCGCCGGAGGACCCGCCGGCGGACCGCCGCCCGGGCCGTGACCGCCGGGGTGGCCGCGGCGGCCGCCGCCGTCGCCTTGATCACGCTGCCGCGGCCGGGGACGCGCCGGCCCAGTCGGGCCTGGTGCACGGGGCACCGCCGTTCGCGGTGGAGCTGACGCACGGCGGGGCGCAGGCGTCCGTGCTGGACATGGCGACCGGGACGGTGCGCGGCCAGCGGAGCGCCCCCGGCGGGGGCCGGTTCACCTGGATCGCGGCCGCGGGCGGCGACCGCACCTTCTTGCTGGTCAACCAGTCACGTGATTTCACCAACCGCTTCTACCTGCTCCGGCTGGATGGCGCCGGCCATCCGGTCCGGCTGTCCGGCACTGCCCGTCCCCCCGCTACGGGCCTTCCAGGTGCTGGGCCTGGCCGTCTCGGCCGACGGCGGCGAGCTGGCCGTCGCGTGGCAGAACGTCCCCGGGGTCCGGCCCTCCGACGGGATGGAGATCGCCAGCCTGGCCACCGGCGCCCGGCAGGCCTCGAACTGGAACATCTCCGCTGCGCTCGCCCTGTCCTGGGGAGGGAACCGGATGCTGGCCCTCGACTGGCAGGCCCCCAACGAGCAGCCGCGGTCCGGGATCCGGGTGCTTGACACCGCCCGCCACGGGGCCAGCCCGCAGCACTCGCGGCTGGTCGTCCCGCAGACGCTGCGGCCGGCCCGCTCAGCAGTCCCGGCAACCCGGTGCTCAGCCCGGACGGCACGGTCCTGTTCGCCTCCCTGGCCACCGGCCCGCACGGGACCCAGACGGTGATCGCCCGGTTCTCGGCGGCCAGTGGCCGGCTGCAGGCGGTGCTTACCCGGCCTGCGGGGACCGGGGCGGCCGCGCAGTACTGCGGCGTCCTGTGGGCCAGCCGGGACGGCCACCACCTGCTGACCCAGTGCGGCACGGCCCAGGGGGCCGTGACCGGCGACCGCTACACGCCTATCCGGCTGCCGTGGCTGCTCCCGGCGTCACCGGTCGGGTCCGGCAACACGTTCGCCTGGTAACCGCGGCGGGGCAGCCGCGCAGCGGGGGCCGCTGGCCTCAGCGGGCCGCCCCGCTCTCCGAGACGATGACGGTCACCCGGAACGCGAGCAGCGCGTCACAGCGGACCGGGCCGGAGGAGCAGACGGGCCGGTCTGACGTCAGGTGGGCGGTGCCGGGCCGGGCCGCGAGGAAGGCCGCCCCGGTCACCCCGACGGGGAGCGACAGGGCGCCGGATGGGACGGGGGCCAGCGCACCGGAATCGGACCGGATCGGGGCCCACTGCCGGGCCAGCGTGCCGCGCAGGTACACCATCACCCGCTCGCCGGGGCGCACGCAGAACGTGCCGCCGTTGTTCTGGTTGCCGAGGGTCAGCACGCCGGTCACCGGCTGGGCGCCGCCACCCGCCCCGGGCATCGGCCGCATGCCGCAGTGCGCTGCGCCTGGCGGGCTGGCCGGGGTCCCGGGGGCGGTGCTGCCCGTCCCCGGGCTGGCCGTCCCGGTGCCACCCGGAGTGCTGGGCGCGGCGGCCGGGCCGCTGCCCCCGGAACCGCACGCGGCCAGCAGGCCGGCCAGGGCAGCCAGGGCAGCCAGCCGCGGCAGCCCACCGGGCCGCGCGGCCGCGCGGCGGGCCTTCGCGGTGCGGGGCGCCTGGGCGGCGCGGGACGGTGATCGGGCAGGCATGACTCCCCCAGCCAGACGGTGGGAACGGCGCTGTGGTCCTGCCGATTGGACGCGGAACGGGCCGCGGTGGTTCCGTGCCGGGGAATCGGCGCCTGCCATGGCGGCCGTATTCCGGCCGCCGTAAACGGCGCTGGTGATCCGGTTCATTCGGCATTCCGCCCGGGCCGGGGAATGGACGCGGATATGGTCCGCGGGTCGTTGCGCTCACGCACCGCTCACTTGCCCGGCGGCCGGAGCCGTTCCGGCTGGCCGCTGGCCAGAGGAAGGGAGCAGGATGAACGCCCGAACCCCTACCCGGTACCAGGTCACCCGCACGGCGCTCCGCGTCGCGGTGGCGGCCGCACCGGCGCTGGCACTGGCGCTGGCCGGGCCGCCCGCCCTGGCGGCCACGGCCGCCGCGCCGTCCGCGGCCACCGCCGGGCCGGCCGGCGCCGACCCTTACGCCCCGGCCTACCAGCACCCCTACCGCCGGGGCGCGGTCCCCACCCGGGCGGCCGCGGCCCGGATGCGGTCCTGGTCGGCGGGCCATCCCGCGGCGGCTCCAGCCGCTGACCTCCAGTACGGCGGCGGGGTCAACGGGATCGGCGTGACCACCGGGCCGGAAAAGGTATACCTGGTTTTCGATGGCTCACAATGGGGAACGCAGGGCACCGGCGCGAATGGCGCGATCACCCTGTCCGGCGACCCGTCCGGCGCGGCGGGCATTCTGCAGCGCCTTTTCCAGGGCCTGGGGACCGGCGGCGAATTGTGGTCCGGGGTGATGACCCAGTACTGCGACGGCGTGGCCACCGGAGCGCAATCCTGCCCGGCGGGCAACACCGAGCATGTCGCCTATCCGGCCGGCGGCGCGCTGGCCGGGGTGTGGGTGGACGAGAGCAGCGCGGCCCCCGCCCAGGCCACCGCGGCGCAACTGGGGGCGGAGGCGGTCAGCGCGGCCGCCCACTTCGGCAACACGACGGCCGCGGCCAACCGCGACGCGCAGTACGTGGTCGTCTCCCCGGCCGGCACCCACCCGGACGGCTTCAACACCCCGTCCGGGCAGTTCTGCGCCTGGCACGACGACAATCTCGACGTGGGCGTGAGCTCACCGTACGGTGACATCGCCTTCACCAACCTGCCCTACGTCACGGACATGGGCGCCTCGTGCGGGGCCGGGTTCGTCAACCCGGGCAGCGCCGGCGCGGACGACGGCTTCTCCATCGTGGCCGGGCACGAGTACGCCGAGACCATCACCGACCAGAACCCGGCGGGCGGCTGGACGGATCCGTCCGGCTACGAGACCGGCGACAAGTGCGCCTGGATCACGCCCGGTACGCCCGGCGGGGCGGCCGACCTGACCCTGCCCACCGGCACTTTCGCCATGCAGAGCACCTGGGCCAACGACGCGGCCGGATGCGCGTTCAGCCACCCCATCGTGAGCAACGGCTGCAGCCGGCGGCGGCCCGCCGGCCCGGGGCCGCCTGCCATCCCGGCTCCCCGCCCGTGAAAGATTCACCGGCGGGCAGGCCGCGCCGGGCCGCTGACCGGCGCATGGCCGCCGGCGGCCCGGCACCGCCCTGGTGCCGCGGGCGGCGGCTCCGTACGATCGGGCCGCCCGGGGCGCGGAGCCCACCCTCCCGCCCCCGGGGCAGGCCGCCCGGGCAGGCAGCAGGCGCCGGGCGCGGACTGGAGAGGAGCCGATCGTGGACGTACGCCAGATCGCCGGCGCTGCGCTCGCCGGCCTAGCCGTGAGCACGCTCGCCGCTTGCTCGGTCTCCACCGGGGCGGCGCCGGCCATGCCCGGCGGCGGCGCGGCGGAACCGGCCGCGGCCGGCTCGGCGTCCGCCGCCGCGGTCCCGGCCCCGTACTGCGCGCACGCCCCGGCTTCGGAGGTCGGCTCCGTGCTCGGGCTGTCGCTGGGCAAGCAGGTCACGAACCTCGAGGGGCCGGTCTCGGTCTGCGCCTACCTCGGCAAGTTCATGGTGATGGTGCGGTTCCAGTCCGGGGAGACGGCCCAGGAATTCGGCCAGAGCCGCAAATCACTGCTGAGCCTGCACCAGACCGTCCAGGACGTGGCCGGGCTCGGTGACCAGGCCTACTACGCCTCGGTCGGCACGGGGCGGACGGTCAGCAACACGCTGGCCGCCCGGATGGGGACGGTCGCCGTGTTCGTCACCGCGCCCAAGCCGCTCGGCCCGGAACGGTCCCTGATGAAGCAGCTGCTGGCCAAGATCTGAGCGTGCCCGGCCCTCTGACGGGTGTAGACCCCGACGTACTTTACGCTCATCGTGCCCCCGGACGTGGTCTGGGCGGTGGGCGTGGTGCACGCGCACCGGTTGTTCGGGTAGACCCGCCCATCGCCAGATCGAAGATGACCGAGAAGCCGTGGTCCACCGCGTCCGCCCACACCTGCGCGCCCACTTGCGGCTCGCTCACCGAGAAGAACGGCTGCCCGTCGAGGTACCAGGCGATGTGCTCATCGGACGGGTCCCGGCGGTCGATGATCACGCTGTAGGTGTGTACCCGGCCTGGCAGCCCGGGCATGGCCGCATCCCGCTGGACAGGCCGGTGTATTCATGCACGCCCCAGGGTGCCTCGGGGTTGTGGTCGGTGAGGTTCCCGCAGTGGAAGGCGGCTGAATGGTCGCTGAGCGCGTTGACGTCCTCCAGGATGTCGATCTCCCCCGTCCGCGGCCACGAGCCGGGCCCCAGCAGCCAGAACGCGGGCCAGTAGCCGAGGCCGCCTGGCCGGGTCGGGCTGCTGGATGGAGGCGATCACCCGCAGCTCGCCGCCGGCCGGCACTGAAGAGGCTGGTCGTCGGATCCGCCCCGAGGTCCACCAGTTGCCCTGGCCGAGCGCGGTGATATTCAGCTCGCCGGACCCGTTCAGGTAGACATTGCTGGGCGAGTTCGTCATGGCCTCGATCTCGCCGTTGCCAAAGACCCCCTGCCCGGTGTCATATTTCCAGTAATTCGGATTAGGACCGTGACCGGCGGGACCGGAGAAGCTCTCATACCATTGCGTCTTCCACGGCGCGGGGGGCTCGTGATCAGGCTGGGCCCGTAGGTGAGGCCGGTGATAGCCAGCATCGCGGACAAACCCGCGAAAAGTGACCGGCCCCGGCGTATCCGTGCTATCCGCACAATGCTCCCCCGACACGTAGGCGGGAAGCCCCATCGTGGCGCATTCCCGGCTGGCCGCCCCACAGTTCCCTGATCGCCCGTGACGCCTGCGCCCGGTGCCATTCCGGCACCCCCCGGATAACGTCCTACCCAGGCGCGGATAAAGCTATCCGGGGTACCTGCCCGGTGCAGCTGCGCGGTCAGCGGCGCCGATGACCGGCTACTGGCGGTAGACGGCGAGCCGGTGAATCTCGATGGTTCCGTCCGGGGTGGTCTGCGCCGTCGGCGTCTGGCAGCCGCACCGGCGTCCGGGTACGAGCCGCCGACGGCCAGGTCGAAGACGATGGAGAAACCGTGGTTAACCGCCTCGGCCCAGGCCTGGGCGCCCACCTGGCCCTCCCGGACCGTGAAGAACGGCCGCCCGTCCAGGTACCACGTGATCCGCTCCGCCCCCGGATGCCGCCGGTCGATCACCACGCTGTAGGTGTGGTACCCCTGCTGGCAGCCCGGGCAGGGCCGCATCCCGCTGGACAGGCCGTTGTGCTCATGGCACGGGCCCAACGTCCCGTCCGGGTTCCGCTGGTCCAGGTTGCCGCAGTGCAGCGCGGCCGAGTGCGCGCTGAGTGCGTTGACGTCCTCCAGGATGTCGATCTCGCCATGCGCGGGCCAGGTACCCCGGCCGAGCATCCAGAAGGCCGGCCAGTAGCCCAGGCCGTCCGTCACCTGGGGCTGCTCCAGCGAGGCGGTGACCCTCAGCTCACCGCCGCGCGGCGCGCTGAATGCCGCCCGCGTCTCGATCCGTCCGGACGTCCAGGTGCCGCCCTGCCAGCGGGCGGTGATGTCGAGAGCGCCACGGCCGTTGAGGCGGACATTGGCGGGCGAGCTGGTCATGGTCTGGACTTCGCCATTACCGAAATTCCCGGTGCCGGTCTGGTACCGCCAGTAGCGCGTGTCCACGCCCTGTCCCGCTGGCCCGCTGAAGGTGTCCGCGAACAATTGCGTCCATTCCGGACGCGGATGCGAAGCCGGACAGCCGGGGCGGCCGTAGCCCCCGGGCGCATGAAGGACAGGCCCGTCACGGCGGCCACCGCGCAGAACCCCACGATGAGGAGCCAGCTCGGGACCGAGGGCTTTGCGGGCACGGCAATCCCCCTTATCCTGCCGCCAGTTCACCATACCCGCAAATTTCAGACATTCCAGCCGCTGCAGCATTGGAGGGCTGGCCTTCCATCCGGGTTTAGCCTAGCATAGCAATAGGTGCATGCCGCCTGCTGGCGCATCGCGTGCTTCCCGGCCATTCATGGTGCCATTTCCGGGGTTATGAGGAGATTAGTGTCACTTGCTCGGCCTGGGCCAGCCGGGATCTCCGGCGCGGCAGCGCGGCGATCATCCGCCTGCCTACCTGCCCGGCAGAGAACGCCGCCATGAGCGACGCGGTGACGCATCCCCAGGCCAGGAAGACCCAGGCGGTATGCCCCCAGCGCCAGCGCGCCGCCCATCCCGGCCAGGATCAGCATGCTCAGCCCGAGGTGCGGGGCGAACACCTTGAGGCTGTCCTCCTCCTTGTCGTCCTGCCTCCCTTTTCGGAGTCGTCTTCCAGGTGACCCGCTTATTGCGCAGGACGCCCACGAGAGCCAGGAAGTAGATCGAGATAGCGGCATCGTGAGCACCCAACCCGTCCACATCAGCCCGCTTTCCTCAGCCAGCCAGACGTTGAAGCGCTGCAGCCACAGCAGCATAACCTACCGCCAAACCAGCAGCACACGTACCAGCTCACCAGTTGCGCCACCTCGAAGTTAACCTAAGCCCAGCCGAAGAGTAGACAGCAGCAGCAGCACACACCGCACCATAGTGAACCGCTGAAGTAGAACTGCTCCAGCAAAGTAGTAGAAGCGTACACCGCCATCTTGATTCAGCCGTAGCAATAGCAAAAATATTCAACAGCCAAACCCACCTACTGCTGGTTGAAGTAGGCCGTCCAGGTGGTCGGCCCTCGCCGACCGCCAGCGCTCGGCCACGTAGACCTCTCCCAGCGGCCCGCGTGGAACCTCATCCCGGTGGCCAGGTCCTCGGTGAGATGACCCTGGTACCAGCCGATGTCCCGCAGTGCGGCGACCCGGACGATGTGGTTGGCGCCGATCAGCAGGTCATCCGGCGGCGCTGAGGCCCGCCTCATGGGGCCGTAGAACAAGTAGGTCTGCTGGGCGGCCCCGCGGCGATCAGGTTGCCCATGTTCCCGTAGATCTGCGGGGTGCCGACGAACGCGATCCGGGAGTCACGGAAATACCCTAAAGTCCGGGTCAGGAAATCCCGCCTGACCTGGAAGTCGCTGTCGATCTGGGCGACGACGTCGTAACGCTCGGCCTGCTCCGCGTACCAGGCGTTGTGGTTGCCGGCCTTGGTCCTGGCCAGGAATCGCCCGCGGGCCGTGTTGTATTCGGCGATCCCGTGGCGGCTGAAGTGCCGGACACCGAGGCTGCGGCACAGCGCGCGGACCTCCGGGTGTTCCCCTCGTCCAGCAGCCAGGTGTCATGCGGGTAGTCCGCGGCGAGCATGGCGCGCAGCGTGCGCCTGAGCATGTCCAGGGATTCGCTGGCCGGGACGAACGTGGTGATGAAGGCCACCCGCAGGCCGGTGGCGGGGCGGGGCGGCTCGCGGTGCGGATCCATCCGGCGGCAGACCAGCCAGCTGACGATGTCCATCACCTGGCGGTGCCAGATCACGAACGTCAGCCCGCCGAACAGCGCCACATCACCCAGCCCGAAGTTGCGGCCGAAGTCGTGCGGCAGCCGCTGCGGGCTGAACCAGAACAACGCGAACCTGGCCGCCAGGAACAGGCCGACCACCAGGAAGCCACCGTAGGTGAGGCGCTGCCGCAGGGGTATCGCCCCGCCCGGCCGCCGCGAGTGCCGGCCGAGGCGGCCCGCTGGGGCTTCCTGCCATGCGGCGTGCTGATCAGTGTCCATCAGCCCCACCTGGTCGTTCATCTGATTGCTCCTCAATGCCTGGACATATGTGTTCAAATGTGTACGGAAAGTCACCAATCTGGCCGCGCCGGGCCCGCGAGGCCGCCCGGCGCGCCGACCCCGTCAGGCAGGGCTCACCCGGCATCCCTCCCGGGGAAGACCACCCGGGCCACGGCGGCCAGGTTGACCAGGCCGAGCACGGCGACGACGGCGAACCGCGGCGACATGGGTCTGGGCGATCCGCCACGCCGGCCAGGCCGAGCCAGGCCAGCGCCAGGCGTGCCGTTCCACGGCGCACACGGCCTTGCGGAACCGGCGGGAGGCGTCCTTCGGGCCACGCGACGGATCCCAGGACATGACCCTGCCCCAGGCGTAATCCCAGATCGCCAGGACCTGCGCCCAGCCGACCGCGATGGCCAGCGGCCAGGTGTGCGCCGACCACCGGGCGTTGTGCCACAGCGGGTACAGGACGGTCGCCGGTCAGCGACGGCCGGGATCAGCAGCAGGCGCGTTGCGCAACTGCACCTCCCCGGGCAGCAACGCCAGCAGGGTGATCGGCATCAGGGGCAGCGTGACGGTGCGCAGCGCGGTCGGTGAGGTTCCACAGCCACCCGGCCATGTAGGGCAGCCGGGCCCGCCACGGCATCGGGACCCGCCACATGTGGTGCGTCCAGATCAGCGAGGTGGCGCCGCAGCACCACCGGTACTGCTGGCGCATGAACGCGTCGATGGCGGACGGGCAGACGCCCGCGGCCAGCACGCACCGGCAGGTAGAGCAGCCGGTAACCCGGCGTACCGGCATGTCCAGCCCGGTGTGGGAGTCCTCCGCGTACGGGATCTGGGTGAAGCCCGCCGGCGGCGTCCAGCGCGGCCCGCCGGTACACGGCGTTGGAGCCCGACGCACAGGGCGGACCCGAAGCGGTCCCGGGACACCTGGACGGCCCGGTAGAAGACCTCCAGCGTGGCCCCGGCTGCCCGCTCCACCCACGTCTGCTGCTTGCTGACCCGGAAGATACTGCGGAGTCTGGACCAGCCCGCTGCCCAGGTCGTCCATGTAGGGGAGCGTCTCGGCCAGGAAGTCCGGCCGCGGCCGGAAGTCGGCGTCGAAGATGACGACCTGACTCGCCCTCGGTGCGCCCCAAGCGCGTACCTGCAGGTTTCCCGACCTTCTTGTGGTGGCCGGGTTCGGCCGGCGAATGTAGGTGAACCCGAACGATTCTGCCGTCTCGCTGGTCTCCGCGCCTCACCCGGGCCGTCATCCAGCACGAAAGCCCGGCGCCAGGCCCCGGTAGGCGTAGATCAGCTCGAACACGCCCTCCCAGGTGTTGCCCAGCACCTCCATCGGCTCCCCGCAGACCGGCAGGAAGATGTCCACCGACCGGGTACCTCGCGGGCTGCCAGGTCACCACCCGGGCCACGTGGCCGGCCAGGTCGAACCCCCGGCCGGAGAAGTTCACCGGGATGCTCAGCGCCTGATAGGCAGAAATACAGCGAGGTGTAGATGATGAATGGCCAGGCGACCGCCAGGTTGTGGAGCTCAAAAAGGGCCTGGGCCAGCACGATGAAGATGAGGCTGATGACCAGCGCAATGGCCAGGTAGGGCAGTGACCGGCAGGCGTAGGAGTGCTTTTCGGCATCGCTGGGGGAGGCAGGCAGTACGAGCGCGGGCCGGCGGTGCCGCCCGGGCGCTATGAGCGCGGTCATCGAGGCACCTCGTGCACCGCGACCACGGCCCGGCGGGCCCCGTGGTGATGCCTGCGGTGATGACGCCTGGCCCGCCCGTCCGGCGCAGGGCGCCGGGCCAGTTCCCGGGTGGCGGCGCGTACTCCCAGATGATGTAGCTGCCCGTGCCGTAGGGCACCCGCGCCGCCACCCGGTAGGCCGGGTTGCGGGCCAGGTCCGCGGTGATGTCCTGGTCGAGCGGCCGGGTGGCGAGGAAGTCGAGGGCTACCCAGCGGAAGTAGCCCGCCCTGATGTACCGGGCGTACACGGCCGGGTTTCCCGCCGCGCCCACCACGCCGCTGATGCTGTGACCGGAGGGCAACACGATGCTGCGCGTGCTGGACCACAGCTTCCAGTGGGTGCCGAGCGGCCCGAGGTAGTACTCGGCCAGAGACGGTGTCTCCACCAGGGTCCGGCCGGGATGGTGCCCGACGGGGCGGCTGAGCGCCGCGTCGAACCTGGCCGCGTTCGGCCAGTCCTGCGCCAACTGGAGGCTCTGCGCGCTGCCGAGCCGGGCTGGGATCAGCAGCAGCAGGACGCAGGCTCCGGTACCGGCGGCGCGCAGCCCGGCCGGGCGGAGCCCGCCGATCGCCCGGTCCACCGCGTAGCCCACCACGATCGCGGCGAACCAGGCACCGAAGTCCACGTGCTTGACCAGCGAGGTGAGCGTGTGGATCCGGGCCTGCTCGAGGGGGACCAGGGCCGCCGCGGCGGCCAGCATCGATGAGCAGCAGCCTGCTGTCCCGGGTTACCGCTCTCGTGAGCAGGCCGATCAGCACCCCGGCCAGCGCCATCGCCAGCACCGGGCCGGTGACGGCCCAGGATTCCTGCAGCACGCCGAGCGCGGAGTCGCTGCCCGGCATCCTGGTCAGCGTGGTCTGGCCGATCCCCGCCTCGTAGTATCCGCCGCCGATGGTGACCAGCAGGATCACGATGGCGGTGGCGTAGGCGAACAGCGCCGCGCCGCGGGAGACCGCGGCCTTCACGCCCTCGGCGTGCCGCCAGGCGCGCAGCACCACGATCACGATGATCACCGGGTCAAACAGCGCCGAGGCATACTTGCCGTCGCATTGGCCAGGGCCAGCGCGGTGGCGGCGGCCATCATCCAGCCTGTCTCGTCCCGCCGCAAGCCCGCCCGGGTCGCGCACCATACGGCGAGGGCCATGAAGAACAGCGACATGGCGTCGTAGGTGGCGAAGGCCCCTCAGCTGCAAGGTGGGCCCGAGCAGGGCCCAGCTCGCCGCGGCGAAGAAGGCGGCCCGCCGCCCGTACAGCCGGGAGGCCGTGCCCCACAGCAGCGCCGTCGCGCCGAGCATGAAGGCCAGCGACAGGACCCGGGCCGCCACCAGGCCGCCCAGGCTGTCGGCCAGCGCGCCGAGCGGCGGGTACAGCACCGGGCGCCGGAGAAGAACGTCGGGAACAGCGGCATCGTTGTCCCGTGCAGCCAGTGCGACCACTCCATGTGGCCCGCCCACAGGTAGAGCGCCTCGTCCTGGAAGGCGGTGTCGGCGCGGAGCAGCCGCAACGAGCCAGCCGCCTGGACCACCAGCACCAGGGCGAGTGGCCAGGGCAGCGCCTGGGTGCGCCGCCAGACGGCGGCCCGGGCGGGCGGCCCGGGCGGGCAGGCCAGGGGCAGGGCCAGGCTGAGGACGAGGGAGCGGGGGCCGGGGAAGTAACGGCGCAGAGCGCGGCCGGGGCAGGGTGGGCGGGGCTGCCGGTGGTGCCGCAGGCCGCGGGTGCGGCTCCACCAGCCCCGGAGCAGCCCGCGGCACCACCTCCTGAGGGGGCGGCGCCGCGGGCCGGACCGGGGCGAGCGGCCGGATGTCCGTGCTGGCCAGTACGGGCGAGACACGCGCCCCGGCGATGACCTCATCAGGCTGGGCGCGCCCGCTGGACGCGGCCATCACCCGGCGGGCGGTGCCGCCGGCCGCCCGGAGCGGCGGTCTTCGCCAGTTGAGCGCCCGGATGAGGGCACGGAGCTATCGTGGGTGGTCAAGGGGTCCTCGCCTGGTCTGCACAGGTAGTCGGACTTCTGGCCCTGTCCCGGGGGGCCACCCGGGACAGGGCCGCTCTCAGGGCCAACTCGTTCTCATGCGTATTTGACGACCAGACGTTACCGAGGAATCACTCTGAGTGCGGGCGCTTTTGGCGCTCTCGTCATGTCAAATCGCGGTTAACAATTGCTATCCCCCCGCTGGCCAGCGCATTCACCGGCGACCCGCCGACTGCCGGACACCTTTCCGCCAAACGGCCTCCCGGGGGCCAGCACGCCGCACCACCGCGGCGCCTGCCGGGCAGCGGGCAGGATGGGACCGGGCCGGGCCGGATGTCGAGAACGGGGCCCGCGGCTCCGACTGACGGGCGAGAGCCTGCCGCGGCGGCGGGCCGGACCGGAAGGGATATCACGGTGAAGTACCTCATGCTGATCTACGGAAACCAGGAGAAGTGGGACTCGATCCCGGCCGAGGCGTGGCCGGAGGCGGTGGCCAGGCAGGAGGCGTTCAACACGAAGTACCGGGACACCGGCGAACTGCTCGGCGCCTACGGCCTGGCCGATGCGGTCAACGCCAGGCTGGTCCGGCGGTCCGGCGGGCTGCCCGCGGTGACCGACGGGCCGTACCTGGAGACCAAGGAGTACATCGCCAGCTTCTACCTGCTGGACTGCGAGAGCGAGGAGCGCGCCTGGCAGATCGCGGCGGACATGCCATGGGCCGATCAGGAGCCGGCCGAAGTGTGGCCCATCCTGCATGAGTCGCAGCCTGGGGAGTAATGACGGGCGACCGGGCCGCCGAGGACCTGCTGCGTGAGCTGGCGCCGCAGGTTCTCGGCGTGCTCGTCCGCCGGTTCGGGCAATTCGGCCTGTGCGAGGACGCCACCCAGGAGGCCCTGCTGGCCGCGGCGGCGCAGTGGCCCGCCGAGGGCGTGCCGGCCAGCCCGCGGGGCTGGCTGGTCACCGTCGCCACCCGGCGGCTGCTCGACATCCTGCGCAGCGAGCAATCCCGGCGGCGGCGGGAGGAACTGGCCGCCATGACCACGCCGCAGGCGGAACTGCTCAGCCCGGCGGCCGACGCCGGGCCCGGACCGGACGGGGACGATTCACTGGCCCTGCTGCTGACCTGCTGCCATCCGGCGCTGTCCGCACCGGGGCAGATCGCGCTGACGCTGCGCGCGGTCGGCGGCCTGACCACCGCGCAGATCGCGGCCGCCTTCCTGGTTCCCGAGGCCACCATGGCGCAGCGGATCAGCCGGGCCAAGAAGACCATCCGGGACAGCGGGATACCGCTCGCCATGCCGCCGCCGGGACCAGACCGCGCGCAGCGGCTGCGCGCCGTGCTGCACGTGCTCTACCTGATCTTCAACGAGGGGTACACGGCGGCGGCCGGTCCCGACCTGACCCGGCCGGAACTGACCGGCGAGGCGATCCGGCTGGGCCGCTGGCTGCTCCGGCTGCTGCCCGGGGACCCGGAGGTCGCCGGGCTGGTCGCCCTGATGCTGCTCACCGAGGCGCGCCGCCCGGCGCGGACCCGGCCCGACGGGAGCCTGGTCCCGCTGGAGCAGCAGGACCGGGGCGCCTGGGACCGCGCCATGATCGGCGAGGGGACGGCGCTGCTCACCGGGGCGCTGGCCCGCGGCGAGCCCGGCCCCTACCAGGTCCAGGCGGCCATCGCGGCCGTCCACGACGAGGCGGCCCGGATGGACGACACCGACTGGCCGCAGATCCTGGCCCTGTATGAGCTGCTGGAACAGCTGGCGCCGGGGCCCATGGTCACGCTCAACCGCGCCGTGGCGGTGGCCATGGTGCACGGCCCGGCCGCCGGGCTCAGCCTGCTGGCCGGGCTGGAGGCCGACCGCCGGATGCGGTCCCACTACCGGCTGCTGGCCACCCGGGCGCACCTGCTCAGCCTGGCCGGGGATCAGGCGGGCGCGGCGGCTGGCTACCGGGAGGCGGCACGGCGCACCCTCAGTGCCCCGGAGCGCCGGCACCTGGCCAGCATGGCCGACCGGCTGGCGGGGCGTTCGGAGGGAAAGGGCTGAGCCGGGCGGGACGGAAGCCGGCCAGCCAGCGGGCGGGAGCGGCCGGCCCGGAGAGCAGCGTGGCGGCCGGCACTTACGTCCCCCCGGCCATCCGGGCCTTCCGGTAGAGCCGGGACGCCGCCACCACCGAGACGGCCAGGATGGCGCCGCAGTAGGCGACGGCGAGCAGCGCCTCGTGGCCGGTGGCCGCCCCGGTCGAGGTGTGCCCCATCCACAGCCCGCGCATCGTCTCCACCACCGGGGTGAAGGGCTGGTGCTCGGCGAAGGCCCGCAGCACGGCGGGCATGGTGGCCGCCGGGACGAAGGCGGTGCTCACATACGGGATGAACATGAACACGAAGGTGACCGCGTTCGCCGCCTCCACGCTCCGGGCCAGCAGCCCCACCGCGGCGGCCAGCCAGGACAGGGCCAGGATGAACAGCACGACCATCCCCGCGGCGGCCAGCCAGCCCGCGGCCCCGGCCGCGGGACGCCAGCCCACGGCGACCCCGGCCACGATCACCAGCGCGGTGGCGAGCAGGTTGCGCACCAGGCTGGCGGTGATGTGCCCGGCCAGCACCGACGCCCCGCTGACCGGCATCGAGCGGAACCGGTCCACGATGCCGGTGCTCATGTCGGTGGCGACGGCGACCGCGGTGGTACCCGCGCCGAACCCGGCGCAGAGCACGATCAGGCCGGGCACCACGTAGTCCGCGTAGGAGCCGCCGGTGCGCAGCGCCCCGCCGAAGACGTAGACGAACAGCAGCATCAGCGTGACCGGCAGCATCAGCGCGGTGAAGAACGCCTCTGGATCGCGCCGGGAGCGCCGCACGCAGCGGACCGTCATGACCCGGGAATCGGACAGGGCGTGCGGGATGCTCATCGGGCCAGCTCCTCGGGTTCCCGGCTGGGCACGTCCCCGCCGGTCAGGGACAGGAAGACGTCGTCCAGGCTGGGGCGCAGGATGGCCACCTTGGCGGCGGGCGCCCCGGCCCGGTCCAGCCCGGACAGCAGCCTGGTGAGGCTGGCGGCCGTGCCATCGGTGGCGACATCGGCGGTGTGCAGCCGGCCGTCCGTGCGGGCCGGGTCGAGGACGGCGAGCGCGCGCCCGTACCCGGCCGCATCCGCGAACCGGAGCCGCACCACGTCCCGGCCGAGGCTGGCCTTCAGCTCCTCGGGCTGCCGCGGGCGATGATCGGCACCGTGGTCGAGCAGGCAGACCGTGTCGGCCAGCTGGTCCGCCTCCTCCAGGTACTGGGTGGTGAGCAGCACCGTGACGCCACCCGCGACGAGCCGCCGCACGGTCCACCAGAGCTGCTCGCGGCTGCGCGGGTCCAGGCCGGCCGTCGGCTCATCGAGGACCAGCAGCGCGGGCCGGGACGATCATGCTGATGGCCAGGTCGAGCCGCCGCCGCAGGCCGCCGGAGTAGGTCTGCGACCCGGCGGCAGGCCGCGTCGCCCAGGCCGAATTCGGCGAGCAGCTCACCGGCCCGGGCCCGGGCCGCCCGCCGGGACAGGTGACGCAGCTCGGCCATCATCACCAGGTTCTCCGCCCCGGTCAGCATGTCGTCGACGGCCGCGTACTGGCCGGTGAGGCTGATCGACCGCTTCACCCCGGCCGGGTCGGCGAGCAGGTCGCAGCCGGCGATCGTGGCCGTGCCCGCGTCCGGGCGCAGCAGGGTGGCCAGGATGCGCACCAGCGTGGTCTTGCCGGCCCCGTTCGGGCCGAGCAGGGCGAACACCGAGCCCGTCTCGATGCTCAGGTCGACGCCGTCGAGCACCCGGCTTGGCCGCCGAAGGACTTGGAGATCCCGGCAGCCTTAACTGTGTATGTCATACACGTAACTGTATGTGGCTCACGCAGTTATAGTCAAGGAGTGGCTGGAAGGAGTACCGTAGGGATACTGGAACCCGCGGCCGCTGCCGCCCGGCCTGGACCTGCTGTGGGGACGGCGCGAGCGGGGAAGCGCGGGCCCCGGCCGGGGCTGTCCACGGACCGATCGTCGACGGCGCCATCCGGTCGCCGACGCCGAGGGCCTCGACGGCTGTCGATGGCGCGGGTCGCCCAGAGCTCGGCTTCACCACGATGTCGCTGTACCGGTACGTGGCCAGCAAGGAGGAGCTGCTCCAGCTGATGTGGAACGCCAGCGCCCGGGGCGCGGAGGACCTGGTGCTGGAGGGCGACGGCTGGCGGGCCCGGCTGCGGATGTGGGCGATGATCCAGCGTGACATGCTCGACCGGCATCCCTGGATCACCCAGATGCCGATGGCCGCGCCGCCGATGGCGCCCAACTCGCTCACCTTCGTCGAGCGGGGCTGGAAACCATCGACGGGACCGGCCTGCCGGACGCCGACAAGCTCCGGGTGATCGGCCTGATCAGCTCGTACACGCTGAGCGAGGCCAGGATGGCGAACGACGCGGCCCGGGCCGTCGCGAAGGCCCAGGCCGCGGCGGATGACGCCGGGGCCGGCCAGCCCTGGACGTTCGAGGAACTGCTCCGCCAGCTCGTCGACGAGCAGCGGTATCCGCGGCTCTACCGGATCGCCAGGTCGCCCGGCCCCGCTCCCGGCTGGGACGAACGGGCCGAGTTCGCGGCCGGCCTGGACTGCATCCTCGACGGGGTGCAGGCCATGGCGGACCGGGCCGGCTAGTCCCGGGCCGGGTCCGGGTGCCAGGGCTGGTAGGCCAGGCCCGCGGTGGCCGCGGCGGACCGGGCCGCGGCGAGCTGGAACTCGGTGATGCCGCCGGGCTGCCAGGGACCGGCCGACCCCGCCACCATCGCCGGGTCCTTCGGCACCAGGCCGATCTCGGCACGTACCACGGTGACCGGGCGGTCGGCCAGCGTGAACCAGTCGAGGTCGAGGAAGTCGTGGCTGCCCGTGGTGAGGGCGCCGCGCCGCATCGCGTCCGCGAGCCGGCCCGCCATGCCGGAGGTGTGCAGGTGGCCGGCGTTGGCTTCGAACAGGCCGGCGCCCGCGGCCAGGTAGCCGGTCTCGAAGAGCGACACGACCATCGCCAGCAGGCTGAACGCGCGGGGATCGTCGTTCGCCCGGGCCATGAACCCGAACACCTCGATCTCGTTCTCCAGCGCGGTCCCGTAGCCGGCCAGCACGTGCACCCAGTCATGCTGGGCCAGCAGCGGCGGCGCGGATCCCGGCAGCCCCGGGAACACGAAGCCGCGGTCGCGGTAGAAGTCGGCCACCCCGCGGCCCAGGGTGCCGACCGGAAGGCCGGCCAGCGAGCGCCAGCGTGCCGCCAGCGCCGGGTCATCCGCCACCTGGCCCCACGACGTTTCCAGGCTCGCCGCGTGCAGGGCCGCCAGCCGCTCCGCGGAGACGGAGGCCAGGTAGCCGTTGCGGGCGAAATCGGCGCTAGCCACCTCCAGGGCCCCGGCGGCGTACTGCCCGGCGATGTCGATCATGTCGTCGCGCACCCGCAGGGCGCCGGCGAAGGCACGGAGCTGCGCGGCCACCTCCGCGGGGAGCGGCCGGACCGCGAGCGCGCACAGCAGCATGACCTGGACGATCCGGGTGCGGAAGATCTCGTTGCGGCGGGCCAGGGCGGCCGCGAACTCGCCGGCGCCGATCGGGGCGCAGCCGGCCGGGTCCACATCGTGGCCGGTCATCGAGTGGAACATGGTCCGGATCAGCAGGTCCTGCAGCGCGGTGAGGCCTCCCGGCCCGCTCACCGCCGTCACCACGCCGCGGGCCAGCACCGCCACCTCAGCCGCGTCCGGGGGCGTCAACAGCACTTCCGGCTCGCTCACGTCCGGTCCTCCCGTCGCCTGCCCCCCGGCTGCCCAGCCCCATTCTGTCGCCGTATCCGGCGGCGCGGTACGCCATGGATGTTCGCCCTCAGCGTTCGGCCCCGGTTACCGTCCAGGCATGCGGGTTGAGTACCACAAGCTCGTCCGGGACCGGATCCCCGGCCTCATCCGGGCGCGCGGGGACCGGCCGGTCACCCGGGTGCTGGACGGGCCCAGCTACCACGTCGCGCTGCTGGCCAAGCTGGCTGAGGAGGCGGCTGAGGCCCGTCAGGCCGCCGACGCCGAGCTGCCCGGCGAGCTGGCGGACGTCCTGGAAGTGCTCCGCGCCCTCGCGGTGTCCGCCGGCCTGACCTGGGATCAGCTGGAAGCGGCCGCCGAGGCCAAACGGCACGACCGTGGCGGATTCACCAGCCGCCTGTTCCTGGAGTACGTGGACCGGGGCGGTCAGCCGCCGTAGAGCTGGTAGGCACCGCTGTGCTCGGCCACGTACTCCCGGCCGACCGCCTCCGCCTGGGCCCGCGTCGCGTACCCGATGGTCCGGCTGATGTTCACCTCGTGCCCGTCCGGGTGCATCCAGGTGACGCCCCAGCAACCGCCCTGATCGCAGGTGAGCCGCCGGATGACCTCATCGTTGACGGCCGTGCGCAGGTCGGCCGCCGCCGCGGAGCCCACGGGCAGGCTGGCCCGCCGGTAATAGTCGTTGGCGTCAACCGTCTCGTCGATCTCGTCCCACGTCGACACGTTCCCGGGCACCTGCCCGGTCGCCTGGTCTTCCTTGATCATGGTCAGGATGATGTCGGCGTAGTGCTGCACGTCCGTTGCGTCGCTCATGAGCCTGCCTCCGTCACTGGCCCGGCATGACTCACTGTCCCCCAGCCGGCCCGCGGCCGGGCAGGGCACTCCGCCCGCAGGCCGCGGGACCTCCGTCACCGGCCGCCGCCCGGGACCGGCGGGCGCCGGGGCCGGGCCGGTCAGCCGCACGGGAGCGCGGACGCCTGGTAGCCCGGCGGTGGCGGCCCGATCAGGTAGGAGGTGCCCACCGGCACCAGGTAGAAGGTGACCCCCCAGGTGGTGCAGGCGGTGTGCGTGGCACTGACGGCCGGGTCCTGCTGGCTGTTGAAGGTGAGCGACGCGGCCCATTCCCCGCCCGCGGTCTGCCCCAGGGCGACGAGCCGCGCCCCGGAATCCCGTGAGGTCCGGTATCCAGAACGGAACGCGGCATCCGACTGGACCGGGCTGGCCCCCGGTTCGAAGAGGCTGCTGAACGCCTGGTAGTCGTGGTCGTTGATGGCCGCGAAGTACTGGGTCAGGAACGCCGCGACGCCCGCCGCCGCGCTCTGCCCGGCCACCCCCGGGCCGAGCGCCACGGGCCTGCTCCCCCGGGGCGTCCCGGCCGGCCGGGCCGGCCCGGCCTGGGCCGGAGCGGCCCGGCGATGGCTGGCTGGCCTGGGCCCGCGGGGTGCGCGGCGCGCGTGCCCCGCTGCTGGCAGGACGCGCGGAAGCGGACGGGTGCGGGCGGCCGAGGTAGTACCAGGCGCCCAGGCCACCCGCGATGACCACCAGCACCACCGCCACCTTCAGCCAGGCCGGGACCTGGCCGCCGGGATCCGGCCGCTGGTAGGCCGGGGGACCGGCCGGGTAGAGATCGTCCTCCTCCGCCAGGCCGTCCTCCCGGGCCGGCGGCGGCAGGATGAGCGGGCGCCGCGGCGGCGGCGGCTCGGCCTGGACCGGGCGGACGGGATGCCGCAGCGCCAGCGCCGGCGCCGGCGCACTCGGGGCGAAACCGGGCAGCCACGCCGCGGTGTCCTCACCCGGGTCGCGGCCGGGCCCCGGTTCCCCGCCCAGGGCCACCGGGCCGGGGAAGGCGGGGGCGGGGGCGCCAGGGGCGGCCGGGACGTCCCCGCCCGCCACGGCCCCGCCGATGATCCGCACGTTGCCGGTCTGCTCCAGCGTCCTGTCGCCGAAGATCGCCGCATTGCCGCCCGGCCGCGGCGGCGTGTCCCCGGACGCCCGCACCCCGGTGGCCCGCTCCGGCGGCCGGTCGCCGCTGGCCCCGGTGCCGGGCTGCAGCTCCGGCTCCGGCGGGACCGCCGGCCATCCCTGGTCCTCGTCAGTGGCCAGCGGCGCCCCGCAGCTGATGCAGAACGCAGAGGCATCCCCCGCCGGATGGCCGCATCGTGTGCAGTAGTTCATCTCGCTCCCCTGGCACGCGCCCACTGGCCGATCCGGGCCCACGAGTGCCCATTCCGGTGGAATGCCCGCACGCCCATCACCAGATGTAACTCAGAGTACACGGAACTTCACCGTATGCACCGTAACCAGTAACGACACGACCCGGCCGGTTACGCTGGACCGGTGACGGCATTGAGTAAGGAATTCACCGCACGCCTGCAGAAAAGCCCCAGTAAGGGTGGCTGGACCTATGTGGTGATGCCGGGCTCGGCCGAATTCTTCGGCACGCGGGGCCTGGTCAAAGTACGCGGAACCGTAGATGGCCATCCATTCCGGGCGTCCTTCATGGCCCTGGGCGATGGCACCCACAAGCTGTCATTCAAGGCCGGGACCCGGCAGGCCATCGGCAAGGACGCCGGCGACGAGGTGACGGTCTGCCTCACCGAGCGGCTCAGCTAGCCGGCCGGCTGCTCAGTCTCCGTCTCCCCGGTGCAGGCCCGCCCGCCAGCGCAGCCGCCAGCGGCGGCCGGACGCCCGGTGCGCGCCGGCCTCCGGTTGCGCCGCGGAGTGCTCCGCTGGCCCCTCCGCCGGCGCCTGCCCCCGCGGCTCGCGCGCCCGTGATTCGGCGGCTGAGGTCCGGGATACGGCTGCGCTCATCAGGTGCCTCCTAGTTGGCCCACTCAGCCCTAGCCTCCCCCGCTACCCGGCCCCGCGGGGAGCACACGGTGAAACCGGTCAATTTCTCTGCTGAGAGCCCAGGCCAGGGCGCTGCGGTCCGCGGGCGGCCATCTAGTCAGCCGGGCAGCCCGGCCCGCTACAGTCCGAAGTGAATCCTCGATCACTTCGATGGAGCAGGCGTGGATTTCGCTGAGAGCGCCGAGCACCGCGACCTGCGGGCGGCTGTTGCCTCGATAGCCAGCGGCTTTGGGCCGCGCTACTACACGAGCCACGCGGCATCGGGCACGCCCTGCGATGAGCTGTGGGCCAAGCTAGGTGAAGCCGGATTCATTGGCGTGAACGTCCCGGCCGAGTACGGCGGTGGCGGCGGCGGCCTCACCGAGCTCGCCCTGGTCTGCGAGGAACTCGGCGCGCAGGGCACGCCGCTGCTGCTGCTCCTGGTGTCGGCGGCCATCTCGGCCGGGGTGATCGCCGAGTTCGGCACCGAGCGGCAGCGCAAGACGTGGCTGCCGGGCCTGGCCGCGGGGACCAGCAAGGTGGTGTTCGCGATCACCGAGCCGGACGCCGGGTCAAACACGCACCGGCTGTCCACCACCGCTACCCGGGACGGGGACGGCTGGGTGCTGCGCGGCACCAAGCACTACATCTCCGGGGTGGACGAGGCCGAGGCCGTGCTGGTGGTCACCCGCACCGGCGCCGGGCCCCGGCGGGGACGCGGAGCTGTCCCTGTTCCTGGTGCCGCGCCGGCGCGCCGGGGCTGGAGGCGCGGGTGCTGCCGGTGGACCTCATGCTGCCGGAGAAGCAGTTCACGCTGTACTTCGACGATGTCCGGGTCGGGCCGGAGGCCCTGATCGGCGCGGAGGGTGAGGGGTTCCGGCAGGTGTTCCACGGGCTGAACCCGGAGCGGATCACCGGTGCCGCGGCGTGCGTGGGCATCGCCCGGTACGCGCTGTCGGCCGCCGCCCGGTACGCGACCGAGCGCCAGGTGTGGGACGCGCCGATCGGCACCCACCAGGGCGTGGCGCACCCGCTGGCCCGGGCCAAGATCGAGACGGAGCTGGCCGCGCTGATGACCCGCCGGGCCGCTGGCAGCATGACCACGGCGAGCCCGGCCGGCGAGGCCGCGAACATGGCCAAGTACGCGGCGGCCGAGGCGGCCATCGCCGCGGTGGACGCGGCCATGCAGACCCACGGCGGCAACGGCTTCGCCGCCGAGTACGGGCTGGTGCCTACTGGGCCCTGGCCCGGCTGCTCCGGGTCGCCCCGGTGAACCGGGAGATGATCCTCAACTTCGTCGCCCAGCACAGCCTGGGCCTGCCCCGGTCCTACTGAGGCTGGCCTCCGGGGGCAGGTGGCGGGCCAGATAAGGGAGAACCGTGGACCTCGCGCGCAACCTCATCCAGCGGATCAACGTGGGCGACTCGCTGACCCGCTCCACCGCCGCCCGCCCGGCCCAGCCGGCCGTCGTGGACGCGGGCCGCCGGTGGACCTACGCCGAGTTCAACGGCTGGGTCAACCAGGTCGCGCACGGGCTCGCCGGCCGCGGCTACGCCCGGGGTGACGCGCTCGCCCTCGCCTCCGGCAACAGCGCCGAATTCCTCGCGGTCTACTACGCCTGCGCCAAGCTGGGCGTGGTGTGCGTGCCGGTCAACCTGGGCTGGCGGGCGGACGAGATCGGCTACGTGCTGGACCACTCCGGTGCCCGCGGCCTGGCCGTGGAGGCCCAGCTGACGGGGCAGGTGCGGGACGCGATCGTCAAGGTCGCGGCGGTCGCCGACGTCATCGTGCTGCCCGGCACCGGCGCGGCCTACCAGGCCGAGCGGGCCGACCGGGCCTGGGTCACGCTGGCCGCCCTGGCCGCCACGCCGGGCACCGCGGCCGAGCCGGAATGCTTCGTGGACGACCGGGACGCGCTCAGCTACCTGTACACGTCGGGTACCACGTCGTTCCCCAAGGGCGTGGTGGGCACGCACGTCGCGATCTACACCGAGTCGATGTCCAGTGCGCTGGACTCGCAGTGGAACCACACCGACCGGTTCGCGGCGATGATGCCGATGTTCCACACCGCCCAGCTGAACGCGTTCTGCACGCCGGCCATCCTGGTCGGGGCGACCATCCATGTCATGCGCGGCTTCGACCCGGCCGCGCTGCTGGGCCTGATCGAGGCCGAGCGGATCACCCAGATCTTCGGGCTGCCGATGATGTACCGGGCCGTGCTGGACCACCCGTCCTTCGCCGACCGTGACCTGGACAGCCTGCGCCGCGCCGTCTACGCCATGGCCCCCATGCCGGACCAGCTGATCCGGCGCTGCATCGACGGGTTCGGCTGTGACTTCGCGCTGCTGTTCGGGCAGACCGAGATGAGCCCGGTGACCACCCTGTTCCGCCCGGAGCACCAGCTGTCGCACATCGGGGCGGTCGGCACGCCGATCACCGGGGTGCAGGTCGCCATCATGGGCCCGGACGGGGACCTGCTGCCGCCCGGGCCAGCAGGGCGAGATCGTCTACCGCGGCCCGAGCACGATGGCCGGGTACCTGCATAATAAGAGGCCGCCACCGGGGCGGCCTTCGCGCACGGCTGGTTCCACTCCGGGGACGTGGGCTGGTTCGGCGACGACGGGGTGCTCTGGTTCGCCGACCGGTACAAGGACGTGATCAAGACCGGCGGGGAGAACGTCGCCTCCATCGAGGTGGAGAAGGCGGTGTACGCCGCACGAGCCCCGGGTGGCCGAGGCCGTGGTGGTCGGGCTGCCGCACGAGCGGTGGAGCGAGGCCATCACCGCGGTGGTGGTGCCCAAGCCCGGCGAGGCGCTCGACGAGGCGAGCCCTGCTCCGCGCGCTGCGTGAGCGGCTGGACGGCTACAAGGTCCCGAAGGCGGTCATCGTGGTGGACGAGCTGCCCAAAACATCGACCGGCAAGATCCAGAAGAACGTGGTCCGGGACACGCACGCCGCGTACTACCAGGGCTGACGCGGCTACTTCGGCGGCTCGGGCGGTACCGCAGCCGTTTGCCGGGCCTGTTCGCTCGGCCGCTCCGCTCGTTGGCCTCGGCGGCCCGGCGGGCCTGCTCCAGGTCCATCAGCGTCAGCAGCCCGTTGCCGCAGCAGGAACTCGGCCAGCTCCCGCTGGTGCCGCGCTTCCTTCCAGATCCGGCCCTGCAGCACCTTCTTGTAGTCGGAGACCGCCCCCTCGCCGGACAGGTCCAGCGCGACGACGACGTCCATCATCGGGACCGGCTGCGGGGCGGCCGCCCCAGGATGTACTCCTGGTAGTAGATAGGCCATCGCCATCCGCGCGGTGACGTTGCGCTGGAAGAAGGCCCGGACCCGCTAGGCCGCGTCCTGCCGTGGCGGGCTGCCCGCCTGGCGGGCCGGCCGTTGGGGTGGACCCGCTTCTCCTGGGTGCGGCCTGCTGTCGGGGCCCCGCATGCACGGTCGGTGACCTGCGACCCGCCGACGGGCCTCCAGCCGCAGCGGGAGGACCCAGTTCCCGACGCTGACCAGCCAGGTGCCCCGGCCTGAGCCGGACCGGCACGGTCTCGTAGCGCAGCGCCGGGGCGACGGGGAGTACATGCTGGGCCGCCTGCTCCACGCCCCGCGTCCAGCGGGGTGCCCGGCCGGGTGCGGCGCCAGGTAGACCCGGTAACTGGTGTCCCGGCTGAACAGCTCCCACCGGCGGTGCACGTACCGCAGGCCCGGCGCAGCGCGGCGGGCGGTGCAGCTCAGGTCCGTCCTGCGCTGAGCAGGCCCCGGTCCAGCCAGGTGATCTCCTCGGGCGGGCAGCGCAGCCACGCGCTGCGCGCCCGCCGCCGGATGAAGAGCTGCCCCCCGCCCGGCGACGGCCCCGGGGTGAGCCGATCTCTACCCGGGACTCCGGGGATTCCTGACTCCGGCCCCAGCGGATCGAGTCGCCGCCGTGCAGCGGGTGCTCCCCTGCCAGGGAGCTGCCGTTCAGCATCAGCCCGTTCAGGCCCAGGTTGGCTATCCACCACTGCCCGTCAGAGTACGTGAAGCGGGCATGCTCCCTGGACACGGTCGGCACATCGGGCAGGGCGAGTTCCACCGCCCCGCGGCCTGCCCGGGCCCCGGAGGTCCGGGTCTGCGACACGTAGTCGCCGGTGATGAGGCGGAGCTGCGGGACCGGGTTGCGGGCAGGCTCGGCCACCGTGGGCAGGCCGGCCCGCGGCGCCCGCGGCCGGGTGCGTGGCCGCCCCGGCGGGCGCGGCCGTGGTGCTGCCGTCGTGCGCGAACGGCCAGGAGGGAGCGGATGGCGCCGGGCCAGCGGGCCGCGGGCCGGCCGGGTACGGAGCCCCGGCATGGCCGGGGGCGGGCCCGGGGCCGGGTTGGGGGGCGGGCGGCGTACAGGCCAGCCGCTCCCGGAAGGCCCGGGCCGCCGGCCGGAGGGCCGGTGAGAGCATCGGCCGGGGCGCCCGCGGCTCGAAGTGCGAGCCGCCGTACGGCGTAGCGGGCTGGAAGGCGGGCCGCGGCGTGGCTCCCAGCGGCTGCCCCTGGCGGAGCTGGTACCGGCCGGCACTGCCGGGTCACGGAGCAGGGTCACCTCGGCCGGCCCGTACCCCGCGAACCGGGCCTCGTGCGCGGCGGCCTGCTCGGCGTACACGTCCGCGGCGCTGGATGCGGCCAGGCCGATGTCGATGCGCTCGGCCAGCGAGTCGTAATCCCGCGGGTTCAGCCGCAGCTCGACCGCGTTCGGCGCCAGCAGGGCCCCGTTGGGGGTGACCACGAAGACCTCCGGGAGGTGACGCAGCGCCAGCTGGAGCACGTCCTGGCCGTCACGCCAGGGCCGGGTGGCCATGCCCCGCAGCCACGGATGCTCGCGGGTGACGCCGAGCAGCCGCAGGCCCCCCACCAGGCCAGCGCCGATAAGCGCGAGGACCAGCAGCGCCACGGTGCCCACCAGCAGGGACCCGGTCGCCATCCACAGCAGCAGCCCAGCAGCCGGCCACCCCGCCCGCCACGGCCCAGCGCCGCCGGCTGCGCCGGCGCATCGGCGTACGGGGCAGCTGCGAGCGGGGTATCGGAGCACGGGGCGGGCGGCGCACTGCCTCCATGCTGTCGGTCATCGGGCACCTTCTTGCGGGAAAGCCGCTCTCGCGGCGGTGGTCCATCCTCCGTCTCACCACCATGCGGATCCGCGGCGGCCCAGGTCAACGAAACGGCCCCACCCTCCAGACATCTGGAATTTCCCGCCCCTGCCCAGGTCACGCACAAAGCAGTGCCCGGCCGCCAAGCGGGCTACGGCCGGGCACTGCGCTCTGTGGGAGGTCAGGCTGTGCTGGGTCAGGCAGCCGGACCGGTGGTCAGCGTTACGGTCGCGGTGTGCGACTGGCCGGACTGGTCGGTCCAGCCGAGGCTGATCTTCTGGCCCGGGTGGTACTGCTGCAGCACCGAGGCGATCTCCGGCCGAGGAGCTGACCGCGTGGCCGCCCACCGAGGTGATCTGGTCGCCGGCGACGAGGCCCGCCTGGGCGGCCGCCGAGCCGGACACGGTGCCCGCGACCGTGGCGCCGCTGCTTAGGGCGAGCCGCCGCCGAAGCCGCCCGTGCCGTTGGCCGACACTTCCACCCCGAGGAACGCGGTCGCTCCGAGGTGCACGGTGGAGGACGCCTGGCCCGCCTCGATCTGGCCAGCGATCGCTGTCGCCTTCGCGACCGGGATGGCGAACGCCTGGGTCTGCTTCTGCCCGGACTGCTGCTGGAACCCGGTCGTGGAGATGGAGGTCGAGGCGGCCGTGTTCATCCCGACGACCTCACCGCGCTGTTCAGCAGCGGGCCGCCAGAGTCACCCGGCTGGATCGGGACGTTGGTCTGGGTCATCCCGGTCAGGCGCTCGGCGTTCACGGCACCCTCGTCGGCGGCGGTGATCGCCTGGTCGAGCTGGTGACCTCCGAGTCCGCCACGGACGGGGTCCCGCCCTTGCCGCCGGCGTTGCCCGAGGGCGACGATCTTGGGTCGCCGACCTTGGCGGCGCTTGGAGCTGAGTCGAGGACGGTCTGGAGCCCGGACGCGTTCTGAAGCTGGATGACCGCGACGTCGCTCGGTCTTGTCGTATCCGACGACCTTGGCCGTGTAGGTCCGGCCCGTTGCCGATGTCGGTGGCCTTGATCGAGGTCGCGCCCGTTGATGACGTGGTTGTTGGTCAGCACCTCACCGGTGGAGCTGAGCACCATGCCGGTCCGGCTGCCTGGCCGTTCTGGTACCCGAGGTTGGTCACGATGTCAACCAGGCCCGGGTTAGCCTTCGAGGCGATCTGCGACGTGGTGAGCACCGTCGGGCCCATGGCGTTCGCGATGCCCAGCCCGGTGAAGGCGACTGCGGCCGCCGCCCCTACAACACGCCGGCCAGCAGGAAGCGGCGCCGCCGGGACCGGCGCTGCCCGTCTCCGGGACCGTCGCCGAACCCGCTGTAGCCGCCGGGACCGGCCGGGCCGTACCAGCCGCCGGGGCCGGGGGAACCGGACCGCCGTACCAGCCACCCCCGGTTCGCCGGGCCGGGCGGGGGCGCCGGGGCCGTGACCAGGCGAGCCGTACCCGTGTCCAGGACCGCCGTATCCAGGACCGCCAGACGCAGGACCGCCAGACGCAGGACCGCCAGACGCAGGACCGCCAGACGCAGGACCGCCAGATGCAGGGCCAGCGGCGCCAGCGGCGCCCGGCCCGTAACCAGCCGACCCGTAACCGCCAGGCCCGTAGCCACCTGCGGTGGCAGCCTGGCTGACCGCGCCGCCAGGCCCATAGCCGCCAGGCCCGTAACCGGCAGGCCGGTAACCGCCAGGCCCGTAACCGGCAGGCCCATAGCCGGCAGGCCCATCGCCAGGGCAGGCCCATCCACCGGCAGGCCCATAGCCGCCTGCGGCGGCAGCCTCATCGACTGCCCCGCCGGAGCCGGACGGCCCCGCGGCGGCCTGCTCGCCGGGCCGTAGCCGCCGGCTCCGCCCGCTGCGCGTCGCCCGAATCGTGTCCGGAACCACGGCTGTAGTCGGGCTCCCCAAAGTTCGTGCTCATCTGGGATCGCTCCCTCGGTCCTCATCGCCCTGCTCGCTTACACCTGATATTCGGCCGCGAACCTGGAGGAACTCTGCAGGGAGGCTCCGCTGAGCCTGGGGCATTCCTGAAGGTTTCTGACGACGTTCAGCTTCCCGCGACCAGCGGGGACGCGCGGGGCCCGGCCTGGGTTAGCCCGCCGCCAGCAGCTGCTGAGGGCTCTTCCGGGACCGGCCCTCGACCAGCCGGACATGGTAGATGAACCGCCAGCCCTTGCCGGTGAGCAGGAACTCCCCGGCCGCGGGCGCCGTGGTGATCCCGTTCAGGAACGCCTGGGCTCACCCCAGTGCCGCTCGCCCGCAGCCCGGGCGTCCATGATGTCCACCACCTCGCCGCTGACCGGGTCGATCCCGGCCAGGTAGCGGGTGGGGCGCGACGTTCGCCCAGACCCGGCCGCCCGCCCACTCCAGGTCGTTCAGGCCGCCGATCGCGCCGCCCCTCGCAGTGCACCTTCACCAGCCGAGCGGCATTAGCGTACTGCGGGTCACGGCGGACCAGCTCGCTGCTGCCGTCGCTGGTCACCACGTACTGCCCGCGTTGCAGATACCCCAGCCCTCCCGGTTGTAGGACACGGT
Organism: uncultured Actinomycetes bacterium; assembly: GCA_963767385.1. Lineage (GTDB taxonomy): Bacteria > Actinomycetota > Actinomycetes > Streptosporangiales > Streptosporangiaceae > RYN-230. The sequence goes on along the minus strand of CAVYEA010000032.1, from coordinate 15,294 downwards.
TTCCAGCAGTGCCAGGCGCGCAGATCCCAGCGCAGCGCCACGCGCTCCCGCCAGGTGAGCTGCCAGAGATGGTCACCGACCCGGCAGATGCCCTCGGCGAACAGCTCCGCGGGCAGCGTGCCACGCCGTCCACCTTTCCGCGCCGAGGCGGTAGCGGCGCAGCGAGGACTGGCCGTACTGGCCGGTGCTCTCCCACACCGTGCTACCGTCAGTGATCAGGCCCTGGGTGAACCCGTGGCCGGGATGCGCCAGGCGGCGCAGCACCTTGAGGCGGTGGAACCTCGGCAGGCTGCGCACCTCCGTCCTGGACCCCCGGGCAGCAGACTACGCCGTGCCGTCGCCGCGCCTGCCCTGCCGCCGGCCCCGGCCGGTGAACCAGCGGCCGCAGCGGCCGGTCGGTGTACCCGCCGTCGGCGAGGCCCGGCCCGCCGCTCGAAGACGTTCCGCGCGCCGAAGTCGCCGGTCAGCACCCAGGAGGCCCCGGCGGCCGGAAGTAGAGCGGCAGCATCGGCAGCCCCGCGCACCAGGCGTACTGGGTGGCGTGCCGCGCCTCATGGCGCGAGCAGCGCCGGCCGGTGCCCCAGCTCCGCGTGATCGCCGCGGGCCAGGATCACGTTCCCGATGCAGAACGCCGGGGCCACCGGCACGGCCAGCCGGTAGCCCACGCCGATGACCAGGCCGTTGCCACCGGGCGCGAACCGGGCCCGCCCGGCCGCACCACCAGCAGGCCGGCCAGCGTGGAGCCATTGACCAGGTTCGCCACCATGCGGACCCGGTAGGCGGGACGCATGCCGGGTCAGGAACCGGCGGGGCCGGGGGCCGCGCCGTCCGGCGGCCCCTGCTCCGGTGGCGTCCAGGTCCCGTTGGGCGTGGCGCCGTTCGGCGAGCCTGGTTCCTGGGCACCCGGCACCCAGCTGCGGCCGACCGCGTCGGAGTCCGTGTCCCCGGATGCCGCTGCCCCGGCGGCCCAGGCCGCCTGGCCGGCCAGCACAGGCCGGGGAACCTCGGGCATGCCCATCGCGATGGCGGCGTGCTCCTGGTGCGCCAGGGTGGCGCGCTGGTGATACTCCTCCAGTCGCTGGATCAGGCCGGGGTCGCCGTAGGCCCGCCCGTCCACCAGCGGGCCCTGCCGTGCCTCGATCACCGCGACCACGTCGTCACCGGTCAGCGTCTTGTGCGTCTCCAGCGCGTGCGCGAGGCACAGGACCCGGGCCCGGTTCTCGGTGATGATCTCCTCGACCCGGCCGAGCAGCCCGTTCAGGTTGTCCTCGATCCGGTCGGCCAGCGCCCGGCGCATTTCGGCCTCAGGGTCCTGGCCCTTCTTGTTGCGGCCGCCCTGTCCCCCGCCAGGCGACCCGACCTCCAGCCGCTTGGCCGTCGAGTAGGACGAGACCGTCGAGCCCATCCCCCAGAAGCCCTCCATGAACGAGGCCACGGTGGTGGCCGACTCCAGGTCACCGGACACCCCGGAGGAGGAGTCGTTGTCGAAGAACATCCGCTCGCCGGCCAGTGAGGCCAGCGAGACCAGGATGTCGGTCTCGTACTCACTGCGCCACCGGGTGAACTGGTCCTCGGGCGGGATGCTGGCGACCATGCCGAGGTAGTCGCTGCCCTTCTCGATGGTCGCGATGTCGATCTCCATATGCTGCCGGGTGCGGTAGGCGACCAGCGCGTGGCATGCCTCGTGGATGGCGACCGCGTGCCGCTCCCGCTCGATGTACTCGACGTCCTCGGGCGGCCCGAGTTCCTTCAGCTGCTTGGCCTTGATCACGTCCCGCCAGCTGATGACATCCCGGCCGTCCCGGATCGCGGTGATCAGCGCCTCGTTGACCAGGTCCTTGATGGTGGCGCCGGTCGCGTACGGGGTGATCACGGCGAGCTTGTCGATCTGCTCGGCGGTGAGCTCGTGCCGCACCTTGTCCAGGTAGCCCTCGTAGGTGCGGACCCGGCCCGCCTTGGACGGGTAGCCGACCTTGTAGATGCGGTCGATCCGGCCCGGCCGCAGCAGCGCCTCGTCCAGCGCCTCCGGCAGGTTGGTGGCCATCATGACCAGCATCCGGTACTTGGGCGGCGGCTTGGGCCGCATGCCGAGCAGCCGGCGCACGTAGCGGTTCGATGAACCCGCGCGGCTTCTTCAGCCCGGACAGCTCGGTGAGCAGGGCCTCGAGCGTGCCCATGCCACCGCCACCGCCGCCTCCCATGCCCATGATCTGCTTGTTGCGCCGGGTGTCCGGCTCTTCTCCGCCCGCCGACGACAGGGCCCGCTGGGCGAGCCGCCACTGGATGTCCTCGGACAGGTAGGAGAAGCCGTGGCAGCCGCCGGCCTGCCAGGCGGCGGGCGTGGCCCGGCCGCCGCGGGAAGTTCGGCCCGCCCTGGGCCAGCGCGCCCCGGCGGCCCAGCGAGTCGGCCTCGTCGAAGAACACGATCACGCCGCCGTACCGGAGCGCGAGCCGGCGCAGCTTCCGGAACAGGGACTTGACCTTGAGGATGCCCACGCCCATGAACATGTTGATGAACGCGCCCGGGTCCACGAACACGTAGGGGCGGCCGGTCTCGCCGGCCACCGCCTCGGCCATCAGCGTCTTGCCGGTACCGGGCGGCCCCCACAGCAGGATGCCGCCGGGCACGTAGCCGCCCCGGGACTCGATCTGCTCCGGGTCCTCCAGGTACAGGATGTTCTCCTTGACCCGTGCGAGCACATGGTCCTGGCCCCAGACATCGGTGAACCGGGTCTTGATGTCGTCCGGGTAGTACACGTCCACGCCGCCCCGGGACAGGAACCAGAACAGCGCGGCGAACTGGATCACGATGAAGATGACCGCGGTCATGATCTGCAGCACGAAGGGCAGCGCGTGCCATATCTCGCCGGGCAGCAAGAGCAGCGCATCCACCGGGCTGGTCTTGAGGACCTTCCCGAGGACCACGGCCAGCACGGCGAGCCAGAACACCCAGGTGAGCAGCCGCCACATCCGGAACCTGGTCCAGTCAGACAGCCGGCGGTGGGTCGTCCGCTCGACCCCGCCGAAGAACGTGACCGTCCAGAACCGGTGGTAACCGGCCCAGTGCTCGCTGATCAGGAAGTGAATCTGGCGCAGCGCTTCCAGGCCGAGCAGCACGAAGACCCAGGCACCCGACCGGGCCTCGATCCGGAACGCGTCGGACCAGGTGACCAGCGGGTTGTTCGATTTCGTCGCCCAGACCAGGATGAACCACACCGCGGTCAGCAGCAGCAGGAACTTGATCCGGTCCCAGAGGGGAAGCGGCTTGCGGGTCGGCCTGTCGCTATCGCGGGGTCGCCCGCCAGGCGGCCGCAGCCCCTCGGGGGCGCCTGCCGGGGCCATCGTCATCATGGGCTCCTGACCGTGAAGGAGTTCATCACCGTGTCGATCTCGCTCTTGTGCTTGCTGTAACACGTAGCCAGGCAGTGCACGAGAAGCAGGTAGACCTCGGTGTCATCCGCGTTCGTCAGGGCGACCTGGTCGAAAGTGTTCACGCCGCCCCCCGGGTAGGCGTACTCGAAGGTGACCCGCACCCCGTGCACGCCCTGCCCCGGTGTCAGCATGGTGTCCTGCAGCAACTGGAACCCGGTCAGTGGGAACCCGCTCTTGGCCGCGGCGGCCCGGGCCGACGCGGTGACCGGCAGGAAGAAGTCCCGTAGCTCGTTGTAGGACAGCGCGTTGGTGGTGGTCTGGTTGACCGGCGCCACCACCGAGTAGGCGAACGGCTCCGTGTTGAAGGCCCCGAGCACGTGGGAGGAGTCGGGAGTGGTGCTGGCGTCGTAGCCGACGGACCAGACTGTGCTGGGCGGCGCCGAGCCGTTGTTCACCGCGGCGGCCAGCGCCCCGCTGCTGAGCTGGCTCCAGCCATCCGGCACCTTGAAGTAGGTGTGCGCGGCCGAATTCGTGACGTAGGTGAATTGGGGCGCGGCACACCCAGCGATGAAGACCGCGAGCAGGGCCATCCATATTGCGACCACCCGGCCCCTGCTCATGCACCCTCTCCTACGTGTCCATGGGGTCAAATATCACGACCGCATAACGCCCGTATCGTGAGTATCCCTCGTGTGCCTGGCGGTGGGTAGACGTGATCCCGAATGGCCACACGTCCGTAACACGTAACGAGCTCCCCGGCGGCTCAACGGACGGGCCCTGACGGGTACCAGCCGGCTCGCGGGAGCCAGGGAGGACCGATATGGACGGCGCTGAGTCCATCGCCCGCACGCTGACAGCCTGCCGGGTGGATACCTGCTTCAGCAACCCGGGGACCACGGAGATCCACATCGTGGCCGCACTGGATGCGGTGCCCGGGCTGCGCGGGGTGCTGTGCCTGTTCGAGGGCACCGCGACCGGGGCCGCCGACGGCTACGGGCGGATGCGCGGCCAGCCGGCCGCCGCCCTGCTGCACCTGGGGCCGGGCCTGGCGAATGGGCTGGCCAACCTGCACAACGCCCGGCGCGCCCGCACTCCCGTGGTCACGATCGTGGGCGACCACGCCACGCAGCACAAGCGGCTGGACGCGCCGCTGGAGTCGGACATCGACTCGCTGGCCTGGCCGGTGTCCGCGTGGCTGCGCCGCAGCGCGCGCAGTGCTGACGCCGGCACGGACACCGCCGACGCGGTGGCCGCGGCCCTCGGCCCTCCCGGCGGGGTCGCGACGCTGATCGTGCCCGCGGACGTGTCCTGGTCCGGCGGCGGCCGCCTGCCGTTCCCGCGGCGCCGCGGCCGGCCGCTCGGGTGGCCGACGGCGTGATCGAGGCGGCCGCGGCGGCGCTGCGCAGCGGCGAGCCGTGCGTGCTGCTGCTCGGCGGGGGCGCGCTGCGCCGCGCGGGCCTGGTAGCCGCCGGGCAGCTGGCGGAGGGCACGGGAGCCCGGCTGGTGGGTGAGACGTTCCCGGCCCGGCTGGAGCGCGGGGCCGGGCTGCCGCCGCTGGAGCGGCTCGCCTACCCGCCCGAGTTCGCCGCGGCCCAGCTCGCGGGCGCGAGGCACCTGATCCTGGCCGGCGCGGCCTCCCCCGTCTCGTTCTTCGCCTATCCGGGCCTGCCCGGGTCGCTGGTGCCGCCGGGCTGCCAGGTGCACGTGCTGGCCGGCCCCGGTGACGATGCCCCGGCCGCCCTGGAGGCGCTGGCCGGGCTGGCCGCCCCGCAGTCCCGCCCGCGGCTGCAGCCGCCGCACCGTCCTGAGCTGCCCGGCGGCGACCTGACGGCGGAGAACGCGGCCGCGGTGATCGGCGCGCTGCTGCCCGAGGGGGCGATTGTCTCGGACGAGGCGAACACGTCCGGGCTGTGGCTGCCCGGCGCCACCGCGGGGGCCCCGCCACACGACTGGCTCACCCTCACCGGCGGGGCCATCGGCCAGGGCCTGCCCGTGGCCACCGGCGCCGCCACCGCCTGCCCGGACCGTCCCGTGCTGGCGCTCGAATCGGACGGCAGCGCCATGTACACGATCTCGGCGCTGTGGACGCAGGCGCGGGAACAGCTGAACGTGACCACGGTGATCTTCCGCAACCGGTGCTACGCCATCCTCGGCATGGAACTGCGCCGGGCGGCCGCCCGGCCCGCGGCCCCCGGGCCAGGAGGGCCAGGAGCGGAGGCGCCCGGCGAGGCCGGGGTGCCCGGGGCCGGGCAGCCGGCCGTGGCCGGGCCCGGCCCGGCCGCCCTGGGCATGCTGGACCTGTCCCGGCCCGACCTGGACTTCACCGCGCTCGCGGCCGGCCTGGGCGTCCCGGCCACCCGCGCCAGGACAGCGGAGGAGTTCGCCGCCGCCCTCCGCACCGCCCTTTCCGAGCCCGGCCCCCACCTCATCGAGGCCCAGGTCCCGCCCCTGACGTGACCTGTCACGTGGCGGTTTGGTTATCAGTTCGAGTTTGACCCCCTATGCGGGCTGTTGCAGAATCGCCGGGTGTCCTGCGGCGTGTTGTTTGTGCTGGTAGATGACGTTTTGGGATGATTTACCCATGGCGAAGACTTACCGTCGGGTGGACCGGGATCAGGGGTTCCTGCTGCCGCCGGATATGCGGGAGTGGCTGCCGGCGGGTCATCCGGTGTGGCTGGTGATCCGGGTGGTCGAAGATCATCACCTGGATACCTCTGCGTTTCACGCGGCCCGGCGGACCGGGGGTGCGGGGACGGCGGGGTATGACCCGGACATGCTGGTGACGCTGCTGATGTGGGCGTATGCGCAGGGGGTCACCTCCTCGCGGCGGATCGAGGCGGCGTGCTGGTCCGATGTGGCGTTCCGGGTGATCTGCGCGGGCAAGGCGCCCGATCATGTGACGATCGCCCGGTTCCGGGCCGCGTTCCCCGGGGCGGCGGAAAGCCTGTTCGCGGAGGTGCTGGTGTTGTGCGCGAAGCTGGGAATGGGGAAACTGGGGACGATCGCGCTGGATGGCACGAAGGTCGCCGCGAACGCCTCCAAGGCGGCGAACCGGACGGAGGAGACGCTGCGCAAGCTGGCCGCTGAGGCGGCGGCGGAGGCAGCGAAGGCTCACGCGGCTGCCGATGCGGCCGAGGATGAGCTGTTCGGCGAGGGGCAGCGCGGTGATGAGGTCCCGCCGGAGGCGGTGAACCCGGCCACCCGCGCTGAGCGGATCGCCGCCGCGCTGGCGGACCTGGAAGCAGAACGGCAGGCGTCAGAGCGGGAGCGGGAACAGCAGGCGCAGGCGTTCTGGGAGCGGCGGCAGGCGGGCACCGGCGGGGCGCCGCCGGCGCAGATTGCGGTGCAGGCGGCCCGGGCGAAACTGGAACAGGCCCGCGCTGAGCGGACGGCGCAGCTTGCGGAGCTGCACGCGCGGGCGGCCGGGCCACGGGTGCCCGGCAGCCGCCGGGATCGTCCCCGGGCCGGGATCGAGGACTACTGCCTGGTCAAGGCCGCCCGCGAGGCCCTGGCCAAGGCTGAGGCCAGGGCCGCGCAGGCGGAGCGGAAAGCCAGCCAGAAGAAAGACCCTGGCCGGCCCGCAACATCACCGGCCCGGACTCGCGGCTGATGCCGGTCCGCGGCGGCGGGTTCATCCAGGGTTACAACGCCCAGAACATGACCAGCGAAGACGGGCTGATCATCGCCACCGAGCTCACCTGCGACACCACAGACACCGGGTGGTTCACCCCGGTGCTGCGCCAGGCCGAAGACGCCGCCGCCCTGATCACCGCCCATCAGCCGCCACCAGCCCGTCCTGCCCCTGCGGGCCAGGACGGCAAAGGCAGCCAGGACGGCAAGGGCAGCGGGATCGGGCTGGTGCTCGCTGACGCCGGCTACCTGTCCGGGGACAACCTCACCGCCGCCGGCCCCGGCCGGCTCATCGCCACCGGCAAGCACCGCACCCTGGAGAAAACAGCACGCCAGGCCGCCGCCGCGGACACCACCGGCCAGGACGGCGCAGACGAGGAGGAAGACCCGATCGCGGCGATGGCCGCCCGGCTGGCCACCAGCGAAGGCATCACCGCCTACCGCAGGCGCGGCCACATCGCCGAGACCCCGCACGGCCACATCAAGCACAACATGGGCATCCGGCAGCTCGCCACCCGCGGCAAACCCAAAGCCAGCGCCGGATGGCGGTTCACCGTCACCGTGCACAACCTCTTCAAGGCCATTACCACCGGGAACCTCACCCAGGCCGCCCTCGCCGCCCTGCCCGGCTGACGACCAGGGCCCCGGCCGGCCAGCCCGGCCCGGCAGCCCAGCCCAAATCCCGGCCGCCCGGCCCAGCCAGCCCGGCAACGGCACCTCGGCCCGCCAGCCAAACCGAATCCGACACAGCCCGCAGGAGGGGCCTGATCTTAACTGCCGATGAATAAGCTCAGCCGGCGGGCTCCGGGCGGGCCGAGCGGCGGCGATCTCCCAGGCGCTCAGGCCGTGGGCGGCCGGGCGACCCGGGCCCGGAACGCCCGCGAAGGCCTCGCCGGGCGACCCGGGCCCGATGGCCGGCCGCGGCCCGATGGCCGGCCGCGGCCCGATGACCGGCCGCGGTCCGGCGCAGGCCCAGCCGGAGCGGGACGGGTGCTGGACACCCGCCGTGCCCGGAGCTGACGCGCCCGGAGCCCGGCTACCCGGGCCCGCGCTGGCCCAGGGCGCGCTCTGCCCAGCCGCACGGCCGGGGGCCGCGCTCTCGAAGGCGGCACGGCCCGGGGCCGCACTGCGCAAAGCCGGGACGGCCCGGGTCGAGACAGCGGGGGCCGGGGCGACGGCCGGACGGCGGCGCCGCCAGGGCAGCCGCATGGTGCTCAGGCCGATCCCGCCCACGATGGCCGCACCACCCATGAACTGGGCGGCCCCGAGCGGGTCGCCGAAGACCGCGACGCCGGCCACCGCCCCGACCAGGGGCTCCAGGTTGAGGAACGCCCCGGCCATCTCAGCGGGCAGCGCGCGCTGCCCGAAGGCGAACAGGGTGAAGGGCAGCACGGTGCCGCCCAGCGCCAGCCCCGCGGTGGCCAGCATCGTGCCCGTGCTCGGCGCGGCGGAGACCCCGCCGCTGACCAGTGCGACCGGCAGTGCGACCAGCGCGGCGGCGGCGAACTGCACCGCGGTGACAGCGACCGGGTCCTGCCCGCGCAGCAGCCGGGCCTGGCTCACCGTGAAGCCGGCCGACAGCAGCACGGACAGCAGAACCAGCCCGTCCCCGCCCAGCGTGGCCCCGCCGCCGCCTCCCCCGGCGATAAGGCCGACGCCGGCCAGCGATACCGCGAAACCGGCCCAGGCGGCCGGCCGGGCCACGCTACGGTGCCAGACCGCGGCGATGATCGCGACCATCACCGGCGCCGCCCCGATCAGCAGGGCCGCGTGGCTGACGCTGGTCCGGGTGATGGCCAGGTTCTGCACCAGGACCGTCCCGCCGTACCCGAGGGCGCCGGTGGCCAGCACGGCCGGGCGGCACGCCGCGCGGACCCGGAACCGGGCCACGCCGAGCAGCACCGCGGCGGCCACGGTGAACCGCACCAGGGCCAGCCAGCCCGGCGGCAGCCACTCCAGGGCTACCTTGGACAGCGGCACGGTGGTTCCCCACAGCAGCCCGGCCGCGGTGAGCGCGGCAACAGCGGTACGACGGTCGGTGTTCATGCCTCCATGGTGCAACCTGGCCGTACAGGATTCGCTTGTGAGCGCTCTCCACGAGATATTATTTTGTTCTATGGCTGTCAAACTTGATGAAGTTGATTTGCAGCTGCTCACGGCGCTGCAGGCGGACGCCGACCGTACCAACGTTGAGCTGGCCCGCATGGTTGGCCTGTCCCCGGCCGCCACGCTGCACCGGGTGCGCTACCTGAAAGAGTCCGGGGTGATCCGGGTCATCACCGCCCGGCTCGACCCGGCTGCGGTCGGCTTCCCGCTCCAGCTGTACGTGAGCGCCTCGCTCGGCCGGCACGACCCCCGGTCCACCAAGGTCTTCGAGGACCAGGTGCGGAGCCTGCCGCAGATCATCGCGGCGGACAACGTGGCGGGCGAGATGGACTACCTGCTGACCGTGGTCGCACGGGACGTGGCCGAACTGCAGGAGGTGCTGGCCCGGCTGTCCACCCGCGGCGGGCAGCGCCTGGTCACCTACCTCCGGCTGGCTGAGGTCAAGCCGCCGTGCGGGCTGCCGCTGATCCCGGAGCTGCCCGTCCCGGCCCCGCCGGTGCGGGCACGCCGGGGCCCGGCCGCGCACTGACGGCCGGGCCCAGCCACGCGGTCAGGCGCGGAACTGCTCGATCTTGTCCCGGAACAGGGTGGTCGCGATCGTCGCCTTGTGCGGCTGGCCGCGCAGGAACGCCTCGGCGAAGTTCTTGGCCTGCTGGTACTCGATCTTGCCGGGCAGTGGCGGCTCGTTCGGGTTGACGTCCACGTCCACCAGGGCGGGCCCGTCGTGGCTGAGCACCTGCCCGATCGCGTTCCGCAGCTCAGCCGGGTTGGTCACCTTGATCCCCAGGGCCCCGTTCGCGGTGGCCAGCGCGGTGTAGTTCACCGGCGGCTCCGGGTACCGGACCCCGTTCTCCGGGTAGCCGAGCACCATCTGCTCCCAGAGGATCTGGCCCAGGGAGTTGTTGTTGTTGATCACGATCTTGACCGGCAGCTTGTGCTGGATCGCGGTGATGAACTCGGCCATCAGCATGGAGAATCCGCCGTCACCGACGTAGCCGATGACCTGGCGGCCGGGGAACGCGTGCTGGATGCCGATCGCGTAGGGCAGGCCGGGGGCCATCGTGGCGAGGTTCCCGGACAGGTAGAACTGGCGGCCGCCGCGGATGTGCCAGTGCCGGGCCGCCCAGGTGGCGATGGTGCCGCTGTCGCAGGTCAGCACGGCGTCCTCGGCGGCCAGTTCGTCGAGCACGCTGACCAGGTACTGCGGGGCGATCGGGTCCCGGTCCGCGTTCTGCAGCGCGGTCATCTTCCCGCGCCACTTGTCCATCTGCTTCTGGTACTTCTCCAGGAACGACGTGTCACTGCGCTGCTTGAGCAGCGGCAGCAGGGCGGCCAGCCCTTCCCGGGCGTCGCCGACCACGGGGACCTCGGTGGGCACCCGGGAACCGGCGCGGGCCGGGTCGGCCTCGATCTGCACGATGCGGGTCTTGCCCGGCTCCGGCATGAACTTCGTGTAGGGGAAGTTGGTGCCCACCATGAACAGCGTGTCGATGTCGTCCATGAGCTCTTCGGAGGGGGCGGTGCCGAGCAGGCCGATGCCACCGGTCGTGTAGGGCGAGTCATCCGGCACGGTCGCCTTGCCCGGCAGCGTCTTGATGATCATCGCGCCGAGGGTCTCCGCCACCGCGAGCAGTTCCTGCCGCGCGTGCAAGGCGCCCGCGCCGGCCAGGATGGCGATCTTCTCGCCGCCGTTCAGCACGTCGGCCAGCCGCTGCAGGTCCTCCTCACGCGGCCGGCCCGGGGCGTCGAGCCGGATCGGCGCGGTGGACGGCGGCCGGGCCGGGCCAACCTCGGCATACGGGTTCTGCCCCGCCTTGGCGACCTGGAGGTCATTCGGCAGGGTCAGGTGGGCCACGCCGCGGCGTGCGTAGGCGGTGCGCACCGCGATGTCCACCACGGCGGGCAACTGGGCCGGGTTGTAGATCATCTGGTCGTAGACCGCGACGTCCTGGTACAGCTTGTCCAGGTTGACTTCCTGCTGGTAGCCGGTGCCCAGCACGGACGTCTCCTGCATGCCGGTGATGGCCAGCACCGGCATGTGGTCGAGCTTGGCGTCGTACAGCCCGTTCAGCAGGTGGATGCCGCCCGGCCCGGAGGTGGCCAGGCAGACCCCGATCTGCCCGGTGGCCTTGGCGTGCGCGGTCGCCATGAACGCGGCCGCTTCTTCGTGGTGGACCAGGACGAACTTGATCCGGTCCTGATGGCGGCGGAACGCCTCCAGGATGCCGTTGATGCCATCGCCCGGCAGGCCGAAGACGGTATCCACCCCCCAGTCGGCGAGCCGCTCGACTAGGGCCTCGGATGCGATCTGAGCCACCTGCGGACCTCCTCATGATCACGCTTTAGGTTCAACCGTCGGTGCCCTCCCCGGCTGTCCGTAAAAGCCGCGGTCAAACATCACCGGCCCGGGAGCCACGCGTTTGGCCGGGCCCGGATCTGGTAGCAGACAAGCGGCCTCGCGCCTGCCGCCCGGCGGTGCGGGGGGCGGTAGCTGGCCCGCTACGGGCGGGCGCGAGCAGGTGACGACCCGGGAAGGTGGCAGGCGATGGGCGACGGGACGGATCCGGCCGGCGGCCCGGCGGTGCAGGGGCTGGAGGCGGCGGTCTACGTGGTGCCGACCGACGCGCCGGAGGCGGATGGCACCCTGGCCTGGGACAAGACCACCCTGGTGCTGGTCACCGCGCGGGCGGGCGGGGAGCAGGGCATTGGCTGGAGCTACGCGGCCGCCGCGGCGGCGTCCGTGGTGAGCAGCATGCTGTCCGGGGTGGTGGCCGGCCGGAGCGCCTTCGACGTGACCGGCAGCAACGAGGCCATGGTCCGGGCGCTGCGCAATGCCGGCCGGCCCGGGCATCGGGGCCACCGCCATCTCCGCCGCCGACATCGCGCTGTGGGACCTCAAGGCCAAGCTGCTCGGCCTCGCGGTCACCGACCTGGCCGGCCGGGTCCGCGCCGACGTCCCGGTCTACGGCAGCGGCGGGTTCACCAGTTACGACGATAAGCAGACCCGGGAGCAGCTGTCCGGCTGGGCGGAGGCGGACCGGATCCCCCGTGTGAAGATCAAGATTGGCGAGTCGTGGGGCGGCAACGAGCGGCGCGACCTGGCCCGGGTGGCGCTGGCGCGCGAGGTCATCGGGCCGGATGCGGAGCTGTATGTGGACGCCAACGGCGGCTACGGCGCGGGCCAGGCGGTGCGGATGGCCCGGCGGATGGACGAGTTCGGCGTCACCTGGTTCGAGGAGCCGGTGTCCTCCCAGGACCTGGCCGGCCTGGCGGCGGTGCGCCGCCAGGTGCTGCCGGACGTGGCGGCCGGCGAGTACAGCTGGTCACCGGCGGACTCCCGGCGGCTGCTCGAGGCCGGCGCGGTGGACTGCCTGCAGCTAGACGTGACCCGCTGCGGCGGGATCACCGGGTTCCTGGCCGGGGCCGCCCTGGCCGCCGCGCACAATGTGCAGGTCTCGGGGCACTCGCGCCGAACCTGCACGCGCAGGCCGCGGCGGCGGTGCCCAACCTGCGCCACGTCGAGTACTTCCACGACCACCAGCGGATCGAGCGGATGTTCTTCGACGGGGCACTGGACCCCGAGGGCCGGCCGCTGGTCCCGGACCTGGGCCGCCCCGGACTGGGGCTCACGCTGCGCGCCGCGGACGCGGAGCCGTTCCGGCAGGGCTGAGCCGCCTGCCGTCAGCCCGCCCCGTCCTAGCCGGCTGGCTGGCCCGGCTGGCTGGCCCGGCTGGCTGGCCCGGCTGGCTGGCCCGGCCTGCCCGCCCGCTGAACGGCGCCGATGTTTAGCCCGGGTGGCACGGGCACGGATCTGGGGAAGCACCGACCCCAGATCCAATTCAGAGGTGATTCCCGTGCAGGGTGCGGACCGCCAGCCAGATCCCCGGCCCGCCAGCGGCCCGGACGCCACCGGCCCGGACGCCACCGGCCCGGACCGCACCGACCTGACTGCGCAGCCTGACGCCGAACTGCTGGACCTGGTACATCACCTGCCCGTGCGCTCTGGCCGCCGCGCGGCGGCGTCGAGGCGCTGGTGCTCCGGTACAAGTCGATGGTCCGTGCCTGCGCCAGGCGGTACCCGGCAGCCCGGAGCCGGAGGAAGAACCATGCAGTCCGGGTACGTCGGGCTGCTCAAGGCCATCAACAACTTCGATCCCGCCCATGGCGGCAACCTCGCCGCCTACGCCCAGCCGTGCATCAGCGGCGAGATCAAGCGTCACTTCCGGGACAAGCGCTGGCAGGTGCGGGTCAGGCGGCCGGTGCAGGAACTGCTGCTGGAAGTGCGCAAGGCGTCGGAGCGCGCTGGAGCAGGATCTCGGTCACGCGCCGACCGACGAGGACGTGGCCAGGCATCTCGCCGTGCCCGTGCAGGCTGTCCGCGAGACGGACCGGGCCGAGCTCGTGTTCCACCCGCAGTCGCTGGACGCGCCCGTGTCCGGAGAAACAGAGGCAGCCACCTTCGGCGACCTGCTGGGCGAGGATGACCCGCAGGTGGAGCACACCCTCGACATGCAGGCCGTCGCGACCCACTGGAACGACCTGCCCGAGCGGGAGCGGCGCATCCTGGCCCTGCGGTTCTACGGGAACATGACGCAGGCCGAGATCGGCCAGAAACTCGGCCTCTCCGAGATGCACGTGTCCCGGCTGCTCGCCCGCGCGCTCGGCTACCTGCGCGATGCCTGCTCGGACCGGAACCCAGGTCAGCGGCCCATGAAGCCGGGTGACTCGATGATCTTCCGGGCCACCTCGGTGACCTTCGAGGCCTTGCCGCTGCGACAGCTTCGCGTCTGGTCCAGCGCGTCGTCGGCGGTGCAGCCGAGGGTGCTCATCAGCACCCCCTGGCCTGATCCACCACCGCGCGCGCCTGCGCCGCCTCGCGCAACTGCAAGACGGTGCGCTGGGCCTGCTGGTACTCGGCGGCGCTGCCGAGCAGCGCGCCGCCGAACGCGGCCAGCAGCCGGGCGGCCGGCACGTCATCAGCGGACAGCAGCCGTGGCCGGGCGCCGTACAGGGTGAGCGCCACCACGGCCGGTCCGGACCGGTGCACCAGCGTGAGCGTGCAGCGCACCCCGCGGGCCAGCCCGGCGGCTCCGCGTATGCGGCGAGGCGCTCCTCGTCGAGGAGGTCGGGGGCAGCTCACCGGGTGGTTTTCGTTGAGCGCAGCAAAGATGGGGCCGCGGCCGGCCTTGTATTCCAGCTCAGCCAGCTCCGAGAGGTCGGGGTGGCTCGCGCCGAGCACGGGCGGGGGACCGTCCCGCAACAGGGCGGCGGTAGCGCCGGAGCACCCGGGCACCTGACCGGTCACCAGGGCGACCAGCTGGCTCAGGGCCCGCGGCGGCGACGTGGCCAGGCCGGGCAGTAGCGCGGCCGTCTCCTCCGGGAACTCTGAACTCGGCATGAATCCCTCCGCCGTCCACGGAGCGAAGGCCACGCCGCGCCGCGGGCCGCAACTGGGACCATCTTCCCACCGGGCGGGCGGGCCGGCCAGCAGAGGTTTGGCGGGGCCGCGCCGGGGAGGTCACCGGCGATGAGGCGCTCCGAGGACGGCCGCGGATGAGCCGGCGGGTAACCGCTGCTGGCCCGGGGGCTGCCCCCGGCAGGGCAGTCCGCCGTTCCCATGTGCGGCTCGGCCGCGCTCGGCCCGCAGGGCCGATCAGGGGGTCCGGGGGGTCGCCCCCTGGGCCAGCAGAGCCCGGCCCAAGCGCTCAGCCGCTGACGCCCGGGCCGGACGTTACCAGGCGGCGGTCACGCGGCCGCCGGGTGCAGCAGGACCTTGGTGTAGCCATCGGCCCGCTTGTCGAACTTGTCGTAAGCGTCCGGCGCCTCGTCAGGCTGACCGCATGCGATACCAGCAGCGAGGGAGTCGCCCGGCCGGCGATGATCAGGTCACGCAGGTGCTCGTTGTACCGCTTGACCCGGCACTGGCCGGTGCCCATGGACTGGCGCTTCTCGATCCGCGGGTCGGGGACGTCCTCCACCGCGACACGGAACGGGCCTTTGTACACAACTGCCTTCACGGCACGCCCTCGGAAATCTCGTCCCGTCAGCGCCCCGGCCACTGGCCCGGGCCAGGGCGTTCACTCTTCCGCTACCCAGCGCTGGCCGCCGAAACAACAGGGCCGCCTCGGATTGCCGGGGCGGCACTGGCCGGGGGCCGGGACGAGCCGGACGGCCCGCTAGGCCGAA
>CAVYEA010000031.1:0-166067 GCA_963767385.1 uncultured Actinomycetes bacterium | reverse complement strand
GTTTTGCATCTTCTTCGACTCGTTAGGTATTGCTCGCTTGCAGAAGCGCCAGGGCCGGCGCAGAGAGCGGAATCGTGCGCGCCGTCGCCGTCTTGGTGCGCTCCGCGGGGAGGCGCCATGCTTCGGCGCGGAAGTCGACTTCCGCCCAGGTTGCGCCGAGCACTTCGCCGCGCCGAGCGGCCGTCCAGAGCAAGAGGCGGAAGGGATCGCCCATCGGTTCGAAGGCGAGCGCCTCCCAAACGGCCTTCAGTTCATCCGACGAGAGCACGCGGTCCCGTGAGTGCTCCTCAAAGGCCGTGATGTTCACGACGGGCGACGAGGGGAGCATCTCGTCTTCCGTCGCCCACTTGAAAACGGCGGTCAGCAACTCAAGCGCGCGATTCGCCCAGGTCCGCCGGCCGGTCTCACCGATGGCGCGATGGAACGCCTTCACGTCGGCGCGGCTGATTTCGCGCGGGTCGCGGTCCCCGAATGCGGGCCGGACTTCGGCACGCGCGAGGCTCTGCCAGAGGGCGAGCGTGGCAGGCCTCACGGACTCGCGGCGGGCTTCCAAGAAGCGGTCCAGGAGGGCGCCGAAACTTACCGTCCCCTCGGCCTTGCGGCGCTTCGCCTCGGCCTCGGCCTCTGGCGCCGTCGGTCGGCCGTGGTGAGTAGGGCGAGGGGGTGCTAGCCCCTTCGGCCCGAGCCCGAGAAGCACCTTCGCCACGTCCCGAGCGGCGCCGAGCGTCAACGAAGGCGGGGCTTCGAAGTCGGCGAGCCCTAGGGACGCGATGTCGAGCGCCAGGCCGCCCAGGTCACCAAGTCGGAGCCGTCGCTGTGGACCCCTGCCCGTCCCCGCCTTCGCACGATAGCGGAGCATCCACGCGCGCGCGCCGGTCGGGAAAACGCGGAGCAAAAGGCCGTGCCTATCGGCGTGGTCGCCGGGCGGAAGGTTCGCGAGGGTCGCCGGCCGCGGAGTCCTGAAGGATTTGCCGGAGGCCCTAGGACTCCGATCGTTTTTCTGTAGGACTCCGGTAGGACTCCGGGGAGGCGTGGCTCCGGGCGGGCTTCCGTGTCTTCATGCGCTAGAGCGTAGCGCTAAGGTGTTGAAATGTCTAGGAAATAGCGGGCGGGTGCGTCTTCCTGTGTCTTGGCGTAGCGGGCGTATTTCTTCGGTCTCGGCGATGTCGCCGGGCTGCCCGGCCCGGCCGTCGTGGGTCGCGCCGACCAGCGCGGCCTCCCGCTGCTCGCTGAGAGTCCCGCGGAAGGAGCCGGTCCCGGCGATGTAGCCCGGTGAGATCAGGTTCGCTGTCAGGCCCCGGGGCCCCACCTGCGCGGAGAGGAGCCCGGCGGTCCAGGCGGCAGCGGCCACGGCCTTCCCGAGCCCGCTGCCGCCCTCGGTGACGGGCACGATACGGTTCACCATCGCTCCCCTGCTGGTACGTTTAGACCTAAATATATCGACCCGCCGTCACGATAGCCAAGGAGGCCGATGGTGTCCAGCGGCCGCGATGCCGTGGGTTACCCCATGGACTCGGTCTCCACGTGGCCCGCGGCCGACATCGCCGCGGCCTGGCAGCGGGAACTTCCCGGCGTGCGGACCGAGGCGATCGAGATCATCACGCCGCTCTGGCGGGTGGCGAAGATCCTCGCCGATGACCGGCGCCGCACCCTGGCCCGGCTCGGCGTGGACCCGTCCACGCTGGACCTGCTCAGCGTCATCCGGCGCGCGGGGCCGCCGTACGAGCTCACCACCCGGGAGATCACCCGGCGGACCCTGATCACGGCGGGCGCCGTCTCCCAGCGGGTGGCCCGGGCTGAGCAGGCCGGCCTGGTGCGACGGTCCCCGTTAACCGCCTCGCGCCGTGCGGTCAGCGTGCGGCTGACGGAGGCCGGGCACGCCCTCATCGAGGACACCGTGCGCCAGCTCCTCGAGCATGAGGCCGGCCTGATCGGCGTGCTGGCCCCGGCGGAGCGCTCGGCCCTGGCCGGCCTGATCGCCCGGCTGGAGCGCACGCTCGGCGGGTCATGACCGGGGCGGGCGGGACCCCCGCGGATGAGGGCCGGCCCGGCGGCCGGGCGCGCCGCGTGCTCCGCCGGGCCGCGGTCACCGTGGTCGTGCTGGCGGTGGCGGTCACCGCGGCCAGCTTCGGGTACAACCTGGCCACTGACGGGCCGGTGTCCCGGCCGGCCGGGCTGCGCATGGTCAGCGGGGGCGGCTTCGTCACCCGGTACCGCACGTGGGGACGGGCCGGCTCGCCCGTGGTCCTGGTGCCGGGGGCGTTCGAGACGGCCGACACGTTCGCCGCCCTCGGCGCGGTGCTGGGCCGGGACCACCGCGTATTCGCCATCGACCTGACCGGCACCGGCTACAGCCGCCCAGCCCGCCGTTCGACGCCCGCCATCTCACCGCCCAGGTGCTCGCGTTCCTGGCCGCCGAGCGGCTGACCGGCACCGACGCGCCGGTCGTCGTCGGCCATTCCAGCGGCGCGGCCGTGGCCGGGCTGGCCGGGCTGGCCGCGCCGCGCGGGCGGCCCGCGGTGGCGGCGTGATCTTCCTGGACGGCGACGCCACCCCGCTTGCCGTCCCGCCGCTGGCCGGGTGGCTGCTGATCAATCCGTTCCGGACCACGATCCTGCGGCTCGCGCTCAGCTCCGGCTGGCTCATCCAGCGCATCTACGGTTCGCAGTGCGGGCCGGCCTGCCCGCCGCTGACCGCGGCCGGGGTGGAGACGTGGCGGCAGCCGCTGCGGCAGCCCGGGTTCGCCGCGGTCATCGGGTACACGCTGCGGCACGGGATCCCCAGCATGACCAGCACCGAATTCCGCCGGCTGCGGGCCAGCGGCGTGCCGAAACTAGTGATCGTCGGCGCGGGCGATCCTCAGCTCAGCGTGGCGGCGGCCGCCCGGACAGCGGCCCGCATCGGCGCCCCCGCGCCGGTCGTCGTGCCCGGGCGGCACCTGACCATGATCTCCTCGCCCCGGCAGGTCGCGGCGGCCATCCAGGCGTTCACCCGCGGGCTGCGCCGCTGACCGCCGGCGGCGGCTCCCCGGCCAGCGGCACCGGGCCGCCGCCGGGGCGGGCCGCGTACCCGCCGGCCGGGCGGGCCTGGGCCGGGAGCAGCATCCCGGCGCAGACCATGGCCAGCGCCAGCACGAAGACGCAGTAGATCCAGAACGCCGGCGTCACGCCGGCATTGATGGTGATGCCGGCCTGGGCGGCCTGGGCGGGCGGGATCCCGAAGGCGGCCGACGAGAGCGGCTCCCCGATCTGCACCAGCGCCGAGATCGCCGTGGCCACCATCGGGATGACCGCGCCCGCGAGCAGCGCGGCGCCCAGCCGGGCCGGGCGCCACAGCGCCGCGAGCACCGCCACCACGACCAGGGCGACCATGACAGCCATGTCGCCGGCCAGCACCGGTCCCGGGTTGGCGAAGCTGTTCCCGGCCGTGAAGGAGCGGGTCAGCCCGGCCGCGGTGTGCAGCGTGTAGCGGTCCCAGGAGGGGGCGAACGCGCAGGCCGCGCCAAGCGCGGCCAGCGAGGTGACGATCACCGTCCCGGTGACGCGGCGGTCCAGGCCGCGCAGCCGGCGCGGCAGGTCCCCGGGGCCCGGCCGGAACAGCGCCGCGCAGCCGGCGGTGCAGGCCAGCCACCCGGCCACGCCGAGGACGAGGCCGGGGCCCAGGGCACGGCTGCCGGCCGCGATGACGGTGCCGACGTCGGAAAGGAAGAAACCGAAGGTGACGACGCTGGTGCCCAGCCCGAGCAGCACGCCGGCCCGGCGGCGCCCGCCGCCCGCCGCGATGAGCACCGCGCTGGCCGCCCACACGGCCAGGTAGATCACGTGCGGGACCAGCTGGTCGGCCTGCTGGGCCAGGCTGCTGCCGGAGAGGTAGCCGGGGAACAGGCCGGCCACGCCGAGGACGAGGCCGGCCGCGAGCAGGGCGAGGGCAGCGGTCACCCGGGCGGGCGGATCGGCGGGCGGCGCGAGATGCGTGATCGTGCCGGGCACCTCCACCGCCGTGAACCGGGACCACGCCCCGGACCAGCCCTCCGGGGTTTCCGGCCACTGCTCGATCGGGCGGGAGGGCGGCCCGTCCGCCGCCCATATCGCGTAGCCGTGCCCGGCCCGGCCAAGCTGATACCTCGCTCCCTGGTACCAGATGGTCCTGCTGTCGCGCATGGCGGCCACTCTCCCCTTCCCCGACGTCCTCGTCTGTCCCGCGCCCACGCTAGGGATATCACCTGAACGCCGGCTGGATGACGGATCAGCGCTTGCTGACCGGCTGCCGGAACCCGGGCAACGACTCGGCCGGGAATCCGGGCGGAGCTCGGCTGGCGGCCGCGCTTCGGCGAGTGCGCTCCGGCGACTGCGCGGCCGGGCGCGGTCACTACTGAGGCTCGCCCGTCTCCATCAGCCTGGGCACGGGGAGCGCGGCCTCGTCGCCGAGCAGCCAGGAAATGGCGCGCCGCACGCCCTCCCCGTACCAGCGCGGCGGCAGCCAGTCGGCCGTCCACCGGTCGCTGCCCTGCTCGACAACGTCCTCGGCGTAGACCCGCTCCAGCTGCAGGGCGCGCGCGGTCACCTCCGGGGGCTGCGCCCGGGTGATCGGCGCCTCGGCCCGGTCACCGCGGGCCCAGCCCAGCGTCATGACCACGCCGTCGTAAAAGTCGCAGTCCCGGGCGGCCAGCTGCCGTTCCCCTGGCTCGGCGTCGTCGTCCAGGCTCTTCGCCGCGGCCCGCCGCTGCGCCTCCATGGCGCGCACCGCGACGTCGGCTACCTGCCGCCGCGACCGGACGATATCCCGGAACGGCGGCGCCTCCTCGTCACCGCGGCCGCCATCCACGAGATCACCGTAACCCGGTGTCATTGCCCGATTCCAGTTATTGCCGGTATCCCAGGCCGTTAGGTATCCCAGGCCCTTAGGTGGGTAGCACTGCGCTGTACGACAGCGGGGACGGGGTGGTCGCGGATGGCCAGCGGTTCGGGGACCACGACGGCGCCGGTGCCGCAGCCCGCGGCCCTGGACCAGCGCCGGGTGCTGGTGATCATCGGGGCCCTGCTGCTGGGCATGCTGCTCGCCGCGCTGGACCAGACGATCGTCGCGACCGCGCTGCCCACCATCGCCGGTGACCTGCACGGGCTGTCCCACCTGTCGTGGATCGTCACGGCCTACCTGCTGGCTTCCACGGTGTCCACGCCGCTGTGGGGCAAGCTCGGCGACATGTACGGCCGGAAGCAGTTCTTCCAGGCCTCCATCGTCATCTTCCTGATCGGCTCCGCGGCGTGCGGCTTCGCGCACTCGCTCATCGAGCTGATCGCCTTCCGCGCCGTGCAGGGACTGGGCGGCGGGGGCCTGCTGGTCGGCGCGCAGACCATCGTCGGGGACGTCGTCTCCCCCCGGCAGCGGGGCCGCTACCAGGGCATCTTCGGCGCCACCTTCGGGGTGGCCAGCGTGCTCGGCCCGCTGATCGGCGGCTTCTTCGTGGACAACCTGTCCTGGCGCTGGGTGTTCTACATCAACCTGCCGATCGGCCTGGTCGCCCTGGTGGTGACGGCGGCGGTGCTGCCCGGGCGGCTCGGCTCCGCCCGCCACCAGATCGACTACCTGGGCACGGCCACGATCGGGGCGGCCGCCACCTGCCTGGTGCTGCTGACCTCGCTGGGCGGCACCACCTACGCCTGGGGATCCTTGCCGATCATCGGCCTCGGGGTGCTGGCCGTCGTCTTCGTGGCCGGCTTCGTGCTGGCCGAGCGGCGGGCCGCGGAGCCCGTCCTGCCGCTGCACCTGTTCGCCAACCGGGTGTTCTCCTCGGCCAGCGTGGTCGGCTTCGTGGTCGGCTTCGCCATGTTCGGCGCCCTGGCCTACCTGCCGCAGTACATGCAGGTGGTCCGGGGTGTCTCGCCGACCCTGTCCGGGCTGCGGCTGCTGCCCATGATGCTCGGCCTGCTGCTCACCTCGATCGGCACCGGCCAGCTGGTCAGCCGGTGGGGCCGGTACAAGATCTTCCCGATCGTGGGCACCGCGGTGATGACGGCCGGGCTGTTCCTGCTGTCCCGGGTCGGGGTGAGCACGAGCTTCTGGCTGGTGTCGCTGTACCTGTTCATCCTCGGGGTGGGCATCGGCGCCTCGATGCAGGTGCTGGTCATCGCGGTGCAGAACGCCGTCGGCTACGAGGACCTGGGTGCCGCCACGTCCGGCACCACGTTCTTCCGGTCCATCGGCGGGTCGTTCGGCACCTCGGTCTTCGGCGCCGTGTTCGCCAACGTGCTCGCCGGTGACCTGGCCCGCGCGCTGCACGGGGCGCGGCTGCCCGCCGGGATCAGCGCGTCCAGCGGGGCCAGCCCGGCCGTGCTGGCGCACCTGCCCGCGGCGGCCCGGTCCGGCTTCGTCAACGGGTACGCCCAGGCCCTGCACACGGTGTTCCTGGTCGCGACGCCGGTCGGGGCACTGGCGTTCGCCCTGTCATTCCTGCTGAAGGAGGTGCCACTGCGGGACACCTCCCGGGCGGTGGACCGGGCCGACAGCACCGCCCCCACGTCGGTGCCGTGCACCCGGGACTCGGCCCAGGAGATGGAACGCGCCCTGCTCACGCTGTTCGGGCGGGAGCGCCGGGGCGAGATCTACCAGAACCTGGCGGACGAGGCCCGCGTCCGG
The DNA here is from genome assembly GCA_963767385.1 of uncultured Actinomycetes bacterium. Taxonomy (GTDB): domain Bacteria; phylum Actinomycetota; class Actinomycetes; order Streptosporangiales; family Streptosporangiaceae; genus RYN-230. Next base: position 159,431 of record CAVYEA010000031.1, on the reverse strand, counting down.
GTCAGCCCGCGGGGCTGCTGGCTGCTGTACCGGGTCGCGGACCACACCCCGGTCACCGAGGCGGCGCTGGCCAGCGCTCGGCATCGGCACCGGCGAGCTTGCCGGGCGGCTCACCGAGCTCAACGACGCCGGGTATGTCATGGTCGCCGACGATGGCCGCGGTGGCGCCGGTGACGGCGCGGGCCCGGGGGCCATCGTGGCGCTCACCCCGCTGGGCGAGCAGGCCGCCCGGCGCCTGAACCGCGCCCGGGAGGCCGGGATCGACCGGCTGATGACCGGGTGGGAGCCGGACAAGCACCCGGACCTGCGTCGGCTGCTCGGGCAGGTCACCACCACGCTGGTCGCCACCGACCGGCCGCCGCAGCCCGACGGTGCCGCGGTCCGGGCCGCCCCGGGAGCAGGATGAGCCTGGTCCCCGGGGTCATGCCAGCCACCGCCCGGGGCCTGCCCGCCCGCACCGGAGGCATTCATGCCTTACGCAAGTTACGTGCTTGATGGCACCACCTGGTGCGGACGCGTTGACGGATCATGGAGACGTTTGTCTAATTCGGGCATGAGGCGCATTCCAGGGGCGGCGCGGTGAGGGTAGGGATCGATTCCGGGCGGTGCCAGGGGCACGGCCGCTGCTATGACCTCGCGCCCGGCCTGTTCGGCGATGACGACGAGGGCTACGGGACGGTTCTCGGCGATGGGACCGTACCGCCGGGCCAGGAGGGTGCGGCCCGGCTCGCGGCGCTGAACTGCCCGGAACGCGCCATCGAGGTCACCGGAGACGCGTGAGATGACCGCCGACGACCGGTTCAGGGCGGACTTCCGGGAACCGCCGGGCGACGAGCCCCCGGGCACCCGCAGCGAGATCATCACCGGCCCGGTCACGGACTGGGCCACCGACTTCTCCCACCTCGAGCCGGAGTGGTCCGCCGATCCCTACCCGATCCAGGATGACCTGCGGCAGCGCTGCCCGATCGCGCACACCAAGCGGTTCGGCGGCGCCTGGCTGCCGACGCGCTACGCAGATGTCGCGGCCATCGCCTACGACACCGAGCGCTTCTCCTCGCGGTCGATCATCCTGAGCAACTTCCGGCCGCCCCGGGACCTGGCGCCGGTCGGCGGCTCGCCGCCGATCTCCTCCGACCCGCCGTTCCACCACGACGCGCGCAAGCTGCTGCTGCCCGCGTTCACCAGGAAAGCGGTCGGCAGGCAGGAGGCGGCGACGAGGGCGTTCTGCCACTCGCTGATCGGCCGGTTCGGGGAGCAGGACGTCGTGGACGCCGCCGCCGACTACGCGCAGCACATCCCGATGCGGGTGATCGCCGACATGCTCGGCTTCCCGGCGGAGCACGGGCCGCAGTTCCGCGAGTTCGTCGAGGACCTGCTGGAAGGCATCAACCTGCCGCCGGACGAGCGCATCGGCCGGGTTTCCCGGCTGTTCGACTACCTGCTCGGGCAGGTCCATGACCACCTGGACCAGCCGCGCGACGACCTCACCAGCTACCTGCTGAACGCGGAGATCTTCGGCCAGAAGCTCGACCCGTCGCACGTCGTCGGCACGATGGCGCTGCTGCTCATCGCGGGCATCGACACGACCTGGAGCGCGATCGGCGCGTCACTGTGGCACCTGGCGAAGACGCCGGCCGACCGCAGCCGGCTGGTGGCCGAGCCCGGGCTGCTGCCGGCCGCGATCGAGGAGTTCCTCCGCGCCTACGCGCCGGTCACCATGGCGCGGCTGGTGAAGGAGGACATGCGCTGGCACGGTGCCGAGATGAAGGCCGACGACTGGATCCTGCTGTCGTTCCCGGCGGCCAACCGGGACCCGGCGCAGTTCGACCGGGCGGGCGAGGTCGTCATCGACCGCGAGGTCAACCGGCACGCCGCGTTCGGCCTCGGCATCCACCGCTGCATCGGCTCGCACCTGGCGAGGATGGAACTCCGGGTCGCCCTGGAGGTCTGGCTGGAGCGGGTGGGTGAGTTCAGCCTGGCCGACCCCGCCGCGGTGACCTGGGCCGCAGGCCAGATCCGCGGGCCGCGCACGCTGCCGCTGCGCATCCGCTGAGCACCGTCACCCGGGGATGGCGGGCGGGCGGCGGGCGCCGATCAGCGCGGCGGCCTGCGACCGGTTACTGCAGCCGAGCTTGGCCAGGATGTGGCCGACGTGGGTGTCCACCGTCCGCTGGGCGATGACGAGCCGCTCGGCGATCTGCCGGTTCGTCAGGCCGGTGGCGATCAGCTGGGTGATCTCGCTCTCGCGCCGGGTGAGCGGCAGGTCATGGGGCGCAGGCGGCGGATGCGGCGGCGCGACCAGCCCGAGAGCGGCGGCGATCCGGTCGCCGCGGCCCGCCGCGCGGCCCGCGCGGCGCACCGTGATCGCGGAGGTTCCCAGCGCGGCCGCCGTCTTCGCCGCCACGGCGTCGATGGCGGCCTGCACGCCCGGGAAGGGACGGCCGCCGATCCGCTCGCCCATGCTGTCGGCCACGCCCAGCGCGAACGCCGCCTGGCCCCAGTCGCCGGCCGCGGCGTGGGCCAGGGCCACCGAGCACGTGCCGACGAGCAGGCCCCACCGGTCCAGCAGGGCCTCGAAGTCCTGGATGCATTCCCGCAGGATCACCAGGCACTCGGCCGGCGCCCCCTCGTGGATGAGGCAGTCGGCGGTGACGCAGCGGGCGTAGCCGACTCCCCGGCGGTTGCCGATGTCCGCGAACAACCTGCCGCTCTCGGCGGCGAGGGCCCGGGCGAGCGGGATGCGGCCGGCCAGCAGCGCGGCCATGCCCGCCATGAGCAGGCTGAAGGCAGCAAAGTAAGGATCGCGGGACAGCCCGGCCGACAGCCGGGCCCGGTCCAGCGCCTCGGCCGAACCCGCCTCATCACCCTGGTTCGCCCGCCAGAACCCCAGGAGCGCCAGGGCCCGCGAGTGGCCCGCCCAGTTCCCCGCCCGCTCGTGCAGGGCGATGCTGGCGGCGAACAGGTCGCCGCCCCGCCGCACATCACCGCGCAGGCAGCTGATGAGGGCCAGCCCGGCCAGCGCGTCCGCCCGGGCCGCGGCCGGCCCGGCCGCCCGCCGCAAGGCGTCCTCCAGCCACCCGGCACCCTGGTCGAGCAGGCCGCGGATCAGCCAGTACTCCCACAAGCCCGAGACCATGGTCAGGCCGGTCACCGCCCGGGCCGGATCCGCAGCCGACCACAGCCAGGCGGCCCGCAGGTTGGCCTGCTCCTGGTCCAGGCGGGTGGCCCAGACGCCCTGGTCCGGGCCGTTGAGCCTGCGCGCCGCCTGCTCACCCAGGCGAGCGAAGTAGGCGCCGTGCCTGGCCTGGGCGTCTTCCATCTCCCCCGAGCTGGCCAGCTGCTCGCGGGCGTAGGCCCGGATCGCCTGCTGCAGCCGGTATCGGGTCCCGGTGCTGGTCGCCTTGGCCTGGGCCAGCGACTTGTCCACCAGGCCGGCCAGCAGCCGGGGCACCTCGCGCGGCCCGACCGGCGGGCCGGCCCCCACCGCCTCGGCCGCGTCCAGCGACCAGCCCCCGGCGAAGACGGCCAGCCGGCGGAACAAGATCCGCTCCGGCTCGCTGAGCAGCTGGTGGCTCCAGTCCACCGAGGCATGCAGCGTCTGATGCCGGGCGGGCCCGCCGCAGGCCCGGCTGAGCAGGGTGAACCGGTCATCGAGGCGGTCGGCGATCTCCCTGATGCTGAGCGCGGATGCCCGCGCGGCCGCCAGTTCCAGCGCCAGCGGGATGCCGTCGAGGCGAGCGCAGATGGAGCGCAGCGGCTCGATGTCCGCGGCCTCGATCTCCAGGCCGGGCCGGGCGGCACGGGCGCGGTCCGCGAACAGGGCCATGGCCCCGAAGCTGTCCAGCTCGGTGAGGGAGGGCGTCTCCTGCGGCCCGGGGAAGCTGAGTGAGGGCACCCGCCAGGTAACCTCCCCGGGCACCCCCAGCCCCTCCCGGCTGGTGGCCAGGATCCACAGGTCCGGGCAGCAGCCGAGCAGCCCGGTGGCCAGCCGCCCGGACGCGGCCAGCACGTGCTCACAGTTGTCCAGCACGAGCAGCCGGCCCTGCTGGCGGAGCACCCGGATAACGCGCTGCGCCAGGTCGGCACCGGCTCGTTGCTCGACCCCGACCGCCCGGGCCACCGCCGCCCAGACCAGGTCCGGGTCGGGCACCCCGCTCAGGTTGACCAGGTTGGCGCCGTCCGCGAACCGCGGGGCCACGGCGGCGGCCCCCTCGATCGCCAGCCGGGTCTTGCCCACTCCCCCGGCACCGACCAGGGTCATCAGGCGGCTCGCCGCCAGATGCCCGGTCACCTCCGAGACGTCCCGGTCGCGGCCGACCAGGGGCGTCAATGGCAGCGGTAATCCGGGCGGCCACACCCGGCCACCGCGCACCGGCCATCGTGCTACCACGGTCCCGAACCCCCCAGCGCCCGGCCCAGGGATCACCGGGCTCGGCACTCGCGCCCGCAACGGCTCCCCGTCTGCCGTCAAGGCCCCCAGCAGCACCGGGCCCCAGGCGCACCTGAATCCCGGTCCGCTACCGATAATGTGTTCCGGCCATAAGCTCGTCAATAGCTTTATGCGGTCCTCTTGCGCCGCAGGCTACGCAGCGGGCTCTCCGCGGAGATACGTATGCGGGATACGTATTTTCCCCGATATCAGCTTTCACACCCGGCGCTAGGCTCCCCGCTTGCCACCGCCGTGCTGTGAGAGGAATGAGCCCATGCCCGGGACTGCGCCGCCAGACTTCCGTGCCGCCTCCCCCACGCTGGGCAGGGGCGCTCCTCCACGGTGAGCGGCGGCCCGCAGATCCGCCCGGCCAATACGGTGCCGTTCCAGGTCGGGCAGCCGGCGCCGCCCCCCGGGACAGCCAATCCGTTCCCGGAGTACAACCTGGCCCAGCCGAACCACTTCCGCACCACGCCCACCCCGCAGGGGGTGACGCAGGCGATGGTGACCAACCCGAACTCGGTGCTGGAACAGGACATCGCCGGCCAGAAGATCACCGAGACGGTGGTGCTGGCCGTCTCCTCGGTGCCACCCGCGGGGATTACCACCTTCCACGGCGCCGAGGACATCCCGTTCCTCGGGCCGAACGCGAGTGTGGCGCAGTTCAGCGCCATCTTCTGGATCGAGAAGGTGGAATTCGGCACCGGGAGTTTCCTGCAACTGCAGTACACCCAGACCGTGCTGCTGAACTTCCTGGGCCTCAGCTGGCCGCACGTCTCCGTGGCCACGCTCCGGAAGGTCACCTGAATCAGCCAGGGGCGCAATGAATTCCCAGAATGGGCAGCCCGGCCGGTGACCTCCCGGTCACCGGCCTGACCCAGGACGTCCGGTTCGCCGTCACCATGTCGGGCGGGGTGAGCCTGGCCGTCTGGATGGGCGGGATCGCCCGCGAGGTGAACCTGCTGCAGCAGGCCAGCAACGCCCGGGTCAACGCAGCCCCAGGTGCGTCCGGCGCCAGCGCCGGGGACTGGGACGGCCGGTGCCGTGAGCTGTACCGGAAGCTGCTGCAGTTGCTGGACGTCCGGGTGACGGTCGATGTGCTGTCGGGCACGAGCGCGGGCGGGATCAACGCCGCCCTGCTCGGCCTGTCCAGTGCGGCCGGGGTGGACCTGGCCAGGCTGCGGGACCTGTGGCTGACCACGGGATCCATGGACGCCCTGCTGCGCGATCCCGGGGAGAAGAACCCGCCCTCGCTGATGCAGGGCGACAAGGTCTTGTTCACCGGCCTGGACCGGGGCATCAGCGACCTGTATGACAACGGCCGGCACGATGCGGCACTGCGTCCGCCCGACCGGGCCCCGGACACCACGGTCTTCATCACCACCACGATGATGTCCGGGGAGACGAGCCGGTTCACCGACGACTACGGGACCCTGGTGCCCGACGTCGACAACCACGGGCTGTTCACCTTCGGCCAGCAGGCGCTGGCCCCGGAGGACGGGAAGCCGGCGCTGAACGCGCTGGCCCTGGCCGCCCGGAGCAGCGCGTCGTTCCCGGGGGCCTTCGAGCCTTCCTTCGTGCCCATCCACGCGAAGATCGGCGCGGCCGGGGGCATCCCGGCCCGCCCCGACATGGCCGGCTTCGCGAACATGACCCGCAGTCACTGGGCGGCCGACGGGGGCCTGCTGGCCAACCGGCCGCTGACGCCGCTGCTCGACCAGGTGTTCGCCCAGCCGGCCCGGGGCCAGGTCCGCCGGGTCCTGGCGTTCGTCGTGCCGGATGGCGGGGGCACGTCCCGGCCAGCCGCCCAGCCGGAGCCGGACACGTGGGGGCGGCCGCCGACGATGGCCGGGGCGATCAAGGAGGATCTGGGCGCGCAGCTGTCCCAGTCGGTCGCCTCCGGCCTGCAGGCAGTGCGCAGCCACAACGACCGGCTCCAGGGCCGGCATCAGCTCCGCCGCTACCTGGCGGACATGGGGTCACTGCTGCCCGCGGGCCGCGGCCTGGTGACCGGCCGCCTGCTTGGTGATTACGAGCAGCAGCAGGGCGCGGGCCTGGCCCAGCCCGTGCTGGACCAGCTGATGCGCGAGCTGTCCACGATGCCGCTGCCCGCTTCCTGGGTGAGCGAGCTGGCCGAGGAGGCGGAACCCCCCGGGCAGCGGCTGGCCGCCGAGATGGCCAGCATCCTCGGGGCGGGCTGGCGGCCGGCGGCCCCGCCGGGGGGCGGGGCGGCGGCCGCCCTGGCCAGCTGGGAGGCGGCCGCGGGCCCGTTCGACCGGGCCGCCGCGTTCGGCCTGCCCGTCTTCCACGCGGCCCGGGCCACCGCCGTCCACCTGGTCCACCTGGGGTACCAGGGCGCGACCGAGCCTGGCCAGCGGGCGGCACTGGCCGCCTGCCGGGCCCAGCTCGAGGCCGCCTACCCCGCTCCCGCCGGGGCCGGAGACCAGCGTCCTGGCCTGGCCTCCCAGCTGGCCGGGGCGGCCGGCCGCCGCCCGGTGCCCGCCCTGCTGGCGGTGGCCCGCCAGCTGGCGGACACTGAGCGCCAGCGGTTGCTGATCGGGCCGGCCGGGCCGGCAGCCCGGTCCGGGCGGCCTGGGTGAACCTGGCCGCCGCCATGATCCCGCTGCTGGCCGAGCTAGAGCGGCTGGCCGGCCCGGGCGCACCGGCCAGCCCGGGCGCACCGGCCAGCCCGGGCGGGCGGCCGTCACGCCGGGCCGCGGCCGGCGCCATCCAGAGCTACCTGTCCTATCTCGGCGCCGCACCGGCACCGGAGGCGCTGGCCGGCCGCCTGCTCAGCCTGGTCATCGCCGAGCGGGCGCTGGAGCCCACCCAGCCCGAGGTGGACCAGCCACTGGAGTTCATCCAGGTCAGCGCGAACACGCGGACGCTGCTGGCTCCCGCCGGCCAGCTCGACACGGTCAACAAGCTGCGCGGCGTGGAACTGCACCATTTCGCGGCCTTCTACCAGAGCTCGTGGCGGGCCTGGGACTGGATGTGGGGCCGGCTGGACGGCAGCGGATGGCTGGTGCACATCCTGCTCGACCCGCGCCGCGTCCTCGCCGTCGTGGAGAACTCCTACCCGTGGGCGGCCGGCACGCGGGCGGACCACTTCGCTGCGCTGCTGCGGACCACCCTGGGCCTGCCGGACGGGCTGGACGGCGACTGCCTCGCAGCCGACCTGCGCTTCCTGGACCAGCCGGAGGCACCCATCCCGGTCAGCCTGCCCAACTCCGCCCTGTTCCTCGCCCGGGCCTGGCAGGACCTCATCGCCGCCAATGAACTGCCCGCCGTCGCCCGGCAGATGAACGCGGACGCCGGCCACCCGCTCACGGACGGCTGGGCCAGCGATGTGGCCGCCATGAAGGAGCAGGACAAGACGCCCGCGGAGTTCGCCAGGAAGCTTCCGGAGTGCCCGGTCCGCGGGGAGTCACTCGCCGGGGACCTGCGCACCCCCGCGTTCGCCCGGCTGGCCACCAAGGCCGCGGCCGTGGCCACCGCGGCGGTCTCGTCCGCGCCGGAGGCACCGGGCGCGATCCGCCCCGTCCTGGCCTCGGCGCGCACCGTCACCCGGACCGGGTACCTGGCCGCCAAGGCCACCGGCGGCAGCGGGTGGCGGATGCTGCTGGCAGGCCTGGTGCTCACCGTCATCGGCGGCGTGCTGGCCACCCAGGGCATGATCGTCGTCGGCGTGACCGGCACGGCCCTCGCCCTGGCCGGGCTGTACCTGATCGCCATGGGGGCGTGGGGGATCCACCGGGGCCTGCTCGGCGCACTGGCCGTCATCACGGCACTGGCCGTGGCCGGGTCGCTCACGCTGGCCTGGGTCCGCACCAAGGTGTGGGGCACCGCGCAGAAGGGCAGCAACGGGCTGGTGCCGGCGCACGTCCTGCCCTGGCTGCGGTCGACCTGGTGGGGCAGCCTGGCGCTGATCGGCGGCATCCTCGTGCTGGCCAGCCTGATCAGCGTGGTCACCCGCCGCCGGCCGCGCCGCAATCGCGGCACCCCCAGCCCGGCCGCCGCGAACGTCACGGCGGCCCCGCCGGCCAGCAGCGCGCGGGTGGCACCGGCGCCCCCCAGCGCGATGGCCAGCGCCGAGCACCCGGGTTAGGCGAGGCCGCGCCCGCCTGCCCCCTCCGCCATCGGCGGATACCACCAGAATCTTCCGCATCCGGGGCTGGGGCGGTTAGGGTGCTCGCATGCAATCCGGGCCTGGCCGCGCCGTGGCGGGGCGGGACCGGGGAGGTGGTGCCGAGCATCCGGGTGACCCGGGCCAGGCTGCGCCCAGGCGGCCGCGACCGGGAGGCTGGCATGACCACTGAGAACCCGGCGGCCGCCCCGCGGAGCCGCTGGCTGGTGCTGGGCGGCTACAGCCTGCTGGTGGCCTGCACCCAGCTGCTGTGGCTGACGTTCGCGCCGGTGACCACGCAAGCCCATCACGCCCTCGGGGTGTCCGAGGGGGCCATCGGCGACCTGGCCGTCATCAACCCGCTGATGTACGTGCTGCTGGCGCTGCCCGCGGGCCGCTGGCTGGACCGGCGGTTCGGCCGGGCCCTGTCGGCCGGCGCGCTGCTCACCGCGGGCGGGGCGCTGCTGCGGCTGGCCGGGCCCAGCTCCTACACCTGGATCCTGGCCGGCCAGGTGGTGCTCTCGGCCGGGCAGCCGCTGGTGCTGAACGCGACCACCAAGGTGGCGGCGCGGTACTTCCCGGCGGCCCAGCGCACCGCGGCCATCTCGGTGGCCAGCGCCGCGCAGTTCTGCGGGATCCTCGCGGCCGCGCTGACCGGCGGCCCGCTGCAGCAGGCGGGCGGCCTGCGGCTGCTGCTGCTGGTGCAGGCCATGGTCGCGGTGGCCGGCGCGGCCTGCGTGCTGGTGGCGGTCCGGGTGCCGGCGGCCTTCCCGGCCGACTCCCCCGCGGCCATCTCGCTGCGCTGGCTGCGCCGCGACCGGGTCATGTGGCTGCTGGCCGGCCTGCTGTTCATCGGCGTAGGCGTGTTCAACGCGGTGGCGACCTGGCTGGACGCCATCCTGGGTCACTTCGGGCACGGCGGCGCGAGCGGCACGCTGATCGCGATCATGACCGTGGCCGGGATCGCGGGCGCCGCCGTGCTGCCCGGCACCGTGGCGCGGCGCGACCGGCGGCGCACGATGCTGCTCGTCACGACGGCGGTCACCGCGGTCGTGTTCCTGGCCATCGCCGCGGTCCCCGGCGTGATCTTCGCGGGCTGCGCTCTGGCCGTGGAAGGCTTCGTGCTGCTGGCCGGCCTGCCCGTCTCGCTGGACTGGTCGGAGCTGCACGCCGGGCCGGAACGCGCGGGCACCGCCGCCGGGTTCCTGCTGCTGGCCGGGAACCTGGGCGGGGTGCTGTTCGTCGTGATCATCCAGGCGGTCATCGGCAACCCCTACGTCGCGCTGGCCGCCATCTCGGTCCTGGCCCTGCCCGGCCTGGCCCTGGCCGCCCGCCTGCCGGCCCGGGTCGGGCCGGCGCTGCGCGACGCCCCGGGCACGGCTCCGGTCACGGGCCAGCCCGTGGCCGGGCCGGTTCCGCCGGGGCCACCGGCCCCGTGAGCCAGGCCGCCGCGGGCAGGCCGGCCGGGCTGGGGCGGGCGACCGGCCCCGGGCCTGGTGGCGGCAGTGCCGGGGACGGGCCGTTGGGCAGGAAAGTACCCGGGGCCGCGCGGGCCGCTTAGCCTGTGCTGCATGGGCAGGCGCGCATTGCTGGCCGTCCGTGCGGGCGCGCGGGCCCGGGCCGTGCTGGCCAGGTACGCGGTCGCGTGGCTGTTCCTGGCCGGGTTCGGCGTGGCCTGGGCGGTCAGCGCGGCGCTGCCACCCGGCCGCCAGCTCGCGCTGCTGTGGTGGGCCAGCACCGACGTGGCCAACCTGCACCATCACCCGGTCAGCGCCCTGATCGTGTCCGCGTTCCTGCCCGAGGGCGGCTCCGGCGGCTGGGTGCCGCTGATCGCGCTGGCCATGTTCGGCGCCAACCGGGCCCTGGGCAACGCGCGCACCGCGCTGGCCGTGGTGACCGGGCATGTGGCCGGCACGCTGGTCAGCGAGGGCATCGTGGCGTACCGCATCGGGCACGGGCTGCTGCCAGCCGCCGACGACCGGATCATGGACGTCGGCCCGTCGTACGTCATCGTGTCCGCGATCGTGGTGGCGGTGCTGTTCGGCACGTGGCCGGCCCGGGGGGCGGCCGCCGCTTGCTTCGCCCTCCTGGTGGTGGCCGGGGACATCTTCGGCGGGCTGAGCACGCTGCAGGTCGCCCCGGTCGGCCACGTCACGGCGATCGGCGTGTCCCTGCTACTCGCCCCGCTGCTGATGCGCGGCCGGGCGCGGGCCGCCCCCGGGCCCGCTCCGGTCAGCGCACCGGCTGAGGATTGACCCCGGTCAGGATCAGGTGCCCGGCGTCCACCGGGATTGTCACGCCGGTCACCTTGGCCGCCAGGTCGGAGTTGAGGTACAGCGCGATGACCTGCGGGTCGGCTGCCAGATTTGACAATGCATTCCATGGAAGCAGGTTCCACATTCGTGGAGGCCAGTTGTCACCCGAGCCCGCCTGCCCCTCGGCGGCTACCCTGACGAGATCGTGGAGGAGGCCGCGGCATGGTTCGACAGGTAAGCGCTAGCCCGGGGGCCGGGGCGGCGGCGGTTCCCGGGCTGGTCCGCAGCGATCCGCACCGTCCGGGGATCACCCGGCAGCGCGACGGCCACGGGTTCCGCTATGACGACCCGGCGGGCTCGGCCATCGAGGGCGGGCCCGCCCTGGAACGGATCCGTGCGCTCGCGATCCCGCCGGCCTGGACGGACGTCTGGATCTCCCCGGACCCGCTGGGCCACATCCAGGCCACCGGCGTGGACCGCCGGGGCCGGACCCAGTACCGCTACCACGAGGTGTGGCGCGAGCAGCGTGACGCCCAGAAGTTCGCGCACATGCTCCGGTTCGCGGCCGCGCTGCCGGCGCTGCGGGCGGCGACACTACGGGACCTGACGCGGCGCCGCCTCGACCGTGACCGCGTCGCCGCAGGCGCCGTCCGGCTGATCGACCTCGGCCTGTTCCGCATCGGCGGGGAGAAGTACGCCGAGTTGGATCACCACTACGGCGCGACCACACTCCAGAAACGGCACGTCAGGGTGACGGGCCGGGACGTGGCGTTCGACTACATAGCCAAGGAGGGCAAGCGGCGGACGGTCACCGTCACCGACCCTGCGGTCCGGCCGACGGTGCGGGCCCTGGCCCGCAGCGCCAACGGCTTGGCGGCGCTGTTCGCCTGGGAAGACCGGGGCACGTGGCGCCCCCTGCATTCCCACCAGGTGAGCAATTACATAGCCGAGCACGCCGGCGCTCATTTCACGGCCAAGGAATTCCGGACCTGGAATGCCACCGTGCTGATGGGACTGCTGCTCGCTAACGCGGAACGGCCGGGCGGTGCCCGGGGCCTACGGGCCACCATCACCGCGAGCGTCCGCCACGTGGCGGACTGGCTCGGCGATACCCCGGCCGTGGCCCGCGCGTCATACATCGACCCCAGGCTGATCCGCCAGTATGAATGTGCCGGGGAACTCGCCACGATTCCCCCGCTGCCCGCCTCGCTGCCGACGTCTGCCGAGGCCGAAACGGCGGTGGCCACGCTGCTCGCCGGCGATTCCTGGCCGTCGCCCAGCCCGATATAGCTTCCGCGGAATCGTTATGCCAGGGGCGGTTCGAGTCCTCCCGCTACAAGGACGGCCTGGCCGCCGCCGGCGGGAGACCCGGGTCTATCACTGGCGAGCAGCAGATCAGGGCCGCGGGCATCACCTTTACCGCTGGGTGCAGCGCGGAGGCCACCTGGGGCTGCGGCGCCAGGGCGGACGCGGCTACCGCTGGCTCCGGCTCGGGGATGAGGGCCGAGGCTTCGCTGGTGAGTTCTTCAAGCCGCTTCCGTGAGGGGAGCATGAGGATCGCGAGGATCGCGCCGAGCCCGAGCAGTGCGGCCGAGATCGTGAAGGCCACGGTGTAGCCGTGGGTCGCCGCGATCGCTGGTGCCTGCGGGCCTGTGTGGTGGGCGATGAGGTAGCTGGTCGTCGCGCTCGCCGCGATGGTGCTGAGGATGGAGATGCCGATCGATCCGCCAACCTGCTGCATCGTGTTGACCAGCGCCGAGGCCACGCCGGAGTCCTGGCGCGGGACGCCGGCCGTGGCTGTGTTGATGGCCGGCGCGAAGATCATGCCGAAGCCCAGGCCCATGATGAGCAGGGCGGGCAGCACGCCTCCGAGGTAACTCGAGGTCACGGTGAGCTGGGCCAGGTGCGCTGTGCCGCCGGCTCCCAGCAGCATGCCCGCGGTGATCAGGGGACGGGGCCCGACCCGGGGCAGGGCCACGACGCTGGACAAGGTGGAGGCGACCAGGATCCCGGCGACCAGCGGCAGGAACAGCAGCCCGGTGGTCAGCGGGCTGTATCCCTTGACTTGCTGCATGTAGTAGGTGAGGAACAGGAAAATGCCGAAGATCGCAATTCCGGTGATGCCGACCGCGACGTAGGAGCCACCCCGGGTGCGGTCGAGGATGACCCGCAGCGGCAGCAGCGGGTGACTGGATCGCTGTTCGGCGGCGACGAACGCGGTGAGCAGGACCGCGCCGAGGACCAGGGAGCCGAGGGTCAGCGTGGCGGTCCAGCCGGCCGTCTCGGCGTGGGAGAAGCCAAAGACGATGAGGAACAGCCCGGCGCAGGCCAGCACGGCGCCAGGCCAGTCCATCCGCGGCGGGGTGGCCGGGCGGCTGCTGTGGATGTAAGCCAGGGCGCCCGCCACGGCTATCGCGGCGAAGATCAGGTTGACGAACAGCGTGTACCGCCAGGACAGGTACTGGGTGAGCACCCCGCCGAGGATCAGGCCCACAGCGCCGCCGCCGGCGGCGACCGAGCCGAAGACAGCGAAGGCCCGGCCCCGCTCGCGCGGGTCCCGGAACGTGCTGACCAGGGTGCCCAGCGCGGATGGCGCGAGGATCGCGCCGAAGGCGCCCTGCAGCGCCCGGGCCGCCACCAGCATCACGAACGAGACGGCCGCGCCGCCGATCGCGGAGGCGACGGCGAATCCGATCAGGCCCGTGATGAAGACCCACTTGCGGTTGTACATGTCGCCGAGCCGGCCGCCCACCAGCAGCAGGCTGCCGAAGGCCAGGGCGTAGCCCGTCACCACCCACTGCCGGTCACTGTTGGCGAACCCCAGCGCATGCTGCGCCGACGGCAGCGCGATGTTCACGATGGTGGAGTCCAGCACCACCATCAGCTGGGCGACAGCCACCACGACCAGGATCATCCAGCGCCGGTCAGCAGGCGCCGCCGGGTGGTCCCGCGTATCCCGGGGACCTGGTGAAGCGACTGGCTGGGCCATGTGAACTCCCGATTTGCCAATGTACGTCTAGAGCGTGTCCCGTAGATCATGAGGTCGGGGTGGCGGAGCCAGATCCGGATCGAGGCGACGTCGATGGTTCCGCGCCAGACGAAGTCGCGTTTGTCGTACCTGGTCGCGACGGCACGATGCTGGCGGAGTTTGCCGAAGGCACGTTCGACGATGTTGCGCTGCTTATAGGCGGCCGGGTCGAAGGCGGGTGGCCGCCCGCCCCTGGCTGCCGCGCCGCAGCCGGTTGCGGGCCTGGTCGCGCGGGTTCGGGGATGGTGGCCTTGATCCCGCGCCGGCGCAGGTGAGCACGGATCGCGGTGCTGGAGTACGCCTTGTCGCCCAGCACCCGCCCGGGCCTTGCCCGGGGCCGGCCCGGGCCCCGGCGCGCGATGGTGAGCCGGCCCATGAGCGGGAGGAAGGCCAGGGAATCGTGACGCTGCCCGGCGCTGGTCACCCGGGCCAGCGGCCGGCAGGCCGGAATCCGCGAGCAGGTGAATCTTGGGGTCAGCCCACCGCGGGAGCGGCCTAACGTCTCCCGGTCCTTGTAATTCGCCTCAGCCCCTGATGCGCACCGGGGCGCTCAGCGCAGCGGCCGCCAGCCGGGCCGGGTCAACATCGGCAGGCGGGTGGCGCCGCGCCCCGGCCGCGTGCTGGTGCGCCCGCACCACCGTGGCATCTGCCGCCACCGTCCAGGCTTTCCCGGCCGCCTCATCGCAGCCCGCGCGGAGGTGGTCCAGGATCTTCTCCCAGGTCCCATCGCCTGACCAGCGGCGGTGCCGGTTATAGACGGTCTTCCAGTTCCCGAACCGCTCCGGCAGGTCCCGCCACGGGCACCCCGCCCGGGTGCGGAAGAAGATCCCGTCCATCACCAGCCGGTGATCATTCCACCGGTGCCCCTGCCGCGGATGCCCAGGCAGCAACGGCCCCAGCCGCGCCCACTCCGCATCAGTCAGGTCATGCCGCCTCAGCCGGTCCTCGTCCACGGCGCAATCCAAGCGGAAACAGCGTGCCAAGATCTACGGGACACGCTCTAGTGCGCGTTCGGGGTCCAGGGCAACGATAATCAACCAGACAGACGCCGCGATGGTAAGCCGGGGGTGACGAGCCCCGTCTCGGGCGGCAATCATCGCCAGGCGGGCGAGTGAGCTCGGTTGCTCATGGTCGTCTTGGCCGGCGGTGCCGCCCCTTGCCGCGAGCCGCATGCGCCGCCTTCGGCGGGATGGATGGCTGGCAGACGCCGCAGGGCCGGATGCCGGAACCGGTTTGCTCCAGCACCCACTGGTCGAGCTCGCCCACCGACGTCGAGCAGATCTTGACGTAAGGCCCGGTCCACGTCCGCCCGCGCGGCGGCTCACCGTTGATCGTGTAGCAGTGGGCATGGTGCATGCGGGCGTCGGCCGGGTTGAGGCTCCGCTGGATATTGATGACGTAACCGTCGGCGTGCGCGGCCACCCAGTTCAGGTAGGCCGGGTCGTCATCACGGAACTGCTCCACGCCCTTCACACTGCCAGCGGGACCGGGCCGCGTCCAGACGGGGCGGACGGCGGTGACGAGTCAGGGCGCGCCGGTCCTGGAGACTTCTTATGCTGCGGGTATGGGGCAGGTCCGGGTGGGCACGGCGTCGTGGACGGACCGGACGCTGCTCGAATCGGGCTGGTACCCGCCCGAGGCGGACACGCCCGAGAAGCGGCTGCGGTTCTACGCCCGGCAGTTCCCCCTGGTCGAGGTGGACGCCACCTACTACGCGCTGCCCGCGGAGCAGACCGCGGCCACCTGGGCGGCGCGCACCCCGGCCGGGTTCACCTTCAACGTCAAGGCGTTCAGCCTGTTCACCCAGCACCCCACCCGGCGTCGCGGCACTGCCCGTCGACCTGCGCCCGGCGGCGGAGAAGACGGGCAAGGAGCGGGTCTACCTCAAGGACCTCGACCCCGCGGTGACCGACCAGGCGTGGGAGCGGTTCCTGGCCGCACTGGAGCCGCTGCGCCAGGCGGGCAAGCTGGGAGCGATCTTGCTGCAGTTCCCGCCGTGGTTCCCCATCTCCCGGGCCCGCAAGGACTACATCCTGTCCTGCGCGCAGCGGGTGGCGCCGGACCGGGTGTGCGTGGAGTTCCGTAACAAGACCTGGATGACCCCGGACAACCAGGAGGAGACCCTGGGCTTCCTGGCCGACCACCGGCTGCCGTACGTGTGCGTGGACATGCCGCAGGGCCACCGCGACTCGATCCCCCCGGTGCTGGCGGCCACCGACCCGGGCCTGGCCGTGGTCCGCATGCACGGCCACTCGGACCAGTGGGAGAGCAAGGACATCCACGAGCGGTTCGGCTACCGCTACACCGACCGTGAGCTGACGGAATGGGCACCCAGGGTGGCTGCCCTGGCCCGCGACGCCGAGGACACCCACGTCCTGTTCAACAACTGCTACCGCGACTACGCCCAGGCCAATGCCCAGCAACTCGCCGCCCTGCTGAAAATCTGACCGCACGCCCAGGGACCGCGGAGTCCTGCGCCTGGGGACCGAGGCTGGGCATGATTCCGGGATATCGCCATGAGAGCCATTCCCTCGGTACGCTCCGCCGTGACGAGGCCGAGCGGGGGACAGCGTGTTCAAGAACGCCGAGGAGCGGGCCGCCCAGCGCCGGGAGCGCGAGGCTGAGCAGGCCCGCGCGCAGGCTGCTCTCGCCGAGCAGGCCAGGGTGGCGGAAGAGCAGCGCCAGCGCGACGCGTTCCTGGCGACTCCCGTCGGCGCGGCCACGGCCGCGAAGGAAGCGGGCCAGGCCTTCGTCGAGATCCAGCTCGAAGTGGGCGGTCACACCGGCAGTGCCGGGTCCGGCAGCACTGAGGGGCGCCGCCTGGCGTCGAGTTCTGCCGCCACGCTGGGCGAGATAGAGAAGCTCGGCTGGCGCCTGGAACATGCGGGCTACTACTTCATGATCACTGGCGAGACCAGCACGGATCGCGTCTTCGTGAGCGGAGCGGCCACCGCTGTCAGCGGCGTGACAATCGGGGTCTACCTCTTCCGCAACACCGCGCTCGCTGAATCGACCGCCTGACACGAAACTGGACCCCCGCCAGGCACGCGGCAGCGAACCCTGGCCCGTGATATCGGTCAGGGATCGTGCGAGGCGTTATATGCCCGGCGGCGGGGAGGGCCGGGTGCGCGGGGAGAGCGGGTGGCAGCGGCTCCGTGATCAGCGGGGAATGGCGCGGGATGGTGCCGCCCCTTCAGGCGGCCTCCGCGGGGGTGATGGTGATGGTGCAGCCGGGACTGAGCTTTTCCAGCTGCCGCAGGAGGTAGGCGCGGCGCTGCCCGGGTGACTCCCGCCTGGCGTAGAAGTCGGTGCCCAGGTCCTCATACGCTTTGCCGCTCCTGAGTACCTGGTAGGCGATCTTCAGCAGGGTATGGGCGATCGCGACGATCGCCTTCTTCACCGCGACCGGGTTCTTCTGCCCGCCAAAGCGGCGTACCAGCCTGTGGTACTTGGCCTGCAGCCGGCCCTGGGTCCTGATCGCTGACCAGGCGGCCTGCACGAGCATCGGCTTGATATACGTCCCGGCGTCACCGGTCCGGCCGTGCCTGCGTTTCCCGGCGCTCATGTGGTTGCCCGGGCACAAGGTGACCCACGAGGCGAGCTTCTCATGGCTGGCGAAGTACTCATGCGGGGCCGGGCCGATCTCGGCCAGCCACGCCTGCGCGACCGCGTCGCCGAACCCGGGAATCGATTTCAGCAAGTCTGCCTCCCGCTGGTACGGGGCGGCCTTGACCGCGATCTTTTCCTCCAGGCCGGTGACGGCGGTGTTAAACACGGCGATCCGGTCCAGGTGCAGCCGGCACAGCACCGCATGGTGATCGGTGAACCGGCCGACAAGCGCCTGGGACAGGTCCGCCAGCTTCCCGGCGGTCCGCATCCGGCCGATCGCCAGGTCCGCCAGCACCCGCCCGCGCCGCTCCCCGTCGATCAGCGCCTCGATCATCAGCCCCGCCGACTTGCCGGTCAGGTCCGAGACGACCGAATAGAGCTTGATCCCGGCCGATTCCAGCGCTTTGGCCAGCCGCTGGATCTCCGAGGTGCGGGCCTGCACGGTCTTGGTGCGGTACCGGGTCAGGTCCCGCAGGTCCTTCAGCGCCTGGGAGGGGATGTAGCTGCCGCGCAGCAGCCCGCACTCGAACAACTCCGCGAGCCGCAACGCGTCTTTCGCGTCCGTCTTATGCCCTTTCAGGGCCTTGGCGTGCGCCGGGTTGATCACCGCGACCTGCTCGAAGTCCTGCTCCATCAGCGCGTAATACACCGGCTCGGTATACACGCCGCTGGCTTCCATCACCACATGGGTGACACCCCGCTTGCGCAGGTCGCGGGCCATCGTCTGGAGCACCCCGTAGAAGGTCCGGTACTCCAGCACCTCCGAGGTGCGCGTCCACGCCCGGTGCCCCGGCGTCCGGATCCCGACCTTGATCATGTCCTTATGGACGTCGATCCCGGCGACCCGCTCATACATCACTTTCATAGGCCCGCCCGCCTCCTGCAACGGCTCACTCCACAACAAATGGGAAAGGCGTGCCGCCCGCCGGAGCCCAAGATCAGTACAGGAGACTGACACACGCGCACGCAGCAGCAACGGGGGGTACCCGCCACAGGGCTCCAGCACCAATCTGAAACACGGCCTCGAACGGACCACGGGCAATCGGTGACGGCAGGCGGCACACCAGCCCAAGCCTGTCCCGCCCGCACATCCCCTGTCAGCCGGACCGTCTACAGCCCGCAGCCAGGCGCCGACCCGCAGGATGCCCAGTTTCGTTCCCCACGGGAGCGCCGCGAAGCGGCGCATGTATTTCTGAAACCAGTCCGCTCGGGGAACGGACCGGCCGGTCGCTGGGCGAATGCCTGTCGTGAAGCCGGAGGCCATTCCGGGCTCGGCCCGGTCCCGGTGCAGAACAGGCCCTTTCTGGCTGGAGCCGGTCATGCGGCGCCGTCTTCCGGTTTGATGCCGTGCTCGCTGAGCAGGGCGCGGAGGCGCGTTATCTCGTCGCTTAGCTCGCGGAACTTCTCAGCCAGGGATGGCAGGTCAGGGTGGGCGGCTGTCCACTGTTCGTGCTGGGAGGCCCGCTCGGCCAGCAGCTCCTTTTCCTGGTCGCGGAGCGATGCGGCCTGCTCATACTCCTGGGCGTCGGCGGCGGCGTGCCGCTCGCCGCGGACCTGCTCGATCTGCTGGTCCAGGCCGTCAGTGTCCGGACCGGTCCCCACCCGCTGCTCGATGGCCGACAGGCGCGATTCGATGGCATTGACGCGGGCCGCGAGCCGGGACAGCAGCTGACGTTGCCGTGGTGCCGCGAAATCGCTCTCGGGCTCCTTGCCCTGGTAGCCGTGCAGCAGCTGGATGACCTGCTGGCGCACCCGGTTCAGGTCGGCACCCAGCTTGACCAGCACCTGGGCGGCCACGCCCTCGCCCTCGCGGATGAGGCCGAGCAGGATGTGCTCGGTGCCGATGTAGTTGTGCCCGAGCTGCAGCGCCTCGCGCAGCGACAGCTCAAGCACCTTCTTCGCGCGCGGCGTGAACGGGATATGCCCGGAAGGTGCCTGCTGGCCCTGGCCGATGATCTCCTCAACCTGCTGGCGCACGGCCTCCAGGCTGATTCCCAGGGATTCCAGCGCCTTGGCCGCCACGCCCTCGCCCTCGTGGATCAGGCCAAGCAGGATGTGCTCGGTGCCGATGTAGTTGTGGTTGAGCATCCTGGCTTCTTCCTGAGCCAGCACCACAACTCTCCGCGCCCGGTCGGTAAACCTCTCGAACATCCTCCGCACCGCCCTTCCCGGCAGCCGCCGGCCATTCCCGCGGAGGCTAACCGGAGCAGGCTCAGCCCGGGCTCCGCCACTGGCCTGACCATAAACCCATCCCGCGACGGGCCCGAACATGATTACCGGCGCGCGCGACAGACCTGGCTTCCCGGGATGGTCGCAACTACGTTGGATTCATGCCACCCGGGAGCGAGCCCGCCGCCAGCCGGGTGGCGGCGGCCGCGGCGCGGACGGTCACGGCGGGCACTGCGCGGCTGCTCGCCGCCTGGTGCACCGGCTCACCACTGCCCGAGGCGCCGGACCGGCGCTGCGAGGGGGTGGCTGACCTTGCCGCGCGCCGGGCCCGCGTGTCGCAGTCGCTGTTCTTCACCGACCGCGTCACGGCCACGCTCCTCGAGCTCGGTGACGGGGATCCCGGTTTCGCCGACGACATCGAGCACAGTGAAATGATCTACGACGGAGCGAACGCCTACGTCCGGGTAGCCGGCCGGTGGACGGGCTTCTCCCTGGCCGATCCCGGCGGTCCGCGCGGGCCGAGTGACCCGTTGTGGCCCTTGGATGCCCTGTTCGGCGCCGGCGATGATGCCGTGGAGATCGGGCCGGAGAAAGTGCGCGGCGTGCCTGCGACGCGCTTCCGCCTCACCGTGGACCTGGCGCGGGCCGACGCCGCACTGCCGGCCGGAGTCAGCGTGCCGTCCGGGCCGTACCGCGCGCTGAGCAGGCTGCCCGCCGAGGCGTGGCTGGACGCGGCCGGCTTCGCCCGCCGCATCTCGGTGAGCTCCGATCCGACCGCCGCCGCGCAGGCACAGGTCTGGTCGATCGCCGAGCTATGGGATTTCGGCGTGGCCGTGCACATCAGGCCGCCTGGTCCGGATGAGTTCCTGGCGCCGTCCGAGGCCTACCGCCTGGCCGAGGGGGAACCGCCGGGGCGGAATGCCTGATCCAGCGGCGGCGCTAACCGCCCGGGGCCAGGAACGCGCTGACCTCGGAGATGACCTGCTCGTGCTGGGTGGTCAGCGGCGCCAGGTGCCCGCCGTCGAGCAGGACGAGACGTGAGTCCGCGATCGAGGCATGCATCTCCTCGGCCAGCGCCACGGGGGCAATGTGGTCGGACTTCCCGGCCAGGATGAGGGCCGGCCCGCGTAGCCCGGTCCAGCAGTCCCGCGACGTCACCGGCCATCTGCTCGATCGAGTACGGGCCGGGGGCTTCGCCGAGCGGCCCGCACCCCGGTTGTCCACCGCGATCACCCGGAACCGCCGCGCCAGCGGGCCGGCCAGCACGCCCATCTCGGACACGTCCAGGCCCAGGCCACCGAGCATCACCAGCGGAGCACCCGAGCCCAGCGACTCGTAATAGACCTGGATGCCGTTCACGTCGGCCAGGGGCACGTTAACTCCGGCGCCATGGGCCCAGTGTGCCCGCAACGGCCGCGCCCGGCAGGCGGTTGCCGGGAGCCGCCGCAACCAGCGGGCCGCGGCGCCCGTCTACGGGGGTGGCGAGTGCAGCCCGAGCAGGAAGCAGGTTCCGATGCGATACCCGGCGGCCCGTGCGCGGCACGGCAGACGATTGATCGCCGTGCTCGCTGGCCTGGGCATCGCCGCGTGCGGCGCAGGGCCAGCCGGGGGCCCGCCGCGCGGCGGCCCGCCCGCCAGCTCACGACCGGGCGCGGCCACGGCGGGCGCCACGACAGGCTCACCGGGTACGACAGGCTCACCGGGCGCAGCCACGGCCAAGCGCGCTGACCTGCTGAACGGCATCTCCTGCACCGGACGGGAATGCGTGGCGGTCGGCGGCTACTACGACGGGACCGCCGCCGGGCACACCCTGGCCGAGTTGTGGACGGGCTCGGCGTGGCGGGTCCAGGCTTCGCCGGACGGGCCGCGGCACAGCTCACTGCAGGCCGTCTCCTGCCCGGCCCGCCGCAGCTGCCTGGCCGTCGGCTCGCCGGTCATGGCCTGGAATGGCGCCCGCTGGAGCATCACCAGGCCGGCCTGTTCACCGCGGTCTCGTGCGCGGGGGCCAGGGCCTGCGTGGCGGTGGGCCAGACCGCGCAGGGCGGCCCCGGCTACGCGTCCTGGAATGGCCGGGCCTGGCAGGCGGGCCCGATGCCCGGCCCCCCGCGTCCCGGCCAGACCGCGACGGTCGCGGGCGTGTCCTGCACGTCGGAAGCGCACTGCGTGGCGGTCGGGGATTACGCCTCCGCCGTCACGGCGAAGCCGGCCCCGGGCAGCTACCGGGACCATATCCTCGCCGAGGCCTGGAACGGCCGGAGCTGGAGCTTCCTGCCGGCGGCCGGTGCCGGGCGGGCCAGCCAGCTCAGCGCCGTCTCATGCACCTCGCCGGGGAGCTGCACGGCGGTCGGCACCTCCGCCCGGCAGTTCCCGCTGGCCGAGCACTGGAACGGGATGACCTGGCAGGTTCAGCCCGTACCCGCGCCCGGCCGGATCGGGTACACCCAGCTGTCGGCCATCTCCTGCACCTCGGCCGCCTACTGCCTCGCGGTGGGCACCTACCAGGGGCTGCCGATCGCCGAGTCCTGGGACGGCGCCGCCTGGCGGTGGCAGTGGCTGCCGGCCCCGCCGGCCGCTCACCATTCCGCGCGGCTCACCGGCGTGTCCTGCGCCAGCCCGGCCGCGTGCATGGCGGTGGGGGTCAGCGGCGACGGCCTGAGCTACGCCGAGCGCTACGACGGAACGCACTGGTCCCTGACGGCCACCCGGAACCCGGCCTAGCCGCGGCCCGGTCAGCCGGGATCATGCTGGGCCAGCCAGGCCCGGCCGGCCTCGGTGATGACCCGGATGTCCCCCTCGGCCCGCAGCAGGGGCGGATCCTGCTTGTACAGGTCGGCGACGAGCCGGCCGTTCGGCAGGATCGACCGGGCCACCTGGTGCGCTTCCAGCTTGTGCATGCTGCCGCCCGGCGCGGCGGCGAACGCGGCGAGCAGTTCCGCCCGGGCCTCGGCCAGCCCGGGGCGGGCATCCTCCCCTGGTGCGGCCGCCGTGTCGTCCAGCAGGCTGAGTACCTCGGCCGACAGTGTCTGGACCAGGTCGCGGATGCGCGCGTCCCGGGCGAGCGCCGCATCGGCCGCCGTGGCGGCCGCTCCCCCGCTGCCCTGCCAGGTGCGCTGCGGGTGCCGCCGCAGGTACTCCTGCTCCAGTTCCAGCATGCGCCGGGTGTGCGTGCGGAACTGCTCGGCCGTCCCGTGCAGGAACACCCAGTGCCGGGTGGCGTGCGCCTGCACGCCCTGCCGTTCCAGCTCGGCGTCACTCAGCACCCGGGCGGGCACGCCCTGCTCGTCCTCCACGGTCCCCTCCTGCGTCAGGCCGGCAGCTTGAGGTTGTACACCTGCGCGGCGTTGCCGGCCAGGACGAGGCCGGCGGTCTCCTCGTCCGGGCACAGCGCCGCGACCGCGCGGGCGTTCCGGGCGATGCCGGGCACCCCGGGCCAGTCGGTGCCGAAGATCATGCGCCGGGTCAGCCGGCCCAGTTGTGCCGGGCGTAGTACTCCCGGAGCCGGGACGGCGGCAGCCCGGACAGCTCGATCCAGACCCGCTCACCGGACAGCGCCAGGAACGCGGCCGCGTCGTACCACCAGCCCCGGCCGCCGTGCGCGAGCACCACGCTGAGCCGGCGGAAGTCGCGCAGCACGTCGTCGAGCAGGATCGGGTCGGCGAAGGTGTTGGCCGACCCGGGGAAGGTGCTGGTGCCGCAGTGCACCACGACCGGGACGCCCGCATCCTGGCAGATCTCGTAGCACCGGTACAGCCCGCGGTCGTTCGACCGCCGCGCCGGCGTGCACCGGGTGGATCTTCAGCGCCACCGCGCCCAGGCCGAGCTGGCGCTCCAGCTCTTCCTCGGCCGGGTAGTGCAGGTGCGGGTTGACGTTCGCGATGAGCTTGATCCGGGCGGGGTTGCGGCGGGCCAGCGGGAGCACGTCCTCGATCGGCTGGATGCCGGTCACCTTGGGGCTGTACTCGCACATCAGCAGGGCCACGTTCAACACCCTGGGCAGCCAGGTAATCGTCGAACGCGGCCGGCCGCACCGTGCCCCCGGGGTCGTACACCTCGCCGAGGATGGACCGGTCACCGAAGTCGTGGGCCCACTGCTGCCAGGCCGGCTTGAGCGTGGGCAGCCGGGCCGCGTGCAGGTGCACGTCGATGAGCGGGCGGCCGTCCAGCATCGGCCCCCAGCCGGCCACCAGCGGCGTGTCCACGCCGACCGGCCCGACGAGGCGCGCGCCGCCCGGCGCGCCGATGGGCGCCTGCCGGCCGGGCAGCACGCCCTCGAAGAAGGCCCGGTTGTCCTCGATGAACTCCGCCGCGTCCTCGGGCACCCGGCGGTCCTGGGAGATGGCCTCCACCGGGCACACCGGCTCGCACGCCCCGCAGTCGATGCACTCCCGCGGGTTGATGTAGCTCTTGCGCTCCCCCTCGTAGATGCAGTCCACCGGGCACTCGTCGATGCAGGCCTTGTCGTTGACGTCGATGCAGGGGCTGGCGATGACGTAGGGCACGGGCGGCTCCTGGTTACGCGGGCACCGGGACGGGTGCGCTGTCGGTGGAGTGGCCGGGGAACAGCGGGGCGCGCGGGTCCAGCTCGGCCGCGGCGTTGTTCACCGCGGTGGCCACCTCGCCGAACCCGACGCTGATCAGCCGCACCTTACCGTCATAGCCGGTGATGTCACCGGCCGCGTACACCCGCGGCAGGCTGGTGCGCATCCGGGTGTCCACGACGATATGCCGGTTGTCCTCCAGCGCCAGGCCCCAGCCGCGCATCGGCCCCAGGTCGGCGCGGAACCCCAGGGCGGCGATCACCCGCTGGCACGGCAGCGTCCGCACGGCCGCCTCGCCCCGGACGGTCACCTCGACCGCGTGCACGGCGCCGGTGCCGAGCACCCGGGTCACCTCCGCGTCGGTCAGCACGGCCGCGGCGCAGCCGCGGACCGCCTCGACGGTCGGCCGGGTGGGCGCGGAAGGCCCGGCGCCGGTGCACCACGGTGACGCTGCGGGCCAGCGGGGCCAGCGCCAGGGCCCAGTCGCACGCGCTGTCGCCGCCCCCGACGATGACGACATCCGCGCCCGCGTACTCGGCCAGGCTGGGCACGAAGTAGGCCAGCCCCCGGCCGAGGAACTCCTCCCCGGCGGGCAGTTCCCGCGGGGTGAACGTGCCGATGCCCGCCGTGATGACCATGGCACCGCAGCCGACCGTGGTCCCCGCGTCGGTGCTGACCAGCAGGGACCCGCCGGCCCGCCGCGTCACGCCCACCGCCGCCTGGCGGAGCAGGTAACGCGGGCGGTACTGGCCGGCCTGCCGCACCAGCCCGGACACCAGATCGCGGCCGCGCACGCTGGGAAACCCGGCCACGTCGTAGATGGGCTTCTCCGGGTACATGGCGGTGATCTGGCCGCCCGGCTCGGCCAGCGAGTCCACGATCGCGGTGCGCAGCCCGCGCACCCCGGCGTAGTAGGCGCCGTACAGCCCGACCGGGCCCGCGCCGACCAGCAGCAGGTCGACCTCGTGATGGGTCATGCGAGGGCTCCTCGGTGCCGCGGTCAGACGCGGGTGGTGTCGAAGCCGGCCGGGGTCCCGCTGCCGAAGCGGCGCAGCGCGCCGTCCGGCCCGCTCGCGTTCGGCCGGATGAACACCCAGTTCTGCCAGGCGGTGAGCCGCCCGAAGATCTTGGTTTCGCAGCGTCTCCGGGCCGGCGAACCGCAGGTTGGCCTCCATGCCGGTCAGCGCGTCGGGCGAGCAGCGACGCCCGCTCCTCCAGCGCGATGCGCAGCTCCTCGGCCCAGTCCAGGTCGTCGGGGGCCAGGGTGACCAGGCCCAGCCCCATCGCGTCGGCGGCGGTCGAGCGGCTCCCCGGCGCGCCCGGTGACCGCCTCCAGCTCACCGTCCCGCCCGTAGAACCGGGACTCCCAGCCGGGTCAGCCCGTTGCCCATCGGGTAGCAGCCCAGGTTGGCCGGCTCCAGCGGTGATGACCGCCTCGCCGTCGGCCGGGTCGATGCCGTCCAGCTCCTCCTCGGGCACGCCGTCCAGCATGTACTGCCGGTCGCAGGCCAGCGCCACCTCCAGCAGCGTGCCGGCGAAGCAGCTGCCCGGCTCGATCAGCGCGATCAGGGAGCGGCTGGTGACGTCCAGCCGCTTGAGCACGCCGCTTGAGGAACTGCGAGACCTCGCCGACGAACCAGTGCCCGGCCAGCTCAGCCAGCTGCGCGTCGTACGCCAGCACCAGCTCCGCGTCACCCCGGGTTCGGAACACCCAGGTGCCCAGATCCAGCTCGTTGGTCCGCAGCCGCAGGATGAGGTCGTCCAGCTCCCGGGCCACCGCCAGCGGCCAGTAACCGGCGCCCTGGGCGGCGCAGCCCGGCCAGCGAGCGGCGGGACCGTCCGGGCCCGCGATCACGATGTCGGCCCTGCGGGCCGCCGGTCCAGGCTTCGCCTCGAGGTGGTCGTAGCGGATGACGTCCCCGTCCTCGGTGCGGTCCAGCGGGGTCAGCGCGACGCCCGTCGCCGTCCGCCGGCCGGGTCGAGGCCGCCACCGCGGCCTCCGCGCGGCGGCGCCACCGCGTCCTCGAACCGGCTGCGCGGCACGGCCTCGTCGACCAGCCCCCAGTCCACCGCGGCCGCGCCGCGCACGCCCTCGGC
The DNA here is from genome assembly GCA_963767385.1 of uncultured Actinomycetes bacterium. Lineage (GTDB taxonomy): Bacteria > Actinomycetota > Actinomycetes > Streptosporangiales > Streptosporangiaceae > RYN-230. The sequence continues at coordinate 133,180 of CAVYEA010000031.1, read as the reverse complement.
CGTGGTGGCGAACACGTCGGCCCGGTCCCGGCGCACGTGCCGCTTGTCCACCACGCCGGGTCAGGCCGCCGGTCCCGGGCAGCACCCCGAGCAGCGGCACCTCCGGCAGCGACACCGCCGAGGAGCCGTCGTCGACCAGCACGATCTGGTCGCAGGCCAGCGCGAGCTCGTAGCCGCCACCGGCCGCGGTGCCGTTCAGCGCCGCGATGTAGGTCTGGCCCGAGCAGGCGGTCGCGTCCTCGATGCCGTTGCGCGTCTCGTTGGTGAACTTGCAGAAGTTCACCTTCCAGGCGTGCGAGGCCTGCGCCAGCATCTGGATGTTGGCTCCGGCGCAGAACATCCGGTCCAGCCCGCTGGTGACGACCACCGCCTTGACCGCCGGGATGCTCGAACCGCAGCCGCTGCATGGCGTCGTAGAGCTCGATGTCCACGCCGAGGTCATAGCTGTTCATCTTCAGCTCGTAGCCGGGCACGATCCCGGCGTCCTCGCTCGACATCGAGCATCAGCGTGGCCACCGCACCGTCGATGGCCAGCTTCCAGTGCCGGTAGCGGTCCGGGGAGGTCTCGAAGTCCACCCGGATCCCGGCCTGCGGCGCGGCCGCGCCGCCCCCGGACGTGGCGGGCGTGGCGTCGGTGAGCGTCGACATGGGCTACCTCCCGGGCGGTGCGGACCAGCCACAAAACATACTACATTCTTAACGAAGCTCGTCAAGGCACTGTAGTAGGTTACGCCCGGGCGGCGTGCTGGCGAGGGCTTGGAGGCAGCGGCGGGCGGCGGTGATGCTGCCGGGCTGGCGGGCAGCAGCGGCATCCGCACGGCGGCGGTGGGGATGCGGCCTTGCGCGTGCAGGACGCCTTTGATCACGGCCGGGTTCGGCTCGGCGAACAGGGCGGCCGACAGGGCGCTCAGCCGGCCCCCCAGGGCGCGGGCGGCGGTGACGTCACCGGCCTGCCAGAGGCGGATCAGCCGGGCGAAGTCGGCGGTGGCCAGGTGGGCGGAGGCCAGGATGCCGCCGGCGGCGCCCAGGGCGAGCAGCGGCGCGATGAACGGATCGTCGCCGCCGAGGACCGCGAGGCGGACGGGCGGACGGGCGAGGAGCGCGATGGTGTCGGCGTTGATGACGCCCGGCGCGTACTTCAGGCCGGCCACGCCGGGCAGGCCGGCCAGGCGCCTGAGGGTGGCCGCGGACAGGTACTGGCCCGTCCGGTACGGGACGTCATACACCACGAGCGGCACGGGACTGGCCGCGGCCAGCTGCGTGAAGTAGGCGAGCACCCCGGCCTGGCCAGGACGGGTGAACGGCGGCACCACGGTCAGGGCGGCGGTCACCTCCGGCCGCCCGCCCAGCGCGCGGAGCTCCGCCGCGGAATGGGCGCCCACCAGCAGCTGGGCATGGCGCTCACGGCAGGCGCGCGCGGCCACGTCGGTCACGGAGCGCCGCTCCGCCGCGGTGAGCGCGGCCGGCTCCGCGGTGGTGCCCAGGGCCACGATCCCGGCCGCCCCGGCCTCCAGGACCTGGCTGGCCAGCGCTTCCAGCGCGCCGAGGTCCACCGCCCCGGCGTGATCGAACGGGGTGATGAGCGGTACGTACAAGCCGGCGAGGGTCATGGCTCCAGCGTGCCCGGCCCGACTAGCAAGGACCAGTTCAGGTTCGTCACCGAAAACGTAAGCTGAGCTAATGCTTGACGTCCGCCGCCTGCGCCTGCTCCGGGACCTGGCCCATCTCGGCACCATCGCCGCCGTGGCCCAGGCCCATGCCTACACCCCGTCCGCGGTGTCCCAGCAGCTCGCCGGGCTGCAGCGGGAAGCAGGCGTGCCGCTGCTGGAGCCCGCCGGCCGGCGCGTCCGCCTCACCCCGGCCGGCGCGGCGCTCGTGCAGCACACCGAGACCATCCTCGCCGCCCTCGAGGCGGCCACCGCCACCCTGGCCGCCGCGCGGGCCGGGCTGTCCGGAATCGTGCGCGATCGGGGCGTACCCCAGCGCCGTGCGCACCCTGCTGCCTGCCGCCCTGGTCGCGCTGGGCCGCGGCCACCCCGCCCTCGAGCTCATGGTCACCGAGCTTGATCCGGTCGAGGCGCCCGGCGCGCTCCGTGATCACCGCCTTGACGTGGCACTGCTGCACGACTACGACACCGCGCCCGCCGTCCCGGATCCCAGCCTGGACTCGGTGCCGCTGCTAGCGGAGACCGTGTTCCTCGCCGTGCCCGCCGGCCCGCACGGGGAAGAGGCGGGCGATCCGGTGGCCGGTGCCCGGCACGCCGCCTGGATCGCCGGCACCCCCGGGACGCTCTGCCACACGGTGACCATGCGGACCTGCCAGGCGGCCGGCTTCACTCCCGCCGTGCGCCACCACGCGGACGATTTCACCGCCGTCCTCGCCCTCGTCGCGGCCGGCCAGGGCGTCGCCCTGGTGCCACAACTCGGCGCCGCCCAGCCGCCCCCCGGGGTCCGCCTGCTCCCGCTGCCCACCCGCCGGCGGACCAGCGTGGCCTGCCGGCGGGGCGCCGGCCGCCATCCCGCCGTCGCCACGGCCATCGAGGCCCTGCGCGCCTCGGCGGGCGCCTGCCTCAGCGAGTGGCGCACCGCCCCCGGGGTGACGTGCTACAGCACCATTGCGGGACGTTAAGAATATGTATACAGTCAGGCGGTGCGGGCACCCGGGGCCGCGCCGGCCGCCGGCCGCCCGGCCCGCCCGGGCCTGATGTCTGGGAGGACTGACCTGATGGCCGATGCTCCGCTGCTGGAGTCCTACCTGGCCGGGGCGTGGCACCGCCCGGAGGACGACGGCGAGCCGGTGCGGGACGCCGTCACCGGCCAGCCGGTGGCCCGGGTCTCGCGCGCCGGGGTGGACGTGACCGCGGCGGCCCGCTACGCCCGCGAGACCGGCGGCCCGGCGCTGCGCGCGCTGACCTTCGCCGAGCGGGTGCCGCTGGTCAAGGCGGTCGCCGGGGTACTCACGGAGGCACGCGACGAGTTGTACGCGCTGTCCGCGCGGAGCGGGGCGACCCGGCGCGACTCGGCGGTGGACATCGACGGCGCGATCGGCACCCTGGCCGTGTTCGCCAGCCTGGGGCGGCGCGGCCTGCCGGACTCTCACGTGCTCCCCGACGGGGAGGCGGAGCCGCTGGGCAAGGGCGGGACGTTCGCCGGGCAGCACATCCTGACCCCGCGGCGCGGGGCCGCCGTGCAGATCAACGCGTACAACTTCCCGGTCTGAGGCCGGCCGAGAAGCTGGCCCCCGCGCTGCTCGCCGGGGTGCCGACCATCATCAAGCCGGCCACGCCGACCGCCTACCTGACCGAGCTCATGGTCCGCCGGATCATCGAGGCGGGCGTGCTGCCCGAGGGGGCGCTCCAGCTGGCCTGCGGCAGCGCCCGCGGCCTGCTGGACGAGCTGGGCGGCCAGGACTCGGTGTGGTTCACCGGGTCGGCGGCGACCGCGGCCCTGCTGCGCGGGCACCCGGCCGTCACCGCGCGGTCGGCCCGGTTCAACGCCGAGGCGGACTCGCTCAACGCGTCCGTGCTCGGCCCGGACGCCGCGCCCGGCACCCCGGAGTTCGGCCTGTACGTGGACCAGCTGGTCACCGAGATGACGGTCAAGGCCGGGCAGAAATGCACCGCGATCCGGCGGGCCCTGGTCCCCTCGGCCCGGGCGGACGCGGTCATCGAGGCCGTGTCAGCGCGGCTGGCCTCGGCCGTGGTGGGCAGCCCGGCCGACGAGCGGGCCGAGGTCGGCGCGCTGGTCAGCCTGGAGCAGCGGGACGACGTGCGCTCCGCGGTGACGGCGCTGGAGGGCGCCGGGACGCTGGTGTTCGGCGACCCGGAGCACGTCGAGGTGGCCGGCGGTGATGACCGGCGCGGCGCGTTCCTGTCCCCGCTGCTGCTGCGCTGCACGGACGCCGCCCGGCCCGAGCCGCACCAGGTGGAGGCGTTCGGGCCGGTCGCCGTGGTCATCGGCTACGACGGCACCGCGGCCGGCGCGGCCGGGCTGCTGCGCCGCGGGGAGGGCAGCCTGGCCGGGTCGGTGGCTCACCGCGGACCCGGAATTCGCCCGCGACGTGGTGCTGGGCGCGGCGGCCGCGCACGGGCGGATGCTGGTGCTGGACCGCGACTGCGCGGCCGAGAGCACTGGGCACGGCACGCCCCTGCCGCAGCTGGTGCACGGCGGCCCGGGCCGGGCCGGCGGCGGGGAGGAAGAAGGCGGCCTGCGGGCGGTACGGCACCACCTGCAGCGGACCGCCGTCCAGGGCAGCCCGGCCCTGCTCGGCGTGATCACCCGCTGAGCGCGGGCGCGTCTCGGCTTGATCACCCGCTGAGCGCGACGCGCTCCCGGACGCCAGCCGTTCCCGGGCGAACTCGCGCAGCCGGTACCGCTGCACCTTGCCGGTGGCCGTCTTGGGCAGGTCATCGACGAGGAGCACGGCGCGCGGCCGCTTGAAGGCGGCCAGCCCGTCCCGGCACCACTGGATCAGGTCGGCGGCGCTGACGTCCGCCCCGGCCGCGAGCACCACGCAGGCCACCGGCTTGTCGAGCTCGTTGCTGTCCGGCACGGCGACCACCGCGACCTGGGCGACGGCCGGGTGCTGCAGCAGCCGGTCCTCCACCTCGGCCGGCGACACCCAGATCCCGCCCGCCTTGAGCAGGTCGTCCGACCGGCCCAGGCAGGTGTAGTAGCCGTCGGCCGACCGCACGTAGGTGTCCCCGGTGCGCAGCCATTCGCCCTGGAACACGGCCCGCGTGGCGTCGGTGCGGCACCAGTAGCCGCTGGCGATCGAGTCGCCCCGGACGTGCAGCGCGCCCGGCGAGCCGTCCGGCACCGGCGCGCCGTCCTCGCCGCGCAGCTCGATGCCGTAGCCCGGCACCGGGACCCCCGAGGTCCCGGGCCGCACCGTCCCCTCCCGGTTGGACAGGAAGATGTGCAGCGCCTCGGTGGAGCCGATCCCGTCCAGGATGTCCACGCCGAATCGGCTGGTGAACCGGCGGTACAGCGCGGCGGGCAGCGCCTCCCCGGCCGACGCGCACAGCCGGACGCCCGCGAAGGTGTCCTCGGGCAGGCCCGCCGCGAGCAGCGTGGCGTAGAAGGTCGGGCTGCCGAAGAACAGCGTGGGCCCGTCGGCGGCCAGCCGTTCCGCGACGATGGCGGGCGAGGGCCGCCGCGGCTCCAGCACCGCGGCCGCCCCGGCCGACAGCGGGAACAGCACCGAGTTCCCGAGGCCGTAGGCGAAGAACACCTTGGCCACCGAGAAGGTCACGTCGCCGGGCCGGATGCCGAGCACCTGCTGGCCGTAGGTCTCGCACACCGCCCGGATGTTCGCGTGCCGATGCATGGCCGCCTTCGGGGTCCCGGTCGTCCCGGAGGTGTACAGCCACAGCGCCGGCGAGTCCGCGCCGGTCGCGGCCGGGGCGGTGCCCGGCGGGCTCCCGGCGGCGAGCAGGTCGGCCCACGAGGTGACCGGGGCGCCCGGGGCGGGCGCCAGCTCCGCGCCGTCCACCGCGACCAGGTGGGCCAGGGCGGGCGCCGCCTGGGCGGCGGCCGAGGCCACGGATGCGAACTCCGGCGTGGCCACCAGCATCCGCGCCCCGGAGTCCGCGACGATCTTGGCCAGCTCGGGCCCGGTGAGCATGGTGGACACCGGCACCGCAACGGCCCCGCAGCGCCAGGCGCCGAGGATCCCGGCCAGCAGTTCCGGCCGGTCCGAGCAGACGAACATGACCCGTTCCCCGGGCCGCACGTCGGCGGCCCGCAGCCCGGCCGCGAAGGACGCCGCCAGGTCCCGCAGCCCCGCATAGCTCAGCCGGCCCTGGTCGCTGATGATGGCGGTCCGGCCGCCCTGGCCGGCCTGCACGTGACGATCGACGAGGTACTGGGCCGCGTTGAAGATCTCGCTCATCACGATTCCGTTCGGCTGCGACCGGCCGCTGGGCCAGGGTCAACGTCGTCTTTGCAGTATCTACCGGAGAACACCGGACAACACACTACGCAGAAATTGATCTACGTCAATAGTCCGTAGAACTTTATCGCTACGCCGCATTGCCGGATGCCGGGCCGTGTGGTGTCATGACCACCGTGAACCGTCAGGACGCCCGCCGCTTCGAGGCCGGCGCGGCCAGCGCGCGCTCGCTGCTGCTCACCGTGCTGGGCGAGTTCGTCCGGCCGCGGGCCACGGCCGCCTGGACCGGCGCGCTCGTCGCGGGGCTGGCCGAGGCGGGCGTGGAGGAGAAGGCGGCCCGGCAGGCGCTGGCCCGCACCGCGGCGGACGGCCTGCTGACCTCCGAGCGCGCCGGGCGCCGGGTGCAGTGGCGGCTCACCCCCCGGGCGGTCCGGCTGCTGACCGAGGGGGCCGAGCGCATCTACGGCTTCGGCCGGGGCCTGGACGCCTGGGACGGCCGCTGGCTGATGCTCATGGTGACGGTGCCGGAGGCCCAGCGGCAGCTCCGGCACCGGCTGCGCACCAGGCTCACCTGGGCGGGCCTCGGCTCGCCCACCCCCGGGCTGTGGGTCACCCCGGACACCACCAAGCAGAAGGAGGTGGCCGAGGTCGTCCGGGAACTCGGCGTGGACGCCTTCTCCTTCACCGGCTCGTTCGGGGAGATCGGCGACGAGCGCCAGGTGGTCCGCCAGGCCTGGATGCTGGGCGACGTGGAGCAGCGCTACACGGCCTTCATCGACGTGGCCTCGGCCATGACGGTCAGTTCCCCGGCCGACGCGTTCCGGGCCCGGGTGCTGCTCGTCGAGGAGTGGCGCCGGTTCCCCTTCCTCGACCCCGCGCTGCCCCCGGAACTGCTGCCGGAAGGCTGGCCCGGGCCCCGCGCCGCCGGCCTGTTCCACGATCGTTATGACGCGTGGCACGGGGCGGCCGACGCGTACTGGGACACCCTGTCCACCCGGGCGGCCGCGCGCTCCTGAGCTCCTGCCCCGGGCCTGGTGCGCAGCGCAAACGCGCTCGCCCGGTGTCATGTCCGCTGACCGGACAGATGTCCGGCAGACTGCCCACGTCCTGGTAACTGGAGGGCTGCCCGGCGGCCGGAGCCGGGGAATCACCTCTTGACAGTGGCCGTCCGGACCGGCCACGCTTCCGGACAAGCCGGAAATGGCCATTCTACGGACAGGTGTCCGTGAATAGCGGTTAAGAACGAGCCAGCCTCATAGTGGAGGTCTGCTATGACAGCCGCACCCAGCCCAGGCCGGGCCGCCCCGGGCCGCCCGCTGGACCTGCCGCGCTCCGCGGGGGCCCCCTGCTTCGGGCCGCCCTGAGTCCCGGTCACCCGTCACCCACCCTGGGCGGCCCGGGCGCACACCCGGCCCCCCAGGCAGCTATCCGCCACCCGACCGAAAACCGGTGAGCCGGGCGCACACCCGGCCCACCGGTCCAACCACTAACCCACCTAGCAGTGAGTAAGCACAAGGGAGTTTAGCCGTGCCATCCTTCTCGGCCTGCCTGCGGCTCAGCCGCCGCAGCGCGGCCCTGGCAGCGGCCGCCGCTGCCGGGCTCGCCCTGGCGGCCTGCGGCAGCAGTGCACCGTCAACCGCCTCGTCATCCACCTCGGCCGCGGGCAGCGCGGGCTCCGGCGGGAAGCCGCTGAACTTCGCCTACCTGTCCTTCGCCGTCGAGAACAGCTACGACGCCCCGATGCTGGCCGCCGCGCAGGCCGTGGCCAGCGACAGCCACGCCACCCTGAAGGTCTTCGACGCGAACAACAGCCCGCAGACCCAGTACTCCCAGCTGCAGGACGTCATCAACTCCGGCCAGTACGACGGCATCATCGTGCAGCCCATCTTCGGCACCGGCCTGCTCAGCCTGGTCAAGCAGGCCATCGGCAAGGGGATCAAGGTCGTCAACATGGACCAGATCCTGGGACCGGACCTGTCCACCGACCAGCCGCAGGTGGCCGGGCTGTCGGCCAACGTGACGTTCGTGCCGACCGACATCGGCACCAAGCTCGGGAAGCTCGTCGTGCAGGCCTGCCAGGCGGGCAACCTCAGCCCGTGCGACGTCGGCTACCTCTATGACATCAAGGCGTCCGCGCTCGACGTCGCGATCCACGGCGCGTTCGCCAAGGCGATCGCCGCGGACCCGGCGGTCAAGGTGGTGGCGCAGGGCCAGAGCTTCTTCAGCCCGACGACCGGCCTGGCCGCGGTGCAGAACATGCTGCAGGCCAACGCCGGGCCTCAACCTGATCGTCGGATCCGACCAGGGCATCGAAGGCGGCGCCCAGGCCGTCGCCGCCGCGCACCGCACCGGCAAGGTCATCCTCGTCGGGTACGGCGCCAGCGCGGCCGCGCTGGCCGGGGTGGCCTCCGGCGCCTGGTACGCCGACGTCGCCCAGGCGCCCGCCAGCGAAGGGCGGCTGGCCGTGCAGGCGCTGGTCAAGGCGGTGCGCACCGGCCAGGCCAGCGGCGGCATCGACCCGGTCGCCGGGCTGCCCGCCGGCGGCGTGGTCACCAAGGCCAACGTCAGCCAGTTCACCGCCGAATGGCCCGGGTAGGGATGCCTGGCCAGTCGATCGTCCCAGGGCGCGCACGTCGAGCTGGCGGACGTCTCCAAGTCCTTCGGCGGCGCGCGCGCCCTGGAAGGCGGTCAGCCTGCAGATCGGCCGCGGGTCGATCCACGCCCTGGTCGGCGAGAACGGCGCCGGGCAAGTCAACCCTCGGGAAGATCATCGCGGGGGTCATCCCGCCGGACCGGGGCCAGCTGCTGATCGACGGCGAGCCGGTCCGGTTCCGCTCCCCCCGGGACGCCATCGCCCGGGGCATCGCGATGATCGCGCAGGAGCTGTCGATCGTGCGCTCGCTGTCCGTCGCAGAGAACGTCTTCCTCGGCGCCGAGCCGCGGCAGGCCGGGTTCCTGCGGCGGCGGGCAGCTGCGCCGCCGCTACGCCGAGCTCGCCGCGTCGGCCGGGTTCGAGCTGGATGGCGACGCCAACGCCGGGCGGCTGCGCACCGCGGACCAGCAGAAGGTCGAGATCCTGCGCGCGCTGGGCCGCAACGCCCAGCCTGATCGTGATGGACGAACCCACCGCCGCGCTGTCCCGGCCGGACGCGGAAGCGCTGCACGCCGATCATCCGGCGGCTCGCCGCGGCCGGTACCACGGTCGTCCTGGTCTCGCACTTCCTCGGCGAGGTGCTCGACCTCGCCGACGAGGTGACCATCCTGCGCGACGGGCGGCTGGTGCGGACCGCGCCCGCCGCGGACCAGACCGAGGACTCGCTGCTGGCCGCCATGCTCGGCCGGTCCCTGGACGCCGCGTTCCCGGCCCAGGCGGCCGGTCCCGGCGGAGGCGCCGGTGCTGCTGTCGGTCCGCGGGCTGCGCGCGCCCGGCGTGCACGGACGTCTCGCTCGACCTGCGGGCCGGCGAGATCCTCGGGCTGGCCGGGCCTGGTCGGGGCCGGGCGGACCGAGCTCGCGCGGGCCGTGTACCGGGCCAGCCGGGCTGACGTCGGGACGGTCTCCGTGATGCGGCCCGCGGGCCGGGCGGCGGCACCAGGCCGCTCCCGGCCCGCCGGGGCCGCAGCCCGCGCTCGGCGCTCCGGGCCGGCCTGGCGATGATCCCGGAGTCGCGCAAGGAGCAGGGACTGCTGCTCCGCCGCTCGGTCACCGAGAACGTCAGCCTGGCCAGCCTGGGCCAGCTCAGCCGGCCGGGCTCGTCCGGGGCCGCGGCCGAGCGCCGGGCCGTCCACGAGATGCTGGGCCAGGTCGACGTCCGCGGCGCGGCCAGCCAGTCGGCCGCCGGCGACGCTGTCCGGCGGTAACCAGCAGAAGCTGCTGTTCGCCAGGATGCTGCTGCGCCGCCCGGCCGTGCTCATCGCCGACGAGCCGACCAGGGGCGTGGACGTGGGCGCCAAGCGGGCCATCTACGACCTGCTGGCCGCACTGACCGGCAGCGGGATGGGCGTGCTGCTGATCTCCTCCGACGTGGAAGAGATTCTCGGCCTGGCCCACCGCGTGCTGGTGATGCGCGCGGGCCGGATCGCCGCGGAGCTCACCGGCGACGAGGCGACCGAGGCGGCGATCCTCGGCGCGGCGTTCGGTGCCGCCGAGAGAGGTGCATGATGAGCGAGCCAGCAGGCCGGGACGCCGAAGGGCGGCGATCCCGGCGGCCCGGCGGCCCTGGCCGCCCCGGCCCGGCGGCCCATCCCCGGCCGGGCGGCCGCGGCCTGCTGCCCGGCTGCGCCGGGGCGGGATCCTCTTCCCGTTCCTGGTGCTGTTCATCGTGCTGTCGATCGCCAGCGGGCCGTTCTTCACCAGGGTCAACCTGCTGGACATCCTCGACCAGCAGGCCTCCACGCTGATCATCGCAGCGGCCGGCACGCTCGTGCTGGTCGCCGGGCGGCATCGACCTGTCGGTCGGGGCGACCTACGCGCTGGCCGGGGTGATCGCCGACGCAGCTCGCCTGCCCGTCACCGCCGGCTCGCCGATCCTCGCCGGGCTGGCGCGTCGGGCTCGTCGTCGGCCTGGTCAACGGCGTGATCACCACCTGCTTCCGGATCAACTCGCTGATCGCCACGCTGGCCATGTCGTTCGTGGTCAGCCGGCCTGGCCTGCCTGGCCACCAGCGGGAACCTGATCATCGCCTACACCGCGCCCGGCTTCGGCGACCTGGCCAGGACGTCCTTCCTGGCGGTGAACACCTCGACGTGGATCGATGCTGGCCGTGGTGATCGCGCTCGGCCGTCGTGCTGTCCCGGACCACGGCCGGCCGCTACATGTACGCGGCGGGCAGCAACGCCGAGGCGGCCCGGCTGGCCGGCGTCCGGGTCCAGCTGATCAGGCTGACCACGTTCGTGCTCAGCGGCGGGGCCGCCGCCCTCGGCGGCATGATCGACGCGTCCCGGGTGCTCAGCGCCCAGGCGTCGAACGGCGAGACCACGCTCACGTTCACCGTGCTGGCCGGCATCGTGGTCGGCGGCACCAGCATCCTCGGCGGCGAGGGCGCGATCTGGCGCACCGTCGTCGGCGTGCTGTTCATCGCGCTGATCGGCAACGGCTTCGACGCTGCTCGGCCTCAACCCGCTGTATGAGCAGATCACCCTGGGCGGCATCCTGCTGCTCGCGGTCGGCGCCGACGCCTGGTCCCGGCTGCGCACCGGATAGCGCGGCCCGGCCCTCGGCCCGGCCGCGGGAGCGGCCGGGCCGCTAGAAGCGGACGTAGTCGTACTCGACCGGCATGTTGTTGATGCCCTGCGGCGGCGGCGCCAGCCAGGTGGCGAACTCGCCCTCCTCGAAGTGCGGCACCATCAGCCCGGCCACCCGGGCCCGGTCCTCCGCGGTGGGCAGCCACCCGTCCCTGGCCGCCTCCCAGGCGGCCGCGCCGAGGATCTTGCCCGCCGGGCTGATGTGCTGGCCCGCGTAGGCGCCGACCTTACGGAAGAACCCCTCGTGCGGCAGGGTGAGGCGCTGCTCCAGGCCGGCGTCCTGCAGCGCCTGGTTCCACCGCCGGACCCCGTTCTCGCAGTCGGCGACGTACTCGTCCCGCAGGTCCAGGTTGAGCGCGCTCAGCAGCGGCACGGACTGCCGGGCGATCCGGCCGTCCCGGACCACGTTCATGCCGCGCTCCAGGCCCAGCAGGACATGGTCGTCCTTGCGGCGGGCCTCACCCCAGCGGCCCTTGAGGCCGGTGGTGAAGTAGGTGCCCGCGTTGGTGGACTGCTCCGACCCGAACAGGTCCATGGACACGGCGAACTGGAAGTTGAGGTACTTCTGGATCACCGGCAGCGGGATGCCGCCGTGCTCCCAGATGTCCTCGGTGCCGTGCGCGCGCATCAGCTCGGCCGTCCGCTGCACGGTGCGCTGCACCCCGGTGGTGCCCACGAACATGTGGTGGGCCTCCTCCTTGAGCATGAACTCGCAGGTCCGGGCGAGCGGGTCGAAGCCGGACTCCTTGAGCGTGCCGAGCTGGTACTTGCCATCGCGGTCGGTGAAATAGGTGAACATGAAGAACTGCAGCCAGTCCGTGGTGTCCTCGTTGAAGGCACCGAGGATCCGCGGCGCGTCGATGTCGCCGGAGTTGCGCTTGAGCAGCTGCTCGGCCTCCGCGCGGCCCTCCCGGCCGAAGTAGGCGTGCAGCAGGTAGACCATGGCCCACAGGTGGCGGCCCTCTTCTACGTTGACCTGGAACAGGTTGCGCAGGTCATACAGCGATGGCGCGGTATTCCCCAGGTGGCGCTGCTGCTCCACCGAGGCCGGCTCGGTGTCCCCCTGGACCACGATCAGCCGCAGCAGGTTGGCCCGGTACTCGCCGGGCACCGTCTGCCAGGCCGGCTCGCCCTTGTGCTGGCCGAACGGGATGTGCCGGTCCGGGTCGCGCTCGGCCAGGAAGATGCCCCAGCGGTAGTCCTGCATCTTGACCCGGTCGAAGTGCGCCCAGCCGTCCCGGCCGACCGCGATCGCCGTGCGCAGGTAAACGTCCCGGTGCTCCAGGGTGGGGCCGAGCTGCTCCCACCAGGTCAGGAAGTTGGGCTGCCAGCTCTCCAGCGCGCGCTGCAGCCGCCGGTCGTTCGCGAGGTTCACGTTGTTCGGGATCCGCTGCGAGTAGTTGACCCGGCTCAGCGGACCACCCGGGACGGGTGCCTCACCGGTCTGCCCGCCGGCCGGCGCTGTCGATGCCGTCATGTCCCCACCTCGTCTGGACTGCTGGGCTCGCTCCCTCTACAGGCTACGCATGACCGACGCGTCGTCAAGTACATGTAGCATTTTTCGGGCCTGGGCCTGGGCCCGGAACCCAGGTTCCGGGCCCAGGGGCCAGGGCTGAAAGTCCCGCCGCCACAGGTTCACCCGGTTCCGGGCTGGGCCGTGATGGCCTGGCGGCTGAGCTGGTCCTCGTTCCGCGCGGCGCTCTCCAGCTGATCCAGCATCCCGATGACCAGGCCGCCCAGCCAGCCGAGCAGGAGCGCGTAGTCGACGCGCAGCTCGCTGGCATCGGGGACCGCGGTGACCGGCCCCAGCAGCCCGCCCAGCTCCTCGGCGAGCGCGGGGGAAACACACTGGCCGAGCTCCGCGCTCACGCCGGTGAGCACCTGCCGCAGCCGGCCACGGGCGCCCGGCGGCAGCTCGTCCGCACGGACTTCCCGCGCCGCCGCGTTCAGCGATGACCACAGGCGGAGCACCCGCCCGGGTGAGTCCACCCGGTACACCGGACCTGCGCCAGGCCGGGAGAACGACACCGCGACCCAGGGCACCGGGATGCGCGGGCCCGGGTCAGCGGGGAGCCTGCCGGTCACGTCGATCACCTCCTGCACCCGCCGGCGCCGCCGGGCAGGCGTTCAGTAGCCGCCCATGGGCACCGCGGCCGGCGGCCGCCGGGTATCATCCACCGCGAAGCTGAGCCCGGCGTCCACCGCGACCACCCCGTTAACCGAGCGGGCCATCCGGATCGCGACCGGGATCATGCTCTTGGTCTCGACCTCACCGGCCAGCCTCGCCACCCCGTCGGCCACCGTCACCTGGACCAGGGCGGGATTGGTGCCCAGGTAGCCGGTGAACACGTCCCGGACTATCTCGTCCTTGATGTCGTCATCGGGGCGCAGGAAGACCCGCATCACGTCCACCCGGCTGATGATCCCGGCCAGCTCCCCGTGCGGCCCGGTCACCACCAGGTGCCCGGATCCCGATCGGTCCATCTCCCGGGCCGCCTGCACCACCGACGCATCCGCGCCGATCGCGGGGGCCGGGGATGTCATCACCTCCCGGGCCGTCATGCCGCGGGCCTTGGCCCGCGCCCCGCGGCGGCGCCGCCACGGCAGGCGCTCCGCGGCCGGATCGTCCTTGACCTCTTCCTTGGCCAGCAGATCGGACTCGCGGACCAGCCCGGCCACCCGGCCGGAGCGGCCGAGCACCGGCACGGCACCGAGGTGCCGCCCGGCCAGGACGGCCGCCAGCTTCTTGAACGGGGTGTCTTCGGTGACGGTGACGACCTGGGGCGTCATCACGTCGTGCACGCTGCGACGAGACATCGGAACTCCTCCAACACGTCCGGGCGCGACCGGAAGGCCCTGTCCGTGCCTGGGCATCCAGGGCAAGCCGATCACATCCCCCGGATGAGCGCGCAGAGCCCGAGTTCCCTGATCCCGGGACGAAGGTCCCCGCGCGGAGGGCACCGCCCGGGCCCGGCCGGTTACCTCCCGCCCCGCGCGGCCCTGGTTACCTTCCGCCCCGCCCGGCCCGACCTAGGTCCCTGGCCACGGCAGCCACCCCCGGCGTGCAGTGGGAGGGTGGTGAGGAGCACCGCATGAACCTGGCGCGGCCCAGCCAGCCGGTCAATCTGGACGGGGCGGCCGCCGATCCGCTGGAGCCGCTGGCCCAGTTGTTCCGCGACCTGCGCACGTCCGCCAGCGGCCTGTCCAACCGGGAGGCCGCACGGCGGCTCCAGGTGTCCGGGCCGAACGAGCTGTCCCGGCGCGGCGGCCGCCGCTGGCCGGGCGAACTGGCCCGGCAGTTCACCCAGCCGCTGGCCATGCTGCTGGCCCTGGCCGCGATCCTGGCCTGGGCCAGCGGGACGCCCCGGCTGGCCGTGGCCATCGTCGTCGTGATCATGCTCAATGCCGGCTTCGCGTTTGCCGAGGAAATGCAGGCCGAGAAGGCGGTCGAGGCGCTGGCGGCGTTCCTGCCGGAACACGCCACCGTGCTCCGTGACGGCACCCGCCGGCAGATCGAGGCCCGGCTGCTCGTGCCGGGGGACGCCCTGGTGGTCGAGGAAGGAGAGCGCATCTGCGCCGACGCCCGGCTGATGACCGGCACTGTCGAGGTGGACATGTCCACGCTGACCGGCGAGTCGGTGCCGGTCACCCGCTCGGCCGGCCCGGCCGACCCGGCGGTGCCGCTGCTGCACGCGGCCGACGTCGTGTTCAGCGGCACCGTGTGCACCGGCGGGGAAGCACAGGCGCTGGTCACGGCGACCGGGATGCGCACCGAGCTGGGCCGCATCGCCGCGCTCACCCAGCGGACCGGCTCCGCCGAGAGCCCGCTGGAGCACCAGGTGCGCCGGGCCACCTGGCTGATCACCATCGTCGCCGTCACGGCCGGCCTGGCGTTCCTGCCGATGGGCCTGGCCGCCGGGCTGGGGGTGGCCGCCGCGGCCAGCTTCGCGATCGGGCTGCTGGTGGCCAACGTCCCGGAAGGGCTGCTGCCCACGATCACCCTGGCGCTGGCCGTCGGGGTACGCGAGATGGCCCGGCGCGGCGCCCTGGTCAAGCGGCTCAGCGCGGTGGAGACCCTGGGGTCCACGTCCGTGATCTGCACCGACAAGACCGGCACGCTCACCGAGAACCGGATGCGGGTCACCACGGTCTGGACCCCGGACCGGGAGGTCCGCCTGGGCAACGGCGCGGCGGCCGGATCGCCGGTGCCGGTCGCCGCGGGCGATCTCCCGCTCCTCGGCCCGCTGGCCGCGACCGCGGCCGCGTGCAGCAACGCGGACCTGCGGGACGGGACCGGGGAGGCGGCCGGCGACCCCACCGAGCTGGCGCTGCTCCGGCTGGCCGCCGGCTGCGGCCAGGATGTGTCCCTCGCCTCACGGCAGTCGCGCCGCCGCCAGCTGTTCCGCTTCGACCCCCGGCTCAAGCTGATGACCACGGTGGACGAGAGCGGCGGCGGCCTGGTCATCCACACCAAGGGCGCCCCGGAGGAAGTCCTGGCCAGGACGGCCACTGTCCGCCACGGGGAGCAGGAGGCAGCCATCACCGGCGCGGACCGCAGCACGGTGGCGCGGGTCATGACCGACTACGCGCGGGCCGGGCTGCGGGTGCTCGCCCTGGCCGCGCGCCGGCTGCCGCCGGGAGCCGCGGTGCCCGGCCAGCGCGCCGGGGCCGAGCGTGATCTGTGCCTGCTCGGGCTGGTCGCGATGCTGGACCCGCCCCGGGCCGAGGTCCCGGGGGCGATCGCCCAGGTGCACCGGGCCGGCATCCGGGTTCACGTGGTCACCGGCGACAACGGGCTGACCGCCGCGGCGATCGCCCGCCAGGCCGGCATCGGGGCCGGCCGCCTGGAGCTGGTCACCGGCACCGACCTGGACGCGATGAGCGAGCCTGACCTGGACCACCTGCTCGGCTCGGGGACCGAAGTGGTGTTCGCGCGCAGCTCGCCCGAGGCCAAGCTGCGGATCGCCGACGCGCTGCGCGCGGTCGGCGAGGTCGTCGCGATGACCGGCGACGGGGTGAACGACGCTCCCGCGCTGCGCCGGGCCGACATCGGCGTGGCGATGGGCCGCTCCGGCACCGACGTGGCCCGCGAGGCAGCGACGATGGTGCTCACCGACGACAACTTCGCCACCATCGCGGCTGCCGTCGAGTCCGGCCGGCGGGTCTACGACAACGTGCGCAAGTTCATCTGCTACATCTTCGCCCACGCCGTTCCCGAGGTGCTGCCGTTCCTGGTGTTCGCGCTGGGCGGCGGGGCCATCCCGCTGCCGCTGACCGTGATGGAAATACTCGCCATCGACCTGGGCACCGACATCCTGCCCGCGCTCGCGCTGAGCCGTGAGCCCGCCGAGCCCGGCCTGATGGACCGCCCGCCGCGGCCGCGCAGCCAGGGCGTGATCAGCCGGGCGATGCTGGCCCGGGCGTGGGGCTTCCTCGGCCTGATCTCGGCCACGCTGGTCATGACCGGCTACTTCCTGACCCTGCGCCACGGCGGATGGCATCTGGGGGCCGCCACCGGCCCGGGCAGCCCGCTGAACCACGTCTACCGGCAGGCCACCACCGTCGCCTGGCTCGGCATCGTGGCCTGCCAGATCGGCACGGCGTTCGCGGTCCGCACCGACCACGCATCGTTGCGTTCGGTCGGGGTGTTCTCCAACCGGTACCTGCTCGCCGGGATCGGGGCCGCGCTGGCCTTCGCCGCGGCGGTGATCTACCTGCCCGGGCTGGCCGGCATCATCGGCACGGCACCGCTCAGCGCGGGCCAGGTCGCCACGGTCGCGCCGTTCCCCTTCATCGTGTGGGGCGCTGATGAGCTCCGCCGGCTCCTGCTGCGCCACCGCCGGTCCCTCCACCAGCCTGGGGTTCCTCACCGCTAGTATTCATTGCGTTACCCAGAGGCGCGAGGCGGGGGGCCATGGTGCTGCGGACCGGGGAGCAGGCGGCGGACGGCGGGGCTGGCGGTGACCAGCCCAGCAGGCGGGTGGTGCTGCGGGCCGGGGCGCTGGGCGGCGGCGCGGCGGCCGCGCTGGCGGCCGGAGGCCCGGCCGGCCGGGCCAGCGCGGCGGTGAGCCATCCGGCCGCGCACTACCGGCCGTTCGCGCTTTTCCGGCAGCAGGACCTGAATTTCGAGACGCTTTTCGCGCTCGGCAGCGCCGGATACGGCACGTCGGAAGTTGGCGAGATCGTCACCGCGGTCAATCAGGTCAACGCGCGCGGCGCTTCCTACCAGGCCTATTTCGACTGTTTCGGGGCGCTGGCCCGGCGGGTGTCGCGGCTGGCCGACGCGGAACTGGCGGCCGGGCACGCGGTCAGCGCGCGCAGCGCCTACCTGCGCGCCGCCACTTACTGGGACCTGTGCCTCTTCTTCGTCCTGGGCACCCGCGCACACGCGCAGGAGGCGGAGGTGTACGCCCGGATGCAGTACAACTGGGACCGGGCCACCCAGTTGTTCGACCCGCCGTTCGAGCGGGTGCGCATCCCGTACCAGGGCAGCTGGCTGCCCGGTTACTTCCTCCGGCCGGGCGGCTCGCACCTGGCCCGCCCCACCGTCATCCTGAACAACGGCAGCGACGCGCAGAACGTGGACCTGTTCGCCTTCGGCGGCGCGGCCGCCCTCGAGCGCGGCTACAACGCCCTCATCTTCGAGGGCCCGGGCCAGGGCTCCATGCTCTTCGAGCGGGAGATCCCCTATCAGCCCGGCTGGGAGCAGGTGGTCACCCCGATCGTGGACTGGCTGTCCGCGCGGCCCGACGTGGACCGGAAGCGGATCGCCATCACCGGCTGGAGCATGTGCGGCGCCTCGGTGATCCGCGCCGCGGCCTTCGAGCACCGGCTGGCCGCCGTGGTCGCCGACCCGGGCGTGCTCGACGTGTGGCAGGCCTGGCCGGAATCGATACGCAAGCTCGTGGCCGAAGGGGGCTCCAAGGCCGAGGTCAACCACATCTGGGCCACCAGGATCGTCCCGCAGCTGAGTCCCGGGGGGCGGTTCACCCTGGCCAAGCGCTCGGAACTGTTCGGCCGCCAGTTCCTGCTCGCCGCCCGGGCCGGCCGGACCTTCACGGATCTCTACGACCTGGCTCAGGCCCTCATGCGGGTGAACTGCATCGCGACCGCGCCCCGCGTCACCTCCCCCACGCTGGTGACCAGCTACGAGGACGACGCGTTCTTCGGCCGGGCACCCCCAGGCCGGGGCGGTGTACTCGCGGCTGCCGGCGCGCCTGGCCAAGCGGTTCCACACCTTCACCGCCGCCGAGGGCGCCGAGTATCACGACGCCCCGATGGCCCCGCAGACCCGCAACCAGGTGGTCTTCGACTGGCTCGACGGCACCCTGGGCTGACCGCGCCGCGGCACCCCGCCCGCGATGCGGCCGGCTGAGTAGCTGGCCAGCACCCGGATCGGGGCGGCCACCTTCGTCGTGGCCGGGATCACGGTCCCGAGTGTTTAGCTATGACGTACGCGATGTCCGGTAAGTCTCACGCGGTCACCACCGCACACAAAGTGCAGAACGAACGCGGTCCGGCTGCGCTCCCGTAAACCGGCCCGGGGTGACGGCCGGCAGCGGGTGAGGCCGCGGCCCGGGTAACGGGTGCGGGTCAGTCGTCGGGCCGGCTGGCGTGCCGCCCTCGGGGGACATCACGACCCGGGCCGCGTGTGATTCCGGCGTCATCCGGCGGCCCAGCACGAACCAGATGCCCTCGGCGGGCTCGGTGCCCTCGTTCACCAGCAGGTGCGGCTCGGAGGAGTCGAAGGCCAGGGCGTCGCCGGGCTGCAGCACGTACTCGTCGAACCCGACCTGGATCTTGAGCTTGCCCCGCAGCAGGAACGCGAACTCAGTCCCGGTGTGCCGCATCAGCTTGCCCGACGAGCTGGACCGGCCTCCCGGCTCGTAACTGACGAACATGAAGTCCACCAGGTGCGGCAGCAGGTCGCTGAGCAGCTCCCAGGTGACCCCGGACTCCAGCTCCAGCTTGCGGCGCTGCTCCGGCCGGACGAGCTGGCAGGCCACCTCGGCAGCGGCCGCGGGCATCGCGCCGCGCCGCACCCGGGTGCCCGAAGTCGCGGCCCCGTTCGCCACCTCGGCATCGTTCTCGGACAGCAGGGCGTCGATGGAAAGCCCTAGTTCCGTGGCGATCGCGTAGATCGTGCTGACCGAGGGGCGCGTCCGGTCGGTCTCGACCTGGGACAGCATGCTGGCTGAGACACCGACCCGGCGGGCAAGCTCGCGCAGTGACAGTCCCTGGTTCTGGCGTTCCCGCCGGATCAGGCTGCCCACATTTACGTTCACAGAAGCGCGCCCTTAGCCACGAGTCCTACGGCGGTTAACCGGACTATACATCCCCTTGACTATTCAGTATTCCTTTACATGAGTGTTCGCTGACGGTACTGAGGATGACACCGATGCGGGGAGGGTGATCCCCCGGCGACGGGCACCCGGCCGCCCACGGCGGTGAAGGCGACGGTCTGGGTCCACCACGCCGGATCGGCACACCGGGTGAGGAACATGTCGATGGACCTGTCGTCCAGGTGCCCGGCGGCCACCAGGCGGCCCCGCAGGGACAGATCAGGGTCAACCGCCACCGCCCGCCCGCCGGGCGAGACCTGCCCGGCCAGGGTCGCGGCCGCAGGCTAGCACGGTCACCGTGAACCTAAGTTTCACGTGAATTAAGACTTGACACCTTGATTTGGGCCGACCTACGCTCTCCGGCAGCAGGTCAGAAGCATTCGCCCCGGTAATTCTCATCTACTCACCGATCGCCCGAGGACGCCAGTACTCGTGGCTATTCGAGTCTGTCCATCTACAGTTGACAGGAGACCAGTGGTGGCACAACGTGAGATCGAATTCACTAGCGGTGGGGAGACCGTCCGCGGCGATCTGCTGCTGCCCGAGGGCGACGGCCCGTTCCCGGTCGTGGTCATGGCCGGCGGCTGGTGCTACGTCAAGGAGCTGCGGCAGCCCCAGTACGCCGAGCGAGTTCGTCGCGGCGCGGTCTTGCCGCACTGATCTTCGACTACCGGCGGATGGGCGCCAGCGACGGCGAGCCCCGCCAGCACATCGATCCGTGGGACCAGATCGAGGACTACAAGAACGCCATCACCTATCGTGGAGAACCTGCCGGAGATCGACCCCGACCCGGATCGGCATCTGGGGCATCTCCTACAGCGGCGGGCATGTGCTGATCGTCGGCGCCACCGACCCCCGGGTGAAGTCCGTCGTCTCCAACGTCCCGGTCATCGACGGCTACCAGACCATGTGGCGGATGCACGGCACCGTCCGCTTCCGCATGCTGCAAGTCGCTCATCGCCGAGGAGCGGCGCAAGCGCACCGAGTCCGGCGACGCACGCCTACATGCCGATGTCCGGCACGCCGCCGGGCCCAACGCCGAGCTGAGCCGTGTGGCCCGACGACGACGTGCGCGACGTCTTCGAGGAGCTCAAGGCGACCGCAGGCGCCCCGCCACGAGCACCGCAACACGATCGAGTCGCCGAGCTGCTGATGGAATACGACGCCGCGCCCTTACGCCCCGCGGCTGCATCAACATGCCGACCATGATGATCGTCGCCGACCAGGACGACATCACCATGTGGGACCAGGAGATCGCGGCCTTCGACGCCATCCCGAGCCCGCGCAAGGAGCTCGTGGTGCTCCCGTCCACCTCGCACATGACCCTCTACAGCAACGTGACCGCGCTGGACTTCGCCGCCCGGGCAGCCGGCTCCTGGTTCAGCCGCACGCTGCTGGAACTGCCCACCACGGACAACCAGGTCGGCCAGTTCGGCTGAGCACCTGCCGGGACCACGCGGTGACCGCCCGCGGTGACCGGCGCCTGACCCGCTGACCGACCGGCCGACAGGGACTGAGGGGGGACCGCGATGACGCGCCACACAGCACAGCCGGAGATGGCCGCCACGCCCGCGCCGGGCGGCGGCAGCGCCCGGTCCCGGCTGTCCCTGGCCGATCTGCGCTGGCGCGCCGCGCCGGTGGCCGTGCCGTGGGCGGTGGCGCTGGCCATGCTCGTGGTGAGCGTGGGCCTGTACCCGGCCACCGTGCACTTCGGCGGCCTGGCTACCCTCACCCCGCTGCTCGGGGTGCTGGTCATCGCCTCGCTGGGCCAGTCGCTGGTCATCGGGACCGGCGGCATCGACCTGAGCGTGTCTTCGGTGATCACCGTGGTCGGCGTGGTCTTCGTGATGAAGGCCGGCCCCAAGGGCGGCTCGACCACCCTGGGGCTGGTTTACGCCCTGCTCATCGGGCTCGCCTGCGGGGTGACCAACGGGTTGCTGGTCGAATACCTGCACCTCAGCCCGCTGGTCACCACGCTGGCCACCGGGCAGGTGATGGCCGGGCTGGCCAGCATCTGGTACGGCAATGGCACCAACGGGCTGACCGTGCCCACCAGCTGGAAGAACCTCACCGGCAACACACTGGCGGGTGGCGTCAGCTACGTGCTGGTGACCGCGGTGGCCTCCGCCGTGGTGCTGAGCATCATGCTCAGCCATACGGTGGTGGGCCGCAGGCTGACCGTGGCCAGCACCAGCCCCCGGGCCGCGGGGTACCAGGGCATCCGGGCCCGCCGCTACCGGGCCGCCACTTACGTGCTGGCCTCGGCGCTGTACGCGCTGGCGGGCGTGCTGTTCGTCGGGGACATCGGCACCTCGACGCTGTCCCTCGGTGACGTGTACCAGCTGTCCACCATCGTGGCGGTGGTGCTCGGCGGCGCCGCACTCAGCGGCGGCAAGCTGCACCCGGCCGCCACGGTGGCCGGCGCCCTGTTCCTCTCACTGATCAACAACGACGTGGCCGCCTCCGGCCTCCCCCCGGGGACACAGAGCGTGCTCCAGGGGGCCGTGCTGGTCCTCGCGATGGCGGCCACCGCCACCGGGGCCCTGCGTGGCCTGCGCCGCCGCCGGCTGCGCGCCGCGCTCGCCTCACCCGCACCACCGTCCGCCGATCCGCAAGCCCCCGGGTCCCCCGCGGCCCCGGCCTCATCAGCCAGCACATCCGGCTCACCGCCAGGCAATACACCGCGGCGCGGCCGCACGACGGCGCAGCCGCCTGACGGGTAAGGCGCGACGACCCGTCCGCACCGCCCTGAGCGTCATCGGTGTCCTCCCCACGAGGCCGCCAGGCCGCCTGGCCTGGGCCTCGCCTCAGAGAAGAGGTTCTAGTCGTGTTCGGTATCCCAGCTCTGGGCCCACGCCGCGTCCGCGCGGTCGCGGGGCTCGCGGTGGCCGCGATCATCGCGGCGCCAGTCCTGTCCGCATGCGGTTCCTCCAGCAGCGGTTCCTCCGCCAGCTCGTCGGGCGGCAGCAGCTCGAAGTACAGCCCCGCCCCGCTGAACCTGACGTCCGCCGAGCGGGACGCCATCTTGAAGAAGGCGTTCCTGACCGACTCGGTACCGGCCGGCAGCATCGCGCCGGTCACCCTGCAGGGCCTCGAAGAAGCGGGCCGGAGCTACACCGCCGCCCAGGTCAGCAAGGCATGGGCGTGCCAGTCCCAGGCCACCTGCAAGATCGGTAACGGTTCGCAGACCCTCGCCTACCTCGACGGCTCCGGCGGGAACCTGTGGCGGGAGATCACCCGGGCGGCGATCACCCTGGAGGCCGAGGACTACCCGAACATCGGCTCGGTCATGTACCTGAACGCGGCGGGCAGCCTGCAGACCATGCAGGCCGACCTGAAGACGCTGATCGCCCGGCGGGTCACCGGCATCGTCACCTACGACGACTTCGGCCCGGCCATGACCGCGGCCTTCCAGCAGGCCAAGGCCGCGGGCATCCCGATCGTCGCCTTCGGCGGCACGCCCGGCTCCGGCGCGGTCAACGCCGTGGTCTCCCAGGTCCAGTCCAGCTTCTGCAGTGACGGCGTGCAAATGGCACAGACCACGGACAAGATGCTGGGCGGTCACGGCAACGTCGCGTTCTTCACCGGCACCCCCGGCAACCCGCAGGGCGCCGGCTGGCAGAGCTGCGCGGCCAGCTGGTTCAGCAAGAACGCCCCCGGGATCACGGTGGCGGACAAGTCCAACACCGGGTGGAGCAACTCCGGCACGGTGTCGGCCACATCCGCGCTGATCGCCACGGGCAAGAAGATCGACGCGATCCTGTACGACTACGCCAACCAGACGGTCAACATCGTGCAGACCTACCAGCACGCCAAGCAGCCGGTCCCCGACCAGGTGACCTGGACGACGGACAACCAGCTGCTGCAGCTGTGGGAGCAGGGCCAGAAGTCGTCTGACCCGTGGAAGCTGGCCGACTCCTCCAGCATCAACTTCGAGGGCAACATCGCGCTGGCCGCGCTGATGAGCCACCTGGCCGGGAAGCCGGTGCCCAGCACGCTCATCTTCCCGTTGCCGTTCGTGCAGGCCCAGGTGGGTGACTACAACGCCAGCCAGCCCGCGGACGGCCCGGGCCCGACGCTGATGCCGGACTCGCTGCTGGGCAAGCTGCTCGGCCAGAGCTGACCCGCAGCGGGCAACGTCAAGGACCAGCGCACGCGGGGACGACGAGACCGTGGAGGGTCACGTGCAGCAGTCTGAACCGGACAAGGCCGCGGTCCTGTCCGCCGGGCCGGACGGGTATCCCAGCCCGTCCGGCCCGGCCGGGCCGGGCGGCCCGGGCGGGCCGGGCACCGGCGGCCTGGCCGCCGAGGGCCTGACGAAGACCTTCGGCCCGACCACCGCGCTGCGCCAGGTGTCGGCCACGTTCTCGCGTGGCCAGGTGCACGGGCTCATCGGGGAGAACGGCTCCGGGAAGTCCACGTTCGTCAAGATCGTGGCCGGGAACCACCGCGCTGACCTGGGCCGGGTCACCCTCGACAGGGTCACCGTCGCCGTCAGCGACGGCACCGCCCCGGGCGCGGTCCGGGTCGGCGCGGTGTACCAGGACGGCTCGCTCATCGAGGAGCTGACCGTGGGGCAGAACCTTGACCTCATCGTCGAGCCCTCGTTCCGCGGCGACGAGACCGGCACCTGGCGGCGCCAGCTGCTCGGCCGGTTCGGGCTGGCCGACATCGACCTGGCCAGCCGGGTCGCCGACCTCCCGGCCAATGAGCAGCGCCTGGTCGAGATCGCCGCCACGCTGGCCCGCCGGCCCGACGTGCTGCTGTTCGACGAGTCGACCTCGGTGCTGGACGAGCGGGGCGTGGCCCGGGTGCTGGCCAGCATGCGGGAGGCGGCCGCGCAGGGTGCCTGCGTCATCTTCGTCACCCACCGGCTGCACGAGGTACTGGCCGTGGCGCGGGACATCACCGTGCTGCGCGACGGCGCGGTGGTCGCGGAACTGCCCACCGCGGGAGCGTCCACCGACGAGCTGGTCCGGCACATGGCCGGGCGCGAGGTGGCCGCCTTCCACCGGCGGGAGGTCTCGCACGCCGGCGAGCAGACGGTGCTGCAAGCCCGCGGGCTGCGCGCCGCCCGTTGCGGCCCGGTGGACCTGGCGGTCCGCCGGGGCGAGATCGTCGGTATCGCCGGTGCGGCCGGCAACGGCCAGGCCGAGCTGATCCGGGCGCTGGCCGGCGAGGGCCGCCGCAGCGGCGAGGTGCGGGTCGGCGGCCGCGCGCTGACGCGCCAGGAGCAGGCGGTATCGCGGGGCGCGGTCTTCGTCAGCTCCGACCGCCGGCACGAGTCCCTGTCGAGCCTGCTGTCGGTGCGGGAGAACTACGCGATCGCGCTGCGCGGCGGCACCGGGCCCTGGTGGTCCTGGCTGCGGCGGGGGCCCGAGACCCGGGCGGCGACGGCCCTGGCCGACCGCTACGACCTGGCCCGCAAGTCGATCGAGCAGCCGGTCAGCTCGCTGTCCGGCGGGAACCAGCAGAAGGTGGCGATCGGCCGGGCGGTGGCCCGCGAGCCGGCCGTGCTGCTGGTCGAGGAGCCGACGGCGGGGGTGGATGTCCGGTCGCGGTTCAGCATCTACCGCTCGCTGGCCGAGGTCGCCGAACGCGGCACCGCGGTGGTGTTCACGTCCACCGATGCCAGCGAGCTGCGGCTGCTGGCCGACCGGGTGGTGGTCCTGGCCCGCGGCCGTCAGGTGACCGAACTGCACGGCGAGGCGGTCACCGAAGAAGCGATCGTGCACGCGTTCTCCACCGCCACCGAGCACGAGGCGGCCGAGGAGGCCGAGGGCCGTTCCATGGGCCGCTGGGGCCGCCTGCTGAACCAGGTGACCTGGACGCCGGCCACGTTCGTGCTGCTGGCTGTGCTGCTGGCCGCGCTGGGCGGCTACGCCTCGGCCCGGGACAGCTCGTTCGCGACCATGGGCAACGTCGGGGCCATCTTGCAGCTGTGCCTGCCGCTGGCGCTGGTGGCCATGGCCGAGCTGCCGGTACTGCTGGTCGGGGAGATCGACGCCTCGCTCGGCTCGGTGATGGGGCTCATCGTCGTGCTGCTGTCCTTCTTCCCCGGCCTCCCGGTGCCGGTGGCCTTCCTGCTGGCGATCGCCGCGGGCGGGGTCTGCGGCCTGCTCAACGCGGCGCTGGTGGTCGGCCTGCGGATCAACCCCGTCATCGCCACCATCGCCACGCTCGGCGTGTTCCTGGGCATCGGCGAGATCCTCCGCCCCACACCGGGGGGCCTGATCAGCCTGCACCTGTCCTCGGCCGTCCAGGCGTCGGTGGGCCAGATCCCGGTGCTTTTCTTGGTGGCCGTGGTCCTGGCGGTGGTCATCGACCTGGGCGTGAACCTGACCCGGACCGGCCTGAAGGCCCGCGCCGTCGGGTACTCCGCGCCGCGCGCCGCCCAGCTCGGGGTCCGCTCCCCGCGGTTCCGGGCCGCCATGTACGTCCTGGCCGGGCTGATCGCCGGGCTGGCCGGGACGGTGCTGGCCGCGCAGACCGGGACCGGCGACCCGAGCGTCGGCGCGGGATACACGCTGCTCTCGCTGGCCGTGCCGGTGATCGGCGGGGCGGTGCTGAGCGGCGGCCGGGGCTCCGCGCTCGGCTGCGTGCTCGGCGCGCTGTTCGTCGCCGAGGTCGAGGACTTCATCCCCTTCATCAACCTCCCCACCGGGGGCTACCTGATCACCGTGGGGGCGCTCACCGTGATAGCGCTGATCGTGGGCACCAGGCACGGCCTCGCGCCGCGGGCGGCGCTCGCCCGGATCACTCCAACCAGCCGGACCCGTTCCGGCAGAAAGTAGGGCACAGTGGCAGACCTGCATGGCCGGGTGGCGCTGGTCACCGGGGCAGCGCGGGGCCAGGGACGGTCCCACGCCGTGATGCTGGCGGAGGCCGGCGCGGACATCATCGCCGCCGACATCTGCGCCCCCGTGGCCACCGCACCGTACCCGCTGTCAACCCGGGAAGACCTGGACTCAGCCGTGGCCGAGGTGGAGAAGCTCGACCGGCGGGCGGTGCCGGTGGAATGCGACATCCGCCGCAGCGACCAGCTGGACGCGGCCGTCGCGGCGGGCCTGGCCGAGTTCGGCAAGATCGACATCCTGGTCGCCAACGCGGGCATCTGGGCCCTCGGCAAGCTCTGGGAGCTCACCGAAGAGCAGTGGCAGGAGATGCTCGACATCAACCTGACCGGCGCGTGGCGCAGCATCAAGGCCGTGGTCCCGTCGATGATCGAGAACGGGGGCGGCTCGATCGTGCTGACCTCGTCGGTGAACGGCCTGGAGGCCGGCGGCGGCATGGCCCACTACGTCGCGGCCAAGCACGGCGTGCTCGGGCTGATGAAGAACGCGGCCCTGGAGCTGGGGCCCTACAACATCCGCTGCAACGCAGTGTGCCCCGGCATCGTGGACACCAAGATGAACGACTGGCAGGGCTGCTACGACATGATGGCCGGCCACCCGGGCGGTACCCCGGAGGACCGCCGCTACGCCGCCTACAGCTGGTCGGTGCTGGCCGGCCGCGGCCTGCTGAAGCCGTCAGCGGTCAGCAAGGCGGTGCTCTGGCTCGCCTCGGACGACTCGGCCGACGTGACCGGGGTCGCACTGCCCATCGACGGCGGTCATTCCATCCTGCCGGGGGTCAATCCCGACCCGGTCCGTGATCTCTGAGCCCCAACGGCCTGTCCGTGCCACTGCCCCGGGAAGGAGCGAGGTGACCTCATGCCGGTGACCGCGACGTGGCGCTCGCCGCTGGGCTTCCCGGAGGCGGACGCCGTCACCGAGCCGACCCCGGCCCTGCTGGGCCGGGTGACCGGCGCCGATCCCGGCCGGGTGCTGCTGATCGACGGCCCGGTCGAGCTGACCGGCGCGGCGCTGCGCTCCGCGGTCGCGGCGGACCAGGCCCGGCTGCGGGCCGCCGGGGTGCGGCGCGGGGACGTGGTGTGCGTCCAGCTGCCGAACTGGTGGGAGGCGGTCTCGCTGGCGCATGCCGTCTGGGGCCTGGGGGGCACGCTGTGCCCGGTGCCGGTCAACTACCGGGTGGCCGAGGTCTCCGCCATCCTGGCCGCCGCGCCGGTCACCGCCTTCGCCGTGCCCCGGGAGTACCGCGGCACCACGTACCAGCCCATGATCGCCGAGGCGATGCGGCGCAGCGGGCGGCAGGCGCCCTTGCTGACCGTCCGCCCGTCCGGCCTGCCGTCCGGGCCCGGCACTCCCCAGCCGGGCCCGGCCGGCACTCCCCCGCCCGTCCCGGGTGACGCGGCGGGCGATCCGGAGCTGGCCGGCGAACTCGACGCGGTGTGCCTGCTGATGTTCACCTCAGGCACCACCGGCCGGCCCAAGGGCGTGCTGCACAGCCACCGCACGCTGCTGGCCGACGCGCAGAGCATCGCGGATCTGTACCGGATGCGGGATGACGTGGTCTACATGCCCTCGCCCGTGGGTCACGTCACCGGGCTGGTCTATGGCGTGCTGATGCCGCTGCTGATGGATGGGAGCTGCGTACTGCAAGCCGAATGGGACGCAGCGGCCGGCGCGGACCTCATCGAGCGGCACGGCGGCACGGTCTGCGTCGGAGCCACCCCGTTCCTGCGCGGGCTGACCGATGAATACCGGCGGCGCGGCCAGCGCTCGGCGCTGCGCGCGTTCATCTGCGGCGGTGCCGACGTGCCGCCATCCCTGGTCCGGGAGGCGGAAGCGGCGCTGGGCGCCACCGTGGCCCGGGCCTACGGGCTGACCGAGATGCCCACGGTGACCTGCGGCGGCCCCGGGGATCCGGAAGCCATCCGGGCGGACACCGACGGCAGGCTGACGGGGTCGTCGCAAGCCCGGCTCGCCGCAGCGGCCGGCGGGTCCGGCGAACTGGAGGTGCGCGGCCCCGAACTGTGCCTGGGCTACCTGGACCCGGCCGACACAGCGGCGTCGTTCACGGCCGACGGCTGGTTCCGTACCGGGGACCTGGCCCGGCTGGGCGCGGACCACGACGTGACGATCGTGGGGCGGGCCAAGGACATCGTGGTCCGGGGCGGCGAGAACATCAGCATGAAAGAGGTCGAGGACTACCTGGCCGCGCACCCGCACGTCGCCGACGTGGCCATCGTCGGCGTGCCCGACGATGTGCTCGGCGAGCGGGCCTGCGCGTTCGTGGTGGCCCGGGATGGGGCGCCGACGCTGGCCGGCATCGCCGGGTACCTGACCGCCCAGGGCATCGCCCGGCACAAGCTGCCCGAGTACCTGCTGGTGGTGGAGGCGCTGCCGCGCACGCTCAGCGGGAAGATCCAGAAGTTCCGGCTGCGGCAGCAGGCCGCGGAGCTGCTCCTGGCCGGGCACGGTGAGCGCCGGTGAACCGCGGGCAACTGCTGGCGGCTTACGCCCGGATGAGCCTGATCCGGGCCATGGAAGAACGGATCGCGGCGCTGTACCGGGACGGGGTGGTGCCCGGGTTCGTGCACACCTCGATCGGCCAGGAGGCGGTGCCGGTCGGCGCCCTGTTCCACGCGCGGCCCGGCGACGTGATCACTTCGACGCACCGGGGTCACGGCCATGTGCTGGCCAAAGGACTGGAGCCGCGGCGGATGCTGGCCGAGCTGATGGGCCGGGCAGACCGGGGCATGCCACGGCCGGGGCGGGTCGATGCACGTCGCCGACCCGGCCCTTGGCATCTTCGGCGCCAACGGCATCGTCGGCGCCGGGCTGCCGATCGCGGTCGGCGCCGCGCACGCGCGCAGCAGCAGCGCAGCGACCGGGGACGTGGTCGATCGCTTTCTTCGGCGACGGGGCCGTGGCCACCGGCGCGTTCCATGAGTCGGTCAACCTGGCCGCGCTGTGGCGGCTTCCCGTGATCTTCCTGTGCGAGAACAACGGGTTCTCGGAGTTCTCCCGGACCGCGCGACCAGCACCCGGTGAGCGCTGGCCCAGCGGGCGCCCGGCTACGGCCTGCCGTTCCACGCGGTGGCCGGCAACGACGTCGAGGCGACGGCGCCGACCGGGCCGGCCGAGCTGGACGAGGTCCGGTCCGGCGCGCGGCCCGTTGCTGGTGGAGGCCGTCACGCATGCGGGTGCACGGGGCACTACGAGGGAGACCCCCAGCGCTACCGGGACCAGGCCGAGGTCGCCGGCTGACGCCCAGGACCCGCTGGACCTGGCCCGCAAGCGGCTCACCGGCTGGGTGCGGCCTCGCGGCCGAGATCGGCGAGCTGGACCGGCAGGCCGTGGCGGTGGTCGCCGGACGCCGAGGCGGTCGCCCGCCACGCCCCTGGCCGGCGCCGGAGCGCATGCTCGACTACGTGATCAAGCCCGGCCGGTGCCCGCGCGGCCCGGCAGCACCCGCCCCGCGCGCCGGCACCGGCGGGCTCGGCTGACCGCCCGGGCTCCGTGTCCCGGTCATCCGCCAGGCGCTGACGACGCGCTGGCCGACGACCCGGCGGTGTTCCTGGCCGGCATCGACGTCGCGCGGCGGCAACGTGTTCGGGCTCACCCGGGGCCTGGCGGACAGTGGCCCGGACCGGGTGCTGGACACGCCGATCTCGGAAACGGCGATGATGGGCCTGGCGGTCGGCTCCGCCATGGCCGGGCTGCGCCCGGTCGTCGAGCTGATGTACCTGGACTTCCTCGGCGTCTGCCTGGACCAGATCATGAACCAGGCGGCCAAGCTGCGGCTTCATGACCGGCGGCGCCGTGACCCTGCCGCTGGTGATCCGCACCCAGTTCGGCGTCCGGCCGGTCCTCCGGCAGCCAGCACTCGCAGAGCCTGGAGGCGCTGCTGGCCCATATCCCCGGGCTGACCGTGGTGATGCCCGCTCACGGTCGCGGACACCTACGGGCTGCTGCGGATCGCCATCGACGCCGACAACCCGGTGATCTTCATCGAGAACCGGCTGCTGTACGAGCGCAAGGCCGCGCCGCCGCCCGGGCCCGCGCACCGGGTCCGCTCGGCCAGGCCCGGACTCGCCCGGCCCGGCCGCGACCTGACCATCGTCGCCTGGTCGCGCATGGTGTACCTGGCGCTGGCCGCGGCCGACGAGCTGCGCCGGCGACGGCATCGAGGCCGAGGTCATCGACCTCCGGACGATCGTCCCGCTGGACCGCCGAGGCGATCCTGGCCTCGCTGCGGCGCACGAACCGGCTGGTCATCGCGCAGGAGGCGGTCACCGACTTCGGCGTGGGTGCCGAGATCGCCGCGCTGGCGGTGCGCGAGGGCTTCTGGTCGCTGGACGCCCCGGTGGCCCGGGTCGGCGCGCCGCGCTCCCCGGCGCCCTACGCCCCGAGCCTGGAGCAGGCGTGGCGGCCCGGCGTGGCCGATATCGTCGCGGCCGCCCGCCAGCTAGCGGCGGACCGATAGGACCGCCGGGTAACGGAGTCACAATGAAAGCGAGGACCATTTGATGAAGCTGGGCGGCAGGATCGCGGTGGTCACCGGGGCGGGCTCCGGGATGGGACGGGCGATGGTCCGGGAATTCTACGAACAAGGCGCCAGCGTGGTGGCGGTGGACATCCGCGCCGCGGCCGCCGAGGAAACGGTGGCCGGCGTCAAAGACCCGGACCGCAGCCTGGCGCTGACCGCCGACGTGTCAAGCCGCGAGCAGGTGGAACAGGTAGTTGCCGCGGCCACCAGCCGCTTCGGCCGGATCGACCTGCTGTGCAACAACGCGGGGGTGCTCGACGATTACACCCCCGCGCATGAGACCTCCGACGAGTTGTGGAACCGGGTGATCGGCGTCAACCTGACCGGTGCCTTTCTCTTCTCCCGGGCGGTGGTCCCCGCGATGATGGCACAGCAAAGAGGCGTCATCATCAACACCGCATCCATCTCGTCTTTCGTGGCCGGCGGCGGTGGTGCCGCCTATACGGCGTCCAAGCACGGGGTACTGGGGCTCACCCGGCAGCTCGCGTTCGACTACGGCAGGCACGGGGTGCGGGTGAACGCGATATGCCCGGGAGCGATCCACACCGGCATGACCGATCACCTGCACACCCCCGAGGGCCGCAACCCGCACGTGGACGCGGCCGTGGCCGGCACCCCAGCCGGGCGGTGGGGCACCCCGGAGGAGATCGCCCATCTCGCCCTGTTCCTGGCCAGCGACGAGGCCGGCTTCATCCACGGTGCCGCGTTCACGGCTGACGGCGGATGGCTGCTGTCATGACCTAGCCACCCCCAGCCAGAGCACAACGCGCACGCCCGGCCGCCGGCGGCGCAGCCCGCCGGCCGCGGCCGGCCCCGAGTGAGGAGATGACAGGTGAGTCGCGAACCCGCGTTGGACAAGGGCGGGCCGGACGGTGACGTGCCGCTGGCACCGGCGAGTACCGCGCAGGCGGGCATCGGGCACCAGCTCCGCCGGGCGCGCATGGCCGCCGGGATATCGCTGCGCGAGATGGCCCGCCGGGTGGACGTGTCGGCCAGCTTCATCTCGCAGGTGGAACTGGGCCGGACCATGCCCTCCGTCGGCACCCTGTACGCGATCGCCTCGGAACTCGGTGTCTCGCTGGACGGGCTGATGCCGCCCGCCCAGCCGCAGCCGGGCAGTGAGCCCGGCGGCGAGGCCGCCCCGGCCGGTGCCGTGCCCCGGGAAAACCGGTTCCCGCCCCGGCCGTTCAGCACCGCCGCGGACGCGGAGGCCCCGGTGCAGCGGGCCGACTGCCGCCACGAGCTGAAGATCGGCGGGGCGATCTGGGGGCGGCTCACCGCCGGCCACGATCCGGCCAACGACTTCCTGCACGTCACCTACCAGCCAGGCGGCGAGTCGTGCCCGGAAGACCAGATGATTCACCACCGGGGCACCGAGTACGGCTACATCATCAGCGGACGGCTCCGGGTCCAGGTCGGGTTCGCCGAGTATGAACTCGGCCCGGGCGACTCGATCAGCTTCGAGTCCATGACGCCGCACCGGCTGTCGAATCCCTACATCGAGCAGTCACAGTCGATCTGGCTCGTGGTCGGCCGGGGCGGCACCCCCGTCCTCTAGCTGGCCGGTTCCCAGGAAGGAGTGCCCGATGGGCCGGGCTACAGGCAAGGTCGCCCTCGTTACCGGCGCGGCCGGCGGCCTTGGCCGCAGCCACGCCCTGCGGCTCGCCGCGGAAGGCGCGGACATCATCGCCCTGGACGGCTGCACCCCGGTCGCCTCCGTGCCCGCCCCGCAGCCCACCCGCCGCGACCTGGACGAGACGGCCGGCATGGTGCGGGCGCTGGGCAGCCGGGTGGTGGCCGGGCAGGCCGACGTCCGTGATCATGGCCAGCTGGAGGCGGCCGTGAGCCAGGCCGTCCGCTCGCTCGGCCGGCTGGACATCGTCGTGGCCGCGGCCGGGATCCACGGCTCGGCGCGCGCGGATGAGCTCACCGAATCCGGGTGGCAGGACCTCATCGACATCAACCTGACCGGCGCCTGGCTGACCTGCAAGGCGGCCGTGCCGCACCTGGCCGCGGGGGGCCGTGGCGGGTCGGTGATCCTGGCCAGCTCGGTGGCCGGGGTCAAGCCGTACCCGGCCATGGCGCACTACGTCGCGGCCGAGCACGCGATCATCGGGCTGGCCAGGACCCTGGCCCAGGAACTCGCCCCGGACGGCATCCGGGTCAACGTGCTCGTCCCGGCCCTGCCGGACGGCATCCCCGGCCGGGACGCGCTGCTGCCGGCGGCCGCGCAGCCACGCGATGTCAGCGAGGCCCTGCTGTTCCTCATCTCCGACGCGGCCCGGCCCATCACCGGCGCGGCGCTGCCCGTGGATGCCGGGGTGCTGGCCCGATGAGCGCCGGGCGGGTCGCCGGCCAGGTCGCGTTCATCACCGGGGCGGCCCGCGGGCAGGGCCGCAGCCATGCCATCCGGCTGGCCGCGGAGGGCGCGGACATCATCGCGGTTGACCTGTGCGGCCAGCTGCCCTCGGTGGCCTACCCGCTGGCCAGCCCGGCCGACCTGGCCGAGACCGTGCGGTGCGTCGAGGCACTGGACCGGCGCATCGTCGCCCGGCAGGCCGACGTGCGGGATCTCGCGAGCCTGGACCGCGCGCTCAGCGAGGGGGTGGCCGAGCTGGGCCGCCTGGACATCGTCTGCGCCAACGCGGGCATCCTGTCCAGCGGCTCCCTGGCCGGGCTCAGCGAGCAGGCGTGGCGCGAGATGATCGACGTGAACCTCAGCGGGGTGTGGCGCACCTGCAAGGTGGCCATCCCGCACCTCATCGCGGGCGGGCGCGGTGGCTCGATCATCCTGACCAGCTCGGTGGCCGGGCTGAAGTCCTACCCGAACATGGCGCACTACGTGGCCGCGAAACACGGCGTGACCGGGCTGGCCCGGGCACTCGCCACCGAGCTGGCCGGCCACCGGATCAGGGTCAACAGCCTGCACCCGACGCAGGTGGACACGGACATGATCCAGAACGACATCATGTACCGGCTGTTCCGGCCCGACCTGGAGAACCCGGGCCGGGAGGATTTCGCGGCCGCGTCCCGGGCCACCGGGCTGCTGCCCGTCGACTGGGTCGAGCCCGCCGACGTCAGCAGCGCGCTGCTGTTCCTGGCCTCCGACGACGCCCGCTACATCACCGGCACGGCCCTGCCGGTCGACGCCGGCGCCCTGATCACCTGACTGCGAGGTCTGCGTGCCCATCGATTTCACCGTCCCGCCCGCGGTGGCGGACCTGGCCGAGCGCACCGCGCAGTTCGTCCGCGCGGCCGTGCTGCCGGTCGAGGCGGAGCTCCGCGGCATCGTGCACCAGGGCGACGAGGCCGTCCGGGCCCAGTTGCAGCAGGCCGCCCGGGACGCGGGGGTGTTCTGCCCGCAGGCCGCGGCCGAGTACGGCGGCGCCGGGCTGGACCTGCGCGGCCAGGCCGTCGTCTTCGAGCAGGCGGGTTACTCCCTGCTCGGCCCGCTCGCGCTCAACTGCGCGGCGCCGGACGAGGGCAACATGCACCTGCTCGAGGCGGTCGCGGGCACCCGAGCAGCAGGAGCGGTACCTGGCCCCGCTGGCCGCGGGCGAGGTGCCGCTCGGCTTCGCCATGACCGAGCCGGCGCCGGGTGCCGGGCTCGGATCCGCGGCATGCTGCTGACGACGGCCGAGGCGCGAGGGCGGCGGCTGGGTGATCGACGGCCGCAAGTGGTTCATCACCGGCGCCGAGGGCGCCGCGTTCTCCATCTGCATGGCGCGCACGGCCGCGAGATCCGGCGACGACGAGGGCGCCACCATGCTCCTGGTTCGCCGCAGACCACCCCGGGGGTGCGCGTCGGCGCGCTGATCCCGGCGATGGACCAGGGCGTTCTCGGGCGGGCACGCGGTCGTGGCTTCGAGGGCTGCCGCGTCCCGGACGACGCCGTGCTCGGCGAGCCCGGCCGGGCTATCGCTACGCCCAGGTGCGGCTCGCCCCGGCCCGGCTGACCCACTGCATGCGCTGGCTCGGGCTCGCCCGGCGGGCGCAGGACATCGCGCTCGACAGCGTCGCAGCGCACGGCCTTCGGCGGCCGCTGGCTCGAGCTCGGGATGGTGCAGCAGCACGATCGCCGACTTCGATGATCGACATCGAGGCGGCCGCGGGCTGATACGCGCGTGCGCCGAGGTGCTGGACGCAGGCGAGCGCGGCACCCGACGGTCCTCGCGTGGCCAAGGTCTTCGTCGTCCGAGGCGGTCGGCCGGGTGGTGGACCGCTCGCGTGCAGATTGCGGCGGCCTCGGCATCGTGCGACGACCTCCGCTCGCGCGCTTCGCGCGCGAGGTGCGGGCCTTCCGGATCTACGACGGGCCATCGAGACGCACCGCTGGTCGATCGCCCGGCGGGCGGTCCGCCAGCACCGCGAGGCGTCATGAGCGCCCGGCGGACCGCGCTGGTCACCGGCGCGTCCCGGGGCATCGGGCTGGCCATCGCGCACCGCCTGGCCGCCGCCCAGTTCGACCTCACCGTGTCGGCCCGGACGGCCACCACCCTGGAGCCGGCCGTGGCGGCGCTGCGCGGGCACGGCACCACGGTCGAGCCCGGCGTGGCTGACATGGCTGACGACGAGCAGGTCAGCGCCCTGGCCGCGCAGCACGCCGGGCAGTTCGGCGCCCTGGACGTGCTGGTGCTCTGCGCGGGGATGGGCTCGGCGGGCCCGCTGGACAGTTACCCGGTCCGCCGCCTGGACACGCAGCTCGCGGTGAACCTGCGCGCGCCGTTCCTGCTCGTCCAGCACCTGCTGCCCGCGCTGCGCGCCGCGGCGCGGCGCGGCGAGCAGGGGGCCAGGATCATCGCCATCGCGTCGATCACCGGCATGGCCGCGGAGCCGGGCCTGGCCGCCTACGGGGCCAGCAAGGCGGCGCTGATCTCACTGTGCGAATCGATCACCGTGGCCGAGGGCGGCAACGGCGTGACCGCCACGGCGATCTCGCCGGGGTACGTGGACACCGAGATGGCCAAGCTGGCAGCACGACCGGATCGACCCGGCCACGATGATCTCCCCGGCGGACATCGCTGAGCTGGCGTACGGCCTGACCCGGCTGTCCCGGCACGCGGCCGTGACCAACATCCCGGTCACCCGCCCGGGCCCCCAGCTGTGGCGGGCCTGAGATGAGCGGGCCGGCCTGTGACCTGGCCCGGCTGCGCGCCCGGCTGGCTGGCCCGCTGGACTGCCAGCCGGGCGACTTGACGGCCGAGCTGATCGACGGTGGCCGGTCCAACCTGACCTATCAGCTCCGGGCCGGCCAGCGGCGCTGGGTGCTGCGCCGGCCCCGCTCGGGCATGTCCTCGCGACCGCCCACGACATGGCCCGCGAGTACCGGGTGATGTCCGCCCTGGGGACCGCCGGCCTCCCCGGTCCCCGGCATGGTGCTGTTCGAGCCCGGCGCCAGCCTGATCGGCGCCCCGTTCCTCGTCATGGAATTCGTTCGACGGGCTGGTCATCCGGGGCCCGGATGATGCCCGCAGGCTGACGGCGCGGGACGCGGCCCGGGCGGCGGACGACCTGATCGACCAGCTGGTCGCGCTGCACGGCGTGCCGCCCGCGGCCGCCGGGCTGGGCACCCTGGGCCTGCCTGAGGGTTACCTGCACCGCCAGATCGGCCGCTGGCAGCAGCAGTGGGACGCTTCCTCCGGGCCCGGGACCGGCCTCCCCCTGACCCAGCTGGCCGATGCGCTCCGCGCCCGGATGCCCGGCCCCTCCCCCGCCGCCATCGTGCACGGCGACTACCGGCTGGACAACACCATCCTGGCGGCCAGCGATCCGGGACGGGTGGCGGCCATCATCGACTGGGAGATGGCCACCCTCGGTGACCCGCTGGCCGACCTCGGCCTGCTGCTGACCTACTGGGACCCGCGGTCCGCCCCGGTCACCGGCGCCGGGCACGCGGTCACGGCCAATGCCGGATTCCCGGCCGGCGACCACCTCATCGGCCGTTACCAGGATGGCTCCGGGCGGACGGCGGACGGCATTGCCTGGTACGTGGCGTTCGGGAATTTCAAGCTGGCCGTGATCGCGCAGACGATCCAGGCACGCTATGCCCAGGGGCTCACCATCGGCCCGCGGTTCGGGTCAGCCGGCCAGGCCGTCCCGGCACTGATCGAGCACGCCCGCCAGCTGCTGCGCCGCTGAGCCGCCCGCGGCTCCCGGGCTCCCGTCAGCCGGCGTACGGGTTGGCCGGGACGGCGCTGGTGCGGGTGATGGACAGGTACAGGTCCCGGCCGACGGACGTGTGGCCCCCGCTGTAGGACGGCGGGTAGCTGTCGGTCTGCTCCAGGAGGGTGACCGTGGCCGGGTCCTCGTAGGTGGCCAGGACGACTCCGGTCTTGCTCTCCACCCGGCTGATCTCCACCGCCGGGCGGCCGCGGTCGTCCCGGGCGCTAGTCCTGACCATGACGCCGGGCGTGGCCGCCAGGACCTTCAGCAGCGCGGACCGCAGCGGTGGCCCGACAAGCGGGTTCCACAGCAGGTAGCTCGCCTGCTCGAACACCTTGTCGTCGTCGCTCAGCGGGACCGGGTGGACGCGCTGGATTTCACGAAGCTTTCGCGCAGCTTCTCGCGCAACGCCCCCTTCGCCGCCTTGGCCGCCTGGGCCGCCTGCGCGGCCATGGCCGCCCGCCCTGCTTCCTGCTGCTGGTCGTACTGGGCGATGAGCAGCGCCCGCAGGGCGGCCGGGCTGGTGGGCACGGCGGCGAACTGGGCCTGGGTCGGCGAGTCGTGCCGGGCGACCGGCAGCTGCGCGGGCACCCCGGCGCCGTGCTGGTAGGTCCAGACATCGCCGGTGAGGCTGTCGATGACGGTTATCTTCACGTAGTTGTCCTGGATCTCGCGCATGACCACGTACCGTCCCGGCCGCACCCGGGACCAGCGCGCGGCCAGCCGCTGCAGCGTCTCCTGGTACACGTCCTCCGCGAGGTGCTCGTCCGAGGTGAGCAGCGTCGCGATGCGCGGCAGCTCACCGCCTGACTCGGCGGCGAACGCCTCGAAGGCTCGCACCTGCCGTCTGTCCACTAGGCCTCCCGATCTCGCCGTCACCCCTAAGACGACCCCGCCGCCGGATGCGTTGATGGAGGCCTGCGGGTGCCAGCGCGGGGCCCGGCTAACCCGGACGGCGGCGGAGCTTCACCCGGTAGGAGTAGTGCTCGGGGTTGAAGTAGCTGACCGCCAGCTCGACCGGTTCGCCGCCGGCATCGAGGTACAGCCGGTCGATGCGGAGCGCGGGCTCGCCGGGCGCGCAACCCAGCGGCCCGGCCGCGAAGGCCGGCGTCCCGGTGGCGGTGATGCTCTGCTCGGCCGCCGTGATCGAGCCGGGCAGCCGCGCGTCGATCAGGCCGATGACGGTGACCCGGCTGCGCCGGCCGCCGCCAACAGCTCGCGGGTCCCGGCGAGCAGCCCGCCGACGCGCGGCGGCAGGTACACCGACGTGTGGCAGAACGGCACCTCCGCGTGCAGCCGGACCAGCGCCAGGGCAAAGACCTCGTCCGTGGGCAGCCGGAGCCGCCCGGCGGTCCCGATGTCGATCCGGCGCTGCAGCGGGTCGAGGATCTCGCAGTCAGTGTCGAGCGACAGCGCCATCAGCTCTTCCACCGAGCCGAACTGGCGGATGTACCGGTCTTCCTCGGCCACCGGGTACGTGCCCCGGCCGGCGACCCGGTAGATCATCCCTTCCGAGACCAGGTCCTGCATGGCCCGCCGGACAGTCTGACGGCTCACCGAGTAGGCCGCCGCGAGCTGCTGCTCGGTGGGCAGCGGCCGGCCGCTGGCGAACTCCCCGCCGCGGATCGCGTCCCGCAGCCGGCCCGCGAGCGCCCGGTAGGCGACCGTTCTCACCTGGAGTGGTCTCACCTGCTCTGGCATCGACGCCCAGGCCCCTTCCCGGCATCGCCGCCGCACCCGGCCCCGGGGCAGGACCCTTGACGAGCATCGGCAGGCATGGCTAAATGGCCGTACATATCATACATTTAGTCGGCTCACATATTTAGCCCGCCAGGAGAACCTCAATGACGCCCGTTGCGGTGCGGCTGGCCCGGTGGGCCTGTGATCTCGAGCCGGCCGCGGAGGACGTGGCGCTGGCGAACCGGTCGCTGCGCGACACGGTGGCCGTCGCGATCGCCGCCCGGGACCATCCGGTGACCCGCCTGGCCGCCCGCCTCACCGAGGGCGGCCACTGGGCCGCGGCCGGGCACGTCCTGGACTACGACGACCTGCACATGCCGTTGACCACGCATATCAGCGCGGTGTGCGTGCCGGTGGCACTGGCCACCGGCGGCGGGGACCGCGCCTACCTGGCCGCGGCCGGGGTGATGGCGCGGCTCGGCACCGCGCTCGGCTGGCGCCACTACTCGGCGGGCTGGCACGCCACCTGCACGGCCGGGGCCCCGGCCAGCGCCGCCGGGGCGGCGGTGGCGCTGGGCCTGCCGGCCGCTCAGGTCGCCACGGCCATGGCCCTGGCCGTGCCCGGGGCGGGCGGGGTGCAGCGCGCGTTCGGCACGGACGCCAAGTCGCTCCAGGTCGGGTTCACCGTGGAGACCGGGATCCGGGCCGCCCGGCTGGCCGCGGCCGGCGCGAGCGCCGACCCGGCCGCCCTGGACGACTGGCTCGCCCTCGTCGGCGGCGACCCGGACGCGGTGGACCCGGACGCGGCCAGCCCCGGCGGCCCGGCGGTGCCCGGCGGGCTGGCCGTCAAGATCTACCCGTGCTGCTACGCGCTGCAGCGCCCGATCAGTGCGCTGGCCGAGCTGGCCAGCGCGGGCCTGGACCCGTCGCGGGTGCGCCGGATCGTGCTGTCCACCCCGGAGGCCACGGTCGTGCCGCTGATCCACCACCGCCCGGAGACGGGGCTGCAGGGCAAGTTCAGCCTGGAGTACGCGGCCGCGGCGGCGCTGCTGGACGGCCATCCGGGGTTCGCCAGCTTCACCGACGCGGCCGTGCGCCGGGCGGACGCCCGCAGGCTGGCCGGCCTGGTTGAGACCGAGCTGACGCCGGGCGGCAGCTGGCTGCTGGACGGTGAGCTGCACGCGGAGGTCGGCCTCACCGGCGGCGCCGTGCTGCGGGTCAGCCAGCAGTTCCCGCCCGGCTCCCCGGCGTGCCCGCCCACCAGCGGACAGCTGGACGCCAAGCTGGCCGACTGCCTGGCCGGGGCCGGTACCAGCGCAGACCAGTGGACCTGGGCCAACGCCGCCGACGTGCTGCGGCGGTTCCTGCCCGCCGGGACGCCGCCCACCACCGGGCCGCCCACCACCGGGCCGCCCACCACCGGGCCGCCCGCCCGCTGACCACGCACACCACGGAGGCCGGCCGATGCCGGAGCTGAGCACCGAGGAACAGGACATCGTCGAGCTGGTCCGGGACTTCGTCGATCGCGAGGTCCGGCCGGCCGCACGGGAGCTGGAGCACGCGAACACCTACCCGGAGAAGCTCATCGGGCAGATGAAGCAGCTCGGCATCTTCGGCATGGCCATCGCGCCGCCCTGGGGCGAGGCGCAGGTCAGCACGCCGTGCTATGCGTTGGTCACTGAAGAGCTGTCACGGGGCTGGATGAGCCTGGCCGGCGCGATGGGCGGGCACACCGTGGTCGCCAAGCTCATCCAGGCCTATGGCACGGACGAGCAGAAGGACCGCTACCTGCCGCGGATGGCCACCGGGGAGCTGCGCGCGACGATGGCGCTGACCGAGCCGGGCGGCGGGTCGGACCTGCAGGCCATGCGCACGGTCGCCCGCCGCGACGGCGGGCATTATGTGGTCAGCGGGGCCAAGATGTGGATCACCAACGCCCGCCACTCCGGCCTGACCGCGCTGCTGTGCAAGACCGATCCCGCCGCGGACCCGCCGCACCGCGGGATCAGCATCCTGCTGGCCGAGCCCGGCCCCGGCTTCACCGTCTCCCGTGACCTGCCCAAGCTCGGCTACAAGGGGGTGGAAAGCTGCGAGCTGGCCTTCGACGGCTACCGGGCCCCCGCCTCCGCGCTGCTCGGCAGCCGGGAAGGTGAGGGGTTCGCGCAGATGATGCGGGGGCTGGAGACCGGCCGGATCCAGGTCGCCGCCCGCGCTCTCGGCGTCGGCCGTGCCGCCCTCGAGGACGCGATGAAGTACGCGCAGGAACGGGAGGCGTTCGGGAAGCCGATCTGGCAGCACCAGTCGATCGGCAACTACCTGGCCGACATGGTCACCAAGCTGACCGCCGCCCGCCAGCTGGTGCTGCACGCCGCCCGCTGCCACGACGCCGGGCAGCGCGCCGACATGGAGGCCGGCATGGCCAAGCTGTTCGCCTCGGAGGCCGCGATGGAGATCGCGCTGAACGCGGTGCGCATCCACGGCGGCTATGGCTACTCCACCGAGTTCGACGTGGAGCGGTACTTCCGGGACGCCCCGCTGATGATCGTCGGCGAGGGCACCAACGAGATCCAGCGCGGCGTGATCGCCCGCCAGCTGATCAAGCGCGGCACGGTCGCCCCGTGAGTGGTGCCAGGCCTGCTAGCCCGGGGGGGCGACCCCCCGGAACCCCCCGCGAGTCGCTGGCTCGGGGGGACACGCCTGCGGCGCGCCCCGCCTCCCCATCGACGCTGCCGCTGGATGGCGTCACCGTGGTGGCGCTGGAGCAGGCGGTGGCCGCCCCGTTCGCCACCCGCCAGCTAGCCGACCTGGGGGCCCGGGTGATCAAGGTGGAGCGGCCCGGCGGCGGCGACTTCGCCCGCGGCTACGACCGGTCGGTGCACGGCCAGTCCAGCTACTTCGTCTGGCTGAACCGCGGCAAGGAGTCACTCGAGCTGGACATCAAGAGCCGCCGTGGGCAGGAGGTGCTGCACGCGCTGCTGGGCCGTGCGGACGTGCTGGTGCAGAACCTGGCGCCGGGCGCCGTGCAGCGGGCCGGGTTCGGCGCGGCCGGGCTGACCGCCCGCTATCCCGCGCTGATCTGCTGCTCGGTCTCCGGGTACGGCCCCGACGGCCCGTACGCGGCCAAGAAGGCCTACGACCTGCTGGTGCAGTGCGAGGCCGGGCTGGTCTCGGTGACCGGCACGCCGGAGGAGCCCGCGAAGGCCGGGATCTCGGTGGCGGACATCGCGGCCGGCATGTACGCGTTCTCCGGCGTGCTGACCGCGCTGTACGAGCGGGAGCGGACCGGCCGCGGCGGCTGCCTCGAGGTGGCCATGCTGGACGCGCTGGGCGAGTGGATGATGCAGCCGTTCTACTACAGCGTCTACGGCGGCCGGCCCGCGCAGCGGACCGGTGCCCGGCACGCGTCCATCGATCCCTACGGCCCGTACCCGGCTGCGGGTGGCAGCCAGGTCTTCCTTGGCGTGCAGAACGACCGCGAGTGGGCCATCCTCTGCACCCGGATCCTGGGCCGCCCGGAGCTGGTGACCGATGCGCGGTTCGCCACCAACACCGACCGGGTCGCGCACCGGGACGAGCTGACCGCGATCATTTCCGCGGCCCTGGCGCACATCCCGGCCGGCCGGGTGGCGGCGCTGCTGGAGGAGGCCGGGATCGCCAGCGCCCGGCTGCGCACTCCGGCCGAGTTCGGCGCGCACCCCCAGCTGGCCGCCCGGGACCGGTGGCGTGAGGTGGGCTCGCCGGGCGGGCCGCTGCGCGCACTGCTCCCGCCGGTCAGCATGCCGGGCCGGGAGGCCGCGATGGGCCCGGTCCCGGCCCTCGGCCAGCACACCGCCGCCATCCTGGCCGAGCTGGGCATGACCGGGCACGACCAGGGAAGCAGCCGGGACGGCTGACTGATAACGATCTTGACGCAATCATCAGCATAGGCCCGGCCTGCCTGGCTGCGCCCCGGCTAGCATCACCTGATTCCGCGGCCCGGCGGGACCGGGGAGCAGGGGGTGGCCTGGTGGGGCAGAAGATCATGGGCAGCAGCGCAGCGGGAGCGCGTGACCGGGGGCGCCGGGCCAGCCTGGCCCGGTACGCACTGGCGGCCGGGGCGGCCGCCGCGCTCGCCGGGTGCGGCGGTACTTCCGGGTCAGCCAGCGGAAGCTCCGGGGCGAGCGCCCCGGCGGCCGCCGCCAGGGCGTCAGCCACGGCGTCGGGCAGGGCCGCCGCGACCGCCGCGACGGCGTCCGCCGCGGCGTTCACGCCCATCGTGGAGCCGTTCGACCCCGGTCACCCGGCCAAGGTCAAGTCCGCCCCCGCGAGCTGCGCCCAGTCCTCGACGCTCGCCATCGTGTCGTGCTACGAGGCCAAGGCCGAGAACGCGGATGCGGCGATCGACGCGGTCCAGGCGGCCCGCTACCAGGGCGGCCCGGCGGCCCAGAAGGCCGCCATCACCGCCGACGACGGCGCATGGCTGGCGGCCCGGGCGCCGGTGTGCGCCAAGGCCTTCCATTCCGGCGGCACCATCGACCAGGTCAACGTGGCCACCTGCCTGATGGCCGAGAGCACCGCCCGGCTGGGCTT
This sequence comes from uncultured Actinomycetes bacterium, assembly GCA_963767385.1. Classification (GTDB taxonomy): domain Bacteria; phylum Actinomycetota; class Actinomycetes; order Streptosporangiales; family Streptosporangiaceae; genus RYN-230. Next base: position 89,896 of record CAVYEA010000031.1, on the reverse strand, counting down.
CCTCAAGGGCGTCGCTCCCCCGGAAGCGGTGCTCAAGGCCACGGACAACACCGATCCGGCCGCCCTGTCCTGGTACACCACGCCCGCGGGCTCCCGCATCGCCATGATCGACACCCAGGGCGACGCCAGCGGCGGCGCGATCATCGCCTGGGTGATCATCGGTGGCGCTGACGGGTTCCTGGTCAACCCGGGCCAGTTCTACTACCGCGACGGCGCGTTCACCGACAACGGCACGGTGCAGCCGCCCAGTCCCAGCGGGCACCGGGTGCCGCCGGGGGCGGAGTACCAGTTCGACATCGACTACAGCCACTTGTCCGCCGACCCCGGCAAGGGCGGCAATGGTGGCTGGGTCTACGCGCCGGGCAGCCCGGTGGCCATCTGGCGGTAGCCGTCCGGGAGGCCAGCGGGCCGTAGCCCGCCCGCGCGGGCGGGCCCGGGTGATCTCGTCCGCGCCGGACAGGCTGACCACGCCGTCACACACGTTGTGCGAGCGGCCGCGCGGGCCGACGTCGCACAGCCGCACGAACACGTCGGCGTAGCGCAGGCTGGACCGGAACCAGATCTCCGCGCTGACCTCGCCGATGACCTCGGTATGCGCACATCCGCATTAATACACAGGCGCCAGGAAGCGGACAAGCGTTCAGTGACCGCCACCAGCCGGGCGGTTGCTGTTTGCGGAGTGTAACCGCAGAGCATGACCTCGTTACTGCCAGCGATTGAGCGGGCGGATGGGCAAGCGGGCGGCGGGGGCCGTGCCACGCCCGGACGGGGGTTGGGATGACGAAATACGTGGTCCTGTTCCGCTTCTCCGCACAGGCGGCCCAGCGGTTCGTGGCCAAGCCATCTGACCGGGCGGCGGCCGTGCGGGACCTGGCCGAGTCCGTCGGGGGCCGGCTGGAAAGCTGCTACTGGATGCTGGGGCCGTATGACGGCCTGACGATCCTCGAACTGCCCGACCCGCAGACCGCGGTGGCGCTCAGCCTGACGCTCACCGGCTCGGGGGCGTTCGCCGCCTACGAGACGCACCCGCTGATCGAGCCCGGCGACTACCTGCAGATTGCCGGGCGGGCCCAGAAGATCAGCTACCAGCCGCCGGGCGGCTGACGCGGCAGAGGCCGGGGTGCTCGTCAGGCGCGGCCGTCAGCACCCGTGCGCCTGGGTCGCCGCGTCCAGGTCGGCCAGCAGCGCGCCGCCGCCGGCCCAGGCCCGCCGTGCGGCGGGGTCCACGCTGACCGAGTTCAGCAACCGGCGCCGCCGGGGCCGTAGGCTGAACCGGGGGGCCGAGGAGGCTGATATGGACGGGCCAGCCATCGCGGTGCGCGGGCTGCGCAAGAGTTTCGGGGCGAAGGAGGCGGTGGCCGGGATTGACCTGGAGGTCGCGGCGGGCTCGCTGGCCGGGCTGGTCGGCCCGAACGGGGCGGGGAAGACCACGTCGCTGTCGATGATGACCGGCCTGCTGCGGCCCGATATGGGCCGGGTCCTGGTCGGCGGGCTGGATGTGTGGGCCGACCCGCCCGCGGCCAAGGCGGTCATCGGGGTCGTGCCCGACCAGGCCCGGCTGTTCGAGCGGCTGTCCGGGGAGGAACTGCTGGAATACGCCGGGCGGCTGCGCGGCCTGCCCGCCGCCGGGGCCCGCTCCCGGGCCGCCCAGCTGCTGGACGTGCTCGACCTGGCCGCTGATGCGAAACGGCTGGTCGCGGACTACTCCACCGGGATGCGCAAGAAGGCCGCCCTGGGCTGCGCCCTGATCGGCAACCCGGCGGTGCTGTTCCTGGACGAGCCGCTGGAAGGCGTGGACCCGGTCTCCGCCGACGTGATCCGCCGCCTGCTGACCCGCTTCACCGCCTCCGGCTCCACCGTGCTGTTCTCCAGCCACGTGATGGAACTGGTCGAGCAGGTCTGCGACCACGTCTCGGTCATCGACAAAGGCCGGATCGTGGCCACCGGCACCACAGCGCAGGTCCGCGGGGGCAAGACCCTGCAGCAGGCGTTCATCGACCTGGTCGGGTCCCGGGCCGGCGACGAGGGAGGACTGTCATGGCTCGGCTCCTCGTCCAGCTGAAGCTGCGCCTGCTGCGCAACGCGCTGCGGCTGTCCACCGGGGCCAAGGTCTCCTTCATCCTCAGCACCATCGCCGCCGGGGTGGTCGCGGTCGTCACCTTCGCCGGCCTGGCCGCCCTGCGCGGCAATGCCGCGGCAGTGGACGTGACCACCATCGTCTTCACCGTGTTCGCGTTCGGCTGGCTGATCCTGCCGCTGCTCGCTTTCGGCCTCGACGCCACCCTGGACCCCGCCACCCTGGCCCTGTACCCGCTGCGCACCCGCCCGCTCGCGGCCGGGCTGCTGGCCGCCTCAGCCACCGGGGCCTGGCCGCTGGCCAACGTGCTCGGCCTGCTCGGGGTGACCGTCGGCCTGGCGCACGGCGCACCCGGCCTGCTGGCCGCGGTGGCCGCGGTCCTGCTGCAGGTGCTGTTCTGCATCGTCCTGGCCCGGTTCGTCACCACGGCACTGGCCGGGCTGCTGCGCTCGCGGCGCGGCAAGGACCTGGCCGCCCTGCTGATCCTGCCGATTTTCGCTCTCTATGAGGCGTTCGCCCAGGTGGTGCCGAGGATGACCGCCGAGGGCAAGCTGACCACCGCGAGCTTTGCCGGCGTTGGCGGGTGGCTGCGCTGGATCCCGCCGGGCCTGGCCGCGCGCGCGATCCAGGACGCCTCGGACGGGCACCCCGGCAGCGCGCTGCTCCGCCTGGCCCTGCTGGGCGCGATCATCGTGGTGCTCGGCTGGCTGTGGATCAGGTTCCTGGGCCGCGCCCTGGTGACGGCCGATACCAGCACCCAGTCATCCACGGTGCACGGGGCGGCGCTGCCGTTCGCCCGGCGTGGCCTGCGCGGCACGGTGGCCGCCCGGTTCTGGATCTACCAGCGCCGCGAGCCCGGCTCGCTCATCTACTGGGGCCTCATCGCGGTCATCATGGTGGCGGCCTCCGTCAGCACCATCCGCACCCCCGCCTACCTCGGCGCGGTACTGGGCAGCGCGGGCTTCGGTGCCGCGTTCATCGGCGTCTTCCACGCCAACTCGATCGGGATGACCGGCCCCGCGTTCGGCGTCGAGGCGATGGCACTGAGCGGCCGCCAGGCGCTGCGCGGCTACTTCTCCGGGCAGAACATCGCGCTCGGCATCATCGCGGTGCCGCTGCTCACCGTGATCTCGTTCGGGCTGGCCGCCGTGGCCGGGCATCCGGCGGACGGGTTCCTGGGCATGGCCGTGGACCTGGCCGGGATCGGCGCGGGCCTCGCCCTGAGCAACATCTTCACCGTGGCCCTGCCCTACCCGGCCGAGAAACGGGCCGGCAATCCCACGCCCCGCGCCGCCGACGGCTACATGGGCCATGCGATCGCGGGCGTCTTCGGCAGCCTGTTCGGCGTGGCGCTGGCGATCACCCCCGTCGTGCTGGCCGCGCTGCTCACCCGGCACGACCCGGCGGTGGCCCGGATCCTGGTGCTCCTGGTGTGCGCCGCCGGCTGACGGCCTCGTGCTGGCCTGGGCCGGCGTCGGCATCGCGGCCCGCGTGGCCGCGCCGCGGCTGCCGGAGTTGTACCAGATCGCCGTGCGCAGCAAGCTGTAGCCAGTAGCAGGCGGCAGCCAGCAGGGGCAGGCGATGACCGGGGCACAGCGGGGCCGGGGCGTACTGGGGGCGCGGCTGGTCGCGGCGGCCTGCTGCCTGCTGGCCGCGGGCGCGGCCATCGTCGTCCTGGCCACCGGGACGCTGGCCCGCGGGTACCTGCTGGGGCAGGACAGCCGGCAACTGCGGGCCTACGCCCGCCTGCTGGCCAGCGGGCCGTTCACCGTCATGCCCGATTACCCCGGTCCTGGGGCGGGAGCCGGGCTCCTCACCGAGGTAACCAGCCGCGGAGGCCAGCTGGTACTGCGGGCAGGCCCGGGCGGCCCGCCCGGCCCGGCCGCGGCGCGGATCCCGCGGCGGGCCGGGCAGCTGGCCACCGTCCCGGCCAGCAGTGGCGGGGGGAGCTGGCTGGTCATCGCCGTGCCGGTGCACTACCAGGCCAGGCACATCGCCTACACCTACGGCAGCAGCGGCTTCTCCCTGCTGGTCAGCGGCACGGCCCGGCCGGGCCTGGCTGGCACGCTCATCACCGGGCTGGACCTGGGCCGCGCCGGCCAGGCCGTCCGCAGGCTCACCCTCACCACTGCCGCGCTGAGCGCCGCCCTGCTCCTGGCCGTCGCCGCGACGGGCATGGCGGTGATCCGCGCCCTGTTCGGGCGGGCCCTCCAGGCCAGTGCCGCCGCGGAGGCCACCGCGCGGCGGTCCGCCCAGCGGCTGGGCGGCGGTGTCGCGGACACCTGCCGCGGGCTGCAGCCGCCACTGTCCGTCATCGCCGGGTTCGCCGGGCACTACCGGCGGCGCCGCCCGCTCCGGGCGGTCCAGGCCGACCGGATGATGGGACGGATCGCCGAGGAGGCCGCGCGCATGGACGCGCTCATCGACGGGCTGCCGGTCCCCCCGTCCGGCTCCCCGGCCCGGCCCGAGTGAGCGACCAGCCACCCCGGCAGGAAGGAGCAGGGATGAGCCACACCACGGCCGCGCACCTCGGCGAGGCGCTCGGCACCGATTTCTTCACCGTCCGCGAGCAGTTCACCCCCGAGCAGTGGGACCGGTTCGCCACCGTCCGCCGGTTCGTCAACGAGGAGGTCATTCCCGCCGCGGCCGGGTACTGGGAACGCGCGGAGATGCCCTGGCCGCTGGTCCGGCGGCTGCCCGGGCTCGGCATCGTCGGCGAGGACATCCAGGGCTACGGCTGCGCCGGGATGAGCCCGCTGGCCTCCGGGCTGGTCACCATGGAACTGCACCGGGGCGATGGCAGCCTGGGCGTCATCCTCGGCGTGCATGCCGGGCTGGCCATGCGGACCATCGCGCTGTGCGGCTCGGCCGAGCAGAAGCAGCGGTGGCTGCCCGCCATGGCCCGGATGGACCAGCTTGGCGCGTTCGCGCTCACCGAGCCGGAGCACGGCTCGGACTCGGTCGCGCTGGAGACCTCGGCCACACCGCGGGACGGCCAGTGGGTGCTCAGCGGCCGGAAGCGGTGGATCGGCCTCGGTACGCTGGCCGACCTGGTCATCGTCTGGGCCCGGAGCACCGTGGACGGCAAGGTGAACGCGTTCGTGGTGGAGCGCGGCACGCCCGGTTTCGACGCCCAGGTCATCGAGGGCAAGGCGTCGCTGCGCGCGGTGTGGCAGGCCGGCATCACCCTGGACGAGGTGGCCGTCCCGGATGCCAGCCGGCTGCCGGGCGCACGCAGCTTCGCGGACGCCAGCCGGGTGCTGGCCGCGACCCGGAGCACCTGCGCCTGGGCCGCGCTCGGCCACGCCACCGCGGCCTACGACACGGCGCTGCGCTACGCCCTGGAGCGGCACCAGTTCGGCCGGCCACTGGCCAGCTTCCAGATCATCCAGCAGCGGCTGGTGAGCATGCTCGCCGACCTGACCGCGATGCAGCTGTACTGCATGCAGATCGGCCACCTGGCCGATGCCGGGCGGCTCACCGCCACCGTCGCGGGCCTGGCCAAGATGCACAACACCAGCAGGGCCCGGCGGCTGGCCGCCGACGCGCGGGACATGCTCGGCGGCAACGGGATCCTGCTGGACCATCACGTGATCCGGCACCTGGCCGACCTGGAGGCCATCCACACCTTCGAGGGCACCGAGACCATGCAGGCCCTCATCGTCGGCCGCGACATCACCGGCATCGGCGCCTTCACCTAACCCGCAGGTCGTACCCTCCGCCTCCCCCGGACGGGCTATCCGCCGGCCCGCCCGGGCCCGCTGCTCCGCCGCCCGGCGGAGCCCGCGGGGTCGCTCCGCCGCCCGATGTGCCGGCCTTGGCCGCCTGCCTACGCTGCGGCTATGGATATGCCTACCGCATCAGCAGGCCCGCAGCCGGCATCGGCCGCCCAGCCCGCCCCGCCGGCCGCCCGGCCGGTCCCGGCGGCGAGGCCGGCCCGGGACGGCCGCGGCGCGGTGTGGATCATCGCGGCGGCGGCCGCTGGCGCCGAGCTGGCGGTGAGCGCCCGGTACGGCTACCACCGCGACGAGCTGTACTTCCTGGAAGCCGCCGGCACCTGCAGCTGGGCTATGTGGACCAGCCGGTGCTGACGCCGCTGCTGGCCCGGCTGGAGGCCCTGGCGTTCGGGAACACGCTGGCCGGGCTGCGCGTGCTGCCCGCGCTGGGCATGGGCGCGCTGGTGCTGCTCACCGCGGCGATGTCCCGGCTGCTCGGCGCGGGACGGGCCGGCCAGGTGCTGGCCGCGCTGGCCAGCGCCACCTGCCTGGTGTACCTGGCCGCGATGCACCTGATGTCAACGACGACACCGTCTTTCGTGCTGTGCGCCCTCACCCTGTACCTGATCATGCGGCTGCTGGCCAGCGAGGATCCGCGCTGGTGGCTGGCCATCGGGGCGGCGGCCGGGCTGGCCGCGGCGGCCAAGTGGGACATCTTCTTCCTGGCCGCCACGCTGGCCGCCGGCTTCCTGGCCACGCCGGCCCGGCGGCTGCTGCGGAGCCGCTACCTGCTGGCCGGCCTGGTCATCGCGGCCGCGCTGGCCGCCCCGGACGTGATCTGGCAGGCCGGGCACGGCTGGCCGCAGCTGGCCCTGTTCCGCAGCCTGAACGGGGACGCCGGCAGCAACCGCGCCAGCTACTGGCTGGCGCTGGTCCTCTACACCGGCCTGGTGCACACGCCCGTGTGGGTGACCGGGCAGGCCTGGTCGCTGCGCAGCGCCAGCGCCCGCAGGTTCCGGCCGGTGGCGATCGCCTCGGCCGTCCTGCTGGTCCTGATCTTCGTGCTGGGCGGGAAGCCGTACTACGTGGGCGCCCTGTTCACGTTCCTGTTCGCGGCGGGCTCCGTGCCGCTGGGACGCTGGCTGCAGCGGGGCCGCCGCGGGCTCCGCCAGGCCGTGGCGGGCACGGCGATCGGCCTGTGCGCCGCGCTGAACCTGCTGTACGCCCTGCCCGTGCTCCCGGCCCGGAACCTGCCGGCCTCGGTGCAGGCACTCAACTACACCCTGGTGGAGTCGGTCAGCTGGCCGAAACTGGTGGCCCTGGTCGCCCGCGAGTACCACGCGCTGCCCCGCGCCGAGCGAGGCCACACCGCCCTGCTGGCCAGCAACTACGGCGAGGCCGGGGCGATCGACCGCTACGGGCCCGGCTTCGGGCTCCCCCCGGCCTACAGCGGGCACAACAGCTTCTGGTTCTGGGGACCGCCCCCGGCCGCCGACACGACCGTGATCGCGGTGAACATCGACCCGGCCCTGCTGCACCGCGAGTTCGCCCGGGTCCGGCCGGTCGCGACGTTCTGGAACGGCCTCGGCCTGAACGACCAGGAGCAGGGCGTGCGGATCTACGTGGCCTCGGGGCTGAAATCAGGCTGGGCCGCCGCCTGGCCCGCCCTCCGCCACTACGACTGACCGCGGACCGAGGCCAGCCGGGCGAGCTGGTCCGCGGCGGCCCGGTCCGGGGCACTGGCCGTGCCGCCCGGCGCGCCAGTGGACAGCGCGCCGGCCGCGCAGCCCAGCGCGGCCGCCCGGGCCAGGGGCAGGCCGCCGAGCAGGCCGGCGATCAGGCCGGCGTTGAAGCAGTCACCCGCGCCGGTGGCGTCGACCGGGGTCACCGGGGGCAGGCTCACCCGCTGCCCCAGCGGCCCGTCCACGCACAGGGCGCCCCGCTCGCCCAGCTTCACCACCAGCTTCCGCCCGGTGGTGGCCAGCACCCGGGCCGCGCCATCCAGGCCGGTCACCCCGTCCCGGCCCGCCGCCCCGGCCAGCCGGAGCGCCTCGGCCTCGTTGGGCAGCAGCAGGTCGGCCTGGTCCATCGCGGCGGCCAGGTGCTCATCGCCCCATCGCCCGGACGGGTCCCAGTTGGTGTCCAGCGAGGTGGTGGCGCCCGCCGTCCGGGCCGCCGCCAGCAGGCCGGCCAGGCCGGGGCCGAGTGAGCCCTCGAGCAGGAAGTAGGAGCTGGCGTGCACGTGCCGGGCCCGGGCCAGCAGCGCGCCGGGGACATCCGCGGCGGTCAGCGAGGCCACCGCGCCCAGTGAGGTGAGGATGGCGCGGTCCCCGCCCCGGGACAGCGCCACCGTCATCCCGGTGGGCAGCTGGCCGCGGACGGCCACCGCCGCCACGTCCACCCCTTCGGCGGCCAGCTGGCCCAGCATGAATTCCCCGGCCGGGTCGGCGCCAACCGCGGCGACCAGCGCGACGGACAGCCCGAGCCGGGCCGCGGCGACCGCGGTGATGGCCGCCGAACCGCCGATGACCAGGGAGATGTGCGGCACGAGCTTCTCCTGCTGGCCGAAGACGGGAGTCACGTCCTCGCCGAGCACGAGCACGTCCGGGTTGCAGTCGCCCAGCACCACCAGGTCCACGGCCCGGCCGCCCGTCGCCCGCGGGTCAGGCACCCTCGCGCCCTCCGCTCCCGTGCCCTCCGCCCCCGGGTCAGGCGGTGACAACGTCCACCCCGGCGTCTTCCAGCCGGGCCGCCTCCTCGGCGGCGATGCCGGTGTCGGTGACCAGGACGTCGATCTCGCCGATGGTGCAGATCCGGGCGAAGGCCCGGCGGCCCACCTTGGAGCTGTCCGCGGCCACGATGACCTGGCTGGCCTGCCGGGCCATCAGCCGGTTGATGCTCGCCTCTCCTTCGTGGTGCGCGGTGGCGCCCGCGACGGCGTCGATGCCGTCCACCCCGAGGATGGCCACGTCGAGGGTGACCTGCTCCAGCACCCCGGTGGCCAGCGGCCCGGTCAGCTCGTAGGACTGCGGGCGGGCCACCCCGCCGGTCGTCACGATCTTGATGTGCTGCCGGACGGCCAGCTCGGTCGCGATGTTCAGCGCGTTGGTGACCACGGTGACCGCGGGCGACGGGGCACCCGAGGCCAGGTCGGGCCGGGTGGCCAGGGCCCGGGCCACCTCGGTCGTGGTGGTGCCGCCGTTCAGCCCGGCGACCTGCCCGGCCCGGACCAGGCCGGCCGCCACGGCCGCGATGCGCTGCTTCTCGGACGGGTGCCGCTCGGACTTGTAACGCAGCGGCAGGTCATAGTTGACCCCCTTGGCCACGGCCCCGCCGCGGATCCGGGTGAGCATCTGCTGCTGGGCGAGCTCGTCGAAGTCCCGCCGGACCGTCGCGGCGGACACGTCCAGCGCCTTGGCGGCGTCCTCCACCTGGAGCTGGCCGGCCGAGGCCAGCAGCTCCAGCAGCTCATTCCACCGGCGATAACGACTCACCGGCGCCTCCCGCCCTCACGGCCGGACTCCCCGGCCCGTCCGTGGGCCGGCCGCTTTCCTGCCCGAGCGGCCCGGCGCTGATCACGCGGAGCAGCCGGGCCACCTCGGGGGCGATCGCATCCCGCCCCGCCGAACCGTACCGCCTGGGATCGACCATTGCCGCATCGCCGCCCAGGCAATGGCGGACCGCGGCGGTGAACACCTTGTTCAGCTGGGTGGCGACATTGATTTTCGTCATCCCGGCGCCGATCGCGGCGGCCAGGTCGCGGTCCGGCACGCCGGACGAGCCGTGCAGCACCAGCGGGACCCTGACCGTCCGGCGGATCCGGGCGATCAGCCCCAGATCCAGGACCGCGTCCCGGATCAGCATGGCGTGTGAGCTGCCCACCGCGACCGCGAGCGCGTCCACGCCGGTGGCCGCGACATAGTCGGCCGCCTCGTCCGGATCGGTGCGGGCGCGCGGTGAATGCACGCCATTCTTGCCGCCGATCTCGCCGAGTTCCGCCTCCACCCACAGCCCGTGCTGATGGCACCAGGCCGCCACGGCCGCGGTGGCCCCGACATTCTCCGCGTACGGCAGCGCCGAGGCGTCAAACATGGCGGACCCGAGGCCGAGCCGGGCGGCCGCCTGGACCAGGTCCACGGTGGTCGCATGGTCCAGGTGCACCGCGACCGGCACCCCGGCGGACCGCGCGATCGACAGGCAGGCACCGGCGATGGGCTCCAGCGCGCCGTGGTACGCGACACAGTTCTCGCTGATCTGCAGCACCACCGGCGCCCCGGCGTCCTCGGCCCCGGCGACGATCGCCTCGGCATGCTCGATGCCGATGACGTTGAACGCGCCGACCCCGCGCCCGGCCGCCCGGGCCGGCCCGATGATCTCTCCCATGGCGGACAGCGGCATCAGCGGGCCTCCTCCGGCTGCACGGTCACCGCGGCCAGCGCGCTGGCGTAGTGGTCGTGGCTGAACTCCCCGGCCACCGGCGCCGCGGCGGTCGCGGTGCCGAGGGCCACCGCGTGCCGCAGCCGCTCGTCCCACGGGCGGCCGAGGACCAGCCCGTGCGCCAGCCCGGCGGCCACCGCGTCGCCGGCCCCGGTCGGGTTCCCGGTCACCGCGGCGGCCGGCCGTGCCTGCCAGCTGCCGTCCTCGGTCGCGGCCAGCAGGCCCTCGGCGCCCAGCGAGGCCACCACCGCCTGCGCGCCGGCCGCCCGGAGCCGGTGGGCGGCATCCGCCACCGCGCGCCGGTCGGCACCCCCGCCCTGGGACAGCGGCCGGCCGGCCAGCGCCTCCAGCTCAGCCAGGTTCGGCTTCACGATGGCGGGCCGCGCGGCCGCCCCGGCCAGCAGCGCCGCGCCGTGCGTGTCGAGCACCGCGGGCACCCCGGCCGCGGTGGCCAGGTCGATCAGCGTGGCGTAGCTGGCCGCGGGCAGCCCCGGCGGCAGGCTGCCGGACAGCACCACGGCCGCGCACCCGCTCAGGGCCTCCTTATACATAACGGCAAACTCCGCGAACTCCCCCGCGCCGATCCTCGGGCCTGGCTCGCTGAACAAGGCGGTGCCACCACTCCGCCCGTCCACGACGGTGAAGGTCCGGCGGGTCTCGCCGCTGACCGGGGTGAACGCGGCGGGCACGCCCAGCTCGCTGAGCGCCGTGCCGACCGCGTCGCCGGTGACCCCGCCGGCCAGCCCCACGACCAGCACCTCGGCGCCGAGGGCGCGCAGGGTGCGGGCCACGTTCAGCCCCTTGCCGCCGGGCCGGGCGTGAACCGCACTGGGCCGGTTCACGCCCGCCCAGTCCACGGCGGGCACCTGGTGGGTGATGTCCAGGGCCGGGTTGAGGCAGACGACGACGATCATGGCGGCTGGCTCAGCGGGGGGCCAGGATGACCGAGCGGGCCAGGTTACGCGGCCGGTCCGGGTCGAGCCCCCGGTCCCGCGCCAGGGCCACCGCCACCCGCTGCACCCGGACCAGTTCCGCGAGCGGGTCCTCGGTGCTGAACCACGCGGTGCCGCCGGCCGCGGCGATCTCGAGGTCCAGCCCGTCCGGCGGGGTCCCGAACAGCCACACGATGCTGCCGGCGCCGGTTACCGCGACCGGGCCGTGCCGGTATTCCATGGCCGGATAGGCCTCCGTCCACATGCCGGCCGCCTCGCGCAGCTTGAGCGCGGCCTCCTGGGCCAGGCCGTAGGTCCAGCCGGTGCCCAGGAAGGTGAACTGGCGGGCGGTCAGTATCTCCGGCGGCAGCGGCGCCGCCAGCGCCCGCTGCGCCGCGGCTATGGCGGGCTCGATGTCCTCGCCGAGGTGCGCGCGGAGCAGGGCCAGCTCGGTGGTGGCGAAGCGGGTCTGCACCACCGACTCCTCGTCCGCGAAACCCAGGTCGATGATGGCATCGGCGGCCTGCGCCGCCGGGGTCCCGGCGACCGTGAGCGCGACGGTGGGCACCGTGCCGCGCAGCCGGTCCAGCAGCTGGAGGATCTCGGTGGTCGTGCCGGACCGGGACAGCACCAGGACCCGGTCGTAGCGCCGCCCCGGCGGCATCTCGGAGGCAGCGAAGGCGTCGGTCTCCCCGTGCCCGGACGCCTCCCGGGCCGCCGCGTACGACTGGGCCATGAACCACGACGTGCCGCAGCCCGCCACCGCGACCCGCTCGCCGCGAGCGGGCAGGGCCGCCGCGACATCAGCGGCCAGCTCGGCCGCCCGGCGCCAGCAGGCGGGCTGTGATGCCACTTCCTGCTCCGTCCAGCCGCCCGCGGCCAGTTCCTCCTGCATCGCTGGGGCCTCCTCGCCCATCAACACTCCTCTTTCTTCAAGTGAAGGCAGTTCTTCTCAAGTGAAGGCAAGCCTTCTGTCTCATGTCCCGGCCAGCCCCGTGGCGGCGACCGACCGGATGAAGTACCGCTGGGCCAGGAAGAAGATGGCCAGCATCGGGACCAGGCTCATCACGTTGGCCGCCATCAGCAGGGTCCACTCCGTGGCGTGCGCCCCCTGGAAGGTGGCCAGGCCGAGCGGCAGCGTCATCTGGTTCGTGGACGTGATCGCGATGAGCGGCCACAGGAAGTTGTTCCAGGAGTCCAGGAACGTCAGCGCGGCCAGGGTGGCCAGCGCCGGGGTGGCCAGCGGCAGCACGATCTTGATCAGCACGGTGAGCCGGCTGGCCCCGTCCACCCGGGCGGACTCCTCGTACTCCAGGGGCAGGGTCCGGAAGAACTGGCGCAGGAAGAAGATGCCGAACGCGGTCGCGGCGTTGGGCAGGATGAGCGCGCCGATGTGGTTGATCCCCACCGCGGCCAGCACGTGCACGCCCAGCCACTTGGTGATGATGAACTGCGGGATCATCGTGACCTGGAACGGCACCATGAGCGTGGCCATGATCACCGCGAACAGGGCGGTGCGGCCGAGGAAGCGGAACCGGGCGAACGCATACCCGGCCAGCGAGCACAGCACCACGTTGAGCAGCACGGTGAGCACCGCGACCACGGCGCTGTTCACGAAGAACCGGCCGAACGGCGCGGTGCTCAGCGCGTCCGGGTAGTTGGCGAAGCGCAGCGTGTGCGGGATGAGTACCGGCGGGAAGTGCAGCGCCTCGGACGGGGTCTCCAGCGACGTGATCAGCAGCCAGAAGAACGGGAAGATCAGGATCAGGGTGGCCGGGATCAGCACGAGGTGCCAGGGGCTGAACGGCAGCCTCCGCCGGCGGCGGGCGGGGGGACGCCGCCGCCGGCGGAGGACGAGAGCCCGCCACGGGCGGGCGCCGAGGTCGCCGTCATCGGGATCGCGGCATGGGCACTTCTGCCCTCAGGCCAGGAACGGGACGCCGCTTCACCTCCGCAGGAATGTCGGCAGTATTCGCTACTTTGTTCGCATGACCCAGTACCGCCTGGATCTCTCGCCCTCCCAGGAGGCAGTGCTGCGGGACCACTGCGCCCACGCCCGCTACGCCTGGAACCTTGGGCACGAACAGCGGTCGGCGCTGCGTAGGCGCATCCGAAATTCGCTTGGCTAGGGCGGAAGAATGGCCAAGCACGGTGAGGTACAGGCTTGGATGGCTTCCTACGCAGCCGGACCGCCGGGGAAGGCATGCAAGCTCTGGCCGTTCTCGGTCATCAACTGCGGCCACGCCCGCGCTTGGAATCCGCGCACAAAGCGGATGGACACCGCTTATCGCGTCATCTGGGAAAAGGCGCATGGGGTCCCGTTCCCGGCCGCCGAGGCGTGTCACACGTGCGGCAACGGCCACCTCGGGTGCGTGAACTGGGCTCACATTGACCCCGGCTCTCATGCTGACAACATGGCCGATCGCCGCGACCATGGCCGGGATCCCATCGGCAGCGCTCATGGCAAGGCCGTCCTAGACGAGGCCGACGTTGCCCAGATCTGCGAACTTCTTGCAGGGGGGGCGGCGGCACGGGCCGTTGCGCGCCAATACGGAGTCAGCGCGACTACCATCGGAGAGATCTGGCGTGGCGAGAAGTGGACGCATGTACGCGCCGCCCGCTTGGCGGATGTCGCGCGCACCTGTGTCGAGTGTGGCGCTCCGCTGCCTACACCACGACAGGCAGGGAAGCGGTATTGCGACCGCGCCTGCATCAATCGCGCCAATGGGCGCCGACGCGCCGAGCGGAAGCGCCGAGCCAAGCGCGTTTCGCGTGCACGGCCTGCGGATTCGCCTGCAACGCCGACGTGAACGCGGCCCGGAACATCGCGGCGGGGCACCCCGCCCACCTCCCCAGCCCACTTCATGCACGGGGAGGCTCCCAGTTGGAGCCGGTGAACCGTGAACCTCAACTGCTTGCCTCCTTACGCGGACGTGAGTAGCTGGAAATCCCTCGCTTGCCGGCGGGGGAGGATGTCAAGAGCGGTAGTGGGTGAAGCGCCGGCCGACCCGGAACTGGATCGCGGTGACCACGAGGATGATGACGAACAGGAAATAGGCGATGGCCGACGCGTAGCCGAAGTTGAAGGCCTGGAAGGCCTGGTAGTAGAGGTAGTAGACGAGGACCGTGGTGGCGTTGAGCGGCCCGCCCTGGGTGCTCAGGTACACCTCGTCGAACAGCTGCAGCGCGTTGATGGTCAGCCACACGGCCAGGAACAGCGAGGCCGGGCTGAGCAGCGGGAGCGTGACCCGGCGGAACGTCCGCCACGGGGTGCACCCGTCGATGGAGGCCGCCTCCAGCAGCGCCGCCGGGACGCCCTGCAGTGCGGCCAGGTAGATGACGACCGAGAACCCGGTCCAGCCCCAGATCGTCATGATCACGATCACGTACAGCGCCTCGGACGGCGAGTTGAGGAACTGCTGGGGCGGGACGCCGATCAGGCTCAGGAAGTAGTTGACCACCCCGTAGGAGGGGTCGAACAGCCAGATGAAGACGATCGCCTCGCTGATCGTGGAGATGGCCATCGTCGCATAGGCCGCGGTCCGGTAGAACGAGATGAAGCGGATCTTCCGGTTCATGGCCACGGCCAGGAACAGCCCGACGATCATCGTCCCGGGCACGAACAGCGCGGTGTAGACCAGCGTGTGCTGGATGGCCTGGCCCACGATGGGGTCGTGCACCATCTGCCGGTAGTTCTGCAGCCCCACGAACGGCGTGCTCGGCGTGAGCAGGTTGGACCGCTGGAAGGACATGATCGCCGACCAGACGATCGGCACCGCGCCGAACAGCAGGATGATCGCGATCCCGGGGGTGACGAACGCCCACCCGGCGAACTGCTCGGAGGCCGTCACCCGCCGTCGGGCCGCGCCGGCCCCGCCGGGACGCCGGGGCCGGCCCGGCCCCGGACGTCTCCGGCGGAGCAGGATTCCAGAGGCGGCCACGTCAGCCGGCGGCCAGGATCTGGTTGACCTGCTGCGCCGCGGAACTCAGCGCCGCCTGCGGCTGGCTCTTGCCCAGCAGCACCGAGATGACCATGTTGGCGAGGACCGTGGAGATCTTCGGGTACGCCGGGATCTGCGGCCGGGCCTGCTTGACGTTGGCCAGGTTGGCCACGAACGCGCTCACCCCGGGCAGCGCGGTGTCCATCTGCGCGCTGAAACCCGCCGCGTTGCCCACGGACTGCCGGGTCGGCAGGTCGCCGGTTTTCAGCGACCAGTACTTCACCTGGGCGGGCGCGGTGAGCCACAGGATGAACTTCTCCGCCGCCGACACCCGGGTGGCGCCGTTGTTGAACACCACCCAGTTGTCCGGGCCGGAGATGGTCTGGTGGCCGGCGGACGAGCCCGGGTAGGACGGCATGAGCTGGACGCCGTAGTGGACGTTGGGGAACGCGGACAGGTCCCACGGCCCGGTGACCAGCATCCCGACCTTGCCGGAGTTGAACAGGTTCGCGTACGCGTTGTCGGTGGGATCCAGGTACATGGACTTGTCCGTGACGGCCATGGCCCGCAGCGTGCTGAGGGACTGCAGCCCGGCCGCCGAGTCGAACGCGGCCTTCTTGTTGTCGGCGGTCAGAATCTGGCCGCCGGCCTCCCACAGCAGCGCCTCCCAGTGCCACACCGCGTCCTCGGACGCCGGGGTCACGTACGCGGTGCCGAACTGCTTGCTGGCCGGGTCGGTCAGCTTCTTGGCGTCGGCCACGAACTGCGACCAGGTCCAGCCCGGGCCGGGCGGCGTGAGGTGCGCCTTCGCGAACAGCGTCTTGTTGTAGACCACGGCCAGGTTGTCCACCAGCGCCGGGATGCCGATCACCTTGCCGTTGACCGTGGCCACGTCACGCTCGCCCACCCAGAAGTCGCCCCAGTTGACGCCGGGCCGCTGGACCACCTTGGTCAGGTTCACCACCTGCGGGATCTGCGCGACGTTGGGCGCCCACGACCCGTACAGGTAGGCGATGTCGGGCGGGCTGCCGCCGCGCACCGCGGTGAGCACCTTCTGCAGCGTGTTGTCGTTGTTCACGAACAGGCTGCTGACCTTCACCCCTGGGTGCTGGTTCTGGTACTCGGTCACCAGGTGCGCGAACGTCTTGGCCTCGGCCCCGGTCCAGCCCTCCCAGATCTGGACCGTGGTCCCGCCGCCGCCTCCGCTGGTACTGTCCGTCCCGCAGGCCGCCAGGCCCAGGGCGGCCACCGTCACCGCGGCGAGCGAGCCTGCCAGCCTGATCCGCAGCCGATGCTTTGCCATCGTGCTCACCGCCCAAAGATGATTCAAGTCATCCAGAAGTGCTCAGCATTGTGCAGTCTGTCCGGGTATGGATGCAAGATCTTGCGCGAAAGTAGCCATAATGGAACACTCTCGAGCTGTGATCACCGTGACCTTCGTCGGCGCCGGGAGCATCGAGTTCACCCGGAACGTCGTGACCGACCTGTGCGGCTACCCCGAGTTCCGCGGCGGGCTGCGGCTCGCCCTGTACGACATCAGCCCGGAGCGGCTGGCCCACGCCGAGCGGCTGGCCCGGCGCATCTCCGCCCAGGCCGGCGCGGGCGCGGAGGTGACCGCCACCCTGGACCGGCGCGAAGCCCTGGCCGGCGCCCGCTACGTGATCAACGAGGTGCAGGTCGGCGGGTACGACGCCACCCGCGCGGACTTCGACATCCCGGCCCGGTACGGGGTCCGCCAGACGATCGGCGACACCCTGGGCATCGGCGGGATCTTCCGCGGGCTGCGCACCATCCCGGTGACGACGGCACTGGCCCGGGACATGCACGACGTCTGCCCGGACGCCACCCTGCTCAGCTACAGCAACCCGATGGCCATGCTGCCCTGGGCCGTGTACGAGGGCACGCCGTTCACCAGGGTGTTCGGCCTGTGCCATTCGGTCCGGGACACGCAGGCATTCCTGACGGAACTGGTCGGCGCCGACCCGGGCCGGGTCCGGTTCCTGACCGCCGGCTTCAACCACCAGGCGTTCGTGCTGCGCTTCGAGCAGGACGGCCAGTCCCTGTACCCGCGGCTGGCCAGGGTCATCGAGGGCTCGCCCGAGCTGCAGCGGCGGGTCCGGGTGGAGATCTACCGCCGGTTCGGCTACTTCCCCACCGAGTCCAGCGAGCACTCCGCCGAGTACGTGCCCTGGTTCATGCGGCACGACGACCAGATCGGGCAGTTCCGCATCTTCGTCGGCGACTACCTGGCGCGCTCCGAGGAGAACCTGCGCGAGCTGGAGTCACTGCGCCAGGCGCTCGACTCCGACGCGCCCCTCGACCTGGAGCCCACGCACGAGCTGGCGTCGCTGTTCATCCACTCACTGGAGACCGGCACCGAGCGCGAGCTGCACGTGAACATCCGCAACGGCGGGCTGATCACCAGCCTGCCCGACGCGTGCTGCGTGGAGGTGCCCTGCAGCGTCGGGGCGGGCGGCGCCAAGCCGGTGGCCGTCGGCGTGCTCCCGCCGCAGCTCACCGCGCTGAACCGGACGTTCCTCAACGTGGTGGAGCTGACCGTGCGGGCCGCGCTGGAGGAGTCGCGGGATCATGTCTACCAGGCGGCGCTGCTCGACCCGAACACCGCCGCCACGCTGACCACGGCGCAGACGGTCGCCATGTGCGACGACCTCTTCGACGCCCACCGCGCCCTGCTCCCCCCGGCTTTCGCGCGCTGACCGCAGCAACGATGAGGAGGCGGCCGTGCGGCTGACCCTGACCATCCGGTCCGTCACGATCGCTGCGGTCACGGCGTCCGCGATGGCGGTGGCGCTCGTGCCGGCCGCCACCGCACTGGCCGCAGCGGCCCGCACCGCGGCCAGCCCGCGGATCCCGGCACCGGTGCATACCGGCACGCTGCGGATCAGCGGCGCGGCCCGGGACGGCGCGGCGGTCGCGGCGGCCGGGCTGGGCTGGCATGCGCCCCGGCTGCCGCGCGGGATGAGGCTGCTCAGCTTCGAGGTCGCGTACGCGTGGCAGAGCTGCGCGCCGGGCGGGCAGCACTGCCGGACCGCCGCGGGCACCACGGCCACGCCGTTCGCCGCCCGGCGCTACGTGGCCGGGACCGCGGACACCGGCCGGCGGCTCCGGGTCACCGAGACCGCTGCCGAGGTGGTCGAGACGCAGGCGTCCACGTTCAGCTTCCAGGTCATCCGGCGCTCGGTGAGCCGGCTGTCCGGCACGGCGGTCCGCGCCTACCCGCGGCATCAGCCGCCCGTGACGGCGTTCGTCAACGGCACCCCGGAACGGCGCACCGCCTCGGCGGAGGAGTACTTCCAGGTGGGCGTTCCGCATGCGAATCCGGCTGACGGGCGGGCGGCCCAGTGGTACCGGATCGACAGCGGCCGGTGGCGGCCGATGCCGGGCAGCCGCGTGTTCTACACCGGACGGCTCGGCGCCGGCCCGCACCAGGCCAGCGTGCGGACCGCCAACCGCGCGGGGGCCACCGAGGTGAGCTTCCGCTGGCAGGTGGTGCCGCTGCCCGCGCCGCTGGCCTGCCGCGCCCGGCCGGGTCAGCCGTGCTGGTACCCGCCGCACCTGGCCCGCGACCACCGCCCGATGCGGTGGGACTGGCAGATCGGCCGGGTCACCCCGCTCCAGCGGACCGGGAAGCGTGCGGTGGACCTGTACGACGTGGACGGGTTCCTCACCACCCGGGCCGAGGTCCAGGCCATCCGGACCCGGTGGCAGGCGAGCACCCTCGCGCACCCGAAGGCCATCTGCTACCTGGACCTGGCCTGGGAGGACTACCGGCCGGACGCCAGCCCGTCGCCGCGCGGCGGGTACTTCCCGGCCGCCACCCTCGGCAACGTGTACTACGGCTACCCCGAGGAGCGCTGGCTGGACTTCCGCCAGCTGGACGCGCTCAAGCCGATGCTGGCGGAGCGGATCGGCAGGTGCGCCCGGAAGGGGTTCGACGCGGTCGAACTCGATGACATCGACAGCTTCGACCCGCCGTCCACCTCCGGTTTCCATCTCACCCCGGGCGACGCGCAGAACTTCCTGGCCTGGGCGTTCAACGAGATCCACCGGGACGGGATGACCGGGCTGTGGAAGAACTCGCCGTGGCTGTCATGGTGGGGGCGCCGGTACGCGGACGGCGCGGTGGTCGAGGAGTGCTACCTCGGTCACGCCTGCTTCGCGGCCCAGCTTCGCGGCAGCCGCCAGTACGGGATCACCTGCACCGGGCTGAACGGCGGCACGCCGTGCGGCTGGGACGATTTCAGCACGGACGTGACCCCGCAGCAGCCGGACGGCAAGTGGGTCGGCGAGGCCGAGTACTCCGCCGATCATTACGTGTGCAATCCTGGGCAGCGCTGCTCCGGCCCGCATGCCTTCGCCGCCTTCTGCCGCGCGGTCTGGGCACCATCCGGCGGTTTCGCGGCGGTGAAGTTCGACGTGAACCTGGACGGTGGCACGTTCTTCCCCTGCCCCCGCGGCGCCTGAACCACGGCAGGCACTTGCGTCACATAAAGCACAGGCGCGCCTGTGCGCCACTATCGGCCGGGTGATAATGTGCCCTCTTTTATTGGCCTGTTCCGAAATGGTGGCGAAGCTCACCAAGTGCCATATCAGCGCAGCTCAGGACCCCATCAGGGGAGCCGTGGCGTGGCGCGGGCCGCCTCGTCAGGGACAGTATCCGGCGCTTGTATTTGGCATAACACCCCAATTGCGGTTACCGTTACCGACGCATCACTGACCCGATTACACAGGAGCGTCGAGATGATTACTGGGGGTGACATCTCGTCATTCGCTGAGTAGATCCAAGCGGCCCCGGCCAGAGCGTGTTGCAGCACGCGGCCGGGGCCTTTGCATGGCAACGAACCTCGGAGGTAAGCAAGCCATGTCGTTCATCAGTATTGCAGGCGCCGGCGCCGCCAAGACAGCCATCGCGGTCACGGTTTCGCTGCATCCTGGCGCGGCCCACCAGGCCGCCCACACCGTCACGGTGCGGTCCGGTGACACGCTCAGCTCGATCAGCCAGCGGGCGTACGGCCGCGCCGCCGACTGGCCCGCCGTGTGGTGGGCCAACCGGCACAGCGTGCGGAACCCCTCCATGATCAAGGTGGGGCAGCACCTGCGCCTTCCGGCCGACCCCCGGGTGAGCGCGTGGCTGACCCGGGCCGCCGTGTCCGCGATCCCGGCCCCGGTGGCGGTGGCGGCTGCCCCGGCTCCGGTGCAGCCGGCCACCTCGGCCGCGCCGGCCACCGTGTCGTCCGTTCCCGCGCAGGCCGCGTCCTACAACGGCGCGCCGGGCAGCTTCCAGTCCTGCGTGATCCAGCGGGAGAGTGGCGGCAACGCCCGGCGCGGTCAACGGGTCCAGCGGCGCCGGCGGCTGTACGGCTTCCTGCCGTCCACCTGGCAGGCGCTCGGCTTCTCCGGGCTGCCGGAGAACGCGCCGGTGTCCGTGCAGAACGCCGCGTTCGCCAAGGAGTACGCGCAGTCCGGCTCCAGCGCGTGGTCCGCGTACGACGGCTGCTAGATCACCCCGGTGGAAAGGCCCCGGCCCAGGCGGGCCGGGGCCTTCCCATGCCTGGCGCGGCCTGGCCTGGCTGGCAAACTCCTCCCTCCCGGGTGATGCGCGTGGTCCCGGGACCGGCGAGCATCGGGTGTCTGGTCCGTGACGGGATGGTGGTCGGAGCCGATGACAAAGCGCTGGCTCGCGCGCGCCTCGTTCCTGCTGATGCTGGCCGCCGCAGGACTGCTGCTCGGCTTCGCCGGCTGGCGCAGCCTGACGCTGATCCTGTTCACCGTGGCCGGGCTGTGCGCCGTGCTGGCCGGGGGCTACTGGTTCCTCGCCCACCGCGGGCCGCGGTGGGGCGCACTGGTCCTGGTGATCGCCGCACCGGTCGTCATCCTCACCGCCTTCGCGCTGCACAGCCTGCTGTGGGTGGCCATCGTGGCCGTCGCGCTGATGCTGGCCGCCGTCGGGACCGCGAGGATCGCCCTGCGCGCCGGCCCGGACCGCCCGGCCGAAACCGGCGTCCCGGCCGCCCGGCCGCGGCGCGCGTTCCTCATCATGAACCCGCGCTCGGGCGGCGGGAAGGTCGCACGGTTCGGGCTGCGGGAGAAGGCGGAGGCGCTCGGCGCCACGGTGGCGATGCTGGAGGGCCCCGGGATCGTGGACGTGGCCGCGCTGGCCCGCCGGGCCATCGCAGAGGGCGCGGACCTGCTCGGGGTGGCCGGCGGCGACGGCACCCAGGCGCTGGTGGCCGGCCTGGCCGCCGAGCACGGCCTGCCGTTCCTGGTGATCAGTGCCGGGACCCGCAACCATTTCGCCCTGGACCTGGGCCTGGACCGCGAGGATCCGGCCCGCTGCCTGGAGGCCCTGACCGATGGCGTGGAGATGCGGGTCGACCTGGGCATCATCGGGGACCGCACGTTCGTGAACAACGCCTCGTTCGGCGCGTATGCCGAGGTGGTGCGCAGCCCCGCCTACCGGGACGACAAGCGGGGCACCGCCCTGCGGATGCTGCCCGACCTGCTCAGCGGCCACCAGGGCCCGCGGCTCTCCGCCCGGGCCGGCGCCGCCAGCGTCAACGCCCCGCAGGCCCTGCTGGTCAGCAACGACCCGTACGGCATGGGAGACGTGGCCGGCCTGGGCCGGCGCGCCCGGCTCGACGCCGGCACCCTGGGCGTGGTGGCGATCCGGGTGGGCAGCGCGCGGCAGGCGGTCGAGCTCATCCGCCGGGGACACGGCCAGGGCCTGACCACGCTCACCGCCGACGAGGTCGTGGTGGAGGCCGACGCGCCCGAGATCCCGGTCGGCGTCGACGGAGAGACGATCATGATGACGACGCCGGTCCGCTGCTCGATCCGGCCGGGAGCACTCCGCGTGGTGGTTCCGCGGGACCGCCCCGGGGTCCCTGAGGCCAGCCCGGCCCTCGACTGGACACGGCTGCGCCAGCTTGCCTCCTTCCGGCGGGCACTGCCGGCCGGGGAGCACAGCCCCCAGCCGCAGTAGCGGGCCGCTCACCGGACCGGCCGGAAACCGCATTTTTCCCGTCGGCGTTCCGGGCTAAACTTAGCGAGATTAGCATGCTTGTAACAGGATAGTAAGAGTCTCACAACTTCGTGCGGAGGATAGGCGAGCGCAGTGCCGGGGCCTGCCGGGGACTGTGCAGTAAGGTTCTGGGCATGGCGCAGAAGAGGACCCGCCCGTGAGCATTCTGAGTGAAGGCCGGCCTGGAAGCAGCGCGCGGTCGAGCGCTCGACCAAAGCCGCAAAGCTCCGGGCCGAGCAGCGCGTGGAGCGCTTCCTCGACGCAGCCCAGGCGATCATCATGGAGAAGGGCACTACCGACTTCACCGTGCAGGAGGTTGTCGACCGGTCGAGGCAGTCGCTGCGCAGTTTCTATCAGCACTTCGACGGCAAGCATGAACTCCTGCTCGCGTTGTTCGAGGACGCGCTGCGGCAGGCGGCCGACCAGATCCGGGCGGCCGCGGCGGGCCAGTCCGATCCCCTGGAACAGCTCAAGGTGGCCGTTCACCTGCTGTTCGCGCTGTCCCGGCCGGACCCGGCCGCGCAGCGCCCGCTGTTCACCGATTACGCGCCGCAACTGCTGCTGTCCCATCCCGCCGAGGTCAAGGTGGCGCACGCGCCCCTGCTCGGCCTGTTCACCGAGCTGATGACCGCGGCCGAGGCCGCGGGCCAGTTGCGCCCCTCGATGGAGGCGCGCCGGGGCGCCGCGCTGACAATGCAGACCGTCATGTTCATCGCCCAGTGCAGCAGCGTTTCCGGGGATGAGAACGCCCATCCCATAAACGCCGGCGAGGTCTGGGACTTCTGCGCCTCGGGATTCGCCAGGCAGTAGTCGAGAATTATATTCTCGAATCGAGAGAAGAAACATTACAGCTGCTGTGTGTCTGAGCTCTGGGATGACCTGCTCGCCCGCCTCGACCTGCAGGGGTCGGCCACCACCGGGTTCGCGGGAAGCAAGCTGAAGCTCGGCGCCATCACCAGGGCGCCGCCTTCGCGGCGCTGTCGATCGAGGCGCGGCAGGAGCGGGGCGTGGTGGCCACCGCCGCCGTCTCCCCGCACGCCGCGACTTCCGGATCGTCGGAGTCATGGCCACACTGGGTGGGCAGGTCGAGCGCCCCGGTACCCGGTGGCGTAGTTGCCCCGGGTGAAGGGAAAACTCCCCGGGTCCGGGGGTTCGCCGCGCCGGTCGGCCGGCCCGTAGACCGGCTGCAGCGGTATCCCGGAGGAGGTCCGGGCGAAGTCGTTCACAGATACGGTACTTGCAAAAAATGAGAATGCCAATATCACTAGGAGAACGTGGTGGCTGACGTTGTGCTCGACCTGAACGCAGGCATCGCGGTGCTGACCGTCCACCGTCCAGGGGTGCGCAACGCGATCAGCCCCGCGACCATGGGCGAACTGGAGAGCGCCCTGGACGCGGCGGCCGCCGCGGATGTCCTGGTGATCCGCGGCAGCGGCGACCGCGCCTTCATCTCCGGCGGCGACCTCAAGGAACTGGCGAAGATCCGCACCCACGAGGAGGCCGTCGCGATGGCCCTGCGGATGCGCCGCCTGTGTGACCGGATCGCCACCTTCCCCGGCCCGGTGATCGCCGCGCTGAACGGGCATGCCCTGGGCGGGGGGGCCGAGGTGGCGGTGGCCGCCGACATCCGGGTCGCCGCGGACGACATCAGGATCGGGTTCAACCAGGCCGATCTGGCCATCATGCCCGCCTGGGGCGGGGCCGAGCGGCTGGCGGGCCTGGTGGGCCGGTCCCAGGCGCTCCTGCTCATCACGACCGGCGAGAAGCTCGGCACCGCGGAAGCCCACCGCATCGGCCTGATCGACCGCGTCTACCCCCGCGCTGAGTTCGACGAGTCCTGGGGCGCCCTGGCCCGCCGCATCGCCGCCTCCCCGGCCCGCTCCATCAAGTCGGTGATCGCCGCGGCGGCCCCGCACCACCACCCGGCCCTGGAACGCTCCGCCGCCGAGACCTTCGCGCGGCTGTGGACCGCGGACGCCCACTGGGCCGCCGTGCCCGGCGGCAGCTGATGCCCGGCCGGCGGCCCTCGTTCCCTCAGCGGCGGTCCATCGAGAAGTCGAGCACCTGGGTGAGGCGGATGTTGTTGCCGGACGGGTCCCGGAACGACGTGTCGATCCCGTAAGGCTGCGGTGTCGGCGGGTCGTTGAACACCACGCCCCGCGCGGACAGCTCGTCGTAGGAGGCCTGGCAGTCATCGGTCTCGAGGAACAGCGTGCCCCCGGCCCCCTTGGCGACCAGCTGGGCGAGCTGGCTGCTGCCCTCGGCGTCGAGCATCGGTGCGCCCGGGACGGGCATGAGCACCAGTCCCACGTCATCCTGGCCGGCCGGGCCGACGACCAGCCAGCGGAAATTCCACTCGCCCATCGTCACGTCGGCCCGCACCTCCCAGCCGAGGGTGCGCGTGTAGAACGCGAGCGCCTCCTCCTGGTCATGCACCCAGAACTGCGCGTTGGCGATCTTGATCATTGGTCCTCCTCAGGTCGTCTGCGGGCCACGCTACGGCCGGGGCGGAGGCCTAGGCTTCTCGAAACGTGCGGTTCTGCGGCCGGCCGTAGGCCCGGGCGACGCAATCGGGGACGCGGATGTGCCGCCGGGCAGGCGGGAAACCCGCCCGGTAGGCGCGGGGGGCGGCGCCGTAGACCCGGCGGAAGCTGGTGATGAACGAGCCGACGCTGGCCAGGCCGACGGCGAAGCAGATGTCGGTCACGGTGCGGTCGGTATTGCGCAGCAGGGCGGCCGCGCGCTCGAGCCGGCGCGTCAGGAGATACTGGTGCGGCGCCTCGCCGAACGTCCGCCGGAACTCGCGGCTGAAATGCGCGGGCGACAGCCCGGCGGCCCGGGCCAGGTCCTCCACCGTGAGCGGCTCGAAGTACCGGGCATCGGCCAGGTCTTTGGCCCGCAGCAGGTGTCGGGCGGGCAGCAGCACACGCCCAGTATCGCCGAAAGCTGCAGCCGGTCAGCCAGCGAATTCGCGTGCCGCCCGGGCCGCGGCGCACGGGGCGCACAGCGGCACATCAACGTCGCCCACCAGGTCGGAGCTGTACTGGCCGGTGATCACCGCGCCGAGCACCTCGCAGACGCCACGGTCCGCCGGATGAGCCTTCGGGCAGAAGCACAGGCAGGGCCGGAGCCGCATGGCCTGGTCGATCACCGACCTGATCTCCGGGCGGTTCGCCACCTCGGCGAGTGCATCGAAGGCGGGCCGCATGCGCTCGATGGCATCGGTCACGGCCTGCCCGACTCTCCGGCCGACCTCGGCCAGGGTGTCGGCCAGCTCGGTGTCCTTGTCCTCGCCCACGGAGCTATTGTCCCACTGGCAAACACCCAGATCCAGGGCACGTTCACCCCGGTTTCGCGCTTCAGGCGGTGCTGGGCGGGGTAGATTGCGGGGCCGCGCTGGCGGGGCGTTTCAGCCGGGTGGCCAGAAACATGATGACGACGGCAATGCCCACGCCGACGAAGGTGAACAGCACCCGGCGTCCCTCAGCGGCGAGGTTGGACGGGTGGGGCAGGTCCGCGGCGATGAGAACCAGGGCCGCCACCGCGGCGCCCACGATCGTCCCGGCCACGCGCTGCTCGGCGATCAGCGTGGACTGCTCCAGGCTGGGCTTCATGGCGACGATGGTGGCGATGGGCATCCAGTCGGCGTCCTGCACGTGCAGCCCGAAGGCGAGGGCCACGGAGATCGACAGGGCGACGGCCCGGAGCACGCCCGCCGCGAACCGGCGCACGCCGAATTTCACCGCCAGCCCGGCCAGCAAGGTGATCACGAAAGCGGCCAGGACCACCAGCCCCCAGGCCTAGCTGCCGACGCTGAACCCCAGGGCGGTCAGCAGCGCACCGATCACGGCGAACTCGGCCATGCGCACCACCCGGTCCGCGTAGTCGCCGCCAGGGTCGCTCAGCAACACGAACAGCGCCCCGAATGACACGCTGACCCAGTACCTGTCCTGGCCGATCGCGCCCAGGACGATCAGCGGCAGCAGCAGGACGGCCAGCACGAAGGCGCCGGCGCGCAGGTTGAAACCCTGCCGCTTGATCTCGAATACTTGTGCAGCTGGCTCATGTCTTCCCCGCTTCACTGCGGTGGCGGCTCCGGCGCGGCGGACGGCCCGGCGGTGCCCGGACTCGACTGGCGGGCGCGCTGCACGGCCCCGATGAACACGCGGATGCCCAGGCCCAGGGCGAGCAGGTCGAGGAGCATCTGGACGGTGACCACGACCCGGGCGGTCTGGCTGGTCGCGGTGATGTCCCCGTAGCCCACCGTGCTGAACGTGGTGACCGTGAAGTACAGCGCATCGGTCCGGGTCAGGGAGTGGCTGAAGCTGGCCGGGCTGCCCTGCTCCATGACGAAGTAGGCCGAGGCGAACAGCAGCAGGAACAACGGCACCGTGATGGCCAGGGCCTCGGCGGCCCGCAGGGCCGGGTACCTGGCCCCCAGGATCGCGCGCACCTGCCAGGTGCTGATGACGAGCAGGATCAGCAGCCCCACCACCAGGACCACCCACAGGGGAACGACGTTCGCCAGGTGATCCAGCGGCAGCAGGTAGTACAGGGTGACGAGCACGATCGTCGACACGAGCCCGCGAAGCACCGACAGCCCGGCCTGCCGCCGGCGCTTGGCCGAGGTCCTCGTCCGGGCAGGCCGGCCGGTCACACCGACGTGGCCTGCGGACGGACCAGGCCGGAGTGAGACGCATGTCCCAGTCCGGGTGCCATGGCCACATCCCTGTCGCTCGTCAAGCTGGATGACCTGCCAGCTGCCAGTGTGAGCCCGCCCGCACCGCCCCGGCATCACCCCCCAGGAGTGAGGGCGGGGCCACGCGTCACCGGGTGGTCATGCCGCCGGGGCCACCAGGCAGGAAGGCGCCGGCATCAGGAACACCAGCAGGGCGAATGGGACGTTGAGAAGAAAGGTTGCGCGCCAGCTCCAGGCGCCCTGCCGCTAAGGGCGGGCCCCGGGCTGGTCGAGCGCGGCGAACAGCAGGCCGCCGATCATGGCCAGGTTCTTGTGGAAGTGGATCCGCTGCTGCTTGCGTACGGCCGGGTCCTCGACCGTCCAGTACGCGTGCCCGGCCAGGGTGGTGGGGACCAGCGAGCCGGCCAGGGCCAGGGCGGACAGCCGCGGGGCCCGGCCCAGGGCCAGCATCGTGCCCGCCAGCACCTGCACGGCGGCGTTCCCCCGCACCACCAGCTCATCATCAGCCGGGAGCGGGACCTTGGTGCGGATCGCGGCCAGCAGCGGGGCGGCCTGATCGACGCGCCCGCCCGGCGCCCGCAGGGCGTCGAGGCCGAGCAGGACGTAGGTGGATCCGGTGAGGACGCGGGCGGCAGGGCGCAACGGCGCCAGCATGCGCCAGGTCGTGGTCATAGCACCTCGATACGGGCCGGGAAACCTGCTCAGCAGGACTGTACGCCCCGGCCCGCGCCGCGATGATCCGCTCGGTGAGGATGACCGGTCAGCCCATGGACTTGGCCCCATCGAGGGATTCGCGGACGATGTCGGCGTGGCCGGCATGCTGCGCGGTCTCGGCGATGATGTGCAGCAGCACCCGGCGGGCGGACCACTGCTCGCCGGGCGGGAACCAGGGAGCCTTCGGCAGCGGGTGCGCGGCGTTCAGGTCGGGCAGGCCGGCGACCAGATCGTCGGTCCGGCGGGCCACCTGCGCATAGTCGGCCAGCACGCCGTCCAGCGTCTCGCCGGGCAGCAGCCGGAACTCGTCCGCCCGCCGCGCGAAGTCGTCCTCGGTCATCTCGGCGAAATCAGCCATCGCCGATGGGCCGTCCACGATGAAGTTCACCCAGCCCTGCTCGACGGCCGTGACGTGCTTGATCAGGCCGCCCAGGCATAGCTCGCTCACGGTGGTGCGCTGCCTGGCCTGCTCGTCGGTGAGGCCGCGGGTGGTGAAGCGGAGGAAGTGCCGCTGCTTGGCCAGCGTGGCCAGGATGTCGGCGCGCTCGCCGTCGGCGGCGGGCGCGCCCGCCTGGCCGCTCGCCGCCAGGTCGCCGGTGATCGGGGTGCTCGTCGTCATGGTGTCGGCCTTTCGTGATCGCGGAGCCGGGGTCGCGTTCCCGGTCTAAGCCCACGCTATCGGCCATAGCGGCCACTTCCTGACCTGAATTCAGCGAGAATGGATGACATGGCGAACACCAGCACGCGCACGCTGCGGCTGCTGTCGCTGCTGCAGGCACGCCGGTACTGGCCGGGCGCCGAACTGGCCGGGCAGCTGCAGGTCTCACCGCGCACGCTGCGCCGGGACATCGACCGGCTGCGCGAGCTGGGTTACCCGATCCAGGCACAGCGTGGCGTGGAGGGCGGCTATCAGCTGGCCGCGGGCACGGCGCTGCCCCCGCTGGTGGTCGACGACGAGGAGGCCGTCGCCCTGGCCGTGGGCCTGCAGGCGGCCGCCCAGGGCGCCGTCGAGGGCATCGCGGAATCCTCGGTGCGCGCGCTGGCCAAAGTGGTCCAGGTCATGCCGGCCCGGCTGCGGCGCCGGGTCGAGGCGCTGGGCGAAGTGACGGTCCCGGCCAGCTGGCCGGGCGCCGCCCGCGCCAGCGTGGATCCGGGCATCCTCACCACCGCCGCGCTCGCCTGCCGGGACAGCGAGCGGATCCGGTTCTCCTACACCGCGGCCAGCGGCCAGCGCACCGGGCGGCATGTGGAGCCACACCGCCTGGTCATGCTCGGCCACCGCTGGTACCTGGTCGGCTACGACCTTGACCGCCAGGACTGGCGCAGCTTCCGCCTGGACCGCCTCAGCGCTCCGCGCGGCACCGGGGCACGATTCCGGCCCCGCGAGCTGCCCGCCGCCGACGCCGCCGCCTTCGTGCGGGCCGGCATTGACAGCGTGCGCGCCGCCTATGACGTGGAGGTCCTCGTCGAGGCCCCGGCCGCGGCGGTGCGCGAGCGGATCGGCCGGTGGTCCGCGGTCGAGGACCTCGGCGCCACCCGCTGCCGGGTCCGCATGACCACCGACTCACTGGACTGGCCCACCATGGCGCTGGGCGCGGTCGGCGCGGATTTCCAGGTGATCTCCCCGCCCGAGCTGATCGACCGGGTCCACGACTGGGGCCGCAGGTTCAGCCAGGCGGGGATGGGCTGACGGGAAGGTCCGCAGGACGGTTTCCGGGATCAGCGCGCCGGTCGGCAGGGTCGCCCCGGGTGGTGGCAGGCTTGGCGCATGGACTGGCTGGAGCTCACCGACGTCATCGAGGACCACCTGGGCATGTATGTCGGGCGGGCGACCTACGAGCGTGCCATCGCCCTGCTGAGGGGCTTTGACCTGGCCCAGGGCACGGCTCTCTGGCCGGAGCTGCAGAAGCGGGCCGAGGCCCGGCATCAGACGGGCTCGCGGGGATGGCCCTGGGTATTGCTCGCGGAGGCACTCGGCGCGGACGTGCATGACGCACCCGACCTGGGGCCATTGACACGGGAACAGAACAAGGCAGCGATTGCCTCCCTGTGCAGCGAGCTGCGCTCCTGCCTCAATCCCGAGTAGCAATAATCAGGTGCCCATTGGCGGGTTCAGGGCGTGAGCAGGACTTTGCCGATGTTCTGCCGTTCCAGGATCCGGCGGTGAGCTGCCGCTGCCTCAGCGAAAGGGTAGACCGAGTCGATGTGCGGCTTGATGCTGCCCGCGTCCCAGAGCGCCAGAACTTCCTGGAATTCCGCACGCAGGAGCGCGATCTCACCCCACAGGCGGCCGACGTTCACCCCGCTGACCGTCCAGTTGTGGTTCATCAGCTGCAGCGGTGTCAGGAGCGGAATGCCAGCGGCCTGGGATGCGAGGTGGACGGGATTGCGCCGTTCACCCTTGGTCAGGCTGGCGAACCCGAACGCGACCAGCCTGCCGCACGGGCGCAGCAGCTTGAGTCCCTTCCTCCAGTTATTGCCGCCCAGGGGATCGAGCACCACGTCAACACCTTCGCCGCCGGTCAGCCGGCGAACCTCGGCTGCATAATCGACGGTGCGGTAGTCGATGGGGTGCGTGCAGCCCTCAGCCCGCAGTACCTCGTGCTTGGCGGCCGAGGCCGTGCCGAACACCACCAGCCCCTCAACGGTGCGGCACAGCTGCAGCACCGCCAGCCCCACCCCGCCAGCGGCCATATGAACGAGCACACGCTCGCCCGGCCGGAGGCCGGCCACCCGGAACAACATGTGGTAGGCGGTGAGATAGTTGACGGCTATCGCCGCGGCCTCCTCGAAACTCATTCCGTCCGCGAGCTCGAACACCTGCTCCACGGGCACGCACACCACATCGGAATGCCCGCCGAAATGCGTCAGGGCAAGCACCCGCGCCCCTACCGGGAGGCCCTGGGCGCCATCGCCGGCCGCGTTCGACCACGCCCGCCGCCTCATAACCCACTACGCACGGCAGTTTCGGGGCGTCGGGGTACAGCCCCTGCGCGGACATCACGTCAGAAAAGTTCAGCCCAGCCACGCGGACACGGATGCGCACCTGGCCCGGGCCGGGCTCGGGATCGGCTGTTTCCCGCAACTCCAGCGCCCCGGGCCCACCCGCGCTGGTGATCCAGATCGCTCGCATGACCATCCTCCAAGGGCGCCAGGCCGCGGGCCAGCCCCGCGCTCGCCCCGGCGGCCAGGCCCCGCCCATTCTTCCCCAGCCAGGCGCCGGCCCACAGCCACCGATCCGCCCGCGCCACGGCGGTCCTCCAGGCGGCCTCAGCCCGCGGCTGGCGGCGGCAGCCCGATCGGGTTGGGGAACGGCAGGCCCGCCGCGGCGCCGGAGGCCAGCGGGCGCAGCAGCTGCGCCAGCCGCGCCGCCGCCGACCCGCCTAGAGCACGCCACGGCCCGGCGGCCAGGGCGTCGGTGCGCGCCTCCACCTCGTCACGCGCGGCCACGCCCGCGGCGGTGGGCAGGCCACCGGCATCCAGCCAGCCGCGGGCGGCCAGCCGCCCAGCGGCCTGATCCCACTCCTGGTCGGACCAGCCGCGGGCCTGCTGCAGAAGCCGCCGTTCACTGTCGATAGCCGCCCGCCACACCAGGCTCTCGCATCCATCCAGCCCGGCGACCAGCAGCGCGGCGACGTGACCGTCCCCGCGATGCTCGCGCAGCACGGTGGCGGCCTGCCACAGCACCTCGAACGGATCCTCGGGCCAGGGCAGGTCGGCATTCGCGGCGGCCAGCGGACGGCCTGCGACCTCCACCGCGCCCGCAGCCTCGCGGCACAGGCCGGCGGCCTCGGTGACGTCGGCCTCACCGAGCAGCCGGGCCAGCGCGGCGCGAGCCCCCTGCGCGCGGGCCCGCAGCACGCTGGCAGGGGCGGCCAGATCCCATACCTGCGGAAGGGCCCGGGTCACCATCGGGCGGGCAAAGCCGAAGAACGCGGCATACACCGGAGCCGGCCCGACCGGGCCCAGCGGGGCGGCCCGGCCGGCGAAGTACCCGCGCCAGAAACCACGCAGGCCCGCCTGCTCATACGCGGCCCGGGACTCCGGCGCGAAGTAAGTGACCGCGTGGATCGGCTCGAACAGCGTCCACATCACCCGGGCGATGCGCACCGGATCGTCCGGGAATCCCATCCCGCCGAGACTACCGGCAGGCCCCCAGGCGGCGACTGGTGAGGACGTCGCCCCCTCCCAGCGCTCCGTGTCACGGCCGACCGCGACGGCTAGGATCGCGGCATGATCACAGGCGTGCACGCCATCGTCTTCTCCCCGGACGCGTCGAAGGTGCGCGCCTTCTTCACCGACGTGCTGGGCCTGTCGTCCGTCGATGCGGGCGGTGGCTGGCTCATCTTTGCCCTGCCGCCTGCCGAGCTGGCTGTGCATCCGGCCGACGGTCACGGCCGTCATGAGCTTTACCTGATGTGTGACGATATCCATGCCACGCTCGCCGAATTGCGCGGCAAGGGAGTGGAAGTGGCGCGCGACGTCTCTGATCAGGGCTGGGGCCTGCTGGCCGCAATCCGCCTGCCAGACGGCGAGGAATTTCCCATCTACCAGCCCCGGCATCCATCCCCGCCCCCACCCTGACCAGGTGCGCTCGCCTGCCGGTATAACCGCGCTACGGCCACCGCGTGGCTGGCACCTGAGTCCTATCGGGGCCGCCCCCGCCGATGACACCATGGCTGGCGTGAATGTAAGGCGGCTCGCGGCGATCGACATGTACGGCGCCCGGGGCACAACGCGCCGCCGGCGGATCGTCCTAGCGGAGTTCGCCGCCGGAGCGGTTGTCTCGGTGGCGTTCGGCATCTGGCTCGCTGCATACACCTCCAGTCTCGGCGGCCGCCTGCTCGGGATCTGGATGATCGGTGCGGGCCTGAATTACGCACTGCTGGCCGCGTACGCGATCGCGCTGAGCCGGTCCGGCGCACTCAGCGCTGAGCTGGCTGGTGTGGATACCGGCCGGGAGCTGCGCCGCTACAGCGTCCTCCAGCTGTGGATTTTCGTGCCTCTTTCCCTCGTCGTCCTCGCCGTGCACACCGCAGTCACCCGGCGGGCATAGGGCGGCCGCCGCCAGCCTGGCGGCGAGCCTCCATGGATGTCCGCTTCCGCCGCCCGGCCGTGCTGCCCGGGAGAGGGCTACTGGCCGGTGAACGCCAGAAGATAACGTGAGGCTCATGAGCCACACTCGCACGGGCCTCTCGTCCGCGGTCGCCGCCTTCGGGCTTACCGGGGGGTTCCTCGTCGCACGCCAGACCGGCCGCCGTGAGCTGGGCGGCGCGCTGTTCGCCGCCGCCGGCGCCTGGTGCGCGCGGGACTGGTACCGGGCGTCGGGGCCCGCCGCCGCCGCCGGGCTGAGCGTGCTCTACGCGGCCGCGATGGGCGGCTCGCACCCGCTGGCGAAGCGCATCGGCGCGTGGCCGTCGGTCGCCGCTGTCACGGCCGTCACCGTGGCCGCCGCTGAACTGGTGACGCGCACGACCTCCCGCTGACCTTCGGCCAGATCGGGGCGGAAGCCCGGCCTAGGTGATGCCCGGGGGGACGACCTTGCCCTGGTCGATGTCCTCGGCCAGTTCCGCCTTGGCGGTCAGGGCGCCCTTGTCCAGCACGCCGGAGCCGGCCGCCCGGGAGATGACGTCGCCGCCGCGGCCGCGCAGCACCATGGCAAAGCCGACCGCGATCAGCGCACCGGCGACCGGCCCGGCCAAGTACACCCAGTAGCTTGTCCAGTCACCGCTGACCAGGGCCGGGCCGAAGGAGCGGGCCGGGTTCATCGACACGCCGCTGACCGGAGCCGCCCACAGGCCGGCCAGGGCGATGTAGCCGCCGACGCCGAGCGCGGCGATCGCGCCGACGTTCTGCGCCGCGGATGCGGTGCCCAGGATCACGCTGACCAGCAGCGCGGTGAGCACGATCTCCATCAGCAGGGCCTGCCAGGGCTTGTACCCCGGGCCCGGCAGCGTCGCTCCCAGATGCTCGACGTTCCCGAACACCCAGCGGAGGAACAGGCAGGCCAGCGTCGCGCCGGCGAGCTGGATGACGATGTAGCCCGGGACCCGCTTCCACGGGAAGTCCCCGCGCAGCGCGAACGCCATGGACACGGCCGGGTTCAGGTGCGCGCCGGAGATCGCGCCCATGAACAAGATGATCGCCGTCACCATCAGGCCCGGGGCGACGACCGCCGCCGCCAGGCTGATCTGCCCCTTCGCGTGCAACAGCCCCCCGCCCGCCGCCGCCAGGACCAGCGCGAACGTGCCCAGCAACTCCGAGAACAGCCGCCGCCATTCCCGGCGCGGGTCATCGAATTCCTGACGGTCCCCGAACTCAAGCATCAGCACGTGGTGCGTGCGCGGGAACGCCGCTCCCAGCGCCGTGTTCATCTCCTGGGCCCTCGCGGCGCTCACACCGTCCGCCCCCGGTGCGGTCCCGTGTTCCCCCGCACCGTCTCTCCCGCCCGCAGCCACGCTGTCTGTCATGCCTGGTCCTTCCCCGCCACCAGCACCCAGGAGGCCCCGCCAGGAGGATCGCGAGCCCGCGTCCATGATCTTCCCGCAGGACCCGGAAGGCCAGGGGCCAAGGTCCCCCTCCCGGGTCAGGCCCGGCCAAGCCGGCCATGGCCAGCGCGGAGGGGTGGCTTGGCCTGGCCTGGTCGTGATCGGCCAGTCCCGCAGGCCCGGGGGCCTGGGGGGTCAGCCGGGCGAGGCGGGCGTTCGGCTTAATGGTGCTTTCGGTGCAGCGAGGGGTACAGCTTGCGAGCCTGGCGCGCGAGTTCCTGCCTGGCCCGCTCGCGGGCGGCGGCGAAGTAACGGTCCGGGTCGCGGAGCATCCGCTCGGGACGGTCGTCGTGGTCCTCGATCGTGATGTGGGCCGCCATCTCCGGTCCCTTCCCCATGGCCTCAGTGTCAGCTGGCCCGCCGGCGGAGTCAACGGGCCGATGGTCATGTCCGGCTACGCTAGCGCGTCCGCGAGCAGCCCGGCCAGCAGCCGGAGCAGGGACACGTCCATCCGCCTGATCCCGCCCTTCTCTAACGCATCCACCATGAGCATGCCGAACGCGTTCTGCCCGGCAGCCACCGGAACGGCGGCAAAGGACTTGTACGTCTGCGGCGCGGTCATCCGCCAGCCCGGCGGCGGGGCCGCGTCGAGGTCCGGGCAGAACAGGTGCTGGTTCCGCCGGATCATGCCGAGGACCAGGTCCCCTTCCGCGGTGCCCTCGGTGATCGGCTCCAGCGGGTCATCCACCCGGCCGCTGTACTGGGTGGGCACCAGCACCTGCGGCGGCCCGGACGCGAACCGGAACAGGCAGGCCCGCACCCGCCCGGTGCCCACCAGGTGCGCGGCCGAGTCCACCACCATGGGGATCGCCGCCTCCCGCAGCGCTTCCCGCTGATGCTTGCTCGGCGCCGTCACCACCCGGCCGAGCTGGCGCACGATGGGGTCCAGCGCGTCATTCATGGTCACCCGCATGGCGACGGCCGCGTCGAGCGCCAGCTGTTCCGCCTGGGCCCTCATCCGCTCCTTGCGGATCTGCTCGTACGCGGGGAACGCCGGCCGCCAGCACGCTCGCGGCCACCGCGCCCAGCGTCCACCATCCCCGGTCGGCGGTGGCCGCGCCCGCCTGCATCCCGGACCAGGTGGCCAGGGCGACCCCGGCCAGGCTGATGCCCGACGTCAGGTAGACCCGCACGCCGGGTGGAATCCACATGCCGGGCAGAGTAGAGGATTCCGCTACCCAGCGCGCGGCGCTGCAGGCGGATCGCCCGCGGTCATCCCGGCCCGAGCACGCGCGCACTCAAGGCGCCTGCTGCCTCGGCGCGGTCATAACCGCGCAAGTCCGAAGGGCCAACCCAGCAGCGAACGCGATCTCCAGGCAACGCCATATGTCGGCTGGGTCAGCCGCGCGCGGCCGCGCCGGAGAGCACGGAGTGCCGGTAGAAGTCGCGGACCCGCAGCCGGGAGATCGGCGCAAGATTGCGCATCGGGGACCACATGATCTCCCGCAGGCACGTGGCGACGAGGTCGGACCCGGCGACCTGGTTGAGCTCGCCGGCCGCCACTCCCCGGTCGATCAGGTTCACCAGCATCGCGAACCTGACCTCCGCGCCTTCCTGGTAATGGTCCGCGGCCCCGATGGCCAGCAGGCGCTTGTAGCCCTGGAGCATCTCGATCTCCCGGCAGAAGTGCCTGCCCGCCTGGTCCAGCAGCCAGAGAATCGCGTCGAGCGTCTCCACGACGGGCGAGCCCGGCCTGGATGACCTCGCGGTAGGCCTCGGTCAGCCGGTCCGAGAAGTCCCCCAGGATCTCGTGGATCATCGAGTCCTTGGACTCGAAATACCGGTAGAGGTTGCTCGCCGTGATCCCCGCCGCGTCCGCGAGATCGCGCATGGTGGCCGCCTCGAAGCCGCGCAGCGCGAACTGGCTGCGCGCCGCCTCCAGCACCTCGCCGCGCCGCTGCCGCCGCCGTCTGGGCGGCTTCTTCCACCCAGCCCGCCCTGGCGTTGTCCACGGCGAGGGTGGCCCTGGAGGTGTCCCCGCTGGCCGGGGCGGCCGTGGCCAGGCCATCGAAGATCAGCGCGGTGATGCACTCCGCGACGGCGCGCGTCCCCGACGGGGTCTGCCACCCCCACGCCAGGCCCGCCTGCAACGTGGTCCGGTGCAGCACATGGCGCAGGATCCGCAGATCCACCCCTTCCTTGATCGCGTCCACCGCGGAGGCCGCGCTGATCAAGGTGCGCCAGAGCCGGTCCAGGCTGGCCGGCTCGGCATGCACCACGGTCTTGAGGCTGGAGCTGGCCGTGGTCGGCGCGTCGAACATGGTGATCTGCAGGGCCGCCTGATGCCGGAACGAGACCGCGGCGATCTCCAGGGCAAACGCCCGCAGGGCCGGCAGCGGGTCCGCGGGGACGGAAGCGAACTCCCGCACGACGCGGACGAGGTCAGCGTGGTAGTCCTCGACCAGCTCGACCGCGATGGCTTCCTTGGACTCGAAGTGGTGGTAGAGGCTGCCGGCCAGGATCCCGGACGCCGCCGCGACCTCGCGCATCGAGGTGTTCGTGTACCCGTCGGCGGCGAACAGGCCAGCCGCCGTGTTCAGGATCTCGGCGCGCCGGCGCGGCCGGGCGGCCAGGGGCGTCTGGGGCACGGACGATGCGGACGCGGTCACCACGCCATTATCAGGCTGAACCGCTGCCCGCCGGGCCAGCCAGCGCCCATCCGTGCTGTCACATCGCCCACAGGCAGCTCACCACACGCAGCTCACCACCGGCGCTGCCGCGCCGCCCCGCCAGCGCCCGCGGCGGCGTTGCGGGGCAGGAGGCATTCAGCCGTAGAATAACATTCTCTAAGTGGAGAATGTGCCTACCGATGCCTGGCTGGTGGCGGCCCGGCTGAGCACGTGCTTGACCAGGGCGATCAGGACTTTCTTCACCGAGTCACGGTCGCGGGCGTCACAGAGCAGCACCGGGACCTCAGGGTCGAGGTCGAGGGCGATCTGCACGTCGTCCGGGTTGTGCTGGGGAGCACCGTCGAAGC
The DNA here is from genome assembly GCA_963767385.1 of uncultured Actinomycetes bacterium. Lineage (GTDB taxonomy): Bacteria > Actinomycetota > Actinomycetes > Streptosporangiales > Streptosporangiaceae > RYN-230. The sequence continues at coordinate 52,813 of CAVYEA010000031.1, read as the reverse complement.
AGTTGACCGCCACCACGAACGGGGTGTCATGCTGCTCGAAGTAGTCCACCGACGCGAAGCAGTCGGCCAGCCGCCTGGTGTCGGCCAGCACGACCGCGCCGAGCGCCCCGTAGCACAGCTCATCCCACATGAACCAGAAACGCTCCTGGCCAGGCGTGCCGAACAGGTACAGCACCAGGTCGGCCCGGAAGGTGATCCGGCCGAAGTCCATCGCCACCGTGGTGGTGGTCTTCCCGTCCACCCCCCTGAGGTCATCCACGCCGACGCTCCGGTCACTGAGCATCTCTTCCGTGCGCAGTGGCCGGATCTCGCTGATCGCGCCGACCAGGGTCGTCTTCCCCACCCCGAACCCCCCGGCCACGAGAATCTTGGCGGTGGTGGGAATGCTGTCGGCCGATTCCCCCGGATCAGAGTGCCTGAAGTCCATGCAGCACCTCCCTCAGTAGCCGCTCATTGGTGACTGGCCCCCGCGGCGTGGCGCGGACGCGGACGATCCCGTGCTCAGTCAGGTCGCTGAGCAGCACCCGGACCACCCCGACCGGCAGGTCAACGTCGGACGCCAGGTCCACGACGGTGACGGGCCGCCGGCACCGGGCCAGCAACTGCCGGTGCTCGGGGCCAAGCCGCAGGCCGCCACCGGCGGCGGATCGACCACCGCCACGACGACGTCGATCAGGCCGATGGCCCGGCCCGCGGCGGGCACGGTCCGTCCCCTGGTGACCGCATACGGCCGGACGACCGGTCCCGCGTCCCGGTCCAGCCATCTATCTTTCGGAGCCGACACGCCTGATCACCCTGCGGCCGGCTCATGATCAAGGAATCGGGGTGGCGCCGTCAGGTACTTGCCCATCCGGCGCACCAGCATCGCCATCTCGTACGCCATGACGCCGACGTTGGCATCGGGGGCACTGAGCACCGCGAGGCAGGTCCCCTGCCCCGCCGCCATGACGAACAGGAAGGCAGACTCCATCTCGATGATGGTCTGCCGGACCTCCCCGCCGGCGAAGTGCCGCCCCGCCCCGCGGGCCAGGCTCTGCACCCCGGCGGCCAGGGCGGACAGATGGTCGCTGTCCTCGCGGCTCATGTTCGCCGACGCCGCGACCACCAGGCCGTCCCGGGACAGGACGACCGCCTGGCGGATGGGATCGACCCGCCCGACCAGGTTGTCCAGCAGCCAGCTCAGCTGCCCAGCCGTGTTTCCCTGCGCCATCATCGGCCCTCGCCATCGTTTCCGTCCGGGTCACCCGGCGTGCCGCCTGGCCAGCCGGCCAGCTCGTCGTCGGGGTAATCAACGTCGTCGACCCGCCCGCGCTGCCAGCCGTCCTGCAGTGAGGACATCATGCTGCGGGTGTCCTCGGGGGTGCGCACCGCGGGGTCACCGGCGCGGCTGGGGGTCCGTGCGGGCCGCGGCCGTCTCCCCCCGGAGCTGCGGCGCCATGCTGGCCTGCCGGACCCGCCGGGGCAGGCCGCGGTGCGTCCCGCCCGGCACGGACCGCCGGACCTGATCCACGGCCGGCTGCGGCGCGGTCGCGTCCGGCGTCGCCTCGGGCGGGGCCGCCTCCCACGAGGAGCGGTTCGGGGCGGGTTCCCGGTGGGGCTGTGCCGTCCAGACATCCAGCCCGCTATCCGCCCCGGGCCAGCCGCCGGCCGCGGCCGGGCTGGGTGATGCCGGGGCGGCCAGCCCCGGCCAGGACGTCCCGCCTGCGGTCCCCGGCCCGGCAGGCGCGTCCACCGGGACCGCGTCGGACCGGTGCCAGCCGGTCAAGCTGAACGCCGCTGCCCGTTCCCGGCCCGCCACCGGCTCGGCGGGGCCGGCCGGGCTCACGCCGCTGCTGGCCCGGGCCAGGCTGGGCGGCCCGGACGCCCCCTCGGCCGGGGGCAGCGCCTCGTCCTCGTGGACGATGACGCTGTGCGGCAGGATCACGATGGCCGTGGTCCCGCCGTACGGCGACTCCCGCAGCGAGACCCGGATGCCGTGCCGGACCGCGAGCTGCCCGACGACGAACAGCCCGAGCTGGTCGCTGTGGGCCAGGTCGAACTCGGGCGGGCTGGCCAGCCGCGCGTTGATCTCCGCCAGTTCCTCCGGGGTGAGGCCGAGCCCGCGGTCCTCGATCTCCACCGCGAAGCCGATGCCGACCGCGTCAGCCCTGATCTCCACCCGGGTGTTGGGCGGGGAGAAGCTGGTGGCGTTCTCCACCAGCTCGGCGGTCAGGTGGATCACGTCGTTCACCGCGGCGCCCACCACCGCGGCCGCGGACTCGCTGGCCACATCCACCCGGATGTAGTCCTCCACCTCGGCGATGGCCGCGCGGAGCACGTCCAGGACGGGCACCGGCTCGCGCCAGCCGCGCCCGGGGACCGACCCGGCCAGGATGATCAGGCCTTCGGCGTGCCGGCGCATGCGGGTGGTCAGGTGGTCCAGGCGGAACAGGTCGGCCAGCGCGGCCGGGTCGTTGGTGGCCCGCTCCATCGTGTCGAGCATGCCCAGCTGCCGGTGCAGCAGCGACTGGTTGCGCAGCGACAGGTTGAGGAAGACCTGGTTGACTCCCTTGCGCAGGTTGGCCTGGCCGACCGCCGCATCGACCGCCGTGCGCTGCACGCTGGAAAAGGCCTGCGCCACGTCGGCGATCTCGGTGATCCGGCCGCTGGCCAGCGGTGGCGACTCGACCGCCACGTCCACATCCTGACCGTGGCGCAGCCGCTCGACGATGCCCGGCAGCCGCTCATTGGCCATGTGCCGGGCACTGTTGTACAGCCCGGTGAGCTCGCCCCGGAGCCGGCGGCCGAAACGGATCGCGACGAACGCGGAGACGCCGACCGCGGCCAGGCCGAGGCCGGCGGCCAGGGCCAGCTGGGTGGTCAGGCTGTCCCGCAGCCGCCCGGCCTGCGCTCCCACCACCACGCCAATCTGGCTCAGCGGGGCCCCCATTGCCGTTTGCAGCCTGGAGGCAAGCGGGCCGAACACCCGCGGGCTCACCGGGATGGGCCGGTTCGGCGAGCTGCTGACGACCTGGTTTTCCATCGCCTGGAACTGGCGGAAGGCGGCCGAGCCGAAGGCAGCGACGTAAATCGGCCGGTCGGCCGGGGTCGAGACAGCGAAAATGTTGGCCACGTCAAGCTGCTGCTGGCCGATCACCTCCGCGAGCAGCACCCGCTCGGGCTGGGGCATCCGGCCGCCCGCCGCGAGCGCCGCCCCGATCAGCGAAATAGCCCCGCTGATGCGGTCTTCCAGGCGGGCGGCGCTGTCGGCCGCCTGGGTCATGTAGTTGAGCGTGGGGTCGTCGGTGGGCGCCGAGGTCTGGAGGAACGCGGCCAGCGCGGTGGCGATCGCGTCGTAGGAACGGTAGGCGGCGGCCACGCTGTCCGACCCCGAGTCGGCGCCCGCCCGGATCCGGGGCAGGGTGGCCAGGTCGGCGAAGAACGTTCTCATCTCGATCAGCCCGGTCGGGGCCAGCTGGCCGCTGACCGAGTTATACGCGCCGCGGGCCGCGACGACGGCCGCGTCGGTCTTGTGCCGGATGGCCAGGACCTGGGCCTCCGGACCCCGGCGGCCAGATCCGAGCCAGGTCAGGGTGAGCGCGCGCTCCGCCAGCAGGTCCGCCTCCAGCGGGGCCGTGGTGGGGGCGGTGGCATTGGTGAGCGCCTCATAGTGCTGGAACCGGATACGGTTGCCCAGCGTGATGGTGGCGACGAACGCCCACAGGCCCGCCAGGGCCAGCAGCGGGACGAGGAGCAGGGCGACCAGGGTCACCCCGGCCGAACGCGTCCGGGCCGGCCGGGCCCGCCGGTCCCGGTCCCGGTCCCGGTCCTCGTGAGCCTGGACAGGCTGCTCGCGGATAGCCATAACATCCCTTCTCAACCTGCAAGCTCGGATCTCTGGCGAGAGACTAGTATTTACGGCCAGTTGCCTATACATGATTCATGCAAAGCCACTTTGATTCTCGTATGGTCCTTTAGCAGCGAGTTCACCAATAAGAAACGTTCTTGCTACTCGTTGTAATTAATGCTCTCGTAGCCCGCGATACCGGGCCGCGGCGCCCGCGCCGGGCGGGTGACCGCGCGTTCACTGGCCGTCCGGGGGGACGAAAAGCCTGATCTTCACCTCCCCAGGACGAGCCAGAACTTCGGTGAGCGACGTACTATCCGCCTATCGCGGTCATGCACAAGGTCACAAGGCGGTGGGGCGGATGACCGGACCGGTGCCCAGTGGTATCGATGAGATCGGCCTGCTGCCCGGCAGTCATGTCTGCGCCTTCTACCGGGGCGACGATGACCGTGACCGGCTGCTCAGCGGTTACTTCGGCGCCGGGCTGACCGCCGGGGACAAGTGCGTCTGCGTGGTCGATTCCGCGAGCACGGCGGAGTGGCTGGCGGCCCTGCCCCGGGCCGGCGGCGGGCCCGGGCCGCTCGATGGCCAGCTGGACATCCACCTGCCGGAATCGACCTACCTGGCGGGCGGGGAGTTCACCACCAGCGACATGCTCACGTTCTGGACCGAGAACATGATCAAGGCGGAGGTGGACGGCTACTCCTTCTGCCGCCTGGCGGGCGAGATGACCTGGGCGCTGCGTGACGCACCGGGCGTCGAGCACCTGGTCGGCTACGAGTCCGAGCTGAACCGGGTCACCTCCAGCTACCCGGTCATCGTGCTGTGCCTGTACGACCTGGACCGCTTCAGCGGCGAGGTCGTGGTCAACATCGTCAAGACCCATCCGCAGGTCCTGGTCCAGGGCATCCTGGTCGAGAACCCCTACTACGTCGGCCCGGACGAGTTCCTCGGGCCAGCCAGTTCCGTGCCCGCGGGTCCCAGGTCGGCCAGTGCCTGACCGGCCGCCGCGATGACCGCCGAGCAGACGCCCCCGGGCGGCGCGGCCGGCGGCGCGGGCCAGAACGGCACCACCCAGAACGGCCCGGGCCGCAACGGCGCGGGCCGCGGCGGCGCCGCCGTGGTGCGGCTGCCCCGCCGGCCGGTCCGGGCCGGCGACGCGGACCTGCGCGAGCGGCTGGGCGAGTTCCGTGCCCTGCTGGTGATCTCGCTGCTGATGACCGAGTCGGTCAACGAGGACCAGATCCTCGAGCTCGCCGCGTCCAGCGCCCCCGGGCTCGGCCCCTGGCGGATCGAGGGCTACGCCTTCAGCGACGGCCAGTGGCACCCCGGCCCGGACCGGGTCCCGGCCGCGCCCGCCGGGCTGGCCGGCGCAGCTGGCCGAACTGGGCGGCAAGGCCGGCCCGGTGGACCTGCCCGGCCCCGGCTGGGCCTGGGCGTACCCGCTGCGCGGTGTCGGCGGCCTGCTCGGCCACCTGGTCGCCTCCTGCCCGGGCGAGCCCTCCGCCGAGCAGCGGTTCCTGATCCAGGTCATCGCCCAGCAGACCGGGGTCGCCGTGTCCAACGCGCGGCTGCACGCCCGCGAGCGCGCCACCGCGGCCGAGCTCGCCGCCACCAACGCCGCGCTCGCCGAGACCGTCGCCCGGCTGCAGCGCAGCATGGACATCCACCAGCGGCTGACCCGGGTGGCGGTCTCCGGGGAGGGCCAGCCGGGCATCGCCCGGGCCCTGCACGAGCTCACCGGGATGCCGGTGGCGATCGAGGACCGCTACGGCAACCTGACCGCCTGGGCCGGCCCGGGCCGCCCGGACCCCTACCCGAAGGAGTCCTTCGCCCAGCGCGAGCACCTGCTGCGCCGGCTGATGCGGGCCAGCGCGCCGACCCGGGACGGCGAGCGGCTCAGCCTGCTCGCGTCGCCGCGGACCGACGTGATGGGGGTCCTGGCCCTCATCGACCCGGAGCGGCGCGCCGACCACGCCGACCTGGTGGCCCTGGAGCACGGCGCGACCGTGCTGGCCATGGAACTGGCCCGGCTGCGCGGTATCGCCGACGCGGAACTGCGGCTGCGCCGCGACCTGGTCCATGACCTGCTGGCCGGGACCGACGACGAGAGCGCGCTGACCCGGGCCGAGGCGCTCGACTACGATCTGCGGCGGCCGCACCGGGTGGTGATCGTCGAGGGCAAGGGCCGGGCCCGGGCCCACGACGCGCTGCTGAGCGCGGTCCGGCGGGCCATGCAGCGGGCCCGCCAGGACGGCCTGTTCGAGACCTGGTCGGGCGACGTCGCGGTGATCACCGCAGGCCAGGCCGACTGGGAGCAGCTGCGCCGCGCGGTCATGTCCGACCTCGGCGGCCAGGTCCGCGTCGGGGTGGGCGGGACCGCGGCCCGGCCCTCCGAGCTGCCCCGCTCGCTGCGCGAGGCGGGCCTGGCGCTGCGGCTGCAGAAGACGCTGCTGCCCGGCAACACCGCCTGCGAGTACCCCAAGCTCGGCATCTTCCGGATGCTGGCGGCCATCCCGGACCTGTCCGACGTGGACTCCTTCGTCCGCGAGTGGCTCGGCAGCCTGCTCGACTACGACGCGCGCCGCAAGGCCGAGCTGGTGCACACGCTCACCCAGTACCTGGAGCACGGCGGCAACTACGACGCCACCGCCGCCGAGCTGTCCGTGCACAAGAGCACGCTGAAATACCGGCTGCAGCGGATCCGCGAGCTCACCGGCCTGGAGCTGAACGATCCCGACGTCCACTTCAACCTGCAGCTCGCGACGCGGGCCTGGGGCACGCTGCAGGCCCTGCACGACGAGCGGTGAGCGCCCGGCCGCAACGCCCGCCCGGCGAGCGCTGGGCGCCCGCCGCAGCCCCCTGGTCCGCTAGGTTGACGTCCGCCCCGTTCTTCGTCCCCGGGTGACCTGCCCCGCCCGTACGCCGCTGGCGATGCTGAACAGGCAGGCACGGCAAGCGGCAGCGAGGGGTCAGCGATGATCGATGTACGGAACCCGGGCGACGGATTCAGGTCACTGCGCGCCCGGATCGGGGCGCTCGGGCCGCTCCGCGGCGGCGACCGTGGCGCGGACGGCGCCCCGCTGACCGTCGGCGAATGGGCGCTGCTGATCGACGACATCGTGGACCACCCGGCGGACAACACCGAGGGCCTGTGGAACGTGGCCACCCCGGACGAGGACGGCCGCGAGTACGACGCGATCTTCGTCGGCGGCGGCGCGGCCGGCCGGTTCGGCTCGGCCTTCCTGAAGGCCCGGGGCGGCCGCCAGCTCACCATCGACGCGTGGCCGTTCCTCGGCGGCTCCTGCCCGCACCAGGCGTGCGTGCCGCACCACCTGTTCTCCGAGGCGGCCCGGGAGCTGGACCTGGCCCGGCACATGCAGGGGCGGCTGTGGTACCCGCCGTTCGACGAGAAGCGGGCCAGCATCCGGGAGATCGTCGACCTGTTCAAGGCCGGCCGGATGTACCCGCACGCCATCATGAACTGGCAGTCCAAGGAACAGCTGGACATGGAGTTCATCCTGAACACCCCGGCCACGATCATCGACTCCCGCACGGTCGAGGTCGAGGGGCGGCGGTTCCAGGCCAGGAACCTGGTGCTGTGCACCGGCGCGCGGACCGGTACCCGGACGTGCCCGGCATCGGCACCAAGGGCGTGTACGACTTCGCCACCCTCATCGAGGACCTCGACTACGAGCCGAACCGGTGCGTGATCATCGGCGGGTCCAAGGTGGCCCTGGAGTACGGGTCGTTCTTCCAGGCCACCGGGTGCCAGACGACGATCCTGACCCGCAGCCCGCTGATGGAAACGGCCAGCCTGCACCACGTGGACGCAGGCCTGCGCGAGTACGTGGTCACGATGATGGCCGACCGCGGCATCGAGATCATCGAGGGCGCGGAACCACTCGAGGTGCTCGGCAACGGCAAGGTCACCGGGGTCCGCTACCGCGAGCCGGGCGGCGAGGTGCGGCAGATCGACACCGACTTCGTGTTCGTCGGCACCGGGGAGCGCCCCGACCTCAGCATGTACGCGCCGCTCGGGCTGGCCACCGACGAGCGCGGGTTCGTGATCGCCGACACCCGCATGCGCACCTCGGTTCCCGGGCGTGTACGCGGCCGGCGACCTGGTCGGGCCGCCGATGGAGATGTTCAAGGCCCGCAAGTGCGGGGTCGGCGCGGCCCGCAACATCATGGGCGAGGACTACGAGTTCGACTTCACCGAGTACCCGGACTTCCTGCACACCACCTACGAGGTGACCTGGTGCGGCCTGTCCGAGGCCGAGGCCAAGGCGAAATACCGCAACGTCATCAAGATCCAGATGCCGCCGGACGACGCCGACCCGGAGACGTTCGCGCTGCCCGCCGCCGAGGGCTCGATGCTGTACGCGTTCACCCGGCCGGTCCTGTCCGGCTGGCTCAAGCTGGTCATCGACGCGGACAGCCGCAAGGTCCTCGGCGCGCACCACGTCGGCTACGGGGCCAAGGACGCGTTCCAGTACATCGACTACCTGATCCGCCGGCCCGGCGGCTTCACCATGGACGAGATGGCCGAGCTGAACGAGCTGTTCCTCAACCCGGAGCACTTCATCCAGCTCTGCCGGCTCCGGGCGGGCCAGGCCCGCCCGGTGAACCTGTAGCGGCCCGGCCGTGACGGGCACGCCGGGCGGCGCCGGGGGCGGTACCAGGGTGGCGGTGGTCACCGGGGGCGCTTCCGGGATCGGGCTGGCCACGTGCGTGCGGCTGGCCGGGGAAGGGTTCGCGGTGGCCGCGCTGGACATGAAGCCGGACGGCGCGGCCGGGGCAGCGGCCATGACGCTGCGCTGCGACGTCACCGACGAGGACGACGTGATGAGCGCCATGGCCGCGGTCGCCGCGCGGCTCGGCCCGATCGACGTCCTGGTCAACAACGCGGGCATCACCGGCTCCCAGGCCGCGGCGCGGTGCCACGAGACCCCGGTGGCGGAGTGGGACCGGGTCCAGGCGGTCAACGTGCGCGGCCCGTTCCTGTGCAGCCGCGCGGTGCTGCCGTCCATGATCGCCCGGGGCTCCGGGCACATCATCACCATCGCGTCCGTCGCCGGGCTGATCGCCTTCCCGGGCCGGTGCGCCTACACCGCGTCCAAGGGCGCCGCGCTCATGCTGACCCGGTCGATCGCGGTGGACTACGCGTCGGCCGGGATCCGGGCCAACGCCGTGTGCCCGGGCATGGTGTACACCCCGATGACCAGCTGGCGGCTGGACCAGCCCGACCTGCGGGCCGAGGTGGAGGACCGCATCCCGGCCGGGCGGGTGGCCCAGCCGGAGGAGATCGCCGACGCGGTCGCGCTGCTGGCCTCCGGGCGCCTCGGCTACATGACCGGCCACCCGCTGGTGGTGGACGGCGGCATGTCCGCGCTGTGACCGGAAGCAGCGCACCATCAGGTTTTCGTTCAGGAAGGTAGGTCTCGATGGCAGGCAAGCTGGACGGCAAGGTGGCCGTGGTCACGGGAGCGGGCTCCGGGATCGGCCGCGCGGCCGCGCTGCTGTTCGCCCGGGAGGGGGCGGCGGTCGCGGTGCTGGACCTCAATCCCGGCGCGGCCAAGGAGACCGCGGAGGAGATCGCCGCCGCGGGCGGCGCGGCGCTCGCCGTCGCCGCCAACGTCGCCGACCGGGTGCAGGTCGGCAGCGCCTTCGACCAGGTCCTGGGCGAATTCGGCCGGGTGGATGTGCTCTACAACAACGCCGGGGTGAACAGCAGCGGCTCGGTCATCGACGCCACCGAGGACGACTGGGACCGGAGCTTCGCGGTCAACGCGAAAGGCACGTTCCTGTGCTCCCAGGCCGCCGCGCCGTCGATGGTGGCGTCCGGCGGCGGGTCGATCATCAACCAGGGCTCGGTCGCCGCGCTGGTCGGCATCGCGAACTTCGCCTCCTACTGCGCGGCCAAAGGCGCCGTGGTCGCGCTGACCAGGTCCATGTCGGTCAACCTGGCGCCGCGCGGGGTGCGGGTCAACGTGATCTGCCCGGGCACGGTCTTCACGCCGCTGATGGAGCCCATGCTGCGGGCCCGCGGCGGCGGGGACATGGCCGCCGGGCTGGCGCTGACCGTGGCCAAGTACCCGATCGGCGGCTCGGCACGCCGGAGGAGATCGCCACGGTGGCCCTGTTCCTGGCCAGCGACGACTCGTCGTTCCTGACCGGCTCAGTGATCACCGCCGACGGCGGCATGACCTCCCAGTAACCCCCGTCCCCTCCACCCCCGCCAGCCCCACCCTCCCGCCGTGATCATGACTTGGGTGTCGTTCCAACGACACCCAAGTCATGATCACGAAGGATCCGGGGCTGCGGGGCCTGCCTCCGGGGGGGACCTGTCCTGGCAGGACAAGGTGCGGCGCGGAGTTCACCCTGGGGCTCGGTTAGTTCCGGCCCAGAAAAGATCTACGCTCCGGGTGACCTGATCCACGGGGCGGTGGAAGCGTGGGCGCAGTTGAGTCACCGGCAGGCATGTCACCCGCGGGCACGTACCGCCAGGAACCTGGCCGCGACGAGCTGGGCCTGCTCCGCAGTCAGCTGACCAACCTGCGCGCCCTCCTGGTGCTGTCCATCCTGATGACGGAGAGCGCGGACGACCAGCAGATCCTGCGGCTGGCCACCTCCGCGGCCACCTCGCTGGGCAGCTGGCAGATCGCGGGCTTCGTGATCGGGGACGCGTGGTGGGCCGGCGGCCACCACTGCGGGGCCCTCGCCCCGGAGCTGGACGCCCAGCTGCGGGCGCTGCCCGAGACCGGCGGCCCGGTAACCGCCCTGGGAGCCGCGTGGGCCTGGGCATACCCGCTGCGCAGCATCGCCGGGCGGCTGGGCCACCTGGTCGTGCACGCCGCCGCGCGAGCCCGCCGTGGAGGAGCAGTTCCTGGCCCAGGTGCTGGCCCAGCAGACCGGGGTGGCGGTGTCCAACGCCCAGCTGCACGGCCGGGAACGGGATACCGCGGCGCAGCTGGCCGCGACCAACGGGGCGCTGGAGGAGACGGTGGCCACGCTGCGCCGCGGCATGGCCATCCACGAGCGGCTCACCCGGGTGGCGGCGGCCGGCGAGGGCGCGGCCGGCATCGCCGAGGCGCTGCACGACCTGACCGGGCTGGCCGTGGCCGTGGAGGACCGGTACGGCAACCTGTCCGCGTGGGCCGGGCCGGGCCAGCCGGGCCGGTACCCGAAGCCGCCCGCCTACGAGCGGGAGCAGCTCCTCCGCCGGCTGATGACCGCGGGCCGGTCGGTCCGGGACGGGGACCGGGTGGTGGCGCTGGCCTCGCCGCGCCCTGGCGTGCTCGGGCTGCTCGCCCTCATCGACCCGGGCCGCCGCGCGGGCACCACGGACGTGATGGCCCTGGAGCACGGCGCCACCGTCCTCGCCGTCGAGCTGGCCCGGCTGCGCGGCCTGGCCGACACCGAGCTGCGGGTCCGCCGCGAGCTGGTGCACGACCTGCTCACCGGCACCGACGACGAGAGCGCCTACCTGCGCGCCGAGGCGCTCGGCTATGACCTGGGGCGGCCGCACCAGGTCGCGGTGGTGGAGGTGACCGAGCGCGCGCCCGCCCCGGACGACGTGCTGCACGCCGCGCGCCGGGCGGTGCGCCAGCAGCAGCTGCCCTGCCTGCTGGGCACCACGGCCGGCACGGTGGTGATCGTGGCCGCAGGCGGGGCCGCCGACTGGGAGGCGCTGCGTGCCAGCATCGTGGCCGAGCTGGGCGGCACCCGCTGCCGGATGGGCGTCGGGGACGCCTGCCCGCGGCCGTCCGAGCTGGCCCGCTCGCTGCGCGAGGCGCGGCTCGCGCTGCGCCTGCAGAAGGCGTCCGCCGCGGCCGAGCGGACGTCGGTGTTCGCCGACCTCGACGTGCTCCGGATGCTGGCCGCGGTGGACGACCTCACCGACGTGGAGGGGTTCGTGCGCAAGTGGCTCGGCCCGCTGGCCGCCTACGACGAGCGCAAGCACACCGAGCTGGTCAAGACGCTGACCCAGTACCTGCAGCACGGCGGCGGTTACGAGGCCACCTCCCGGGCACTGTCCGTGCACCGCAGCACGCTCAAGTACCGGCTGCAGCGGATCCGCGAGCTGACCGGCTTCGAGCTCGGCGACCCCGAGACCCAATTCAGCCTGCAGCTGGCCACCCGCGCCTACGTGACGCTGCAGGCCCTGCGGGACGACCCGGCCGGCTGAGCCGCGGCGCGCACCGTTGAACAGCGGCGCGCGCCACTGGGCCATGAGGCGCGGAGGAACGGCGCTCAGTTGGGCCTGCCAGGACGAGGCCGGGCCGGCGGCGCCACCGTACCGTCTCGGCCATGGGCCTCCCTGATGACCTGGAACTCTTCACGCAGATGTGCTTCCTGCGGCATTTCGAGGAGCGGGCCGATGCGCTGTACCGGCAGGGCCTGATCCACGGCCCGGTGCACCTGGGCCTCGGCCAGGAGGCGATTGCCGTGGGCGCCGCCTCGGTGCTCAGCCCGGGCGACTACTCGCTGGGCACCTACCGGGGACACGCGCACGCGCTGGCCCGCGGCGCCCCGCCCGACGCGGTCATGGCCGAGCTGCTCGGCCGGGAAGGCGGGATCTGCGGCGGCAAGGGCGGGTCCATGCACATCACCAGCGTCGAGCACGGCTACTACGGCTCCTACGCGATCGTCGGCGCGCACCTGCCGATCGCCTGCGGGCTGGCCTGGGCAGCCAAGATCCGCCACACGGACGCGGTCACCGTGTGCTTCTTCGGCGACGGGACGACCAACATCGGGGCCTTCCACGAGGCGGTCAACCTGGCCGCGGTGTGGCGGCTGCCGGTCGTGTTCGTGTGCGAGAACAACTGGTACATGGAGTACACCCCGATCGGGAACGTGATCCCGGTCCCGCTGCCCGCCGCCGACCGGGCGGCGGCCTACGGGCTGGGCCGGATCGTGGTGGACGGCAACGACGTGACCGCGGTCCGGCAGGTGATCGGGGATGCGGTCCGCGCGGCCCGGGACGGGCACGGGCCCAGCCTGGTCGAGGCGCAGACCTACCGGCTCAAGGGCCACTCGGCCGCCGACGGCGGCGCGTACCGCCCGGCGGAGGAAGTGGCCCGGTGGCGTGAGCGGGACCCGCTGCTGCTGGCCCGGGCCGCGCTGGCCGCGGCGGGCACGGCCGCGGAGCAGCTGGACGGGATCGACGCGCGGATCAAGTCCGACCTGGCCGCGCTGGCCCAGGAGGTGCTGGCCCGGCCCGCGCCCGACCCGGCCGGGGCCTGGACCGACGTGTGGAGCGACGGGAGCTGGCAGTGGCGGAACTGACCTGCCGGCAGGCCGTCGCGGCCGCACTGGCCCAGGAGATGGCCCGGGACGACCGGGTGGTGCTGCTCGGTGAGGACGTCGGCTCCGGCGGGGTGTTCAAGACCACCGGGGGCCTGCGCGAGCGGTTCGGGCCGGACCGGGTCTGGGATACGCCGATCTCCGAGCAGGCCATCGCGGGCGCGGCCATGGGCGCGGCCATGGCCGGGCTGCGGCCGGTCGCCGAGATCATGTTCGCCGACTTCTACGCGACCTGCTGGGACCAGGTGGCCAACGAGATCGCGAAGATCCGCTACATGACCGGCGGCCAGGTCCGCGTGCCGCTGGTGCTGCGCGGCGCGAACGGCTCCGGCGGGCTGGGGTTCGGCAGCCAGCACGGCCAGTCCGCGGAGAACTGGGCGATGACCGTGCCCGGGCTCAAGATCGCCTCACCGGCCGGGCCGGCTGAGACGTTCGGGCTGCTCGCCGCGGCCATCCGGGACGACAACCCGGTCGTGGTGTTCGAGCACAAGGCGCTGTACGGGCGCAAGGAGGAAATCGGTGACGGCGAGCACGTGCTGCCGCTCGGCCAGGCCCGGACCGTCCGGGCCGGGCGGGACGTGACCCTGGTCGGGCTGTCGATCACGGTGGGCACCTGCCTGGCGGCCGCGGCCGAGCTGGCCGCCGAGGGCATCGAGGCCGAGGTCATCGACCTGCGGACGCTGGTGCCGCTGGACGCCGCCACGGTGCTCGGCTCGGTGGCGCGGACCGGGCGGCTGGTGGTGGTGGAGGAGAACCCCGGCCAGCTCGGCTGGGGCGCGTCGGTGGCGGCCATCGCCGCCCAGGAGGCGTTCGGCGACCTGGCCGCCCCGGTGACCCGGGTGAGCGGCGGCAACGTGCCGCTGCCGGTGGCCGCCTCGCTGGAGGCAGAGGTGGATGTGTCGGTGCCGCGGGTCGTCGCGGCCACCCGCGGTGTGCTGGGCGCCAGCCGGCCGCTCAGCAGCAGTCAGCAGAAAGGCTGAGATCAATGGAGATTCGCGGTGAAGATGTCCTGCTGCCCGTCTCGGCGGTGTCGGCGTTCCCCCGGCCGCACTGGCTGCAGGGCCGGGTGCTCGGCTCGCTGAGCGAGCCGGTCTACCGCAGCCACAACCTGCGGGTGGCCTACGAGGACGCCTGCAAGATCTGCGCGCGCGAGCAGGAACTGGCCGGGCTGGACATCCTGTGCGACGGCGCCCAGTACTACGAGTGGGAGGCGCCCGGCTTCCAGCTGGAGCCGATCTTCCACTTCATCCCGGAGAACCTGGGCGGCTTCCGGCCGTACGGGCCACCCGGCGAGGGCGCGAAGTACCGGCCGTTCTACCAGGCGGTGGTCAAGGACAAGATCACCTGGGAGCGGCCGATCTTCGAGAGCGTGGTCATGACCATGCAGAACGCCACCGACAAGCCGTTCAAGGTGGCCTTCCTCGGCCCGGCCCAGCAGAGCGTCATCGTCAAGGACGAGTACTACGGCGACCAGGTCGCGGTGGCCCGGGACCTGGCCATCGCGATGAACCAGGAGCTCAGATACCTGGCCAGCATGGGCCTGGAGGCGGTGCAGCTGATCGATGTGCTGCCGCCGTACACCACGGACATGTGGCAGATCGAGATGCAGAACATCATGTTCGAGGGCGTCGACGCGATCAAGTTCTGGCACGTCTGCTACGGCAGCGTGGATGGCCAGCGCGACATCTTCGACAACCACGCCGCCTCGATGATGCCGCTGTTCAAGGAGTCCCCGGCCGACGTGATCCACCTGGAGTTCACCAACAAGGGCTTCGACGAGCTCGAGGCGTTCCGCGACTTCCCCACCGACAAGGTGCTCGGGGTGGGCGTGGTGGACGCGAAGAACCTGCAGGTGGAGACGGCCGAGCAGATCGAGGCCCGGATCCGCCGGGCGCTGGAGGTCGTGCCCGCCGACCGGCTGCTCGTCGCGCCGGACTGCGGGCTGGGCTACTTCAGCCGGACCGCCGCCTACGCCAAGCTGCGCAACATGGGGCAGGCGGCCGCGGCCGTGCGGAGCACGCTGTAACGCTGTACTGTCGGCCCCGGGTGGCTGGTGCCACCTGGGGCGGCCGACCTCCTGGGGAGGCGCGCATGACCGCCGGGGCAGCCCGTGAGGTGCTGGGCATGCAGCTGAGCGTGGGCGACCACATCTGCGGCTTCTACCGCAAGCCGTCCGAGCGCGACGACATCCTCATCCCGTTCCTGGTCGAGGGGCTCAAGGCCGGCGACAAGTGCACCTGCGTGGTGGACAGCTGCACCCCCGACGACGTGCTGGCCAGCATGTCTGAGCACCTCGAGGTCGGGCCGTACGTCTCGGACCGCCAGCTCGAGGTGCTCGACTCCTACGGCACCTACCTGGCCGGCGGCGGCTTCCTGCCGGAGCGGATGCTGCAGTTCTGGGAGGCCAAGGCCCGCCAGAACCCGCGGCCGGACGGCCCCCGGCCCGCCCGGAACATCGGTGACATGAGCTGGGCGCACCGCGACGAGTCTGTGGTCAGCGTCCTGATGGGCTACGAATCCGAGCTCAACCGGATCATGTCCAACTTCCCCCAGGTCAACCTGTGCCTCTACGACCTGAGCCGGTGCTCCGGGGACCTGATCATGGACGTGCTGCGGACGCACCCCAAGGCGCTCCTCGGCGGCATGGTCATCGACAACCCCTACTACCTGGACCCCGACGAGTTCCTGGCCACCCGCCACCCCTGACCCGCAGCACCGCCGGGCGGCGACGCGACAGAGTCGTGATCATGATGTAGGTGTCGCTGGAACGACACCCAGGCCAAGATCAGCCGCCGGGGATCGCCCCGCGGCGGCGGAGTCAGCGGCCGTGAGCTTGCCAGTGGGCGGCGAAGAGGGACTCCTCGCTGATCGGGCGGGGCTCGATGGGGCGGGACACCCAGGTCAGGTTGACGAAGTGCCGGGCGTTCACGTTCTCGGTGGTGATGTTGCCACCCCACGTCCCGCAGCTGAGGCTGAGCGTGAACGGCAGGCCGTTGCGCGGGCTGCCCGCGCCCTCGTTGAGGTTCTGGTTCACCAGCACCCGCGCGGTCCGGGTGGCCATCGCGAGCCGCTGCACGTTCGCGTCCGAGCTGGTGTGGATGCCGCAGGTATGGCCGAGCCCCTGGTAGGCGGTGATCGCATTGACCAGTTCGGCGGCGGCGGTGATATCGCCGTCGTAGGAGTAGACCGCCAGCACCACGGACAACTTCTCACCGCTGAACGGATGGTCCGCCCCCGTGCCCGCCTCCTCGACCAGGAGCACCGGGCAGCCGGTGCCGACCTCGAACCCGGCCAGCCCGGCGATGTGCGCCGCGGACTTGGCCACCACCGTGATCGACGGCACCGCGCCGCCGTCCGGCCACATCACCGCGCGCAGCGCGTCCTTCTGCCACTGGTCACACAGGTGCGCGCCCGCCCCGGTGAGCCGCGCCACCAGCTCGTCGTAGACGTCCGCGTGCACGATCAGCGCGTTGTCGGCCAGGCAGCTGGTGGCGTAGTCGAAGCTCTTGGCCGCGAGGATCGCGGACACCGCGTCGGCCAGGTCGGCGGTCTCGTCCACCACGTGCACGGCGTTGCCCACCCCGACCCCGTACGCGGGGGTGCCGGAACTGTACGCGGCGCGGACCATGCCCGCCCCGCCGGTGGCCACGACCAGGTCGGCCTGGCGCATCAGCTCCTGGGTCTTGGGCAGCGACGGCGCGGGCAGCGACTGCACCAGGTCGGCGGGCGCGCCGACCTGCTCGCACGCGGCCCGCATGAACCCGACCACGGCCTCGGTGGCCCCGGTGGCCCGCGGGTGCGGCGCGCAGATGATGGCGTTCCGGCCCTTGAGCGCGAACAGCGCCTTGACCGGCGGGGTGGCGTCCGGGCCGGTGGTCGGGATCAGCGCGGCGACCACGCCGACCGGCTTGGCTATCTTCACCAGCCCGGCGGCGGGCTGCTCCTCCACCACGCCGACGGTGCGCAGCCCGGTCATGTCGGCCAGCACTCCGGTCACCCGCTTGTAGATCTTGGCGACCTTGTCCGCGTAGTTGCCGAACCCGCCCTCGTCCACCGCGAGCCGGGCCAGGGCTTCGGCGTGGTCCTTGCGCACCACGGCCCAGGCCACCGCGGTGACCAGCGCGTCCACCTGCTCCTGGGTGTAGGACTCGATGGCCCGGGCCGCGGCGCGGGCCCGGGCCACGACCGCCGCGACCTCGCCGGCCGCCGGGCTGGCGGCCTGCCCGCCATGCTGACTGCTGCTGCGCTCACTCATGCCAGCCAGGGTGACTGACCTGACCGCCGAATCCACTGATCTGTCAGGTCGAGCCTGGGCCGGTGGTTCGTCCCGGCAAGACCTGACCCGCACCGGGGCGGTCCCCGCATGCTCGTTCATGAGCGGCGGGGAGCACCCGGCGCGCATGCCCGCGCAGGACCACCGGAAGGCGGGGCGGCAGGTGAGCAGGCTCGTGGTGATCGGCGGCGGCGCCGCGGGGATGTCCGCCGCGTCCGCCGCCCGCCGCGCCGCGCCCCGGCTCGACGTGGTGGTGTGCGAGGCGGGCGGGTTCGCCGCCTACGGCATGTGCGGGATCCCGTACTTCCTGGGCGGCACCGTGCCGCGGGCCGAGGACCTGCTCGCCTACCCGCCCAGCGAGTTCCGCGACAAGCGCGGCATCGACCTGCGGCTGCACACCCGGGTCAGCGCGATCGACCCCGTCGGGCACCGGGTGCAGGTCACGGGCGAGGCGGGCAGCGGCCCGCTCCGCTACGACGCGCTCATCATGGCCAGCGGCGCCGCGCCGGTGCGGCCGCCGGTGCCGGGCCTGGACGGCCCGCAGGTGTTCACGATCCGGTCGCTGGACGAGGCGATCGGGCTGCGGCGGCTGCTGGACAGCGGGTCCGTCCGGCGGGCCATCGTGGTGGGCGCCGGGTACATCGGCCTGGAGGCAGCGGAGGCCCTGGTCAGTGCGGGGGCCGAGGTCGAGGTGGTGGAGGCGCTGCCGCGGGTGCTCGGCAATGTGGACGAGCCGATCGCCGGGCTGGCCCAGGCCGAGCTGGAGCGGCACACCCGGGTGCGGCTCGGCACCCGGCTGGACGAGCTGCGCCACAGCCAGCACGATGAAGCGGGCCGGCGCACGGTGACCGCGGTGCTGGGGGGCACCACGGTGGAAGCCGACCTGGTGGTGGTGGCGGCCGGGGTGCGCCCGGCCACCGGCCTGCTGGTCCGCGCGGGCGCGGAGCACCTGCCCGACGGGTCACTGCTGGCCGACGCGAGCATGCGCACCTCACTGCCGGACGTGTACGCGGCCGGCGACTGCGTGGCCCTGCACCACCTGGTGCTGGGCGGGCCGGCCTGGGTGCCGCTCGGGCCGGCGGCGAACAAGACCGGCCGGGTGGCCGGGACCGTGGCGGCCGGCGGTGAGGCGGCCTTCCCCGGCATCGTCGGCACGGCGGTGGTGAAGGTGTTCGACCTCGAGGTGGCCCGCACCGGGCTGACTCTCGCCGAGGCGCAGGCCGCCGGGCTGGCCGCGACCGCCACCGACGTGGTCTCCCGGTCCCGGGCGAAGTACTACCCGGGCGCCCAGCCGCTGCACGTCCGGCTGGTGCACGCGCCGGACGGCCGGCTGCTGGGCGGCCAGCTGGCTGGCCGGGAGGGCGCGGCGAAACGCATCGACGTGCTGGCCACCGCGCTGTATGCCCGGCTCACCGTGAGCGACCTCGCCGCGCTCGACCTGAGCTACGCCCCGCCGTTCGCGCCGGTCTACGACCCGGTGCTGGCCGCCGCGATCAAGGCCGCCCAGCCCGCGGCCGCCAGGTCCGCGGCCGCATCGCCGGCCGCCGCGCCCCGTGCCGCCGCGCAGGCCGCAGGGCGACCGTCCCCGAGCCCCGCCGGAGGATCCCGATGAGCCTGCAGCCCCCGCGTGACAAGCGAGCCAGCCTCGCCGACGCGGTGTCCCTGATCAGTGACGGCGCGATGGTCGCGCTCGGCGGCGGCCTGTCCGCCCGGCTGCCCATGGCCGCCGTCCGGGAACTGGTCCGGCAGCGCCGGACCGGCCTGCACCTGGTCGGCTCGGCGCACAGCATCGACGTGGACATGCTGGTGGGGGCCGGGGCGGTCCGGCGGTGCGAGGAGAGCTACGTCGGCTTCGAGCAGGACCTCGGGCTGGCTCCCGCGTACCGGCGGGCCGCCGAGGAGGGCACGATCGAGGTCGCGGAAAGCTGCTGCGCCACGATCCTGGCCCAGCTGCGGGCGGCCGAGATGGGCGTGCCGTTCCTGCCGGTCCGGGGGGTGCGCGGCTCCGACATAGTCCGGCTGCACCCCGAGTACGCCGAGATCACCTGCCCGTTCACCGGGGAGACGCTGGTCGCGGTGCCGCCGCTGCGCCCCGACGTGGCGCTGCTGCACGCGCCATCCGGGGACCGCTACGGCAACCTGCACCTGGAGCAGCCCTACGTGCTGGACGAGCGGTTCGCGTCCGCGTCGCGGATGGTCGTCGCGACCGTGGACGAGCTGGTCTCCACCGAGCAGGTCACCGCGGCCGGCGTCACGATCCCGGCGCACCTGGTGGCCGCCGTGGCGCACGTCCCGTTCGGGGCGCATCCCACGTCCTGCTACCCGCGCTACGCCTACGACCGCACCCACCTGCGTGAGTACGTGGCGGCGGCCCAGTCCGGGCCCGAGGACCTGGACAAGTACCTGGCCGCCTTCGTGCAGGACAGCGAGGAGAGCTACCGGGGCGCGATCGGCGCCGACCGGCTCGCCGGGCTGGCCGCCTGGTCCCGGTCCCCCGGCGCGTGGCAGGAGCTTTTTTCACAGCGGGGAGACTCCGCATGAGCTGGACGATCGACGAGTGGTTCGTGGTGGCGCTGGCCCGGACGATCCGGCCGGCCGAGACGGTGTTCCACGGCTTCGGCAGCCCGTGCGCGCAGGTCGCCATGCACGTGGCCCGGCGCACCCACGCGCGGGACATCCTGCTGGTCGAGGGGGCGATGTACGCGATCAACCCCGATCCCCCGTTCATCCCGCCGACCAGCAACGACGCCAGCCTGAGCCGCGGCGCGGCGTACAGCATGCGGTTCGAGGAGTTCTTCGACGCCGCCGTCCGCGGTGACGTGGACCGGATGTTCCTGTCCGGCGGGCAGATCGACGGGCATGGCAACACCAACGTGACCGCGATCGGCCCGGCCGGGCGGCCGAAGGTGAAACTCGGCGGCGGGGGCGGCGGCTGCAACCTGTCCGCCACCATCGGCCACCTCACGGTGTGGACCACCCGGCACCGGTCCGGGCGGGCCCTGGTGGCCGAGTGCGACTTCATCACCGACATGGGGCACCGCACCCGGCTGGGCACCCGGGCCGAGCTCGGCTTCACCGGCGGCGGCCCGCAGTGGCTGGTCACCGAGCTCGGCGTGTTCGACTACCCGGACGGGCAGGCCCGGCTGGTGCAGGTGTTCCCGGACGTCAGCGTGGCCGAGGTCCGCGCGGCCACCGGCTTCGGGCTGCAGGTCGCCGGGGACCTGCGCACGGTTCCCCCGCCGTCCGCGTCCGAGCTGGCCGCGGTCCGCTCGGCCGACCCGCTCGGGGTGCGCCGGTCCGAGTTCTCGCCGGGGGAGCTGGCCCGGGTGTTCGAGCCGGGCCACGGCCCGGGCTGCGCATGCTGAACGGCCATGACGGCCTGGCCGCCGTATTCGAGCCGCGCCGGGTCGCCCTGGTCGGTGCGTCCGACCGGGCCGGCTCGGTGGGACGGCTGCTCTGGGACAACCTGGCCGCCTTCCCCGGTGAGGTCGTCCCGGTCAGCCAGTCGGCCCGGGTGGGCGGCCAGGTGGCCTACCCCGACCTGAGGGACGTGCCCGGCCCGGTGGACCTGGCCGTGATCGCCACGCCCGCCGCCACCGTCCCCGGCATCGTCCGGGCGGCGGCGGCCAAGGGCGTCGCCGCCGTGGTCGTGCTCAGCGCGGGCTTCGCCGAGGCCGGCGACGAGGGCGCGGGCCTGCAGGCCGATGCGGTGGCCGCGGCGCGGGCCGGCGGCGTGCGGCTGGTCGGCCCCAACTGCTTCGGCGTGCAGAACGCCGTCCTGCCGCTCAATGCCTCCATCGCGGCCGGCCTGCCGCGCGGCGGCGGGGGGGTCACCCTCGTCACCCAGTCCGGGTCCTACGGGATGGCCGTGCACGCGCTCGGGCAGGACGAGGGCCTGCGGGTGGCCAAGGTGTTCGCGGCCGGCAACAAGGCCGACATCAGCGACGCGGAACTGCTCGCCTACCTCCGGGACGACCCGGGCACGTCGGTCATCTGCCTGCTGCTGGAGTCGATCACGGACGCCCGGCGGTTCTTCACCGAGGCCTGCCTGACCACCCCGCGCAAGCCGGTGATCGCGGTCGTGGGCGGCCGGTCCGGCGCCGGGCAGCGGGCCGCCGTGTCGCACACCGCCGCGCTGGCCAGCGACGACGCGGTCCGCGACGCGGCGCTGCGCCAGGCTGGGGTGGTCCGGGTGCGCACCGGCCTGCAGATGCTCGACGCGGCGCGGGCCCTGTCCAGCCAGCCGGTGCCCCGCGGGCCCCGGGTGGCGGTGGTCACCAACTCTGGCGGCACCGGGGTGGAGCTGGCCGACCTGCTGGCCGACCAGGGCCTGGCCGTCCCGGAACTCAGCGGCCCGCTGCAGGCGGAGCTCCGGGCCATCATGCCCGGGTACGCCAGCGCCCGGAACCCGGTGGACATGACCCCGGCCTGGCACCTGTTCGGCACGGTGTACCCGGCCGCGATCGAGATGCTGGCCCGGTCGGGTGAGGTCAACGTGGTGCTGCCGGTGCTGCTGCAGCGGTCGGCGTCGGCGGAGGTCGCGGCGGCCGTGCGGGACGCCGTGGAGCGGCTGCGGGCGGATTCGGTGCCCGTGCCGGTCTATGTCTGCTGGGTGGCGCCCCGGGCCGCCGAGGAGCATGCGGACGTGCTGCGGGATGCGGGCGTTCCGTGCTTTGCCTGGCCTGCGCGCACGGCGGAGGCAGTGGGCGTGACCGTGCGATGCGGGCAGCAGCTGACTTACCGGGCTGGCGCTGAGGACGAGAACGGGGCGTCCGGAGACCGCCGGGCGCCGCAGCGGCTTCCGGCGGCCCCGCGGACGCCCCGTCGGGCGTCCGCCGCCGTGCTGGCTGACCTGGGTGCGGTCGGCATGCTCAGTTCTGGGACTGCGCGGGCCCTCCTGGCCGATGCCGGGATCCCCGTGATCGAGACGGTGCGGTGCACCAGTGCCGAGACGGCCGTGGCAGCTGCGGGCCGGGCCGGGTATCCGGTCGTGCTCAAGGTCGATCACCCGGAACTGGTGCATAAGAGCGATGCCGGAGGGGTGCGGGTGGGGCTGGACAGCCCGGGGGCTGTGCGGGCCGCGGCCGGTGACCTGCTTGGGCTGGCGGACGGGGCGGCGGTCTTGGTGCAGCACCAGCATCACGGGATCGAGGTCCTGGTGGGCGGGCTGCGGGATCCGGAGTTCGGGGCCGTGGTGATGGCCGGGATGGGCGGGGTGCTGGTGGAGACCCTGGGCGACGTGCAGCTGGCCGTGGCCCCCGTGGACAAGGCGTACGCCCTGGCCATGCTGCGGTCGCTGCGGGGCGCGGCCCTGTTCGGCGGGGTCCGGGGCAGCACGGCCGTGGACCTGGGCGCGGTGGCGGACGTGGTGGCCCGGGTCAGTGAGCTGATGGCGGACAACCCGGCGCTAGCCGAGCTGGACCTGAACCCGGTGCTGGCCGCCCCGGACGGCTGCGTCGCCGTGGACTGGCGGCTCCGGGCCCGGCCCACGTGGCGGGGCTGGCCGGCCCGGCGATGCCCGGGACCGGCGATTTCTGCCCCGGCATGGGGACCCGCGGGCCGAGTTCGGTCCCCGGGGAGGGAAGAAACGCGCTGCTCAGCCGGCCTACGCTCCTCGCACTTAGCCTGCGACTGCGCAACCGGAAGGAGCGACGATGCTCATCGGCGGTCAGGACGTCTTGCTGCCCACCACGATGGTCGGCAACTACCCCAACCCACGGTGGTACGACGGGCACGCGTTCGCCACGCTGCCCAAGGGTGAGTTCATCCACGACTCGATCAGCAAGGAGGCTTTCGAGGACGTGGTCGGCGCGATCGTGCGCGACCAGGAGGCCGCGGGCCTGGACGTGATCAGCGACGGCAAGGTGTACGGCGGGGACTCCCCGTACGGCACGATCCTGTACTACTACCTGGAGCGCATGTCCGGCTACCGGCTGTCCGGGCCGCCGATCGGCCTGCCCATCTACTCGACCCTCTTCTCCCCCACCTGCATCGGCGAGATCAGCCGGGAAGTCCCGTTCCACCTGGTCAACCTGCGCGCGGTGCGCAAGGCGACCAGGAAGCCGGTCAAGGTGTCCTACACCGGCCTCGGCGTGATCGCGGCGGCCACCACGAACCTGCACTACAAGGACACCCGGGAAGTCGCGATGGCGCTGGCCAAGGCGTTCAACGAGGACTTCAAGGAACTCGCGGACAACGGCTGCGACATCATCCAGCTGGATGAGTTCGTCTGGCCGTACGGCATGGGCGACTGGGAGATCGACGCGCTCAATGCCTCGGTCGAGGGCGTGAACTGCGAGTTCTGGGTGCACACGTGCTGGGGCAACTACTCCGGCACGCCCGCCTACTTCCCGGACGAGACGAAGACCGAGTTCGGCGCGTTCGTGCTGGACAAGCGGGCCTCCGACGCGCCGGCGCCGGAGCGGGCGCACGCCATCTTCCCGCACGTGCTGGACGCCAACATCACCGCGCTGAACTACGAGGTCGGCCGGACCGGGCCCGATGACCTCAAGCCGCTGACCGACAACAACTGGACCAAGCCGTTCGTGGCCGGGGTCATCGACGTGAAGTCCACCGTCACCGAGAGCGCGGACGAGGTCGCCGACCGGATCAGGCAGGTCCTGGAGTACGTGCCCGCGGACCGGCTGGGCCTGTCCACCGACTGCGGGCTGATCAACCTGCCCCGGATGATCGCCGCGAGCAAGCTGCGCGCGCTCGCCGACGGCGCCGCCCTGGTCCGCGCGGAGGTCCAGGGCTAGCCTGCCCCGGCGTCCGGTCCCGGGCCCCCGGGGGCCGGGCGCCGGGCCCCGCAGCCCCCGGCACCGATCCCGGGGCCTGCGGGGCCGACGAACCACGGGAACCTCACCCTGCCAGGACAGCGAAACTCGGCGTCCCGCGTGCCTATGGTGCGACCACACCATTGAGCGGGAGGCGCACCGTGCCCGAGTGTCCCACCTTCCTCCGCCTGCCGGCCCGGACGGCCAAGCCCCGGTCCCGCGGCCTCACCCACGTCCTGGACAGCGGGCTCACCCCGGAGGGCACCCGGGCCTTCCTGGGCCAGGCCGCTCCCCTGGTGGACATCGTCAAGGTGGGGTGGGGCATCGGGTACGTCGACCCGACGCTGGAGGAGCGGGTCGGCCTGTGCGCGGATCATGACTGCCCGGTCTCCCTGGGCGGGACACTGCTCGAGGTGGCCGCCATCCAGGACCGGGTCGGGGAACTGCGGGACTGGGCGCTCAAGGTCGGGATGACCCATATCGAGGTGTCCGACGGGCTGCGGGCGCTGCCGCCCGGGCGGAAGCAGGCCCTGATCCGGGAACTGGCCGCGGACTTCGTGGTCCTCGCGGAGACCGGGGCCAAGGAGGGCAACTACCCGCCGACGCCGGCCGAGTGGGCGCAGGAGATGGCCGGCGACCTGGACGCCGGGGCGTCCTGGGTGATCGCCGAGGGCCGGGAGAGCGGCACGGTCGGGCTGTACCACGCGGACCGGGGCATCCGCGAGGACCTGGTGTCGGCCATCCTGGACCGGGTCCCCCAGGACAAGGTGATCTTCGAGGCGCCGGGCAAGGGCCAGCAGGCCTGGTTCGTCCAGCACCTCGGGACGGACGTGAACATCGGCAACGTCGCGCCGGCCAGCGTCCTGGCCCTGGAGACCCTGCGGCTGGGGCTGCGCGCGGACACCGCCGTGGCCGGTGCGCTGCGATGATCCCCGACCTGGCACCGAACACCATCACCCGCCCGTACCGCGGGCTGTCGGTGCAGGAGGTGGATATCCCGCTTACCCCGGACGCGATCGCGGCGCTGCTGCGCGACCGGGAGATCTACCGGCGGACCGCGTTCCTGGTGCTGCGCAACGGCGGGCAGACCGCCCTGGCCGCGGTCCGCCCGGCCGATCCCGGCCCGCTGTTCTCCCCGGTGGCGGAACTGCGCGTGCTGTCCGGCCCGGAGGCCACCGAGTGGATCACCGACCCCGCCGCCGACGTCGGCAACGCCTCCGCGCTGGCCGCGGTGGCGCGGGGGCACCAGCGCGACGGCGTGCTCGCCTACGTCGTGCAGGGCAAGTTCGAGCACGTGAACTTCATCTGGGCGCCCGCGCCGGTCCCGGTCCGGGTCACTGAGGTCGTCCCGCCGCATCCGCCGAAACTGCTGGCCATGGCCGAGCAGGTGGTCGCGTACGACGAGGACCTGCCCCCGGTGGACCTGGTCCTGGACGCGGTGGACGTGGCCGGGCTGGTCGCCGGCCACCCCGCGCCGCACTACCTGCTGCCGTGCCGGGGCAGCGGCATGCCCGCCGGCCAGGAGATCAGCTTCCTGGACACCCACCCGCCCTACCAGGAGGACTGGCTGCTGATCGGCTGCGAGCGGTCACGGCAGTTCCACGAGCATTTTTACGCAACGGAACCGGACAGGGTCGATCTCTGCCCCCGGGCGAGGGCCGCGGGCCAGCCCGGGGAGCGGCTGCTGACCAAGTGCTGCCTGCTGGAACGCGGCATCGAGGTGGACGGCACGACGGCGGTCGTGCCGTGGGGCGCGAACCTGGACGAGGTCCGGGCGGCGCTGCGCGCGCTGTGCGGGGTCCCCCCGGTCAGCGGGGGCGCCGCGCCATGAGCAGCGCGCATCCCGCCGACTCGGCCATCTTCGGGCACCTGTGGACGACGCCGGAGGCCTCGGCGCTGTTCTCGGACGAGGGCCGGACGCAGGCGTGGCTGCACATCCTGGCCGCGCTGGCGCAGGCGCAGGCGGATACCGGGCTGATCCCGCCGGCCGCGGCCGGGGCGATCCGGGCGCACGCTGACGTGTCCCGGCTGGACCTGGACCTGGTGGCCAAGCAGACCCGGGAGACCGGGCACTCGACCATGGGGCTGATCCGCGCGCTGCGCGAGGTCCTGCCGGAGCACGCCCGGGAGTGGGTCTACTACGGCGCCACCGTCCAGGACCTGTCGGATACCTGGTTCGCGCTGGTGTTCCGGGCCATGGGCGACATCGCTGAGCGGGACGTGACCCGGATCCGGGACCGGGCGCTCGAGCTGGCCGGTGAGTACCGGGACACGCCGATGTGCGGCCGGACGCACGGGCAGCCGGGGCTGCCGGTCACGTTCGGGTTCAAGGCGGCCGTCTGGGCCGCCGAACTGGACCGGCACCTGGAGCGGCTGCGGCAGGGCCGGCACCGCTGGGAGGTGGCCCAGCTCGGCGGGGCGCTGGGCACGATGGAGTTCTGGGGCGGGGCGGCCCTCGGCCTGCTGGACGGGTTCGCCGGCGCAGCTGGGACTGGGCGTGCCGGTCATCCCGTGGATCACCGCCCGGGACGGGGTGGCCGAGTTCACCTGGCTGCTCGCCGCGATCTCCGCGACGGCCGGGAAGATCGGGAACGAGGTCTACCAGCTGCAGCGGCCGGAGATCGGGGAGCTGCGGGAGTCGTTCACCCCGGGCACGGTCGGCTCGATCACCATGCCGCACAAGCGCAACCCGGAGATCTCCGAGCACCTGGTCACCCTGTCCCGGGTGATCCGGGCGCAGGCCGCCGTGGCCCTGGACGGGATGGTGTGCGAGCACGAGCGGGACGGCCGGGCCTGGAAGGCCGAGTGGCTGGTGGTCCCGGAGGCCTCGATGGCGTTCGCGGCGTGCGCCGGGTCGGCGGCGCGGATGCTGGACGGGCTGCGGGCCGACCCGGAGCGGATGCTGGCCAACATCGGCAGCCACCGCGGCTACCTGCTGTCCGAGCCGGTGATGCGGGCGCTGGCCGGCCGGATCGGCAAGCACTCGGCGCACGACAGCGTGTACGAGGCGGCCATGCGCGGCCTCGACCGTGATCAGGACTTCCGCACCGCGCTGCGCGGGGACGCCCGGCTGGACGCCATCACTGACGCCGAACTCGACGAGCTGCTGCAGGTACGGTCGGCGCTGGGCTCGTGCGCCGCGTTCGTGGACCGGGTCCGCGAGGCGTGCGCGGGAGCGGGCCGGTGACAGCGGGGCGGCCGCGGTGACCGGCGGCCTGCCCGCCGCCGCCCCGGGACTGAGGCCAGGAGCCCGGGGACCGAGGCTGGAGGGCCGGGGACTGAGGCCAGGGGCCGGGCCGGCCGGCGCGGGTGGACCTGGTCATCGCCCCGACCCCGCTGCACCGGGCGGTGCGGCTGTCCGGCGAGCTGGGCGTTGAGGTGCTGTTCAAACGGGATGACCTGACCGGCGCCGGCCTGGGCGGGAACAAGCTGCGCGGGCTGGAGTTCCTCATCGCCGACGCGCTCGCGCAGGGCTGCGACAGCCTGGTGACCGGGGCCGGCCCGCAGTCGAACTGGACGATGCTGGCCGCCCTGGCCTGCCTGCGGCACGGGATCGAGCCGCACATCGTCTGCTACGGCAGCGGCGCCGGGCAGCAGGCCGGCCGGGCCGAGGGCAACATGCGGCTGCACCGCTGGCTCGGGGTGGACGTGCGGTTCACCGGGATACCGGAACGGCCGTCGGTGGACGCGGGCATCGCGGCGGTCACCGCGGAGCTGCGCGCCGCGGGCCGGCGCCCGTACCCGGTGCCGCGCGGCGGCGCGACACCCCTGGGCGCGCTCGGCTACGTCCGGGCCAGCGTGGAGCTGGCCGCCCAGCTCGCCGGGCGCGGCGAGCCGCCGTCCGGGCTGTGGCTGGCCACCGGGTCCTGCGGGACCCAGGCCGGGCTGCTGGCCGGCGCGGCCCTGACCACCGCGCCGTACCAGGTGGTGGGCGTGACCGTCAGCCGGCCCGCCGGGGAGTGCCGGGACCGGGTCCGGGAGCTGGCCGCCGCGGCGGCGGCGCTGGCCGGGATCGGCGCGGACATCCCGGAGCCGGACGTGCGGGACGGCTGGATCGGGCCCGGGTACGGCACGCCGTCCGCGGCCGGGCAGGCCGCGGCGCGGCTGGTCGCGGTGACCGAGGGCGTGTTCCTGGACCCGGTGTTCGGCGCGAAGGCGATGGCCGCGCTGATCGACGCGTGCCGCGCGGGGCGGGTGCACGGTCCCCAGGTGTTCCTGGTCAGCGGGGGCGCGCCCACCCTGTTCGCCGGATCCGCGCCCGGCGGGCCGGGGCCGGCCGGAGCCGGGGGCGAGGAGTGATGGCGGGGGTGCGCCCGCCCGAGGGCTACCTGGGGGCCACGGCCCGGATCACCAGCGGGCCCGCCCCCGAGCTGGTCGAGGCGGGTTACGCGCTGGAGACCGCGGACGCGCCGCTGCTGCACCGCGGCCTGACCCTGGCCGACCTGGCGCACCTGGTCGAGCTGGTCGAGTGCGGCGCGCTCACCCGCGACGAGGCGGCCCCGGTGGGCGCGGTGCTGCTCAAGCTGCTCGACTCCCCCGCCGCCGACTTCCCCTACGACCCGGTGTACGGCGACGCGTACAACAGCCGGGAGCGGGAGCTGGAGCGGGAACTCGGCCCGGCGGCCGGGCGGCTGCACCTGGGCCGGACCCGCCGGGAGGCGGGCCGCATCGCGTTCCGGCTCGCCCTCCGGGACCGGCTGCTGGGCCTGCACGCCGACGTGGCCTCCTTCGCCCGGGCCGTCGCGGACCAGGCGGCCCGGCAGGCGGGCACGCTGTGGGCCGACATGACGTACCTGCAGCCCGCCCAGCCGTCCACGTTCGGCCACTACCTGGGTGGCTTCGCCGAGCAGGCGGTGCGCCACCTGGACCGGATCGAGGCCGCGTACGCGCTCGCGGACGTCTCGCCCGGCGGGGCCGGCGGGGTGGGCGGCACCCGGCTGCCGCTGGACCGGGGCCGGCTGGCCCGGGGACTGGGGTTCGGCGTCACTGGCGCGCACACCCGCGACGCGATGTGGTCGGCCGACGGGAACGCCGACGCGGTGCTCGCGGCCGCGCAGGCCGCGGCGACGCTGAGCCAGCTCGCCTCGGACCTGGAGATCTTCGCCAGCCCGGCGTTCGGCTACGTGACCCTGGACGCCTCGCTGTGCCGGGCCAGCGTGCTCATGCCGCAGAAGCGCAACCCGTACGCCCTCCCCGTGCTGCGCGGCGGCGCCGGCATCCTGGCCGGCCGCCTGGCCGGGCTGCTGGCGACCGGGCTCACCCCGTCGGCACGCACCGACAACTGGCTGTACGCCTACGGCGAGGTGGCCGGGGCGCTCGACCTCGCGGGCCGCCTCGTGCGGCTGGGATCAGCGGTGGTGACCGGCCTCACCGTGCACGCCGACGTCCTGGCCGAGCAGGCGGTCAGCCATTTCACCGGGGCGGCCGACCTGGCCGAGGAACTGACCCAGCGCTTCCGGCTCGACTACCGGACGGCCTACCGGGTGGTCGGCCGGGCCGTCGCCGCCACCGTGGCCCGCGGCGGGCGTGAGCTGACCGTGGCCGCCGTGCGCTCCGCCGCGGCCGAGATCACCGGCGCGGAGCTACCGGTCACCGCGGACCTGCTGCGCGCGGTGACCGATCCGGCCGCGGTCGTGCCGGCCCGGGATGCGCCCGGCGGCGCGAGCCCGGCCCGGGTCCCCGAGCATGCCCGCCGGGTGCGGCGCCGCGTCGCGGCGGCACGTCGGTGGAACGCGGCCCGCCGGGGCAGCAACGCCCAGGCCGAAGCGGCCCTGATCGCGGCCGCCCAGGCTCTCAGCGGGCCAGGTGGCGGCTGATGACCAGGCGCTGGATCTGGTTGGTCCCCTCGAAGATCTGCATGACCTTGGCTTCGCGCATATAGCGCTCGACCGGGAAGTCCTGCGTGTAGCCGTAGCCGCCGAGCACCTGCACGGCGTCCGTGGTCACCTTCATCGCCGCGTCGGTGGCGATGAGCTTGGCCATCGCGGCCTGCCGGCTGATAGGGCAGCCCCGCGTCCCGGCGGCGGGCCGCGTCCAGGTAGGTGGCCCGGGCCGAGTCGACCGCGGCGGCCATGTCGGCCAGCAGGAAGCCCAGCCCCTGGTGGTCGATGATCGCGCGGCCGAACGGCGTCCGTTCGCGCGCGTACCCGGCGGCGCACTCCAGCGCGCGCCTGCGCCAGCCCGGTGGCGACGGCGGCGATGCCCAGCCGGCCGGAGTCGAGCGCCGGAGAAGGCGATCGGCAGGCCCTGGCCCTCGGTCGCCGATCAGAGCGTCCGCGCCGATCTCGGCGCCATCCCAGTGAGCGGCGGCTGTGGGGATGGCGTGCAGCCCCATCTTCTTCTCGGGGCGGCTGAACGACAGCCCCTCGGCGGTCGCCGGGGGCGAGGAAGCAGGAGACGCCCTTGGCGCCCTCGGCGGTCCGGGCGAACAGGGCGTAGAAGTCAGCCCGCCGCCGTGAGTGATCCACGCCTTGGTGCCGGTGATCCGGTACCCGCCGGGGACGGGCTCCGCGCGCAGGCCAGGGCGGCGGCGTCCGAGCCGGCCTGCGGTTCGGACAGCGAGTAACCGCCGATGAGCTGGCCGGCCAGCATCCGCGGCAGCCAGGCTTCCTGCTGCTCCGGGCGGCCGAAGGCGACCAGCGGATGACAGGACAGGCCGTGCACGGACACCGCCACCGCCACCGCGGCCCAGCGCGCGCCCAGTTCCTCGAGGACCTGCAGGTACACCTCGTACGGCTGGCCGCCGCCGCCGAAGCGCTCCGGGTAGGGCAGGCCGAGCAGGCCCGCCTGGCCGAGCGTGGCGAACAGCCCCTCGGGATAGGCCGCCGTCCGTTCGTGTTCATCGACCCTGGGGGCCAGTTCCTTGTCGGCGATCTCCCTGGTGAGGGCGAGGAGATCCTCGGCGTCCCGGTTCGGCAGGAGGCGGTCCACAGGCACGGCGGCTCCTAACGGTGCTCGCCTTGATACTAAAGTGCCGTGCCTGATCCCGCGCTGGCCCGTCCTTCCGTGCCTCGTCCTTCCGTGCCTCGTCCCGCGCTGGCTCGTCCCGCGCTGGCTCGTCCCGCGCTGGCTCGTCCCGCGCTGGCTCAGGCCGCCTCGATGAGGATGACGGCGGCGGTCAGCGGTCCCTGCACCGGGATGGCCAGGCCGATGCCGGCCAGCGCGGCCCCGGAGACCTCGGCGGCGGGTATCTGCCCGCCGCCCAGGCCGGGCCGGCGGGGCGGCCGCCCGCCCGGGGTCACGTCGGTCACCCGGTACCGGCGCGCCGGGTCCAGCCCCGGCACCCGCAGGGCGGCGGGCTGATCGCTGCGCGGCTCGTCCAGCTGCACGTAGCACATCAGGGCGGCGGACTGGTCGGCCGCGACGACGCCGTGCATCCACGCGGTGTCGTCCGGGGTGTCGAGCCGGATCACCCGGCCGGAGTGGATGCAGCGCCGCGGTGCCGCTTGTACAGCCCGATCCAGGCGGCCAGCTCGGCCAGCTCGTCCCGGCCCGCCTGGGTGATGTCCCATTCGATGCCCGAGGTGCCCGAACAGGGCGGTGGCGCAGCGCAGCGGCAGCGGCATGTACCGGCCGGTCTGGTGCGAGAACGGCGCGGACACGTGCGCGCCCAGGTACTCCGGCGGCACCAGCTGCCCGGTCCAGCGCTGGATCGGCTGCCGGGCCAGCGCATCGGTCATGTCGGAGGTCCAGACGCGCTGGACCCGCTCCAGCATGGCCAGGTCGATCCGGCCGCCGCCGGCCGCGCACGACTCCCACTCCACGCCGGGGTGCCGCTGCGCGGAGCCGGTCCAGCAGCGCGTAGACGGCCAGCGCCTGGTCGTGGGCGGCCGGGGCGCCAGCCCGGAGCCCTGACCGGCGTCGATGATGTCCCGGTTGCAGTCCCACTTGACGTAGGAGACCGGGTACTCCGACAGCAGCCCGCTGATCCGCCCGAACAGGTAGTCGGCGACGTCCGGCCGGGCCAGGTCGAGGACGAGCTGGTGGCGCTGCAGCGGCGGCACCCGGTCGCCGGCGGACAGGATCCAGTCCGGGTGCGCCCGGTACAGCTCCGAGTCCGGGTTGACCATCTCCGGCTCGATCCACAGCCCGAACTGCATGCCGCGGGCCCGCACGTAGTCCACCAGCTTGTGCAGCCCGCCCGGCCAGACCGCCTCGTCGACCTGCCAGTCGCCGAGGCCCGCCCGGTCACTGCGGCGCCCGGTGAACCAGCCGTCGTCCAGGACGTACCGTTCCACGCCGAGGCGGCGGCCAGGTCGGCCAGCGCCGTCAGCGTGGCGAAGTCGTGCCGGAAGTACACCGCTTCCCACACGTTCAGGTTCACCGGGCGGGGCGAGCGCGGGTGCGCGGGCCGCGAGCGCAGGTAGCCGTGGAACTGCGCGGCCAGCCCGTCCAGCCCGGACCGGCTGGCCGCCAGGTACACCCAGGGCGTGGTGTAGGTCTCTCCCTCGGCCAGGGTGATCTCGCCGGGCAGCAGCAGCTCACCGCCGCCGATGGTGGTCACGCCGGGCAGCAGCCGCTCGGCGTCGCCGGGCCACCGCGTGGTTGGAGGGCACCCGCTCGACGCGGTGCACCGTGTTGCCGCTCCAGGCCACGTGCACCCCGAACACCTCACCGTGGCCGAACCCGAACCCGGGCTCCCCGGCCACCAGGACGGTGGCCGAATCGTGGCCGGTGTGACCGCGCCGCCCCTCGCGCAGCCACAGGCCGTCCCCCAGCTGGTGGCGCTGCGGGATCCGCTCGGCCGTCTGCCGGCCGGTGAAGTCGAGCACCTCGCCGACCCGGCCGGGCAGCGGGAACACCACGTCCAGGTGGTCGAGCACGTACGGCTGGCGGCCGGTGTTGGTCAGCGCGTGCCGGGCCCGGATGGTGCCGCCCGGCACCGCCTCGGCCTCGGTCACCAGCCGCAGGCCGGCGTCGTCGTCCGCCGCCTCGACCCGGGCCCGCTGGCCATCGTGCCCGGTCCGGGCCGGCTGGAAGGCCGGGCGACCAGTCCCGCCCGGCGGCAGGCAGGCCTGCGCCGCCCAGCCGGTGGCCGGACAGGCCGGGACGGCCGAACCAGCCCGCCGCCGTGCTCGGGCAGCAGCGCGCAGGGCCGGACCGCCGCCAGCAGGGCCGCGGCATCGGCGGGATCCAGGCCGCCGGCGGGCACCGGGCCAGCCCACACGGCGGGCAGCCTGCCCGGCCGCGGGAGCAGGACCAGCCCGGTCGCGGACGGGGCGCCGGGGTCGGCCACCAGCAGCGGGTCCCGGCCGGCCACGGGTACGGCGGGCCGGGGCGCGGCGCCGGCGTCAGGAGGTGGAGAGGACGTAGCTGGCATCATTCTCCGCGGGGCGTAGGGCGGTGCTTACCGGACGGTACCCAGCCGGGCCGTCCCCGGCCACCCCCGCGGCCCTTCCCGGGCCGCGCCCTTACCCGGTGACGTCGCGGTTGTTGGCCACCAGCTCGAGGGGCTCGCGGTCCGGGTCATCGATCCCGAAGCTGATGATCCGGTGCGGATGGATCCGGATGATCGCGCCGTCAGTCCTGGCCGCGGAATCGGCCGGGGCGGTGATCGCCTCCGCGTGCCCGCGGATTTCCAGGCACCGGACGCGCCACGGGTCAACCGAGGGGACGTCGTCGAGCACGAACGCCGCCCGGCCGTTGCCGGCCACGTTGCGGAACTTGCGGCTGGCGGCCATGTTGAACCCGCCGATGTCGATCGTGCCGGTGGCGGCGTTGTAGCCGAACCCGACCGGGTTGATCTGGAGCGTGCCGTCCGGCTGCGCCGTCGCCAGCCGGCCCAGCCGCTGGGTACCCAGGTAGGCCAGTTCGGCATCGGTGAATGACATGATGATCCTTCCGTGGTCCGTGGTCCGTGGTCCGTGGTCCGTGTCCTGTCCTGTGCGGCCCGGGGGCGCAGGCCGGCGGTGGCCGGGACGGCCCGGCCACCCATCCACCCAGCCTGCAACTTCAACCACGCTTTAAGTCAAGGGCCCAGGACAACGGAAGCAGGGCATCGCCGGTGCTGATCGACACGGTGGCGTGGGTCCGCGCCGAGGGCGGGCGGGTCCTGTGCGCGCGCCCGCGCGGCAAGGACGTCTTCTTCATCCCCGGCGGCAAGCGGGAGGGCCAGGAGAGTGACCTGGAAACACTGCTGCGTGAGATCCGGGAAGAGCTGACGGTGCTCCTCGACCCGGGCACCGCGGCCCATATCGGGACTTACCAGGCAGGCGGGCCGGACCTTCCCGGCGGCGCCGTCGTGCGGATGAGCTGTTACACCGCGGAGTACCGGGGCACGCTAGCCCCCAGCAGCGAGATCGAGGAGCTGGCCTGGTTCGGCTATGCGGACCGGGACCGGGTCCCGCCGGTTGACCAGCTGCTCTTCGATGATCTCAGGGCGGTCGGCCAGCTGGCCTGAGCGCTGGCCGGGCAGCCGGGTCGCGGCACGGGGGGAGGACCGGGTGAGCACGACGTTCACGGACCGCTGGGGCGTGCCGGTGCAGGCGGGCAACGAGAAGGCGGTGGCCCTGCTGGACGACGCCATCGAGCAGCTGGCCGCGCTGGCGGGCGACCCGGTCGCCGGCGCCGAGGCGGCCGTCGCCGCCGACGACGGCCTGGTCCTGGGGCACATCTACCGGGCCTACCTGGCGTTGTACGGGACCACGCCGGAAGGCCTGAGCGCCGCCGCGGGGATTCTGGGCGGGCTCGGCGAGCCGCTGTGCGAGCGGGAGGCTCAGCACCTGGGCGCCGCCCGGGCCTGGGCCGCGGGCCAGTGGGGGCAGGCGACCCGCGCGCTGGAACGCGCCCTGCTGCTGAACCCGCGCGACATGCTCGCCCTCAAGGTCGCCCAGGATCTGTACTTCTTCCTGGGCAACCGGCTGGACCTGCGGGATGTCGCCGCGAGAGTCCTCCCGTCCTGGCCGACCGGGCAGCCGGGGTGGGGGTACGTGCAGGGCATGTACGCCTTCGGCCTGGAGGAGAACGCGGACTACCGCCAGGCTGAGGCCCGCGCGCGGGCGGCGCTGGGCGCCAATCCGCGCGACGTGTGGGCCGTGCATGCCCTGGCCCACGTCTTCGAGATGGAGGGC
Organism: uncultured Actinomycetes bacterium; assembly: GCA_963767385.1. Taxonomy (GTDB): domain Bacteria; phylum Actinomycetota; class Actinomycetes; order Streptosporangiales; family Streptosporangiaceae; genus RYN-230. Next base: position 17,560 of record CAVYEA010000031.1, on the reverse strand, counting down.
AGCCAGCGCGAAGGCGTGGCCTTCCTGTCCGGGACGGCGGACGACTGGTCAGCCAGCTTCTTCGCCATCCACAACTGGTGGCATCACGCCCTGTACTACCTGGAACTGGGCGAGATTGACCGTGCCCTGGCACTGTATGACAGCCCGATCCGGGCCGGCCGGTCCACCGAGTGGCTCGATATCGTTAACGCCGCCGCCCTGCTGTGGCGGCTGTCGCTGGCCGGGGCCGATATCACCGGGCGCGCGCAACTGCTGGCCGCGGATATCAGCCCGCTGGTTGGCCAGCCTGTCTACCTGTTCAACGACTGGCACGCGGTCATGGCCTTCAGCCTGGCCGGGGACCACCGGCGTGCTGAGGACCTGATCACCGCGAACCGGCAGCTTCCGCCGGGCACGAACCGGGCGGCGGCCGAGCGCGCCGGGCTGGCGCTGCTGGAGGGCTTCAGCGCGTTCGCCCAGGGCGACCCCGGGCGCGCCATCGACCTGATGATCGACATCCGCCCCCGGGCGGACGCGGTGGGCGGGAGCCACGCCCAGCGCGACATCATCGACCTGACCCTCATCGCCGCCGCGGCCCGGGCCGGGGCGGCCAGCCTGGCCCGCGCCCTGGTCACCGAGCGCGTCCTGCGCAAGCCGTCAGCCGAGGCCGCCGCCCGGCAGTTGCTGGACGCGAACGCGCCACCCGGGCGGGCCGCCCCTTAGTGCTTGTTGTGAGGCCGGGGTGCCGGGATGAAGTGGCTGGCTGAGTGCTCAGCCGCAGCGCTGGCCGAGGCGCTGCGGGTCGTGGCGCCGGAGCTGAGCGGGTGCCCGGTCACCATTCCCGAGCCGGTGGCGGAGGACGACCCGCTGTGGCAGTCATCCAGTGCGGTCATCGGTGGGTGGTTCATCGCGAAGTTCGCGTGGTCGCACCCGGCTGCGCTCCGCCTGGCGAGTGAGATCGGCGCCCTGGCGCCACGCGCGGCTACCGGCTCCTGCAGTGGAATTTCCACCGCGCACACTTAGTGTGCATTCCCCTCGGCGATGGCGAGCAGCCTTTACAGAGGGTCGGCCGCGAGGCGCCTGAAGCCACGACGGCCCCGGCGCCGGGACACCGGCTACCGGGGCACGCCTGGCTTCAGGCGGGTCGATGCCCGCCAGCAGTGGAGCTGGGCCTAACGAGTCGCCGCTCAGCGCGGCTGGGGCACGATGCGGATATAAGGCCGGGGCGCCTGCCATCCTTCTGGGTAGATCGTCTTCGCCTCGTCATCGGAGACGGAACCCGCGATGATCACGTCGTCGCCCTGCTGCCAGTTGACCGGCGTGGCCACCCGGTGCTTGGCCGTCAGCTGGAGCGAGTCGATCACCCGCAGGACCTCGTCGAAGTTGCGGCCGGTCGTCATCGGGTAGACGAGGATCAGCTTCACCTTCTTGTCCGGGCCGATGACGAAGACGTTGCGGACCGTCTGGTTGTCGGCCGGCGTCCGCGTGGACGGGTCGCCCGAGGTGCTGGCGGGCAGCATCCCGTACAGCTTCGAGACGTTGAAGTCGCCATCGCCGATGATCGGGTAGTTCGGCGCGGTCCCCTGCGTCTCCTCGATGTCGCTGGCCCACTTCTCGTGCTTCTCAGCCGGGTCGACCGACAGCCCGATGATCTTCACGTTCCGCTTGTCGAACTCCGGCTTGATCTTGGCCATGTAGCCCAGCTCGGTGGTGCAGACGGGGGTGAAGTCCTTGGGGTGGGAGAACAGGACGGCCCACGAGTCACCGATCCACTCGTGGAAGTTGATCGGCCCCTCCGTGGTGTTGGCGGTGAAGTCCGGGGCCGTTTCCCCGAGCGAGAGAGTCATCTTTCCCCTCCATGTTTCGTTCTCGTCTATTCCAGTGCTGCCTGAACGGTCCGCCGGGATCGGCCGTGGCAGCATAGTGTATGCCGCTTTCCGATCGGATTAATAGATAAGAGGGCAGGTCACGGGCTGCAGCGCGGGCCGGGCGCGGGCCGGGCGCGGGCCGGGCGCGGGCCGGGCGGCGCGGCCTGCAGGCCGGCCCCGGCGTGAATCTTTAGAGTTCGCCGGGGGTGCGGTCGAGACGTTGATCCTCCCGTCCCGCCCGCCACACGCTGACCGCACCTCGCGAGGTGGCGCAGCCCTCGCGTGCCCAGACGAGGAGGCGACGACCGATGACGCTGCCCTTCCATGAGGCCCGCACCCTCGCGGACAGGCGTTCGTGACCGCATCCCCCGACGCCCGCGGCCGGTTCTAGGGCGTGCGCCTGCGCGGACCGCGAGCGGCTCAGACCCGGACGGTGAGGCCATCCGAGGCGGCTTCGAGACCACAGGTCCCGGCCTGGCGGAGCATCCCCGGTCCCAGGTGGGTCAGGATCAGCCTGGACGTGGAGAGTTCTGCCGCGTGCTGGTGCACGGTGGCGTAGTCGAGGTGGTAGCGGACCGGACTGTCATAGGTGTAGGCCTCGCAGGCGAAAACGTCGGTACCGTCCGCCGCGGCGAGCAGGGCTGGCGTCCAGGCAGTGTCGCCGGAGTACCCGAATGTCTGGCCTGCCAGCTCGACGCGGACGGCCAGCGCCGGCGCCCCGCTGGCGTGATCGACCTCCCAGCTGGTGACGCGCATCGGGCCGTCCTGGCGGGCGGATCCGGAACCGGGAAGGTCGAGCACGCGAAGCTCGAACCGGCGCTGGACCTTGGCCGAGCCGGGGAAGAGCGCCTCCATCGCCGCGTGCAGCCGCTGGCTGGTGCCGATCGGGCCGAGCACGGTCAGCGGCTTGGTGCGCCTGGCGAACTGGCCGTCCAGGATAAGGAACGGCAGGCCGCCGAAGTGATCACCGTGCAGATGGGTGATGACCACGGTGTCGACCTCGCCGGGGTCGAGCTGTTGCGCCTTCATCGCCGTCAGGGACGTGGCACCGCAGTCGACCAGCGCGGTGAAGCCGCCGGCCTGCACGCGGATGCAGGTCTGGAACCTGCCCCCGCTGCCGAAGGCGTCACCGCTACCCACGAACCTGACCTCCATGCTGGGGAGTCTGCCAGGCGTTGAGGATGCCGGCCGGTGAACTCGTGCCGGACGTCACCGGGGCCTTCGTGGCCGCGATGCGGGCGGTCAAGGTGGGCGACGGGCTGGACAGCGGCGTCCAGATGGGGCCGATGGTACTGGACGCGGTCGCCGCCCGGAAGGGGGAAGGGAGGCGGGTGCGGGACCGGACCGGGCCGTGCTCGTCGGCCAGTCGATCGGGGCCGCGGCTGCGCCGCCGGCCGCCCTGGACCGGCCGGACCGGGCGGCCGGCGTGGTGCTGGCGCATTCCCTGGGCGGCTTCAAGCATCCCGAGCTCGCCGAACTGGTCAAGGCGGACCGCGCCATCGCCGAGAAGCTGCCGGTGCTGGACCGGCTGCTGACGCCCGCCTTCCGCGCGGAGCACCCCGACCTGGCGTTCCTGTTCCGGCAGATGGGGACGTTCAACACCGCCACGATGGCGGACCTGCGCAACCTGGGCAGCAACGGCCCCGCCCTGGACGAGCTGAACGCCGCGCCATTCCCGGTGCTGCTGCTGGCGGGCGAGAAAGACGCCGCGCTCAGCCCGTCCACCGTCCGCCGGGCGGGCGGACTGCTCCCCCACGCCCGCGTGGAGATCGTGCCCGGGGCCCCGCACTCGATGTACTGGGAAACGCCCGCGTTGTTCAACGATGCCCTCGGGCGCTTCCTCGCCGACGTCTACACGGCGCAGGTCACCCGCGCCTGAGGGGCGCCCCGCCGCGGCGGGGCGCCCCTCAGGCGGGCTGGATGTTGGCGTTGAGGTGGAACAGGTTGTCCGGGTCGTACTCGCCCTTGATCCTGGCCAGCCGTTCGTACTTGGCGGCGCCGTAACTTCCACGGACCCGGTCGCCCTGGAAATCGGCGGTGCCGTTGATGTACCCGTCCCCGCTGCCCATGGCGTGCGGGCGCAGCGCCTCCCAGGTGTCGCGGGCCCAGCCGCGCTCGGCCGCCAGCAGGCCGGCGTCCGGGGCAACGCCAACGATGAAGGTGCCGTACCGCGGCGAACGCCCGCCGCTGAAGGCGGTCTCGTCGTCGCTGGGCTGACAATATGCCCCGTCCAGCCGGTAGAACAGCAGCAGCGACATCGGCGAGTTCTTCCGCGGGACGTAGCTGGTGACCACGTCGATCACCTCGTCGGACAGGTCCTCGACGTAGGTGCCCTTCTCGTAGCAGTACAAGCCCCAGCGGTTGGCCTCGTCGAGCAGTTTCTGCAGCTCGACATACGGCATCGGAGTGACCAGGTCGAACACGGGAGGCAGGCTCTCCCGGATCTGGGCGACGAGCGGAGCGTGCTCCGCCGCTGACCCGAAGCCGGTCAGCAGCAGCACGTAGCCGGGCGCGAAGTGCTGCTCCGGCGGGACGAAGGGCGCCGGCGGCGCGTTGACCGCGCCGACCACGGCATTGATGTCCGGCGGCATCGCCGCGGTGATCTCGCGGGCCAGCCGCAGCGCCTCCGGCCCCTGGTCGAGGCTCCAGAAGAACAGCCCGAACTGCACCATCGGATCGAGCTCGTGCAGCCGGAACTCGAAGGACGTGACGATCCCGAAGTTGCCGCCGCCGCCGCGGATCGCCCAGAACAGGTCCGGGTTCTCGTCTGGTGCGGCCCGCTGCACCTGCCCGTCGGCGGTGACGACCTCCGCGGAGAGCATGTTGTCGATGGTCAGCCCGAACTTGCGGGTCAGCCAGCCCATGCCGCCACCCAGGGTGAGTCCCCCGACGCCGGTGTGGCTGATCAGTCCCGCCGGCATGGCCAGCCCGTGCGCCTGGGTGGCCGCGTCCACATCGGCCAGCAGCGCGCCGCCGCCGACCCGGGCCTGCCGGGCCTCCGGGGCGACGGTGACCCCGCTCAGCGGGCTGAGGTCGACCATGAGCCCGTCATCGCAGACGGCTGTGCCGGCCGTGTTGTGCGCGCCCCCGCGCACGGACATTTCCAGCCGGTGCTCGCCGGCGAACCCGATCGCCGCGGATACGTCGGCCGCCGAAGCGCAGCGAGCGATCACCGCCGGGCGCCGGTCGATCTCCGCGTTCCACACCCGGCGATGTTCATCAAAGCCTGGATCTCCGGGCGTGATGACGGGCCCCTCCATCACCGCGCGAAGCTCCCCGATTCCGTCCACGGCTTTATGCCCCATGGCCGTTCCCCCCAAGGACGCCCACCGCCGCTCCCCCCGAGCGGCGTGAAAGTCCAGCTTACGGCATTATGCCCCGGGCAAACCGGTTCAGTTCCGGGCCCCGGCCAGCGATCACTCAGGGTCGGCGCGATGACGGTGCCAGCAGCCCGAGAGCGCGGGCCCGTTCCACGGCCTCCGTCCGGCGGTGCGCGCCGAGCTTGGCGTACAGGTGGCGCAAGTGCGTCCGGACGGTATTCACCGACACGGACAGCCCGCCGGCGATCTCAGGTACGGACAAGTGCGTGGGAAGGTAGCGCAGGACGCGGATCTCGCTGTTGCTCAGCGGCTCTGTGAGCCGCACGGACGTCCCGTCCAGGCCCCGCCGCGCACGGAGGGACGCCATCCCGCCGTCCCCACCTGGCCCTCTGGTCCCCCCGTGCGCCGCGGGGACCACCCTCCCGGGCGCCTTGTGCGCGGGCAGACCCAGGATCTGGGAGACCAGGGCGGCGTGTGAGGTGCGATGGCCGGTATGACCCTCGAGCAGGCCCGGCGCGGGATGCACCAGGAACGGCCAGAGCACGCCATCGGGCTCGGCGAGGTCGAGAGCGCGCTCAAGGGCGCGCCCGGCCGCGCCCGGGTCGCCGAGCCGGTCGCGGGCGATCGCCTCCAGCAGGAAAGCCGCCACGGCCCAGACCGGATGGAGGCCAGGGACCGGGCCATCAACCACCGGTGCGAGCGCGGCCGCCGCCGCCCCGGGATCGCCCTGGGCGAGCCGCAGCAGCGCCAGGGCGGCGCGCATCTCGCCGCTCCTGAGTTCCTGTTCGCCCAGCTGGCTGACGGCCTGCTCGGCCCGGGCGGTCTCGCCCGCCCGCACGAGGGCGTGCACGAGGCAGGCCCGCGTTCGTGTCACCAGTGGGTGTGACCTGACCAGCAGCTCAGCCAGCCGCCCGGCGGCCTGGAACGTGCCGAGTGCCTCGTCGTCCTGGCCGCGTGCCAGTTCGAGCATCCCGCGAACGTGATGCAGCGTCACCAGGGCCGCCGGCCGGGACTCCTGGCGAACCGGGCGCTCGGCGCGTTCGAGCCACGGCTCCGCCTCGTCGAGCCGTCCCTGCCAGACCATCGCTCCGGCCAGCACCGCGTAGGCGGCAGCGGCGATCGGCTCCTCGGTCCAGCCGTGCCGCCGGGCCAGGTCGACCGCCTGGCTGCTCTGCTCCACGGCCAGTGCGAACGACCGGAAAGCCGTGACCATCGCCCAGTGCGCCAGGCCGGTGATCTCGAGATAGGGCCGCCCGATCCGGCGCGCCAGGGCGACGCCTTGCTCCAGGTGCCGCTCGGCCGCTTGCGCCGGAAGAGCCAGGGACTCCACGATGCCGAGGCTGATCAAGGCCAGCGTGCGCAGGTCGTCGCCCAGCCCGGGCTGTGCCGCGTCCGCCGCCTCGCCGGGGGCGAGCAGCCGCTGCGTCTCCTCGATGACGGCCGGGAGGTCGCCGCGCTGGCCGGCCAGCGTACAGCCGCAGGACGGCGAGCATGACGTGCATGTGCCCGCGCCGCTCCGCGGGCACCGACGCCAGGCCCCGGGTGGCGGCGGCTAGATGCCGCTCGGCCGCCGCGAGCGCTCCCCGGTTCACCTCACTGGCCGCCAGCAGCGCCGGGAGCTCAGCGTCGGCGGCACGGGCACCGGCCGGGAACCCGGCGAGGAGCTCGCGGGCGGTGGCCATCCGCCCGTCGAGCCGGAGGCCGAACCAGTGATCCGACAGCACGCGGGCGGCCAGGCCCCAGTCCTGCGCCGCCTGGGCATGCCGGACGGCCTCGACCGGGTACCCATGCGCGGCATACCATCCGGCCGCCACGCCATGCAGGGCGGCAGCTCGTCCGGCGCGGTACGCCGCAGCTGCAGCTGCAGCAGGTCGGCGAACAGCCGGTGGTAGCGGAACCAGGACCTGCTCGCATCCAGCGCGACCACGAAAGCGCCGGCCTCCTCGAGCTCGTGCAGGATCCGCTCCCCGCCCGATCCCCCGGTGAGCAGGTCGGCGAGTTCGCCGTTGACCCGCTCCAGCACCGAGGTCCGCAACAGCAGCCGCCTGACCTCCTCGGCCTGCCGCTCCAGCACCTCAGCCAGCAGGTACTCGGCCACCGTGCGCTCGCTGCCGGAGAACTGCGCGGCGAACCCCTCCGGGTCGGGGTGCCCGGCCAGCGACAGCGCCGCCAGCCGCAGCCCCGCGGCCCAGCCCTCGGTCCGGTCCACCAGCAGCGCCAGCGCGGAGCCGGGCAGCCCCACTCCGGCCGTCTCGAACAGCGCCCCCGCCTCGTCGACGGTGAAGCAGAGATCGGCCGCGCGGATTTCGGTCAGCTCGCCCTCCAGCCGCAGGCGGTGCAGGCCCAGCCGCAGGTCATGCCGGGTTGAGAGGACGAACCGCAGCTCCGGCGGGGCGCGCAGCACCAGCACCTCGAGCTGGTGCTGCACCTCGGCCGAGCTCAGCTGATGCAGGTCGTCGATGACCAGCAAGATCCGGTCGTCCAGCGGCGCCAGGTCCTCCAGCAGCAGCTCCACGATGGCCCAGCCGTCCAGGCCTGGCGCCGCGGTCAGCGGCCGCACGAGTGCCGACCCGGCCGCCGTGCCCCGCAGCGCGTCGGCCACTGAGATCCAGAACCGCTGCGGATCATGCTCTTCACCCTGCACCGGTACCCAGGCGGTGTGCGGCGCCTGGCCGGTCGTGCCGATCCAGGAACGCAGCAAGAACGTCTTCCCGCTCCCCGCCGGCGCCGAGACCAGGGTGACGCGCGCTGCTCCCGTCAGCCGCCCGAACAGCCCGTGGCGGGCGACGATCGCGCCCCGGACCGCACGGACCTGGGCGTCAGCCGTCCCGTGTCGGCCAGCAGGGTCCATGGCGCTTACTGTAAGTCGCCCATCACCTCGCCGGAACAGCCCCCGTGCGGACCGGCCTGCTAGGGGATCTCACCGGCCCCGCGCCTCAGCCGGAGCCGATGGCGGCGAGCACGGCGAGCAAGATGGTGAGGGAGGCGGCGGCGATGTGCGCGGCGACGACCAGGGCGGGCGGGCGCCGGACGGGCGGCCGGTCATCGCCGGACGGGTCCGCGACGGCCGTGCGGGCCCGGTCCGCGACGGCCGTGCGGGCCAGGGCCGGGGCTGACGCGGGGACCGGGGCCCGCCCGGCCGCGACCAGGGTGGCGGGCCTGGCGTCGGCGGTGGCCGGGGAGCCAGCCGGGCTGCGGGCCGGGGGGAGGAACACGAGCGTCATGCCCACCCCGGCCACCGGGAGCAGCAGAGCGCAGGCAGCCCAGGCCAGGCCGGTCACGCCGGTCGCCAGGTAGGCGATCCAGGCCAGCAGGCTGACCGCGGCCAGGCCGAAGTGCGCGACGTTCAGCACGGGAGCTGGCCGGCGCCGGACCGGCCCCGCCGGGCGCCGCCGGGCCCGGATGACCCAGCGGGCCATCATGGACACTCCCAGGCCGACCGTGACCAGCCAGGCGGCCAGCGCGGCCAGGCTGAGCCCGGCCCGGCTGGCCGGGCCGGACAGCGGTGCCGCCGGCTGGGCGGGCGTGCGGGCGGCGCGGATCAGGCCGGCCAGGTACCGGGAATCCTGTGCGATGCGGTGGCGCTGGCGGGCCTTCCCGCGCTCCCCGGCCGTCGCGGCCCGCAGCGCCCGGCCGATCGCCACGTTGACCTCGGTCCCGCTCAGTCCCTGGCAGGCCGCCGGCGCCGTCGTCACCGTGGCCTGACGCTGGATCGCCCCGGCCCCGAACTGGGCGCATGCGGTCACCGAGCCGCCCGCCGCCGCCGCGGCCGGAGCCGGGCGGCCAGCCGCGGTCCCGGCCAGGGCCAGCACGGCCAGGAGCACGGCCAGCCCCCGGCCACCGCGCCACCGGGCCGCGGGCCGGGCAGTGCGCCGTGCGGGTGCGTAAAGCTGGCTGGGCCATGGCCCCGGGGACCTCGTCACCGTCCCCGCGGCGTGCTCAGCCGGGGCTCCGGCCGACACATGGATGCCCATTCCGGTGCCTCACTTTCCTCCGTCTTCAACGCCCAGCCGCCAGCCTTATGCCCGGCCGGGTGCAGCCGGGCATCACATAGTTCTGGTGATTTACCCAGGCCATGGCCGCCCGGCGGGATGTCCACCCGGACGCTGCGCGCCGGCCTGCCCTGCCGAGGCATCACGGACCGTCTTCTGCCTGCGACACCCTGCGCGTAATGTCGGACCTGATCACGACAAGGCGCACCGGGGGCGGGGAGGTTCATGCCATGTGTCGCTGGATGGCGTACTCCGGGGAGCCGCTGCGGCCATCTGAGTTGGTCTTGCACCCCCATCACTCGCTCATTGCGCAGTCGCTGGATTCTCCGCTCGGAGCGGAGACGGTCAACGGTGATGGGTTCGGTTTCGGCTGGTACCCGACGGACCCGCAGGCGGGGAATGTTCCCGGGCTCTTCCGCAGCATCGCGCCCGCATGGCACGACCAGAACCTGCGCGAGCTCACGCAAGCCATCGAGTCCCCGGTGTTCTTCAGCCACGTCCGCGCCGCGGCCGGCCCGCCGATCCAGCAGACCAACTGCCACCCGTTCCGGTTCCAGAACTGGCTGTTCATGCACAACGGCGCCCTCGCCGGGTTCGGTTCGGTGAAGCGTGCCCTGACCTTTGCCGTCGACCCGTCGCTGTACCCCCACATCCAGGGGACCACCGACTCTGAGGTCCTGTTCCACCTCGCCCTGACCCTGGGGCTGCGCGAGGATCCCATAGGTGCCATGGCGAAGGCCATCCACGTGGTGGAGTCGGTCGGCCACGAGCACGGGGTGGAATTCCCGATGCAGGGGACTGTCGCAGTAACGGACGGCATGACCGTGTGGGCCTTCCGGTACTCCTCGCAGCGGCAGACCCGCACCCTGTTCCACTCGGCCGACATCGCCACGCTGCAAGAGATGTATCCCGACGCCGGCCGGCTGCGCCTCTTCGGTAAGCGTGCCCACGTCGTGGTCTCGGAGCCGTTGAACGACCTGCCCGGGGCCTTCATCGAAGTTCCCGAGTCAACGGTCGCCGTACTCGACGACTCCGGATACCACCACCATCCCTTCCTGGCCGCCGCCTAACGTGGCAGCGGCCTGTAGCTGGCGGGGACCAGGCTGACCTGCACGTTGAGGCCGTTCAGGCCCGCGGCGTCAAGGTCGCGGCGGAGCCCGGCCAGGCCGGGGGCGGGGCTTGGCCCAGTGGCCTCGACCAGCACCCGGCTGCCGGTGACGGTAACGCCGACCACGGACCAGCCCGCCGTGCTGGCCCAGTGCTCGGCCACCGCCTGGACGTCGCTCTGCCGGGTGGTGGTCTTGTCGATCCGGTCCGAGCTGATCCACAGGGGGATGATCACCGCCAGCAGGAGGGCGGCAATGATGGCGACGGCGCTGCCGTAACGGATGGCCGGAGCGGCCGCCTGCGCCGGGCCGGAGACCCGGCGGACCCGGTACAGGGCCATGACCACGACGCCGCTGGCCAGGATGGCCGCGACGTTCGTCGTGAACAGCAGCAGCGCGGCCAGGGACTCACGGGGAGCACCGGATTCGAGGGTGAGGCCGACGACGGCCAGCGGCGGCACCAAGGAGATGGCGATGGCCACGCCGGGCAGGGTGTCGGAGATGTCGGACCGAACGAGGGCCACCGAACCCACCGCCCCGGTAGCCAGCGCGGCCACCAGGTCAACGAGCTGGAGCGTGACCCGGTCAGCCACCTGGCTGTTGGTGGCCGCCACCACCGGGTAGGGGACGAACAGGCCCAGCAGCCAGCCAATCGCCACCACCGCGGCTGCGCCGGCCACGACCAGCAGCAGGCACCGTCGCAGGTTGGTCCGGTCGGTGAGCACGACCGCCAGGACGGTCCCCAGGATCGGGGTCATGAGCGGGGCGACGATCATGGCCCCGATCACGGTGGCTGTCGAGTTGCTCACCACCCCGGCGGACGCGATAACCGCCGAGAGCGGCAGCAGGAGCCAGAACCGGCTCAGCCGGCGGCTGCGTTCCGGGCCCTCGAAGAAAAGCTGGTCGCGCATCCGCTTGATGTCGGCTTGGCCCAGGCCGCTCACCAACGTCGTTCCTCCTGCCGGTGCCGGCCAGCTGGGCCCGGAACCCGCCGGGCGCCACGGCCGGGCGGGCCGCCGCCGTTGCTGACCTCAGCGAAAGCGCCGGGCGTGCGGGGGCCGGCCCTGCTTCTCATGCTCGACAGTAGGGTGCCGGTCCCGCCCGGGCCTCCCCCCGGCCGGGTGATCCGTCCCCGCCGCGCATCAGCGGCCAGCTCCAGGGCCAGAGGATGCGCGGGCGGTTTCGGCCGGCCGGGGAAGTGACGTTCTAGACGACCGGCACGGGGTGCTGGCGGAACCGCTGGGCGTCCGCGCCGAACGCGAATGACCGGTCCTCGTCGTGAGTGACGGCGCTGACCTGGGTCAGCTGGTCGTAGTGCGCCGGGGTCAGGGTCAGCTGGAGCGCGGCGAGGTAGTCGCGGAGCTGCCCGGTGGTGCGGGGGCCGATGACGGGCACCAGTGCGGTAGCGGAGCGGGCTGCCCGCTCCATCAGCCAGGCGGTCGCCACTTGCCCGGCGGTGGCGCCGGCCTCCCCGGCTATGGCGACGACGGTGTCGAGGATCTCCGTGTGCCGGGGGGTGTCCTCGGTGCGGACGCCGCGGCCCCACGCGGCGAGCCGCCCCTCAGGGCCGTGCCGGTATTTACCGGTGAGCAGGCCACCGCCCAGCGGGGCATACAGGCAGGCGCCCAGCCCGAACGCCTCGGCGGCGGGCAGCAGTTCCTGGTCGGCGGCCCGGTTGACCAGGCTGTATTCGCATTGGACGCCCACCAGGGAAGTGCTGCCGCGCAGCCGCGCGGTGGTCGCGGCGGCGGCGGCCCGCCAGGCCGGGAAGTTCGACAGGCCGCCATAGAGGATCTTCCCGGCGCGCACGAGGTCATCGAAGGTGGCCAGGATCTCCTCGACCGGGGTGACGGCGTCCGGCAGGTGCACCCAGTACAGGTTAACGTGATCGGTTCGCAGCCGTCTCAGGCTGGCCTCCAGCGACCGGACCGCGGTGCGCCTGCTGTTCCCAGTGGCACTGATGCCTGCTCCCGGCGTGGCACTGCGGGTGTATTTGGTGGCGAGGACAAAGCTGTCCCGGCGCCCGGCCAGGAACTCGCCGGTCAGTTCCTCAGCGCTGCCGCCCTGGTAAGCGTCGGCGGTGTCCAGGAACGTGCCCCCTGCCTCGGCAAAGGCCTCGAAGATGGCGCGGGCCTCGGCCGGCTCGGCGCGGGCGCCGGGCCCGGATCCGAAGATGGCCGTGCCCAGGGCAAGTTCCGATACCCGCAGGCCGGTCAGGCGGCCGAACGTCCGGTAACGCAGGACGCCGTCGTTCCGCGGGGTGGTGTCTGTGGTCATGGCGGCCAAGTCCTGTCGTCAGCGGGCAGTGGGCGACGTCCTGGTGCCAGGATCCTCCCTGCAGCAGGTGGCCCGCACGGCGGGCGTGGCCATCGGCACCCTCGACCGGCACTTCCCCGCCGGGGACGGTGACCATGTTCAGCACAGCCACCCAGCACGGATGAGGCAGGGGCGGCGCAAGCCGGGATCATTCGGGTGCATCCCGCGGCAACGCTCCCCCTGATCTGGCGGGGTGCGGCCGGAGGGCAGCAGGGTTGGCGCACGATATTCGCTCGGTCCTGGCGTCCGCCGGTCGCTGGCGGCACACCATCGGGCCGGAGCGGGCGCACTTGCGCGCGGACATGGTGGCCGCGCTGCCGCGCGCGATCAGCAGCGTGCCGGACGGGATGGCCGCGGCTGTCCTGGCCGGAGTGAACCCGGTGCAGGGCCTGTATGCGGGCATCGCCGGCCCGATCGCTGGCGGGCTCAGCTCGCATACCCGGCTCATGGTGATCACGACGACCTCTGCCGCCGCGCTGGCGGCGGGCTCGGCGCTGCAGGGCGTACCGCCGGCGCAGCGTCCCGGCGCCATCGCGCTGCTCGTGATTCTGGCCGGCACGATACTGGTCGCCGCGGGGCTCGCCCGTCTCGGCCGGTACACGCGGTTCGTCTCATACTCCGTGATGACCGGCTTCCTCACCGGGATCGCGGTCAACATCGTGTGCGGTCAGGTCGCTGACCTGACCGGCGCTCCGGCACACGGCGCCTTCCCCTTGGCCAAGGCGGTTGACGTGCTCAGCCATCCCAGCCGGATCGACCTGGCCTCCCTGCTCACCGGGCTGAGCGCGCTGGCCATCCTGGCCCTGCTGGCGCGCACCCGTCTGGCCGTACTGAGTTCGCTGTTTGCCCTGCTGATCCCGACCCTCGTGGTGGTTATCGCGGGCGCGCAGAGCGTTGCCCGGGTGGGGGACGCGGGCGATATCCCGCGCGGCATCCCTCTCCCGCATCTGCCAGACTTCCGGCACTTTTCCTTCAGCCTGGTGACTGGCGCCTTGGCGGTCGCGGCCATCGTCCTCGTCCAGGGCGCTGGCGTCGCGGAGGCCGCGCCAAATCCGGGCGATGCGCGGCCGAATCCGGACCAGGACATCATCGCGCAGGGAGCCGGCAACCTGCTCTCCGGGTTTTTCCGTGGCATACCAGTGGGCGGCTCGGTCGGCCAGACCGCGCTGAACGTGTCAGTCGGCGCCCGGACCCGGTGGGCGGCGGCGTGGTCCGGTGTATGGCTGCTGGTGATCCTCGTGCTCTTCTCCGGCCTGGTGGCCAGGATCGCCATGCCGACGCTGGCCGCGATCCTCATCTTCGCGGCCATCGGCTCGCTGCAGCTGGGCGAAATCACCAGCATCATGCGTACCGGCCGCGGCTCGCAGATCGCGATCATCACCACGTTCGCCGCCACATTGTTCCTGCCGGTCGCCGCCGCGGTCGGCATCGGAGTCGCCCTGTCGCTGCTCCTGCAGCTGAACCAGGAGGCGATGGACCTTGCCGTGGTGGAGCTCGTCCCCCGCGACGACGGGCTTTTCGAAGAGCACCCGCCCCCGCCCACGCTAACCAGCCAGCACGTGACGATTCTCGATGTGTACGGCAGCCTGATGTATGCCGGCGCCCGCACCCTGCAGGCGCACCTGCCGGACCCCGGCGAGGCACGGTCCCCGGTGGTGGTGCTGCGGCTGCGCCGGCGCACCTCCCTGGGAGCGACCTTCGTCAAGGTGGTGGCCGATTACGCCGATCGCCTCGAAGAGGCTGAGGGCCGCCTCTACCTCAGCGGCCTGGACCCGGCCCTGACCGAGCGGCTCCGCCGGACCGGGCACATCGACGGGCCGGTGCGCGCGTTCGAGGCCAGCCCGGTTGTCGGTGAGTCAACCAGGGCCGCCTATCGTGATGCCGAGGCCTGGCTCGTCAAGAGGAAAGGCGAATGAGCCTGCGCTCTGGCGGCTGTCACGCCCGGACCGGGATATCCCGCGGCCATCCAGGCCGGGCGAGCCTCATCCTCCGTCCCGGTGCACGGCGCAGCCCGGTCATGACGACGGGGTTTCGCAGAGCCGTGGAGAGCCGGCCGGGCCGGTCCGGGTAGAGGGGGGTCGCCAGGCATGAGCGACGAGCCGTTCCGCACGATCGTTGAGCCGTTCCGCATCCACTCGGTGGAGCCGATGAGGCTGACTACCCGGGCGGAACGCGCGGCCGCTCTGGCGGCCGCCGGGTACAACCTGTTCGAGCTGCGGGCCGAACTGGTGCTGATCGATCTGCTCACCGACTCGGGGACCGGGGCGATGTCGGCTGAGCAGTGGGCCGGCATCCAGCGGGGTAACGAGGCCTACGCTGGAGCGCCCTCGTTCTACCGGTTCCGTGACGCGGTGACCGGCCTGTTCCCGTTCCGGCACGTCTTGCCGACCCACCAGGGCCGGGCTGCTGAGAAGATCCTCTTCACCGTCGTCGGCGGGCCGGGCCGGGTGATCCCGAACAACACCCACTTCGACACCACCCGGGCCAACATTGAGTTCACCGGGGCGCAGGCCGTCGACCTGCCCATCCCGGAAGGGCTCCAGCCAGGGATGCGCCACCCGTTCAAGGGCAACATGAATGTCACGGCGCTGGAGCAGCTGCTCGACGAGCGGGCTGACACGGTCCCGCTGGTGATGCTGACGGTGACGAACAATTCCGGCGGCGGCCAGCCGGTCAGCCTGGCCAACATCCGGGCAGTCCGCAACGTCTGCGACCGCTTCGGCACGCCGCTGTTCCTGGATGCCTGCCGGTTCGCGGAGAACGCCTGGTTGATCAAGACCAGGGAGCCTGGTTACGCCGGCGTCCCGGTCACCGGCATCGTCCAGGAGATGGCTGCCCTCGCGGACGGGATGACGATGTCGGCGAAGAAGGACCCGCTCGCCAACATCGGCGGGTGGCTTGCCCTCAACGACGACAGCCTCGCCGAGCAGTGCCGCAACCTGGAAATCCTTACCGAGGGCTTCCCCACCTACGGCGGGCTCGCCGGGCGTGACCTGGAGGCGATTGCCCAGGGACTGCGCGAATGCGTTGACGAGGACTACCTGCGCTACCGGGTACGCTCCACCGCCTACCTGGGCGAGGCACTCGAATCAGCGGGGATCCCCGTCGTTGTCCCCTTCGGCGGCCACGCGGTCTTCATCGATGCGCGCGCCATGCTGGCGCACCTCGACCCGTTGCACTACCCAGGCCAGGCGCTGGCCTGCGCACTCTATGAGGAAGGAGGGGTGCGGGCCTGCGAGATCGGAACTGTCATGTTCGGCCTGCACCCCGACGGCACCGAGACCCCCGCCGCCATGGACCTGGTCCGCCTCGCCATTCCCCGCCGCACCTACACCCAGAGCCACATCGACTACGTCATCGAGGTTCTCACCCGGGTGGCCAGCCGGGCTGCCAGCCTCCCCGGGATGCGCATCGTGTCCCAGCCCAGGCACCTGCGGCACTTCACCGCACGGTTCGAGCCGCTGCACTGAAAATCATCCACACGCCAGATCCGGCGGTGAGGGGCATCGCCGCCGGGCCGGTGGGGCATGACCTTTGACCCACTGGTTCCCGCCCCTGGGCCCTGGCGCGCCCAGGGGTTCCAGCGGATGGTTGGGATGGGACGGCTCCGCGGTGAGGCGATCAGGCCGCGTGCCGCATCCCAACAGCGCACAGTGAGGGCATTCGCTGAAAGGGAGCGCGCCATGCCGGTGCGCAGGGCGATCAGACTAGCTGCGGTGGTACTCACCGGCGGGGTGGCTGCGTCCACGCTGGCTGGCTGCTCCGTCGATGTCGGGGCTCTGCAGCAGCGCACCCATAGCTACTCGGTTTCCAGCCATCTGCAGGCCCTTGTCGTGCTCGCTCATGTGGGCGGCGTCCACATCACCGGCGCTGACTCGGGCAAGATCGTGGTCACCGAGCACCTCACCTTCCGGCACACCGCACCGCGCACCACGCACCAGGTCACCGCCGGCACCCTGACCATGGACAGCCACTGCCCGGCCCTGGAAACGTGCAGCGTCGGCTACGACATCACGGTGCCGCGGGCCATGACCATACGGGTCGATGACAGCGTCGGGGCGATCAGGCTGGATTCCCTTTCCGGGCAGGTGACGGCACACACAAACGCCGGCAACATCGATCTGGGTCAGGTGTCGGGGCCGGTCGAGGCCACCAGCCACGCCGGATCCATCCTCGGCCAGGACGTGTCGTCCGCCAACGTCACCCTGGGCTTGTCGGCGGGCAGGATCGAGGTCACGTTCTCAGCCCCGCCCGCGGCGCTCACGGCCACGGTCACAGCGGGCTCGGTATCGCTACACCTGCCCGGGAACGTCGCCTACGCCGTTGACGCGCGCGCCACGGTCGGCACCACCCGCGTCAGCGTCACCCGGAACCCGGCGTCGCCGCACCACATCACGGCCACGGCCACCACCGGCTCCATCACCATCGAGCCAGCGCCCTGACCAGCCCGCAGCTGCCGCTGCTACCGGGAGGACGGAGGCGAAGCGGACGCCACCGCGGCGGGTGAGCCGGGGTGCTGCTCCGGTCTTGCGGCCCGGTGCCCGATCTCCACGGCCAGGGCGAGGGGCACCCACGAAGTCAACCAGCGCGAACGTGAGGGCAGGGCCGAGGTAGACCGGATCCGCCGTGCAGCTGGGCGCCGATGATGATCAGCCCGAGTGACGCGAACCGGAACACCGAGACCAAGCCGGTCGTCGTGCGGACCTCCGCGTTCCGGCCGCCCAGCAGCAGGCCCAGCAGCAGGCCCAGGGCACCGGCGACGATGATGATGACGATCGCGGTGACGATCACCCACGACCCGAACATGGACACGATCGTGCTCCAGTTCGCCGAGATGCCCGTCCCACGGGTGACCCACGAGGCTGCGGACGCGGATCCGGTGCTCCGCTGCGGGGCTCGATGATCAGCCCGGCGCAGGCCGGGCGGAGCCCGGCGAGCGGGCCGGCTGCCACATCGATAACAATTCGTGATCGTATCGG
>CAVYEA010000030.1:0-198550 GCA_963767385.1 uncultured Actinomycetes bacterium | reverse complement strand
CACATGCGGCGTGCCTGCGTGATCTTGGCTGGCTGTAGTTCTACGCCGGGATTATGAGGTATCCCGATGGTGGTGGCCTGTCCGCTGCTGGGCGGACGCGGCGTGAGCGGTGCGGCTGCAGGCCGCCGCAGCTGTTCGAGCAGGATATGAAGCCGGTGCAGGTCGCGCATCAGCTGCGGGTGAGCACCAATCGGCCTATCAGTGGCGGCGGCGCTGGCGGGCCGGCGGCGAGCTGCGCTGGCGTCGAGGGCCGGGCGGGCGGTGTGCCGGCTGTCGCCGGCGCAGCTGGCGCGGTTGCGGGCCGAGCTGGACAAAGGCCCCGCCGCCTGGGGCTGGCGCGAGGACCAGCGATGGACGCTGGAGCGGGTCACCACGCTGATCGGGCGGCTGTTCCATGTCCGCTATACCCTGCGTGGCACCTCGTATCTGCTGCACCGGATCGGGTTCACCCCGCAGGTCCCCGTCCACCGGGCCGCGGAGCGCGATGAGAAGGCGATCGCCACCTGGCGGGACGTGACCTGGGTCAAGCTTCGAGGCTAATAGGGATTGATCGTCGTGGTCAGGTTGGGAAGGCCAGGATGATCGCTGAGCCACCGGCGGGTGAGCACTGCTTGAGGCCGGGCCCGCGAGCCCTACCGCTAGATCGTGCCCCTGCCGGCTGGTGAGGCCCCCTGTGACGGCTGGTGGGATGGCGTGCCTTCGAGCACTGGTCTATTAGCAGGCTGCCGGGGTCCTCGGGCTCACTGTCACGTTCACGGGCTGGCGGGAGGAGCTGAGGTTGATCTTTGCCGGGGTGGACTGGGCTGAGGCCCACCACGATGTCCATATTGAGGATGAGCAGGGCCGGCGGCTGGCCGGTGGCCGGCTGCCTGAGGGAGTGGAGGGGATCACCCGGTTCCATGAGCTGGCCGCGGCGCACGCGGCCGGGCCGGGCGAGGTGGTGATCGGGATCGAGACCGACCGGGGCCTGTTCGTGAATGCCCTGGTCGCGGCGGGATACCAGGTGTTCGCGGTCAACCCGATGTCGGCGTCGCGATACCGGGACCGGCACGGTTCCTCGGGAGCTAAGTCCGATCCCGGCGATGCGAAGGTTCTGGCGGACCTGGTCCGCACTGACCGGCACAATCACCGGCCGGTGGCCGGGGACAGTGACCTGGCCCAGGGGATCCGGGCGCTGGCCCGGGCGCACCAGTCGATGATCTGGGCCCGGCGCCGGCAGGCGAACCAGCTTCGTTCCGCGCTGCGCGAGTTCTACCCCGCCGCGCTGGCCGCGTTCGACGACCTGACCAGCCCCGACGCGATCACCGTGCTCAAGGCGGCACCGCAGCCGGCCCTCGGCGCAGCACTGTCGCGGACCCAGATCACTGCCGCCTTGCGCCGCGGTGGCCGGACCCGCCGCCTCGCCGAGCGCACCGCTGCCATCCAGGCCGCGCTGCGCGCCCCGCAGCTGCAGCCCGCGCCTGCCCTGGCCGCCGCCATGGGCGCAGCCGTGACCGCCACGGCCGCCGTGATCGCCGAGATGAACACTCAGGTCACAGCGCTTGAGCAGCAGATGACAGCGGATTTTGAGCAGCACCCGGACGCACAGGTGGTCCGTTCCCTGCCAGGACTGGGGACCATCCTGGGCGCCCGGGTGCTCGGCGAGTTCGGCGATGCACCAGGCCGCTACGCCACTGCCAAGTCTCGCAAGAACTACGCCGGCACGTCACCCATCACCCGGGCCTCCGGCACCCGCCGGGCCGTCCTGGCCCGCCACGCCCGCAACAAGCGGCTCGCCGACGCGATCTACCTGTGGGCCTTCGCCGCGCTCACCGCCAGTCCCGGCGCCCGGGCCTTCTACGACCACCGCCGCACCGCCGGCGACACCCACCACCAGGCCCTGCGCATCCTGGGCAACCGCCTCGTCGGCATCCTCCACGGATGCCTGGCCAGCCACACCCCCTACAGCGAAGACACCGCCTGGGGCCACCGCACCAGCCACGAAACTACCCGCGCCGCTTGACATTTAGAGCCGTGGGATGTCTAGCGGCGGCGACCGGGGCGTACATCTGCTTCGAGGACGAGGCCGGGCAGGCCCTGCGGCCGCCGAAGGCCCGCACCTGGGGCCGCCGCGGGCAGACTCCCGTGGCCGTGGTATCCGGGAAAGGCTCCGGGCGGGTGTCCGCCGCCGGCCTGGTCTGCCTCAAGCCCGGCAGCCGGAGCCGGTTCTTCTACCGGATCCGCATCCACCGCGGCCGCAAAGGCGAGCGCCGCAGCATGTCCGAAGCAGACTACGAAGGCCTGGTCACCGCCGCGCACCACCAGCTGAAAGCCCCGGTCATCTTGATCTGGGACAATCTGAACACCCACCTCAGCACCGTGATGCGCACCTTCACCAGCGCGCACCCGGACTGGCTGACCGTCGCCCAGCTACCCGCCTACGCCCCCGACCTCAACCCAGCCGAGGGCGCCTGGGCGAACATGAAAAACAGCCTCGGCAACCTCGGCGGCTGCAGCACCCCGGACCAGCTGGCCGCCATCATCAAGAACCGGCTCAAACGCATCCAGTACCGGCCCGCACTGATCGACGGCTTCCTCACCCAGACCGGACTCACCCTCGAACCCGAACCACCATAACCGCAGACCCTGGCCATTCAAGCTCTGTAGCCGAGCAGCCCGGCAGCCCATATCCCGCGGGCCGCAGCAAATCCTCTGCAGGAAAGAGCACTCACCGGCACGTCTGATACACCACCGCTGCCCCCCGCCGCCTGGCTGGCAGGCGCCAGCGCTGGGCTGCACTGCCAGCAGAGTCCGGCTACGCGGCGACCCACCGGGCCGAGCACAACGGCTTCCGGCGGGTGTTCTTCCGCAAGCGCCTCGGTGTGACTAACCGCTCCACTCGCGGTACATGCGGACCTTCATCCCGATGGCGCCGATGCATATACATACAGATCGACCGCCTGCGCGTTCACCATGACCGGGCGGCCAGCGACGCGAAGAAATCCGCTAAATAACCGCGCACCGACCCGCCTATGGCCGGAAGCCTGATCGTGAGCATGACTGCTCATTTACATCCCGAACCGGCATTCTTGCGCGGCTCGCGCGTCCGCCGGCTTGTGCGGGCGGTCATGACGGGCGGCGGATACCGGCTCGGCCGGGGCCGCCGGGGGGTGCGGCCGGGCCGCCGATCCTGGTCCCTGGGCCTGGCTTGAGCTCGACCGTGCCGCCTGGCCCGTGCACCACGAGCAATTGCCGCCCGAACGGGAACTGGTACATGTCATGGAAGGCCCAGCCGCCCAGCCCGAACAGCGCCGCGGCCACCGCGAACGTCGTGATCGCGGCAAGCGGCAGCGTGCGCGGCACGCGGGCCAGCAGCCAGGCGCCGAGCAGCGAGATCGCGCCCAGGGCCGGCACGTAGAACCGGGCCGCCTGCAGCGTGCTCAGGCCCGCGGCCGCGGTCCACGTATACGTGGCGTACAAGACCCAGATGGCGCCCCACGAGGCGGCCAGCGCAGTCCCGGCGGCCAGGTCACGCCTGGCCAGCGCGGCCCGTTCGCCACCTGCCCGGCGGCCGCGCAGCCAGGCGACGGCGATGCCCGCCAGCGCGGCGAGGCCGAGCACCAGCATGGGCATGGCCTGGATCAGGTGCGCTGGCATGTAGCGGAGGTTAGAGCTGATGGCGCTGAGGCTGAAGGTGATCTCCCCCGGCCGGTAGCCAGACCGCAGCGGGCCGCCGTAGATGAGCGTGTTGAAGATCGCGGCGCCGGTGCCGAAGACGCAGACCGACGCGAGCCACCAGGCAACCGCGCTACCGGGCAGCCGGGCGGCCCGCAGCCGCCACGCCATGAGCACCGCGATGACCGCGCAGCCCAGCACCACCATGTTGGTGTACCTGCTGAACGTGGCTGCCTCCAGCGCCACGAAGCCGGCCAGCCCGGCCCAGGTCCTGCGCCTGGTGCTGACTTCGTCCGCCAGCACCGCCCATAGCAGCGCCCCGGTACCCGCCGCGATCAGCGAGGCTTCGGTGAAGGTCGGCATGTAATCACGCCAGGCGAACAGGATTGCCGCACCAGACGAGCAGTACAGGCCGGCCGCGGCCGCGCCGCCGAACCTGCCGAGCCAGCGCCTGCCACCGACATACAAACCCAGGCAGGCCAGCGCGCCATAGAAGAGCGGAGCCAGCCGGATGACGCCGAGCGCCTGGAACGCCATCGCGAGGTATGGGTAGCCCGGATCCTTCTCGCTGATCCACCTGCCTCCCGGCAGCTGCACCCACTGGACGGGGCCGCCACCCGGACCAGGACCCAGCCTGTTGCTGCCCACCTGAGGTGCCAGCTGCTCGGCGAGCGCGTGTGCCTGCGCCCCGGTCAGGGTGAAGAAGTGCCCGTCGGTCATCGCCACGATCGAGGCACGATAGGCGTAGTCGTCCGGCTCGGGGAGATACGGCGAGGCCCTGAGCACCAGCACGCACAGCACCGCGAAGGCGGCTGCGGCCAGGCACGCCTCCGCCACGTCCCACAGGGACCTGGCCCCTGGCCGCGCCACATCCGCAGCCGGCGCGAGTACTGTCACGTGAAGATCCTGCCCGCCTGGCGGGTGGAGCTGCAGAGCACGCCGAAAATCGTGGCCTGCTCCCTGCAGCCGTGGCCAGTATGTCACCCGCACCAGGCTGGCTGCGTCGTTACGGGAGTGGCCCGGCCGCCGGTGGCGGCGCTGGAAGCCGGGCACGCCGTGAGGTGACGGACACGCCATCGTTGGTGATCGTGGGAGCGCCCCCTTCCGGATGAGGCCGCTAGCAGCGCCTGGGCTCGGCCGCCAACCATGACATACTGAACCGCGTGCGACTGCGCACGGCCCTGGTGCTTGTCCTCGTCATGGGCATATTGGCTGGTTCTGGCGCATTAGCGCTCGTGCTTGGTGAGCGTGGCAGCAAGCCTCCAGACTGGATCAGCCACGCCACGTTCACTTTCGGCAGCGCCCCTGCGGCGGCAGGTCGCGGTGCCGCTGGCACCTATACGGCGGGGGACAGCACCGTGCCGCCGGGGATTCCGGGGAACGCCGAGATCGATTTGGGCATGGGCCTTTCCGGGAACGAGAAGGACTTCAGTGCCACCATTGGCGCCGATCCCAACGACGACACGAACGTCTCCCAACTCGTGCTCGGCTTTGGCAACTACCACGGCGCAGGCTCGTACCCGCTGACGTCCACATCGGACGCTGACCTGAACGTCACAGTGCGCAATTGGCGGGGCGACACCGACACCTGGGGCATGGAGCACTCCAACGCGGCCACCTGCGCCGTCCGCATCGCGGCCGACGCTGCGATGAGAGACCCGTCGATCCGGCGGATCAGTGGCACCTTCGCTTGCCGTGGGCTCTATGACGCGAACAACCACACGAGCACCACGACGCTGCGCGGCCGCTTCGACATCTTCACCGAGGTGTGGTGCCGGGGCCCGAAAACCCAGCCCTGCCGCCCCCCGCCGTCGGGCACCATACCTGGCCCTCCGGACGGCTGACCAAGGCTCAAGGACCAAGGACGGCGCTCGATCCCTGCGGGCCGTGGTCACGACTCCAGGTACCTGACCGCCTTCAATGGCTGCTGCTCAGATCAGGTCGTTCTGGCCTTGTGAGCTGCGCCTTTATGGCCCCGGGCCACCAGGCCTCAAGATCTTGGCAGGGTGGATCTGCGGGATGGGTGAGCCTGCTCACCGGGACGGCCGGCGGGCGATGGCGGTGATTTCCACTAGTGCGCCGCCGAGGAGGGAAGCGCCTACGGTGGTCCGCACCGGCCTTGGCTCGGGGAAGTGAGGCTCGTACGTGGCGTTGAAGCGCTGGAAGTCGGACAGGTCGGCGAGGTGGACCAGGCAGGATACGACGTCGGCGGGCGCACACCCGGCCGCTGCGAGTAGCGTGTCGATCTTGCCGAGTGAGTCCCTGGCCTGCTCCTCGATGGTGTCGCCCGCACCGGTCTGGCCGGCCAGGAAAACCCATTCACCGGCTACCAGGCCGGGCGTGTATGGCCCGGCCGCCGGGGCCGACGGCGTTGCGATGGGCGTCTTGTCCGTCATAGCTCCTCCGCGATCTTCTGTTTGAGGGCCATGAGGACGGCCTCGTTGCGCTTGTAGAACGTCCACTGGCCGATCCGCTTGGCGGTGACCATCCCGGCGCGGGCCAGCGCCTGCAGGTGTGCAGTGGCGGTCGGCTGGGCGACACCGAGCTTGTTCGCGATGAACAGCACGCAGACGCCGTCGTTGACCAGGTCGCCGTCGCGTTGCGGGGGAAAGTGCGCCCGGGGGTCGCGCAGCCACTCGAGCACCTGCAGCCGTTTCGGGCTGGCCAGTGCGGCGAGGACGGTGGCGTCAAGCATCGAATTCGCCGCGGGCGACAATGACCGCCGCGCCGGCGACCTCGACCGCGCCGATCCGGTCACCCTCCCCGGTAGCGCGGGCGTATAGCCTCGAATGGCGGCTGATCTCAGCGCCCTGGCTGATCTCGATCTCCTGGCCAAACGCGATGCGGCCGTGCCGGGCCAAGTGCACGGCGAGAGGCCCGGCGGCCGAGCCGGTGGCCGGATCCTCGGGGACACCAAGCGCCGGCGCGAAGTTCCGGGCTTTCCAATGGCTGCCGGTACCGGCGAAACAGACGGCCCCGATGGCGGGCAGCCTGGCGAGCGCACCCATATCCGGGCGGAGGGCCGCGACCTCCTGCTCGCTGGCCAGCGCCACGTAGGCGTGCCGCGGCCCGTTGCGGTACGCCTCGACCGGCAGGTCCGACGATGTCACTCCCAGGGCCGCCAGCAGGTTGTCAGCCTGCTCATACGGCTCCCAGACTGGGATCGGCTGCCGCATGCGGCCGGCGGTGACGCGCCCGTTTTCACGGGTGAGATCGACGCGGATCATGCCCGCGCCGGTTTCCAGCTGGATCGTGCCGGTGGCTTCCTGCTCGCTGAGCACCACTGCCGTGCCCAGTACCGGATGGCCGGCGAACGGCAGTTCGGCCGCGGGGGTGAAGATGCGTACCCGCGCGTCGCCCCGGTCGCCGGCCGGGAGCACGAAGACGGTTTCGGAGAGGTTGAACTCCCTGGCGATCTGCTGCATACGCGGCGGTGCAATGCCCCGAGCGTCGGTGAAGATGGCGACAGGATTCCCCTCCAGCGGGGTGTCGGTGAAGACGTCGGCGACAACGTATCGATACATAGCTAACAAGCTATTTTCCTATGTAGACGGCGTCAAGCCACTGGGCGCCACGCCCAGTGGCATCACGCACCACCACCCACTACCGCAACTTGCCGGTTAGGCCGAGCCAGGACGGCGCTGGTCATCGTGGCCCGCGCGGCGGACCGGGCTCGCGGAATCCTCGAACGATGCCAGCGCAGCGCCATGACATTGCGGGACCAGGTTGTCCTGGGCGGGCCTGCCCCTGGTGATGGTCGCAGGAGCGGCCGCGTCGAAATTTGCCTCATGGCCACCGGTCGTGACCGCAGTGCTGGTGTTCACGGTGTTCGCTGGCACCGGGCTCACGCTAGCGCCCGGCCGCCCGTCCGTGAGCACACCACCGGGCACCGGGCAGGCAAAAGCCACGGCCGGGGACGGGTTCGACCACCTGATACACGCACCGGCCCGGCTGCGGATCTGCGCGGCCCTGGACCCGTGCGCGAGATCGAGTTCGGGGCCCTGCTGACCGTGCTCGATATCAGCAAGTCCGCCCTCAGCAAACACATCTCAGTGCTCGCCGACGCTGGATACGTCACCCAGCGCCGCGCCGTGCGCGACACCCGGCAGCGAGTCTGGCTCCGCCTCACCGAGGCCGGGCGATCCGCCTACCGAGGCCACGTCGCCGCCCTGCACCAGATCGTCGGGAACACTCACGCGCCGAACCGGAAG
The DNA here is from genome assembly GCA_963767385.1 of uncultured Actinomycetes bacterium. Lineage (GTDB taxonomy): Bacteria > Actinomycetota > Actinomycetes > Streptosporangiales > Streptosporangiaceae > RYN-230. The sequence goes on along the minus strand of CAVYEA010000030.1, from coordinate 190,685 downwards.
CACGAAGACCTGAGCGAGCCGGGCCCCACCCCGGCCCCTACCGGCTGAACTCCCAGTAGGGAGAACAACGCAGCCCGGCACGGGCTCCGCAGGTCACCTGATACGGGGTACCTGGCAATCATCGGCGGCGTTCGCCTGATCCGATGATGGACCCAACATGACTATGCAGTTCTTCGTGACACTAACTCTGGACCAGGTAACGAGTTCCCCCGCCGAGCTTCAATCGGCCATGACTGAGCTTGTTGAGAACGAACTCCAGGCGGGCAGTTTCGTCATCACTGGGGGGCTGGCGTCACATGCGGACGGTGTGCGGGTCGAGCTGTCCCCGAGCGGCATGCTCCAGGGCGAGGCACGTCTGCCGGTTCACGGCTTCGCAGTTGTCGAGGCGCCCTCGCTAGAGCAGGCAGTTGAGGTTGCATCCCGCATGTTGCGACTCCACCAGAATCACGTCCCGGATTGGGCCGGCAACTGCGAGGTCCGGCCCGTTGTGACGCACTGCTTGCCCTGAGCTTGGCGGGTTGGCCGGGATGGGGAACCCTTGTTATCCCAGCCGGCCGGTGATTGGGCGCCAGACGGCGAACTGGGCCATGGCCAGTGCCACGGCGAACGGCAGGAGCACCTGCATCCCGGCGTTCTGGGCGATGGTCCCCGCCAGCCAGGGCAGCGCGGAGCCGCCGATCACAGACGCCGCGTTCATGACGCCGATGGCGGTGGGTACCAGGCGGGCCTGCGTCAGCCGCGGCGCGATCGCCATAGTGGTCGGGAAGACCGGGCCGAGGAAGAAGCCGAGCAGCCCCAGCGCCACGCAGGCAGGCGCGGCCGGCGACAGCCAGGCCAGCGCGGCGGCGGCGGTGACGCCGGCCAGGCACGCGCACATCATGCCGGCCGTGGTCGCGCCAGCCCGCGCGGCGACCGGACTGATCAGGAACCGGCCGAGCGTCAGCCCCAGCCAGTACCCGCTGATCGTGTAGCCGGCGAGCGACTCCGGCAGCGCCCGCGCCTGCACCAGGTAGCTGAAGCCCCAGGTACCCACGCTGAGTTCCAGGCCGACGTAGATAGCCAGCATTGCCGCGCCGAGCTGGATGCCCCGGTCCCGCAGCGCGGCGCCCAGCATGCTTCCCGGGGCAGCAAAGGGCGCCCCGGGCGCCTGGACGGCCGGCTCCGGCCCCGGGTAGGCCACCAGGAAGCCGGCGACCAGCGGGACGCAGGCCGCGGCCAGCACCAGCCAGACCGCCGTCCAGGAGGCGAAGCTGATGATCCAGGCAGCCAGCACCGGCCCGAGCAGCGCACCGGCGCCGAAGAACGCGTGCAGGCGGTTGAGCAGCGTCGTCGCGCCGGGCAGCCCCGCGAGGTAGACGTTGAGCGCCGACTCAAGAACCCCGGTGCCGTACCCCGTGACCAGCTGCGCCAGCACGAACGCGACGAACGGCGGGCGGGTGGCCAGGTACAGCCCGGCCAGCACGTAGGCGCCACCGCCGGCCGTCAGGGCGATCCGGACCCCGGACCGGCAGATCAGCGCGCCGGTGCTGATGCCGGCCAGCACGAACCCGGCGGAGCTGGCGAAGAAGGTGATCCCGATCGTGGCCCGGCCCACCCCGTAACCGGCCATCTGTGACGGCAGCAGCACACCGTTAACCCCCGCGCTGATACCGACGAGCACGAACGCGGCATAGGACACCAGCACCGGCGGCCGTACCTGCCGAGACACCACGAACGCCTGCTCCCGGATTACCGGATATGCGCACAAGCACCGACAGAGCGGAAACCACCAGCAGAGTACAGAACGGCGGCGATGCACGCCTCGATCACCTGAACGGCACCAGCCGCGCCGACTGGACCGGGTCAGGGAACGGCTGGGCCACGCAGTGGAGCCCGCCCGCCGGACTTGAGGAGCGAGACGATGGACGGTGACGCCCAGGCCAGGGCCAGGATCATGGAGTTCTCCGGCGGCCTCGTCGCCCATGAGACCCAGTACTTTGCCGACCCCTTCGACCCGCCCCCGTGGCGGGCAGCGCTGGCCGAGCCGATGCCGGGCCGTTCAGGCTGATGCCGACGATCGCGAGAGTCCAGTGTCCGCGGCGCGATCACGCCGTGGAGATACTGCCGTTCACATCAGGAGCTGCATCACCGGCCGGGTGGGGAATGTGCGCGCAACTTCGGAGAAGCCGGCGGCGGCGAACATCGCCATGGTCCCGGTGAAGAGCGCAGACCCGCTCACACGAGCGGCCCTCAAGGCAGCCACGTCCACCGGATGACCCTGGACGGCCGTCGCACCGTGATCACGGGCGAATCTGACGGCGGCTTCGAGTAGCGCTGAGGCAATGCCTGACCGGCGGTAGCGGCTGTCGATCGCGAAGCATGTCACCCACCAGGCGCCAGGATCATCGGCGAGCACCCGTGCCAGGGCCTTGTTTCCCCCGACTCCGGGAAAGGCGGAACGGGGGCCGACTCTGGTCCAGCCCACAGGACGATCACCGACGTAAGCGATCAAACCCGGAGGCGCCGCGGCGTGGGTTATCTCCTGCCGCAACGCCTCGCGGTTGTCCGGTGCCGAGCCAGACGACGAGGACTCATCAGTTCCCGGGTTGAGGAAATGCTGACACCAGCACCACGAAAGATCATTCCCGCGCCGCCCGAACACCGTGACGAGGTCATCCCATCGGTCTGCGGTGGCCGGCTGCACCTGTACGGGCATGCCCGGCCCTGGCTAGCCGCGCTCGAGTGAGGTGCAGATGCAGGCCCGGTTGCCGTCGGGGTCGGCGAGCACGATGAAAGATGGTGCCGAAGAGTCGTCAACTATGGATCCGCCAGCGGCAACAGCTGCGGCGATCCGTTCGCCGGCCACGTCGGGGGCGAGCCATAGGTCGAAGTGCCAGCGCTGGCGGGGAGTCTCGTGGTCTTCGGTGCCCTGGAACCACAGGCCTGGGACCCGGCCGGTGGGGTCGAAGATCGAGTCATATGTCTTGTTGTCCGGGCTACCGGTGAGCAGGACCGACCAGAAGGGGGCGATGTCGGCACCGTGCGCGGTGTCGAGCGCGATCTCGAGCTGGGTCACCGCAGCGGGCTCGGGCTCAAGCCCATTCTGGCGGGCGATCTCGCTGATCTTCCTGGCCATGTCGATGTCCTTCTGCGTAACCCACAGGCCGTCCTCATGCGTGCACAGCGAGACGTCGATGACGCGGCGGGTTAGTTTCATGTCAGGGTGGTGTCCCTCGGCCTCGGCGATCCGCGCCAACGCGGCGACGAACGCCGCTGCCACGATGTAATCCGGGACCGAGTAGCGCGCATGCAGTGCCTGGGCCAGCTTGCGCCAGTCGGCGAGACCTGCATCGAGGATCTGCGGGTTGCTGAGTTTCTCCACGGCTCGACTGTGCCACGAGGGACTGACAGCCGGGACCCGGGCTAGCCGGGGCCCTGACCCGGCGCGGGCACCGCGTGCAGGCGGTGCCCGCCGCCTGGTCTGGCTGGCCGGGTACATTCCCGGCCCAGCCGGGTCCCCGGGCTTCGCCGGGGAGATCCGGGCTCCTGGCAGCCGGATGTTCAGCCCGGAATGGCGGTCGCTGACCGAACCGCCCACAGCGGACCCGGTCGTGGCCGCGTACTTCCTCTTCCACGACTGCGACCTGGCCACCCTGCGCTGGGCGGTATCGACCCTGCGGCTGTTCCTTCCCGCCGCGGCCTACCAGCAGGCCCGCTGCCCGCCGGGCCCCTGGCGCCCTCCGCGTATGTGCTGCCGCGGGCCGACCGCGCCTTCCGCCCGGAGTGGATGCGGACAGCCGCACGGGAACGCCTGGGGTGCGAGCCGGTAGAGGTCGACAGCGGCCACTGCCCCCACGTCTCACAACCCGAACCATCGCTGAACTCCTCCACCAGTAACGGCGGATCCGGTGCCCCGCCAACCTCGTGGGCGACCAGCGCAAAGGAACCGGGTCCCGTTCCTTGGGCCTGGCTTGCAGCCCCGGCGGAAGCCTCAGACGACAAGACGGTGTGCGCGGAGTTGCACGTAGAACGGCAGTTGATGGTCGAGGTATCTGCGCAGCTCGGGATGCCTATCAATATCCGTGAGCCTGTGGCCGGGCTCGGAGGGTAGGGTCGGCGGCGATGGAGATCATCCGTAAAGACGTGATCGTGGTGGGCCTGGGGGCTTTCGGGTCCGCGGCGTTGTGGCGGCTCGCGGAGCGGGGCGCGGAGGTCGCTGGCCTCGAACGGCACGGCATCGGGCATCACCTCGGTTCCTCGCATGGCGCGACGCGGTTGTTCCGGGTCGCCTGCCAGGAGCATCCCGGCCTGGCCGCAGTAGCACTGAAGTCGCTGGAGCTGTGGACCGGACTCGGGAATGAGGCCGGACAGTGCCTGGTCCGCCAGACGGGCTGCCTGAGCGTGGGATCACCGGGAAGCAGGCCGGTGCGGGGCACGCTCGCGGCGGCGGCTGCTGCCGGGGTGCCCGTGGTCGAGATCGGCCACGAGGATCTGCTGGCGCGGCAGCCTCAGTACGCAGGCCTGGCGCCCGGTGACGTGGCCGTGTGGGATCCGGGCGCGGGGATCTGTTATCCCGAGCGCAACGTGCGGGCGCAGGCCGGCGCCGCACGGCGGCTCGGCGCCGACGTCTACCCGCACACGATGGTCACCGCCATCGAGCCGGGCCCTGATGGCATGACCGTGCGCACCTCCACCGCCGAATTCCGGGCGCCGCAGGTGGTGGTGGCGGCCGGCGCATGGCTCGGCGCGCTGGTGGCCGGCCTGCCGCTTGCCCCGCAGCGGACGCCGCTGTACTGGTTCCGGCCCCGCGATCCCCGGTCAGCGGACTTCACCCTGGGCCGGTTCCCTGCGTTCATCTGGGCGCGCCCCGACGGCGGCGGCTTGTGGGGACACGGATCGGATGAGGACTTCGGGATCAAGGTCGGCCTGGAGAGCCTCGGGAGAGGCCCCGGCGGAAGCGCCGGCATCGACCCCGAGGAGATGGACCGCTACATCCACCTGGACACCGACATCGACGAGCTGGCCTCGGCCGTGGCGGGGGCCTTCCCTGGCCTTGATCCCCGGCCCGCGAAGGTCATCCCGTGCGTGATCACGGACTCTCCAGACGGGCAGTTCCTGGCCGCGGCTGCCCGGCGAGCCCCGCGTGGTCGTGGCCGGCGGGGACAGCGGTCACGGCTTCAAGCACGCAGCGGGCATCGGTGAACTGCTGGCCCAGATCGTGACGGGTGAGCCCCCCTACTGCCAGACGAGCTTCCTCGACCCGGCGCGCTTCGCCGGACCCTGACCGCCCAGATGGACCGGCGGCCGTACAGCTCGGGGCGACAATCCACTCGTGCCTTGATCGAACACGCCCGCCCGTCTAGAGTGCGGCATCCGGTATGACTGACGAGAGAGCAGCGGCCCATGACCGACACGCCGTACGGGCTTTCCCGGACGATCCTGCCAGCCCGGCGTCGATGCCTGAGCTGAGCCACGCTTCGGCATCGACGCTCATCATCGTCTGCATCGTCGCGGGGGCCATCGCGTTCGTGGTGGGCGTGGCGGTCACGGCCCTGATCAGGCGGCTCGCCGCGCGTCGCAATCTGCAGGTCGGGCGACGGCCCCTCTGGCGCGCACCGGTCACCGTGCTGCTCGTCGTGCTGGCCATCCGCGGAGTCCTCCTGGCGGCGGGCGCGCAGCGCGCATGGACCGGCCGCGCCGGGTACATTCTCGGCCTCGCGGCGATCGCCGTCGTCGGATGGCTCCTCACGGTGGTCGCAGTCGGCGTTGAACGGGCGCTGCTGGCCCGCTTTCCCGAAACTGGGCTCGGGAACCGCCGCTCACGTCACGTCCGGACGAAGATCATCCTTGTCACCCGCGTGGCCCAGGCGCTGATCGTGGCGGTCACCGTCGCCGCGATCCTGTGGACGATCCCGCCGCTGCGCGACATAGGCGTCGGCATCCTGGCATCGGCTGGCGTGATCGGGGTGATCGCTGGGCTGGCCGCGCAGACAACCCTGGGAAACCTGTTCGCCGGCCTCCAGATCGCCTTCACCGACGCGATCCGGATCGATGACATCGTCGTCGTGCAGGGGCTGACGGGGCGTATCGAGGAGATAACCCTCACCTACGTCGCGGTACGCGTGAAGGACAACACGACGCTGATCCTGCCGTGCACCTTCTTCACAACGACGCCATTCCAGAACTGGACGCACAAGGGCGCCCAGATCAGCGGGATGGTGGAAATAGGCGGTTGACAGCTCACGCGCCTCTCGATGCCCTGCTCAGCGCCCTGCGCGAGGAACTCGGCCGGACACTCGAGCGCTCCTCGAACTGGGACAGGGGCCCAAGCGACCTCTTCGTCGAAGACACGACCGCCTCGGCGGTGAAGCTCATCGCCATGGTGACTGCCGTAGATGGTGACGCTATCGCACCGCTGCGCCGGGAAGTCCGGGAAGCCCTCCTTACCTTCCTCCAGCGGAACTATCCTGCGGCGCTGCCCGGTGGCGGGCACTGAGCCCCGCCGCCGTCACTGTAACGGCAGCCAATCGGCATAACGCGAAGGGGAGGACTCCCGGTACGTCCGCCGGTGCAGGAACTGTGGGCCTTCCCGGACCCGGATCTCCTAGGTATTTTCCGGGCAGGAGTCCAAGCCAGAGAGGGCGGGCGGATGAAGACCAAGGCTGCGGTGCTGTGGGGTCTGCACGAGAAATGGCAGGTCGAGGACGTTGAGCTCGACGCGCCGAAGGAGAGCGAGGTCCTGGTCAAGCTCACCGCGAGTGGCCTGTGCCACTCCGACGAGCATCTGGTCACCGGTGACATCCCGATGCCCTTCCCGGTCGTCGGCGGCCACGAGGGTGCCGGCCTCGTGGCCGGGGTGGGCGCCGAGGTCAAGCATGTCGCCGAGGGCGACTCCGTGGTGCTCAGCTTCCTCCCCTCCTGCGGCCGTTGCTCGTACTGCGCCCGCGGCATGCAGAACCTCTGTGATCTCGGCGCCTTCCTCATCAACGGCCCGCAGCTGGACGGCACCTACCGCTTCCACGGCCGCGGCCAGGGCCTGGGCCAGATGTGCCTGCTCGGCACATTCTCCGAGTACACGGTGGTCCCGGCAGCCTCGGTGGTGAAGGTCGACGACGGCACGGCCCTGGACAAGGCGGCGCTCGTGGGATGCGGCGTCACGACCGGCTACGGAAGCGCCGTGCGCACCGCCGAGGTCAGGGCGGGCGAGACGGTCGTGGTCATGGGCATCGGCGGCATCGGCATCAATGCCGTCCAGGGCGCCAGGATCGCCGGGGCGCGGAACATCATCGCGATCGACCCGGTGGAGTTCAAGCGCGAGAAGGCCATGGAGTTCGGCGCCACGCACACCGCGGCGTCGGTCCCGGAGGCGGCCCTGCTGGTGCACCAGCTCACCCGTGGCCACATGGCCGACTCCTTCATCGTCACCACCGACATCGCCGAGGCCGACTACATCGGCCCCGCCCTCGACATGGTCACCAAACGCGGAAAGGTCATCATCACCGCGGTCGGCCATCCGGACGCAACCCAGATGAGCGGCTCGGTCTTCATGCTCACCATGATGGAAAAGCAGATCCGGGGCTCGCTGTACGGATCGTCCAACGCCCAGCACGACATCCCCCGGATCCTGGAGCTCTACAATCAGGGGCTGCTGAAGCTCGACGAGCTGATCACCAGGGAGTACGCCCTGGAGGACGTCAACCAGGGCTACGAGGACATGCGCAACGGCCGCAACATCCGCGGCCTGATCCGCTACTGAATCTCCCCGGCGGTCAGTCCTCCCGAGCACTTTCCTCGGGCCCGTAGCCAGCAGCGCTCAGCATCCGGCGCAGGTCCACGACCGTCTGGGTGTCAATGTCCTTCTGCGCCGGAGGATCGAAGAAGGCAGCCTGCGGCCCGATGGTGACGGCCACCTTGCCGTCGTGGTGCTCCTCGACCGATCCGACCGCCTCCAGCAAGGAGACCACGGCCCGCCACTCGATGTTATGGCTCACCGGATGCTCGAAAAGCTGCCGCAGCGTGCTGCGGTGATGGTTGCTCAGGTGCACCGGCTCTGACATCGACGACATCCATGCTCCTCGGCCTTTGCTCCGGCACGATGGCCCGGAGCCGGACACCCGCCAGGATCGGTCACGCCGGCAGGAGCTCCCGACCACATTACATGCCGGGACCAGGGTTCGCCGCGACCAGGCACCAGCAGACCCATGAGCCCACACCTGGCGCTGGGCGGGGTTGTGGGGAGACGCCGGCCCTGTGCCGGGGGAGGGGATTGGCAGTTGGTGCAGCGCAGTTCGCGGCCGGAGGTCAGGCCGGCAGGCCCGGTTGGCGCAGGATCAGCACGACAGCGAGGATCAGCAGCACCGAGCCGAACGTGATCAGCGCGTAGCGGATGCCGTGCAGCTTACTAAGGAGTTCGAAAGTAGCCTGACTTTGATCTTGTGATCTGGCAGGATTGTGGCGTGCGGGATAACGACGGCCGGAAGCTCGATCACAAGACTCTTGAGGCACTGCGGGTCAGGGCGGTGGATCAGGTCGGGGAAGGCGCGCACCCGGAGGATGTGGCCGCGGCGCTGGGGCTGCACCGCAAGACGGTCTATGCCTGGCTGGCGAAATACCGCGAGGGCGGCAAGGACGCACTGAAAGCCCAGCCGGTACCGGGCCGCCCGCCGAAGCTGGGCGGCCCGCAGTTGTCGCGGCTGTATGCGCTGATCGCCGGGCAGGATCCGCGGCAGATGCAGTTCCAGTTCGCGTTGTGGACCCGGGAGATGGTCCGCGAGGTGATCCGCCGCGAATTCGGTGTCGCCTTGTCCGTGGTCAGCGTCGGCCGGCTTTTGCGCAAGCTGGGGATGTCGCCGCAGCGGCCGCTGCACCGCGCTTACCAGCAGGACCCCGAGGCGGTCAACCGGTGGAAACGCGAGGAGTATCCGGCCATCCAGGCACAGGCCGAAGCGGAGGCAGCCACGATTTACTTCGCTGATGAGGCCGGGATCCGCTCGGACTACCACGCGGGCACCACCTGGTCACCTGTCGGCCAGACCCCGGAAGTGAAGAACACCGGCGCCCGGTATTCGGTGAACATGATCTCCGCGGTGTCCGCGAAAGGCGCGCTGCGGTTCGCCGTCTATGAGGGCACCACGAACGCCGCGACGTTCATCGACTTCTGCAAGCGGCTGCTCCACGACGCGCCCGGGCCGGTTTATCTCATCGTGGACGGGCATCCCGCCCACCGGGCCACCGCCACGAAGGAATTCGCCGCGTCAACGGAAGGCCGGCTCCGGCTGTTCTTCCTGCCTGGCTACTCACCCGAGCTCAACCCCGATGAGTGGGTCTGGAAGAACGTTAAGCACGACCGGATCGGCAAGACCGGCGTCACGAGCAAGCAAGACCTGAAATCCAAGGCCGTCGGCGCCCTGCGGCGGCTCCAGAAACGTCCGGGACTGGTCCGGGCATTCTTCGCCGACCCGCACCTGCGCTACATCACCGCATAACCCGGAAACGGTCGGCCTACTTACGCACCCCTTAGTAAAGGAGCTGCCGATGCCGACCAGGAACAGCACGGCGGCAGGAAGGCCGTGATCCGGACGTAGTTGTCGCCATATCTGCCCGTCCGGTTGCCTGTCTGGAATCTCGCGGTAGCCGCGTTGTCGAGCGCGTTGGCCTGCGCCTGGGCCGCGAGCTTGTACTGCGGCATATAGGTTGGCCCGGGCGGGGCGTGGAGATTGTGGATGGGGTTGGTCGCCTGCCATGCATCGAAAGCAGCACGGAACTGGGGCCGGAACCGGCGCTCCGCGATCGCCTCTTTTTGCGGGCTGTTCAGGGTGAACGCGATGAACCAGGCGTTGAACGTGGAGGCGTCGAAGTTGCGGAGCGAGAGGGCGGTGAGATCATCGCGAGTGGCGAGGGCGCGCAACGTGGAAGACCGGGCGATCTCAACCCGCGATGCCGTGCCCCACTTCGCCGCCGAGTAGCCCGCCCAGGCGGCGGTGATCGTGACGAGGGCGAGCAGCATAGCCTCGCCAATCTGCACGATCCGGGAATGACGGTCCTCAGCCCCGCCCTGACCGTCTGCTCCCTCGCCCTCCCGGGCGAGCTTCTCGCCATGCTCATGGAGCTTCTTGCCGGCCTCGATCGGGTTCAGCCCTTCAGTCATCACCGCCCCCTGCAGGACTGCCACCGCCCGCCCAGCGGGGACCTCGACGTGCTCCTGAATCGCGCTGACGCCTCTAGCGCGCGCTGAGCTGGAAAGGCTCCCCCCTTATGTCATCGTCCGGGCTGGCCTGCGCCATCACCCGCGAGGAGTGAGATTCCGGGGCGGACCATCAGGCCGGCCGTGCCCAGGCTCACGTGCAGGTCCGCGGCCACGTTGGGCAGGAGACCGACCGGCAGGAATTGGCGCTCCGCCTTCCACATCGACCACCAGGCCGGGGTCGTGGCGTTCCCGCATACCGCCACGTGCCATGTCACAGCCGCGGGTAGGCCGCTGAGCCTCCGATGGTCTCGTCGCGGAAGGCGGTGAGAGATCTCGACCCGCTGGCCAGCACGGTGGAGATCAGGGCCCGTACGGCCGGCCGCTGGCCGGTCCGCGGGTTGGTCAGCAGGACCAGGTCGATAGTCCCGAGCTCGGGCAGTCGGTGTCCAGGCCCGAGCGTCGTGAGCTGGACCGGTACAAGGCTGGCGGCCAGAGCCGAAATGCCGATGCCGGCGGCGACGGCGGCGATGAGGCCGTTGACCCCGCGGCAGACGCAAGCGCTGCGAAACGGCACGTGGGCGCGGTTCAGGGCCCTGCGCATCTCAGTACGCGAGATGCTCGGCGCCGGGTAGACGGCCAGCGGCAGTGGCCGGGCCAGGTCGAGTCTCGTCGCGGGCGTGCCCACCCAGACCAGGCGGTCCCGCTTGACGAGCTGGCCACGTTCCTCGCCGCTGGGGCGCTTGCCGATGAACATGTCGAGCTTGTCGCTCTCCAGGCGCTGGTGCAGCAGGCCGCTCTGGTCGACCGTGAGGTCGAAGTCAACGAGCGGGTTGTCCCGGCGGAAGTCGCGCAGGATCTGGGGCAGGCGGGTGAGGGCGAGGTCGTCGGAGATGCCGATGCGGAGCCGCCCGCGTGGCCGGGATCCGCTGAAATAGGCGGCCGCTTGCTCATAAGCGGCGAGGATGTTGCGCGCGAACCCGATCATCGCTTCGCCGTCGGCGGTCAGCGATACGGAGTGCGTGTCCCGGAGCACGAGCGTCCGGCCGGCCTGCTGCTCCAGGCGCCGTATGTGCTGGCTGACGGTCGGTTGCTGGATGCCGAGCCGGGCGGCGGCGCGGGTGAAGCTGCCAGTCTGCTCGACGGCGAGAAATGTGGCCAGGAGCTGCGGATCGTATCCGGTCATAAGGAATAACAATAACTGTTAGACAAGTAATTGTGTTTCATTATGTCAGTGGCCGGTCGAAGATGGCGGGGGACACCCGGCAACCAGGAAGGCCCCTCCAGTGACCACCGCCGAGGCAATTCGGCCGCCGGGAGGCGCCTTCGCCGCCCTCACGTCCCGCAGCTACCGGATCTACCTCGCCGGCCAGAGCCTGGCCAACATGGGCACGTGGATGCAGAGCATCGCGCAGGACTGGCTCGTGCTCGACCTGACGCACAGCTCCACCGCCGTCGGCGTGACGATGGCGCTGCAGTTCCTGCCGATGCTGGTGTTCGGCCTGCACACCGGGCTGGTGGCCGACCGGCTGTCGAAGCGGCGCATCCTGCTGACCACGCAAACGCTGAACGCCGCCGCCACCAGCGCGCTGGCGCTCATCACGCTCACCGGTGCCGTACGCGCGGCCGAGGTGTACGCGTTCGCGTTCGTGAGCGGGTTGATCTTCGCGTTCGACGGGCCGGCCGGCAGGCGTTCGCGGCCGAAGTCGTGCCGCCCGGCCGGCTCCGAGCCGCGATCGCGCTGAACGCAGCGGTGTTCCAGGCGACCCGGCTGATCGGGCCGGCCATCGCGAGCCTGCTCATCGTGAGCGCAGGCACGGGGTGGGTGTTCGCGGTCAATGCTGCCTGCTACATCAGCCCGACTATCGGCCTGCTGCGGCTGCGGCCGTCCGATCTGCACACCCGCTCCGGCCGCCCGCCGGGAGCCCGGAGCGCTGCGGACGGCCGTGCGGTACCTGCACGGGCGCCCGGACGTCGTGTGGACGATTTTCCTCGTCGGGATGCTCGGCACGTTCGGCCTCAACTTCCCGATCGTGTTGACCGCGATGGCGAAGTCGGCATTCCACGGCAACGCCGGCACGTACGGCCTGTTCAACATCGTTCTCGCGATCGGGTCGGCATCCGGCGCGCTCCTGGCCGGGGCCAGCGCCCGCCCGAGGCGCCGCGTCCTCGTGCTCTCGGCGGCCGCCTTCGGGCTTCTCCAGGCGTCCGCGGCGATCGCACCGGGCATGGCCGTGTTCCTGACGCTGCTGGGCGCCATGGGCTTCGTCAACCTCGCGTTCCAGTCCATGGCGAACGCCGCTGTCCAGCTCGCCGTCGATCCCGAGGTGCGCGGTCGCGTCATGGGCCTGTACATGCTGGCTTTCATTGGCGGTACGCCCATCGGCGCCCCGGTCATCGGCATGCTCACGAACCACTTCGGTGCGCGGGCTGGCATGGCCCTGTGCGGTGTCGTGCCGTTGCTGGCGGCTGTCGTCATGGCCACGGCCATGGCCATGGCACGCCGCAGGCGCGCCGAGCAGGATTGCCGTGCGCCGCATGGAGACCGTCCACGCCCCCAGCCGGTCGGCAGGTAACGCGGCCTCCGCCAGCCGGGTTAATACGCTCGACGGCAGCGATCACCCTGAGTAAGCGATCACCCTGAGTAGCTGAACCGTCAGGAGCTGGGTCTCTGGCTATGATTCTGGACAACTATTTGAATGTTAGCTCGATCGCGGCTGATCATGCGGCAGGGCAGTCTCAGGGAGATCATTCTGGGGGCAGCTGGGGGGCAGAATGCCGTCAGTGAGTGTCGCAGTCTGATCCGCGGTCTTGCCAAACCGGGCTGAGGAGACGAGTTCGGTGACCGACAGCGCCCGGCGCGGCGTTAACCGTCTGCGCGTCATGAACGCGATTTACGAAGCGGCCGAGGGAAGCCGGATGTCCCATGTCAGCGGCGGCTGGCTGCTGGAGCACCTCGGGCTGTCTGACGAGGAACTCGGCGACATATGCGGGTATCTGGAGGCCGAGCACCTGATCACGGCAGGGCGAGAGTACTGGGGCCACCACACCCCATTCATGATCCTGCTGACCCACGCCGGTATTGAAGAGATGCAGCGATCCCGCCAGGCGCCGAATCAGGCAACCAAGCATTTTCCGCCGATCTCGGTGATCCACGTCGCGGGTGATGCCACCGGCCCTGTTATCCAGGTCGGCAGCCCTCGAGCCAATCAGACTGTCTCTGTCGGTGACCTCAACCTGGACACTGTTCGGAAGATCGTAGGCGAGTTCGAGGCGCAGGCAGCCTCCCTGCATCTTCCTGACGACGGTGCCCGGCAGCTTCGCGCGGACATGGCGAGGGTCAAGGTTCAGATTGACTTGCCCACGCCGGATCACCATTCCATTCGCGAGCACCTTCAGTCGGCGCGTGCGATCCTCGAACACGCCAGATCCGGAGCGGCGGCGGCAGGCCTCCTTGGCCTGCTTCGTAACCTGCATCTTTGATAGGACGAAACGTGCCGTCGCCGGGCGCGTGTACGACAGGCCCGCGGGACGTGGCCGCGTCGCGGCGGCTTCTGCCCACGAAGTGCTGCTGGTTCCGGTGATCTCAACTGCGACAATATATTTCTAGAAATATATTGCTAGTTTATAATTGCGAATATAGTCTGAGCAGACAAACCGGGATCAAGCAGCGCGGACGCTCAGTTGAGCGGGTCCTGTTGAGGTCAGCCGCTGGCTGGCCGCTAGCAAGAAGATCCCGATGAGGTCCGCAATCAAGCTCTCCGGGTTCGCGTGACTGGGGAGATGACCACATGGCCTGCACGCTGTACGTGGCCTGGGACGATCGACTGGCCGCCTATGACTTCGGGCCCGGCCACCCCATGGCACCGGTCCGGGTCGGGCTGACGATCGAGCTGGCACAGGCCTTTGGCCTGTTCGCTGAGCCAGGGGTTTCGGTAGAGAGCCCGGTACCCGCGACTGACGCGGAGCTTGAGCTTGTGCATGACCCGCTCTACATCGCGGGAGTGCGGCTGGCGGGCAGGCCGGAGCCGGATCCCTCAGTGCTGGATTTCGGTCTGGGCACTGAGGATGACCCGGTGTTCCCCGGTATGCATGACGCGTCGGCCCTGGTGGCGGGCGCGACCCTGGCGGCGGCCCGTGCGGTCTGGACCGGCGCGGCGCAGCATGGCGCGAGCATGGCAGGCGGGCTGCACCACGCGATGCGCGGCAGCGCGAGCGGGTTCTGCGTATACAACGACCCGGCCATCGCGATCGCCTGGCTACTAGGGCACGGTGCGGAGCGGGTCGCCTACGTTGACCTCGACGTGCACCACGGCGATGGGGTGCAGGCTGCCTTCTATGACGACCCGCGGGTGCTGACGATAAGCCTGCATGAGAATCCGGCGGCGCTCTTCCCCGGCACCGGCCTGCCCGGGGAGACGGGCGGCCCCGGTGCGCAGGGATCGGCGGTGAACGTGGCGCTGCCGACCGGGACCAGAGATGCTGGGTGGCTACGTGCCTTCCATGCGGTCGTGCCGCCCCTGCTGCGCGCGTTCCGGCCAGCGATCCTGGTCAGCCAGCACGGCTGTGATACGCACCGGCTCGATCCGCTGGCCGGCCTGCAGCTGTCCATTGACGCCCAGCGCGCGGCGCACGTGGCGATCCACGAGCTGGCCCACGAGGTGGCGGGCGGTCGCTGGCTTCTTACTGGGGGAGGCGGCTACGACCTGCTCCAGGTTGTCCCCAGGACTTGGGCGCACCTGCTGGCAGAGGCCGCTGGGCATCCGATCGACCCGGGGGCGCGCATCCCGGCCGCCTGGCGCGAACACGCGTCCCGCGGCACAGGCCTCCTCGCACCTGAGTTCATGACCGAAGGGGCAAGGGCTCAGTACGCCTGCTTCGAATCCGGATACGACCCGGCAGATCCCCTCGACCAGGCCATCATGGCCACCCGCGCCGCTACCTTCCCGGAGCACGGAATGATGCCGCATCCCTAGCAAGGCGGTTCAGATCCGTCGGGTATCCCTGGGTACGCAACTCCAGCGCTCTATCCTTCAGAAACCGCCCGCATGCCCAGAAAATATTGTCGTTAAGTTCAGGGTATTTGCTACTTTATTCGTTGAAGCGTACATTAGGGACCGATACGGGAACGCCTGCCGAAAGCCGCGAGATGCCAGCTCCGCGAGGGAACCGGCCCAGGTTTCCACTACCTGGTCCCGTTCGTGAAGGAAGTAACGCCATCACCGACCTGGCGGCACCACAGGGCACGACCGGCATCGTGTCGCCCCCATCAGCCAGCGGCACCACCCCGCTCCCGGTCACACCGCAGGCGGCCAGGCCCGGAGGGCTGCACGAAGTCTCCGTGCCCGGTGTGCCGGTCACCGTACTCGAGCCGGTGATCGGAGCTGAACGGTACGAGCGACTGCTCGCCATGGCCACCCAGTTCCGGGACAGGCTCGGCCGCCGGACCATCTGGAACGTCAATTCGACCGCGGTCGGCGGCGGCGTCGCTGAGATGCTGCAAGTGCTCGTGGGGTACATCGCGGGCCTGGGCATCGCGGTCCGCTGGAGGGTGATCGGCGGCGACCCGGAATTCTTCGCGATCACCAAACGGCTGCACAATCAGGTTCATGGCGAGGCGGGCGGTGCCGGGAAACTCAGCAGTTCTGACACTCGCCATTATGAGCAGGTCCTGGCCGCAAATGCGGACGAGCTGCTCAGGCAGGTGCTCCCCGGCGACATCGTGCTGCTGCATGACCCGCAGACAGCAGGCCTGGCCGCACCGCTGGTGCGGGCGGGCGCGCAGGTGCTGTGGCGCTGTCACATCGGCGTGGACTGGCAGAACGATGCCACCCGCTGGGCCTGGGATTTCCTGCGCCCCTATGTGACGGACGCGCATGGATATGTCTTCAGCCGACGCGAGTACGTGCCACCGTGGATGCCCCCGGCACAGGCTTGGGTCATCCCGCCGTCGATCGACCCGTTCTCCGCGAAGAATCAGGAACTAGACGCCGCGACGGTACAGGCGGTCCTGACCACTGTCGGAGTGTTGAGCGGTGATGCGCCGCTGGCACCCGGGCGTTTCGCGCGCCGCGACGGGACAGTCGGCGAAGTCACTCACGGCGGGCAGGTGACGGGAGACGGCAGGCCCGGCCCGGGTGATCCCATCGTCGTCCAGGTTTCACGCTGGGACAGGCTCAAGGACATGTCCGGTGTCATGCGCGGCTTCGCCGAGCACGTGGTGCCCCACGGCGCTGGTTACCTGATGCTCGTCGGCCCCATGATGAGCGAGGTTGCCGATGATCCTGAGGGTGCCCTTGTCCTGGCCGAATGCCTGGCGCAGTGGCGGGGCCTGCCTGCGGCGGCCCGCGCGCGGGTGCTGCTGGTAACCCTGCCGCTCGACGACGTCGAGGAGAACGCGGCCATGGTCAACGCGATTCAGCGGCATGCGACGGTGATTGCGCAGAAGAGCCTGGCCGAGGGATTCGGGCTGACCGTGGCCGAAGGCATGTGGAAGGGCCGCCCAGTGATCGGCTCGGCGGTCGGCGGAATCCTGGACCAGATCGTCGACGGCACCGGCGTCCTGCTGCGCGATCCGGCCGACCTGGCCACGTTCGGGTCGCAGGTGCGGCGATTGATCGACAATCCGGACGACGCGAGGCTCATGGGCGCGGCGGGCCAGGCGCGCATCCGAGAGAGTTACGTCGGTGACCGCCACCTCATGCGGTGGGCCGAAGTCATCGGCGCGACCATGGGCGATTAGCACAGCCGGGTTCGGCGATCAGGCCCAGGCGGTGGCCTGGGCACGCGGGGGGTGGTCACGCCGGGGCGCGGCCACCATGCCGGGCGGTTCGCTGTTCGCTCATGGGAGCGACCCTCCGGCGATCCAGCGTTCGAAGGCAGCGACCTGCTCCGGCGGCCATCGGCCGTCGCAGGGCATTGTCCCGTTGCGGAGCTGCGCGAGGATCGCGTCCTGGTGCGCTTGCACGTCGTGGTGCGACCAGAGGTCGAAGGCTTTCCGCATCGAGCCGCGGTCTTTCTCGCGGAACAGGGGCCGGACGTCGCGCTCGAAGCTGAGTTGTGCGGGTGAGTCTGGCCGGTCGGTCATGGGCTTCTCCTGCCGTTGTGACGATAAGGCCGATGGCGGGCCTGATGGGGCCGGGTTTGGCGCCGGGCGGCCCGGAGTCAGGCCATGAACTTCTGCAGGGCGCTGTTGACCTGGTCGGCGTGGGTCCAGGCGATGGCGTGCGGGCCGCCGCTGATGACCACCAGTTGCATGTCCTTGATCAGGCCGGGCAGCCGCTCGCCGGTCTGGGGGAAGGGCAGGACCCGGTCGTCATCGCCCTGGATGACCAGCATCGGAACGTCGATCTTGGGCAGGTCGGCGCGGAAGTCGGTTTCCCACGTCGGGATGCAGGCCACCGCGGCGGTGGCCGAGGCGGACGCGGCGACGTTCCAGCTGGCCTGGTAGGCCTGGTCGCTGACCAGGGTGCCGCGGAGCTTGTCGATGTTGTAGAAGTTGTCCAGGAACCCCTTCATCCATGCTGGGGTGTCCGCCCTGGCGGCCTGCATGAACCCCTCGAACAGGCTCGCCGGCAGGCCCTGCGGGTTGTCGGGTGCCTGCAGCAGGATTGGCGGGATCGGGGATACCAGGACCCCTCTGGTGACCCGCGCCGAGCCGTACCGGCCCAGGTAGCGGGTCACCTCGCCGGTTCCCATCGAGTGACCGACCAGGGTCACGTCGCGCAGGTCGAGGGTGTCCAGGAGCGTGCGCAGGTCGCTGGCGAAGGTGTCGTAGTCATATCCGGTGGCGGGCTGGCTGGACTGGCCGAACCCGCGCCGGTCGTAGGTGATCACCCGGTGACCATCCTCCAGCAGCACCGGGACCTGCCTATCCCAGGCGCGGCCGCTGAGCGGGTAGCCATGGATCAGGACGACCGGCCGTCCCGCGCCGTGGTCTTCGTAGTACAGGTCGATCGAGCCCGAGTTCTCCTGGCCAACGTTGATGTAAGGCATGGTTCCTCCGTTCCGCCGACCCCATTAAGGTGGCTTGGTCCCCCGCCGACCTGGGGCGGCGCCAGGCTGGCGATGCCATCAGGCTCGCGCTTCGGGCGGCCCGTCGCGCCCGTGGTAACCACTGGCCGGTGCCCTGGGCTGTGGTCCACGCTGGTGTGCCTGGTGCTGCAGACGAGGGCCAGCACGCGGCGGCCCCCTCGTTTTCAAGCGCGGCCCCCACAACTCCTACCGGGTCAAGAAACCCGGTGACACCGCCGTCCGCCACGACGGTCCGGGCACAATCCGGTTTGCGAATCCCGTCCTGACCAGAAAACGCAGCATGATCCACTTGTGCTACGTAAGTGACATTGGTCATAGCCGCATGGAGGCTGTTCGCCATCTAGTCCCGGAACGTGTGTTGACGCCGGGCCACGGCATTACCTGAAGTTGGCCCGCGCGTCGGGACTTTCGGCCCTGTGGCACGCTCCAGTGCCCAAGTTCTACTACAGAGGGATGATTATGTCCGGCATCGCGCTTACACGGTGGGGTGATGGCGATGACCTCCAGCGAGGTGCCTCCATCTGGAAGAGGACCGTCAAAGCCTGGAACAGGACCTTCGAAACCAGACGAAGAAAAGTGTTTGGGGTAGTAGCCGGGGCAGTTGCCCTCGCAGTTCTCGGGGCTTTCATCAACTGGCAAGTGGACCTGGTGCAAGCGTGGCTGGAGGTGGGCGACCTTAACGCTGCTAATAATGAGCTTAACACTGCTAATAATGTGCAACAGGCCGAGATAGCCTCTCTTCAGTTCAAAGTGGGCACGCTCGATGCTTCAAACAAGGAGCTTGCCCGTAAACTCGCCAGTGCCGATGGAGTCAAGTCCGGCCTCTGTAAGGCGATGCTCTCAGCCGCTGACTCAGGACAATTCTCACCTCCCTCTGCAGTCAGTGATATCTGCGGCATTGTGCCGATAGTGGCCGTGAAACGACCGCGCGCCGGCGACAGGGTGGGGATGGCAACGGAGGTAGCCGGGACTGCTGACGTTAGGGCACTTAATGGCCGGACCATTTGGTTTGCATTGTCAACACCAGGTATACCTGGCTTCTACATGCAAGGCCGTTGGCCGAATGCTGGCCCCGCCCAATTCACCGTCGAGGGCACGTGGACGTCTCCCGGTCTCTTCGTCGGGGGTCCGAACGATATCGGCAAACAGTTTGACATCGTCATCATCTTGGCCGACAAGAGCGCGGCACGGGAGTTCTGGAACATTCTTCAGCATGACAGCAAGATTGGATCATATCCCCCCATTGCACAGCTCCCGGCGGGAGCCCGAGAGTTCACGCGGGTCAACGTCATCAGGGACTAGGGCCGGTTAACGACTGCCCGCACAGTCCCTGCATGCGCACGCGGTCAGTGCGCAGCCCTCGCACCGTACCTGCCGTCCCGTCTGCCCGTGCAAACAGCCCCTTCGGGGGCGGCAATGCACAAGGCGGGCAGGCGGTACAGCAAGAGACCGGCCTACGGGCTTCGGGCCCAGGTCCGTTGCCTACCGTGACCGGGACACTTCCCTCGCCCCTCTGAGCCAGCTCAGTCAGCGGCTAGCGAACCGCACGTTGACGGGCATTGCCCGCTGGTGATCATGCCCGGAGCCCTGCCTGATGCGCATCGAGCACAACGTGCTGGAGTCTCACCTCGCGTTCGAACGCCCTGGGGAACGCCCAGCGTGCGATACGCGTGTGAGCTACAGGCGGGAGCCTGCCTCCGCCGTCACGCTGAAACTCCACGACGGCAGTACTTTATTCGCTGCGCACCAGAATCCCACGTTGTCATTACTAGTATTAGGCGGATTCATCGCGGTGAGCCACCCTGTCACCGGTCGGCCCTGGTTCAGGATCACCTCGACGGTGGGAGCGTTCTTCTTAAAACTGCTCGTTCCCCCCTGCAAGCCAAAGTCCCGGGTAGGTACCGGGGGCTGGATGATCCAGCCACGCGACGGGAAACGGTAGACCCGGGTCCGGATGAAAGCAGCCCGTGAGTCCCACAGGGTTGATGAGTCATGCATGGAGGAGAGCATCACCGGTTTGAACGCCTCCCCCGGGCGGTTGTCCAGCTTGACCGTCCCGGTGACCTTCGTGGAAACCTGCGCCACCAGAGTGCTGTTCGCAGGAGGTGTGAGCGTGACGGTAGCTGCGACCTTCAACGTGGCGATCATTCCATGAATGGAGAGCACCAGATCGGCACCCGACCTCCGCCACGAGGCGGTCACCGGCGCACCCTGGCAGTAGTCCGTCGGGCACGAGGCTTTGCTCCACAGCGCCGGCAGCAAGATGACCGACGTCCCCCAGCCCGAGGCCGTACTGTAGACCATGCGGAAGTAACTACTCCTCAGATGCAGGGCGGCATACTGGGGGAAGTCCGCGCCGCTGCCGTAGCCGATCTGCAGGACGGAGCCGTTCCGGCTGACACTCCAGGTCCTCATACCGGCTCTTCCCGCGATAGGCGAAGCCGCATGTGCGGGCGCACAACTGCTCACCAGCACCATCACCAGCAGCACGCACACCCATCCGAATCGGGTAGCTCGCCTGTGGCCGTCTTCATTCATCCTGGTCAGGTGATCACCCATCCACAATCTCGGCGCGAACGGCTGCCAATCCCTCCGCGCGCGGCGCCCAGACCAGATGGCTCACGGCGCGGGGGCCGCCCCATGCGCCCATCTAACATTCACCTGCGGAATCTGACAACGACCTCCGGCGTGCCGCTGACCCCGGGTGCCGCCCCAGGCGATGCGGCGGGCTGTTCCAGCGCGCCAGATGAGCGTGTCCGCCTCCGGGTCAGCGGCCGGTGAAGCGGGCCTCACGGCGCTCGGTGAAGCTGCGCAGCCCCTCAGCCGCGTCCTGGCTGCGCAGGATCCGGGGTAGCAGCGATGCGATGTGCTCGCGCGCCGCGTCCGGGCCCTGACTCCGTCCGGCACGTGCGTTGGCCAGGGTGCCCTGGACCCCGAGGGGCGCCTGCCGGGCGATCAGCTGGGCCAGTTCCCGCGCCCGCCGGGTGTGCGACCCGGCCGGCACGACCTCCTGCACCAGGCCGATCCGCAGCGCCTCGGCGGCGCCGAATTCCTCCGCGGTGAGCAGGAAGCGCATGGCGTTGCCCCAGCCGAGCTGCGCGGGCGCGCGGAAGGTGGCGCCGCCGAACGGCATGATCCCGCGGCCGATCTCGAGCTGGCGGAAGCGCACGTCATCGGCGGCGATCACGATATCCGCGGCCAGGGCGAGCTCGATGGACAAGGTGTAGGCAATGCCATTGACCGCCATGACCACCGGCTTGGGCACCGGCTCGCCCCAGACCGCGAACGGGTCGAAGCGGTGCGAGCCGGCGATCGCGCCGGGGCCGGACCTGGCCACCGCCGGGCCGACCTCGGCCAGGTCCAGGCCGGCCGAGAAGTGATCGCCGTGCGCGAAGAGCACCCCGGCGCGGAGCTCATCGTCGGTGCCGAGGGTCTCGTACGCGGCGCCCAGCGCCTCGATGGCCGCGAGGTCGAAGGCGTTGCGCTTCGCCGGGCGGTTGACCCCGATGAGCAGCACGTATCCATCGCGCTCGACGGTGATGGGCTCAGTCAACATCGCTCCCAGGCGGCCGCGGGCGGCCAGTCGGCCCGGCTCTACCGCCGGCCCCGGGGTTAGCCTACGGCCATGAGCGCCGAGGTTTGTGTGGTGACGGGCGCCACCTCGGGGATCGGCCAGGCGGTGGCGGCCGCCTTGGCCGGGCGGGGTGCGCAGGTGGTTCTGGTCGGCCGGGACCGTGGCCGCGGTGAGGCGGCTGCCGCGGAACTGGCCGCGGCGGGCGGGCCGGCGCCGCGGCTGGAAGTCGCCGATCTGGCCTCGATGCAGCAGGTGCGCGCGCTCGCGGGCCGCCTGGGGGCGCTGGAGCGGATCGACGTGCTGGTCAACAACGCGGGGCTGATGGCGGGCCAGCGCCGGGTCACCTCGGACGGCTTCGACGAGGTCTTCGCCGTCAATCACCTGGCACCGTTCCTGCTGACCAGTCTGCTGCTGGGCCGGCTGACCGCGGCCGGCCCCGCCCGGGTGATCACGGTGACCTCCGACGCGCACACCGCGGCCCGCCTTGATCTGGATGACCTGCAGCTGGAGCACGGCTGGCAGAGCTGGCGCGCCTATGCCAACAGCAAGCTGGCGAACATCTTGTTCACCCGCGAGCTGGCCCGCAGGCTCGAAGGCAGCGCGGTGACCGCCAACTGCGCGCACCCCGGGCTGGTGCGGACCAGGTTCGGCCGCGAGGCCCGGCTGCCCATGCGCGCCGCCGTGACGCTCGCGCGGCCGTTCATGCGCTCCCCGCGGCGCGGCGCACGCACCATCGTCTACCTGGCGACCTCCCCTCAGGTGGCGGGCGCGACAGGCGGCTACTACATCAACAGCCGGCCGCGCGAGCCGTCACCGGCCGCCCGCGACGACGTGGCCGCCCGCAGGCTTTGGCAGCTCAGCGAGGAACTGACCGGCCTCACCCCGGCCCGCCCCGCCGGGACATGAAAGACGCCTGACTCCCGAGCGGATAGCCCGCGTCCGCAGGCTCAGAGCGCCGGCTGCAGGCGCTGTTCGCCCCGGCCGTCGAAGGAACGACCCCGCGGGACTATCGCGCCGCGGCGCTCGGCTAGCTCGCCGGCTGGCCCCCCGGGGAGCGCCGTGCGCCCGCCTGAATGCCCTTTGCCTAACGAACACCCGCCCCGGGCCTGCCGTGCCGTCAGCGCAGGGTTCTGTTAACCGGCGGGCCCGCCTGCGGGAGGTGCAGCAGCGCCCGGCGCAGCTCGCGGCGCGACCTGATCCCGAGCTTGGTGAACACGTTGCCCAGGTGCCATTCGACCGTGCGGGCGCTGAGGAACAACTGGCCGCCGATCTCGGTATTGGTCAGGCCATCCCGCGCCAGCCGGGCGACGGACGCCTCCTGCGCGGTGAGCTCGGTGCGCGTTTCCACCGCGAGCTTGCGCACCGTGTCGCCGGCGGCCAGCAGTTCGCGCCGGGCGCGCTCGGCGAACGCCGCGGCACTCATCGCGGCCAGCATCTGGTACGCGGTCCGCAGCTGGGTGCGGGCGTCCACCCGGCGGTCCTCGCGGCGCAGCCATTCGCCGTAGAGCAGGTGGGCGCGGGCGAGCTCGACACGGAGCCGGGTATGGCTCAGCCGGTCGATCGCCTCGCGGTAAAGGTCGTCGGCGGCCGCACTGTCACTCAGCAGCGCCCGTGAGCGCGCCTCGACGCCAAGGCCGTAGCCGGTACCACCGGCCTGGGTGGATTCGGCCAGCCGTTCCAGCGCATCGCGGGCGGTCCGGGGGTTCCCGCTGCGTACGGCGGCCTCGATCAGTTCGGGCAGCGCCCACATGGCGACATACAGCTCGGGGGTGTCCTCGCTGGCCTGCTGCGCCGCGGCCAGCGCGTCGGCGTAACGGCCAAGGCTGTTGTAGAGGATCGCGGCCATGCACTGCGCGAAGCTCACGGCGTGTCCCTGGCCCCCGGCCGTGCCATCGGCGATGGTGGACTCGATCAGCAGGGTGGCCTCGGCTTCTTTGCCGGACAGGCAGGCGAGCCACAAGGCAGCGAACGGCGGGTAGCCGATTCCGGTCGCTTCCGAGACGACATCAGCCTCAGCGATCAGGGAGATCCCCGCCGGGAAATCACCGCTCCGGATGACGGTGGCAGCCTCAGAGGCCAAGTCGATCGGCAGCTGATCGAGTGCGCCGGCATCCCGGGCGAGCTGGGTCTGCTGGACGGCGATCGCGTGCCAGCCGTCCTCGTCCCACAGTGCGATAGCGGCCGCCTGGGCCAGCCAGCCCCACCGGAGATCTTCTTCAGCGGGGATGTCCCCGCTGGCGAAGGCGCCTGCTGCCTGGCGCAGCGTCGGCGCCGCGACGGACCGGCCCTCGGTGACCAGCAGCGCCAGGCCGTCCAGCAGCAGGTCGGCCAGGCGCGGCGGATGAGCCGGCGGGGGCAGCGCCCGGGCGGCGCTGGAGACCTCGGCCAGATCGCCGGCGCCCGCCAGGCGCCCGGCGAACATCGCCGCGATCCACGCGTTCAGGTACGTCTCGCGGGCCAGGTCCGCATCGAGCGGCTCAAGCCGCTTGGCCGCCTTGAGCAGCAGCGGCGGGGCGTCGCTGCCCAGGCCCGAGGCGAACGCGATCTGCCCGCGGAGCAGGTCCACCCGGGCGCTGGCGAACTCATCCAGCGGCCCGGCCTCCGCCGTGGACAGCAGTTCGCGAGCCTTGCCGAATGCCCCGGCCTGCAGGCTGGTCTGCGCCGCCGCCAGCGTGCGCTCGGTACGGCACGCCGGGTTGACGGTGAGCGCGACCGAGCGCTCCAGGAACGCCGCGGCGGCGGCCAGCCCGCCGCGGGCCTGCGCCCGGCCGGCCGAGCGCTCCAGCTCCGCCGCGACCTCCTCATCCGGCCCGGCCGCGGCCTGGGCCCGGTGCCAGGTCCGGCGATCTGGATCAGCCTGGGGGTCGGTGACCGCCGCCAGCGTCCAGTGCACCTCTTGCCGTTCCGGGAAGGACGCCGACCGGTAGGCCGCCGAGCGCACCAGCGGATGCCGGAAGCGCACCCGGGAGCCGAACTCCACCAGCCCCGCCTCTACCGCCGGTGCCGCCGCCTGAGCCGGGATGTCCAGCCGCCCGGCCGCCCGCCACACCAGCGACGCATCGCCGGACGCATCGGCTGCCGCCAGCAACAGCAGCCGACGGGTCTGGCCGGGCAGGGCCTCCAGCTGCCGCCCGAAGCTGTCCTCGATCCGGCCCGCTAGCGGCACCGCGCGGGGCAGCCCGAACCCGCCCGCCAGCTCCGCGGGCGTCAGCCCCCGCGGCAGCTCCAGCAGCGCCAGCGGGTTACCCCGCGTCTCCGCGATGATGAGGTCCCGCACCCGCGCGTCCAGCGGCCCGGCCAGCACCGATTCCAGCAGCACCCGGGCATCGCTCTCGTGCAGCCCCTCAACTTCGAGCTCCGGCAGCCCGGCCAGTTCCGGTCCCGGGACCCGGGCCGCGAACACCAGGCCAACCGGATCGGCGCCCAGCCGCCGCGCTGCGAATCCCAGGGCCTGCGCCGACGCGCGGTCGAGCCACTGCTCGTCGTCGATCACGCAGATGAGCGGACGATTCCCGGCCACCTCCGCCAGCAGGCTGAGGACGGCCAGCCCGACCAGGAACCGGTCTGGCGGCGGCCCGACGCTGAGGCCGAACGCAGTGCGCAGCGCCTCCCGCTGTGGCACCGGCAGGCGATCGAGCCGGTCAGGCAGCGGTGCGCACAGCTGATGCAGCCCGGCGAAAGCCAGCTCCATTTCCGACTGCACGCCCGCCACGCGGACCACCCGGCACCCCGACGCGCCCCGGGCCAGGTAATCCAGCAGCACGGTCTTGCCCACGCCCGGATCGCCGCGGAGCACCAGCGCCCGGCTCTCCCCGGCCCGGACAGCGTCGATGAGCCCGTCGAGCACGCCCCGTTCGCGGTGCCGGTCAGTCAGCGCTGGCGCGCGGTCCCGCCGACCGGACTGGATGGCCATCCGCCCGGAGCTACGCCGCGTCCGTCACGTCGGCCGTGGCGGCGGTGCCGGCCGTGGCGGCGGTGCTGGCCGGGACAGGCTCGTGCCCGGGTGCCGCGTGCGGGCCGCCCGGCCGGGCATCAACCTTCATGTGGCCTCCCAGCTGGCCAGATCACCTGCCCGACAGCGTAACCCGGCAGGCCAGAGCGGGGAAGTCCGCATGGCTGCCACCGGCCGGGCCACCACCCAGCCCGATGACGGTGCGGAGGAGCCGCCCGCCGCCCGGGTGATCCCCGGGGCACCGCGCCGGTGCCCCTGGCCGCTGCCCGCCGCCGCCACCCGGGCTCCCGGCGGCAGCTACCCCGGGCATACCCCGGGGATCAGGCCCGGGGTTCCTCCGGGGCCGATGCGCGCTGATCGGCGCGAGAGTGACTACAGCGCACCAGAGATGCCACGGTCAGGGCAGGAGGCCGAGCCCGTGACATGAACTGGCGGCGCGGAACCGCCATGAGAGGGAATCCGGGGGAGACGATGAATGTCCCGGCCGCTGCGTGTGCGCTGTTCGGCCGGGACCGCGACCAGGTGCTGGTTGAGGCCTTCATCGCTGGCACCGCTGGCACCGCCGGCGGCGGCGCGCTGCTCCTCTTCGGCGACCCTGGCGCGGGCAAGACGGCGCTGCTGGACGCCGTCGCCACCAGGGCAGCGGCGGCGGGGCTCGCCGTCGTGCGGGCGGCGGGCGTGGAGTTCGAGGCTGACCTGCCGTTCTCGGGCCTGCACCAGCTCCTGCTCCCGCTGCACGAGGAGTTCTCCCGGCTCTCCCGCGGGTACCGCGATGCGCTGAACGCAGTCCTGGGGTTCGGTGAAGGCCCCGGGCCTGACCGGCTGATCGTCTGCAACGCCATCCTGACGGTGCTCCGGCGATCAGCCGCTGCCCGCCCGCTGCTCATGGTCGTCGATGACCTGCCGTGGCTTGACCGGTCAAGCGCGACCGTGCTCGGGTTCGTCGCCCGCCGCCTGGCTGGCAGCCGGGCTGGGTTCCTCGGCGCCGCCCGGAGGGGCCAGGGCGGATTCTTTGAGAATGCCGGGCTGCCGGAGCTCGACCTTGGGCCACTGGATGACGAGGCGGCAAACGAGCTGCTGAGCATGCGGTTCCCGGAGCTCACGGGTGATGCACGCGAGCGGGTGCGGGCCGAGGCGCGCGGTAATCCGCTGGCCCTCCTGGAGCTCCCGTCCGCGCTGGGCCACCCAGGAGCCGCGGGCCGGCCGGGCCTGCCGCCCGTGCTGCCGTTGAGCAGGCGGCTGCAGGCATTGTTCGCTGGTCATGTCGAAGGTCTCCCCGCGCCTGCTCAGCGGCTGCTGCTGCTGGCCGCGCTGGATGCGACCGGGGACCTGCGGATCCTCGACGCGCTTGGCAAGTCTTCGGACGGGCTGGAGGAACTTGCCCCGGCGGAGCGGGCACAACTCGTGCACATCGATGTGAACACGCACCGGCTGGCCTTCCGGCACCCGCTGATCCGCTCTGCGGTCGTGGGGCTGGCCACAGAAGGCGAACGCCGCCAGGCCCACCAGCAGCTGGCGGCGCTGTTCGCCGGCCAGCCCGACCGCCGCACCTGGCACCTCGCCGAGGCGACTCACGGGCCGGATGAGCGGGTAGCTGGCCTGCTGGAGCAGACAGCGCACCGGGTCCTGCAGCGAGGCGATGCCACCGGGGCGGTTGCGGCGCTGGTCCGGGCATCGGAGCTTAGCCCCGGCTGCCGCGAGAAGGGCCGCCGGCTCGCCCAGGCCGCCTATATCGGCGCCGACATGACCGGCGATCTGCGCCATGCCTCGCAGCTGCTGGCCGGCTCCCGGGCCAGCAGCGAGGCGCTGCACGGTTCGCTGCAGGCGGCGGTGACCGCCGCGCACCTGCTGCTCAACGGCGACGGCGACATCGATACGGCCCACCGGCTGCTGACCGCCGCCATCGCCGACCCGGCCACGGCGGCCGACGCCGGCGAGGGCACGCTCGGAGAAGCGCTGTACACGCTGATGCTGGTCTGCTTCTTCGGGGGCCGCGCCGCACTGTGGGGCCCGCTGCGGACGGGGATGGCCCGCCTGGGCGCCCAGGTGCCTGCCGCTGTGCTGCTGAGCAGCAAGACGCTCGCCGACCCAGCGCGCACCGCCGCGGCCGCCCTGCCCCAGCTCGACGCCGCGATAGAAGAACTCGCCGGGGAGGTGAATCCGGCCCGGATCGTGCGGATCGCTCTCGCATCCCAGTTCGTTGACCGGCAGCCCGGCTGCCGCGCGGCGCTCTGGCAGGTCGTCCGCAGCGGGCGCGGCGGCGGCGCCGTCGCCTCGGCGCTGAACGCCCAGCTGCTGCTCAGCCGGGACGTCTTCTGGCGGGCGAGTGGGACCAGGCCCAGCAGCTCGCTGAGGAAGCGGCCGCGGGATGCCGGGAGCATGGATACGTGTTGCTGGCGTGGCCGGGGAGGCACGTCCAGGCCCTGATCGCGGCCGCACGGGGCGACTATGAGACGGCTGGCGCCATATCCGCGGACATGCTCCAGTGGGCCGCTCCCCGGCGGGCGCGGCTGCTGCAGTGCTACGCATGGCAGGTCCGCGCGCTAGCCGCGCTGGGCCGCGGGGATTTCGACCAGGCGTACCTGCAGGCCAGCAAGATCAGTCCGGCCGGCACGCTCGCCTCCCACGTCCCGTACGCCCTCCTCGTCCAGCTCGATCTGGTCGAGGCCGCGGCCCGGGCCGGGCGCCAGGGCGAGGC
The DNA here is from genome assembly GCA_963767385.1 of uncultured Actinomycetes bacterium. Taxonomy (GTDB): domain Bacteria; phylum Actinomycetota; class Actinomycetes; order Streptosporangiales; family Streptosporangiaceae; genus RYN-230. The sequence continues at coordinate 162,265 of CAVYEA010000030.1, read as the reverse complement.
GGCCGCTCACGTCGCCGCGATCCGCGATGCGGGCCTAGCCGGGCTGTCCTCCCGCCATGCCATGCTCGCGCATGCATCCGCGGCCGTCACCGCCTCAGACGACGACGCTCCGCGGCTCTTCGATCGGGCCCTCATGGTCCCCGGCGCCGACTGCTGGCCGTTCGACCTCGCCCGGGTACACCTCCTGTACGGCGAGCGCCTGCGCCGGACGCGCGCGGTAACGGGATCACGGGTGCACCTGCGGGCCGCGCAGGAGACCTTCGACCGTCTCGGGGCGGCCCCGTGGGCACAGCGGACGGCCGCCGAGCTCCGGGCGGCCGGCCAGGCCCCGCCGCAAACGTGTGAGCGTGATGGGCACGCGCTCACGGCGCAAGAGCGGGAAGTTGCTCTCCTCGCGGCCTCAGGGCTGACTAACAAGCAGATCGGTGAGCGCTTGTTCCTCTCGCACCGGACAGTGGGGTTTCACCTGCACCGTGCCTTCCCGAAGCTCGGCATCAGCTCACGGGCCGCGTTGCGCGACGCCCTGGCCCAGCTCCGGCTTGACCTGTGTGAGTGAGGGGCGGCCCGGCTGCGCTGATCACCGGCAGTGCGTCAGCACCCCGGCCGCCCTGGCCGGCCCGGCATTCCGGCCGCCCGGCAGGTCATCTGACAGAAGACCGGCCCGGGCCGGTCTGGCACGATCAACTCCTTCGAGCGTGACGTCGGCCGCCCGCCACGGCCCCAGAGCAGAGCGACCGGAGGACGCGTGACCGCCAGCAGCCCAGCACCCGCCGGCCCGGCCCATGAGGTGGTGACGAAGCTGAGCCCGTGGTCAGTCCAGGACACCGTGGCCCGCTTGTCGGCGGTCATCGCCGCACGGGGCATGAAACTCTTCGCCGTGATCGACCACAGCAGTGAAGCCGCTGGCCGCGGGCTTCACCTGCGCGAGACCAAGGTCGTCATCTTCGGCAGCCCGGAAGCCGGCACGCCCGTCATGGCGGCGGCACCGCTCGCGGCCCTCGACCTGCCGCTCAGGGTGCTGGTGTGGGCCGATGGCCACCAGACCAAGCTCAGTTACGCCGCACCGGGTGCCTTGGCCGCCCGCTATCACCTCAGCGACGAGCTGACCGGGAAGCTCGCCGTGGTTGGCCTGCTGACGGACAGAGTGATCGACCGCTAGCGCTGATCGCGGCATCCCAGGCGCGGGATAGCCGGCTGCGCCCCGGCAGGCCCCGTTCCCGGACAGGTCATCTGACAGAAGAGCGATCGGCCGGCATCAGCCAGCCTGGATACCCAAGCGTTAGCACCAGCCGGAGCCAGCTGGCCAAGGCCGCGATTTCCTTACCGCCGGGCACCGGTCCCGCACCATCACTGGAGAGAGGACTGACCTGTGTCTCATCACCTGGATACCCCGCTGGCGGCCCAGAACGGCCAGCTGTACCTCGATGACCTGTACGTATTCCCCGGCGAGGCCAGCACGGTGTTCGTGATGGACGCCAACTCCAACATCACCGGGGTATACGCCGAGCCGGGCTTTCACCCGGAGGCGCGCTATGAGTTCAAGGTGCATCTCGGCGGAGCGGATTTCGAGGACCTGACCTACCGGGTGACGTTCGGCGAGGCGGACCCGGGCGGGCGGCAGGCCTTGCGGCTGCATGCTCTGGCCGGCGCCGAGGCCCGCGAGGACTCCGCGGCCGGCCAGCTGGTGCTGGAAGGCCGGACCGGAGAGGCGGCCAGCGGGGGCGGCCACCGGATCTGGGCGGGGCGGATCGCCGACTCGTTCTACATTGACCTGTCCCTGCTGGCCATCGTGAACGGGGCGGTGGCGAAGGGAACCGCAGCCGACCTGACAGGGTGGCGGCCAGACGGCGCGCAGAACAGCTTCGCCGGCACCACGGTCGAGTCAATCGTGCTGGAGGTCCCGCATTCTGATCCGCTGCTGCGGCCCGGTGCCCGCACCGGCGTGTGGTGCGCCACCAAGCTCGCCACCGACGCCGGGGGCTGGCGGCAGATCAACCGGGCCGGGCATCCCATGATGTGGCCGATCTTCTGGCCCGGGGACACCGACTTCTCCAACCCGGCCAACACCCGGCACCCGTCCGCCGACTTCGATGCCGACGGCAAGCACATGGCCGGCCTGGTCGCCGCGGTGGTGGCGGCCGGCGGGACCTCGGGCGACCCGCAGGGCTACGGCGAGAGGGTGGCCCGGGAGCTGTTCCCCGACGTCCTTCCGTACGTGGTGGGCACGCCCGCGGCCTACGGGTTCGCCGGCTTTAACGGCCGGACCCCGGCCGACAACGCACCCGAGGTCATGCTGTCCCTGGTCACCGGCACCGCGGTGCCCTCCGGGCTCAGGCCCGCTATAGCCCGGGACCAGCGCGCCCCGGCCTTCCCTTACGTGGTCCCCGCCTGACCGCCTGACTGTCCCGCCCGGCCTGTGCCTGGGCCGGGTACCGCCCGCACGGCAAGGAGAACCTGATGGGAATGATCACTACCCGGGACGGGACCGGGATCTTCTACAAGGACTGGGGTGCCGGGCAGCCGGCCGTGTTCAGCCACGGCTGGCCGCTGAACGCGGATGCGTGGGATGACCAGCTTTTCTTCGTGGCCTCGCAGGGCTACCGTGCCATCGCCCATGACCGCCGCGGTCACGGCCGCTCTGGCCAGTCATGGGACGGCAACGACATGGACACCTACGCCGATGACCTGGCGGAGCTGATCGAGGCGCTGGACCTGCGTGATGCGGTGCTGGTGGGGCATTCCACCGGAGGCGGGGAGGTCACCCGCTACCTGGGCCGCCACGGCAGCGCCCGGGTCGCCAAGGCCGTGCTGGTGTCCGCGGTGCCGCCGCTCATGCTGCGGACGGACGCCAACCCCGGCGGGCTGCCGGTCGCCACCTTCGACGCCATCCGCGATGGCCTGGTCAAGGACCGCTCGCAGTTCTACCGGGACCTGAGCGCCCCGTTCTACGGCGCCAACCGGCCCGGCTCAGATATCTCCGGCGGGCTGCGGGAGTGGTTCTGGCTGGCGAGCATGCAGGTCGGGTTCAAGGGCGCCTATGACTGCGTGAAGGCGTTCTCCGAGACCGACTTCACCGAGGACCTCAAGCAGATCGACGTGCCGGTCCTGATCGTCCAGGGTGACGACGACCAGATCGTCCCCCTCGACGACTCCGGGCGCCTGTCCGCCCAGATCCTCAAGGACGCCACCCTCAAGGTCTACCCTGGCGCCCCGCACGGCCTGGCTAACACCCCCGCCTACAAGCACACCCTGAACGCCGACCTGCTGGCCTTCCTGCGCCGCTGAACGGTCCTGGCGCTGCCCGGCCCAGCCCGGCCGGGCGGCGCCGCCCACCGGCCAGCGCAGGACGTGGTCATGATCGCGCGATGGTGGCCGTGCGGATGACGCGCCTCTCCTCTTCCGTGACGCCGCCCCAGATGCCGGAGAATACGCCCTGGTCGAGCGCCCACGCCAGGCACGGTTGCTGCACGGGGCAGGCCTGGCAGATCGCTTTGGCCTCGTTGACCTGGCGCAGCGCGGGTCCGGTTGTGCTCACCGGGAAGAACAGGTCCGGATCGGCATCAACGCAGGCGGCACCGGCCTGCCAGTCCCCGTGCGCCGTGTCCGTGGCGGCATCAGCAGATGATGCGGGGGGCAAGCCGCCGGCGGCGGCCGCCCTGGCCGCCGTGTGCCCGGCCATGCCGGGGCCGCGCCGGTCATGGGTGCTGACCCGGTGCCCGTCCTTCGGGACTCGCCGTTGCTCGGGACCGTGCCCTGACATGCCTGCGAGTCTGCCGGGGGGAGGCCGCCCGGATCTTCTGTCAAATGACTCGTTGGGCCCGTGCTGCCCGCCAGTTTCCTTCATGCGCATTCTCTTGGCCGGGCGGGGGAAATCTAGTGTCGGGAGGCTATGTGACGGGAGTAACGCCATTGACCCCTGAGCCCTTGGCGGCGATCTTGCATGAGGGCAGCCCGAGCCCGGCGCTGATCTGCCCCGACGATGGCACCGTCGTGTCACATGGCGAACTGGCCAGTGCCGTGCACCAGCTCGCGGGCGTGCTCGCGGGCCTCGGCGTGGCGCGCGGGCAGCGAGTTGCGCTCGTGCTGCCGAACGGCCCCGAGATCGTGGAGTTGCTGCTCGCGGTGGCGCTGTGCGGCGCCACGGCGGCGCCCATGAATCCTGGCTACACCGAAGCCGAGTACCAGTTCTACCTTGATGATCTCGATCCCAGCCTGCTGCTGGTCCAGACGGGCCGGGGGGCGGACGTCCGCCGGGCGGCCGGTGCGCTGATGATCGCGGATGTGCCGGTCCAGCGGCAGGGCCCGCCGCGGCTGTCGGTGGGCGGTACCGAGGCGGCGGTGGAACGGTCATTCGACCCGGGCTCGCCCGAGGACGTGGCCCTGCTGCTGCACACCAGTGGTACCACCGGCCGGCCGAAGCGGGTGCCGCTGCTGCAGCGCAACCTGATGGCGTCGCTGCGGGCGATCGCCGTGCACTACCAGCTGGATGAGGCGGACGTCTCCTATTGCGCGATGCCGCTGTTCCATGTCCACGGACTGATCGCCTCCGCGCTGGCGCAGCTCGCAGCGGGGGGTTCGGTGGTCACGCCACGGCGGCTGACCCCGCGACGGTACTGGCAGCAGGTCGCGGCGCACCGTGTCACCTGGGTCTCCGCGAGCCCCACCCTCCATCAGGAGCTGATCGAGCACGGCACGGCGCCGGTGCCGTCCTTGCGTTTCTTGCGCTCGTGCAGCTCCGCGCTGTCGCCGGGCCTGATGGAGCGGCTCGAGAAGATCTACCAGGGGCCGGTCCTGGAGGCGTACGGCATGACCGAGGCGAGCCATCAGATGACCTCGAACCCGCTGCCGCCCCGGACGCGCCGGCCGGGCTCGGTAGGCATCCCGGCCGGCGCCCAGGTGCGCATCATCGACAAGGCCGGGCGGGACGTCCCGGCGGGGCACCTGGGCGAGGTCGCGGTCCGCGGCCCGGGCCTGACCCCCGGCTACCTGAACAACCCCCCGGCGAATGCCGAGTCTTTTCTTAACGGATGGTTCCGCACCGGTGACCAGGGCCGGCTGGATGACGGATACCTGCGGCTGGAAGGGCGGATCAAGGAGCTGATCATCCGCGGCGGGGAGAACATTTCCCCCGGCGAGGTCGAGACGGTCCTCAAGGCGCACCCGGCCGTCGCCGACGCGGTGTGCTTCGGCATCGATGATGAGAAATACGGGCAGGTGGTCGGCGCGGCCGTGGTGCTGAGAGGGGAAGCCGACGGGGCGGAACTGCGCGCCACGTGCCGGGAGTCGCTCGCTGACTTCAAGGTGCCGAAGGTCATCCGCGTGGTGCGGGAGATCCCGCGGACCCCCACCGGCAAGGTGCAGCGGAACCGTATCGCCGCCCAGTTGATGGGGCAGGAGCCGTGAGGTTCACCGTCGTCGGCGCCGGGGCCATCGGCGGGTACGTGGGCGCCTGCCTGGCCCGGGCGGGCACCGAGGTCACCCTGATCGCCCGCGGCGCCCACCTGGCCGCCATCCGGGAGCACGGTATCCGGGTGCTCAGCCAGGACGGGGATTTCCTGGCGCATCCACAGGCCACTGACGACCTGGGCGCGGTCGCTGATGCCGATGTCGTGTTCCTGGGGCTGAAGGCCTACAGCCTGCCGGAAGTCGCTGACGCGCTGCACCGCGCGCTCCGTCCCCGGGTCCCGGTCATCGCGGCCCAGAACGGAATCCCGTGGTGGTATTTCCAGGGACGGCCCGGGCCCTACCGTGATCTGGTGATCGAGAGTGTCGACCCCGGGGGAGTGGTCACCAAGGCCATCGACCCGGCCAGCGTGGTGGGCTGCGTCGTCTACTGCGCGAGTGAGATCACCGAGCCAGGTGTCATCCGCCACGTCGAAGGGAAGCGGTTCTCGATCGGGGAGCCGGACGAGACCGTGAGCGAGCGGTGCGGTGAGATTTCCCGGGCGTTCCGGGCCGCCGGCCTCAAGGCCCCGGTCGCTGCCCAGCTGCGGAACCAGATCTGGCTCAAGATGATTGGCAACGCGTCGCTGAACCCGGTGACGGCACTGCTCGGCGCGACGCTCGGCCAGCTCGGGCGGTCCCCGGCCGCGCTGCGCCTGGTGCGCGCCATGATGGCCGAAAGCGCCGCTATCGCGACGGCGCTGGAGATCACGCTGCCGATCACGATCGACCGGCGCCTGGAGGCGGCCATTGAGGTGGGCGAGCACCGGACCTCCATGCTGCAGGACCGGCTGGCGGGCAAGCCGCTGGAACTCGACTGCCTGACCGGCGCAGTGATCGAGATCGCCGCCCGGGTCGGGGTTGACGTTCCTGAGACGCGGGCTGTCCACGATCTCCTCACTGCCCTCGCGGACCTGGGGGATCCGTGGGCGAGCCGATGAGGCGGTCCCGGCCGGTGCGTCAGCCGATGACCGTGACGTTCTCCGCCTGAGGTCCCTTCTGGCCTTGTGGCCCTTGCCTTGCGCCGCGCCAGGGCGTGTCCTTGAGGTGACAGGGGGGAGCGGACCTTCAGTGAGCGGCACATCCAGAATCCTGGGCATCATGGCAGCAGCCGTTCTGGCCGGCGGGCTGGCCGCGTGCGGTACGCCCAGCCGGAGCGCTGCCCCGGCCGCGGCCAGCCCGGCGCGCACCGCTGCCGTCCCGGTGCGGGTGCAGCCGGACGTAACCGGATGGTCCGGGATGGTTCAGCGTCCCAGCCTCATCTATGTCGGCATGGGCGGGGCGCCCGTTGTCCGGCAGCTGGCCTGGCGGCAGTGGGGGAGCCCCAGGCCATGGGCGACTGGCAAGATCGACATCTACTGGCCTCAGCCAGGCCCGATATCCGGCTGGCACCCAACCACGTACCCGGTCACGGTCCGCCTGCAGGACATCCAGACGCACAGCGGCCAGCCGTCATACCGGGAGATGGCGTACCGCTACGTCAACCGCCGGGGTACCGCGGAGGTGCTGCAATTCGACTTCTCGGTCCAGCCGGGCGGATCGGTCCCGAGCTGGAACCCAGCCAAGCCAGGAACGGCCTGAGGATTCCGGCGGGGAGGGCACGCGCGGCGGTCTGCGCGCTCGTTCCGCCCGCCCTGCCCCGCCCGCGGCCGGGCTGGTATCATATTATTCCTATGGATATAACAGGAATATGTGCTTGGTCGGGCCAGAGGTGCTGTTGCCCGACTCCGGCCCGGAGGAGCTCGTAACGTGTCCAAGCCGAACCGGGCATTCCTGGACGCCGTTGAGCTGGTGCGGAGCCAGGTCCTGGGTGCATACGAGCTGCACGGGACGCAGCCGCCGCTCGGCGTCGCCTTCTAGGCGCGCTGCGCCAGCGGAGCGGCCAGGGATGCCGACGGTAACGGCGTCACCAGCTGCCCCTTGCCGACCACGGTGATGCCGCCTTCGGACACCACGAAACCGCGGGCCCGGTCATGCTCCTTGTCCACCCCGACCGTGGCGCCCCGCAGCACGATGACGTTCTTGTCCAGGATGGCGTTCTTCACCACGGCATGCTGGTTGACGCGGGTGTTGTGCATCAGCACCGACCGCTCGACCCTGGCCCAGCTGTCCACCCGCGCTCCCGGCGACAGGACTGAGTTACGCACCAGCCCGCCGGAGACGATGACGCCGTTGCTGACCACGCTGTCGATCGCCCGTCCCGTCCGGTCGCCGTCGTTATGCACGAACTTGGCCGGCGGCTGCGGGGGCACGTGGGTCAGTATCGGCCACTGGTCGTTGTACAGGTTGAACGCCGGATGCACCGCGCACAGGTCCATGTGCGCATCGAAATAGGAATCGAGCGTCCCCACATCCCGCCAGTAGCCCACGTCGTGGGCGTCGGCACCAGGGACCTTGTTCTGCAGAAAGTCATAGACGTGCGCGGCGCGCTCCCGCACCAGCATCGGCATGATGTCGCCGCCCATGGCGTGCTGGCTGCTGTCGTCGGCCGCGTCCTTCTGCAGCGCATCCACCAGCACATCGCTGTCGAACACGTAGTTGCCCATGGACGCGAACGCGGCGTCCCGCTGGCCGGGATGCCCCGGCGGGTCGGCCGGCTTTTCCAGGAACGCCTCGATGCTGTGGCCGTCCGGCCCGGTCTGCGCCACGCCGAATTCCGTCGCCTCCATCCTCGGGACGGGGACCGCCGCGACCGTCACCCCCGCGCCCCAGGCCACGTGCTGGTCGATCATCTGCCCAGGGTCCATCCGGTACACGTGATCGGCCCCGAAGACCACGACGATGTCGGGCCGGTCGTCGTAGATGAGGTTCAGCGACTGGTAGATCGCATCCGCTGAGCCAGTCTGCCAGCGCGGGCCAAGCCGCTGCTGCGCCGGGACCGGCGTCACGTAGTTACCCATCAGGTTGCTCAGCCGCCATGTGGTGGTGAGATGCCGGTCCAGGCTGTGGCTCTTGTACTGGGTAAGGACGCAGATGCGCCGGCATCCGGCATTCACGAGGTTGGATAGCGTGAAATCCACCAGCCGGTAGAGGCCCCCGAAGGGAACGGCTGGTTTGGCGCGATCGGCGGTCAGGGGCGCGAGGCGCCTGCCCGCTCCGCCCGCGAGAACCAGGCCCAGGATCCGCTGTCCAGCCATCGTCCACCTCCCGGCCTCACCCTTGAGCACCTATGGAGTCGTTCAGCTCCGGCGAGAGCCGTGGCCAGCCGCAGGTAGCCGTACCGCGGTCGCGTCCGCCGGATGGCGCTAACAATGCCAATGCCCAGATGTGGCGCCGTCTAATGCAGATCCCGGAGATCGGCGCGGATCCGGCCAAGATCACCCTTCACGGTGCTGCCGCGGCGCAGCCGGGCCGCCTGGACCGCGCCAGCCGGTCGCCTGCCGCACGTGGCCAGTGAGCAGCCATCGCGGACGGATGTACGCATAGCGGCACCTGGCGCTACGATGCCGGGCAACGTGGCACTGTCAAGGATGCGCACGCTGGGTCGATCTGGAAGGCACACAGTCATGGCCGGTCGTGGTGAGGGGGCCGACTTCGTCGAGTCCCTGGCCCGGGGACTGGACGTGCTGCAGTGCTTCAGTGCCGAGCGGCCGCGGATGAGCCTGAGCGAGGTTGCCGCGGTCTCGGGCCTGGCCCGGCCGACGGCCCGGCGGCTGCTGCTCACCCTGGAAGAGCTGGGATTCGTGGGCCTCACCGAGGGCCAGTTCTCGCTCACGCCCCGGGTCCTGTCGCTCGGGATGGCCTTCGTCGCCTCACTCGGCCTCTGGGAGGTCGGCCGTCCCCACCTCGAGCGGCTCGTCGCGCAGACCGGCGAGTCGTCGTCCATGTCCCAGCTGGACGGCTCGGACATCGTGTACGTCGCGCGGGTGGCCGTGCCCAAGCTGATAACCCTGCGGGTCGAGATCGGGACGCGCTTCCCGGCGCCCTACACATCGCAGGGCAAGGTCCTGCTGGCCGCCCTCGCCCCGGAGGAACTGGCGGACGTGCTGGCCCAGCCGAGCCGGTCCGGGCTGCCGCGGTTCCTGCCCCGGGACCCCACGGCATTTGGCGAAGAGCTGTGCACGATCCGGGCCCGCGGCTGGGCCCTGGCCGACGAGGAACTGGCGCCGGGGATCCGGTCGATCGCCGCGCCGGTGCGGGACGGCACGGGCGCGGTGCGGGCGGCCATGAACGTGACCGTGCACGCGGCGGAGACCAGCGTCGAGCGGCTGACCGGGGAGTACCTGCCGTTGCTCTTGAGGACGGCCGGGAATGTATCGGCGGACTGGGTGCTGTGGCAGTCGCGGCCGTACTCGGAGGTGCGGTCCGGCCAAGGCCCGGCGCCGGCCAGCGGACAATCGTCCGGATAGTGGTCAGGCCGGTCTCGTCGTCAGCGGGCCCGGAGCATACGATGCCCGCGTGCGGAGAAGTTCATGAGAACGAGTGAGGCAGGGCCCGGCGAGCCCATCTTCGTGGAGGACGTCGAGGGGTCCACCCGCCCCGCGGCGTACTACCTGGCCGAGTCACGCGACGGCCTGTATGTGCCCTATGTGGTGCGCACGCCCGCTGATGCGGGGCAGTTCCCGTTCGTCTTCCTGGCCTACGGCAACGGCGGCGGCGGGATCGGCTGGCTGCGGCAGTGGGTGCACACCCGCCCGTACATCATGGAGCGCCTCCTCGCCGCCGGCTACGCCTGCGGGTGGGGGCGGTACCGCACGGAGGTCGACCTCGGCTTCAACCGCGGGGGCCCGCTCATGGCCGCCGGGCGCCAGGGGATGGAGGTCATGAACCGGTCGCCGCTGGAGTTCGAGGATGAGCTCGCCATCCTCGAGCACGTCCGCCGGCACCCGCAGGTGGACGCGGGCAACCTCGGCCACATCGGCGTCAGCCACGCCGGCGAGATGCTGTTCAAGCTGGCGTGCCGGTACCCGGGGATCCTGCGGGCGGGCGTCGCCAGCGAGCCGGCGAACCACGAGTTCCTCGACCTCAGGCTGGGCGACGCCGCGCCCGTCAACCCCGACACCGGGCTGCGGGACATCGAGGAGATGCAGATGCAGGACCCGGCGTGGGTGAGGGCGCGCACCAACCTCCCGGTTGCCCACGAGCGCATCGCGCCGATCGACGTGCCCATCCTCGTCATGGGACGGGACGGCGACCATCTCCAGGGGATCTTCCGCCTCAGCTACGAGCTCCTCGAGGAGGGTGGCAAGGACGCCGAGTGGGTGTCCTGGGATCACCCGCTGCACGGCTACCTCTTCCCGCTGGCGGCCAATGGGGCCTCCCGTCCCGACCAGGTCCAGGAGCGCGCGATCGACGGGGTCATCGCCTTCCTCGACCGGTACCTGAAGCCGGGCGGGCAGCAGTCGGCGGCCTGACGCGAGACAAAACTTGGATAATTCGTTGTCTTGAATCATTAGCGTTTATGACGGTAGGTTGGCGCCATGACCGCATCCCAGACCCCGACCACCGCCGAGGAGTTGCGCGGTGTCGGCCTGCGGGTGACGGCCGCCCGCGTCGCACTGCTCGAGACCGTCCGGGACGGTGACCATCTCGGCGTCGAGGCGATTGCCTCCGGGGTGCGCGATCGCGTCGGCCATGTCTCCCTTCAAGCCGTGTACGACGCCCTCCACGCGCTCACCGCGGCGGGACTGCTGCGCCGGATCGAGCCGGCCGGCAGCCCGGCCCGGTTCGAGCGACGCGTCGGGGACAACCACCACCACGTCGTGTGCCGGTCGTGCGGTGCCGTCGCTGACGTTGACTGCGCGGTCGGCGAGGCGCCCTGCCTGACCGCGTCCGACGACCATGGCTTCTCCATCGACGAGGCCCAGGTCATCTACTGGGGCCTGTGCCCCCGCTGTTCCACCGCCCGCACTGCCTGAGCACCGTGATCCGTCTAGCCCGGAAGGATTTCCATGACTGAGAACCATGATCCGGTAGTCGTCGAAAACGCGACCCCGGAGGCCGGGGGATGCCCGGTCGCGCACGGCGGCCTCACCCACCCCACCATGGGGGACGCCAACCGTGACTGGTGGCCGAACCGGCTCAACCTGAAGATCCTGGCCAAGAACCCCGCCGTGGCCAACCCGCTCGGCGAGGAGTTCAGCTACGCCGCGGCGTTCAGCACCCTGGACCTCGCGGCCGTGAAGCGGGACATCGCGGAGGTGCTGACGACCTCCCAGGACTGGTGGCCGGCCGACTTCGGCAACTACGGCCCGCTGATGATCCGGATGGCGTGGCACAGCGCGGGCACCTACCGGATCAGCGACGGCCGCGGTGGCGCCGGGGCTGGCCAGCAGCGCTTCGCGCCGCTCAACAGCTGGCCGGACAACGTCAGCCTCGACAAGGCCCGCCGGCTGCTGTGGCCGGTCAAGAAGAAGTATGGCCAGAAGATCTCGTGGGCCGACCTCATCATCCTCACCGGTAACGTCGCCCTGGAGTCGATGGGCTTCACGACCTTCGGCTTCGGCGGCGGCCGCGCGGATGTCTGGGAGCCTGACGAGGACGTGTACTGGGGTCCTGAGACCACCTGGCTTGACGACGAGCGCTACACCGGCGACCGGGAGCTCGAGGAGCCCCTCGGCGCGGTCCAGATGGGCCTCATCTACGTCAACCCGGAGGGCCCGAATGGTACCCCGGACCCGGTCGCCGCGGCCCGCGACATCCGTGAGACGTTCCGCCGGATGGCGATGAACGACGAGGAGACGGTCGCCCTGATCGCCGGCGGTCACACCTTCGGGAAGACTCACGGCGCGGGCCCGGCGGACAACGTCGGCCCCGACCCCGAAGCCGCCCCGCTCGAGCAGCAGGGCCTGGGCTGGAAGAGCACCTACGGCACCGGCAAGGGCGGCGACGCGATCACCAGCGGTATTGAGGTCATCTGGACGCCTACCCCGGTGACGTGGGACAACAGCTTCCTCGAGACCCTGTACGGCTACGAGTGGGAGCTGACCAAGAGCCCGGCCGGCGCCTACCAGTGGAAGCCGAAGGACGGCGCCGGGGCGGGTACCGTCCCCGACGCCCACGACCCGTCGAAGAGCCACCCCCCGACGATGCTGACGACCGACCTCTCGCTCCGCATGGACCCGGTCTACGAGCAGATCACCCGGCGCTTCCTCGCGAACCCGGCCGAGTTCGCGGACGCTTTCGCCCGGGCCTGGTTCAAGCTGACCCACCGTGACATGGGCCCGGTCGTCCGCTACCTCGGCCCGGAGGTCCCGTCCGAGACACTGCTGTGGCAGGACCCCGTCCCCGCGGTGACGCACGAGCTCATCGACGCCGGGGACGTCGCCTCCCTCAAGGCCCAGGTCCTCGCCTCGGGCCTGCCGGTGTCCGAGCTCGTGGCCACCGCGTGGGCGGCGGCCTCGTCCTTCCGGGGCAGCGACAAGCGCGGCGGCGCCAACGGCGCGCGCATCCGCCTTGAGCCGCAGAGCGGGTGGGAGGTCAACCACCCCGACCAGCTGGCGACGGTGCTGCGCACCCTGGAAGGGATCCAGCAGGCCTTCAACGCCGCCCAGGCCGGCGGCAAGCAGGTCTCGCTCGCTGACGTGATCGTGCTCGCTGGCGGCGCGGCCGTTGAGCAGGCCGCCAAGGACGCGGGCTTCGACGTCCAGGTGCCCTTCACGCCGGGCCGCGCGGACGCGTCGCAGGAGCAGACCGACGTGGAGTCGTTCGCCGCGCTCGAGCCGGCCGCCGACGGGTTCCGCAACTACCTGGGCAAGGGCAGCCGGCTGCCGGCCGAGTACCTGCTGATCGATAAGGCGAACCTGCTCACCCTGAGTGCCCCCGAGATGACCGCCCTCGTCGGTGGCCTCCGCGTCCTGGGCGCGAACTATGACGGGTCGAAGCTCGGTGTGTTCACCGCGACCCCCGGCTCGCTGACCAACGACTTCTTCGTCAACCTGCTCGACATGGGCACGACGTGGCAGCCGACGTCCGGGGACGCGAACACGTTCGAGGGCCGCGACGCCGCCACGGGCGAGGTCAAGTGGACCGGCAGCCGCGCCGACCTCGTCTTCGGGTCGAACTCCGAGCTGCGCGCGCTCGCCGAGGTCTACGCGAGCGATGACGCGAAGGAGAAGTTCGTGACCGACTTCGTCGCGGCATGGGACAAGGTGATGAACCTCGACCGGTTCGACCTCGCCTGATCATGACGTCCAGGCCGGCCCGCGCCGGCCGGCCTGGACGTCCCCGGTTCCAGCCGCTGCGCCCACCCTGGCCAGGCACGCCCGCACCGCCCCGGCCACCTCCCCGGCCGTGAAGCCGAAGTGCCGCCGCACCTCATGCCCGGGACCCGACGCACCGAACGATCGCATGCCGATGATCGTCCCCTGGGCACCTGTCCAGCGCTCCCAGCCCAGGGCCGCCGCCTGCTCCACGGCCCGGATCCGCCCGCCCGGCGGATCGGCCAGGACATAGCCGCCCCGCGCGAGGCCGCTGGCGGGCGCGTACCGGGCCCGGTCGATGACCGGCGCCTCTTGCTTGCCGAGCACGAGCGCCACCGGCCGGTCGGTGATGGGCAGCAGGACGCGCCATGCTTCCCGGATCTCGTTGGCGTCCGCAGGACGGAGGTCCACGACGCCCGGCATGGCCCGCAGCGAGGCCAGTTGCTCGACCGGCTGATGGGTCGGGCCGTCCTCGCCCATCGAAATCGAGTCGTGCGTGTAGATGTGCACGACCGGAAGCCTCATCAGCGCCGGGAGCCTGAGCGGGCCGCGCTGGAAATCGGAGAAGACGAGGAATCCCGCCTGGAACGGGCGGACCTGGAGGTCACGCCGCGGGAACTTGCCGCCGAAGCGCGGGTCGCGGCCGGCCACCCAGATCTCCGGTTCGTCCTCGATCACCTGGGCAAGCCGCCGATCGCGGCGGGCGGATCCGGGCCGTGGAGCAGGGGCTTCGCGGACGTCGCGGCCTCCGGCAACGTGTGGTGCAAGCTGTCGGGCCTGGTCACCGAGGCGGACTGGGCCACCGAGCAGGCCGGAACGGCTCTCATGCAGTCGATCCGCGCCCGGGCCGCGGCCCATGACCTGGATCTGCACCTGCAGGGACTGCCGATGGCGTTTCACGCCAGCTTCGCCGCCTCCAGCTAGCCGGTGACCAGGTATCAGCAGCTTCAGCGCGGCGACCCGGGCCGGTATGGCCGCCTCGCGGACACCCTCATCGGCCAGGGCGTCTGGGTTGCCCGCCGCGGGATCTGGTACGTGTCGGCCGCGCACACAGCGGCCGATCTGAGCGAGTCGCTCGACCGGATCGAGTCCGCGTTCCAGATATTCACAGCAGCCGGGCCAGCGAGCTGAGCGAGGACATGAGATCTGGATAGGCCGGGATGAGCGCCACCCGGTCAGCGGCACTGCCCAGTGACTGCAGTTGCGCCCGCGCCCCGTCCACGCCCCCCACGATCGCCAGGCGGTCCACCCAGCCGTCGGGCAGCGCGGCCGCGAAGGCGGCCGCGGACCCGGCACGTCGCCGCAACCCGGCCAGCTCGGCCGCGAAATCCAGCACGGCCACGTGAGGTGCCCAGTCGGGTTCGCCGACCACCGCCAGCGGGCCGCGCACCCGGTCCCTGGCGACCTGCGGATCGTCATCGACGGACGCGAGGTTGTAGGCCACGATCTGATGATCCGCGGCGCCGATCTGGGTCCTCGCGAAGGCCAGGTACTCCGGGGTCACCGGTTCAGCGAGGACGCTCCCCTGGGCGACCCGGCCGGACAGCTGGAGCGACTTGATGCCCCGCACGCCGGCGAGCACCGGCGGCACCACGGACGGCGGGTGCGCCAGCCGCACGTCGCGCAGCCGGACATAGCGGCCGCCGAAGTCCACTGTGTCGCCTGCGAGCAGCCGCCTCAGCACGCGAACGTACTCATCCAGCAGCGTGAGCGGGCTCGACGGCCGGGCCCCCACCTGGTCAAGCCAGGCCGGGATCCCATGCCCGACCCCGACGGTCAGCCTGGCCCGGATACAGCCCGGCCAGGGTGGCTATCTCCATGGCGGCAAAGGCCACGTTCCGGGCTGCGGCGGGAATGATGCCGAGCCCCACGCCCAGGGAACTGGTCGTCGCCAGGATGGTGGCCGCCTGCGCGAAGGCGCCGCGGAGGAAGCAGTCTTCCACCACCCACACCTCGTCGAAACCTAGCCGCTCGGCCTCGCGCACGTAGCCAACGAAATCTCCGTCCGGAATGCCAGGAGGGATGACGACGCCGATCAGCGGCTTTTCCGGGGTGGTTCCGCCTGCCTGCAGGCCGGTCTCTGTCCATGCGTCCGACACGGTGCATCCCGGTGGCTTCGTTGGTCAACGGTGGCGGTGGTCAAGCCAGCTGTATGGGAAAGCCCGGCGTAACGGAGCCTTGAGCGCTCAGCACCTGGATGGTGCCGCTAACGGGAGCTGGCTCACCGCCCTGGACCAGGCCTGCAGGTACTACGGCGGTCAGCCGGCTGGCAACGGTCTGATCGGGCTGCACATCCGCTGCGGGTACAGCCACACCATTGATCGTGACCTGCGGCTTACTGGTGCCGCTGGCTGGCCGTGGCTGTGCCGGATCATTAGTCAGGCTATTCCCGATTATGGTGACCATATGGCCGGCTCGCAGGATCGATGGGAATACTCCCGCTATCGTTGGCTGATTGCGGGTTGCGGCCTTCTTGCCAACGTACAGCGCGGCTGAAACGCTCGTCAGGCCTAGCAGCGTAGCAGGGATCGGCGGAAGGCCTTGTGTGCCGGGCTTGGCGAACTGGGTGACGAAGTAGATTGCCGTTACTATGTTGAAAAGCACGTACTGGAGGTCACCTATATCGGCTGCCTTATTATCAGCGCTGAAGATCTGTGCTGTGCGGGAGGCAAAATCTTGTTTACCGGTGGCGGCGGGCTTGATGAGCGTGCCTGCGTCTACCTTGCTCTGGGTTATGGCCTTGGCGGCAACGCCGGCGGCCGCCGGGATGCCGAGAAGTACCAGGTAGGCACCGGTCAGGCCGCCGGCGAGGAAGTTGTGCCATCCTATCTGCAGCAAGCCAACTTGATCTCTCTGGGCACTGCACGCTTTGATCGGCATCTTCAATTCTGCGCAGCTGTGAGTGGTGATGATCTGGCCAGCGATCAGCAGGCTGGCCAGCGCCCAGCCGACCAGGAGTGTCCACATGAGGATAAACGTCTTAGATGTTGACGTGCGATTGTCCTCGCCGAGGATGACTGTCCCTAGGAAACTGTCATGCGCTCCAATGCGGGCGATGGCCTCGAAGATCGCAAGTAGCACCAGGACGGCGCCCGCGCCGATGAGCAAGATTTCTAGCAATGTCAGCATTGCCCGTCCATGGTGTAGTCCTCAGCCGCCGGGCTGAAGCGGGCTTGCGCATGCCCTCATGTGGTAGGGAGGTGCTGCGACGGCAATCTGCTCTGGAGTCCCTGGCATGCCCGTGGAGCCAGCTGGACGGAATTCCACGTGGCTGGGCATTGCCCCCTGATTACGTGCCCGGATCGATCTCCTGGATCGAGGGGGTGGTGCCGGCCTGCTTGTGCAGTGTGGCCACCGTGATGTGCGGCCAGCTCAGGCCGTTGAAGTTCAGCAGCACGATCTGCGAGTACTGCAACTGGCTAGCGGCCGTTTCTCCCTGGATCGTCTCCAGCCAGAACGTGGCGGTGGCCCGCGCTGCGAGCGCGTTCGGGCCGTGAGCGGTACCTCTCAGGAAGGCCGTATTCGCGGTTCCGCCACCCGGAAGAGGGGCGTCGCTGGTGGACACGTGCAGCGTGGTCGTGCTGTGGATCTGCTGGCCCGCGATCGCGGAGCGGAGGACGGTGTTGGGGTTGTTGACCATTTGCTGGGTGACGCCGGTCAGCCCGGCGCCGGAGGTCCGGAACTGGCTGGGCGTGGCCAGGGTCTGCTCCGGAAAGTCGATCGTGGTGGCCGGGTTGCCGATCGTGAAGGGCTTGATGCTGACATCCGGGATGGACGGCGCCGCCGTTGACGTGCTGCCGGTGCCCTGGGCCAGAATAGTCGTGCCGTGCGGGATGGAAGCCAGGCGGGCCACGGTGGGGGGCTCTTTGGGGTCGGCCGTCTGCGGGACTGCCGCCCACAGGCCCGGCTCGATATGCAGCCCCGCGTTCAGGTTCGCATCGGAGATCTGCTGCAGGTAGGTCAGGCCGAACATGTTGATGTCAGCCTGCAGCAGGCCACGATTGGGTATCGGCCCGCTGATGGGGTCGAATTCGAGCTGCTCACTGGTCACGTTGAGCTCAAGGAAGTGGTCCTGCCCGGGTTTGTGGTCGGGCCGCCAGATGACGTTGAAACCCTGGCCACTCCACTTCCCCGCGAGCCCGGCCAGTGGGCCCAGCGGGTTCGCCACCGCTGCGAACGGAAAATGCACCGGGTCTTCGAGCGGTGGCAGTGGCCGGAAAGCAAAATCAGCCGCCAGTTCCATGATCCCCCCTAGGCTGAGCCGGACCTGAAGCAGTGATCGCGCATATCAATCGGCAAGCCGTTCGGTACGGCAACTCATACTTTGGCCCTTAGCCAGGTCACTGTCAAGGGCCGGATGTGCGTAGCAGCGGTGCCCTGCTCGATGCGCAAAGGCCCGGATTTGCATTTCACGGGCAGCCGGGGAAACGCAGGCGCCAGGCTTGCAGATTGGCGAGCACTTCTGAGCAGCGGACCTAATCCAAGCGCTGGTGGCGAGGATGCCGAGGCGGGCGGTGCGGACGGTCGCGGGCCACCGGTCATCGCAGCGGGCAGGCGCTGGACCACGGGCCGCACTCTTGTCCGGCTACCCGCCGCCGGGCGGGGTCGGGGCCGCCGCCGTTGAGGTGGGCGTGCTCGGGGCCGGCGTAGGTGGGGTGGCCGGGGCTGGCGTGGCCGGGGCCGGCGTGGTTGGCGTTGGTGAGCTTGGCGTCGGCGATGCCGAGTGTGGTGATGAGGACGTCGTTGCTGTACTGCTGCTCGTCGCTGACGGGCTGGGGGCTACCGGGCTTCTCGCCGCCGGGTCGGCGGAGCCGGCTCCGGCCGCTGGTGAGGGCGGCTGGACCGCCGACGGCGTGGCTGACCTGGGGGCAGTTCCTCCTGTCTGCGATGGACGGGCGGAGCCAACCGGGCTCCTCGTCCCGGTCGCGTGCTGGGACTGGGAGGTTGGAGCCGCCCTGATGGCCCGGGGCACGAGAACAGCCGCAGCCGAGGCAACGACGAGCCCGGCGGCGAGCAACGCCCACACCAGGCCCCGCCGCTTCCGGCGTTGCGGCTGTCTGTCCGCAGCGCTGGGGTGAATGGGGAAGGCCGCCTCTGTCGGCGGGCCGGTGGGGCCGGTTGGTGCCGCCGCGGTGGGCGCGGCCGGAGGGCCTGTGCCGGCCGTCCTGCCGTGCGAGCCGGGAGAACCCGCGGGCCCGGTCGTACCAGGCGGGGTGTATTGCTCGATCACCTGGGTGAGCGGCCCCGGCAGCCAGTCCGCCGCGAGTTGCCCGGCACCGAATTCCGCCAGCAGATCAGTCGGGGTTGGCCGCTCCCGGGGGTCCTTGGCCAGGCAGCGCTCGATTAGCGGGCGGATCTGCTCGGGCAGCCGGACGGTATCTGGCTGATGGTGGACCACCCGGTACATCAGGGCCGGGGTAGACCCGGTACCGAACGGGCCCTCGCCGGTGGCCGCGAACGTGAGGACCGCGCCGAGGCTGAACACATCACTGGCCGGGCCGACCGTACTGCCCTCGGCCTGCTCCGGAGACATGAACCCGGGCGAGCCCATGACCGTGCCGGTCTGGGTCAGCACGCTCGCCTCGGCGGCCCGTGAGATCCCGAAGTCGATCACCCGCGGCCCGTCCCCGGCCAGCAGCACGTTCGACGGCTTCAGGTCGCGGTGCACCAGGCCCGCGGCATGGATCGCCTCCAGGCCCTCGGCCAGCCCCGCGGCCAGCATCAGCAGCGAGTCCGCTGGGAGCGGCCCCTGTGCTTCGACCGCGTCAGCCAGCGACGGCCCGGCAACGTACCCGGTCGCCAGCCACGGCACGGGCCCGGTCACGTCCGCGTCCACCACCACTGCGGTGAACAGCCCGCTCACCCGGCGGGCCGTCGCTACCTCCCGGGTGAACCGGGCGCGGAAACTGGAATCCGAGGCCAGTTCCGGGCGGATGACCTTGACCGCGACCAGACGGCCCCGGCCGAGCGGCCCAGGTACACCTGGCCCATCCCGCCAGCTCCCAGCCGGCCAAGCAATCTGTAGGGCCCGATCCGCTGCGGATCCCCAGCCTGGAAGCCCCCCACCATGCGACTGCCCCCCTCGCCGAACCCAGCAAACACCGTGCTGCGTGAGGTGAAGGCAAACGGCAAGATCTCGTTGCCCGGCTACTACATACGGTGAGATGCGAAAAGCGGACCTCCGGCCATCACCTGATCTCTCCGCGGGCGCCAGTTCCGCGCGAGCGTGCGGTTGCGATCGGAGGTCGTCGCTCGCTGAGGCAGGCACACATGGTGGCGCGACGGCCCCCGGAAGTGCCGGGGCCGCCGCGCTGCTCGTGCGTTACTTCTGTGCTGGGCTGGCCTTCTTGGCCGGGACCGCGGTGAGCGGCGCGGTCACGTGGAACACGTCCTCCGCGAACTTCCGCTGGCTGGCCAGCAGCTGCTCGGCGAACTCATAGCCACTCCGCACCAGCTCCTCCGGCTTCGGCAGCTGGTCGGCCAGCGGCAGGGTCACCGGCGGCATCGCCGACGTCATCGGCTGGATCGCATCGGCCCAGGTCTTGATTGCTTCGATAGCCATTTCCTGGCTCTTGCGGACCGCATCCAGGATCTGAACTTGCAGCTCCCGGCCGGCGGTGATGGTGTCAGTCATTTCTTCTCCAGGTGTCCTTGGCATCACTGCTAACTATATCTAGCATCTGATTGATTTGTCAAGCGAGGGGCACGGCCGCCCGGCGCGATGAGACGGTGGCGCGGCCGGCCACCGTGCTGCCGGCCGCTTGCCTTGCGCTACCGAAGCGAAGGCAGCGTCGTCGTACCGCAGGGGGCCGTCCCCGGGCAGCTCCGGTTCACGCTCGCGCACGACCTGCGTCGCCTCGGCGACCTGGTAGCTACTTGCTGAAGGCGTCCTTGACCTTCGCTCCGGCCTGCTTGATGTTGGCTTTGGCCTGGTCACGGCGGCCTTCGGCGGACAGGTGACGGTTACCAGTGAGGTTGCCGACGGCCTTCTTCATGCTCCCTTTGAATACTTCACCCTGGCGCGCGATCTTCTTGGTGAAGCTCATGGCCGGCTGCCGTTCGCAGCTGCGTCCGCTGAGGCGGCCGGATCGGCAGGAAGGTCGGAGGCGGGCTGGCCGTCCCGCGACTGCGGCTGTGTCCCCGCTGTCTGTGTGGGTGCGGCATGGCGTCCGGGCAGGTGCAGCCGGTTCCAGCGGCTGCCGCTCGTGTCCGGCTGGTGGCCGCCGCTAGGGGTGCCGGTCGCCAGGCTGCTCGCAGTGTATTCGCGGGCGGTGTCGCGCTGGTCGATCAGGTCGTCGCGGGCCTGGGTGGCGGCGGCGGTCTCGCGGCGGGACTGCTTGAGGCCGAGGCGTGCTTCGCGACCGCGGCGGGCGGTGCGCCGTGCGCCGGCCAGCAGCAGGCTCAGCCCGAGCACGCCGAGCGCGCCGACCACGATGCCGTAGAGGAACAGCGTGCCGGTGGAGCCGGTCACGTGATAGCCGAACACCGCGAACCCGTGGGTGAGGGCATGGCCGCTGCCGCTGTTGCCGAGAACACCGGCCACCCCGGCGATCACCGCGGCGACCAGGATGATGAGACCCAGGATAATGAACATTTTAGCTCCGTAGACATGCATTGTTGGGCGAGAGTCAATTTGGAATTAGAGTGGATAACCTTGGTGATATAGGCGCCGTAGTTGTACTCGAGAATCCCCAGCGTTAGCTGCTAGCTGGGGACGGCGGCTTCGTTGGCGGCCTCGCGGAACGGGCTGGCGCCGTCCGGCCGCCGAGAAGTGCCCCGGCGATGCCGACGACGCAGGTTGACGGCGAGGCCCTGTGCTCTTCTGCGGAAGATCAGATTCCCGGCCTGCCGGCCGAGGCCTGGCCTGGGAAGATCGGGACGTTCATGCCCATAACCGGCTCCTTCAAGTCAGCGAACGGATCACGTACGCGGTAGCCGGTCATGCGGGGAGATCGCGATGGGAGAGTAAGTCTCCCGGATTTTGCACCGTCCTCTGGCAGTAGCGTCTTGCCTGCGCCGTTCCGTGCACGAAAAAACTCCGGATCCTGCGCGTCGCCGCAAATTACGCGGGCGCAGCTGCCGGGGTCCGGAGCAACACCTCTTATCCTACGCGCCTGGCTCTTGAAGTGAAAGTCCGCGGCTAATCGGCTCCGGCGGCCCCCGGCCGCCGCGGGCGGCGGCGGGAAGGCTAGCGGAAGGCTGCCGTATGTGCTCCGGCCGGGTGGGGATGCATCAGCTGCTGGGTTGCGGCACCTTGCATGAGGTCTTCGGGTTGACCCCGAAGTAGTTGAGGGGGCCCGCAATAACCGTGAGGGCGATGGCTCCCGCCTTGACGCAGGTCTCGGCAGACCCGTTGTAATAATGGCGCTGGCCGCCGGCCAGGGCGCCGATGGCTAGCCACACGATGAGCAGCGCCGATCCAATTCGCATTACTGTCTCCGTAGCCCGAATTCTGCTGGGGTGTATGTGAGGGCGATCTCGTGATCGGTCAGCGGCGGGTACGGCCTCGGGGCAGCGACCAGCCCGTGCCAACGCCCGCGAGGTGGAGGGCCAGGCAGGCCAGTCCGGCCAGCAGCAGGCTCATCGGGGAGAAGACCGCACTGGTGGCGGCAGACGTCGCGTTGATCAGGAACGCGATGATGAAGAGGACAGCCGCGACGAAACCAAGCATGGCCGCATCCTTCTGCTCGATGTATGGAGGAATAAGGCGGAGGGTGACTATAGAGCGGAAGGTCAGGTCATCAGGCGCCCAGCCCGGCGGCCTGAATCGGAGGGACGCCGCGAGATCCTCAGGATCCCCGTCGGGGGATCTCACAGTGGCGGCTCGTCCTGGTAGACGCGGGGCTCCCCACCTGCGGGCTGGACCGGCCCGGTGCGCCCGTTCACAGTTGAGCCATCCGGTGACTGGTCCGGCTGGTGACCAGGTGGCAGGCCAGCAATGGGCCGGTCACGCCGGTGACGGCGGAGCTCGGCGATCCCCTCCCGCGGCTCGCTATTTTGGCTGCTGTTCCAATAGCCAGGCCGGGAATGCCCCATCCTATGACGCTCATAACCGACTCCTCAGTCAGCAACGAATTAACGTGCGCGGGTAGCCGGTCCTACGTGACAGACCGCGGTGGGAGAAACACCTCCCCGCGGATCCTTCCCTCTCTTTGGCTGTTACGCCTCGCCGACATCAGTCCGTACGTGAAAAACTCCGGATCCTCGCTGTTCCCGCCATTTGCGCGGATACAGCTGCCAAGGTCCGGAGCAACGTCCTCAGATTACTCTCCCGCGACACTCGTGTCCATGGGCCAGATCGGCCGGGAAAAATGCCACACGAATAATGTCGGACCCCGGCCCGGCGTGGCGGCCGCCCTGCGCCCGGCTGTCCCGAGCCCCGCCACCAACTCACTCAAGCTCCTGCGGCAGGCCCGCCAACGCCTGGGTGAAGGATTGCGAGCCGTCGAGGCCGACCACATCGCCGAGTCCGACCAGATCTCCCTTCGAACCACGGCCCTCCGGACAACCGGACCCTCCGAGGATCCGGGAACATGCGGTTCACGGTCAGCGTGGCATCAGATCAACTTGAGCTGCCGGGCTCGTCGGACTGCCTCGCCGCGGTGGGTCGCCGCCAGCTTGCGGTAGATGCTTCTGAGGTGCGTCTTGACGGTGTTGACCGAGATGTACAACTCACAGGCAACCTCAGCCGTGGTCAGCATGCCCGAGACATGCCGGAGCACCTCTCGCTCGCGTTCGCTGAGTGGCTCCACCACTACAGCCGCGGCCTGATTCGGGGCGTCCGGTGCAGCCGGGAGCTGATCGCGGCGCAGCGGCGGGGCCAGCAGGCGCTGGTAGCTGTGGGCCAGTCCAGGATCCTGCCGTAGCACCCGCCTGATCCAATCGCTCTCCATGACGAACGGCAGCCTGAACTGCTCAGGTTCAGCCAGCCGCAGCGCGGACGCCAGGGACCGGTGACCTCGCGTCTGGTCGCCGCTGTTGTAGCTGAGCTGCGCGTCAATCAGCCGCGCCTGCATCTGCACCCGTGGCAGCGCCCCTCCATGGGCCGCCAGCGCGGGTGCGAGCGCACGCCGTGCGCTGGTGGTGTCTCCGGCCGCCGCCCACGCATGCGCACGCACGAGCGCCGCCTCCAGCGAGTTATCGCCGTCGGCCCGCTCCGCGGTGGCAAGCGCAGCCCGGATGTCGCCGCTGGCCACGCAGGCCCGCGACTCGACCAGGCTCAGCTTCTGTTCAAGCCAGCCCGGAGCATGCCACCCGGACCGGGCCTTGGCCACGCACTGCGCGGCTCCTTCCGCGCGTCCCTCGACCAGGTCCGCGCAGGCCGCCAGCAGCCAGGCCACCGTCCCGATCAGCTTGTCCGGGCTTGAGCTGAGAGCCGCGTCCGCCTGCTTGAGCAGGCCGCGTGCCCGGCGCAGCTCATTGCGTTCCAGGTGTACCCAGGCCAGTGCGACGAGTGCCGCCGGGTTGGGCCGCTGAACAAGCGGGCGCCGCTCGTCGGCCGCTGTCACCTGGGCGGCCAGCTCCGCAGCCTGGCCCAGCCGGCCGCGTACGGCTTCCACCAGCGCGAGATGCCCAAGGCAGTCGGCTCGTTCGCCTTCCGCGCCCGGATCGGTGGCGGCGGCCACTCCGGAATCGAGGACGCGGACTGCCTCGTCGAGATGGCCCGACCACAGCTCGACCGCCCCACGGCCGGCCAGGATGCTGGGCGCGGATCTTAGGATGACGGGCAAGTTTGTCACTCGGGACCATGCTGGCCAGCACCTCGGCGTGGGCTGCGGACGCTGCGGCCACCGTGAGGTCACCGGTACGGCGAGAAGCGGCGAGACTGATGACGGCAGCGGCCAGCCGGCTCGTGGCTTCCTGATCGGCGGGGACACGCTCGAGCATGCCTTCCGCGGTAGCCAGCGCGGCAGCAGAAGATTCATGCTGGCCAATGGCCAGCGCGGCCGCGGCGGAGATCAGGTACGGCTCGGGCCCGTTCCAGGCATCGCTGTCCGGCATGCCCGAGAACTCGCTGGCCCAGGACGGGCAGCCGTGCGGCTCGAAGATCTCGCTGATCGCCAGCCCGCCGATGACCATGCGGGCGGCGAGTTGCCAGTCGCCCGCCTCGGCGGCGTGCCGGACCGCATCCAGGAGCGAGCCGTTCCGCTCATAGAGGCGGGCAGCTCGCCGGTGCAGATCGGGCATCCGTTCCGGATAGTCGCGCCTCAGCTTGAGCCGCAACACCTCCGCGAACAACGTGTGGTAGCGGTACCACCCGCGCCCGATGGGCTGGATGAACGTGTTCGCCCGCGCCAAGGCCGGCAGGACTCCGGCGGCCTGCTCGCTGCCCACGAGCTCGCTGGCGGCCTCGGCACTGACCTGCTGCAGGATGCTCGTGCACAGCAGAACTTCGCGGACCTCAGGCGGCTGGGTGTTGAGAACCTCTTCCACCAGGTAGCCGGTCAGGGCACTGTCCTCGGTGATCAGTTCTTTGACGAACTGGTCCGGGTCGGGATGAGTGCCCATGGGGATCGCGGCGAGGCGGAGGCCGGCCGCCCAGCCCTCCGTTCGCCGCGTGAGGCACTCGAGTGAGTCCCTCGACACCGTGCTGCCGTGCTGGGCCATGAGCAGGCTGGCTTCGGTGACGTTGAAAGCGAGGTCGCTGGCCCGGATCTCGGTAAGCTCGCCGGCCAGCCGGTAACGGTGCAACCGCAGCAGCGGATCCATCCGCGAGGCGACCACCACGCGCAGGCCGGATCCGGCGTTCCGCAGCACGAAGTCGAGCCCGCGCAGCACGTCCGGCTCAGTGAGCACGTGGAAGTCATCGAGGACCAGAATCACGGGCGGGTCCTGGGCGGCCAGCGCCGACACCAGCCGGAGCAGGAACGCATGATCGGCCTCCCGCCCGCGCGCGGCGCCCGACAATGCCCTCGGGATGGCAATGCCGGAACGGCCCAGTGCCGCGACGACGTAAGACCAGAAGGCCCCCGGCTGGTTGTCGTAGCGATCCAGGGAGACCCAGGCCACAGACCTGTGTTCCGGCGCTGCCCACAACGCCAGGGCCATCGTCTTGCCCGCTCCAGGAGGGCCGGTGACAACAGTCAGCGGGCACTGCCGCGTGCCCTGGGCCAGCAGCTCGGTGATCCGCGGGCGTGGCACGGCCCAGTCCGGCACATTCGGCGCCGTGATCTTGGCTGCCAGGATCGGATCGGCAGCGGAAATGGCTGACCCCCTGGCCTGGGCCGCCACCTGCTTGGCCATGTGGGTCGTCATTGGGACCTCGCCGTCCCCCTCCGGCCGCCGGCCGATCATCGCTCTCCATGGGAGATCACCCGGTGGGACATGCCTGCCCGGCGGCCCGCGGGGACCTCGCTCGCACGATCTCTAGGCAACGCCACCGCCCGGGCCTGGGCATCCCACGATTGGTATGAAATCCAGGCCCCCGGCAGGCCAGATCCGGTGTGGTCGCATCACCCCTCTATCAGCATCAGCTCGCGGGAGCGGGTGACCGCCTGGCTGCGTGACGAGGCCCCCAGCTTCCGGTAGACCGAGTACGCCTGCGACTTGACCGTATGCGTGCGAGAGGAACAGCTCCTCGGCGATCTCGGGGAACGACATGTGCGTGCGTGAGCAGCGGCAGCAGGCGGAGTTCGGCAGCGGTCAGGGACGACGCTCCGGGGATGCCCGTACCGCGTTCCTTCGACAGGCGCGCCCGGAGCTCGTGAGCCTCGCCGGCCAGGTTCCCGAGGCCGGGCCGTCGCCGGAGCACCTCATCGATCTCCCGCATCAGCGTCCTGGCCCCGTCGATGTCAGCGACCGCAAGGTGGACGCGGGCGAGCTCGATCCGGGCCTGGACGGCCAGTTGGGGCATCGCGTAGGTCAGCAAGTGCCGCAGGCGCTGGGCACCGACGAGTTCCTGGCGCGCCGCCGGGATATCCCCGCGGTGCAGAGCCGCGCGGGCTTGCACCGCGCAGACCAGGGGCGTCGCGTAGCTCTCGTCGATCCCGGCCCGGCGCAACACGGTGCTTGCTTGACCGGCCAGGAGCTCGGCCCGGTCCACCGGCCGCGGGCCATCGCCACCAGCGACCGCTCGCACAACGTGACCGCGAGAGTCTCGTGCGCGCCGGCTTGCTCCCCGGCGCCGACGGCATTCTCGAAGGACGCGTCGCCACCGTCCAGGTCGCCTGACATGACGCGCGCGAGCCCTTGGTAGAGCGCAGGCGCCGGCGTCACGATGTTCTCCGCAGCAGCACCTCCGCACGGCCTCGTCGGCATCGGCGCGTACCTGCTCGATCCCACGCCGGCACATGAGCGCCCGGAGTATGGCGGCGTGCGCTTCGGCGTACGGGGCATCGCGTTGCGCTGGATACCCCTGCTCCCGGCGATCGACCACGTCGGCCCATCGCTCGGCCTCGACCGGCCGCCCCGTCAACGCGAAAAAAAGCGCGGCCAGCACGGCGGCCATCGGATGTCCCTTCGATCCCGCCCCGGTCTTCCAGCCACCGGAACCACCTCTGGAGCGTGGTGAACCGGCCTTGCCGGTGGGTCGGCACCCCGAGTTTCTCCACCAGGCAGGCGACCGTGTCAACGTCCCCGGCGGCGATGGAGTACTCCAGCGCTTCCTCGGGCATGCCGTTGTGCAGGCACCAGCGGGCGGCCCGGCGCCGCAGGACGGGCATCAGGCCGGGCTCCTGGCGGTGCAACTGCGCCCCGAGCATGTCACGGAACAGATGGTGGTAGCGGTACCACTCCCCCCGCCGGTCCAGGGGGACCAGCAGCATGTTCGACCGGGCCAGGTCCGCCAGGGTCGCAGCCGCCCCGGGCATGTCCAGCACCGCCTCACACAGCGGACCGGACATGCGATCCAGCACTGCGGTCCTGGTCAGGAACACCCGCTGCCGCCGGGAGATCCGCCCCAGGAACTCCGACTCCACGTAGTCGCTCACGAACCGGTCATCCCCGCTGAAGGACACGGCCGCGCTCCCGAGCAAGCCGCCTTCTCTGAGGTAGAGCGCCGCGAGGTACAGCCCCACCGGCCATCCTTCGGTCCGCCGGTGTAGCTCCGCTACCTCATCCTCGCCCAGCGCGACGCCAGCATTAGCCAGCAGCGAGGAAGCCTCCTCGCGAGTGAGCGACAGCTGACCGGGACCGATCTCCAGAATCCGGCCCTCGGCCCGGAGCCGCGGGACCCGCAGCGGCGGCTCAGACCGGCCGGCCAGCACCAGATGTGAGCCTTCCGGCACATGATCGGCCAGCACGGACAGCGCGGCCCGGCACTCCCGGTCATGCAGCACGTGCACGTCATCCAGCACCAGTACCACCGGCAAGGTCATCGACGAGAAAGCCGACCCGAGCCGGGGCACGACCGAGCCGGGCACCGAACTCCCGGGTGACGCCAGCGCGTCGAACACCCGGCCTGCCGATCGGCTGCACCGCGTCGAGCGCTTCCGCTACGTAGGTGAGCAGGATCTTCGGGTCGTTGTCCGGCTCCTCGACCGACACCCATGCGAAAGTCTTGCCGCTCCGCTCGGCCCACTGCGACAGCAGCGTCGTCTTCCCATAGCCAGGCGGCGCGACCACCGAGACGATCCGATGAGCATCGCCATTCGCCAGCCGCTCGACGAGGGCAGAACGGCCGACGGTCCCCGGCCGCACCAGCGGACGCAGAAGCTTGGACACGTTGAGGTCATCCACCGACCCCCCGGGGCGATTCTCCCGGTCGGGCCGCTCATCGCGCATCGCTGTCGTTCCATGCCCCGGCAGTTCCTCGGAACGGTCTGCCGCTTCATGATCTTCCGAAGCCTTGGATCAGGTCAAGGGAGGCTAAAGAGCCGGCATCCGTCCTCGGCGTCCGGAGCCCGCTCCGCGGGCCTGGTCACCGCCGCGCACTACCAGCTCCGCGCACCGGTCATCCTGATCGCAGGGCCAGAACCCTGATCTTTCTGCTTCTGTCAGTGGCATTGCCTCAAGACGTGGCCGCCGCCAGGCCGCCAATGGCGAGCCCGTCCGCCCAGATAACCCTTCCCCGTCCCGTTCTGGGAGAGACGGCGAGGAATTTTCCGCCGAAGGTCGCCCCGTAGATTGTGCCTTTACTTGTGGCCAGGCCGTAGACATCCTGGTAGCCCGTCGGCCCGATAACCGTCGCGGTGCCCGTCCGGATATTGACCGTGGCGAGCAGTGACCAGGTCGAGCCTGGCCTGTCCACGGTCGCGTAGAGGCGGCCCCGCGCGAAGGTGAGGTCTCCCGCGGAGCCGAGGCCCCGGCCGAACCGGCCGATGATGGCGGACCGGCCGGTCCGCGCATTGACCCTGAACAGGTCCCCCTGCCGGTCCGCGCCATAGAGCGTGTTCGTCCGCGGCTGGGTCGCGAGGGCGTTGGCGCTGCTCAGGCCCAGCGGGCCGATCTGGTGCGCGGCCCCCGTCCTGGTGTTGAGCCGGTACAAGGTGGTGAAGCTGATCGCGTACAGGATGCGGCCCCGGAACGCCACGTCGGTGAGCGTGGTCCCGGCGTAACCGGCCAGGGCCGCCGTGTGTGCCCTCGGGTTCAGCCGGAGGAGCGCGCTGTTACTGGCGAACGTGATGGCGTAGGCGGCGACGGGCCGTCCGGCCGCGGTCGCGGTGGCACCGGCGGCCGAGCCGCCAAGGGCCAGGGCACTGGCGGCGGCCAGCGCGAGTCCTCCGGCCACCGGCCGGGTCAGCCTTTTCCGGGGAACATTTACGACCATTCGCCTGAGCCTCCGATATGCTCGAGTCCCCAATATGCCTGAACCGGCTGGCCAGGTGGTCGCCAGGATCATCGCTCCGGTCGGTGCAATATAAACTCCAGCTCGTCCCCGCGGTGGCCAGCGGGACATTTACGGGAGTTTTTCCAATACGTACCGGCCGCCGTGTCGCCCTGCTCGATCGCCCGCAGTCTTACCGGGGGAGCTGGGCACGTCCGGGATCACGCCTGCGCCGCGTCCCCGATGAGCTGCCGTAGCAGCGAGATCAGGCGGCCCGGATCGGGCACGGTGACGTCCGCCAGCTCCGCCAGCGGCCCTTTCCCGGACGGGCTCACCGCGACGGCCAGCTTGGGCCGGCCACTGCGGCCGGACCAGGCATTCACTTCCTGGACGGCGGGCAGGTCGCCGACGTCGTCCCCCGCGTAGAAGACGCCCGCGGTCTCGTCGCCGATGAGCTCGCGGATCGCCGTGCCCTTGTCGGTACCCGGGATGCAGATTTCGAGGACTTCCCGGCCTGGGCGCGCCTCCAGACCCGCGGCCGCTGCGGCCTCGGCGACCGGGGCGCGCAGCTTCTCGAGAAGACGATCCGGTCCGGCGGTGAGACGGGTGTGGATGACGAGCGACAGGTTCTTGTCTTCGACCCATATCGCGGGATCGTGGGCCACGCTGGCCAGGAGCCCGGGGAGGCTCAGCCGGAGCTCGCGGAGGCCAGGGGGAGGTGACGGTGCGCGGAGCTGCCCGTTCTCCCACCGCTCGATGCCGTGCAGGCCGTAGATGACGATGCCAGGCACGGCATCGAAGCCGCTGACACGGAGCAGCGAAGTCACGCTCCGGCCTGTTATGACAGCCAGAGTCGCTCCGGTCGCCCGCACGTCGCGCAGGATCTGGTGGACGCCGGCCAGCGGACGTGCGTCGTCGGGGTGTGGTGATATCGGTGCGAGCGTGCCGTCAAAATCGAGTGCCACCAGGGCCGACGGAAGTGCCCCGCGCGCAGCGCACTGCCCTGTCAGCAGGTGGCACCGCCACCTGCTGGCGCCCCGGTGCAATGTGGTCACCGGCCGCCGGCCGTGACGAGGACTTTCACGTGATCCCCGGACGAAGCAAGCTCAAAGGCCTCGGCGACCTGATCAAGGGGCCGGATGGCGGTCACGAAGTCCGCTGTCCTGACGGCTCCGCGGCGTAGCAGGTCGATCGATTCCCGGTAGTCCTCCGGCAGATAGGTGGCACTGCCCTGGATGCGGATCTGATGGTCCTGCACCATCGGCAGCGGGACCGTGACTTCCCGGGCCGGGACGCCGACAATGACCACCGTCCCGCCTTTATCGGCAATTGTGATCGCCTGGTCCACCGACGACTGGATGGCGACGCAGTCGAACACGATATCGGCGCTGCCCCCGAGTGCCCTTCTCACCTGCCCGGCGACGTCGGGTGTGCTGGCGTCGATAGTCACATCGGCGCCGAGGGCCGCCGCTCGCTCGCGCTTGGCGGGCAGCGGATCAGTGGTGACAACTTTTCCCGCGCCGTGCACGCGGAGCACGGCGAGGGTGAACAACCCGATTGTTCCGGCCCCGAGAACCGCGATGGCCCGCCCGGCGACATCGCCGGCCAGGCGCACGGCGTGCACGGGCGTCGACAGCGGCTCGATGAGCGCCGCGGCGTGATCGTCCAGCGTGTCCGGCACCGGATGCAGGCGGTCCGCGGCCAGGGTGAAGTAGTCGGCCATGCCGCCTTGACGATAGCCGCAGCCGAAGAACTGCAGGTTCTCGCACAGGTTCTCGCGTCCTGAGGTGCACATCTTGCAGGCCCAGCAGGGCAGGTAGGGCTGCACGATGACCCGCTGCCCTGGTGCGGCGGCCTCGGCGGCGGAGCCCGCAGTTTCGATGACCCCGACGACCTCGTGGCCCGGCCGGTAAGGCAGCGGGACAAAGGGGTGGCGCCCGCGGGCCGCGTGCAGGTCGGATCCGCAGACACCCGCCACGATGGTGCGGACCAGAGCCTCGTCCGGGCCGGGGGCTGGAATGTCGGCTGCCTCGACAGCGATCCGGCCCGGGTAAACGACGACGCGTCGCATGCTGGTCAGGGTGACTTCCTCTCCTGGCCGGCCGGATTGCGGTCGGTCATGGACGGTGTGGCGTAGTGGTCAAGGTCAGTGAAGGTCTTCCGCACGCCGCGCTCGGACAGGGAGGCCAGGATCGAGCTGTACACCTGGGTGAACCGGGAGTCGCCGGCCAGTTCGCCGAAGACCGCGCGGTTGTCCTCCAGAAAGGCAGCCGGGTGGCAGCGCTGCCGGAGGGCTGCGGCGTGAAGCTGCGGCGCGAGAGCGTCGTCGATCCCGTGCGTCGCGCCGTTCTCGTCGGTGCCCTCGGCGTAGCGTGCCCAGCTGGCCATGACGGCCGCCGAGCGGGTGAAAGGACGACCGGTTGCGAGCTGTTGCCTGATCACCGGCAGGAGGAACTTGGGAATGAGGTCGGATGCGTTGGCACACAGCCGGGCCACGGTATCGCGGACCTCGGGATTGGAGAACCGGTCGATGAGCTGGTTGGCGTAGTGAACCAGATCGACGCCCGGAACAGGCCGGAGGGTCGGGATCGCTTCCTGTGTCATGTAGTCCAGCAGGAACCGGGCGAATAGTGGGTCAGTGGTGACGTCGTGCACATACCGGTATCCAACCAGGTATCCCGGATAGCACAGTGCCTGATGACTGGCGTTAAGCAGCCGGAGCTTCATCAGCTCGTAGGGCTCCACGTCGGAAACGATCTGCACGCCGGCTTCTTCGAGGGGCGGCCGCCCGTCGGCGAAATTCTCTTCCAGCACCCATTGCGTGAACGGCTCGCAGAGCACGGGCCACTGATCGTCGATGCCGAAGCGGCGGCTGAGCTCAGCGCGATCGGCTTCGGTCGTCTGGGGGGTGATGCGGTCGACCATGCAGTTGGGGAACCGGACGTGGCGGGTCATCCAGCTGGCCAGGTCAGGATCGCGCAGGCGGGCGAACGCCGTGAACGCGCGCTGGCTCACATGGCCGTTGCCCTGGATATTGTCGCAGGACAGGATGCTGAAGGCGGGAATGCCCCGCTCGCGGCGACGGGCGAGCGCTTCGGTCACCATGCCGAAAACCGTGCGGGGCGTAGCTCCTGGGCGCAGGTCGGCCACGACCGACTCATCTGACGAATTGAATTCACCGGTGACGGCGTCGAGGTTGTAGCCGCCTTCGGTGACGGTGAGCGACACGATCCGGATCTCCGGTGCGGCCATCTTCTCGATCGCGGCCCCGGGATCGTCGGGGGCGAACAGGTACTCGACGATCGAGCCGATCACGCGGGCGTCCCAGGTGCCATCGCCATGCCGGAGGACCAGGGTGTACAGGCCATCCTGGGCGGCCAGCACATCGCGCATCCTGGCGTTGGACGGCTGCAGCCCGATACCGCAGATACCCCAGTCCATCGCCGCGCCGTTGTTCATCAGCGTGTCGAT
Source organism: uncultured Actinomycetes bacterium (assembly GCA_963767385.1). Classification (GTDB taxonomy): domain Bacteria; phylum Actinomycetota; class Actinomycetes; order Streptosporangiales; family Streptosporangiaceae; genus RYN-230. Next base: position 129,508 of record CAVYEA010000030.1, on the reverse strand, counting down.
GTACACCGCCTTGGTGCGAGCGGTGAAAACCGCCGACGCCGATGTGCGCGATTCCGGTCGTCACGCGGCGGCGATCGTAACCCGGGAGGGACACGCCGGCGTTCAGCTGCGCCAGGGTTTCCCCGGTCAAGATGGTCATGCTGCCCCTTCCGCGCAGTCTGAGTACCCGCCGGCCCGCCCGGCGGATGCCTGGGTGGCTTTGAGGGCTGAGACGATCCGCCGGAATCGTGCGTGGCGCTCCGCGTGGAAGGCGGCCATCGCCCGATCCGGCTCGGCCACGAGGTGAGCGGGCGGTGCGAGCGGTCCCTGGATATCGGCAAGACTAAGCAGCCCGGCGGCATGGGCCCCCAAGAGGGCAGCGCCCCGGCCGGACGCGGCGGGCACGTCCACGGCATGCAGCGGCAGCCCCGGCACATCCGCGAGCAGCTGCCGCCAGCCAGCGGCCAGGGTGCCCCGCCGGCCAGCCGGAGGCATGGCGGGCGATGATCTCCGAGCAGGGCATCCAGCGCGTCGCGGATCGAGAACGCGGTTCCTTCGAGCGCGCACCGCAAGAGCGAGGTCCGGCCGCCCGCGAGCGACAGCCCGGTCCAGGAGCCGCGGAGCGCCGGGTCCGAATACGGTGTCCGTTCCCCCGACAGGTGCGGGACAAAGATCGGGTCGTGAGCCTGGCCGGGATGATCGGCGCTCGCGTACAGCTCCTCCCAGGTGGCATTCATGATCTCGCGTACCCAGTTGAGGCTGAGCCCTGCGCTGATGGTGGCGCCCATCTGGTACCAGCCGTCCGGGGTCGCTGACCGGTACAGGTTGATCCCGGCGTCCGCCCGGCTGGCCGGCGCGGTGAGAGGCCGGATTACCTGCGCGCCGGTGCCGACGGTCAGCTGGATGTCGCCCGGGCCTATCCCGCTGCCCAGGGCGGCCGCCGCCGTGTCGGCGGCCCCGGCCGCGACGGGGATGCCCGCGGGCAGCCCCAGCTCGGTGCCAGCCTCAGCGGTGAGGTGGCCGGCGGGCGCTCCTGCCGAGGGCAGCAGCGGTGCCAGCAACCTGGCGTCCAGGCCCAGCGCGCTGACCACCTCGAGGTCCCAGCGGTCGCCTATCACGTCGTAGAGCAGGGTGGCTGAGGCATCACTGGGCTCAGCGTGGACCTCACCGGTGAGCCTGGCCCGTAGCCAGTCTTTGGGCTGCAGCGCCCAGCGGGCGTCCTGGTAGGTGCGCGGTTCCTGCTCGGCGATCCATTTGAGCAGCGGCCCGGTCATGCCGGGTACCAGCGGGTTGGCCAGCCTGGCCAGCGCACGGGAGCCGAGGAGCCGGTAGGCGCGGAGGGAATCCGCGGCCCGGCTGTCGGCCCAGAGCAGGGCCGGGCGAAGTGCCCCGCCATCCCGGGACGCCATCACCAGGCCGTGCATCTGCCCCGACAGCCCGATGGCCGAAGGCCGCGCGCCAGCCGCGTGGACGGCCGCGCGGGCACAGGCGGCCACCGCGGTCCACCAGTCGGCCGGCTCGGTCTCCGCGTAGCCATCCGCCGGCGAGGTCACGGTGTAACCGGCGGACGCCTGAGCCAGGACCTGGCCCCCGGTATCGATGACGACCGCCTTGGCCGAGCTGGTGCCAAGGTCGAGGCCCAGGGTGCAGACCGCGCTCATCCCGGCCAGCACTCAATGATGATCTTGTGGACGGTCCGGTCCTCCCGGAGCGCGTCGCCCACGGGCACCAGCGGATCGCCTACGTGGGCGACACGCCCGCCATCCCGACCTCAGCCGCCCGCCTGCGCGGTTACCGCGACGCCCTGGCTCATCACGGGGTCGAGGTGGACGAGCAACTGGTCAGCTGCGAGTGCGCTACCAGTCAGGCCGCCGCCGGAGCGGTGTCCGCCCTGATCGGCGGCTCCCGCCCGCCGACGGCCATACTGAGCGCCACCACGCGGGCGTCGCTGGGCGTGGTGCCGGCCCTGCACTCGGCCGGGCGCACGGACATCGCCCTCGTCTCGTTCGGCGACTTCCCCATGGCGGACGCCCTGCGCCCGGCCGTCACCGTCGTCGACCATCCCGGTGATGAGATCGGGCGCGCCGCCGCGGCGCGGCTCCTGGCGCGCCTGGCCCGGCCCGAGCTTCCCGTCGAGCGCATCCAGGTCCCGGCCGGGATCATCGAACGTGGCTCCGGGGAGCTGCGCCCGTGACGTCCGGCACGGATGCCGTCCTCGGCATTGACATCGGCACCACGTCATCCAAGGCCGTGGCCCGGTCGGTGGCGCAGCCCGGCACCCCGTACGTGGAGCAGCCCACCCCCTGGCACACCGCGAGCTGCGGCCAGACCGAGATCGATCCGTACCGCCTCGTCAACGTGGCCGTCGAGCTGATCGGGCGTGTGGTCCGGGCGGCCGAATCAGCATGGGGGCCGGTCCGCGTGCGCAGCATCGGCGTGACCGGCCTGGCCGAGAGCGGCGTGCTGCTCGATGCGGCCGGGCGGCCGGCCGCGCCGGTGATCGCCTGGTTCGATCACCGCGGCGGGAACGAGATCGCGCAGGTAGACGGGGATACCCCCGGATTTGCCGCCACGTTCGAGCGCACGACCGGGCTTCCGTGGTCGAGTCAGGCCAGCATCGCCAAACTGCTGTGGCTGCGCGCCAGCGGATATCTGGCCGGCCCCGGATCGACCTGGCTGAGCGTGCCCGAATGGATCGTTGTCGGCCTCGGTGGCGATCCGGTTCGCGAGCCGTCACTGGCTTCCCGGACCGGTCTCATCGATCAGGGCACGGGCCGGGTCTGGCCCGATGCCCTGGCGGTGGCCGGGCTGCCCGCCCGGATACTCCCCGGCGAACGGCCGGCCGGGTCCCGCGCCGGCTGCCTGGGACACGATGGCGCCCCCTCCTGTGCCGCAGGCGCCGTCCTGACGGTGGCCGGGCACGACCATCCGGTGGCGGCCATCGGCGTCGGCGCGGTCGAGCCGGACGAGCTGTTCAACTCAAGTGGCACCGCGGACGTGCTGGCCCGCTCCATCCCGGGGACGCTGGGGGAGAGCCAGCGCCAGCGGGTTGTCAGCGCCGGCTGGTCGGTCGGGCGCCACGTGCTCCCGGACACGGGCCTGCTCCTGGCCGGGGCCAGCGGCGGGCTGCTGCTGCGGCGGGTGCTGGCTGCCCTGGGATCAGAGTCCGGGCACGCCCGGGCCGCGCTTGATCACGCCAGCCTGAGCGTCGGCGAGCTACCCGCTGGCCTGTCGGTGACCGGCGATGGCCGGACCCAGGATGACGTCGTTATACGCATCCAGGACGGCGCCTCTCCCGCCTCGGTCTGGACGGCCGCCGTGCGCTCCACGGCGGCCCAGACCCGGCTCCTGCTCAGTGATATCGAGACCATCGTCGGCCCGCACCGGCGGGCGGTGGCCGCCGGCGGATGGACGCGGATGCCCAGCGTGCGCGCCGCCAAGGCGGCCGTCATCGACGCGGTGAGCTTCTCACCTGTCGCGCAGCCCGGCGTCTCCGGGGCCGCCCTGCTGGCCGCGTTCGCCCTCGGCGGCGAGGGGCTGCCGCTCGCCGACTTCATCCGGCAGTTGACCGTCGATCCAGTCCACTGCGAAACCGCCTCCCCGAAGGAATGAAATGACACACGCGACGAAAGCCCGAACGGGAACGCTGGACGACATCGCCACCGGCAGTCATGTGTTCTCCATCATCGCCATGGATCAGCGCAACACCCTGCGCCGCATGTTCACGGCCGTCGGCCTGGAGGCGAGCGACGACGACCTGCGCACCGCCAAGGCCGACGTCGCACGGGTCCTGACGCCCGCGGCCACAGGCCTGCTGTCCGATCCGACCTACGGCGTCCCGGCCATCACGGAAGCGCAGGCGCTCGCCCCGAACTGCGGGCTGCTCATCGCCGCCGAACCGTCCGAGCGGCGCAGTTACCACGGTGAGCCTCGCACCCACCGCGACCCCGCCCTGGGCGCTCAATGGGTCCTTGACCAGGGCGGTGATGCCCTCAAGTTCTTCGTCCAGCTCCGCGCCGACCGGCCGGCCCCGGCTCGGGGTGAGCCGGACCTGGTCGCCGAAACGCTGACCGTCTGTGAAGAAATCATTCACGACTGCCGCGACAAGGGCGTCCCCGTGGTCATCGAGAACCTCGTGTACGAGCGACCGGGGGAAGATCTTCGCGGCCAGGCCCGCGAAGATTCGATCATCGAGGCGGCCCGGGCTCTCAGCGACCTGGACATCGACCTGCTGAAGCTCGAATACCCCGGTTCACCGGAAGGCTGCCGGCGGCTTTCCGCGATCGTCGACCGGCCCTGGGCCGTCCTGTCCGCGGGCGTGCCTTTCGACCAGTTCACCGACATCATCCGGATCGCGGCCGACGACGGGGGTGCCTCAGGTTTCATTGCCGGCCGCTCAGTGTGGCGCGAGGTGGTCAGCCTCGCTGGCCATCAGCGCCAGGAGTTCCTCACCTCCGTAGCGCTGCCGCGACTGGAAAGGCTCGTCGATGTCGCAGAGCACTCGGCGCGGCCGTGGACGGAGGCAAGCGGGCCACCCCGGCTGGCCGCGAACTGAACTCCACGGACGCCTGCGCTCTGCCAGCTGCCCGGCAGGACCATCACCTACCGGGAGCTCAGCTTCGGGGAGGACAGGGACACGATGCTCCGGGCCGGCGTCCCAGAGCAGATGGCCGCCGAGTACGCCCCCGCGTTCTCCTAGAAGCCGGTACCCGGCCGCCTGGCCCGTCGGCCACTCAGCCACCCGTGACGGCGCGGATCGTCAGGGCGCTGATGGCTGATCGGCGGCTCAGGCAACGCGCCGCCGACCTAGACATGGACGGCAGATGAACGCAAGGTGGCTGATAACCGAACTGTTCATGCGGCCTAGCCGACGGGCAGGACGCTGCAGCCGAAGGGGTAACGCACCGGCTTCAGTGGTCCCTGCGGGGCGGGCTGGCCGCAGCCAGGGAGGCAGCTAGCCCGGCACGGACCGGACTGACCACCGGCTGCCTTGGCCTGACCAGGCCCAGGGCAGCGATATGGCGCACGGGGACAGCATTCCTCGCGCCCGGGCCAGCGACGGCGAGAAGAGGACCTGGCCGGGTGCCGGGCCGCCCGCCGGGTAGTGATGACGGCCGTGACTGACAGCAGCCGTGCCGTGGGTCACGGCGATGGCGGGCTCAGAGCACCGCAATCCGGCGTTTACTAGAGCTGACAAGGGTGAGGTCGATGGTTCACACCCAGGCCAGGCAGACCAGGCACGGTGATGATCACTTTGTTACTGGGCGGACCGGCCTGACCGGCACTGCCGCGCGAGCGCTCAAGATGGGGAACAGCCGTGGTGGCTGATATCCGGGACTGCGGGCAATGCGGCACCTCGTTCGTGCCGCGCCGCGAGCACGCCCGGTTCTGCTCTGCCCACTGCCGGGTCGCGTGGAATCGCGAGCATATGGGCGATCTGAAAACCGGGGCGAGCGCACTGCAATGGTCGATCATCGCGATGAGTGACACGACCAAGCGGCTTTCCCGGGTCGGGGCGCCGGACCGGCCGCGGGCGCTCGCAGTGATCGGTGAAGCGGTGTGGTGGGTCACCATCGTTGACGCCACGCTGGTGCGCCATCACCCCGCCAGCTACGACGCCGTGATGGCAGGCCAGACCGCGGCAGGGCGGCGGCTGATCGAGGGAACCCTGGCGGGGATGCGTTTCGTCCGCAACCGGATCGGCGACGAAGCAGATCTTGCTGAGTTCGTCGAGCCCCGCGCGCCCGGTCCGGGGGCGGGCGCAGGGAGTATCACGGGCTGGACATGGAAGCCGGTGCCGGAACCGGCGCTCGCCATGATTCCGCCGCGCGGGCAGGCGTGGGAGAGGACGCGCTACCGGGCCTATCAGGCTCACCTGGCTGGACACACCGTGGGGGAGAGCTTCGGGCGGGCGGCGGCGTTCCTCAGGCTGGCCGCTGCCGATACGCCCGCCATCACAGACGGAAGCGCGCATGCCGCACACTGAAGGCGCTGTCCCATGACCAGAGCAGTTGCCGAGGCCGCGCGCGGCGTTGCGCCCTCCGGTCACGGCAAGCGGTCGTGGCCAACGGACAGGGTTACCCGGGTCGCGGGGCCACACGACGGTAACGTGGCGGCATGCTGATACACCGCGCCGCGGCGAGCGCCGGACTGCTCGCCGCAGCCGCGCTGCATGCCGCCTGGGGCGCCGGCTCAGCCTGGCCCTTCCGGGACCGCGCCGCCCTGGCCGATGCCGTGATCGGAGCGGCCGAGGTTCCCGGGCCCGGAGCCTGCCTGGCAGTGAGCGGTGCCCTGGGCGTCGCGGGCGCGCTGGCCGCAGGCTGGCCGGCCAGGTACCCGGGCCTGCACCGGGCTGGCATCAGCGCCGTAGCCGCCGTTCTCGCGGCCCGGGGCGCGCTGGGACTGGCGGGCTGGACCCAGCTAGTGTCACCCGTCTCGGTATCGGCCCGGTTTACCCGGCTCGACCGCCGGGTGTACTCCCCGCTGTGCCTGGCCCTGGCCGGCTTGTCAGCACTATCCGCGCGGCAGGCACAGCCCCGCGCTGCGGGCCGGGCCGCCTCGTTATGTGGTGAGCCCGCCGGGGCCCTTGTCCGTCATGCTGTTCTTGGTACCAGTCGGCGCGTTGTGGAGGGCACGGTTGTCCGCCGTCATCCAGAACGTCGTGGTGGGCTTGATCACCAGCCTGATCAGCGGAGCGGCAGTGTGGACGTGGGGGCGCGCCCGGGTGACCCGGCGGCAGCGGGAACGGGCCCGGTTCTTCGGGGTATCGCCCGGTGACGCCTGCCGCATCGTCGCGCCGCAGGCCATGGGAGTGCCGGGGGGCCGTCTCGGAGCACGATGTGTTCAGCATCGTCGAGCTCGCGAAGCTCATGCGCGACCTCAGGGCGGACGCCGACGTCGTCGGCTCCGGTGAGGGCGCTTACGGCGTCGGGGATCTCACCGAGTTCTGCGTAGGCGGCCCGGCGGCGAATATGCGGATGCAGTCGCATCCCGCCCGCTTCCGTCCTGGCGTATCCGTCCTTTCCTACGCCCCTGGGTCGGAGAAACCGGCCGCCATCATCACCGCAGGCCGGGAGTTCCTTCCTGATCTGCGGGCAGACCGGGATCACCAACCGTGCATCAGATGACCGAACTGGCCGCCGACATCAGTGACAGTGTCTTCTCAGCCCGCGCCGCGGTCGGCGGCCCCGCACAGGGATCGCCGGGGCAGGAGAGCGGGAGCTGGCCTAATGTTGCTGCACCATCGTGACGACAAGCCGGGGATACCCCATCCGGGCTGCTGGTCCGGGTCCGGGGGCGTCTCACCCCGGGACATCACGAGCGGCGCTGCCGGTCTGCTCATGGCTCCAGGGCGGCGCGGACCAGGTCGCGGAACTCGTCATCGGGGATGCTGGCTGCGTCCTCGGGCCGCAACTGGATGGTTCCCTTGCTGGTCTTGAGCTCGGGGTGGCGGGAGGTGAAGCCGGCATCGCGGCCTTGCTGCCAGCCGTATAGCGACACGCCGTGCTTCCACGCGCCGAGGTAGAGGCGGCGGCGGCCAGCCTTGTACGTGGGAATCTGATACGAGAGCACCACGGCTGCGTCCGGGCGCACTTGGAGTATCAGCAGGTGGAGCCGGTCGAAGAGGGGGCGGTTCTCCGGGGTGATCGCGTCGATGTAACCCTGCACTGCCTGGTCTGCCCGGGCTTTGTCACCGCCGGGTGCGCGCCCGCGGCGGTCAGAGGTCTCCGGCATGGCACTGTCCTGTCGCTGTTGGTCGCCCTTACCTGTAGTGACTGTTGCAGCCGCCGGCAATCATCGCGCAGGCGCGGGTATCACAGCCGGCTTTCAGTTCTGCGGGTGCGCCGTCGAGCTGGACGGGCCCTGACGGCCCGGGGCGTGATCGCTACTGTGTCGTCGTGATCGTCCTCCGCCACTTCCGCGGCCGTGATGGTGCGCGGCTCGCCTGCCATGAGCTCGGGGAAGGGCGGCCCCTGATCCTGATTCACGGCTATCTCTCCACCGCCATGGCCCTGGTCGAGGCCGGGATCGCCGGCGGATGGCCGGGCGTGGCTACCGCGTCCTCATGCCGGACCTGCGCGGTCACGGCGACAGCGACAGGCCGCACGATGCGGCGGCGTACCCGCCCGACGTGCTGGCTGACGACGGCCTCGCGCTGATCGAGCAGTTCGGGCTCACCGACTACGACCTGGCCGGCTACTCACTGGGCGGGCGGACGGTGATACGGATCCTGGCCCGTGGCGCGACCCCCGGCCGGGCAATCGTGGGCGGGCAGGGACTGGAGGCGATCACGCGCACCGTCGGGCGCGGCGCTCATTTCCGTCACGTCCTCACCAACTTCGGCACGTTCGAGCCCGGCTCACCGGAACGGGCGCTGGAAGACTGGGTCAGGGCCTCCGGAGGCGACCCGGTCGCGCTGGTCCAGGTTCTCGACACGTTTGTCGACACGCCGCGTGAGGCACTCGCCCGGATCACGGTTCCGGCGCTCGTCCTGACCGGCGCCGAGGACGGCCACAACGCCACCGCCGAGGCGCTGGCCAGCACACTGGCGAACGGGCGGTACGTGATGCTGCCCGGCAACCACTTCACGGCCATGGCCGCGCCGCAGTTCGAGACGGCGGTGACCGATTTCCTCGAAGGGCGCGGGGAATGCTGAATCTCGTTGGCGGTACTACTGCGCCACGCGGGGGCCTGGGGCCGGGCCGCCTGAGGCTCGTGGACCGGGGTGGCGGATGAAGCGGGATGCCCGGCGCCGGATGCGCCGCTCCAGCCGTTCGGCATGGGTGGATGCGGGTCGCGGACTCCGGGCGTGCGGGGCGCGGTAGAAGCGGGTCTTCGCCAGCTCGACCAGCAGCAGGTAGACGACGACCATCCCGAACAGCAGGAGGAAGAAGGTCGTGGGCAGCGGCGTGAAGCCCAGCAGGTGTGCCAGCCCCGTGTAGGGCAGGATCGCGCCGACCAGGGCCGCCCCTGTCGGCACCAGCAGCATCGGCAGGCTGGGCCGGCTCTTGAAGAACGGGACCCGCCGGGTCCGGATCACGTAGACGACCAGGGTCTGGGTGGCGATCGACTCGACGAACCAGCCGGTCCTGAACTCGGTGTGGCCGGCGTGGAGCAGGGAGAGCATGACCCAGAAGGTGAGGAAGTCGAAGATCGAGCTGACGGGGCCGAACACGGACATGAAGCGCCGGATGAACTTCATGTCCCACGCCGCCGGGCGGGCCAGCGCCTCGGGGTCGACCCGGTCGGTCGGGATCACCAGCTGCCCGGTGTTGTAGAGCAGGTTGTTGAGGAGGATCTGCGACGGCAGCATCGGCAGGAACGACAGGAACACCGACGCGCCGGCCGCGCTGAACATGTTGCCGAAGTTCGAGGACGTGGCCATCAGGACGTACTTCATGGTGTTGGCGAAGATGCGGCGGCCTTCCATGACGCCTTCCGCCAGCACGCCGAGATCCTTGTCGAGCAGCACCACGTCGGCGGCGTCCTTGGCCACGTCGGTTCCCGAGTCCACCGAGATCCCGACGTCGGCGTGGTGCAGCGCCACCGCGTCGTTCACCCCGTCGCCGAGGAACGCCACGTCCTTTCCCGGTGCGGCGGGCCACCTTGATGATCCGCGACTTCTGATCGGGGCCGATCCGGGCGAACACCGTCGTGGTCAGGATCGCCGCTTCGAGGTGGTCGTCGTCGAGCGACTCGACCTCGGCGCCGCTGAGCACCCCCGCGCAGTCGACCCCGATCTCCGAGCACACCTTGGCTGCCACCAGGCCGTTGTCCCCGGTGATGATCTTCACCTGCACCCCCAGCCGTTCGAGCTGGGCGATGGAGGCGCCGGCGTCGGCCTTGGGCCGGTCGGCGAACGTCAGGAAGCCCGACCAGCGCCAGCCCGTGCTCGTCCGCGGCGGTGAGCGCCGCCATGCCCTCGGCCGGGCGGGCTGGCGACGGCCACCACCCGGGCCCCTTCGGAGAACAGCGCCTCCAGTGCCGGCCGGGCGCCGTCGGGGACGTTCACGCACCGGTCGAGCACCACCTCGGGGGCGCCCTTGGTGATCAGCAGCGGCTGGCCGTCAGGGTCCTTGCACCAGCACCGAGGCCAGCTGCCGTTCGTGGTCGAAGGGAAGGACGCCCAGCCTCTGTAGCCGCCGGCCGCAGTGGCGACCGCCTCTCCCGGGCCGCGCCGGGGGCCGACCACAGGGCCTGGTCCAGCGCGTTCCCCCCGACCGGCCCCCCGGCGGTGACCGTCGGCCTCGTTGCACACGAGCCCGAGCAGCAGCGGGCGGTCGCTGTCGTGCCCGTCGGCGTCGAGTGCCCGCTCGAAGGTGATCACCCCTTCGGTGAGGGTGCCCGTCTTGTCGGTGAAGAGGATCTCGATGTTGCCCAGGTCCTCGATGGCGACCAGCCGCTTCACCAGCACCTTCTTCGCCGCGAGGGCCTTCGAGCCGGCCGACAGGCTCACCGTCACGATGGCCGGCATCATCTCGGGGGCGATGCCCACGGCGATGGCCAGCGAGAACAGCAGCGCGTCGATGAGGGGCCGGGACAGCGCCACGTTGATGATGAAGATGAACGCCGTCAGCACGGCCGCCACCGCGAACAGGAAGCGCGAGAAACGCGACAGGCCCGCCTCGAAGGCGGTCTGGCTGTGCTTCTCGGCCAGGCCCGCGGCGATCTGCCCGAAGGCGGTGCGGGCTCCGGTCGCGACCACCACGCCAGAGCGCCGACCCCTGGTGGACGATCGTCCCCATGAAGGCGCATCCCGGCTGGTCTTGCGGCTGGCGGCCGGCGACGGGCGCCGCCGACTTGGCCACCGGCATCGACTCGCCGGTCAGCACGCCTTCGTCGCACTCGAGTTCATCGACCTCGAGCAAGCGGAGGTCGGCCGGGACGAGGTCGCCGATGCGGAGCGACACCACGTCGCCGGGCACGAGGTTCGTCACCGGGACCCGGCTCGCCCGCCCGTCCCTCCGGACCTCGGCCTCCTGCCGGATCTGGGCGCGCAGAGCGGCCATCGCCATCTCCGCCCGGTACTCGTTGAAGAAGCCCAGGCCGACGCTGAGGGCGACGATCACGGCGATGATCAGCGCGTTCGTGCCACCGCCGGTCAGCCCCGACACCAGCGCCGCCCCGAGCAGCAGAATCAGGATCGGGTTCCGGATCTGGCGGAAGCAGGACAGCGGTGGCCCGCACCCGGTGCGTCCCGAGCGCGTTCGGCCCGAACCGCCGCAGCCGTTCCGCCGCATCGGCGGACGAGAGCCCATCCGGGCCACTTCCCAGCCGCGAGAGCACCTCGCCGGGAGGACAGGCCGGCGGCGTCGGCCAGATCCAACTCCCCGAACGGGGCGTGCGCGGCCACGACCATGGGCAGCAGCTTCGCCGACCGGAACTCACCGTCGCCAGGGCCATTGGTCATACCCAGGCGCTGCGGTGGCTGGCACTGGCGAACGGGCGGTGCGTGGGGCTGCCCGGAAATCACTTCACGGCCATGGCCGCGCCGCAGTTCGAGACGGCGGTTACCGACTTCCTCAGGCCGGGGTGAGGAACATCTTCGCCATCTGCTCCTCGGTCATCGGGGCGGAGTCACGCCAGGCCCGGGAGACTGCGGGTGAGCGTGTAACCGGCGACGAGGATCACCAGCGCCGTGAATGCCACGCTCAGCCGCTGCGGGCTGGCCCGCCCGGCCAGGCTGCCGCCGGCCAGCGCGCCGGTCACCGCAGCGGCGGCGAACGTGCCGATCAGCGTCCAGTCCAGGGTCAGGCTGCCGTGCCCGGCGCGGGCCGCGAGCGCGGCGGCGCTGTTCACCGCGATCACCACCAGGGACGTTCCGGCCGCGGTCGGCATGTCGAAGCCGAGGACCAGGACCAGCGCCGGGACCACGACGAATCCGCCGCCGACCCCGAAGAACCCGGTGATCAGCCCGACGCCGGTGGCGGCGGCCGCGACCAGGAGGGCATGCCGTGTCCCGGTGCTGACGGCGGCGCCGCGCCCGGGCCGCGCAGCGCCACGGCGGCGCAGCAGCATGACCGCCGCCACCACGAGCATGAGCAGGCCGAAGCCGGCCAGCAGCACGTTAGCCGGGACGGCGGCGCTGGCCAGCGATCCGGCATAGGAGCCCGCGATGCCCAGCACCCCGAACGTCGCGCCCGTCCTGAGCCGGACCCGGCCGCCCCGGGCATGGGCCACCGCCCCCACGATCGCCGCCGTACCGACCACCATGAGCGACGCGGTAGTGGCCTGGTGCGGGCTCTGGCCAAGCAGGTAGACCAGGGCCGGGACGGTGAGGATGGAGCCGCCGCCGCCGAGCGCGCCGAGGCTGGCCCCGATCAGCAGGCCCGCCAGCACGGCGACCAGGACCACCGGGTCACGCCACCCGGCCCGGGCCGCCGCCGCCGGCCACGACCGGCAGCCCGGCCCGGGCCCGGCCGCATCCCGCCGGACAAGTTGACGACCTCGCGTCCCTCGCGGGCCAGCAGTGCGGCCGCGCGGGCGGACCGGTGGCCCGACCGGCACACGGTGATCACGGTGCGCCGCGGCGGCAGGTCCTTCATCCGGGCGGGCAGGCGGCTGAGCGGGATGTGCCGGGCGCCGGGCGCATGCCCGGCCCGCCACTCGGCGTCTTCGCGCACGTCGAGCAGGATCGCGCCCTGCTGCTGCAGTTGCCTGGCCTGCTCCGCGGTGGCCTTGGGCCGCGGCGGGAACAGGCGGCCGAGCCACCCGCTCATGCCGCCCTCCCGGCGGTGGTCCCGCTGGCCAGCGGCAGCCCGGCGGCGGCCGCGCGGGTCGTACTCGTCGTCGATGGCGACCACGATGCCCGGCCGCCTGGCGTCAGGAGAGGCCGCGATCGCGGCGCGGTGCCCGCCGCCGCAGTACACCCAGACCTCGCCGTCCGGGATCTCGCCCAGCCGTGCCGGCAGCTCGTGCAGCGGGATATGCACCGCACCCGCCAGGTGGGACTGCGCCCATTCCCCCCTCAGCCGCACATCCAGCAGCACGACCGCCCGGTGGCGGCGGGCCGCCTCCAGGTCGGCGAACCGGGAGAGCGGGAAGCTGCGCAGCGGCTGCCCGCCTGCCCACTCTTCCGGCCGTCCGGTAGCCGCCGCCCGCGGCCGGTCGATGCCAATCCGGGCGAGCTCACGCTGGGCGCCGGCTACCTGCCCCGGGTTCTCGCCGAGCAGCGTCAGCGGAGTTCCCCACGGGATAAGCCAGCCCAGGTAGGTCGCTATGCCGTCCGCCAGCGAGAAATTGAGGCTGCCGGCGACGTGCCCGGCCGCGAACGCCGTGCGGGTGCGCAGGTCGACGACCCATTCGCCGGCCCGGACCGCCCGGCGCACTCCCGCCGGGTCCGCGAGCTGCGGTGGTGACAGGTCCGGGCCTGCCCGGCCCGGCAGCGTTGGCCGGGGCCATGTGCGCGTAATAGGCAGGGTAGGCGTCCAGGCCGGCCAGCAGCCGGGTCACGTAGCTCTCCTCGTCGCGGTCAGCGCCGGGTTGACGCGCTTCTCCCGGCCGATGGTCGACGAGTTGCCCTGCGTCTGCGTGGCCGAGCAGAAGCTGCCGAACCCGTGGGTCGGGTACACCTCGGCCTCGTCCGGCAGCCATGCCGCGAGGCGGCGCGCCGAGGCGTGCTGCGCGCGGGCCAGCTCAGTCGCGTGCGCGGCGCCGAGCAGGTCCGGCCGCCCGGTCGAGCCGTACAGCAGCGAGCCGCCGGTGAACACCGCGACGGGATGTCCGCCGCGCCTCGAGCGCGTACGACAGGTGGGTGAAGGTGTGACCGGGCGTGGCCATCGCCCGGACACCCAGCAGCGGGCCGATCGCGATGTCATCGCCGTCCGCGACGGCCGCCCGGTCGAAGGCGACGGGGTCCGCGGCATTGACGTGAGTAGGCCGCCCCGGCCGCCCGGGCCAGGGCCAGGCCGCCGGTGACGTAGTCGTTGTGCAGGTGGGTCTCGAACACGTGCCGGATCACGACCCCGCCGGCAGCCGCGCGGCGAGGATCCGGTCGATGTCGCGCTGCGGGTCGATGACCAGCGCGAGCTGCCGTCGTGGCGAGGTAACTGCGGTCGCCGAGCGCCGGGGTGTCGATGTTGATGACCTCGATCATCGCTGGGCCCCGCTTCCTGCTTCATGAACCACGATCAGCTCCTATATACCCCGGTGGGTATCTGGTTCAGACACCATAACCGGCTGGGCGGCCCGCGCGCAAATACTCCCCAGGGCATAGTGCTGCTCGCGGCCGCCGGGCCTGCTATCATGAGCGGTATACCCAGGGGGGTATTTATAGGAGGCGATGTGATGCGCGTTGTCAAGCTCATGAACGGGACGGCGGGACGGGCCGGGCGGGTGCCGGCGGGCCTGGCGCTGATCATCGCCGGAACCGCGATGGCGGGACTGGCGGCCTCGTCCTCGCGGTTATCGGCGTGGTCCCCCTGGCCGCCGGGGCGGCGGGGGCCTGCCTGGCCGCGCCGCTACTGCGGGCTCCGCTGCGGGCCCGCTGAACCGGGAGCCGAAGATGATCGACGCCGTGAGCATGGGCCGGGACAGGCCGCCGCCGGCGGTGACTGCAGGGCCGCCAGGTCCCGGCCCGGGCGGCTGTTCCGGGCTGGCGGGAGGTACTGGCCGTCGTCGCGCCACGCTGACGACGTGACCTTCGGGCTCGGCGCCATAGTGGACAGCCTCGCCGCGGGCGGCGCCGCGGTGCATGTGCTGTGCTTCACCCGTGGCGAGGCTTCCACGCTGAACGAGAACCACGCCGAACTCAGCCAGGCGCGGGACGCCGAACTCCGCCAGGCGGCGGCCGAGCTCGGGGCCGCCGCCGTCACCCTGCTCGATTACCCCGACGGCCACCTCTCCGACCAGCCAGCAGAAGAGCTGTCCGCCCTGGTCACCCGCCTGGCCGCCCGGCTCGGCGCAGAGGGCCTGCTGGTCTTCGACGACACCGGCATCACCGGTCATCCCGACCACCAGGCCGCGACCGCGCCGCCGTCTACGGGTCGGCGGCGGCCCGGCTGCCCGTCCTGGCCTGGACGCTGCCAGACACCGTCGCTGCCCGGCTGCGGGCCAGACCGGTGCGGCAGGGGTGGCTTCACTGTGGCCACGGGGGAGTTGCCGACGTCGCCGTTGCTGGAGCGGATGCGGCGGGGGGTGATCGGTGAGGGTGAGTTGCTGGATGGGCCGTTCGGGGCGCGGCGGGTGACGTATGCCGATTACACGGCGTCGGGGCGGTCGCTGGATTTCATTGAGGATTTCATCCGCGACGCGGTGCTGCCGCGGTACGCGAATACGCATACCGAGAGCTCGGGGACCGGGCTGGCGACCAGCCGGCTGCGCGAGGACGCGCGGCGGATGATCCGTGATGCGGTCGGCGGGAGTGAGGATGACCTGGTCATCTTCTGCGGGTCGGGGGCGACCGCGGCGGTCAGCAAGCTGATCGGCATCCTGGAGTTGCGTATCCCGGCCGGGCTGGATGAGCGGTACCGGCTCTCGGCGCGGATCCCGGAGGCTGAGCCGGCCGGTGGTGTTCGTCGGCCCTTATGAGCATCATTCCAATGAGCTGCCCTGGCGGGAGTCGGTCGCCGACGTCGTGGTCATCGCCGAGGACGGCGATGGTCACGTGGACCTGGGCGACCTGGAACGGCAGCTGATCCGGTTCGCTGGCCGGCCGCTGCGCATCGGCAGCTTCTCCGCTGCCTCGAATGTCACCGGCATCCTCACCGATACCGGTGCGGTCGCCCGGCTGCTGCACGCGCACGGCGCGCTGTCGTTCTGGGACTTCGCGGCGGCCGGCCCGTACGTGCCGGTCGGTGTCGCGGGGTCCGCGCCGGGCGCCGGGGACCATATGGACGCGGTGTTCCTGTCGCCGCACAAGTTCCCCGGCGGGCCGCAGACGCCGGGCGTGCTGGTGGTGCGCCGGGAGCTGGTCCGCAATGCCGTGCCGACCGTGCCCGGCGGCGGCACGGTCGCGTTCGTCGACCCGGCCGGCCACCGTTACCTCGATGACCCGGTCGCCCGGGAGGAGGGCGGCACTCCGGCCATCGTCGAGTCGATCCGGGCCGGGCTGGTGTTCGGCCTCAAGCAGGCCATCGGCACGGACCTGATCGCCGCGCGGGAGGAGCGGCTGTGGCAGCAGGCGCTGCGCCGCTGGGAAGGCAGCCCGCGGATCGAGATCCTCGGCAGCCACCAGGCCCGGCGGCTGGCGGTCATCTCGTTCCGCATCCGCCATGGCGAGGGGATGTACCTGCACCATAATTTCGTCGTCGCGCTGCTGAATGACCTGTTCGGCATCCAGGCCCGCGGCGGGTGCTCCTGCGCGGGCCCCTACGGGCACCGGCTGCTGGCCATCGGCGCCGCCCGCTCCCATGCACTGCGCGCGGAGATCGGCCAGGGCTGCGAGGGAGTCAAGCCCGGCTGGACCCGGGTCAACCTCAACTACTTCATCTCTTCCGCAGCGGCCGGCTACATCGCGGACGCGGTCGACCTGATCGCGGCGCAGGGCTACCGGCTGCTGCCCGGCTACCGTTTCGACCCGCACACCGGCCTGTGGCGCCATGCGGGCGGCACGCCGCGGGCGCCGTGGCGGCTGTCTGAGGTGTCCTACGGCCCCGGCGGGGAGATGGCCTGCCCGCGCCACCGCGGGCAGGCCGGCGAAGACGCCTTCCCCGGCTACCTCGACCAGGCGCGGGCCCTGCTGGCCGCCCGCCCCGCTGACCTGGACGCCGGGCCGACCGGGCTGGGCCCCGGCTTCGAGGCCCTGCGCTGGTTCCCCCTCCCGCCAGCCTGCCTCGGGGCACAGCCAGCAGATCCCCCGGCTGACACGGCCGCTGGCTAGAACCCGGCATCACGGCCCGGCCCGAGCCGCGCCCGGGCTGCCCCGGCCGGCCGGGGCAGCCCGGGCGGCAGTGGTCAGTGCGCCTTGCGGGCCATCCGGAGCATCCGCACGTTGATCCGGCCGAATCGCCATAGCTGCAGCAGGATTGAGCCGCGCCAGCGCAGCGTGCGGGCGGTGGGCAGCGGAGCAGCCGCGATCCGGTCGCTAGCAGTGTCCATGGCAGTCCTCCAGGCTTCGCGCGGGACAGCAGGTCGTTGCGGCGGCCGGGTGGGCCGCCCGCCGGGCGCCTCATTCGGGCAGGAATGCCCAGCCGGGGCGGGCCTTGGCCTTGTAGATGAACACGTAGTGGAGCAGGTGCTTGATCCAGTGCGCGGCCAGCCCGATCTCCCCGTAGGTGTCGTTCACGCTGCGCCCGTGCACCGGGAACCGGTCATAGTCCGGGACGACGGGGTACATCGTCATCGCCGCGGCGGTGCCGTTGCGGATCCCTGCGCCGGCGGAGGCGATGCAGGCCGCGCCCATGGCCGCCATGGATGCGGTGTGCGCCGGCTGGGCGGCGCCCTGCCGGATCATGTCGGCGATGCTGCGGGCGACCTGGCGGCCCATGACCCCGGACGGCATCCCGGTGCGCGGGGGAGCGGGTGCGATCACCGTGCCGTTGGGGCTGGTGCGCGGGCTGGAGATGGCGTGCGGCGGGGCGAACGCGATCCCGATGCCGAACATGTTGGCGTAGCGGGGGGACTGGTAGGTCTGCGGCCAGTCCTCCGCGCGCCACTGGTCACGGGGTTTCGGGGTGTAGTCGGCGTCGACTTTCAGGAAGCCGCTGGGGGCGAAGAGGTCCGCGGTGATCTCGGTCCCGGCACGGTCGTAGGCCTTCAGGTCCGCGCCGCGGAACGGGGGCAGCAGCATGGCGAAATCGAAGGCCAGCGCGTCCCGCGCACCGTCGAGGGTCTCGTAGTACATCTTGCCCGGCTCGACCCGCTCGACGTGGGCGCGGAGGATGGCCTTGACCCCGCGCTCGCGGAACAGCGACTCGGTCCAGATCTGGCTGGAGGACAGGAAGCCCCGCTGCGCGAACACCATCCCGCCGACGCCGAAGTCGCCGAGTTCGTACTCGTTGCTCAGGTAGATCACGTCGGCCAGGTCCCGCAGCCCGCGGGTGCGCAGCTCGTGCTCGACGTTGAAGGTGTACTCGAACGCCGCGCCCTCGCAGGTGCACATCCCGTGCCCCACGCCGATGACCAGGGTCTGCCGCTGCCCGGCCCGCAGCTTCTCGATCACGCCGTCCAGCGCCCGCGCCGCCTGCACCGCGTGCCCGGGCGTGCACACCGACAGCGAGTTCCCGTCCGGTCCCAGCCCCGGGGTGGCGGCGAAGTTCAGCTTCGGCCCGGTGGCGTTGATCAGGTAGTCGTAACCGAGCCGCTGCTGCTCGCCCGCCCGGCCCGGGAGGGTGGACACGATGTCCACGGCGGGCCGCGCATCGTGGCTATCGCCTTCCGGCCAGATCGCCACCGCCCGGGCCTGGCGGAACTCGATGCCCTGCCGCCGGTACACCGGCGCCAGCGGGAACGTCACCTCCTCCGGCGGCATCCGCCCGACCCCGACCCAGATGTTCGACGGGATCCAGTTCCAGTCCGCGTTCGGCGACACGACCACCACCTCGTGGCCCCTGCCGAGCAACCGCCGCAGATGCAGGGCAGCAGTGTGCCCCGAAATCCCGGCCCCGAGGATCACTACACGCGCCATGACCCGCCCCTAACAGCAGTCCGCAGGCTCGCCATCGAGGCTGCTGCTGCTCAGCATACCCTAGGGGGTATCGTTATGGGAGAATTTCTCTGCTCTTTTCCGGCGTAGCGCCGGCCGGGCCCACGGTGGCACCGGGTGCCGCTACCGGCCGGTCCCGGCCAGTGCGGTCGCCGGCTCGCCCAGGTCCAGGGCCAGGTCCGGGAGTTCCAGCCGCAGCGTGGACAGCCC
Source organism: uncultured Actinomycetes bacterium (assembly GCA_963767385.1). Classification (GTDB taxonomy): domain Bacteria; phylum Actinomycetota; class Actinomycetes; order Streptosporangiales; family Streptosporangiaceae; genus RYN-230. Next base: position 110,736 of record CAVYEA010000030.1, on the reverse strand, counting down.
GCCGGACAGGGAGCGGACGTCGGGCCACCCGTCCTGCCGCAGCAGCCGGAGCGCCAGGTAGGACCGGAAGCCGGACGCGCAGTACACCAGCAGGGGGCGGTCCCGGGGGATCTCGCCGAGCCGCTGGCGCAGCTTGGTGTGCGGGATGTTCAGCGCGCCCCGCAGGTGGCCGGAGCGGAACTCCGCCGCGGACCGGACGTCCAGCAGCACGGCCTGGGGATCTGGGTGGAGCAGGTCGCCCGCCCGCCACACGGCAAGGTCGCCGGCCAGCAGGTTGCTGGCCACCATGCCCGCCAGGTTGACCGGGTCCTTGGCCGACCCGAATGGTGGTGAGTAGGCCAGCTCGAGGTCAGCGAGGTCACCGACGGTCAGGCCGGCCCGGATGGCGGTGGCGATGACGTCGATCCGCTTGTCGGTACCCTCGCCGCCGGTCGCCTGGGCGCCGAGCACCCGCCCACCGGGAGCGAAGAGCAGCTTCAGGTGCAGCGGACGTGCGCCGGGGTAGTACCCGGCGTGGTTGTTCGGGTGCAGGTGCACCGCGTGGTACGGGAGGCCGGCCGCGCGCAGCGCCTTCTCGCCCGGGCCAGTGGTGGCGGCCACGGTGCCGAAGACGCGCACGATGGCCGTGCCAAGGACGGGGGAGCGCCGCCCGCCGTGGCCGAACACGTGGTCAGCGGCCGCGCGGCCCTGCCGGCTGGCTGGCCCGGCCAGCGGCACGAGGGCCGGGCCGCCGGTGACGGCGTCCGCGACCTCGATCGCATCACCCACGCCGTAGATGGACGGCACCGAGGTCCGCAAGTGCTCATCGACGAGCAGGGCGCCGCGGGCCCCCAGCGCGAGCCCGGCGGCCGCGGCCAGCGAGGTCTCCGGCCGGACCCCGGCCGCGAGCAGGACCAGGTCGGCCAGGACCTGGGATCCGTCCGAGAGGTCGGCGGCGACGGTGCCGCCGCCCGCCTCCCGTAGCGCGGTGACCGACGTGCCCAGCCGCACCCCGACGCCGGCCTGGAGCAGTTCCAGTTCGATGCTGCGTGCCATTTCCGGGTCCAGGGCCGGCAGGACCTGCCCGGCCAGCTCGACCAGCGTGACCGCCAGGCCCCGGTGCCGCAGCGCCTCGGCCGTCTCCAGGCCGATGAACCCGGCGCCCACGACCACGGCCCGGCGGGCTCCGCCGTCCACCAGGTTACGCAGGACGTCCACATCGGGAACCGTGCGCAGCACGCGGACCGCGGGCAGGTCGGCCCCCGGGACCGGCGGGATGACCGGAGCGGCCCCGGTGGACAGCACGAGGACGTCGTAGGACTCCTGGTACTCCTGGCCGGTGGCCCGGTCACGGACGGCGACGGTGCGCCCGGCGGGGTCGATGGCGAGCACCTCGTGGCCGGTACGCACGTCCAGCGCCAGGCTCTCCGCCAGCGACTGCGGGGTATGCAGCAGGAGCGCATCCCGGTCGCCGATCTCACCGCCCAGGTGGTAAGGCAGGCCGCAGTTCGCGTAGGACACGTACGGATCCCGCTCGAGCACCACGATCTGGGCGTCCTCGGCCAGGCGGCGGGCCCGTGCCGCGAAGCTCATGCCCCCGGCGACGCCTCCGACTACGACAGCCTTCATTCTGCGCGCCCCCATCTCCTCGGTGTCACGTGCCCGCGGGCCGGCCTGCGGTGCGGCCGGCATTAACGGCACGTGCAGCGCTTCTCGGGCGGGACCCCGGCGAGGGCCTGCTCCACATGCTGGCCGCAGCCGGTCCAGGTGATCTTCTTGCAGCGCTGGCAGACCGCGGGGCTGCACATGAGGCACTCCTTATCCGGTTATCCGGCCGGGACACTGCCTCCATGATACCCCTATGGGTATTCAGCGGCCCACTCTGCGGCTGTGACACTGCCCACCCTCTGGCGCCGCGCAACAGGCAATACGCCGCCACCGTGCGGGAAGCCGGCCTTGGCCTGACTGAGCTAGGACGCCGGGAACGTGTTTCGCGGGTCGATGTGGATCTTCGGTCCTGGCCCGGCGCTGGCGGGCCGCCAGCCGGCCAGGACGTCCGCGGTGCGGTCGAGGCCGACGGTCGCGGCGACCAGGGGCCTTGGGTCGAGGCCGGTGGCGTACTGCTCGATGGTGCCGTCCAGGCCGGGCGAGGCGCTGAGGATGCCCACGGCGGTCACGTCCTTGAGGGCGACGGTCCGGGTGTCGATCAGGCTTGGCTCGCCGGCCAGCCCGACGAGCACCAGCCGGCCCCCGGGCTCCACGAGGTCGAGTGCGGCCCGCGGGACGCCGGCGTCGTTGGTGGCGTCGATGACCGCGTCCCAGGCCAGCGCGGGCAGAGCATCCGTCGTCCAGCTGCCATGAGCGCCCAGGGTGCTGGCCAGGCCGAGATTCCTGGCCGAGTGGCCCGCCACATGTACCTCCGCCCCGGTGGCCAGGGCGAACTGGACGCAGAGCAGGCCGATCGTGCCCGGCCCGAGGATGAGGACCCGGCGGCCCGGGCTGAGGCCGGCGCCCTGCACGGAACGCAAGGCGTTGCCGCCCGGCTCGACCAGCGCGCCGGCCGTGTCATCGACGCGGTCCGGCAGCGGCCGCAGTGCGGTGACCGGCACGAGCACCTGCTCGGCCAGGGCGCCGGGCCATCCGCCGCGGACCCCGATCTCGTACCGGTTGTCACAGATGTGCTGGCGGCCGTCCAGGCAGCGGTAACAGGAACCGCAGCCCAGCATGGTGTCGCCGGTCACCCGCCTGCCGAGCCAGGCCGGGTCGGCGCCGTCGCCGGCTGAGGCGACCACGCCGCACCACTCGTGGCCGGGCCGCAGCGGGTAGGACGCGTGGCCATGATGCAGGTAGGCCATCTTCCCGGTGAAGAACTCGACGTCCGTGCCGCAGACCCCCACCCGGTGCACGTTGACGACGACCTGGCCGGGGCCTGCTGCCGGCGGCTCGACGTCGAGCACGGCCGACTGCCGTGGCCCGGTCAGGACGAAGGCCCGCATCAGGCGCTGGTCACGGGGCGCGTATCGATGATGGACCGGATCGCGGGCAGGTCGTCCAGCAGCGTGCTCAGCGGGGTGCGGTAAGCCAGTGCGCTGACGCTGATGGCCCCGCTGGGTACCGTCGGCGAGGTCAGGAAGACCGGGAGGGCCACGCAGACGATTCCAGGCTCGTTCTCCTGGTCGTCGGTGCTGTAGCCGCGCTCGCGGGTCGTGCGCAGCTCGGCGCACAGCGTCCCGGGGTCAGCGATGGTGCGGTCGGTGGGCCGCTCCAAGATCCGGCCCGGCTGCCCAGCGGCGGACCGCGGCGTCGTCCGGCAGGCTGCAGGCCAGCAGCATCTTCCCGACCGCGGTGCAGTGCGCGGGATTCCGGCCGCCCACCGTGGACGAGAGCCGGACCGCCCGGGTCGGGGGATCGACCTTGGAACGGTAGACGACCGATTCCCCGTCCAGCACGGCGTAGTGCGCCGTCTCCCCGAAACGGCGGGACAGCGACTCCAGGATCGGGGCGGCCCGCAGGTGATCCGGGCGGTTCTCGTGGTGCGCGAAGGCCATCCGCACGAACTCATCCCCGAGGACGTAGTGCCCCCGGCCGTCCCGGGCGGCGAAGCCGGCCCGGCAGAGTGCGGCGAGGCCGCGGTGCACGGTCGGCTTGGGGCTGTCCACCGACCGCGCGATCTCCTCGAGTTCCGCGCCGGCCGGGTGCCGGGCCAGTTCGCGGAGGACCGCGAGGACCCGTTCCGAGCCCACCAGCCGCCGCCCGGGGCCTTCCGGGTCGGCTGGAAGCAAGTTACTATGAGGCATATTCCAGATATTACATATTAATTCTAATAATTGGAAAAGTTATGAGCCGAACCGCAGTTGTCACCGGCGGCGCCAGCGGCCTCGGCCGGGCCAGCGCGGAGCGCCTGGCCAGCGATGGCGTCGATGTCGTGACGCTGGATATCGCGGCGGGCGCGGACGTGCTCGCCGACGTGCGTGATCCCGGGGCCGTCGCCGCGGCCGCACAGCGCATCGGCCCGGCGGAGATCCTGATCAACAGTGCCGGGATCGTGGGCCCGAATAAGCCGCTGTGGGAGATCACCGACGAGGAGTGGGCCGCGACCTTCGCGGTCAACGTGCAGGGCACCTTCAACCTCTGCCGCGCCTTCGTGCCGGGGATGCGGGAGCGGGGCTGGGGGCGCATCGTGAACTTCGCCAGCATGGCCGGCAAGGACGGGAACCCGAACCTGTCGGCCTACTCGGCGTCCAAGGGCGCGGTGATCGCCATGACCAAGTCCCTGGGCAAGGAACTGGCGACCAGCGGCGTCCTGGTGAACGCGATCGCACCAGCGGTCATCGAGACACCCATGAACGCGGAGACATCACCGGCGGTGCTGGCGCACCTGACCAGCCTCATCCCGATGCGCCTGCTGGGACGCCCCGACGAGGTCGCCGAACTGGCCGCCTGGCTCGCCTCGGGCAGGTGCAGCTTCTCCACCGGCGCGGTCTACGACATCAGCGGCGGCCGCGCCACCTACTGACAGCAGGTCAGGCCGGCTTCGTGGCCAAGGTGACCGTGCACGTCGAGGCCAGGGGCCTGCGCTCGCCACGCCCGGCGGGGTGCACCGGACCCCGCCGGGGAACTAACTGGCCCAGAGGTGCGCTGGATGATTGCAGCGACGGTACACGTTGCACATGGCGTAACCGTGAAGGGGACCAGATGCCAGACACCTACAGCAAAGACCCGCAGGCCATCGCGCGGCTGTCGCCCGAGCAGTACCGGGTGACGCAGGAAAACGGGACCGAGCGGGCGTTCAGCAACGCCTACTACAACAACAAAGAGCCCGGCATCTACGTGGACATCGTCTCCGGCGAGCCCCTGTTCGCCTCGGTCAGCAAGTATGACAGCGGGACCGGGTGGCCGAGTTTCACCGTGCCTCTCGAGCCGGGCAACGTGATCGAGAAGGTTGACTCGAGCCATGGCATGCGGCGGACCGAGGTCCGCTCGGCCCACGCGGGCAGCCACCTCGGCCACGTGTTCAACGACGGCCCCAGGGATGCCGGGGGGCTGCGGTACTGCCTGAACTCAGCCGCCCTCCGGTTCATCCCACTCGATGACCTCGAAGCTGAGGGCTACGGGGCCTACCGCAACCTGTTCGAGGACGCAGACAGCGAGGGACAGCGATGAGTGACACGACAGAAAAGGCGATCCTGGCCGGCGGATGCTTCTGGGGCATGCAGGACCTGATCCGCCGCCGCCCGGGCGTGCTGAGCACGAGGGTCGGCTACACCGGCGGGGACGTGCCCAACGCGACGTACCGGAATCATGGGACGCACGCCGAGGCGATCGAGATCATCTTCGACCCGGAGCAGATCTCCTACCGGGACATCCTGGAGTTCTTCTTCCAGATCCACGACCCGACAACGAAGAACCGCCAGGGCAACGACATCGGCCTCAGTTACCGCTCGGCCATCTTCTACACGAATGACGAGCAGAAGCGGGTCGCGTACGACACCATCGCCGATGTCGAGGCCTCTGGCCTGTGGCCGGGAAAGGTGGTCACCGAGGTGGAGCCGGCCGGGCCGTTCTGGGAGGCGGAGCCCGAGCATCAGGACTACCTCGAGCGCTATCCCGACGGCTATACCTGCCACTTCGTCCGGCCCGGCTGGAAGCTGCCGCGCCGGGAAAAGGCTGCCGGTCACTGACGAGTGGGTCCTGACCGTCGGCGGGCCCGGTGTTCGCCGCCGTCATGCCTGATGCCAGGAAGACCGCCACGGGCAGCGTCATGACGGCGGCAGCGGCGGTCAGCAGCCGCCAGAACCGGCGGCACTCACACAAGTGGGCGGATCGAACTGGCGGTGCGCCTCGATTTCATGGTTGCGCGGGCGTAGCGTTCAATGGCAATGGTGCCGCGGCAGCCGGTTCCCGGCTCGGACCGGGAGGCGGATGGCTTGCCCGACAACCAGTCACATCAGCAGAAGCGCCGCGGCCGTGGCCGCAAGTGGCTGACGTGGATCGTCGTCATCATCGTGGTGCTGGTCGGCCTCGACTTCGGGGCCAAGGCGTTTGCCGAGAGCAGGGTCGCGTCCCAGATCGAGTCGCACGGCTTCCCGGCCAAGCCCAGCGTGTCGATCGCCGGCTTCCCGTTCCTGACCCAGGTTGCCACCCGTGACATCCACCAGATCACGATCAGCTCGTCGGACATCAAGGCGGGACCGCTCACGGTGACCAGCCTGAACGTGGTCGCAGATAGCGTGAAGCTCAATTCCAGCTTCAATGGCGGTACCACCGGCCCGGTGCACGGGACGGTGCTGATCAGCCTCGGTGCCCTCGGGAACGCGCTGTCGGCGGCGGGCCCGCTGACCAGCTTCCTGGGTGGTGGCGGGCTGAAGGTGACCTCGGTCGGCAGCACCGAGGTCAAGGGCAGCCTGAATCTGGCCGGCGGGATCGTGTCCTGGTCGGCCACGTGGAAGGTAGTGGCGGCCGGGCCGGACGAGATCGAGCTGCAGCTGGTGTCGAGCAGCGGGCTGCCCTCGGGGCTGGCGAGCTCGGCACGCAGCATTAAGCTGCCGCTGAAGTCGCTGCCCCTGGGGCTGCAGATGACCGGCGGGCTCAACTCGTCCTCGAACGGGATCGCCGTTGACGTCAAGGCGGACAGCATCAGCTTCGGCAGTTAGCAGGCCGCGGCCAACAGCCGCCAAGGCCGGCGAGGTGAGCGGAACCTCCACCGCGGCATCCTGCTTCGGATAGTACGCCGCCACGTCCCCGGCGCCCTCCTGCACGAACCACACGGGGAGGGGGGGATCTCGCGGCCGGATTTCCGGCCGGTGACAGTGAGGCCGATCTCCCGGCTGGACTGCAGGGCCTGGTTGAACTCGTTGTTCGCCATGCATCTATCGTCGTAACCGGCCGGCGCCACCTTCATGAGGGGGCGAGGTGGCCACGGCGGCGCCGACGCGGGACCAGGCGGGGACCTGGTGAACGGTTTGAGCAGGTCGTCGCGTTCTTGGTGATATGGGAACCCTGGCAGGACGCTGGCCGCTTACCCGGCCACGGGCCACTGGACTGGCCCGCAGGGAGCGGGGGCGGCCGCGGTGACGGGCACCGGGGATTGCCGGGAAATCCGCCGCGCGCTGGGCGTCTATCTTCTCGGCGCTATCACCCCGGCTGACCGTGCCACCGTGGACAGCCATCTGGCCCAGTGCGCGGATTGCCGGGAGGAGCTGGCCGGGCTGGCCGGCCTGCCGGGCCAGCTGGCCAGCGTGCCCGCCGCCGACGTGACCGGGATGGCCCAGGACGAGGCCGATCCGGCCGGCGGGGGTGAAGGGGCGCCGGATCTGGCGCTGGGACTGCTGCTGGGACGGGCGGCCCGGCTTCGCAGGCAGCTCAAGTGGCGCCGGCTGACGACGGCCGCGGCTGTCGCCGTGCTCGCGGGTGGCGGTGCGGTGGCCGTGTCACGGGCACTGTACCCGCCTGCCCAGCAGCCGTCAGCCTCGGGGCTGCCGTGGACCACCCTGGTCCAGGGCAGCAACTCGCGCACGGGTGCGGCCGCCACCGTGAGCTACCTGACGGAGCCCTGGGGCCTGGAGCTGCACGTCCGGGTCAGCGGGATCCCCGCGGGGACACGATGCGTGCTGCGGGTAATCGGCCCGGATGGACGGGAAGTGGCAGCGGGTGGCTGGACCGTCCCGGCTGGCGGTCCGCGTCCGTGGTACCCCGCTTCCTCACCATTCCCGGCGTCCGCTGTCCGCGGCTTCCAGGTCGCCACAGCATCCGGCCAGACGCTGGTGAGCGTTCCTGTCGCCGCGCAGGGCGCTCCGCCCGCTGCCGTGAGCGGCGGGATGAGGACGCTCGCCGCTGCTTACCTGGCCATTGCGCGGCCCGCCAACGACCGCCTGGAAACCGAGGTAGATGGCTTCACCCAGCATGAGCGCAATGACATCTCCGCGGCCCGGGCGGATCTGCGGGCGGAGGCCGCCACGGAGCACCATTTTGACCAGCTCCTCAGCAAGATCCCGTTCCCGCCCCGGATCGCCGTGACCGCCCGCGCCCTCATCCAGGCCAACGAGCGGCGGGCCGCGCTGACCGGCCAGCAGGCCAGATCCTCCTCGGTCACCGGGCTCCTGTCATTCGCTGGCCGCCACCGGGCCGCTGATGCGGCCGTTGAGGCTCAGGTCAGGATCATCCGCCGGGAACTGGGCCTGCCCCCGCCGCAGACCAGCTGAACGTCCTTCCCGTGCTGAACGTCCCTCGTCGTGCCGGCGGGCACAGGCGGGTCCTGGTTCCGGGTGGTATCTGCTTTCCCGGCCGTGAACGGACCCGCCTCGCGTTACGTGCTGGGAGGAGATAGATCGTCCTTCTCCGAGCGGGGTATGTAATGCGTAATCGATGGTGGGCGCCAGCCGGCCTGGCCGGCATAGCCCTGATCGCCGCGGCGTGCGGGAGTTCACCGAGCTCTTCGACGGCCAGCCCGGCCGCGGCGGGTTCTTCGTCCAGTGCGGCTTCCTCACCGGCGGCCGGCTCGTCCAGCACGGCCCTGAAGACCGCGAAGATCGGCAGCGTGACGGTGCTCACCAACGCGCAGGGCCGCACGCTGTACTGGTTCGTTCCGGACACCTCGACCAAGTCGAACTGCAACGGCTCGTGCGCCACGTACTGGCCGCCGGTGAAAGGTCCCGTGACGGCCGGCGCGGGCGTCACCGGCACGCTCGGCCACGATCACCCGTTCGGACGGCTCGACGCAGGCCACCTACAACGGGCACCCCTGTACACCTACATCGCTGACACCGCCGCCGGGCAGGCCAAGGGAAACGGGCTGAACGTCGTCCGGCGGGGTCTGGCATGAGGTGACCGTGTCCGGCGCGGCCGCGCCCGCCTCCAGCCCGTCCACCAGCTCCGGCGGAGGCGGCTACGGGTACTGACCACGGCGGCGACGGGAGTCCGATGCCGGGGAAGCGGCCGGAGTCCGCCGCACCGGATCCGGCGGGCGTGCTCGCCCGCGGGCTCGCGGGGCCGGCGACAGCGGAGGGGAGCGCAGAAATGGTGACGGAGCGCACGCGGCGGCCGGGACTGAGCCGGAATCAACGGCTCGGCCTGCGGTTGGCCGGGGCCGGGCTGCTCGCCGCAACCGGGGCGATCCACCTTGACCTGTACCTGACCGGCTACCGGTCGATCCCGGTGATCGGCTGGCTGTTCCTGCTCCAGGTGATCGCCGCCTTCGTGCCTCGGCGTGGCTGTGCTGGTGTCCGGTCAGCCGGCTGGCCGCCGCGGCGGGGGCTGGGTTCGCCTTGTCCACCCTCGGCGGCTACCTGCTGTCGGTGTGGATCGGCCTGTTCGGGTTCACGGAGGTCCGGACCACGGCGGGGATCGTTGCCGGGGTGATCGAGGTGGCGGCTTTCGCGGCGCTGGCGGCCCTCGCCGCCGTCCCGGCGGCGCCAGGCCAGCCCGCCGGGCACGCCGCTTCCCGCAGCCCGCTGCTGGCCAGGCTGCAGGCGGGCATTCCGGGCGCCGGGCGGGCGATCGCGGGCGTGTGCGGTCGCTCGCCCTGGTGCTGCTGGGCATCGGCGTCGCCGGAGCGGGCGGCCCGCCGCCGGCCGCGGCCGGCGGCGGCCTGACCACCGCGAAGATTGGCGGCGTGACCGTGCTCACCAATGCCAAGGGGTTCACGCTGTACTGGTTCGCCCCGGACACCCCGGCCAAGTCAAACTGCGACGGGACCTGCGCCGCCTACTGGCCGCCGGTGACCGGGACCCGTGCCGCCGAGCCCGGCCATCACCGGCAAGCTTGGCACGATCAAGCGGTCAGACGGCACCGCCCAGGCGACCTACAACGGTCATCCGCTCTACCTCTACGTCGGCGACACCGCCCCGGGCCAGGCCAACGGCAACGGGCTGAACCTCAACGGCGGGCTGTGGCACGAAGTGATCACGGCCGGGCTGAGGGCTGCGCGGCCAGCTGCCACCTCACCCGCCCATTGGCCATGATCGCGGCGGCCCTATTAGCTGACCTGGCTGCCGATCAGGGCGCCCACGCCGAACGTCACCACGACCGCGAGCGCGCCCAGGGCAAGCTGGCGCAGGCCTGCGTGCAGTACCGGCCGGCCGGTGAGGCGGCCCACGGCCATCCCGCCGATGATCAGGGCCACCGCGGCAATACCCAGGGAGACGGCGATAGAAGCCAGCCCGGCCAGGTACGGCAGGAGCGGCACCAGCGCCCCCAGGGAGAACGCCACCAGTGACGAGGCGCCCGCCAGCAGGGCGGAGGGCAGCTCGAACGGGTCGATGCCGAGTTCCTCGCGGGTATGCACGCGCAGCGCGGTGTCCGGATCGCGTGACACCGCGGCGGCCATCCTGGCTGCGGTGTCCGGATCGGCTCCGTAGCCGCGGAAGGTCTCGGCGAGTTCGGCCTGCTCGGCGGCGGGGAACTGGATGTGCATCTTTCGCTCGACGGCGACCTCGGCGTGGACCAGCTCGTTCTGGTTGGTCACCGACACGTACTCACCGGTGCCCATCGAGAACGCCCCGGCCACCAGCGCGGCCACCCCGGCCAGCACGATGGCGTGCGCGGGGGCGCCGCCCCCGCCCAGCCCGGCGATGAGCGACGCGTTCGTGACCAGACCGTCAACCGCCCCGAATACGGTGGGCCGCAGCCAGCCGCCGGACACGTCGCGATGCCGGTGCGACCACCCCGCCGCGAGCGCTGCCGCGCCGACCGCGTGAGCCGGATCCCGCCTCTCCTCGCTCATCCTGCCGAGTATCCTCCACCCGCGCCTGGTCACGGGCCGGCGGCACCGTTAACCAGCGGCAGCAGCGCGGTGCCACCGGTGGTGGCGGGCGACGAGGGCGCCCGCGCACCGGAGCGCGTCGCCGGTCACCGGTAACTGGCCCGGCCGGTGGGGCCGTGCGGGCTGGTGCAGCTTGACGTGCTTCTCGTATGCGGCAACGCCGTCCGCGATCGAGTATGGCCCGCGGATCCGCTGCATCTCGGGTGAGACCTCGGCGTAATCCAGGTCGAGATTGTCGCCGCAGTCGCAGCAGATGATCTCGAACGTACTGGTGTCGCCGCCTTCTGCCTGGCCTTCCACGACACGGGACGGCTGGCGCCGGAGAACGGTGGTCCAGTCATACCGGGTCTGATCACGAGTCTTCACGCCTGCCTCCTAACGATCACGCTGTGATATTCCTGACGCTGGATGTTGGGCGGGCTGCCCGCCAGGGCCGTTCAGCCGCGGAAGATGGGACCTCCGTCCATCGCGGCCGCCCCAGGATGACCACGGCACGAAGCTCATGCGCTTCCAGGACGTCCGCGGCCAGCGGCGGACAGCCCGGGCTATTTGGCGGTGAACCCGGCGTTAACCGGGAGTGCCACGGCGGTGACGTAGCGGGCCTCGTCGGAAACCAGCCAGGCGATGGCGTTGCTGACGTTGACGGCTTCGATGAGCTGGACATCCAGGAGGTTGCCCACGTCGGCTCCGCTGGACGCAGGAGCGCCGGCGAACAGCTCGGCCACCGCATCGTTGATCACCATCGGCGTGTTCGCCCCGGCTGGGTGCACGGTGTTGACGCGGATGTTGTGCGGGGCCAGCCAGTGCGCCCAGGTACGCCCCAGCCCCACGATGGCGTGCTTGCTGGCGCAATAGCCGTCCGATCCACCACGGCCGTTGCCGCCGCGGCCGACCAGGCCGAGCGTGGACCCGGTCAGGACGATCGCCCCGCCCCGGCCCTGCTCGATCATGACGGGGGCAGCGGCCTGGATGGTGTTCCAGACGCCGAACAGGTTGACCTCGACCTGGTCACGGAACGCCTGCTCCTCGCTGGCATCCTGGGACATCATCCCGATGCCTGCGTTGGCCAGCACGATATCCACCGAGCCGAGCCGGGCTACGCCGTCGGCGACAGCGGCCCGCAGGGCGGCAGCGTCGCGGACGTCGGCCTCGGCGGCCACTATGCGCCGGCCAAGGGCCTCGACCTCAGAGACAGTCCGGGTGAGGTCGGCCGGGGTGGCCAGCGGGTAGGCGACCGAGCCGATCTGGCGGCAGATATCCACCGCGATCACATCGGCGCCATCCTGGGCCAGGCGCACCGCGTGACTGCGGCCCTGTCCCCTGGCTGCGCCGGTGATCAGCGCGACCTTGCCGTCGAGCCGTCCCGCCATGAGAATCCTGCCTTCCTTGTGCAGGAACCCGCTGCGGAGGGCTAAGCAGGCGCGCCCGCTGCCACCGAGGTCTGGAGCGGTACGGCGAACCTATCACGGTCAGGATCGCAGGCAGCGGCCCATGAAATCGGTTGCCATTCCGCCGCCCCTGCACGGCCGGTGGCTGAACAGATGGCGGCCGCGCACACCGGTAATGCCCAGGCGAAGTCGTGAACGCGGCATTGGCCGCCCGGCGCTTGGTGCTGGCTGCTCGTCGTCCATAGACGCCGATGTCGCGGAAGGGTAACGTAGGGATATTGCTCTGGACCCAGGCATCTGCACCCGAACCTTACGGGCACAGCGCAGGTCCGGAGTTTTTTCGTCTCTCGCCGCGATCTACCCCGCATGGCCGGCTCCATCGCTCGTCACTTCGCTACGGACTCAGGAGCCGGTCATGAGTGTCTTGGCATGGAACGCTGCGGGCGTGAGTCCCGCTGAACCTGGGCCGCAGTCGTGACCCTCCGGCGGCTACCGGATCGGGGCGCCACGGGTCGCGGGGGAGCGCCGCGCAGAGGTTCCGGTTATGACGGCAGCGCGGCCTTCCCCGTGAGCGGCCGTCCGCTCCCCACCGTGGAGGGCCGTTTCCGGGCAGCGGTGACGGCGGCGATCGTGCTCGTGCCGTTCGCTGGCCTGGCTGTGGCCGTGTGGCTGGCCTGGGGTCACGGCCTGGGCCTGGCCGACGTGCTGCTGGCGGTGGTCTTCTACGTGCTTACCGGCCTGGGGGTCACGGTGGGGTTCCACCGGCTGCTGACGCACGGGTCGTTCACGGCGGCCCGCCCGCTGCGGATAGCGCTCGCGGTCGCCGGGTCGATGAGCTTCGAGGGCGACGTCATTGGCTGGGTCGCCATCCACCGCCGCCACCACGCCTTCACCGACCGGCCCGGTGACCCGCATTCCCCCTATCGCTACGGCACCAGCCTGGCCGGCCAGATCCGCGGGCTGGCCCACGCCCACGCCGGCTGGCTGCTGCGTGACGACCCCACGCCACCCGCCCGCTACGCCCCTGACATGCTGGCCGACCCTGCCATGCGGATGGTCTCGTCCGGGTTCCCCGCCCTGTGCGCCGCCTCCCTGGCGCTGCCGTTCGCGGCCGGGTGGATGATCGGCGGCACCTGGCATGCCGGGCTGACGGCGCTGCTGTGGGCTGGCCTAGTCCGTGTCGCCGTGCTGCAGCACGTCACCTGGAGTGTCAACTCGCTGTGCCACGTCTTCGGTAGCCGTCCTTTCACCACGCGCCGCCACGACCGGGCAACCAACTTGTGGCCGCTTGCCCTGGTGTCGTTCGGCGAGAGCTGGCACAACATGCACCACTCCGACCCCGCCTGCGCCCGGCATGGCGTTGACCGTGGCCAGGTGGACATCTCTGCGGGCCTGATCCGGATTCTCGAGCGCCTGGGCTGGGCAACCGGCGTGCACTGGCCTGACCCCGCCCGCCTGGCCGCGCACCGCCGCAACTCCGGTCACGACCAGCCGCAGCCGGTCATGCAATCCACCCACCTGCGCTCATCCACGCCCGCCCAGGAGTGCAGTAGCCCGCGTGGATTGACCAGAATTATATAGCAGATCATTTCTAGAAAAATATTGCTAGTTTTTGGGTACGAACGTAGGCTGGGAACAGGCACCAGAGAAGCAGCCGCCGACCGCGGCAGCTATCCCGGGGGCGCAACGAGGATGGCTGACATGAACGATGGGAACGGCAGCAAGGTCCTGGTCCGCAGCCTGAACGGCCGCATGCTGGCCGGGGTGTGCGCGGGGGTCTCCGACTACTTCGGTATCGACCCGACGCTGGTCCGGGTGATCCTGGCCGTCATCACTGTCCTCACGGCAGGCGTAGGCGTCCTGGCCTACCTGGTGGCGTGGATCCTCATCCCCGGGGAAGGGGAGAAGACCTCGATCGCGGAGAACATCGTCGGCAAAAGGCAGAACGTATAGCTCAGGGCTCTTCGGTATGGCTGGCGTAACGGCGCGCCAGCCATCAGGCCGTACTTGGTGGAAACCCGGGAGGAAAGGCGAACAGCATGACCGGGGTCGAGAAGCGGATGGTGGTGGAGTACGGAACTGAACTGGATGGCGTCTGGCTGCCGTTCGCCATAATGCGGCGGCTGGACAAGCACGGGCCGTGGACCGCGCCGTTCACTGAGGCGACGGTCGACCAGGCCCGAGTGCTCGTGGCCCACGGGCTGGCTGAGCGGCACAACACGGGGCTGCGCCGTGGGGTCGGGCTCCGGAACTTCCTCGACGCGCCGCCATTCGATCTGACGGTCCCGTTCGGGAGGGTGCCAAAGGCGCCCGCGACCGGGACCGGATAAGAACCAGCCCGCACGCGCTTGCGCCCGAGTCGGTGCGGAATCTGCCGTTGGAGGCATGGCATGACCGAGCGTGATCTGCGTCAGCGCGTCGAGGTCGGCGAGGATGACCGAACAGTGGCCACGGCCGAGGTGACCACCTCCGGAGGATCCGGGGGCACCGCCCGGGTGTCTTTCCACGCTGAGCCAGGTCACATCACTCCAGGGCGCCGCGCGAGCCTTGTCGACGCTGTGCTGGATCTTCCTGAGGTGCAGGAAAGCGCCCTGCTGGAGGCGGCCTTCCGGCTTGGCGATAGCGAGTCACTGCACCGGCTCGAAGAGCGCTGCCAGGATGTCAGGACCCGCTCGGCCGGGTGGAGCGCGCTCCTGGCCGCGAGCCTCCCCTCCGCCGGCGGAGGGGAGGCTCGCGGCCAGGACTCAACTGGCTATGGCGCGGCGGCCGGGGTCTTAGCGGTGCGCTGCCCGGCCGGACCGGCTGGTGATCAGGTGGAAGAGGAGCAGTAGCACCGCTGCGCCAATGATGGCGGTGATCCACGTGGAGAGGTTGAAGAAGCCTTGCAGGCTGTGGACGTGGAACAGCTTGGTGGCTGCCCAGCCGCCGAGCAGCGCCCCGGCGATGCCGATCACGCCAGTAAAGAGGAGGCCCTGTGATCTTTTCCCAGGAATCAGCATATTGGCGAGCAAGCCTGCGACCAGGCCGAGAACAATCCAGGCGATGATGCCCATAACAAGCTCCTATAGTCAGTGACGAGGTGACGCACGCGGCAGCCCTCATGCTTGGGCAGATCGCAGTGGGAGAAGAACCTCCCTTGAGCTCTCACCAACCTCTGGCCTGTGGCGTCTTGCCGGCATCGCTCCCGTGTACAAAAAAACCGGGCCGTGCTGAGCACCCGCGGATACTTCGCGGGCACAGCTGCCAGGGTCCGGAGCGGTTAACTCCACTCTACTCCTTCCCCGGCTTCCGCGCCTAGGGCATCCCGCCAATTTCGGGAATCTAGCGTAGCAGGCCCTCCCGGCATTGCCGGCGATGTGATTGTGGCCTAGCCTTAGTGTCATAGGCATTAGCGTTATCGTGATCAGTCGGGCACGATAACGTACTTCACTGCCCTGGACCTCGGCGGTTCTTCTGACCTTGTGTGAGCCGAGGCGAACGTGACGGTAATTTCCTCACCGGCAACATCTGCGCGGGACGCCGCGCTGGTTCCGGCTGCCCCGGCGCGCTGGGTGCCCGAGAAGCGCCTGGCCGGGCTGAACGACCGGGAGCTGCTGGACATGGTCGGGTCGCTGCCGGCCGCCAGCCCATCGCGCGCCGCGGCGTACGAGCTGCTGGTAGCCCGGCACCGCAAGCTGGTGTACTCGTGCGTGCAGCGGTACCGGGGCGGCGCCGAGCCGGCCGAGGACCTGATGCAGGTGGGGTACGTCGGCCTGGTGAAGGCGATCAGCCGCTTCGATCCGGCCGTCGGCGGCAACCTGGCCGCCTACGCGCAGGTGGTCATCAGCGGCGAGATCAAGCGGCACTTCCGGGATAAGTGCTGGCCGGTCCATGTCAAGCGCTCCGTCCAGGAGCTGGCATTGGAAGCCCGTGAGGCGGACCGCCAGCTGACCCAGGACCTGGGCCGTGCGCCGACCGGCCCCGAGATGGCCAGGCACCTGGGAGTCAGCAGTGATGATCTGCAGGACGCGCGGCGGGCAGAGCTGGCCTTCCGGCCATCCTCGCTGGACGCGCCCCGGCCGGCCAGCCCGCCACGGCCACCCTGGCTGACGTCCTCGGCGAGGAGGACCGGCGGCTCGAGCACCTGCTTGGCATGCGGGCCGTCGGTACGCACTGGGGTGAGCTGCCCTCGCGCGAGCAGCAGATCCTGGTGATGCGCTTTCGCGAGGACATGACGCAAGCGCAGATCGGCCAGCAGCTCGGTATCTCCCAGGTTCAGGTTTCCCGGCTGCTCGCCCGCGCACTCGGCTACCTCCGGTTGCGCCTGCTCGGCACCAGGAGCACGGGTCCGCCGCCAGCCCGGCCGCAGCTTCACAGGCCGGCGGGGATGGGCCCGGCCAGTCCGTGGTGTGGTTAACCGCGGCGGCGGACGCCGAAAATGGCGTCCCGGATGTCCATGATCGCCTGGTCCAGCTCGTCGATGGCGTGGTAAATCTTGCTGCTGCCCGGGCGCTCGCCGATCAGGCCCAGCGCTGCCTGGAGATCCAGCCCAGCGGCGAAGATCCGGTGGACCACGACGTCATTCAAGTCCTGGGCAATCCGATCGTGATCATCGGCCAGCTGGCGGATCACGTCCGCAGTTCCGGTGCCCGCTGGTGCCTGGCCGCTGCCAGCCGGAGGACCCCGGCTCAGCAGCGCGCGGGCTGCGTCCGGCGCCAGGATCGCCGCGGTGGCTCCGGCGTAAGGCCAGCTTGATGATCGGTGCATCGCCGAGACTCCTTTGGTCGGCGCCCAGCCTGGGCTGGCCATGCCACCGGGGTCCGGGGCGACGCGGTCGCCTGCACCCACCGCGGTGGCCTGGTGCAGGCTGGTACGGGGACTTCTGTCCCTAAGGCTACGCTCGTGTCCCGGTTCCGGATAGAAGTAGCAGGTGCTTCCCGTTATGGGCCGGTGTGGCCTGGTGGCTGGCGGGCCGGCGGTGCCTCGGCGAGCCGGGCGTGCAGCCGTTCCCGGATCTGCTGCGGGGTGTAGCCGCGGCGGCGGCGTTCGGCGCGGGCGATCACTACCCCGGTGGCGGCGACGCCCGCGAAGGCTGCCAGTCCCAGCACTTTCCACCAGCGCACCTGCTCAGGTTAGACCTGCTTAGGTATGAGCGTGACCGCGGTGAGCATCGCCCTTGACGAGGCCCTGGATGTGACGCGCACGGGTGACGTGTGGCTGTTCCGCGGGCGAACGGTGGCCGACCGGGCGATTCAGGTGGCGACCAACAGCCCGGTCAACCACGTCGGCATGTCCGTTGTCATTGACGACCTGCCGGCGTTGATGTGGCATGCCGAGCTGGGCCGGTCCCTTCCCGACCTGTGGTCGGGCCGGCGCCAGCGTGGGGTCCAGCTGCATGACCTGCGCGGCGCGGTCATGACCTGGGTGCTCCGGTATGGCCAGCAGGTCTGGCTGCGCCAGCTCGATGGCGGGGTGACCCGCGAGATGGAGGACGCTGTGCTGCGCACGATCGCCCGGCTGGATGGCACGCCGTTCCCGTCCACCGCCCGGCTGGCGTCGCGCTGGCTGGCTGGCCGCGCGCCCGCTATCCGGCACCGGCCGCGCGATGCCGGGGTGGAGAGCGCCTACTGCGCGGAGGTGCTGGCCATCACGTACCAGGCCATGGGGTTGCTTCCCGGTAAGCATCATCCGAACTGGTATGACGCCGGCCGTTTCTGGAGCGGTGACAGTCTCGGCCTGTCCGCCGGGTTCCGGCTCGGCGGCGAGATCGCGGTGCGCATCCCGGCAGCCTGACGGACATCGTGATCGGCCTGGGCCGCATGCGGCCCAGGCCGGCCGGGCCTGCTCGTCCTAGGGGGAGGCCGGGCCGGTGGCTGAGGGAGCTGGGGTGATCACGGAGGAGGGCGATTTCGCAGGGGTGGGGGCCGGGCGTGTCCCGGCCGGGGACGCCGGACTCGTTGACCTGGCCTCGGCGGTTGGTTTCGGTGTGATCGTCGGCCGGGTCCGCGTCGTTGGATTCGGTGTGGCCGCTGGCGCTGACGTGATGGGCGC
The DNA here is from genome assembly GCA_963767385.1 of uncultured Actinomycetes bacterium. GTDB lineage: Bacteria > Actinomycetota > Actinomycetes > Streptosporangiales > Streptosporangiaceae > RYN-230. The sequence goes on along the minus strand of CAVYEA010000030.1, from coordinate 92,580 downwards.
GGACGGCGGTGTCGTCGCCGGGGTCACGGTTCCGGGCTGTGGCGGCCTGACCAGCAGGTAGGTCGCCAGGATGATCAGGAAGACGGCGGTCAGGATCCAGGTCGAGGTCCGCACCCGCCGCATCAGGCGGCCCCGGTCGGCTCTGCCGTCTCCAGGCCGGCCGGCAGGTGGATGCCCTCGCGCCGGAACCCGCTCGTGATCCGGGCCCGCAGGATCCGCCCGACCTCGAACTGCTTGCCGGGCAACGTCCTGGTGACCAGGCGGACCTGGAACTGGTCCAGGTCGATGCTCTGCACGCCCATGACGGCCGGGGGGTCCAGCAGCAGCCGGCGCACCCCCGGCTCCTGGTAGGCCTCATTCCCGATCAGCCGCAGCAGGTCGCTCACCCGGTTGACGTCCACGGCCGCGGGCACAGGCACGTCCACCACGGCACGCGCCCAGTCGCGCGAGAGATTGGTCACCTGGGTGATCTGGCCGTTGGGGGTGATGACCACCTCGCCGTCGGCGGTCCGCACCGTGGTCACCCGCAGCGTGACGTCCTCGACGGTCCCGATCGCGGGGCTGGACAGCCCCGGCACCGTAAGGCTGATGAGGTCCCCGAAGCCGTACTGGCGCTCCGTGATGATGAAGAAGCCGGCGAGGATGTCCTGGACGATGCGCTGCGCACCGAAACCCAGCGCCACGGCCACCACGGCAGCCGGGGCGACCAGGCTCGTTACGGGGATGCCCAGGCGCGCCGCGATGAGTACCCCGGCCACGCAGTAGATGACCACCAGGGTGGCCCAGGTGATCACCTGGGCCAGCGCGTGCCGGTGCTTTGACGCCTCCGAGCGGACCAGCGAATCCGTCTCGTGCGCATTGGCGTCGATCCGGTCCGTGATCGTTGCGCCTGCCCAGGTCGCGACACGCGTCAGCAGGATCGTGCCGATCACGAGCAGCACGATCTCCAGGCCACTGCCGCGCGCCCATGAAGAGAGGCCGGTCAGAGATGTCACACCCGGGACGCCTTCCTGCTTGCACCAGCAGCAGGGCGGGGTCCGGGCCGAGCGGCTAACTCACTAGATTCGCTATTTGACACTACGCCGCAGACGGGCCACTGGCGTGCCGGGCGTCAGGTGTTGTGCGTCACGCGGCGGGCGGGCCGGTGCGAGGGTGCCGGGTTCGACGTCGCCCCGGACGACGGCGCGGGCGAGGTCAGTGAGCTTGATGTTGCGCTGGCGGGCGTGCCGGCGCAGCGCGTCGAAGGCTGTCGTCATGTCAACTGCGTTGCGCTCGGCGAGGACCCCTTTCGCCTGCTCGATGATGACCCGGCTGTTCAGCGCGAGCTGGAGGTGCTCGGCCAGCATGGCGCTGCGGTGCGCGGAGCGCTGCTGCAGGATGCCGATGGTGGCGACGTCCGCCAGCGCCTGCGCCAGGCGCTGGTCGGCCGCGGGCACCGGGTCAGCGCCATCGTGGAACAGGTTCAGCCCGCCGATGGTCTGGTCGCGGAGCCGCAGGGGCAGCGCCGCGACGGACCGGAAACCGGCCGCCACCGCGGCCGGGACGAACAGCGGCCACCGCGCGTGGTCCGCGGCGAGATCGGCGCTGGTGACAGCAGTGCCGGTGCGGACACAGTCCAGGCACGGCCCCTGGTTGTTCTGCAGCTGGAAGATCTCCAGCAGCCGGGTCTCCTCGCTGGACGACGCCACCACGGCGAGGCTGCCCTTCTGGTCATCCAGCAGCAGCCCGGCCGCCGTGACGCCGAGCAGGCTGACACAGGCGGCGGCGAGCCGGCCGCGAACGCACGGGCGCGCAGCATCAGGAATGCCTCCTCGATCGTGACACCGGCCTGGATCTTCACCATGCCGGTCGCCTGGTGTACCTGCATCTGGTACGCCCCCCGCCCATCTGTGTCGTCAGCGAAGGAGTCCTGGCGGCCGGTGCCCAGGTACAGCAGCGCGAGCGCCGCGGCATCCGCCGCCACCAGCGCCGCGGCAAGCTGGCCGGCGGTGAGATCCCCGGGCCGGTCACGGTACAGGTCGAGGGCACCAACAGTGATGGCTCCGATGCGCAACGGAAACGCGAATACGGCCCGGACTCCGGCCGCGCCGGCTCCCTCCAGGAAAGTCGGCCAGCGCCCGACGACGATGTCGCCGGATTCGCCCAGGTCGCTGACGATGACTGGTGAGCCGGCCTGCACCGCATCAACGCACGCGCCCTCACCCAGGGTGAACTGCAGGTCCTCGATCCGCGCGGATACCTCATCAGTCGCGCAGATCACCGCGCGGTTGCCGGCTGCCGTCACCATCGAGATGCCATCGCCGGTAATCCCCAGCATCTGCACGCACAGCTGGCAGATACGCCCCGGCTGCGCGGCGCGTTCCGCTGCCGCCTCAGCCAGCAGCCCTGCCCACCCATCCCGCTCATCCACAAAAGCCACGGCACAGACGGGGACACCGCGCCGCCGTGACGGGCGTGTGACGACGGCCGGGGAAGCGCGGCCACCAGGTCGCGGGCTCTCAGGCCGCTGCCTGCTGAGCTCCGGCGAGCATGTTACCGGGGTTGCCCCGGCCGGTCATGGCCGCCTCCAGGGCGGCCTGGGCGGGCGCCGCCGCGGTGCCTGAGGGAACGACCAGCAGGTTGATCATGTCGTGGGCGTCCGCGCTGACGCTGATGGTGTGGCGGGGAATGGTGGTGAACCAGTTAACCCGGATGACGCGGCTGCCCCCGATGGGCAGCCGGCGGGGGATGTCGTCCCATTCGTTGACGTGCACGGACAGCCGCCGCACGTGCACCCCGGGCCGGGAGTCCAGGGCCGCGATGAGGCCGGGCAGTTCCGCAGTCGCGTTCCGCGACTGCGGCCACCATCCGCCGTCAACGGCTCCGCGGCGGCTGCGTGCGGGGTCGAAGCTGAGCCGCGGGGGCTCCCGGCCCGGCGCGGATTGCGGAGGGGTCACTGGCAGTACCGGCGGTGGCGCCTGGCACGGTGCTGGTGGTGCCGTCTGGTGCCGCTGGTTGTGTCATGGCTTCCTTCCTTTCGGCACGGGGACCGGGCCGGTGCGGCGTCCCGGCTGGCCTCGGCGCTGCTGGCTGCCGCCTCATTCCTGGTGCCTAACTCCAGGTTATACGTGCACTATAAAACTAGCAATATTTTTCTATAGAAGTACTATTCGCGGCGGACTGACTTGCCGATGGCGTTGAGGTGGCGCAGGGCCTGGGCGTAGGAGCCGGCCAGGCTGGTCTGGCAGTACGGCAGGTCCCGCTGTGCGCAGAAGGCCCTGATCATCGCCTGGGAGTGGCGCAGGTTGGGCCGGGGCATGGAAGGGAAGAGGTGGTGCTCGATCTGATAGTTCAGGCCGCCCAGGGCGAGGTCGGTGAGCCAGCCACCGCGGACGTTGCGGGAGGTGAGTACCTGCCGGCGCAGGAACCCGGTGCGGTCGGTGGCTTCCAGGATGGGCATGCCCTTGTGATTGGGGGCGAAGGACGCCCCGAGGTACAGGCCGAACAGGCCTTGCTGCACGAGGATGAACGCCACGGCCCTGGCGGGGGAGAGCACCAGGAACACCACGGTGAGGTAACCCGCCATGTGGACGGCGAGCAGCCCGGCTTCCCACCCCCGGTAACGCGAGGGCCGGCTGATCAGCGCGCGGATGCTCGCCACGTGCAGGCTGGCCGCTTCCAGCAGCAGCATCGGGAAGAACAGGAACGCCTGGAAGCGGAACGCCAGCCGGCCCAGGCCCCGGCCGGCGAGCGCCTGGGATTCGGTGAAGGCCAGCACGCCGATCACGATGTCGGGGTCCGCGCCTTCCTGATTGGGGTGAGCGTGGTGGCGGTTGTGCTTACTGACCCACCAGCCATAGCTCAGCCCGATGCCCAGGTTGCCGAGCACCACGCCAAGGACGTGGTTGCCCGGCCGGGAACGGAAGATCTGCCGGTGCCCGGCGTCGTGGCCCAGGAAGCCGACCTGGGTGAACATGACCGCCAGGAACGCGGCCACCGCCAGCTGCCACCACGAGTCGCCTATCAGGGCGAAGGCGGCCCACCCCGCGGCCAGCAGCACTGCGGTGACCATGATCTTCCAGGCGTAGTAGCGCGGCCGCCGGTCCAGCAGCCCGGCCGCCCTGATCTGCCGGGACAGCTCGGCGTACTCGCTGCCCCGTGGTGCCGGGGATGGGGTGCCGGGCGAGAGCAGCTGGCCTGACCAGGCAGGCCCTGCTTCGAGGGATGCCACCGGGGAACTCCTAACACGCACATCGTGGTCCTCTGCTGATGTGCCGCCGGGGTCCTGAGCAGCGATGCCGGCCCTGCGCCCGTCCTAGGAGGACGCCGCTGGCCGTGGGGGATACCTGCCTCGACAGTACTCTGGCCCGGCTACTGGCGGGTATCCAGAATCAGCCCGCCAGGTGAGCGTCAGGGGTCGGGCGGGCGGCCCCTGGGACGGCGGCGGGCAGTGCCATCGGGAGGCCGTTGATCAGCGTATGCACGCTGGCGGCGAATCGTCATCGCGGTCGTCGATCTAGGCTGGTCTGACGTGGGCACGCATGAGGTCGTGCTGTTGCACGGCCAGCCAGGTTCGGCCTCCGACTGGCAGCAGGTTGCTGACCGGCTGCCGCCGGCGCTCGATGTCGTGGCGCTGGACCGGCCCGGGTACGGGGCCAGCCCGCTGCCCGCGGGAGGTCTCGGGTACGGTGCTCGCGCGGTGCTGGCGGAGCTGGATGCGCGGGGCATCGGGCAGGCGGTGCTGGTCGGCCACTCTTACGGGGGAGGCGTGGCGCTGTCGCTGGCCCAGCTGGCACCTGAGCGTGTCGAGGCGCTGGTCCTGCTGGCCAGCGTCGGCCCGGGCTGCCTGACTGGCTGGGACCGGCTGCTGGCCGCGCCGGTGACCGGGGAGGTGTGCGCGGTGACGGCGTGGTGGCTGACCCCGTGGCTGGCCCGGGCCCGGCTGGCTGCCATCGCCTGGCTGCGCCGGCGGCCCATCACCGCTGACGAGCATGTCAACTGGCATATCTGGGGCCACGCCCACCACGATCACGGGCCGCTGTGGCGCAGCTTCCTCACCGAACAGCGTGCGCTGGCCCACGAACTCGGCGGCCTCACCGCTTCCCTGGCGGCCGTCGTGCAGCCGGTGCTGCTGATCGCCGACCCGCACGACACGCTCATCCCCGTCGGCACCACCCATCAGCTGGCAGCAGCGCTGCCCGACGCGCGCGTCCAGCTCCTGGACGGGATCGGCCACCACCTGCCCCGCCGCGGGGCATCCCAGATCGCGGCGGCGATCACCGAGTTCCTGGCGGCACTGGACAGCCGCCCGGCACCCGCCTGATTCAGGGCACCGGAAGGCGGTGCCCGCAGGCACCGTGGGCCCGCACGCGGCCTACAGCTGCAATCTGCAACTAGCAATTTTTTTCTAGAAATGCTGATAGTCTTATGGCATGGGTAGCTGGGGCTTCCTGAGTAACCACGGCCGGGTTCTGCTGCTTCTCGCGCACGACCCGGGGATGCGGCTGCGCGACATCGCGATCACCCTGGGCATCACCGAGCGGAGCGTTTACGGCATCCTCACGGACCTGACGGGAGCTGGCTACATCAGGAAGCACAAGGACGGACGGCGCAACCGCTACCAGATCCAGGGGCACCTGCCGCTGCCCGAGCCCACGGGCCGCGAGCGGACCATCGGCGAAGTCCTCGCCGTGCTCGCGGGCCCCGGCGCCGGCACGACCGCGGCCAGCGGAAGGCGCCGCTAAGCCGGCCGCGACATCCAGTGCGCTCCAGTGCGCGGCAGCCGTCAGGCCGCCCGTTCCGCTCGATCTGAGAGGGGGCCCACCGTGGACCCCGGCAACGAGACAACGTCCAGCCTGGCCCTTACCACCCGGACCGCGGCCGGCATCACCATCGCTGAACTGGCCGGCGAACTCGGCATCGGCTGCGCCCCGGTCCTGCGCGAGCAGCTTCTCGGCTTGCTCCGGCCCGGCTCTGACCGGCTGGTCATTGACCTGTCCAGGGTGAGCTCTTGTGACGCCAGGGGGCTGGCCGTGCTGGTCGGTGCCGAGCGCCGCGCGAGACTGCTGGGCGGGTTCCTGCGCCTGGCGGCGGCTTCGCCGCAGGTGGACCGGGTGCTGCGGATGACGGGACTGCACCGTCATCTCAGCGTGTTTCCCACGGTCCAGGCCGCGATAACCAGCCCCCCGGTTCGCCGGGGCGGAACTGGGAGCGCCCGCCGGGCGGCTTAAGCATCGATCACCGGGCGGTGGCCAGGCGGCGGCCTTGCTGCATCACGGAGATCATCGCGAGCGTCGACTCAGCGCCCTGATTGCGGCTGCGGCTGGCCTGCCCGAGGCCATCACAGCCGCCGCCCGTCTGCTCGTCGAGCATCGGCACCCTGGCATCGTTGTCACCGAGGAACCAGGCCACGCTCATCTGCGCGCCCGCCAGCCAGCGTGAGTCGCCGGTCACCGCCGCCGCGCGCATGCATGCGTCCGCCAGCGCGGCGACCTCGACCGGCTGCTGGTCGAAGGCGGGGCGGATCTCACCGGGACCCCAGCCCCCGGCTGGCACCACCGACAGGTGGCCATCCCGGGTCTCGACCGCCAGCAGCCACTCCAGCATGCGGAGGCCGTTGCGCAGCACCCGGTCCTGGCCCAGTTTCCAGCCCGCCACGATCACGGCCTCGGCGATCGCGCCGTTCGCGTAGCTCAGCCGGGTCGCTGGCCACGGCCATGCCGGGTTCGCAGGAGGCTCACCGATCACGGTGCTGGCCTTGGCGAGAAGGGTGAGCGCGCCGGAATGGCCGCGCCATTTCTCGAGTATCTCGGCCGCGCCGAGCGCCGCGAACGCCATGGCGTGCGGCGACAGGGAGGAGACTTGCGCGCTCAGGCCGAACCGGGTGAAGGACTCCTGGCGGATCCCCGCGGTGGGGCCCCGCGCCGCCGCGGTGCCCAGGGCCCACAGGGAACGGCCCCAGCCGTCCTCCGTTCCGGGCTGACCGTGCCACCGGCGGTCGTACCCGAGGCGGTTACGGAACGTCCCGTCGGGCGCCTGTGCCTGCGCGAGGAAGTGCAGGTAGCGGCGCCCGAGGATGACGAGTTCCTGGGATGGCGACGGCTCCCGGCACACCACCACGAGGCCGCGGGCAACGTCGCCCACGCAGTAGCCGTGATCGTGCCGGGGCACGATCCCCTCGGCGTGCTCAAGCAGGCCGATGTGATCCGTCAGCCGCTGCAGGTGCCGGAACGGCGCAGGCGGGTAACTCATGCGGCGGCTCCGGCCGGTGACGCGTCCACCGCCGCTGTTCCGGTCAGCGCGCTGCCCAGGCTGACGTGGCGCGGCAGTTCGGCCGAGGGCGCCAGGATCAGCTCTTCGAGCTGCCGGACGATGGTCGCCGGCGGGATCGGCAGCGGCTGGGCGAAGACCTTCAGCAGCATGTTGACGGACTGCGCGACGGTGAACCGTATCCCGGCGTCCTGCCTCGCGGACGGGGAGAGCGGCCCGCTGTCCACGGCCTCACGGATACCCCAGGCGAGCGCCTCGGCGTTGTCCGGCCGGACGAGCACCACGCCGCCGCAGTCGGTCTCGGGCAGGCCGCCATCATCGGAGGCGACTACCCGGCAGCCCGAGTGCTGGGCCTCGATCGAGACGATGCCGAAGGTCTCGTGCCAGTACTGGCTGTTGGAGGGCATCACCACGATGTCGTGGCCGGCCATCAGGGCCGCCATCCTGGCCGGGGTCTTGCAGGTGCCGACCACGGAGATCCCGGGGTGCTCGCCGAGCAACCGCTCGATGATCTTCCCCTGCGGCTTGTCCGCGCCCGCCGTCGTCGCGGTGAACTCCAGGGCCGGGTCCTGCTCGATGATGTCGATGTGCAGTGTCTCCAGCAGGGTGTAGATGCCTTTCTCCGGGCTCAGCCTGCCGGCGAACAGGACGCGGGCCTTCCCGGTCGCGTTGCCCGGCCGGGGCTGCGCGGCGAAGCACGGTTCGGCGAATGGGTACACCACGCTGATCGTCGAAACGTTGACGTCCAGGTATCCCGCCCACAGGGCGGCCGCGTACTGGCTGGTGGCCATCAGGGTGCGATCCCTGGTTCCCTCGACGGCGAACGCCTTCTCCTGTTCCCGGATCGGCGGCGGGTTGTGCAGGATCAGGAACGCCGGGTACCTGGTTGGCACGGTGTGCGGTTCGTTGACGAAGACGATGGTGCTGTCGAGCTCGCCGACCTCGGCCAGCGTCGGCAGCGACAGGAATGGGATGCCGGTGAAATCGTCCCGGCCGTCACTGGCGCCCAGGCCGACGGTGACCACCTGCGCGGGTATGCCGCGCCTTTTCAGTTCCCGGACCTGGCCGACGGTATAGTTCTCCGAGCCGCCGGTGCCAGCGGGCAGGGGATTTCCTGGGGACCAGATGAACGATATCAATTTCTGCTGCCTACGTTTCTTGTGGCCAAGGTGCCGGTAAACGCCAACAATGCATTGCGGACCGCTGCCAGGCCCGCGACGGGGCTACAGCCTGGTCTCTCCGGCGAAAGGCTCGAAACCGGAATGCCGACAATTTCACGGCATTCGTAATGGTGAGCATTGACAGCCAATGGCACCATACCATGAGCGGTGCCAGCCAGTGAGGCAGTGTGATCGCGGGGGATGAGGCCGGTCAGTCGGCCAGGGGCACCTCGATGCCGGGCTGGTTCTCCCCGGCGAGCAGGGCCAGGACCTCGCCGACCGTGCGCTCCCGGCCGGCGGGGTCGGGCAGTGGCAGGTGCGCCTGGATCTGGTAGCGGTTGCGGCGCCCGTCCTTCTCCTTGACCACGTAACCGGCCTCGGCCAGGTCGGTGACGATGCCGTAGGCGCTGCGCTCAGTGATGCCCAGCCGGGCCGCGATGTCGCGCAGGCGCACCCCCGGGTCCTGGGCGATGCACAGCAGCACCCGGGCATGGTTGGTCAGGAAACCCCAGCTCGTCACCTGCCCAGGTTACCATGATCTTTCTAGCAATTAATTGCTAGTTTTCTATTACCAGAGTACCTTGGGCCAGGAAGCGTCCGGGGCTGATTCACGGTCCTGCCGTGCTGGTCCCGAAGTCAGGGACGACCGGCCATCCAGCGGACTGGAGAAGCCAATGGATAACGCGGCCCGGGCACGCCAGCGGGTGCTGGCCGCTTTCCTCCCCATCGCCGCCGTGCTCTACGTCAGTGCCGAGGCATTCAACCCCAAAGGCACCGACCAGGAGATAACGAGCACCGCCACCGCGGTCAGGGTGCTGCCCATCGCGGCACGGCACACGGCTCAGCTCTACCTCTCAGGGTCGCTGACACTGCTCGCGCTGGGGGCCCTGGCCGTCTCGTACCCGGCCATCGCCACGCTGGTCAGGGAGCGCGGATCGGTGATCGCCACCGTGGCCGCGCTGCTCGGGGGAATAGGCGCCTTCTGCGGTGCCCTTCTCAACGTCCTGGTCGGTGTCAACCTCGCCGCCGCGGCGGCGGCCCACCTGACGCCGGACGCGGCCGCGCGGTTCCTGGTGACCACGTTCAATTCGCGGCCCGGCCAGCTGTTCATGGCCGTCTATTTCATCGGCATCGTCGCCGCCCCGGTTCTCATGGGATTTGCCCTGTGGCGGAGCCGGAGCGTGCCGCGCTGGCTGGCGGTCCTGTTCGTCATCGGCCTGGAGGCCGCACAGCAGGTGGGATCCTTCGGCCCGGTCCGCGTGGTCTTGTTCATGCTGCCATTCGCGGTAGCGATGGTCGCGCTGGCCGCCCGGATCTGGCAGGCGGCCGCCCGGCCGGCCAGCCCCAACCGGGAACCAGCCGTCGTGCCCGCGCACGCGGAGGGCTAGCAGCCCGGAAAGTGACAGCCATGAAGGCGATCGTGCAGGACACCTACGGCTCGGCGGATGTGCTGGAGTTCCGGGACATCGGCCAGCCCGCGATAGCCGGCGGCGAGGTGCTGATCCGCGTGCACGCGGCGGGCGTGGACCGGGGCGTCTGGCACCTCATGACGGGCCTGGCGTACCCGGTGCGACTGGCGGGCTACGGGCTCCGGGCGCCCAAGACCCCTGTCCCGGGCACCGACCTGGCCGGGGTCGTGCAGGCGGTCGGCCAGGACGTGACCAGGTTCCAGCCCGGCGATGAGGTGTTCGGCATCGGCAAGGGCGCCTTCGCCGAGTACGCCCGCGCTCCGGAGAGCAAGCTGGCGCCCAAGCCGGCCAACCTCACCTTCGAGCAGGCGGCGGCGGTCCCCGTCTCCGGCCTGACCGCCCTGCAAGGCCTGCGCGACCACGGGCGGGTCGAGCCGGGCCAGAAGGTGCTGATCATCGGCGCGTCGGGCGGCGTGGGGACCTTCGCGGTGCAGCTGGCCAAGGCGTTCGGGGCAGGCGAGGTGACCGCCGTGTGCAGCACCACGAAGGCAGACATGGTCCGGTCCATCGGCGCCGACCACGTCATCGACTACACGCGTGACGACTTCGCGGACGGCGGCGGCGCTACGACGTGATCCTCGACATCGGCGGGAACTCGTCGCTGGCGCGCCTGCGGCGGGCCCTGGCCCCCGCGGGGACGCTGGTCATCGCCGGCGGCGAGACCGACGGCCGGTGGCTCGGAGGCAGCGATCGCCAGCTCCGGGCGCTCCTGCTGTCCCGGTTCGTGAGCCAGAAGCTGACGACCTTCATCGCCAGGGAGAACCGCGAGGACCTGATCGTCCTCACCGGGCTCATCGAATCGGGGAAGGTCACGCCGGTCGTCGACCGGCCTACCCGCTGGCCCAGGCTCCCCAGGCCATCTGGTACCTGAAGCAGGGGCACGCCCGGGGGAAGGTCGTCATCGCCGTCTGACGCCGGGGCGGCCACGGACCGCCGGGTCACCGGGGTCCGGCCTGAACCGGGAAGTTCGTGGCGAGGCCTGCCTGCCGACCTGATTCGGCTGGCCCAGCCCGGGGAAGGGACTGCAGGTAGATCTGCGGGCAACCGTGCCGGCCTGAATGCCGCCCGCAACCTGGGGAGATCACAATGACCAGTCACCTGAGTGAGCCGGGGCCTTCTGACCAGTCGAGGGATGTGCTGGGCGGCCCGGACCGTGCCATGGATGAGGACGAGCTGGGCGGCCCCGACCGGGGTGGCCGGGGAGACGAACTGGGCGGCCCTGACCCGGCTGGCCCGGAGGACGAGCTGGGCGGTCCTGACCCTGGCCGGGGAGACGAGCTGGGCGGCCCTGACCCGGCAGGCCGGGAGGACGAGCTGGGCGGCCCTGGCCCGGCCTAGCCCCAACCATGCGCCACGCGGGCTGGCCCGGCTGAGATCAGCCGCCTGTCCTGTCGTGCTGCAGGCCTTCCCGGGCATATTCGACCATCAGGTCGCTTACTGACAGGCCACGCTGGCCCGCCCTGACCGCGAGCTGCTCGGCCAGCACGGCTGGCATGACGATCGTGCGGCGGACGCAGTCGTCGTCTTCCCATGCATCGCTGGCTGCCTCAGGCACAGTCGCTCCTCTCCGTGGCAGTTCGCGCCGGTTCCCCGGCCGGGACGTAGCGGCGCAGGATGCGGTCACTCAGCAGGCCCAGGCAGCTCAGGTTGGGGAAGCCTGGTCCTTGCGTGAGCCCCGCGAGCAGTGGCAGGTGGATCGGCGGGCTCAGCCCGCCGACCGAGAGATCGACCTCGATCCGGCGTTCGATCTCCGCCCCGGCCAGGCCGCCCTCCAGCCAGCCGCGGGCCTCGCCGCCGAGCAGCCGCTCGAACCAGCGAGCCTGGAAGCCGACGGCGACGACAACAAGGTCGTAGGCGATGCGCTCGCGCTCGCTGCCGTACTCGATCGTGACGACCACCTGCCGGTCGCTGGCTTCGATCAGCGCGGCCCGCCCGGCGAGCGTGCGGAAGCCGTGCCACTGGTTGAGAACGGCCTCCGCCTGCTGCGAGAAGACGCCGCGGTCGGTGCGCTCGAGGAACTCGCGCCGGTGAGATTCCGCGAGCTGCGGCCAGTCACCCGGATCGGAGAAGAAGCGGTTCTCGTCGTAGCTCTCGCCCCGGGAGTACAGGACTCCGCGGCTGGTCAGCACGTCGATCGTGGACCGTTTATGCGACTTCTGGAGCAGGCTGATGACGACCGAGGCCGCGGTCTCGCCGCTGCCGATCACGCAGATGCTCTGGGCAGGCTCCGCCGGGAGAGGGCCGGCTCGGCCAGCCAGTAGCTGCGGCCGTCGAGCACCCGCGGGTGCTGCCGTGGCTGGCCGGGCACGGTGACCGGGGGACCCGCGCCGGTGAAGACGACGCCGTCCGCCCGGATCTCCTTCCCTGGCCCGAGCGCCAGCCGCCACCGCCCGCCGTCGGCCTCCACGCCGGTGATCTCACCGGTGACGATCTCGGCCTCCGCCTTGCCGGCCACCTCACGCAGGTAGCAGCTCCACTGCCGGTGCGTCGGGCGCAGCCGGCCGCGATCGACCCAGTCGGCGTACGTGCCATGCCCGATCAGATGCCGCTGCCAGCTGTACGGCGACATCGCCGCGGTGACTGCCGCCGAGGCCGCTCCCCAGCTGCTGGCGTACGGGAACCCGACGTCCTTCTCCGGTGGCGTGCCCAGGGGGAGCCGGCCGTTGGTATAACCCTGTTGCCCGTTCCAGTTCCCCGCCACGGGGCCCCGGTCGATGAGCACGACCCGTGGCGCGGCCAGGCCGGCGGCCGCGACCGCCCGGGCCTTGGCCGCGATCGCGATTCCCTTCGGCCCCGCACCCACCACAGCCAACGTTGGCATGCGGCGAGGATAACGTCACCCCGGGCACGCACCTCTGGCAGCGGTCGCGCAGGCCGCGCTGGACGTCTCCGCCGAGGAATTCGACGTCCCGGACGTGGCCGCGGGCCCGCTCCGCCGGCCACGTCCCGGACGTGGCCGCGGGCCCGCTCCGCCGGCCTGTGCTGTGCCGGAACTACGGGACCGGGAAAACTGACGGCGTCATTGGCTGCGGGTCAACCTTTTGTTTGCCAATTATTCATCCTGCCGTGATGGCGCGGAACGTCAAGCCGGAGCAGATGCGAGATCGACCAGGCGTTTCCGCTATCCGCGGCCCGCGGGGACGGGTAATCATCACCCTTCACAGGTGATGAGCCGGTGCTGTCCCGGCGGATAGAAAGGAACCGGGTCGGCCGCGATTGCAGTGTGCGGCAAATCACCGGAGCGGATGCGATTTGGCGCCACTCAAGAGGATGCCGCGTCGCATCGGGGCGACAGGGGATCACAGTGAGTGCTGAGCGGGATCGGGTGGCTGGGTTCGGGCGGCTGGAGGACGGGCTGCGCCAGGCGGGCGACTGGTACCGGTGGGGGCCGTACGTCAGCGAGCGCCAGTGGGGCACGGTGCGCGAGGACTACAGCGCGGACGGCGAGGCGTGGGACTACCTGCCGCACGACCACGCGCGGTCCCGCGCCTACCGCTGGGGCGAGGACGGGCTGGCCGGGTTCTGCGACGTGGAGCAGCGGCTGTGCCTGGGCCTGGCCCTGTGGAACGGCCAGGACCCGATCCTCAAGGAGCGGGCGTTCGGGCTGACCGGAGCCCAGGCCAACCACGGCGAGGACGTCAAGGAGTACTGGTGGTACCTCGACGCGCTGCCCAGCCACGCCTGGAACCGGTGGCGTTATCACTATCCGCAGGCGCGCGTTCCCCTATCAGGACCTCATCGACCAGAACGGGTCACGCAGCCGGGAGCGAACCCGAGTACGAGCTGCTCGATACCGGGATCTTCGACGAGGACCGGTACTGGATCACCGAGGTGCATTACGCCAAGGCCAGCGCCGATGACCTGCTGATGTCCATCCAGGTGACCAACGCGGGCCCGGAGACCGCGACGCTGCACGTGCTGCCGACCGCCTGGTTCCGCAACACCTGGTCCTGGGACGTGGACGCGCCCAAGCCGGCCATGCAGGCAGCCGGCGATTCGGCGGTGGGCATCGATCATCCGTTCCTCGGCGCGCTGGAGCTGCTGGCCGGCCCCGGGCCGGACGGGACGCTGCCGACGGCGTTGTTCTGCGAGAACGAGACCAACGACCAGCGGCTGTTCGGCGCCGCGCCGCTCACGCCGTACCCGAAGGACGGCATCAACGACCACGTGGTCAGCGGGGCGGCCACCGTCAACCCGGAGCGGACGGGCACCAAGTGCTCGTTCTGGTACCAGCTGACGGTCGCGCCGGGCGAGACCGCCGAGCTGCGGCTGCGGCTGCGCCCGCCGCCTGCCAAAGCGCCCCGGGGAAAGGCGAACGACCCGCTCGGCGCCCAGTTCGGCCAGGTCATGGCCCAGCGGCAGGCCGAGGCCGACGAGTTCTACGCCGAGCTGACCCCGGCGGCGGCGACGGCCGATGAGGCGATGGTGATGCGCCAGGCGTTCGCCGGGATGCTGTGGAGCAAGCAGCTGTACTACTACGACGTGGCCCGCTGGCTGGACGGCGACCCCACCCAGCCGACCCCGCCGCCGCAGCGGCTGACCGGGCGGAACTCCCGGTGGCGCAACTTCAACGCGTTCGACATCATGTCGATGCCGGACAAGTGGGAGTACCCGTGGTTCGCGGCCTGGGACCTGGCCTTCCACTGCGTCGCGCTGGCGCACGTGGACCCGGCGTTCGCGAAGTACCAGCTGATCCTGCTGTGCCGGGAATGGTTCCAGCACCCGAACGGCGCGCTGCCCGCGTATGAGTGGGACTTCGGCGACGTGAACCCGCCGGTGCAGGCGTGGGCCGCGCTCGAGGTGTTCGCCATCGACGGCGGCCGCGACATCGAGTTCCTCAGCCGGGTCTTCGACAAGCTGCTGGTCAACTTCACCTGGTGGGTCAACCTGGAAGACGCCGAGGGCAACAACCTGTTCGAGGGCGGCTTCCTCGGCCTGGACAACATCGGCCCGATCGACCGCTCGCACCTGCCGGTCGGCGGCACCCTGGAGCAGTCCGACGCCACCGGCTGGATGGGCTTCTACGCGATCGCCATGGGCGGCATCGCCGCCGTCCTGAACCGGTCCGGGCAGCGGCCGGCCGGGGATCTGGTGCTGAAGTTCCTCGAGCATTTCGCCGCCATCCGCGAGCGCGCTGGACGGCCAGGGGCTGTGGGACGAGACCGACGGGCTCTACTACGACCGGCTGGTGACGCCGGCCGGGCAGTGCGTGCCGGTGCAAGGCGCCGGTCGATGGTGGGCATCATCCCGGCCCTCGCCGCCGCGGTCATCGACGAGAATGACCTGCAGCGCGCGCTGGTGGTGGGCAAGCAGTTCGCGGACCTGCTGGGCCGCGACGGCCTCAGCGACACCTCGGCAAGCTCCGCGAGACCGGGCGTCCTGCGCGGGGAGCCCGGCCACCAGCGGCTGCTGCTCAGCCTGGCCGGCCCGGACCGGCTGGAGCGGCTGTTCGGCTGGCTGTTCAACGAGAGCGAGTTCCTGTCCCCGCATGGCCTGCGCGCCCTGTCGGCCTGGCACCGCGACCATCCCTACGAGCTCGAGGTCGAAGGCATCCGGGCCAGCATCGACTACGAGCCGGCCGAGTCCACCACGGCCATGTTCGGCGGGAACTCCAACTGGCGCGGCCCGGTCTGGTTCCCGCTGAACTACCTGGTGATCAGCGTCCTGGAGCGCTACCACCGGTTCTTCGGCGACGACTTCACCATCGAGTACCCGACCGGGTCGGGCCAGCAGCTCACGCTGGACAAGGTCGCCGCCGACCTGTCCGACCGGCTCATCTCGATCTTCACCCGCGGGCCGGACGGCCGCCGGCCCTGCTTCGGCGGGACCGAGCAGCTGCAGAACGATCCGGCCTGGCGAGACAACCTGATCTTCAGCGAGTACTTCCACGGCGACAACGGCGCCGCGATCGGCGCCGCGCACCAGACCGGCTGGACCGGGCTGATCGCCGACGTGATCCGCCGCCGCCACGGCGGACGTCGCGCCGTCGGCGACGTCATCCGGCAGGCATCGGCCAGGAGGGCCAGCAATGACCGCCGTATCAGGGCAGGCGCTCACCGCGCTGCCCGGCAGCCAGTTCCCGCTGGGCGCCACCGTCCGGGACGGCGGCACGAACTTCGCGGTGGCCTCCGGCCGTCGCCGACGGGATGACTGCTGTGCCTGTTCGACGAGGGCGGCGCGGAGACGCAGATCCCGCTGCCGGACTACGACGCCGGCGTCTGGCATGGCTTCGTCCCCGGGGTCGGGGCCGGGCCAGGCCTACGGCTACCGGGCCACCGGGCCCTACGACCCGGCTCGCGGGCGTGCGCTGCAACCCGGCCAAGCTGCTGCTGGACCCCTACGCGCGGGCCGTCAGCGGATCCGTCACGTTCGGGCCCGAGGTGCTCGGGTTACGCCGCCGGCGACCCGGACGCGCCGAGCACGCGCGGACTCGGCCGGCCACGTGCCACGCAGCCTGGTCGTGGCCGACGACGCGTTCCGCTGGCGCGACGGCGCCCATCCGCGGCCGCCGGTACTCCGACACGGTCATCTACGAGGCTGCACGTCAAGGGCTTCACCATGCGCCATCCCGGGGATCCCGCCGGAGCTGCGCGGCACCTACGCCGGCCTGGGCCACGAGGCGGCCATCGCCCACCTGGTCGGCCTCGGGGTGACCGCCGTCGAGCTGCTGCCGGTGCATGAGAGCGTGCCCGAGGCGTTCCTGCCGCAGCGCGGGCTCACCAACTACTGGGGCTACAACACGATCGGCTACTTCGCCCCGCACCAGGGCTACTCGGCCGCGGTCCGCGCCGGGCAGCCGGGCGGCCAGGTCGCCGAGTTCAAGGCCATGGTCGACGCCCTGCACGCGGCCGGGCTCGAGGTGCTGCTCGACGTCGTGTTCAACCACACCGCCGAGGGCGACCAGCTCGGCCCGACGCTGTGCTTCCGCGGCCTGGACAACCCCGCCTACTACCGGCTGGACCCCGGTGATCCGCGCCACTACGTCGACACGACCGGCTGCGGCAACTCGCTGAACGCCGGCGACCCGGTGACCCTGCAGCTGATCATGGACTCGCTGCGGTACTGGCTCACCGAGATGCGCGTCGACGGCTTCCGGTTCGACCTGGCCACCAGCTCTGGCCCGCCAGGACGGCGGCTTCGAGCAGGTGTCGGCGTTCTTCGACCTGGTCTCGCAGGACCCGGTGGTGTCGCGGGCCAAGCTGATCGCCGAGCCGTGGGACGTCGGCCAGATCGACAGCTACGACCTCGGCCGGTTCCCGCCGCTGTGGCGCGAATGGAACGGCAAGTACCGCGACACCATGCGCGACTTCTGGCGCAGCCACCCGGTCGGCCTGCGGCGAGTTCGCCACCCGCTTCTGCGGGTCGTCCGACCTGTACGCGCGGCGGGCGCCGCCGCCCCACCGCCTCGGTGAACCTGATCACGGTCCACGACGGCTTCACCCTGCGCGACCTGGTCTCCTACGACGACAAGCACAACGAGGCCAACGGCGAGTCCAACCGCGACGGCACCGACGACAACCGCTCGTGGAACTGCGGGGCCGAAGGCCCGACCGACGACCCCGCCGTGCTGGCGCTGCGGGCGCGCCAGTCCCGCGCCATGCTGGCCACCCTGCTGCTGTCCTTCGGCGTCCCGATGCTGCTCGGCGGCGACGAGCTCGGCCGCACCCAGCAGGGCAACAACAACGCCTACTGCCAGGACAACGAGATCACCTGGTTCGACTGGTCCGCAGCCCGACGCCGACCTGCAGGACTTCACCAGGCAGCTGGTCGCCTTCCGCAAGGCAGCACCCGGTGTTCCGCCGCCGCCGGTTCCTGGCCGGAGCCGAAGCCTCGGAACTGCGCTGGTACACCCCGGCCGGCACCGGCATGACCGGCAGCCGACTGGTCGGACGCCGAGCGCCCTGGCCATCGCGCTCTACCTCGACGGATCCGACGACCCCGACCGGGCCGCCGACGGCACGCCGCTGCTCGACGACGACTTCCTGGTCCTGGTCAACGCCTGGTGGGAGCCGCTCGACTTCACCCTCCCAGCCACCAGGCAGCAGGCAGCCTGGCGGACCGAGATCGACAGCTACGACTCCGGCGGCACCCGGCAGCCCCGCAGCGCCGCCGCGAGCCGCCGGGGACCACGTCACCGTGGGCCCCCGGGCCATCATGGTGCTCTCCGGCCCGCGCCGGGACTGATCGCGGGGACGGGGTCACATGGCTTCTTTGATGCCGTGCCGGATCAGCCAGGTGTTCACGGGCCAGGACGTGAGGAAGCCCACGATCATGCCGATCTGCATGAGGAACCAGTACACCGGGCTGGTGGGCAGCAGGTGGTGCGGAGCGGGGAAGAACACCAAGGCCATCAGCGCCATCCAGCCGAACAGCCCGACCTCGAAGGCGCTGAGCGAGGCCACGTCCGCCTTGGCCGCCGCGGCCAGGCCTTTCCGCAGGGACAGGCCGCGCATCGGCGCGATCGCGAAGTACTGGAACACGATCCCCAGGGCCAGCGCGGCGAGGTAGTCGCCGATGTACTCGGCGCCCAGGGCGAGCCCGGCGACGCTGGCGCCGAGGCCGAAGACGGCGAACTCGGCGATGATGTCACCCAGCGTGCAGCCTGCCCCGCAGTGCGACACCCCGACGGCCGTGGTGGCGTAGCCGGGCTTGGGCGGCGGGTCGCCGTTCTCCCGCCGCCAGCGGCGGCTGTCCGGGCGTCCCCACGCACGGTAGGCTCCGATCGCCAGCGGCCCGAAGTACAGGCCGGTGATCGGCCAGACCGCCTCCATCACCTTCATGTGCTGGCGGTAGCCGCGGCCGTAGATGTCGAGAGCGATCCAGCCGGCGCTGGCGAAGCCCACGGCCAGTGCGGTGCACGCCAGCGCGGTCAGCCCTGCGGGTGGCATCGGTCCTCAGCCTCCTCTCTCAGTCGCCGGGCCGGTCATCCGCTGCCCGGCCGCCCGGGTACCAGGCCCGGGGGAGGCGAAGGCGCGGGGGGAAGGAGTTGCCCGCGGGTGACGGCCAGCACCGTGCGCGCGGCGATGACGCCAATCAGCGCGGTGATCAGAGCAATGACCACGGCCGCATAGGCGCGGGCACCAGCCGGCCTGGCCGCGGTGATCCACAGCAGCGCATCGGTGGCGGCGGCCGCGTAGGAGAAGGTCAGGGCCCACAGGCCCGGCGAGAAGCGCAGCCGGGCATACAGCGGGATGAAGCGGAGCTGGGCGACCGCCATGAGCACCGCGTAGCCGCCGAGCGCGGCGGCGGCGAAATTCACGGTCCCGCCGGTGAGCGCGAAATACGCGACCCCGGCCACCACCGGGGGCGCGAGTTCGATCGCCAGCGTCGGCACCAGCGCCGGCGGCAGCGGACGACTGAAGAACAGCCGGTTCAGGATCAATGAGCCGAGCAGCAGCCAGCAGACGATCCCGATCCCGAACGACGCTTCCGCCAGGGCGTGCAGGTGGACCTGCGCGGCCGCGCTGGCGCCGACCAGCCCGCCGGCCACGGTGGGCAGGAAGTAACCGGGATGGGCGGAGCCGGGGTCCAGGTCCCCGGCGATCCACTGCCCGGTCAGCCATCCCCCGAGCGCGACCGTGACCGCCAGGAAGATGATCACCAGGACGCGCCCGGCCGTCTCGGCCGCGGGGGCCAGCGCGGCCGCCAGGATCATCGGCGTGATCGCGGCCAGGGAGACGAATGGCCCCAGCACCGGGTCGCGCAGGTCCGCCAGCATCCGGCGGGGGCCCTGGGCCGCGTATGCCGCGACCAGGGCCAGCCACAGGCCGCCGGCCAGGATGTAGACCGTATCCGGGACCGCCCGCGGTATCCCCAGCACCGGCCCGGCCGCCTGCCACGCCTCGCCCAGGCCGGCCAGCCCGAACGCGATGCCGAGCAGGTTCGGCGGGATCCGCCGCCCCCGGGGCCTGCCCCGCTGCGCACTGGCCTGATCGGCGCTGATGCTGTTGCTCACCACCATGAGTCGCTCCCTTGAGCGGAGATTCCCGGCCGCCGGGGCCCGCCGCGGGCGGGTGCTGCCCAGGCCCGGCCGGCCCAGTTACGACCCTGCCGTCCGGTGATGCGCGGAAAAAGGGCCAGTCCGTGAAGGCAGTTTTCGCTCAGCCCGATTAATCGGCGCACCGCCCGGGGCGGTGCCGCCCCGGGCCGTGCCGCCCGGGGCAGCGCCGCCCTTGGCAGCACCGCCCGGGGCCGGGGTGGGCCGGGCGGCCGTGCGCCGGTGACCCGCCCGGCCCGCCCGCAGTACCGTGGCACATGGAGTTGCGCCAGCTGGAGGCGTTTGCCGCGGTGGCCACGGAACTGCATTTCGGCCGGGCCGCACAGAAGCTCTACATCAGCCAGCCCACGCTCAGCGAGCTCGTCCGGCGCCTGGAGCGCGAACTCGGCACGCCGCTGTTCACCCGCACGACACGGCGGGTCGCGCTGACCGAGGCCGCTCGGAACTACTGGCCCACGCGAAAGTCATTCTCGACGAGGTCACCTCCGCCGCCGCGGCGGCCAGGCGGATCGCCGGCGGAGAGGCCGGAACGGTGCGGGTCGGCATCACGCCGCCCGTGGCGCCCGTGCTCGCGCCGCACCTGTGCGAGGCGTTCGCGGCCGAGGCACCCCAGGTCACCGTGTCGCTGGAGCCCATGTGGCTGACCACGCTCACCGGCGCCGTCGCCAGTGGCGACATCGACGTCGCCATCACCTGCGGGATCATCCCTGAGCCGGACGGGATCGTCAGCGAGGTGTTCGCCGCGGAGCCCTTGCTGGCCGGGCTGCGGCCGGGACACCGCCTGGCCGCCCAGGCCAGCGTCAGCCTGGCCGATCTCGCCTCCGATGTGCTGGGCTGCACCCGCGACAGCCTCTTCCCGGCCTGGGCACTATGCCAGCGGCAGGCCCTGCAGGCGGCCGCGGTCCACCCCCCGGCCCGTCTCCTCGAGGACACCGACCTGGCCGCTACCCACTGGCTCGACCAGGCGGACATCGAATGGATCATGCTGATCCCGTCGCTGGCCGGGGCCCACACCGCCACCGTGATCAAGCCAGTCGAGCCGGCCCAGCTGGTGCCCTTCACGCTGCAATGGAGCCCGCACCGGGCACAGACCACCGCCGTGGCCCGCTTCGTTCACGCCACGCTCACCACCCAGCTCCCGCCCGGCTGGCTCACCCAGCCCGGTCACCTGCAGCACCGGGCCGGCCCAGGGGCAGGCGCGGCCCGGCGCTGAGCCCGCGCCGCCGGCCCGCCCGCGCCGCCCCGGCCCCCCGCGCCGCTGGCCCCGCCCGCCCCCAACGCCCGCCGGTCCGCCCGCCGCGGAATACCCCGGCGCCCCCGGCGTTCAGATATATGCAAACGCATATATCTGAATTCGGAGGCAGGCCATGCAGTTCGGGATCTTCTCGGTCAGTGACATCACCCGGGATCCCGTGTCCGGGGAGACGCCGAGCGAGGCGGAGCGGATCGACGCCATCACGGCGATCGCGCAGAAGACCGAGGAGGTCGGGCTGGACGTGTTCGCGATCGGCGAGCACCACAACCCCCCGTTCTTCTCGTCCGCGCCGACGACGCTGCTGGCGTTCATCGCCGCGACCACCAAGAAGCTGGTCGTGACGACGTCGACCACGCTGATCACGACGAACGACCCGGTGCGCATCGCCGAGGAGTACGCGATGCTCCAGCACCTGTCGAAGGGCCGGATGGACCTGATGCTCGGGCGCGGCAACACGGCGCCGGTCTACCCGTGGTTCGGCCAGGACATCCGGCAGGGCCTGCCGCTGGCACTGGAGAACTACAACCTGCTGCACCGGCTGTGGCGCGAGGACGTCGTGGACTGGGAGGGCAAGTACCGGACCCCGCTGCAGGGATTCACCTCGATCCCGCGCCCCCTGGACGACGTCCCGCCGTTCGTCTGGCACGGCTCCATCCGCACCCCTGAGATCGCCGAGCAGGCGGCGTACTACGGGGACGGCTTCTTCGCCAACAACATCTTCTGGCCCAAGGAGCACTACATGCGGCTGATCCGGTTCTACCGGCAGCGCTACGCCCACTATGGCCACGGCACCGAGAAGCAGGCCATCGTCGGCCTGGGCGGCCAGGCCTACCTGGCCAGGAACTCGCAGGATGCCAAGCGGGAGTTCCGCCCCTACTTCAACGAGGCGCCGGTCTACGGGCACGGGCCGTCGATGGAGGACTTCACGGAGCTCACGCCGCTGTCGGTGGGCAGTCCGCAGGAAGTCATCGACAAGACCCTGACCTTCCGCGAGCACTTCGGCGACTATCAGCGCCAGCTGTTCCTGATGGACCATGCCGGACTGCCGCTGAAGACCGTGCTGGACCAGCTTGAGCTGCTCGGTGCGGAGGTCGTGCCGGTGCTGCGCAAGGAAATGGCCGCCCGGCGCGACCCGGAGACGCCCGACGCCCCGACCCACGCCAGCCTGGTCACGGCGAAGTACGGCGACCAGGCCCCGCGCCAGCCGCGGCCGAACGCGAACCGCGGCGACAACGTCACCGGCTCGTCCCCGTACCAGGACAGCGCCGCGGAGCTCGAGACCGTGTACCCGGGCCTGTGATGCCGGGCACGAGGCATCCGGCCAATGACGCATGGGAGGCGATGCTGTCCGCGCACGCCGTCATGCTCAAGCAGTTCGCGGCTGAGGACATCTGGGCGGACCTCTCCATGCGGGAGTATGACGTGCTCTACACGCTGTCCAAGTGCCGCGAGCCGCTGCGCATCAGCGAGCTGAACCGTCACGTCCTGCTCAGCCAGCCCGCCCTGTCCCGCATGGTGGACCGGCTGGCCGAGCGGGGCCTGGTCGAGCGCCAGTCCGACCCCGCCGACGGGCGCGGGGTCCGGCTGTCGCTCACCGGCGCCGGCCGGGCCCTGCAGCGCCAGGTCGGGCGCCGGCACGCCCGCAGCGTCGCCGGCGCGCTGACCGCCGGGCTGGACCACCGCGAGCTCCGGCAGCTGGAAACGATCTGCCTGAAACTAGCCCGCCAGTACGCCGCCAATCCCGCCCAGGCCAGGGGCATGGCGGCCAGCGACACGGCGGCCAGCGACCAGAAGGAGGACCTGCGCCCATGACCACCCCTAGCGACCAGGAGCCATACAGGCTGGCGGTGGTCAGCGCCGGAACCGGCGACCCCTCCTCGACCAGGCTGCTGGCCGACCGCACGGCCGAGCGCGCCGCGGCCCTGGCAGCCAGGCACGGGAACACCGTGTCGGTCAGCGTCACCGAACTGCGTGAGATCTCCGCCGACATCTCGACCGCGCTGGTATCGCAGCTGGTCACGCCGAAACTGCAGCAGGCCATCACGGCCCTCGGTGAAGCCGACGGGATCATCGCCGCCGCCCCGGTCTACAAGGCCGGCCCCAGCGGCCTGTTCACCTCGTTCTTCCATGTCCTGGACAACGACCTGCTCATCGGCAAGCCCGTCGTACTGGCCGCGACGGCCGGAACCGCCCGGCACGCCCTCGTCGCCGACGATCAGATGCGGCCCCTGTTCGCCTACCTGCGCACCATGACCGTGCCGACCTCCTTGTTCGCCGCCCCCGAGGACTGGAGTGACCCGGCCCTGAACAAGCGCATCGACCGGGCCGCGCTTGAGCTCGTCCTGCTCATGGAAAGCGGCTTCGCCCGCAAGATCAGGGACGAGTCCTGGCAGAGTTACCAGCACGAGTACGGCAGCGCGGGCGGAACCGAGACTTCCATCGACCTCAACACCGACCTCATGCGTCTCGCCACCGGCGGCTCCGCCGGGTAGGACCAGGCCCGCCCCCGCATGGTCAAGGAACCGGTGCCTAACGCACGGACCGCCCGACTGCCCGTCCTCGCAGGCGACGACCCGGCCCGGCAGGACGCGGCGCTGTGCCGCGCTGAATCCGCACTGTCACCCACGCCGGATGATTTGCCAGGCCGGCGGGTACGCGACGGTAGGCGTATGCCGGAGCGGCTCGTGTGACTAGGAGGCGGCATGGCGAAGCCCGACGCAGTATTCATCTATATCGGCACCTATCCCGACGAGGCCTCCGCGCGAGCGGATTACCAGGTCGTCAAGGACCTGCATGCGGTCGGTGCGGTCGGAACCTACGACGCCTCCGTGGTCACCAAGGACAGCGCGGGCAAGGTGCACGTCAACAAGGATGAGATGACCACCCGGCACGGGGCGTGGGGCGGCGCCGCCGTCGGTGCCCTGGTCGGCATCCTGTTCCCGCCCTCGATCATCGGCACGGCCGTGGTCGGCGCGGCAGTGGGCGGCGTGGGCGGCCATCTGTGGCGTGGCATGTCCCGGTCAGATGTCAAGGACTTCGGGGAGCTCATCGACTCCGGGCAGGCCGCCCTCGTCATCGTCGGCGAGAGCAAGCTGCAGGAGGCGGTGGACAAGGCCGGGCTGAAGGCCGAGAAGCACGCGGCCAAGGAGATCAACGTGAGCAAGAGGGACGTTGACAAGGCCGTCCAGGAAGCCGCCACCGAGGTTCGCTGACCCGCCGGCCCCCCGTCAGCGGCCGGGCACCCCGCCCTGGAAGGAGCGCACCGATGCCGAAGAAGAACTTCGTGGCGATGGGCCAGGCCGGCCTGTCCGGCCCGGCCAGGACGGCCGTGCAGCCGGTCGCCCGCTCGATCGCCCGCCGGACCGGCCGGTCCGAGGCGGACATCCTGGCCCTCATCGGCGGCGTGTTCCTCGCAATGGCCCTGATCAGCTTCCTGCGCAAGGTCGATACCGTCATCAAGGCCGGGCGGACCGGTAGTGGGCCAGCGACCGAGCCATCGGCCGGGGCGGGTACCGCAGGCCGTGCATGACAGGGATTTCCCCTCACCCGTCGGGGGTGATGCCCCGACGGGGCGGCCGCCGGTGGACTGCTGGCACATCCGGCGAAGCCGCAGCCGTGCGTAGGGAGTAATCGGGGGAGGGCTTCGTGTCTGCCGAACCACCCGTCCTTGATGCACTCGCCGGCCTGCGCGCCGTGCCGTCCTGCGGTGGAGCCTCCAGCCTGGAGGTGCGCTGGATCGTCCCGGGCCAGCTGGCGACGGCAGTGGCCCGGTGGTTCGGGCGGTTCCCGGCCGGGGTGGAGTCGCGCGAGGACAATTACCTCGTGAATCCGCAGTTGCTCGGGCTGTCGGTGAAAGTCCGCGGGGGCGCGGCGCTGGAGGTGAAGGCCTACCGGGGGAGCCCGGGCATCCTCCATGTACCGGGCCGGGCGAGCGGGCTCATGGAGTCCTGGCTGAAGTGGTCCTTTTCCTGCGACCCGCTCAGCCAGGACGGGGATGACCCGGCCGGCTGGAGGCCGGTGCGCAAGAGGCGCCGCATCAGCCGGTTCTCAGCCAGCAGCGGGCAGGTGGTGGCGCGCAGCCAGGAGCCGGGCCAGGAACCAGGGTGCGAGGTTGAACTCACCGCGATCCGCACGCCCGACCAGGACTGGTGGACCCTGGCTTTCGAAGCGACCGGCCCCTCCGGCCAGCTCCGCAGCGAACTCGAGGCCGCCGCGGCGCTCGTGTTCGACGAGGCCCTGCCCGATGGCGCGCAACTCGGCCTGGATGAGTCCAGGTCCTATGCCGGCTGGCTGGGCTGCCAGCCGGGCAGCGGCCCGTAGTCGAAGGCATGCGAGACTGCACGAATGGGTGACGTGGCTGCCCGCACGCAGGGCCAGGTTGCGGCTAATGGCATCGAGCTCGCGTACGAGACGTTCGGGGAGGCGGGGAACCCGCCCATCGTGCTGGTGATGGGGTGGGCGACCCAGATGATCGCCTGGCCTGACGAGCTGTGCGAGGGCCTCGCCGGGCACGGTCACTTCGTGGTCCGGTTCGATAACCGGGATGTGGGTGGCTCGACCCACCTGCGGCACCTCCCGCCGCCCCGGCTCAGCGAAGTCCTGCTCCACCGCCTGCTGCCGCCGTACACGATCGGCGACATGGCCGACGACGTTGCCGGGCTCCTGGACGGCCTGGGACTGGCCAGTGCCCACCTCGTCGGCGCGTCAATGGGCGGCTTCATCGCGCAGACCGTGGCCCTGCGGTATCCCGGCCGGGTTCGCTCGCTCACGCTGATGATGACCTCGACCGGATCGCGGCGCGTCGGGCAGGCCAAGGCCCGGGTGTACGCGCGGCTGCTGCGGCGGGAGGTGATCTCCGGCCGGGACGCCGCCGTGGCCGCCGCCGTCGAGACGTTCCGCGTCATCGGCTCGCGCGGGGACCTGTTCGACGAGCAGCACGTGCGCGACGTGGCCGGGCGGAGCTGGGATCGCGGCGTCGACCCCGCGGGCTCGCTGCGCCAGCTCGAGGCGACCGTCACCCAGCCGAACCGCACGGCGGAGCTGGGCCGGATCACCGTTCCCACGCTGGTCATCCACGGGCTGCACGACCCGCTGGTCGCGCCGAGCGGCGGCCTGGCCATCGCCCGGGCCATCCCACGATCCCGCTTCATCGGCTACCCGGACATGGGTCACGACCTGCCCAGGCCGCTGTGGCCCGAACTCGCCGAAGAGATCGCCGCCCTCGCCGCCCGGGGCGAGCGGCGCTGACAGGAGCCGTCCGGGACCAGCGGCGCTGACCGGCATTGGAATCCGCCATCCATAGTCCGCGCTGGGCGCAGGTGCCTTCACCGAGGGTGACGCGGCCTCAGCACCCGCGCCGTCGTCGGCGCCACCAATCGATTTCACGATCCCGGGTGCAGGCCTCCGCGGTCCGCCGCTGGGCATGGGCCCCGTGCTCGGCGCCGGGTGTGGCCTCGTTCTAGCTGGGCTTACCGTCCCACGGCGGTACCACGAGGTACCGCCCCATCCTGGTCAGGACCGGATCTCCGTCCCGGCCGGGTGACTGTGATGTTGGTGACATCTGACGAATCTTGCAATCCTTTGCAGAATCTCCCGGTACTTTCTCTGGAGGGCCAGAGCAACGTGACCGGCTCCGGGAGACGGGGGCTCTATCGCCGGACGGTCACCAGCGAGAGGGCATAGCGCATGGCATTGATTTCCCCGAGGGTGATCGCCCGGGTCAACAGCAGTTCGTCCAGCGAACTCGCGGTGATGTCCTTTGAATGGATCATGCGTTCCGACGGGCAGGTGCTCTACCGGCTCACCAAGGTTGACGGCCGGGGGGAGCGGAACCCGTGGAGCGTGGTCACCCAGCTGCCACCGGCCGGGCTGCAGGCACTCCGCGGGGACACGGCCAAGGCCAGGGCGGTGCTGGATGATCTCGCCCGCCAGCACGGGCACCAGACTCACCGCTGAGCGCAGAACCACCTGCATCACCCCCGACGGATGAGTTGGCCCTCCCGGCTGGCGGCTAAGTTCGCAGCGGGAGGGTCACTATGGTGTGGATCAGCATCAGCGGCATCATCTACTTCATCCTGCTCGTCACGCTCGGGATCATCTCGATCCGCAAGGGCCACTGGGTCATGTTCATCATCGGCCTGTTCCTCCCGATCTTCTGGCTCATCGGCGCCCTGCTGCCTCGAAGGGTGCGCTGACCAGAGGCTCTCGGCCGCACGCCAGCGCCCGATCCGCTGAACATCCGGACTTGTGCCGGGCACTGCCCCTCCGGTATCGAGGACCCATGAAGATCCGCGTCGATCCAGGCCGCTGCTAGGGCCACAACTGGTGCATCTCGGCGGCGCCGGATCTCTTCGACCTTGACGGCGAGGGGTACGCCTCCCCAGCGGGCGACGGGACCGTCCCGCCAGGCCAGGCGGGCCTCGCCCGGCTGGCGGTGGACAACTGCCCGGAAGAGGCCAGCAGCATCGACGCCGGCTCCTGACCGCGCCCGGCCGGCGGCGGCCCCGCTCAGCAGGTGACTACCCGCCGGCACTGCTGACCCGAGGCTCTCCGGGCCGCGTTGAGCCTGACCCTGCCGCAGCCCAGCCGGGCCACGCTGTCCGCTCCTGGCCAGCCATCCCGCCCTCTGACGGCCGCTAGGCCACGCGGCGGCGCCTGGACACCAGCGATACAACGATGAAGACGGCGACTGCGATCAACCCGATGATGAAGAAGGTCTTGAACATGGCGAAGATCCAGCCAATGGCCATGAAGGCAAACCATATGGCGAGGATCGCGCCGAGGAATGTCAATATCATCCGGCCCATGCGCTCAGGATATGCCCCCCGGCGCGCCGGCGGGAGGTCATGCTGGCCCGGAGGACCGGTGTACTCACGGCCGGTGATCCGCGACGCCCGGCCGTAGCTGGGGATCGGCCAGGAAACAGTTGAACGGTGGTGCCCGTCTTGATGAGGAATCGGTGCTCGAACCCGTCAGCGAGCTTCACAGCAGTCCGTGCTTGCGGCACCATTCCCCGGAACTGTCACCGTCGCCGGTGACGGCCGCTTGCCAGTGCTGGTCGGCGGTGATTGCGTCCGGGACTGACGGGTGAAGCGCAAAGGCGCGATTGAGCCCGGTGATCCGGAAGATGCGCAGGATACGTTCGGTGTCGGTCACGAGCGTGAGCGATCCCTCGCGGGTACGCAGCCGCTTAAGGCTGCCTACCAGCGCGCCCAGGCCGGTCGAGTCCAGGAACTCCACGCCACGCAGGTCCGCTATGAGGTGCAGGATGCCGCTATCGACGAGATGGATCACGCTCTCGCGTAGCTCGGGGGCGGTGTACACGTCGATCCCGCCTGCGACCCGGAGGACGGCGCAGTCACCGCCAGCGGTGATGGATTCCAGCTGAAAGGGCTGCACGTCGGTCTCCGTTTGTCTGGGTGCCCGCGGAACTCACCAGATCACGATGCTGTCATCGTGAGAATTGACGGCGAACTGTGTGGGTTACGCTACGTCAGCCAGACGGGATTGTCAATCAGCAGGATTCGGTGTCATCATGGGGAATGACGCAAGGAGAGTGGACATGCGGGTCGAGGCGGCCATCGGCAAGCAGATCTCGCACTTCCGGGAGACGCGGCAGATGTCACTGACGCAGCTGGGCGAGGCCATGGGGCAGTACCTGGACCGGCCCTGGAGCCGCCAGGCTGTGCATCAGGCCGAGCGCGGGCGCCGTGCCTTCACCGCGGCCGAGCTGGCCGCCCTCGCCCTGGTTCTCGGCACGTCCGTCCCCGCGCTGTTCCTCGCGGACGCTGAGCAGATCGAGCTGCCCGGCGCGACCGTTTCACCCGAGGACTACCAGGCGATGCTCCTCTACGCGGGTCATGACGCCCCGATGGACGGCGTCGAGGAACTGATCGTGGCGCTGCACGACATCGCCCAGGTACTGTCGCGGCCGACCCTGGCCCGGCTGACGAAGATCGGACAGGTAGCAGAACAAGTAGCCAGCGCTCCGCCGGC
This sequence comes from uncultured Actinomycetes bacterium, assembly GCA_963767385.1. GTDB lineage: Bacteria > Actinomycetota > Actinomycetes > Streptosporangiales > Streptosporangiaceae > RYN-230. Next base: position 63,456 of record CAVYEA010000030.1, on the reverse strand, counting down.
TGCGGGCGGCCGGGCCGGGCCGCGCACACCAGCCGCCCGCCCCGCCCTGGGCGCCTAGCCGGGGCCTGGCCGAGCCGCTGACCGGCGCCCCGGCCCCGGAAGAGTCGCTGCTGCCTACTTGCCGTCCGCCTCGACCAGGCGCTCGATGAGTTCGTTGATAGTTGCCCGTCTTGGGCAGGCCCCGCTTGGCCAGGAGGTTGCTCAGTTCGGCCTTGGTCAGGCCCTCGTAGGGCTCGCGGGCCTGCTGGTGGGCCTGCCTGGCCTGCTCGCGCTCCAGCCTGCGCGCCTCGCGGGCCAGCTCCTTCTCGGCCGCTTCCGCCTTCTCCGCCTGCCGGGCGGCGGCCTGCTCGAACGACTCAGCCCGCTCGCGCACGACGTCCCCGGCCGACTCAGCCCGCTCGCGCACGACCTGGCCAGCCGACTCCGCCTGCTCCCGGGCCACGCCGGTCAGCGTGCCCGCCGCCTGCGCCCAACGGACGGTGACATCGCGGTTCATGTCCACGGCCCGCTGCACCAGATCGAAGTAGCGCTCCACGGCCGGGACGAGATCAACCTGCGGCAACGCAGGAACCAAGCCCGTGAGCTTGCGCATACCCTGCGTCCAGGAATCGGCGGCCTTCTCCGCGGCCTCGCTAGCCCGGCTCGCCACCGCGCTGTAATAGGTGGGCATGCTAGTCATCTCTCACACCTCGTCATGTCTGGGACTCGTTACGCTCAGAATATCAAGCGTATGCGCTTGCAAGAGGAAGCGGGGAGTGATCTGGCCCACTCCCGGGCGAGCAGGATCGGCGTAGGGCACGTCATCCTTGCAGGCCGGCCCGGCGGTGTAGTGCGACAGCGTGCGCGACTACACCGTGTACAAGGTGCCCCGCCAGGTGGTGGCGGTGCCCGAGCTGCCTCGCGGCCCCACCGGCAAGGTTGACATCCCGCGCATGCGCGCACTCCTGGAGCAGCCCGCCGCCCCGCATGGTCTTGCCACCGGCGTTAGGGTGCCCACCATGGGCCAGATCACTATCCGCCGGACCAGCGCTGATCTTCCGGTCTTTGATGAGGACGTGGATCCCGGCCTCGAACCACCCCGCGATGCCGGGACGCAGCCGCTGCCGGGCGACGTGCGCCACCGAGTCCTGGATCTGGCGGTCTTCCGTGCCGGCCCCGGCGCTGGCGTCGAGTAGATCGGCCGGGCGGGCCTGCCTGGCAGCGATGCTCGCGGGGCGGCACCCGAGGCGGGACCCCCGGCGGCACCCCATCCCCCCGCCCCCGGGTCCCCGGGTCCCCTCTGTCCCGCCGGTCACATCCGTCACACCGCCCGGTTCGTGATCATGGCCTGGGTGTCGTTGCAACGACACCCAGGCCATGATCACGAACGAGGCCGAGGGTTCCCGGCCTCCTCAACCTTGAGGGGCTCAACCCTGGGGCGCTCGATCCCGGGCGGGCGGCCAGGAGGCAGGGCCAGCCGGGTCGGCCGAGCCGGACGGCCTGGATGAGTTCCGGGAGCTGGGCCGGCCCTCGCGGAATCCCGGCCGGGCCAGGCCGGCCAGCACCAGGCCGGTGAGCAGCGGCCGGTGAGCAGCGGACGGCGAGGTAACAGGCCGCAGAATGGGTATTTTGTGCAGGTGACCACGGCGATCGCTCAGTTCATGCGGGAGCTCGAGCAGCTGTGGGACGAGCACCGGGAAGCGACGGTCGCCCGCCGTGACCTAGCCGGGGCGCTCGCGCACCTGGCGGCCGAGCCGTCGGTCTGGCATTTCCCCGCGAGGACCGGTGCCGCCGGGCGCCCGGCGCTGGAACGGTTCTACGCCGAGGATTTCCTGCCCCATGTGCCCGGTGACCTGGCGGTCACCAGGCTGTCCCGGACCGTGGACCGGTTCCACCTGGTCGACGAATCGACGGTGTCGTTCACGCACGACCGGGAACTGCCGTGGCTGCTGCCCGGGACCGCGCCGACCCACCGGCGGGCCGAGGTGCTGACGGTCGCGATCGTCGGGTTCCAGCGCGGCCAGATCCGCTCACAGCGGATCCACTGGGACCACGCCACGCTGGCCCGGCAGCTGGGGATCCCCGCCCCGCCGTCAGCCTGACCGGAGCCGCGCGATCAGCTCGACTTCCACGGCGATATCGAAGGGCAGCTCCGCCAGCCCGACGGCACTGCGGGTGTGCCGCCCCGCCGCACCGAAGACATCGACGAGCAGGTCGGAGCATCCGTCGATGACCGCGGGGGTCTGGTTGAAACCCGGGGCGACGTTGACCATCCCGAACACCTTCACGATCCGGGCGATGCGGTCGAGATCGCCGAGTTCGGCCCGCAGGGTGGCCAGGATGGACAGGGCCGTCAGCCGGGCCGCGTGCCGTCCCTCCTCCAGCGAGAGGTCCCGGCCCACCTTCCCGCGGATGATGATCTCGCCGTTGATGGGCCCGTGCCCCCCGGCGTACACCAGGTCGCCGTCAACCACGCATCCGAGGTAGTTGCCGGCGGGCGGGAACACCGGGGGAAGCTCGATGCCCAGTTCCTGAAGCCGCTGATCGATCACGCAGGCAGCCTATGGCCTCAGCCGGCCGTCTCCGTGGTCTCCCCCTGGTGCGCGGCCGGTCACCGGTGAGTTTGATGCGGTGCGCCGGTCGTCACTGAGGGGCCTGTCCCCGAGGTGCCGGGTGGCCGGCGCGGAACGGAGTAACCATGGCACAGCCGGTTGTGCACTTCGAGATCATCGGGAAGGACCCGGAGCGGCTCCGGGGATACTTCGGCGAGCTGTTCGGCTGGGAGTTCGACACGAGCGCCCCGGTGGCCGAGGCGGTGTCGGAGCCGGCCAACTACGGCTTCGTGAACGGCGTCACGACCAGCGACGGGACCGGGATCCCGGGCGGCGTCGGCGGAGGCGCGGGCTACCACGGCCACGTGATCTTCTACGTCGGCGTCCCTGACGTGGAGGCCGCCCTGCAGCGGGCCGAGAGCCTCGGCGGGAAGCGCCAGATGGGCCCGGTCCGGGCACCGACCGGCCTGGTGGTCGGCCACTTCACCGATCCCGAGGGTCACCTGATCGGCGTCGCCGGGACCGTGTGACGGGAGCCGGCGGACGGGCTCACCGGGGCGGGCCCGTCCGCCGGGCCGGACAGGCCCGCTGGCCCGCGGACGCCGGCCGGCGGGCTCAGGCGGCGGCCGGGCTCAGGCCGGCGGGCGGGCTCAGGGCCGGCGGGCGGGCTCAGGGACGGCGGCCGAGTTCCGCGACACCCTCGCCGGCCAGGTCGGGATGAACGGCCTTGCGTCCCGTCATGGCCAGGATCAGCGAGAGCAGCGGGCCGGACACTTCCGGTCCATCGCCGTGCGCCCACTCGGCGTCGGTGGCCCGCAGCCGCAGGCCGCTGATCCGCCGCTTCGCCCCGATCAGCAGGTTGGAGTTCTTCCAGCTGTCGGCCACGGCCACCAGGGCATCCTCCGGCGGCCGGTGCTTGAGGCCCAGGGGCAGGCGGATGTCCTGGCCGTGCACGACGATCTCGCCCAGCATGGCCATCACCGGAGCGGGCGGGTGATTAGTGGTGGACGTCCGGGCCCGCAGGCGGCGGACCAGCTCATCCGGGCCGGCGGCCCCCAGCCGCCGGGCACCCCGGTCGGTGAAGACGTTGAACCGGAACCCAGCCGAGGCCAGCTCCTTGTAGAAGTTCGCCGGAGTCTGCTCGGCGGCGGCCACGACGTGGCCGGCGGTGTCCTGCACTGACCAGCCCTCGCACCAGGACTGGGCGGCCCACTGCTGAGGCGACAGACCGGCCCAGGTGTCCGCCATCTGTGCCCGCTCGGAATGGATGTTCGTCCAGATTTCCGCAGGCTTCATTGCCATCCTCCTATGTCCGTTGACCGCCCCGGCGGTCCCGCCGGCCGGGGAATGTGCTCTACACCTGGTACGACGAACAAGAGGCCCGCTGATCGACAGCACCCGGCGCGGCGTGCGGCCACTGCCAGTGCGGCGCGATCGTGCCTGGTCCCGGTTACCCGACCTCTTCGGGGAGGTCGTACCAGGGTACCCGCCGCCCGATCTTGGCGCGGGCCCGCCATTTCAGGCTCTTGGGCGCGGCGGCCAGCGCCCCGGTGACCTGCTCGACGCGCTGGGTCACGAGGCCGGCCTGCTCGTCGCTGAGGCCCGCGGCCGGCAGCCGCCGGGCCACCTTGGCCAGGTTGTCGGTCAGGGTGGTGTGCCAGCCCCAGTCGGCCCCGGTGACCCTGGCCAGCCGGCCGGCGTCGATCCCGGGCGCGCCGTCGCTGGTGACCGGGTGGCTGAGCAGGAGCGCGATGGAGTCGATGAGGTCCTTGTCGTTGACCTCGAAGATCTGCAGCTTGGTGAGCAGGATGTCCGCCGGCGCCAGCGTCGCGGTCCCGGCCGGCAGCCGGTCTTCCAGGTCGAGGGAGTGGCACATGGCGAAGCTGGACACGAAGGTGTCCAGCTGCCGCTCGTGGGCCAGGTCGTAGTGCAGCAGCCGCTTCCCGGTTCCTCCGGGATCGCGACGGGACGCTGCTAGGCACGGCCGGGTGATGAGCGGGGACGGGGAAGCCGGCGGCACGCCCGGGGTTCCCAGGGCGGGCGGGCCGGCCAGCAGCCGGCCGCACCGCCGTCCCCGGCGCGACGCCGAGGCCAACCGCGAGCGGGTCCTCGCCGCGGCCGCCGCCGCGATGCTGCGCGAAGGCCGCACCGTCCCGCTGGCCAACATCGCCGCCGAGGCCGGGGTCGGCGTCGGCACGCTCTACCGCCGCTACGCCGACCGGCAGGCCCTGCTGCGCGCCCTCGACGCTCCCGCCCGCCGTACCCGGGCCCGCCGCCGCCCGCGTGACCCGACCTGCAGGCGCACGACCAGGCGCCAGTGCGTGATCATTTCCGTATAGAACGCGTCCGGATCCAGGTCGCCGTGGAAGGCCGGGTGCACGGCCAGCTGCACCGGCCACTCTAACCGCACATCTGGACGATCTTCTCCACATAGGCCTCGGGCCTGATATAACTGGAGGAGATCGTCCAGATATCACGGGTGAGCGAGAGGGAGCATCTGATGAAGGCCATCGCGATCGACGACTATGGCGCGCAGCCGGCGCTGCATGACCTGCCTGTCCCCGAGCCGGGGGAGGGCGAGCTGCTGGTGCGGGTCCGGGCCAGCTCGGTGAACGGGTTCGACGTCGCGGTGGCCGGCGGGTACCTCAAGGGCATGATGGAGTACCACTTCCCGGTGGTGCTGGGCAAGGACTTCGCCGGCACGGTGGAGGCGGCCGCCCCGGGCGCAGGCTCGCTCCAGGCCGGTGACACCGTGTTCGGCGTGGTCATGAAGCCGGTGCTCGGGGACGGCACGTTCGGTGAGTACGTGGCGGCGCCCGCGGCGTTCGCCGCGCGGGTACCCGGGGGGCTGGACCTGGCCGTGGCGGGAGCGCTGGGCCTGGCCGGCACCGCGGCGCTGAACGCCGTCGATGCGATCGGCCCGCAGCCCGGCGAGACCGTGCTGGTCTCGGGTGCTACCGGCGGCGTCGGTGCCTTCGCGGTGCAGCTCGCCGCGGCCCGCGGTGCCCAGGTGATCGCCACGGCCCGGCCGGGTGAGGAAGAGGCCTATCTCCGCAGCCTCGGCGCGCATGACACCGTGGACTACACCGGCGACGTCCCGGCCGCGGTGGCCGCGCTGCGCCCGGACGGCATCCATGCCGTGGTCCACCTGGCCGGTGACGGGCTCGAGCTGGCGGACCTGCTGGTGGCGGGCGGGCGCCTCGCGTCCACCCTCGGCCTCGGCGGTGATCACTTCGAGGGGCGGGCGGTCCAGGCCACGTCGGTCATGGCGCTGCCGAGCACGCAGGCCCTCGAGCGGCTGGCCGCCGAGGTGCTGGCCTGCCGGCTGACCGTGCCCATCCAGCACGCCTACCCGCTGGAGGAGGTCCCCCGGGCGCTGGCCGACTTCGCCGCCGGCACCCGCGGGAAGCTGGCCGTCAGCGTGGCCTGAGCACGGCGGGACTGCAGGGAAGCGTTGATGGCAGGCAGCGAAGACCACCAACACCCGGTTCGCGCTCACCGGCCCGGATGACACCCGCCCGGATGACACCTAGGAAAGGCCCACGTGGAGCTTGGCATCCTGTCGCTCAGCGACCTGCAGCGTGACCCGGCGACCGGGCAGCGGGTCAGCGCCGCGGCCCGGACGAGGGAGATCATCTCCTACGGGATCCTGGCCGACGAGCTCGGCCTGGACGTGTTCGCGCTGGGGGAGCACCACAACCTGGACTTCGCCGTGTCCTCGCCGGCCGTGACCCTGGCCGCGGTCGCGCAGGCCACCGCGAAGATCCGGCTGGCCAGCGCGGTGACCGTGCTGAGCACGGCCGATCCGGTGCGGGTGCACCAGGACTTCGCCTCGCTGGACCTGGTCAGCGGCGGCCGGGCCGAGATCATCGCCGGGCGCAGTGCGTTCGTCGAGCCGTTCGGGTTGTTCGGCGTGGATCTCAGCCAGTACGACGAGATCTTCGCGGAGAAGCTGGGCCTGCTGCTGGCGCTGCGGGACGGCGACCGGGTGACCTGGTCGGGCCGGTTCCGGCCGCCGCTGGCGGACGCGGAGATCGCGCCCCGGCCGGTGAAGCCGCGGCTGCCGGTGTGGCTGGGGGTCGGGGGCAGCCCGGGCAGCGCCGCCCGGGCGGGCCGCCTCGGCCTGCCGATGGTGCTGGGCCTGATCGGCGGGACCTTCGCGGGTGCCCGGCGGACGGTGGACATCTACCGCCAGGCCGGCGAAGCGGCCGGGCACCCGGCGGGCCGCCTCCGGCTCGGCCTGACCAGCCACTTCTTCGTCGGGAAGAGCTCACAGGGCAGCCGCGAGGCCTTCTACCCCTACTACCGGGAGTACCTGCGGCCCAAGACTCCCGGCGGCCGGGGATGGGTGGTCAGCCCGGACGACTTCGCGCAGGTCGCCAGCCCGGCCGGCGCCCTCATGATCGGCAGCCCGCAGGAAGTCCTTGACAAGATCATGGCCGAACGCACCCTGCTCGGCACTGACCGCTTCCTCGGCCAGGCCGACCTGGGCGGCCTGCCGCCGGACCTGGTCAGCGGGTCCATCGAGCTCTTCGCGCGCGAGGTGGCTCCCGTGATCCGCCAGGAAACCCGCGGTGGCGGCCCGGGCGGGCCAGGGCCCGGCGCGGCGCAGCCGGCTGGCCCAGCGTGATGGCCCCGGGTCAGCCGCTGCAGCGCTGGTCCCGGGTGCCGGCCTCCTGCAGGTGCAGCAGGGCCCGGTACATCGCGGTGGGGGTAGGCGGCGGGGGAAGCTCCCCGGTGCTGCCGGCGCTGAACGCCTGGATCATGTAGGCGGCGAAGCGCCGCCAGGCGCCGGGCGCGGCGTCGGCCGTGCCGGCCACCACGCCGGCGTTGGCCATGAGCAGCATCGGCAGGTCTTCCGGCACGAAGTCGCCGCGCAGCTGGCCGGCCGCCTGGGCGCGGCAGACCAGGTCGAGGAAGCCCTGGTAAGCCCGGTCCCGCTCAGCCTCGAACTGCCGGGCGGCCGGGAAAGTCATGGTGAGCACATGGCCGAATCCCCGGTCGTCGGCCTGCATCGCGCACACCCGCTCGAGGTAACCGCAGAAGCCCGCCCACGGATCCGGCTCGGCCAGGGCCTGGGCGACCGCGTCGGCATAGGCGGCCATCTTCGTCTGGAACGCGCCCGCGATGAGATCGGCGCGGGTGGGGAACCGCCGGTAGAGAGTGGCCACCCCCACCCCGGCATGCCGGGCGATGTCCTCGATCGGCACGTCCAGGCCGCGCTCGGCGAACACCTCCCGGGCCGCCGCGATCAGGCGCTGGCGGTTGCGCTCGGCATCGGCCCGCAAGGCGGGCCGGGGCGCCGTGGTGCGCTCGTCACCCGGATCGCTGCCTGCGCGGGCGGGCGTGGCTGCCGGGGACACAGGGCCAGGTTACCAGATATACGGAATAGATCGTCCAGATAGGCCGGACGGGCCGACAAGCAGGCCGCAGCCATCCGCCCGAAGAGCTACCCAGGCTGACGATGTGCCGCCGGGGGAGCGGGGCGGACACTCGGCAAGTGAACCCAGCGTCGGCCGGAGACGGCCGTGACCGCCACGCGAGCCGGAGGCGGGCGACATGAGCCGGATACCGCGCGGCGTGCCTGTGACGCTAGTCCGCTCACCCGCGCGCTCCGAACTGTCGGAGGCATCAGGCTGCCCGGCATGGCCTGGCTGGTCGTCCTGGTCGTGAGCGTCGGGCTGTTCGAGCTGCTTCAGCAGTCGCTGATCGTCACCCACAACCCGAACCTGGTGCCGGCGCTCATCTTCGTCGGCTCGCTGGCCGTCCCGGCGTCGTTCGTGGCCTTTGTCTACGGGCGCCGGCTGCCCTACGACGTGCCCGGCAGTCTGCTCATCGTCACCGCAGCGACCGGCGGGGTGATCGGCGTCGTCGTCGCCGGGACCCTGGAGTACGAGACCCTGCGCAAGCTGGGCACGCTGCCGATGATCGGTGTCGGCCTCATCGAGGAGACCGCCAAGCTCATCGTGCCCGCGCTGATCCTGCTCTGGGGCCGCTACCGGCGCCCGGCCGACGGCCTGCTCATCGGCGTCGCCAGCGGCGCCGGCTTCGCGGTGCTGGAGACCATGGGCTACAGCTTCGTCACGCTCATCCTCAGTCACGGCAACCTGTCCGCGGTGGACGGGGTCCTGCAGACCCGGGGGCTGCTCAGCCCGGCCGCGCACATGGCCCGGACGGCCCTGACCGCCGCCGCGCTGTGGTGGGCCGCGGCCAGCGGCTGGTCCCGGGCCGGGATCCTGCGCTTCGTCGGCGTGTTCGTGCTGGCGGTGGCCCTGCACACGGCGTGGGACAGCTTCCGGACGGACACGGCCTACGCCATCATCGCGGTGGTCGGGCTGGCCGCGCTGACTTTCACCGCCCACCAGATGCGGGTACGGGCCTGACCGCGGGTCAGGAAAAGGGCCCAGGTTTCACCAGCTTGCGGGCGGTTTCCTCATCGGTGGGCCCCTCGGCGAAGGACGGGCACAGCCGGGCGATGCCGCACGCGCCGCACGCGGGCCGCCGGGCATGGCACACCCGGCGGCCATGCCAGGTCATCCGGTGGGACGCGGCGGTCCACTCCTTGCGCGGCAGGAGGGCGCTCACGTCCCGCTCGATTTTGTCCGGGTCCGCCTGGGCGGTCCAGCCAAACCGCCGGGCCAGCCGGGCCACGTGGGTGTCCACGACCAGGCCGGGCTGGCCGAAGGCTTCGCCGAGCACCACGTTCGCGGTCTTGCGGCCGACACCCGGCAGGCTCACGAGGTCGTCCAGCGTGCTGGGAACCTCGCCGCCGAAACGGTCACACAAGGCCTGCCCGAGCGCCATCAGGGTGCTGGCCTTGGCCCGGAAGAAACCCGTCGGCTGGATCATGGCCTCCAGCTCCGCCCGGTCCGCTGCGGCGTAGTCGCACGCGCTGCGGCACCTGGCGAACAGCGCCGGGGTCACCTCGTTGACCCGCCAGTCGGTGTTCTGGGCGGCCAGGATCGTCGCCACCAGCAGTTCGAGCGCGGTGCTGAAGTTCAGCTCGAGGTGCGCGTCCGGATACAGCCGGGCCAGCTCGCGGTTGATCCGGCGCGCCCGGCGGACCAGCGCGGTCCGTGACTGTATCCCCGCGGCCACCCGCCCAGCTTAACGGCGCCACGGCCCCGGCGGCCGGGCCAGCGCGGGGCGCCCTGGCCGCTGTGGGGCGCCTTGGCCGCCGCGGTCAGGCGGCGCACCAGGACCAGGGCCACGGACAGCGCCAGCACCACGCCCGCGTTGACGGCCAGCTCGGCCATGGTCCGGGTTAGCGGGATCTGCCCGCCCACCAGTGACAGCTCCGCGCCCACGGTGAGAATGTTTCGGGTGGCCGAGATGATGCCGGTGATCAGGAACGGCTGCAGCTGGAACCCGCCGCCTTCCAGCCGCCCCACGATCGTCCTGACCAGCTCGAGCACCACCACGATGAAAAGGACGTTGTTCACAGCCCGGGTCACCGTCACCGCCAGCTGCTCCCCGGGGTGGGGCTAGGACCAGGTCGTGCACTCCACGGACGAACACCAGAACGGCAACCGCCAGCAAGGCGACAGCGAATGGCGAGGAACATGACCGTCTCGGCCTGCCCCAGGCCCCGGACCAGCCAGCGGGACAGCTTGCCCTGGACGGGCGGGGGCAGCGGCAGGCCCTCATCGTCGACGGGCCGTGGCTGCCGGGGTTCCGGGATCGTTCCGCCGAATCTAGCTGTCCAGGGGGTACCGCCCACGCCGCCCCCCGTTAGGTTCGTGTCCAGGAGCTGCCGGTATCCGCGCACGCCGGTCACGGCCGGGGGACCCCGGCCCGGCCTGGGCACCGCCCGGCCGAGGGGAGTGACATGGTCACCATACTGATCGCGGTCGCCCTGATCCTGGTGGGAGCGTGGATCGGCGCCGCGCTGGACCGCGACACCGGATCCCATCCTGGGCACGCTTCCCGGCAGTGACATCACCCGTTCGGTTAGGCACACACGATCACCGGCCCGGGCCGCGCGGCCTCCCGGCCACTGCTAGCTGGCCGGGGGATATAGACGGCTGCCGTCCTGGTTAGCTTGAGTGCCGGGAAGGTGTGCCATGGCCATATTCGTCCTGATGGGCGCTCTTGTCGGAGCTGGGGTGTGGATCGCGGTGCGGATGGAAGGGGGCCTGGGCACGGCCGGCAGGCCCGCCCAGGTGGGCGCGGTCAACGCGAGCACCTATGTCTCGGGCCTGTCCGCCACGGCGGTTGCGGTGGCCTTCGTCGTCGTGCTGCGCAGCTTCGGCACCGTGGCCGCGCCCGGGCCGCGGCCCGTGCCCTGCGACAGCTGGTGCTCCCCGCGCGAGCCGGCCAAGGCGTCCGCCACATGACCGGGTCCTACGGTGGGAGCATGGCGATCACCATCGGGCTGGTCGGCGCCGGGCGCCGGGCCAGCGAAGCCTACGCCCCAGCGCTGGCCGCCACCCAGGACGCCACGTTCGGCGGGGTGTGGGCGCCGGTCCTCCCGACTGCGCAGAGGCTGGCCGGCCAGTACGGGGTCCGCACCTACGAGCGCTTCGCGGACCTGCTGGACGAGTGCGACGCGGTCGCCTTCGCCGTTCCTCCAGCGGCGCAGCCCGGGCTGGCGGAACTGGCCGCCGGGCGGTCCCGGGCCGTGCTGCTGGAGATGCCGCTCGCCGCGGATCTGGCCGGGGCCGAACAGGTGGCCAGGGCCGTGGCCGACCGGCAGGTCGTGTCGCAGGTCGCCCTGGTGTGGCGGTACGACCCGGCGGTGCGCCGGTTCCTGAGCACCGACGTCCGGCGCACGTATCCGCTCGGCGGCAGCGCCCGGCTGGTGACGGCCGGGCCGCCTGGTCCGGCGTGGCGGGCGGAAATGGGTGTGCTGCGGAGCCTCGGCCACTCCCTGGTGGACCTGCTCGATGCCGCGCTCGGGCCGGTCGGGGCGGTGCAGGCGCACGGCGACCCCCAGGGCTGGCTCGGGCTGCTGCTCGAGCATTCGGCCGGCCGGTTCAGCGAGGCGTCCCTGTACGCGGCCGCCGCCGAGAAGGACCAGCGGGCTGACATCGAGATCTTCGGCAGCGGCGGGTCCGCGGCCATGGACTGCCGGGAAGCGGGCGGGTCCGAGGCCTTCGGGGTCATGCTCGGCGAGTTCGCCGCCGCGGCGGCACGCGGCACGCCCCACGAATTCGACGCGGAACACGGCCTGCGCATCCAGCGCGTGATCGGGAGGGCTGAGGCCGCTCTGCTCGGTGCCTGAGCCGCGGCCCGCGTCCGGGCCGCGGCCCGGCTGGCCCAGGGCGGCGCGCGATCGTCAGCGGAGGACGTGCTCCAGCCAGGTCCGCAGGGCGGGCAGGGGGGCGGTGCCCGCATGCCGCGCGGTGACCCCACGTCCGCCAGTTGCGGCCGGTGCCTGCGGCCAGGGCGGCCCTCCCGAAGCGCCGTGGGACCAGCCGGTCCGGGGGAGGCGGGAGGGACTAGCCGGTCAGGGGATGCGGTGCCCGGCCCGGACGGACAGCATGGAAGTTGTCAGGGCTCATCCAGCCAGCCCGGGTCTGGTGGCCGCTGTTGCGGCCGGGCCGGCGCCCCTGGCACTCCGTAGCCCCCTTGAGGCCCGGTGGAGACTTTGGGGGTACCACCGGGGCTGTGGGGGAGGGAGCCCGCACGGCACTGCGCGCCACTCCCGTCAGCAGCGAGATCACCGCGGCCCCCGCGACCACGTTGATGATCGCGGTGAAGACCTTGCTGGACAGCATGGCGGGCTGGCTGAACGGCGCGGTGGCGATGATGATGATGACGGCTAGGCCGGTGATCCAGACGAAGAGGCTCAGCGGCCGTGGCGCCCCGAGCAGCAGGACGTGCAGCAGGCCCGTCGCGAGCAAGGCGCCGGCCGCCGCCACGATGGCGGTGGCGGCCCCGGCCTGCCCAGACCGGCCGGCGTTCAGCTGCGGCGGCTGGGGGATTCGTCGATATCCAGGCCGTTGAGGGACATGTGCCCCATCCCGTCAGGGTTTCCGCACCGAGCTGAACACCAGCTGGTACTCCTCCAGCGCGCAGATCACGCCGTTGGTCGCCAGCACCGTGTCCACGCGCACGGCGGCCGCGGTGCTCCGGCTCGCGGCCAGCGCCTTCGAGTCGCGCCACAGGGTCTCGATGACCGAATGCCCGGTGCTCCGGTCGATGAACAGCAGCGCGCTGCAGAAGCCCTCGGTCTCAGCCAGCCGGGGAACGGCGACTGCCCCGAACGCCTCGACCGTGTCCTCCACCGCTGACGGTGCGACGTTCATCCGCGTCAGCCGGACACCCTCCCCGCTGCGCAGCGGGGTATCCCGCTCGAACACCGGGACGGCGTAGCGTTCGACGCTCACGGTCCCGGTAGCGCGCCGGACCGCGGCCGCGCGGTCCGGCGCGACCACCCGCTCGCTGGCCCGCAGCGCGTCGCCCGACACCCAGAACGACGTCAGGACCGCGACGCCGATCTCCGGGTTCGCGCTCAGAGTGAGGCCGAGATTGCCGGGCTGGCCCTCGACTGCGGGGCGCACCTCGTTTTCGATGAACTTGATGGAATCACCGAGCAGACCCGGGTCCGCGGTGATCAGGTTCAGCCGGACATGCAGCATCGCTACTCCTGCGCGGTGGGCGGGTGGGGCAAAGGGAAGCGCAGTTCCGCGCCCATGTCGAAGGCCCGGAGCCTGCTGTCAGCGTCGATGTGATGGACCGATCCGCTCTCGCTGATGACGGCCTGCACCAGCTCGTCAACGACGTCGGGGGTGCGGCGGGTGGGCTTACCGCACAGCGGGCACATGTCCCCGTCGGTGGCCAGCCAGCCGGACTCGTCGCACACCACGCCCTCGGCGGACAGGCCGTCCCGCAGCAGCAGGCTCTCGATGCCCTTGATGGAGCCAGCCCACAGGCACCGCTGCAGGCCCAGCGTGGCCAGGCCGCCCATCGCGTTCTTCTCGAGCAGTGCGGTGACCCGTTGCTGGTCGAGCTCCCGTTCGTGGCGCTCCGCGATCGCGGCCGCACTGGCCCGCACCTCGGCCGAGGTGGCGGTGCCCGCGTCCGCGCTGAACGCGCCGGCCACCCGGTCCCGCATATCCACAGGCAGCTGCTGCATGAACTGCGGCACCTCATAGTCGTGCCCGCCGATGACCAGCACGTCGAAGCCGCCGAGATCCAGCAGCTGCCGGAGCACCTCCGCGACGTTCCGGTAATGCTTCTTGCTCAGCTCGTCCGCCTTGTTCCGCACCCGGTAATCGTCGAGCGGCGTCGGGTACGCGGACTTGCGCACTTCGGCGTCCCGTATCTTCTCGAGCTCACGCACCTCGTCCTGGTAGAACTCCCAGAGCCGGGCGTAAGTCCGGTCGATCAGGGCTACGCAGTAGCGCTCGTGCTCCTCCAGCACCGTGATCATCGGGTGCGCGTGCGGCGTGGCGTCCACGATGACCCGGTCCGCGACCGGCTGCGGCAGCGGCAATTCGGTGTAGAACCCGCGCCCGCTGCACGCAAATATCGCAACGGCCCCCGGGTTCCAGTGCTCCTCGCCGAGCGCGTCCCTGATCCGGGCCAGGTCACCACGCAGGGACATCCGGGCATCCCGGTCAACCGAACCGTCCTTGGCCTCCTGGCGGACCTCATCGAGCAGGCTCGACACCCGGGTGTGCAGCTCCCGGCGGCTGGCCCCGGGCTCGATCCGGGCATAGAGCGAGACCACCGGCAGTCCCCTGCTGTCGAAGCGGAGGATGCTGTTGACTGTCTCGGCAGTGATCATCAGTGTCCCCTCTGGCGCACGCCGGTAGTGGTCAGATCAGCAGCCGGAAGAGCTGGAACGTGCACGTTCGGGATCCGGGTCACCTGGTCGATGAGGTCCGGGACATATTCACGGACAGGTCGCGCTCCCGGATGATGAGGGTGACCCGCTCCGCCTGCGCCGGGCTGGCGGGGTTACAGGTCACGCGCCGCCGGGGGCAGCTAGCTGCCCCGGCGGCAGCGTTAGGTGCCCGAGGACGATGGGCTGGCCGAGGCCGACGCGGGCTCCCAGGTCGCCGCGGCCTGGTCGTCCCCGTGCAGGGCCTTCATGAGCTGGACCTCGGCATCGCGGGGGAGCGACGTCTGCAGCACCGTCCCGCCGTAAGGGCGCAGCGCTTCCAGGAACTTGTCCGGGGTGACCTTCCGGACGATGACCAGGATGGCCGACGTCCCGGGCTGCACCAGCCCCTGGACCCGCCGTTTGAAATCGTCCTTGATGCCGAGTTCCCCGGCCGCGCCGAGCGCAGCCCCCATGATGCCCCCCGCCACCCCGGCCAGCGGGGCGAGCGGGAACAGGAACAGCAGCCCGATCAGCACGCCCCAGAACAGGCCGCTGAGGCTCCCCCAGGCCACCGCGTGATGCGCGGGCGTCGTGACGTGCAGCCTGCCTTTCTCATCGCGCCGGATGATGGCCGCGTCCTCCAGGTCGACGAGGTAGTCATCCTGCAGCTTGACGAGCTCGTTCCAGACTCTCTCGGCGGTGGTCTCGTCGGAGTAACCGATGACGATCAGGTCACTCATGCCGGTACCTCCTTCGATCCGCCGGGCCGTCAAGGGGGACACTTCCAGGTGGTTTTCCACGCGCGCGATACCCGGCGCGGCGGCCGCCGCGGCCTCCGCGGCGCTCAGTTCCTTGAGCGAGTGCACATGCCCGTAGAGCTTCGCGGTGTGATCGGACACCTCGACCCTGATGTGCCGCGCGTCGATCTCCGCCTCGCGCTTGAACGTCTCCTCGATCAGCGCCTGGACGCTGTCCGGGCTGGCCGGCGACTTCACCGTGATGTGGTTCAGCACGCCTTTGACGCCCCGGATCTGGCGGACCATCCGCTCGACCTCACGCCGCTGGAAGTCGTGGTCCACCTCGCCCTCGAGCGTGACCCAGCCGTTCTCCACCTCGGCGTGCGCCGTCCCTCGGGGACCTGCACGTTCCAGTCCAGGACGTGCGCGATGGCCGTGGCGATGTCGGAGTCGTCGCGGGGCAGGCCGGACAGCCTCACTTCCAGCTCGTTGGCGACCGCCTTGACGCCGTAGACGCGCTCGGCGGCCCGGGCCACGGCCAGCTTCTCGGCGTAGCTGGCACATGGCCGGTCAGGGTGACCGCCCCATCCTTGACGGCCACGCCGATGGCGTCGGGCTCCGATATCTGCGGGTCCCAGCGCAGCTCCTCGATGACGTCGTCCTTGATCTCGGTGTCGGTCTTCATCGGCTCACCCCCGGATCCCGCGTCGCGGTGCGTTCCCAGACTGCGCCTGCGCGCCCTGGGGCACATCACACGTTCGGGTAGGGTCTGCGGGCGCGGCCGGGCGGCCCAGTCTGTTAGCCGGATTGAGGATGTAACCGCCCCGGCCGCCGGGGGAGGGTAGGCCCCATGTCCAGCGAGCTGATCACCTGCCCGAATTCGCGGCCGCCGGAACCGGGTCCCGGCGGTGGCGGCCGGCACGCCGCGCTGCGGCTTCTGCCATCACCCGCTGCCCTGGATCGCGGATGCCGGGGATGACACCTTCAGCGAAATCGCCGAGAAGGCGTCAATCCCGGTCCTCGTCGATCTGTGGGCGCCGTGGTGCGGGCCGTGCCGGATGGTCAGCCCGGCGCTCGAGCAGCTGGCCACCCAGCTGGCCGGCCGGTGAAGCTGGTCAAGGTCAACGTGGACGAGTCGCCCAAGCTGCAGCAGCGGTTCGATGTGCAGGCTATCCCCACCCTCATGGTGCTCCGGCACGGGCAGGTGGTGACCCGCCGGGCGGGCGCCGCACCCGCGGCCGACCTGCGGACCTGGGTCACGGAGGCGATCAGGGAATGACGGCCAGCCGGTCCCGCCCGCCCGTGCGGGGGCGGCGCGATGAAGGTGCTGCTGTCCCGCTGGCAGTTCGGCGTGACGATCACCTACCACTTCCTGTTCGTCCCGCTCACCATCGGGTTGGCGCTGCTGGTGGCGGTGATGCAGGTCGAGGCCTACCGGACCAAAGACGAGGCCTGGGAACGGCTGACCCGCTTCTTCGGGACGCTGTTCCTCATCAACTTCGCCATGGGCATCGTCACCGGCATCGCCCAGGAGTTGCAGTTCGGCATGAACTGGTCGAACTACTCGGTCTTCGTGGGCAACATCTTCGGCGCCCCGCTGGCCATGGAGGGACTGCTGGCGTTCTTCGCCGAATCCACGTTCGTCGGGCTGTGGATCTTCGGCCGCAACCGGCTTCCCCCGCTGGCGCACACGCTCTGCATCTGCCTGGTCAGCCTGGGCACCATCGTGTCCGCGTTCTTCATCCTCACCGCCAACGCCTGGATGCAGCATCCCGTCGGCTACCGCATCGTCGGGCACGGGGCCGGGAGGAAGGCGGAACTCACCGACTTCTGGGCGGTGCTGCGCAACTCCACCCTGTGGGCCGAGTTCTCCCATACCGTGCTGGCCGCCTTCGTCACCGGCGCCATGTTCGTGCTCGGGATCTCGGCCTGGCAGCTGCTCCGCGGGAACAACGTGGCGGCGTTCACCCGCTCCGCCCGGCTGGAGGCGGCGGTGGCCCTGGTCTGCGTGGTACTGGTCGATCGTCACCGGCGACATCCAGGCCCGGCTGATGGACACCCAGCAGCCGATGAAGATGGCCGCCGCCGAGGCCGTCTACAAGACCCATTCCGGGGCCAGCTTCTCGCTGCTCACCATCGGGAACCTGTCCGGCCAGCCCATCTTCCAGATCCGGATCCCGCACCTGCTCAGCCTGATCGCCACCCTGTCCTGGAACGGCAGGGTCACCGGCATCACCGGGGCCCAGCACGCCGAGGCGTTGCGTTATGGCCCGGGAAGTTACGTGCCGGTGCTGTGGGTCACCTACTGGGGCTTCCGCATCATGGTCGGGCTGGGGTTCCTGATCCTGATCATGTCGGCGTGGGCGCTGTGGCGATATCCCGGCGCGGGGCGACCAAGCCGCTCGAGCTCGGGCGCTGGACCCTGCGGGTGCTGCTGGCCTGCATCGCCGCCCGGTTCCTGGCCAACACCGCGGGCTGGATCTTCACCGAGATGGAGCGCCAGCCGTGGATCGTCTTCGGCCTGCTCAAGACGGGCGCGGCCGGCTCGCCCAGCGTGTCACTGGCCGACGTGGCCCTGACCCTGGGCGGCTTCACCCTGCTCTACACCGTCCTGGGGATCATCGACGTCGGCCTGATGTACCGGGCGGCGCGGGGCGGTCTGGCGACGGCCGAGGAACTTCCGCCCAGCCCGGCGGCGGGCGGGCCGGGTGAGCGCGCCCAGGAACTTATCTACTAAGGAGGCTGGCGGTGAGCGGACCGGTAGCGAGCCTGAAACACGGCCTGGTTCGCCCTGATCGGCCTGCTGTGGGCTGGTTATTTCGTGCTCGAAGGCTTCGACTTCGGCGTGGGCATCCTCAGCCTGGCCATCGGGCGGGACGACATGGACCGCCGGCTGGCCAGGAACGCCATCGGGCCCATCTGGGACGGCAATGAGGTGTGGCTGATCGTGGCGGGCGGTGCAACCTTCGCCGCCTTCCCGCTCTGGTACGCCAGCATGTTCAGCGGCTTCTACCTCGCGCTGTTCCTCGTGCTGGCCGCCCTGATCGTGCGCGGGGTGAGCTTCGAGTGCCGGGGCAACCGCGACAGCGCCCGCTGGCGGGCCGGCTGGGACATCTGCCTGGCGTGGGCAGCCTCATCCCTGCCTTCCTCTGGGGGTGGCCTTCACCGACCTGATCCACGGCCTGCCGCTGTCCGGGGCCGGGCTGTACCGGGGCAGCTTCTGGGGCCTGCTGGCCCCGGTCGCGATCGTGGGCGGGCTGGCCAGCCTGGCCATGTTCGTCGTGCACGGGGCCACGTTCCCGGCGTACAACCGGTATCTCCGTGAGCTGATCCACACCGGCAAGGCCAAGCCCTCGTTCGTCGTCTCGCACGAGCTGCCGCTGGACCGGGCCCCCGAGGGTTACCAGCACTTCGACGCGCGCGACAACGGCTGGACCAAGGTGGTCCTGGGCCCCCGCCGCCTGATTGGCGGCACCCCGGGACAGCCGCCGCCACGGCGGGCAGCGGCTGTCCCCGTACCAGCGCGAAGTTCCTAGGCCCGCGGTGGGGGAGCAACCCGGCCCGTAAGGCCGCCGCCGAGGGCGCCCAGGCCGCGGCTGGTGACCTGCTTCGCCACCGGCGCCGCCAGGGACAGCGCCTCCGCCGCCATCTTGCGGACGTGCGGTGAGGTACTGATCGC
This sequence comes from uncultured Actinomycetes bacterium, assembly GCA_963767385.1. Lineage (GTDB taxonomy): Bacteria > Actinomycetota > Actinomycetes > Streptosporangiales > Streptosporangiaceae > RYN-230. The sequence continues at coordinate 44,736 of CAVYEA010000030.1, read as the reverse complement.
CTGCCAGGAGTCCTGCAGCCGTTTCAACCCGGCCTTGCCCTCGCTCGTGCCGACCAGGTAGCCGGCCACGAAACCGATGATCGTCTCCATTGCTCGCCTCACCTCCGCACGGGGCCGCGCTCGCGGCTCCGTGCTCACATCTCGCGCAGCTCCAGGTAGCGCTGCACGTCCGGCAGGGACTGCACGACGACGGCCAGCAGCGCGGCGACCAGCGCGGCCTTGATCAGTTTGCTGATCATGTTGGTTCCTCCTCGTGATGGGGTGACGGTTGCCTGCGCGGCGGCCGGGCCGGTCCCGGGGGGGTCCGCGGCGAGCGGCTCGATCTCGTCGGGCGCGAAGTACAGGAACCGGCCGTGGCCGCGCTGCAGCTCGGCCAGGGGATCCAGGACCGGGCTGACCGCCACGTGCACCTGGCCGTCCACGTCGTTCAGCACCGCTTCCACCAGCGCCTCGCGCCCGGCCAGGAACAGGTCCTGGGCGTCGGCCCGGCGCGCCCGGGCCGCATCCTGACCCGGCTGCCCCTGGCCACCCTGACCCCGGCGATGACCACGTGATCCGTTTCCGGCGAGACACTGGTGTCGGCGCCCGGATCCACCAGGGCACCCGCTGGGTGGTGGCCCCGGCGTGCTCCTGCGGCGGCCCGGGCGGCGCCGGCGGGACACCTGGTACCGGGGAGCGCCCGGTACCGGAGGGCCGCCCGGCACTGGGGAGCCCGGCCCCCGGTCCCGGACAGGTACCTGATGGCGCCGTGCATCCGCTCGAGCATCTCCGGCGGCAGGCCGTTAACCCGGTCGAGCAGGGCGGCGGCCCGCGGGTCGGTCGCCCGGGCCTGGGCCTTCTCGTCCTCGGTCAGCGCCATCGTGCGCAGGGTCAGGATCTCGTCGATCTCGGTGGCATCGAACAGGTCACCGGCGCTCTCGGGCGCGATCTCCGGGTGGTCGGGCAGGATGACCGGCGCGGAGAGCATCAGGCTGCGGCACTCCGGCGGCCCGGTGAGCACGGGCCAGGTGCCGTCCTGGGTGCAGGCGGCTACCTCCGCGGCCGCCCACTCCGGGGGGTCGGTCATGGACAGGAACGTCCCGCCGTCGATCCCGATCAGGATGTGCGCGGAGATCAGGGCGTGCGGGAGGGCATGCGGCCGGTCGCGGGGCGCGGCCGGCGGCTGGGTGCGGTTCTCCACCCGGACCCGGAGCCGCAGCGCGCGGTAGGGGCCCGCGACCCGCTCGGCCTGGGCGTCCAGCACCCCGTTCAGCCGTGACCAGCGCCAGGTCAGCCAGGCGGCCACGCCGCCCTGCGGATCGGCTAGCTTCCGGGCCTCCGCGCCGGACGGTGACCCGAAGGACCGCTGGGTGCCCCCGCCGAGCAGGTCCGCCACCGGGAGGGTGAACCACTGCTCGCATTCGGCCGCCTCGTCCCACGGGGTGTACTCGGCGCCGCCATGCCGCAGCCGGTCCGTGCCCGCCAGCCCGCCCTCCGGCGTGGTGGCCTGCACCTCGCGGCGCCGGAGCTGGAGGTAGCGGACGCAGATCTCGACCTGGGCGTCGTCGGCGCACTCGGCCAGGCACTCCGTCTGGCTCGCGGACCGCTCTGAGTCGTCGGCGGCCAGGTAGGCGGGCGGCATCAGCACCCCGAACTGGAACCTGGCCTGGTTCTTCTGCGCCGACTGCCGGTAGGGGTAGAGCAGGTATCCCTCGTACAGCACCGCGTCCGCGACCTTGCGGGCGTGATCGACATGGGCCGGATCGAGTGTCATGGCTGGTCCGTGGCGTCGGCCTGGGCCAGCTCGCCGGCGACTGGCGGGGGGTTCGGCGGGGGTTGTCGCCGCGGGATGAAATGCCGGGGGGGTTCGGGGGGTCGTCGCCGCGGGATGAAATGCCGGGGGGGTTGAGCTCGAGGGGGGTCGTCCCCCCGGGCTAGTAGAGCGGTCAGCGCCGCCTCCCAGGTCGGCAAGGCGTGCCGGGTCTTGAAGCGCTGCAGCTCATCCAGGGTCGGCCGGCTCATCCTGATCCAGGCGCTGTTGGGGAAGTGGGCGTCGATCGCCTCCCGCCAGACGCTGACCGGGAGCCGGAACGGCGCTTCCTTGCTCCACGGGACCTGCTGGACCTGGAGGCGGCCGTCCGCGGTCCCGAACACGGTCCCGCTGAACAGCAGCAGCAGCGGCACCGTGCCGTCGTCCAGGCCGGCGAAATACCGGGCGGCGGCGACTTCCAGGTCGTAGGTGGCGGTGATGGGCACGTCCAGCTCGGTGCTCCCGGTGAACCCCGGGACCATCACCGACACCGTGGTGAACTGCAGCGGCTTCAGCGTGTCGGCCCACCGGTCGGTGTCACCGAACAGGTCGTGCAGCCGCTGCGCCTCGGCGGCGGAGTAGCGCCGCCGGGCCGGCTCGATCCGCAGCTGGCAGCGCAGCGCGATGGCCGAGACCGGCACGCCGCTGGTCTCGCTGATCCGCAGCCGCAGGCTGAACGTGGGCACCACGGCGAACCGGTCGGCCTGGGCGCCGATGCAGTCGAACACCAGCTCAGCCACGTCAGGGCCCCGGCTCGGCCGCGAGCGCGCGGGCCCGGGAGGCGACCAGGCGCAGGAACTCCGCGATGGCGTCCCGGGCCTCGTCCCCGCCGTCGAAGCCGCGCCACAGCAGGCGCAGCGGCCGGCCAGCTCATAGCACACGTCCACCGGGACCACGAAGTGCTCCACCTGGCTGCCGTCCCGGTGGATCAGCACCACCTCCACGTCCGCCTCCGCCTCGCGCAGCAGCGCGTGCTCCGCGGCGATCCGCTGCCAGCGGCCCAGGTCGAGCTGGCACTCGGTGACCCCAGCCGGGCTCGGGTAGAACCCGGCCACCCGGCCGTCGGCCGAGCCGCGCAGGAAGAAGGCCAGCCCGACCGGGATCTCGAGCTCGTCCCACTCGGCGGCCGACAGCGGCCGGCCTGGGTCGCTCAGGTACCGGTCGGGGACGGCCCGCCACCGCCCGCCGCCGGCCTGGGAGTGGGTGAACAGCAGGTAGCAGGGACGGCAGGTGCACAGCAGCGACGAGCGCTCCAGGTTGACCACGTGGCCGTGGGTGTCGAGGATGCCGGTGCCGCACATCTCGCAGGTTTCCCCGGGGCGGTCGCGGGCCGCGGGCGTCTCCGCCCGGCCGCCGGGGACCGCCGGGCGGGCCGCAGCGGCCGGGGCCTGGCCGGGGGAAGCCGTCCCGGCCGCCGCCGTCCCGGCCGTGGCCGGCCCTGTCGTCGCCGGCGCGGCCGGGGCGGCCGGCCGTGAGCTGGGCGGCCCGGGCGGTCCCGGCTGCGGCCGGACGAACCGGCGCAGCCGGCCGGGCCGGTGCCGGTCACGACCGCACCGCCGCCGGCACCGCCACCCGCACGCCCTGGCTGTCGGACAGCAGGGGCAGCGGGTCCAGGTGGCGGTCCTGGCCATCCAGCCCGCGGCCCGCCCGGGACACGTCGTACCGGGCGCCGCACCGGCAGGTGAGCAGCTCCCGCTCGAGCCCGCCGTCGCCCAGCGCGGACCCGCAGGCCGGGCAGCTGTCACGGTAGGCGTACAGCGTCCCGCGCACCGCGCACAGCAGCACCGGCAGGCCAGCCGCATCCGCGCTGACCGGCCGTGAGCTGGGCGGCCCGATGTCCGGCAGGGTGACCCAGTCGCCCTGGCTGCCCGCCGCGGCACCGGTGGCCGGGTCGTCGGGGCGGCTGCCGATCTGCAGCAGCGGAGCCGCGGGCGGCTTGGTCATGCCCTCCACCACCACCCCGCTGACCTCGGGGGCCGCCTCGGCGACCGCGCCCTCGATGGCCAGCTGCACGGTGACGGTCGAGGACGGGCAGCCGTGGCAGCTGCCCTCCAGCCGGAGCCGGGCCACCCCGTCGGTGACGCCGAGGTACTCCACCCCGCCGGCATGGGAGCCGAGGTAGGGCCGGACCCGGTCCAGGGCCTGCTGGATCCGGGCGTCCACGTCGAGCGGGTGCAGGTCGTGCAGCAGCAGCAGGCTGCCCACCAGCGGATCGTCAGCCAGCGTGCCCAGGATCGCGGTGCCGGCCGGCCCTTTGCCCTGAAGCACGGCCACTATCCGGGACAGGCCGTCCCCGTACAGGCCGACCAGCAGCCCGACGAGTTCCTCGGCGGCCGCCGCGGCCGGGCCGCCGCCTGCCCGCAGCTGGGCGAGCAGGGCCTCGATCTGCTCCCCGGCCTCATCCACTCCGGTCATCATGTGGCCAGGGTGACCGCCGCCAGCGGCGAGTGCATGACGTCGAGTTTCCGGCCGTTGCCCATGTACATGTGCACGCCGCAGGGCAGGCACGGGTCGAAGCTGCGCACCGCGCGCATGATGTCGATGCCCTTGAAGTTGTCCGGCGGGTTCTCCTCGAAGATGGGCGTGTTCTGCACCGCGTCCTCGTACGGGCCCGGGGTGCCGAAGCTGTCCCGGACGCTGGCGTTCCACGGCGTCGGCGGGTACGGGTGGTAGTTCGCGATCTTGCCGCCCCGGATCGACCATGTGGTGCGACAGCACGCCGCGCACCGCCTCGGTGAAGCCGCAGCTGTTCGCCTCATCAGGAACGCTGAACGGCTCCCATGTCTTCGTGTGCCCGGCCCGGATCTCGGCCAGCGCCTGCTCGGTGAAGTGCAGCGCGGCAGGCGGCCGCGTACGCCTGGAAATAGGTGCGGGCCCGGTCGCGCTCGATCGCGTTGGACAGCGGCGCCCCGACTTGTCGCGCGGGATCTTCCACTCGAAGGTGACCTCCGGGCTGGCTGACGGTGCGCGGCAAGTTGATCAGCACGCTCTGGCCGGTGGACTTCACGTAGCCGAAGTCGACCAGGCCGCCGAGCGCGGTGGCCCACAGCCGGGCGATCGGGCCGCCGCCGGTGTCCGCGGCCAGGTGGTTCTCCCCGTCGTACCACCGCGGCGACATCACCCAGCTGTACTTGCTGTCGAAGTCGCGCTTGGCCGGGCGGGGGATCGTGTGCTGGTTCCAGGGGTGACGGCGGTCCACCGGGTTGCCCAGGGGGTCCCGGGTCACGAACATCTCCTGGTCTTCCCAGTCCTCGTAGTACGAGCTGCCCAGCAGGATCCGGATGCCCAGGTTGATCTCGACCAGGTCGTTGGTGACCAGCTTGCCGTCCCGGATCACGCCGGGGGTGACGAACATCTTGCGGCCCCAGTCGGTCATGTGGTCGTACCGGAAGTCGCAGTGCTCCGGGTCGTTGAGGCTGCCCCAGCACACCAGGTCGGCCCGGCGCCGGCCGACCTCCTCGTACCCGGGCAGCGCCTCGTAGAAGAAGTCGAACAGGTCGTCGTGCATCGGCACGACGCGCTTCATGAACTCCACGTAGCGCATCAGCCGGGTCAGGTAGTCGGTGAACAGCTGGACCGTGGCCGTGGTGCCCACGCCGCCGGGGTAGAGCGTGGAGGGGTGCACGTGGCGGCCCTCCATCAGGCAGAACATCTCCCGGGTGGACCGGCTCACCTGCAGCGCCTCGCGGTAGAACTCGCCCTCGAGCGGGTTGAGCGACCGCATGATGTCGCCGATGGTCCGGTAGCCGTGCTCGGCCGCGTGCGGGGCCTCGGTGGCTTGGCCTGCTCCAGCACGCCCGGGTTGGTCTCCCGCACCATCCGCTCGCAGAAGTCCACGCCGACCAGGTTCTCCTGGAAGATGTTGTGGTCGAACATGTACTCGGCGGCTTCGCCGAGGTTGATGATCCACTCGCCGAGGTGCGGCGGGCGGACCCCGTAGGCCATGTTCTGGTTGTAGACCGAGCAGGTGGCGTGGTTGTCGCCGCAGATGCCGCAGATCCGGCTGGTGATGAAGTGGGCGTCCCGCGGGTCCTTGCCCTTCATGAAGATGCTGTAGCCGCGGAAGATCGACGAGGTGCTGTAGCACTCGACGACGCGCTTCTGCTTGAAGTCGATCTTGGTGTAGATCCCGAGGCTGCCCACGATCCGGGTGATCGGATCCCAGGCCATCTCGACAATGCCGGTGTCCTCGGCCGTCGTCATCGCTGATCCCTCTCCCTCGGAATGGCCAGCCTGCGCCGGCGGCGGCCCGGGTCACCACGGCTGCTGGTAGCCCGTGAGCAGTTCGCTTCCCTTCTTCCGCCACTTCGGCTCTTTGTCCGCCGTGCTCGCGGTGATCCCGCGCAGGGTCCGGATGAGCGTGCCGTACAGCTGCTGCCGGCGGTCGAGACCCTGGAGCCCGGGCGGCTCGTCCATGAACGGCATGAACTTGTCCGGGAAGCCGGGCATGGTGCAGGCGATGCAGATGCCGCCCACGTTGGGGCACCCGCCGACGCCGTTGATCCAGCCGCGCTTGGGCACGTTGCACTTGACCACGGGCCCCCAGCAGCCGAGCTTGACCAGGCACTTGGGCGAGCCGTACTCGCCCGCGAAGTCGCCCTGCTCGTAGTAGCCGGCCCGGTCGCAGCCCTCGTGCACGGTCGCCCCGAACAGCCACGTGGGCCGCAGTGCCTCATCGAGCGGGATCATCGGCGCCTGGCCTGCTACCTGGTAGAGCAGGTAGAGGATGGTCTCGGACAGGTTGTCCGGCTGGATCGGGCAGCCCGGCACGCAGACGATCGGCAGCCCGGCCTTCGACCGCCAGTCCCAGCCGAGGTAGTCCGGCACCCCCATGGCGCCGGTCGGGTTGCCCGCCATGGCGTGGATGCCGCCGTAGGTGGCGCAGGTGCCCGCGGCCAGGACGGCCGTCGCCTTGGGCGCCAGCCGGTCCAGCCACTCGTTGGTGGTCATCGGCTGGCCGGTGGCCGGGTTGTTGCCGAACCCGCACCAGTAGCCTTCCTTCTTGATCGCCTCGTTCGGGATCGATCCCTCGACCACCAGCACGAACGGATCGAGTTCGCCGCGGTCCGCCTTGTGCCACCACTCGATGAAGTTGTCCGCCCCGGTCTCCGGGCCGCACTCGTAGTCGATCAGCGGCCAGTGCACCGCGACCTGGGGCAGTCCGGGCAGCGCCCCGAGCGCGATCTCCTCGATGCTCGGCTGGGTGGCGGCGGTCAGCGCGACCGAGTCGCCGTCGCAGCCGAGCCCGCCGTTCATCCAGAGAATGTGGACGACGGGCTCCGCGGCTTCCGCCTGCATGCCGGGATCGTTCTTGCTGGCTGTGGCCATGCCGGGGCCACCTCCTCGTTACTGGATCGGCGCAGAGCGGGCCGGGAGACGGCTCGCATCCGACGTGGCCCGCCCGGCCAGGGCGGGTGATGGGGCGAGCAGGGGGGCCTGCCTGCAGGTCAGCGACCGGGGGCCGACGGTGAGGGCCGGCCCCGTTCCCGGTTCACGGGCGGATATCCCTGAGCAGTTGGCCACAGCGCAGCTCGCCTTCGTGATGCGCAGACCCGGCCATCGTAGACCGGCGTGATGCAGGTCACAAGACTGAACAGTCGGCCACCGGACACATTTGTCCACCCCGATGAAGCCTGTCGCCCAGTCCGCCGCCCGGCCCTTCGTCCCGGGCCCGGGCACCCGGCGCGGCCCGGAACGGCCATCCCGCCGTCCGGCGTGGTCGTCACGGGCGCCCCGTATCGAATAACCTTGCGGCAGGATCTGCCCCCGGCGCCGCCGGTCAGCGCTGGAGACAGCTGAGGGAGAACAACTTGGTGGCTGAGCCCGTCCCCGGTGCGGCCCCGGATCCGATCGGTGCCGCCGCGGACCCGATCGAGGTCACGCCCGTCGTGGTGCTGTTCCAGGTCTTTCCCGCCCGGCCGTCCTCGATTCCGGACATCCGCGACTTCGTGCGCCGCTGCCTGGCTGAGTCCCCGCTCACCGAGGACGGGAACCGGCAGGTCGGCGAGACTGTCTTCAAGGCCCTGCTGGACGCGGCTGGGCCGACCGGATCCATCCACGTCGCCTTCCGGATCTTCCCGGAGCACGTCGAGGTGGACGTGCTCCACTCCGAATCCCTGGCCCAGGCGCCCGGGGCTGCCGCTGCCGACCGGGCTGCCGCCGCCGACCGGGCCGAGCGCGCGGTCGCCCGGCGCCCGGCCGTTTCCGGCGCGCCCGTGCCGGCCAGTCCCGCGGCGGCCGGGCCTCCGCCCGGCCCGGCCGAGAACTTCGCGGACTGGATGTCAACCGCGCTCCGCAAGGAGGGGCTGACCCAGGAGGCCGCCGCGCGGCTGCTCGGGGTGTCGGTCAAGACGGTCAGCCGGTGGGTCGGTGGCAGCACCGAGCCGCGGGTGAAGGACCTGCGCCGCATCCAGGAAGTCTTCGGCGAGGTACCGCTGCGGTAGCGCGTCCGCGCCATTTACCGGTCGCGGCCCGCGCACCGGCCCGGGCGGCCTGGTCAAGACTGTCCTATGGGCCTGGACGTTCCCCCCACAACAGTCCTACCGTGCTCTCATGGCGGTTCAACCCGGGCAGGACCGGATGGGCCCCGGCAGTGGCCCGGACGGCCGCGATGCCGTCCGGCTCTTCGGCCTGCGGGCCGCGCCGGTCGATGACCTGGCGGACCAGGCCGGGGCGGTCGCCGCGGCCTGCCACGCCATGGCGGCCCGCTTCCACCAGGGCGGGAAGCTGGTGGTGTTCGGGACCGGCGGCGCGAGTACCGATGCCCAGCACGTGGCGGTGGAGTTCGTCCACCCGGTGATCGTCGGGAAGCGCGCGCTCCCGGCCATCTCACTGACCACCGATGTTGCCACGGTGACCGGGATCGCCGAGCGGGACGGCGTGGCCGCCATCTTCGCCCACCAGATCCGCTACCTGGCGGCGCCCGGTGACATCGCCATGGGCATCTCCCCGGACGGGAACTGCCGCAGCGTGCTCGGCGGCCTGGCCGCCGCGGCCGACCTGGGCCTGCTCCGGATCGCGCTGGCCGGCGGGACCGGCGGTGAGATCGCCGCCAGCAGGCTGGCCGACCACCTGCTGGTGGCCCGGTCCGGGGATCCCCGCATCGTCAAGGAACTGCACGTGACCATGTACCACGTGCTCTGGGAGCTGGTCCACGTGTTCTTCGAGCAGCCGGGCGTGCTCTCGCCGGCGGTGCTGGCATGAGCGGCGGCGCCCGGGCGGAGATGGAGTCGCTGTACCCGTTCCTGTATGCCGGCGGCAGTGACCTTCCGTCGGTGCTGTCCCAGGTCCGCGCCTCCACCGTGGCCAAGGCCGCCGAGATCACCGAGTTGCGCCGCTTGATCGCCGAGCGGGATGCCGGGCGGCTGGCCGCCGCCGCGGGCGAGGCGGCCGCCCGGTTCGCCGCGGGCGGGCGGCTGCTGGCGTTCGGCAACGGCGGCAGCGCCACCGATGCCCAGCAGCTGGCCACGCTGTTCCTCAACCCGGGCTCCGGCGCCCGGCCGCTGCCGGCGTTCGCGCTGGCCAACGACACGTCGGTGGTCACCGCGCTGTGTAATGACATCGGCGTGGAGGTACTGTTCGCCCGGCAGCTCGCGGCGATTGGCACCAGCCGCGACATCGCGGTCGGGCTGTCCACCAGCGGGAATTCTGAGAACCTGGTGCGCGCATTCGACGAGGCCTGCCGCCGCGGGATGCTCACCATCGGGCTGGCCGGCGATGAGGGCGGCAAGATGGCCGAGCTGGACAGCATCGACTACCTGTTCGTCGCCCCGTCCGCTTCGGTCCACCGGATCCAGGAGGCGCAGACCACCGTCTACCACGTGCTGTGGGAACTCACGGTGGCCGCGGTCGCCGAGCTGGACCGGCCATGAGCGGGAAGACCCTGGTGGCCGGGGTGGGCAACATCTTCCTCGGGGACGACGGCTTCGGAAGTGAGGTCGCCCGCCGCTGGCCGCCGCCGTGCTGCCGGACGGGGTCCGGGTCGCCGACTACGGGACCAGCGGGATGCACCTCGCCTACGACCTGGCCAGCGGGTATGAGACCGCCATCCTGATCGACGCGTCCGCGCGCGGGGAGCCGCCCGGCACGGTCACGGTGCTGGACGTGGACGCCAGGCCCGGGCCAGGCCCGGCGGCGGCCGGGATTCCGGCCGGCGCCTCCCTGTTCGACGGCCACGGCATGCAGCCCGACGTGGTGCTGGGCATGCTGGGTATGCTGGGTGGTACCGCGCGCCGCATCCTGGTCGTCTGCTGTGAGCCGGCCAGCACCGAGTACCGGATCGGGCTGAGCGAGCCGGTCGCCGCCGCTGTCGATGAGGCGGTGCGGATCGTCACGGACCTGGTCTGCGCGGAGGCCTGCCGCCCGCCCGCCGCCGCGGCCCGGGCCGACGAAGAGTAAGGGGATCTCCCATGTGCCTCGGCATACCCGGTGAAGTGATCGAGCGCCTCGCCGATCAGCCTGACCTGGCTAAGGTGAACGTGAGCGGGGTCAAGCGGGTGATCAACATCGGGCTGCTGGGGGATGACCCGCCCGAGCCCGGCGAGTGGGTCCTGATCCACGTCGGCTTCGCGCTGTCCCGGATCGACGAGAAGGAGGCCGCCGCGGCCCTGGAGTTCCTGGAGGGGATCGGCCAGGCTTATGCGGACGAGCTAGCGGCACTGGCTGAGTCACAGGTCGAATGAGGGAGCGTGCGGGCAATGCGGTTCGTCGACGAGTTCCGTGACGCAGACAAGGCCCACGCCCTGGCCGCGAAGATCGCGGCGCTGTGCGAGCCGGGGCGCGAGTACAAGCTCATGGAGGTGTGCGGCGGGCACACGCACACGATCTACAAGCACGGCCTGGAGGATTACCTGCCCGAGCAGGTCACCCTGGTGCACGGCCCGGGCTGCCCGGTCTGCGTGATCCCGATGGGGCGGGTTGATGACGCCATGCACCTCGCCGCCCAGCCGGACGTGATCATGACCTCGTTCGGCGACATGATGCGGGTCCCGGGCAGCCAGGGGTCGTTCTTCGACGCCAAGGCGGCCGGGACCGATATCCGCATGGTCTACTCGCCGCTCGACTCGCTGAAGATCGCCCGCAGTAATCCGGACAAGCGGGTGGTGTTCATGGCCATCGGCTTCGAGACCACCGCCCCGTCCACGGCCATGACCGTGCTGCGGGCCGCCGCCGAGGGGCTGCCCAACTTCTCGGTGTTCTGCAACCACGTCACGATCATCCCGGCCATCAAGGCGATCCTGGACTCACCGGACCTGCGGCTGGACGGCTTCATCGGGCCCGGCCACGTGTCCACCGTGATCGGCTGCCGGCCGTATGAGTTCATCGCCGCCGACTACGGGCGGCCGGTCGTGGTGGCGGGGTTCGAGCCGCTGGACATCCTGCAGTCGATCTACATGCTGATGGTGCAGCTGTCCGAGGGCCGCTCCGAGGTGGAGAACCAGTACGCGCGGGTGGTCCCGTGGGACGGCAACGTCGTCGCGCTCCGGGCCATCGGGCAGACCATGGAGCTGCGGCCCTACTTCGAGTGGCGCGGGCTCGGCTTCATCTCCCACTCCGCGCTGAAGATGCGCGAGCAGTTCGCGGCGTTCGACGCCGAGCTGCTGTTCGATGTGCCCGGCGTGCGGGTCGCCGACCCCAAGGCGTGCCAGTGCGGCGAGGTGCTCAAGGGCGTGCTCAAGCCGTGGGAGTGCAAGGTGTTCGGCACCGCGTGCACGCCGGAGACGCCCATCGGGACCTGCATGGTCTCCCCGGAGGGCGCCTGCGCCGCCTACTACAACTACGGCCGGATGACCCGGTCGCGGGTCCACGAAGTCGAGATCAAGGTGGGCCGGCCGTGACCTCCGGCCAGGGCGCCCCGCCCGGTGAGCGGGAACGCCAGGACGGGGCCGGCGGCTGGGTGGCCGACGCGCTCCGCGAGCATGACGAGGCGGGACCGCAGGAGCCGCACCACGGCGGCCCGTCGAGCCGCGAGCAGCAGGTGCTGGACCGCATCGACCGGGCCCGGCGGCGCCGCCCGCGGGTGCGGGAAGAGCGGATCACGATGTCGCACGGGGCGGGCGGCAAGGCGACCCACACCCTGATCGAGGCCATCTTCCTGGACGCCTTCCGCAACCCGCTGCTGGAGCCGCTCGGCGACTCCGCGCTGCTGGAGCTGGGCGGCGCCCGGGTCGCGCTGACCACGGACTCGTTCGTGGTCGCCCCGCTGTTCTTCCCCGGCGGCAACATCGGCGACCTGGCCGTCAACGGGACCGTCAACGACCTGGCCATGTCCGGCGCCACCCCGCTGTACCTGTCGGCGGGCTTCATCCTGGAGGAAGGGTTCCCGGTCGCCGACCTGACCCGGATCACGGCGTCGATGCGGGACGCGGCCGCGGCCGCGGGCGTGAGCATCGTGACCGGGGACACCAAGGTGGTGCAGAAGGGCAAGGCCGACGGCTGCTACATCAACACCGCCGGAGTCGGCCTGCTGGCCAGGGATCAGGTCCTCGGCGCTGGACCAGGCGCGGCCCGGCGACGCCATCCTGGTGTCCGGGCCGATCGGCGATCACGGCATCACCATCATGCTCGCCCGCGGTGAGCTCGACATCGAGGCCGACATCGTCTCGGACACCGCCCCGCTGGCCGGGCTGGCCGCCACGCTGCTGGACGCCGTCCCCGGGGTCCGCGCCCTGCGGGACGCCACCCGCGGCGGGGTGGCCACCATCCTCAACGAGATCGCCACGGCAGCCGAGGCGGGCATCGTGGTCAGCGAGGACGCCATCCCGGTGCGCGAGGAGGTCCGCGGCGCGGCGGAACTGCTCGGCATCGACCCCATGTACGTGGCGTGCGAGGGGCGGCTGGTCGCCGTGGTGGACGGCGGCCAGGCGGACGGCGCGCTGGCCGCGCTGCGCGGCCATCCGCTGGGCGCGGAGGCCACGGTGATCGGCCGGGTCACCGACGGGCCGCCCGGCATCGTCCGGCTCAAGACCTCTTTCGGCGGGACCCGGATCGTGGACCTGCTGGTCGGCGACCCGCTGCCGCGGATCTGCTGACCGGCATGCACGAGCTGGCCATCGTCCAGGGGGTGATCGACGCGGTGACGGAGCGGCTGCCCGGAGCCACCGTGACCGGCGTCCGGCTGGAGATCGGCGCCCTGTCCGGGGTCGTGCCCGACTCGCTGCGGTTCTGCTTCGACCTGGCCACCGAGGGCACCTCCCTGGCCGGCGCCGAACTGGACATCTCCGAGCCCGCGGCCCGCTGCCACTGCCGGGGCTGCGGCCGCGATTTCTCGCCCGACGGCCCGTTCCCGCTCTGCCCGTGCGGCAGCGGCGACGTCGCGGTGCTGGCGGGCGAGGAACTGCGGATCCTCTCGGTCCAGGTGGCGGCCTGACATGTGTGCCACCTGCGGCTGCGCGGACGGCGGCTACCGGATCGACGGCGCACCGCGCACGCTCATGAGCGCCGCGATCATGACGGCGGCGGGCACTCCCACGAGGCCCATGGCGCCAGCTGGCGACGCACGGTGTCGCTGGAACAGAAGGTGCTGGCCAAGAACGACGCACTGGCCGCGGCAGAACCGTGCCTGGCTGAGGCAGCGCGGCGTACTGGCCGTTAATCTGATGAGCTCGCCGGGCGCCGGCAAGACGACGCTGCTGGAGCGGACCATGCGCGACCTGGCCGGCCAGCTCGCGCTCTCCGTCATCGAGGGCGACCAGGAGACCGCCCACGACGCCAGCCGCATCCGGGCGGCCGGCTGCCGGGTGGTCCAGATCAACACCGGCACCGGCTGCCACCTGGACGCCGCAATGGTGGCCCGGGCGCTGCGAGCGCTCGATCCGCCGCGCCGGCTCGGTGGTGTTGATCGAGAACGTCGGCAACCTGGTCTGCCCGGCGCTGTTCGACCTCGGCGAGGCGGCCAAGGTGGTGGTCGCGTCGGTCACCGAGGGCGACGACAAGCCGCTCAAGTACCCGCACATGTTCCGGCGCGCGGACCTGGTGCTGCTCAACAAGATCGACCTGCTGCCCTACCTGGACTTCGACGCCGGGCAGTGCGAGGCGGGGATCCGCCAGGCCAGCCCGCAGGCGGAGGTGCTGCGGCTGTCGGCCACCACCGGTGCCGGGATGCCGGCCTGGTACGCCTGGCTGCGCCGCCAGGCCGCGGGCGCGGGCGCATAGTCCGGCTGGCCTGCCCGCGGTGAGCCGCCGTCAGCCGGGCACCGCAGGTGAGCCATCCCGCCCGGCGGTGCACCGCCCGGCGAGTCACATGCCGGACATCGCCATGGTGCCCGTCAGGTCGATGTTGTGGTGCACCCCGCGCCACCAGTAGAAGGCGTCCTCGTGTGGCGAGCCCTGCAGGAAGCCGAGCATCCGGCCGGCGTCCTGGGTCCACACCATCGTCAGGATGGAGCCGTTCAGCGTGCAGAACAGCCGGCCGGCCGCCTGGGTGCCGGAGTTCAGCATGCCCGACTCGTTCTGCGCCATCGAGTAGCTCTTCGGGTGCTGGTACTCGTGGTTCCAGCCCACCTCGCCGCTGACCGAGTCCTGGGTGCAGTCGCCGTAATTGACCCGGAACTGGCCGTTCGACAGTGACTTGGCCTTCGCCACGTAGGCGGCGTACAGCGCCTTGGCGGTCGGGTAGGTCTGGAAGACCGCCATGCCGATGCTGTACTGCGGGTGCGTGCAGGTGACCATCGTGGCGCTGTTCGGGTGGCAGGTCTTCGGCGGCAGGAACCCCTTGGCGGTCACGCTCTCGTTCGTCACCGCCAGCGCCTGCATCAGATGGTTCGGCGCCGCCGACGGTTTCATCCCGGGCGATGCTTTCCCCGCCTTGGTCGAGGCCGCGACCGGGGATGAATGGAGCGGGTTGCCCCGGAGCACCAGCCAGCCGGCCACGGCCGCCACGAGCAGGACGGCCACCGCGCCCGCGGCCAGGCCGACCCGGCGCCGCCCCGGCGGGGCGGGCGGAGCCCGCCGGCCGGGCGGGGCGGGGGGCTCGGCAGGCGGCTGGCCGGCACTGGCCCGCGCGGCCACCGGCTCCCGCTCGGGGCGGTGGTGCGAGGTCACCGTGCGCGATCCCCGCGGCCGCTCATCCCCGGCCCCCGCGCGCCCCGGGCCCCGGCTGGCGGCGCTCTGGGCCGGCGGGCTGCCCTTCGGCGCGGCGTCCGGTGCCCCGGCGCCCTGCGTCACGGCGGGCTGCTCCCTGCCGGCCACGGCAGGCTGCTCCCCGCCCGTCACGGCCGCCGCCGCGCCGATAAACTCGCGGCAGGTCGGGTACCGGTCGGCGGGGTCCTTGGCCATGGCCCGGGCGATGACTTCGTCGATGTCCCGCGGCAGGCTGGGCACCAGCGCGCTCGGCGCTGTCGGGGCCTCCTCCACGTGCGCCCAGATGACGGCGGCGTTGACGTCCTTGTTGAACGGGACCCGGCCGGTCAGGCACTCGAAGAGGACGCAGCCGAGCGAGTACACGTCGGTCCGCGCGTCCACCGGCTTGCCCTGGATCTGCTCGGGCGCGATGTAGTCGATCGTGCCCATGAACTGCCCGGTCGCGGTGAGCCCGCTGCGTGAGGTGGTGTGCTTGGTGATGCCGAAGTCGGCCAGGTACACGTGGTCGGGATCGTCCTCGGCCCCGTACTCGATCAGGATGTTGCCCGGCTTGACATCCCGGTGCACCAGCCCGTGGCGGTGCGCGGCGTCCAGCGCCCGTGCCACCTGGCCGAGCAGCGGCAGCGCCCGGCCAGGATCCAGGTGGTGCTGCACCTTGAGCAGCGCGCGCAGGTCGGAGCCGACCACGTAGCGCATGGCCAGGTAAAGCAGGTCGCCGGCCGCTCCCACGTCATAGATGGGGATGACGTTCGGGTGGTTCAGCGTGGCCGCGATGCGGGACTCGTTCATGAACCGCGCTCGGAACACGTCGTCTGCCGCCAGTTCGGGAGCGAGGATCTTGAGCGCGACCAGGCTGCCCAGCCGCGGGTTCTCCGCCTCGTAGACGACGGCCATGCCGCCGCGGTTCAGCACGGCCCGCAGCCGGTAGCCGGCCAGTTCGTCTCCGACCAGGGGGAGCGTGGGCATCATCGGCCCCCGCCCGGCGCGTCCGGCCGCAACTCGCCCGCCGGGTCCGGGATCACTTCCCCCAGCCTCGGCACCAGGCCCACGCAGCATTGAGCCATGCCAGTCCCCCCCTTGACTCGCGCACCTCCAGCACCCGCCTCTCAGTAAAAGTTAAGCAATCTCGTAGGTCAAGCGTGGCAAAGGGGCAAAGTCGTAACGGATTGCCTGGCCAGCGCCGGGTTCCCGGGCGGTCCCGCTGGCCTGCCCGCGGGTCAGCGGGCGTCAGCCGGGTATGGAGCAGTAGTCACGAGATTCGTTCCGCGCCGGAGCGAGGGAGGTCACCATGAAGTGGTGGATGTGGGCGTCGCTGGGCGGGGTGCTTGTGGTGGCCGTCGCCCTGCTCATCGGCAAGGACGACATCATGCAGTTCCAGCGCATGCACCGCATGTGAGGGCTCAGCATGTGACGGCGGCACTGTCCCGCTGATGGCGGCGGCCGCCGGGCGGCCGGGCGAAGATCAGGCCGGCGACGGTAGCGGCATGGCTCACCCGGGCCTGCGGGCACTGGTTGACTTCAGCGAGCCCGCCGGGAGGGCGTCCCTGGTTTCCTGATCCTGGCCGCGGACGGTACGGACGAAGTTGCGGATGATGTCGTTGCCGTGGGTGGTGAGGATCGATTCAGGGTGGAATTGCAGGCCCTCGGCCGGATGCTGGGCATGGCGCAGCCCCATGGGGATCCCGCCCGGGCCGCGGGCGGTGATCACCAGCGCCGGCGGCAGGGACTCCTCCTCGACGATCAGGGAGTGGTAGCGCGCGGCGCGGAACCGCCGGGGCAGGCCGGACAGGAGGCCGCCGCCATCGTGGGTGATCAGTGACGCCTGGCCGTGGACAGGTTGCGGCGCGGTGGTGATCCTGGCGCCGCAGGCGGCGGCGATGGCCTGGTGCCCGAGGCAGATGCCGAGCAGCGGCGTCGTGGCCGCGCAGGCCCGCACGGTGTCGATGCTCACGCCAGCGTCGTCGGGGGTACCGGGGCCCGGTGAGATGACGATGCCGCCTGGGCCGAAATCGGCGATGTCGCGGGCGGAGACCTCGTCGTTGCGGACGACCTCGACCTGGCATCCGTTGCTGAGCAGGAGGTGGGCCAGGTTGTAGGTGAACGAGTCGTAGTTGTTGACCAGGACGATCGCCGGGCGGGCACCACCAGCGCGGCCGCCCGGGGCCCGTCGTGGCCCGCGCCAGGACTCCCGCCCGGCGGACGGGGACCGGGGACCGGCCGGGGACCGGGCAGCGGCCGGGCAGGCGCGTACCGGCCGGACGCCGCGCGATCCCAGCCTGAAGGCGGGCGGTGACCGGCCCGGCTTTCCAGGCCGCCGCGGCGCCGCCGATCGACCGGACGGGGACGATGCCCTGGACGGAGTTGGTGACGAACACCTCGCTGGCGTCCAGCAGGCGCCGCCTGCTAACCGGCTTTTCGGTGACCGGGATGCCGTCACGCCGGGCGAGGCTCAGCACCGCGGCCCTCATGACTCCGGGCAGCAGCCTGCCCTCCGCGGGCGGTGTGCGCAGGACGCCGTCGATCACCGCGAACACGTTGGCCCGGTCGGTTTCCAGGATCTCCCCGGTGTGGTCCTGGATGAGCAGATGCTCATCCGGGCCGAGGCCGTCCCGGCCGTTCCCGCCGGCCAGGCGGGCGAGCAGGCGGCGGTCCAGCCACTTGTGGGCGCCCACCCCGCCCGGGATGGTGACGGGATGCAGGGCCACGCTCTCCGGAGCGGGGCCGGCCGGTATCACCTCGACAGTGACCTGCAACGGGCCGCCAACCGGTCGCGCCGTCAGCCGCAGCCGGCCGGACGGGCGGCTGGAGAGGCGGCTGGCCACGTCGGTGTGCAGGCTGGGCGGGAGATGCTTGCCGAACAGCTGCCAGGCGCTGTCGTCCAGGCGGGCGAGATGCCGGTCGAGGTCGTGACCGCGGCCCTCGGTGACACGGAGCGAGGTGAACACGCCCAGCGCGGGCCGGGGCCGCAGCGAGGGCGGGATGGCCGCGCCGCCGGCCGTCGCGCCGGCCGGTTCTTCGCGGAGGGGGGCGTTCAGCGCCCGGATCAGGGGGCGGGCTTTCACCAGGCACTCGCGGTATTCATCGGCATCGGAGGAACCGGCCGTGATTCCGCCGCCGGCGCCCAGCCACACCCGGTCGCCGCTGAACTCGAAGGTGCGGATCGCGACGTTCAGTTCCAGGCCGGCGACGGGACTGCGGTAGCCGATCGCCCCGGTGTACACCTCCCGGGGGGTCGCCTCGAGCTCGTGGATGATCTCGACCGCCCGGACCTTCGGTGCGCCGGTGACCGAACCTGGCGGGAACGCCGCGGCGACCAGCTGCCCGTCGCCCGTCCCGGCCTGCAGTGTGCCGCGGACGTCAGAGACCAGGTGCCACACGCCGGGGTGGGCCTCGGCGCGCAGCAGCGCCGGCACTCGCACGCTGCCGGGCACGCATACCCGGCTGAGGTCGTTGCGCATCAGGTTGACGATCATCACGTTCTCCGCGCGGTCCTTGGCGGAACGCTCCAGCAGCTCACGCTGCCGCCGCGCGAGAAGTTCACCGGCAGGCCGGGACCGTGTGCCCTTGATCGGCCGCGACCAGGCACTCATCCCGCTGCGGCGCAGGAACAGCTCTGGGGACAGGCTCGCCACGGCCCCGTCCCGCGTCCGCATGAACGCGGCGTACGGCGGGTCCAGCCGGGTGGCCGCGTGGCAGAACGCCTCGAGCGGATCCCCGGCGAACCGTGCCTCCAGCCGCAGGCAGATGTTGGCCTGGAAAATGTCGCCGCGGCGGATGTAGCTGATCGCCTGACGGACCGCTGCCCGGTGCTCGTCCGCCGACGGCGTCAGCCGGAAGCTGCCGCAGGAGTACGGGCGCGGCCCGTACCCGGCGGCGCGCGGGCGGCGGGACAGCTCCTCGAACCGGCATTCCAGCGCCTCACCGCGGCCGGGTGTCCACAGCGCCTCGAACACCCACCTGCCGGTGGCCCGGTCGTGGCGGAGCACATGATCGTAATAGCCGAACCAGTAGGCGGGGAGGCGGCGGGGTTCCCCCGGCGCGGGCGGCACCGGCAGGAGCTGTTCCGCCAGGCCGAAGCCCAGGTAGCCGATCCAGCCCCCGCCGAAGGTGGCACCAGCGCTGCCGGGGGAGGCCCCGGCCCGGGCCTGCGGGCCCGCCGGGTCCGGCCACGGGGCATCCAGCACGTCCGCCGCCGGGTCCGGCGGGCAGCAGACGCGCACCGGGTCCGAGGCCACGATGTCGCCGCCGCCGGCCCAGCCCCCGAGCAGAGCCACCGGGTACGGGTCGGCCCGCACCAGCCGCAGCACGTCGGCCGGGCTCAGCTCCCACTCAAGAGCGCGGCACACCATGTGGGATTGCATTGCCCGCTCCCTCCTTCCAGGCGGCGGCCACGCACACGGCGTCCAGGGTCCCCCCAGACATCGTGCACCCGGACGCAGTACGCGCCGGCCGCGGGCGGGCGCCTTCCGTGGCGCGGCGGCGTGGCCGTCCGCTGCCTCGCGGACAGGCGCCGGCGAGGGCGTGGTCAGTGGCATGCCTTTTAGTTATCCGCACGGATTAGTTATCCGCACGGATCTGCCCGCCTTCTGGGGCCATCTTCCGCATCGGCTCTGAAATCCCGGGCCAGCTAATCCCGGCCAGCTAATCCCGGCCCGCCAGTCCGGCCCGCCAGTCCGGTCCGCCAGTCCGGTCCGCCAGTCCGGTCCGCCAGTCCGGTCCGCACCAGCCGGTCCGCCAGTCCGGTCCGCCAGTCCGGTCCGCCAGTCCGGTCCGCCAGTCCGGTCCGCCAGTCCGGTCCGCCAGTCCGGTCCGCCAGTCCGGTCCGCCAGTCCGGTCCCGGTAATTCCGGCCAACATTCGCGGGCCGGCACCTCCGGCATTCCCGGGCGCCATCCCCGGGCCGACAGGTAATGACCGCGGGCCATTGCGGCCCCGCGGCCATTACCCACGGCCCCCCTCTGGTTAAGAGCCCGTCCTGGGCGTGGTGAGGTCGTAGACCGTCATCCCGCCGACGGTCCTTGCGGTGAAATGGGCCTTGACCCAGGAGGTGATCTGCGCCCCGTACCCGGAGCCACCGCCCGGGCCGCCGGCACCGCCGCCGGACCCGCTGGCGACGAAATAGTGGATCTCGTGCTTGGCGACCATCGCCTCGAACGCGGCCAGGGTGGGTGCCGGGTCGGAGCCGGTGAAGCCGCCGATCGCCATGACCGGGATCCCGTTGCTGGCCAGTTCCAGCGAGGCCGCACTGGATGACCCGGTCGTGGCCGCGGCCCACCGGTAACCCGACGCGCCCGACTCGAGCAGCCTGGACACTGCGCTGCTGACACCGCCGGTCCCTCCCGCGCCGCCGGGACCGCCGCCGGCCGCGGCCGATGGGCGCCCGCCCGGGGTGGCTGCCCCGCCCGCGGAGTCGGTTCCGCCCGTCGAGGTGCCTGCCGAGCCGCCTGCGGAGCGGGGGAAGCCGCCTGCGCCCGGCTGGCCGCTCCCGGGCCGGCTGGTGCCGGACTGCCCAGCGCCAGCGGCGCCGGAGCCCGGCCCGGCTGAGCCTGACGGGCTGGCCGCACGGGGGAAGCCGCCGCGCCCGGCTCCGGCCGCGCCGCCGGGCCCGCTGGATGATCCCGCCACGGTGGGGCCGGCCGTCGGGATGGACCCCCCGTGGGCCGTCGCCGCGGTCTCGATGCTGTAGGCCGCCGGGCCGGCCAGCCCGGCGATGAGGGCCAGGGAGACGGGCGCGATGGCCAGCGCGCGGGCGCCCCGGCCAGTGGCGGCCCGGCCAGCGCCGGCCCGGTCAGCGCCGGCCCGCGGCGCGGCACCGGCCAGGATCAGGACCGCCGCCGCCGCGGCGGCGAGCACGATGACAACCCGCAGCCAGGGCAGCCAGCCCGGGCTCCGGCCGAGCAGCACCCAGGCCCAGCTCGCGGTGACCAGCAGCGTGCCCGCCGCTGCCATGCGGGCGGCCCGGGTGTGCCGGGCCCGCCACAGCGCGGTCGCGCCGATGCCCACCAGTGCGCCGATCGCGGGGGCCAGGGCCACCGTGTAGTAGGGGTGGATGATGCCGGACATGTAGCTGAACACCAGGCCGGTCACCACCAGCCAGCCGCCCCACAGCAGGGCCGCGGCGCGGGTCTTGTCGGCCCGCGGGTTACGGCGGGTCATCCACAGCAGGACGGCCAGGGCGATCAGGGCCGCCGGGAGCAGCCAGCTGATCTGGCTGCCCATGTCGGACGAGAACAGCCGGGTGATCCCGGTCGCCCCGCCGAACAGGGAGCCGCCGCCACCGCCGCCGGACGGGGGACCGCCGGCCCGGCCGCGCTGCCGGCCAGCCGGCCCGCGGCGGTGCCGCCGCCCCCGCCCCCGGCCGAGGTCCCGCCGCCAGTGATCCGGCCCAGGCCGTTGTAGCCGAAGGTGAGCTGGAGGATGTTGTTGTCCGTGGAACCCCCGACGTACGGCCGGTCGGCGGCCGGGGTGAGCAGGTCGATCGCCACCCACCAGCCCGCCGCGGCCACCAGGGCCGCGGCGCCGGCCAGCAGCTGCCACAGCCGCTTGCCGAGCGACGGCGGGCCAGCCCACAGGTAGGCCAGCGCGAAGGCCGGCAGGACCAGGAAGGCCTGCAGCATCTTGGTCAGGTACCCCAGGCCCAGCAGGGCCCCGGCCAGCGCGATCCAGCGGGTGCGGCCCGATTCGATGGCCCGGGTGGTGGCGTAGCGCGGCCAGGGTCATGACCAGCACCAGCAGCGCGTCGGGGTTGTTGAAGCGGAACATCAGGGTGGCCACCGGGGTGAGCGCCAGCACGGCCCCGGCGATGATCGCGGCCGCGGGGCCGGACCAGCGCCGGACGGTGGCGTACAGCACGCCGACGCAGGCCACGCCCTCCAGGGCCTGCGGCACCAGCATGCTCCACGAGCTGAAGCCGAAGAGGCGGCCGGACAGCTCCATCACCCACAGCGAGGCCGGGGTCTTGTCCACGGTGATGAAGTTGCCGGAGTCCAGCGAGCCGAACAGGAACGCCTTCCAGCTCTTCGTGCCGGCCTGGACGGCGGCGGCGTAGAACTCGTTGGCGTAGCCGCTGCGGCTCAGGCCCGCCAGGTAGAGCACGGCCGTGGCCAGCAGCAGGCCGAGCAGCGCAGGCCGGGCCCAGGCTGGGTCGCCGGGCCGGCCCCGCAGCAGCCGGCCGCCCCAGCTGCGCCGGCCCGGCGGCTGCGCGTGCCGGGCGGCCCAGGCGGGGCTGCGTGGAGATGGCGTTCACCGGAAGCCACCTTCCGTGCCCGGGCCGCGCCGTGGCGGAAGACCCAGCTCCGGTAGAGCGCGAACCGCACCAGCGTGGACGTCAGATTGGCCGCGACGAGCACGGTGAGCTCGGCGGTGCGGCCCGCCTGGGGGGCGCTGGCGTGCAGGGCGGCCAGGGCGCCGGAGGTGAGCGCGAGGCCGATGGCGAACGCGATCAGGCCGCGCACCTGGTGCCGGGCGGCGTGCGCCCGGCCCCGGATGCCGAACGTGACCCGCCGGTTGACGGCGGTGTTGGCCACGGCGGTCAGCAGCAGGCTGATGGCGTTCGCGGCCTGCGCGGCCAGGACGCTGCGCAGCAGCAGGTACAGCAGCACGTAGGCCACGGTGCTGGCCATCGCCGATCAGGACGAAACGTGCCAGCTGGCCGGTGAGCCCGCGGCCGGGTATCCCCGGGCCGCCCGCGCGCTCACCCGCAGGCCGCAGTTCCGTGCTGCGCAGCGCGGGGACGCGGATCGCGCCGCGGGCCAGCCCGGTGCCGAGCCGCAGGATGCCACGCAGGTCGCCTAGCGGCCGTGGCGACCACGTTGACCCGGGAATCGGGGTCGTCGATCCAGTCCACTGGCACCTCGTGGATGCGCAGCCCGGCCCGCTCAGCCAGCACGAGCAGCTCGGTGTCGAAGAACCAGCCCGTGTCGGAGGTGAGCGGCAGCAGCGCGCGCGCCGCGTCCGCGCGGATCGCCTTGAACCCGCACTGCGCGTCGGAGAAGCCCGTGCCGAGCGAGGCATGCAGCAGCAGGTTGTAGCAGCGCGAGATGATCTCCCGCTTGGGGCCGCGGACCACCCGCGCGCCCCGCGCCAGCCGGGTGCCGATCGCCACGTCGCTGTGCCCGGACAGCAGCGGCGCGACCAGCGGCAGCAGGGCATTCAGGTCGGTGGACAGGTCCACGTCCATATAGGCGTAGGACGTCAGCGTCGCTGGCCGACCAGATCGAGCGCAGCGCCCCGCCCCGCCCAGGCCGGTCGAGCCGGACGGCGCGGACCAGCGGCAGCTCATCCGCCAGTGCCGGGCCTGCGCCCAGGTGCCGTCGGTGCTCCCGTTGTCAGCGATGGTGATGCGGGCGGCGAAAGGGAAGCGGTCATCCAGGTAAGCCCGCAGCCGCCGGACGCCCGGGCCGAGATCGCGCTCCTCGTTGCGGACCGGGACCACGATCTCTACCTGGGCGTGACCAGCCACCATGCGGGCCCGGGCGCCGCCGAGGGGCCGGGGTATGGAGTCAGTCGCATTCATGATCCTCATGTTCGGCGGCGATGCTTTACCGTTCCTTAACTATCTTTCTGTGACAGCCATGAAGCCCGGCTGCGCCGGCTGCGCCTGCGGGCCCGCTCGCCCGCCTGCCACGCGGTCCGCACCTGCCCCGGGCACCCGGCACCCCGGGCACCCGGCACCGGGCACCCGGCCGCATCGTGCGTAACTCGCGAGTTTTCTGCAGCGCGCTAAGAGTTGTTTGAGAAATAGGCACCATAACTTTGCTCCTGTCAGCGCCTGAGAGATGGCGAACATCAAGAGTTAGGAGTTCACTCATGACGCTCAAGCTGCCCATCCCCGCCCCGCCGTCCGCCCGGAAGAAGCCCGCGCCGCGGCCGAAGCCGGCGGCTCGGCGCCGTAAGGGCTGCAAGCCAGCGCCGCACGCCCCGTCATCGGGCCAGTGACCTGCTGAAACCCGGATCGCAGGGCCGGTGACGCGCCAGGCTGGGGGCAGGGAGGGGAGACTCCCCGCCCTGCCCCCGGCCGGCCCGCAGCGGGGGAGGAAAGGAGGGCACGTGGCATGACCGGCCGGGCGCGGCCGGCCTGCGAAGTATTCCGGGAATTCTGGCCTTATACCCGGGGGGACCGGCTCAAGCTGCTGGCCGGCGGGCTGCTCAGCCTTATCCTCCTCGGCTGTGAACTGGGCTCGGTCATTATTTTCGAGGCCATTGTCAGTAAGGTGCTGGAAAGGCACCACCTCACGGGCTTCTGGATCCTGGCCGGGCTGTGGCTGGCCATGGCGGCGGCTGGGGCGCTGGCCATGGCGGGCAGCGGCTGGCTGACCGGGCTGGCGGCCGAGCGCATCCAGTTGCGGCTGCGCGATTCGGTGTTCGCCCACACGCAGCGGCTGCCAGTGGACTATTTCGATGAGCGGCGGCTGGGTGACCTGATGGTCCGGCTCATCGACGACATCGCTGTCGTGGAGAGCGCGGTCGCGTCGGGGCCGGTGAGCCTGCTCACCTCCATGATCAGCATCGTGGTGTTCGCGGTGGCGGCGCTCGTGATCCGCTGGGACCTGGCCCTGGCGGCGCTCGCGGTGGCGCCGGCCTTCTGGCTCGTGGCGCGGGGCTTCGCCGGCCCGCTGAGCCGCGCCGCCAGCACTGAACGTGCCGCCAGCGGGTCAGTGACCAGCGCGGTCGAGGAAAGCCTGGCCAACCAGGCCCTGATCCAGGCGTTCAACCGGCAGGACGCGCAGTCCAGGCGGCTGCACCGGGAGGGCGTGTCGTGGCTGCGGGCCAAGATGGCCGAGACGAAGCTGGACTCGATCTACCAGCCGCTCGTGTACCTCGTGGAGACATGCTGCGTGCTGGTTATCTTCGGCGTGGGCGCCTGGGACGTGGCGGGCGGCCGGCTGAGCGTCGCCGGGCTGCTGGCCTTCGCCGCCTGCCTGGCCTACCTGTACCCGCCGGTGCAGGGCCTGAGCGGGCTGGTGCTCACCGTGTCGGAAGCGTCCGCCAGCGCGTCGCGGATCGACGACATCCTGGGCTTCCGGCCGCACGTGGCCGAGCGCAGGTCAGCCTTGAAAGGGCGGCTGCGCAGCGGCGGGCGGGTGGACTTCGAGAACGTCACCTTCGGCTACCCGCGCAGCAGTCAGCCCGTCCTGGCCCGGCTCTCCTTCACGGCCGTCCCCGGCCTGCTGCTGGCCATCGCCGGGCCCAGCGGAACCGGGAAGTCCACGATCGCCCGGCTGCTGCTGCGGTTCTATGACCCCGGTGCCGGGCGCATCCGGCTGGACGGGATCGATATCCGCGACCTCTCGCTGCGCACCCTGCGCTACAACGTCACACTGCTGCAGCAGGAGGCCCTGCTCTTCCCGGGCACCGTGGCGGAGAACATCAGGTTCGGGAAGTCCGGCGCCTCCGACCAGGAGGTGCGGGCCGCTGCCCGGGCGGCCGATGCGGACCGGTTCATCACCGCCCTGCCGGACGGTTACGCCACCGAGGCCGGGCAGCGCGGCCGCCTGCTCTCCGGCGGCCAGCGCCAGCGGGTATGCATCGCGCGGGCCTTCCTGCGGGACGCGCCCGTGCTGATCCTGGACGAGCCCACCACCGGCCTGGACGCCGCGAGTGCGGAGCGCCTGCTAGAGGTGATCCGCCGCTTCGCGGCCGGGCACACCGCCATCGTCATCACCCACGACCCGCGGGTAGTCTCGGCCGCCGACGACGTGCTCATGCTGCGCGGCGACCGGTCGCCGTTTCACCTGTCCGGGACGGCCTGAGCGACGGGAACCCGCGCGTAGCCACGCACATCGGGGAATGGCGGCTCGACTGGCTGCAGGTCGACCTCGAAGGTGTTGAGGAGCATGGCGAGCATCGAGAAGTTCCCCAGGCTGCCGATCAGGTTGACGACACCCTGCTCACCGAGTTCCGCCAGGGCCGCGGCGAAGGTGGCCTCCGACACGAAGTGGTCGCCGAGGATCTCGGTGCTGAACTGGTAGACGATCTGCTCGTCCTGATGCGCGAAATCCGGTTCGCGGTGCTCCGCCAGCGCCTCCAGGCTCTCCCGGGACACCCCGAAATCGACCGCCTTGCCAATGTGCGCGTTCCAGGAGTACTGCGCGTCCCAGTGGCGCGCCGCGATGAGCAGGCTCAGTTCGCGCAGCCGAGGGTCCAGCGAGGAGTCGAAGCGGCAGTAGGCGCCGAGCGCCTCGACCTTCTCGCACAGCTCCGGGCTGCGCAGCCAGACCAGGAACGGTCCCCGCGTACCGCCCCGGCGGCTGCTGATCCGGTCGCTGATTTCCTGCTGGCGGGGTGACATGGAGGTCAGGGCAGGCAGCCGCATCTTCCGTCCTTCGTGTCCGGTCCGTGTCTTGTGACATCACAGTGCAGAAACCGGCTCGGTGTTGTCTACGGTTGCACGGGGCCGATCCGCCCTGAGCTGAACACTTAGGGTTCGCATTGCGCCGGCCGCCAGTCCGGATCGGCGGGAGCCCCGCCCGCCGCGGCGAAGACGATGCAGCGGCCGCCGTCGGCAAAGTAGCTGAGCGGGTCGTATGCGGCTGGCCATTCCCGCGGCGCCTGCACCCTGCATGCCGCGTCGCCAAGCTCTAGGAAGCAGTGGCCCCGCGCTGAGGTGGAGGCTGAACACGCTAAGTGAACGAGGGTGCTCCGTCACCCGGAGCCATGCCGCCGATCACAAGCGGCAGGCAGCGGTACCCACCGGGCAAGTGCAGCAAGGTGAGACGAGCAGAATGAGCGGAGACCTGGAAGATTCTCTTCAGGATCGAGCCACAAGCTGACGCCACCATGGAGGAACCTCATGCGAGCAGGCAGCGGCCAGGCCGGCGATCCGCCAGCAGCCGGCCAGCAGGCCGAGCCGGCCGTCAGCTCCCCGGTCGCTACCACCCGGTTGGTCGCCTGGCACAGCGATCTCGTGGCCTGGCTCGACCGGCTCGGCTGGCTCCGGACTCTGAGCGACCAGCTGACCGGCGTGCTGGAGCCAGTCCGCGAACGGCACCAGGACAACCTTGTCCTTGAGCTGCTGCATGGCGGCCGATGGGTCGGCCACCCGCTGCACCCGGCACTGAGCGACCTGCCCATCGGGCTGTGGACAGGCGTCATGGTGCTGGACGCCACCGACCGCGGCCCAGCTCCCCGGCGCGGAATCGACGCTGCGGGCATGCTCAGCGCGGCCGGCATCCTCGCCGCGGGCGCTACCGCCCTGACCGGTCTGAGCGACTGGACCGTCAGCAACGATCAGGACCGCCGCGTCGGGCTATTCCACGGCCTCCTCAATACGGTGGCCCTGGGGCTGCAAGGTGCCTCCCTGGGCACCCGGATGGCCGGCCACCGCAGCACGGCACGCGCTCTGGGCGCGGCCAGCCTCACGGTCACAGCCGCGGCCGGTTACCTCGGCGGTCATCTCGTATTCACCAAGGGTGTGATGGTCAACCGGGTGGCGTGGGCCATCGGGCCGCGGCGGTGGACCCGCGCGCTGCAGGAGGCCGACCTGCTGGACGACTCGCCGGCCGCCGTCGAGGCCGAGGGCCGTCAGATCATGCTGTACCGCCACCGCGGCCGCCTCTACGCCATCGACAACGTCTGCAGCCACGCCGGCGGCCTGCTCAGCCGCGGCCCAGTCGCAGACCTGACCGTGACCTGCCCGCTGCACGGGTCCCGCTTCACGCTCGCCGACGGCTGCGTCAGCCGTGGCCCGGCCAGCCAGCCGCAACCCGTGCTCCCTACCCGGATCCGTAACGGCTGGATCGAGGTGCGGGGCAGCCAGCCGGCACCCCGGCGGCCCGCAAGTGGAAGGACACAGCCATGACGTTCGTAGTCGTCGCGAACCTCGATGACCTAGAGGTCGGCGACACCATGCTCGTTGACGAGCTGCGCGAACCGATCTGCCTCATCCGCCTCGATGATGACGATGTCAGGGCTATCCACAACACCTGCACCCATCAGCAGCAACCCTTGCACGAGGGCACCCTGCAGGACGATGACACGCTGGTCTGCGCCGCCCACGCATCACGCTACGACCTGACCACCGGCGAGGCCGTCGGTGTGTTTGCCTGCGGCCCCATCCCGGTTTACGCATGCAAGATCGAAGACGACGCCATTCTCGTCGACATTGACCAGCAGCTGAACGACGCGCCCATCCCGCGTCCTCCAGCACCCGGGTCGTTGGGCGCGCGCTAACTCCGGGCAGGCCAGCGATGAGGACACGCTCGCAGGCACGGCGCGGGCTTGTGCCGGCAGGCTAGCGCGCGTCCTCCTGGGCGAGCATGTGGCGCTCGTCGGGGAGAATGCGATCTCGGTGATGCAGGGCCAGCCCTCGAGCGTAGCGGCGGGCAATGTCGGGCATCAGTGAGCTGGCACCCACCCCGAAGACTGTGCCCGGATAGTCCAGCGGTCCCATGATGGCGCGGATGCGGTCCCAGTCTCCCGGTGCCACCAGTTCGGCGGGCTGTCCGCCAGCGAACCAGCCCATCGGCACCGCCGTACCGGCCGGGACGACGGTATTGACGTACACCACCGCATTGAACTCGACCTCCACGCCGGTTTCGATGCGGGCGCCGTTGAACACCATGGCGCCGGTCGCGATCCGCGAGCCGCCCTCGATCACACAGCCAGTGAGGTGAGCGTGCGGGCCGACGAGGACGTCGTCGCCAACGCGGGTTTCCTGGCCGGGCACGCCCCGGATGACCGCGTTCTCCATGACCACGCAGTTCCGCCCGATCTCCACCGGGCCACCCTCGGCGGTGATCACGGCTCCGAACAGCACCCGGCTGTGCGGGCCGACCCTGACATCACCGGCGAGCACCGCCGTCGGCGCGATGTAGGCCGACTCCGATACCTGCGGGGTCTTCAGCCGGTGCTCCACGAACACCGCACCACGCCCTACCACTGGCTGGGGAACCGGATATTCGTCCGCAGTCACGTTCGTCACCCCCATGCCGTTTCCGGCACAACCTCACAGGCCGTGGGGCGCATCCTGCCTGGCGCCCCCCGGGCTCCAACGCCGTCTCTCAGCCTAAGCGAGAGACGGCGAGCGCCCCGGCGCTGCTAACCAGTGAATTGCGCCCGCCGTGGCAGCCCAGCGTCCGTCAGGGGCCTACCCAAGCCGTCTGCGGCCAAGCGCGCGGGCCGAGCCCAAGCTCCGCAGCGGCGCGAGCGCCACCGAACGATCGTTCAGGCGCCTCTTGGAAGGGTTACTGCATGCGCTCCCGGAACCTATATATCCGACCGAAGTTCTCGACTTCCGCGCAGCGGCCGGCCAGGCTTGAGTCCATGCCGACGTACAACCCAGCCATGCAGAAGGCCCACCTCGCCGACCTCAAGGCCGACACGCATGGACTTATCTCCAAGAAGACTGCCGAGCTCGACGGCGTCGCCGTGACCGAGGTGACCTTCCAGGCTGGCGCACAGTGGTCGAAGGACCTGAAGTCATACGCCGGGACAGACCAATGCGAGCTGCCTCACGTAGCCCTGCTGACGGCGGGCACACTGCGGGGTGGCCCTGAGCGACGGCTCGCAGGAGGACTTCTCGGCAGGGGACGTGATGCTCCTTCCCCCCGGTCATGATGCCTGGACTGTCGGCGACCAGGCATGCACCTTCGTCGAGTTCTCGAGGGGCAACGACTACTACACGTAAGGCAGCGAGGTCATGATCGTAGGCACCGGGCGGAGGCGCCCGTTGCTCGCGTGCGGGCCCGCGGATGCGGGGGTTAGCGTGAACGCATGTCCGTTGACCTCTTCGCGGGGCTTCCGGTGAGCGACTACCAGCGCGCGCTCACGTGGTACGAGCGGCTGCTGGGCTCCGGGCCCGCGTTCTTCCCGAACGCGACGGAGGCGGTGTGGGAGCTCGCCGAGCACCGGTACCTCTACATCGAGGAGCTGCCCGGGCGGGCCGGCCATGCCCTGCACACGGTGTTCGTCGACGATCTCGATGAGCGGGTCGAGGGCATCGGCGCCCGGGGAATCGAGCCCGACTCGCAGGAGACGTACGGGAACGGCGTGCGCAAGGTGATCTACCGTGACCCCGACGGCAACGAGATCGGCTTCGGCGGCGCTCCGGTCGAGTAACCGGCGCGTCCTCACCGCGGCATCATGCGGGTGACTGCGCATCCGAGGCAGGCACGCTCCGCCCGCTGCGGGCATGGCCGGAATCCACGCTGTAAGCCGCGCCTTCGGTGCATGGCCGCGATCATAATTCGCTCGTGAGCGATATCGAGCATGCCGAGATTGGGTGGATACGCGAGATCGTGCTGGACTGCGGTGATCCGAGGCGCCTGGCATCCTTCTGGGCCAGCCTGCTGGGCGGGACGCCGACGGAATGGTATCCCGGCTGGGTCACGCTGGAACCGCCTCCGCATGGCCAGCGGCTTTCCTTCCAGTGCGTCGCCGCCGCCGCCGAGGGCGGGAGAGCGGTGCCTGGCGTGCATTTCGACATCCTGGTCGGCGACCTTGACGCTGCCCATACGCGAGTGGTCGCCACCGGTGGGACCTTTATCGGCGAGCGTGCCTCCCCGCGCCCAGGCCCTGGCGGGGAAGCGGTGCGATGGCACGTGTACCAAGACCCCGCAGGCCACCCCTTCTGCCTGGTGACCCGTTGATTAACGCACCCCGCACGCACTGTCCGCGCCAGCTGCGCACGTTCCTGCTGGGTGCGGCGGACCCCGGCCCGCCCGTCCGGCGAGCGGGATGGTGACGGCGTGGCGCCGTTCTCACGGCTAGTAATCACGACCAGCCCCGTGGCCGGTCACGGAGCGCCGGTGGCGGCCCAGGCAGGGTCACGCCGGGCGGTGGGCGGAAGCGGACCCGGGGACCTTCCGAGACGGAACACCATCTGGATGTGCTGGCCTGCTGGCACGAGGGCGGCGGCGGCCTGGCGCGTCCCGGGGTTCTCCACGACGGCGGTGAGCGGGGCAGTGGCCAGCCCGCATGCGCAGGCGGCCAGTGTGAGGCGCTGCCAGGCCAGCCCCGCGCGAACCCAGGCCGGCTGGATGTCTGCCGCCGACGTGAGCAAGCCGATCAGCGGCCCGGCCGCGAGGGCTTGCGCGTCGCGCTCGCCCATCTCTGTCAGCGGCTCACCTGACCTGCGGAGTGCGGTGATGAGGGCACCGGCCGCGTCGGGTGTCAGGGGCAGGGTCATGCCATCACGCCGAGGGTCCGCTGGGCTGGTCCTCAGCCAGTCGGCCAGTTCCCTGGCGAAGGAGCCGGTCCGGGCCAGCTCGCCGACGGCCTGCCGGTGCAGGTCCGCGATGTAGTCCCGGGCGTCAGGATCAGCGATGTAGTGCACGCCGGTGCTCTCCGGCAACGGCAGCTGCGGCGGCACGACCGGCTCTGGCGGGTACCCGCGCTTGTCGGACACCCGCGAGGCCAGCGCGGGGAACAGCCGCGCGAGCTCGTCATCGGCGGGGGTGCCGGCCAGGCGGAGCCGGACGGCCCCGTCTGGGGCGATCTCCAGTGTCATGCTCAGGCCGGACGCTGCGGCCGTGACGAGAACGCTGGTGGCGGCGCACCCCAGGCTGATCGCCAGCGCCCGCCGCCGTGGATCGGCGGCCGGGAGCGCGCGGGAGGCGTCGGCGCTGATCGTCAGCGTTCCGCTGGCCACGCGGAGCAGCCATGGCTGTGTGTTGTGTGGCGATGGAGCCAGCGTGGCGTAGGCCGCGAGCCTGGTGAGCGCGGCGTTGGCGCCGTCGCTGGAAAGCGTGGCGGGATCGTGCAGCTCCGGCCGCTGGCCCGCGATCCGGCGCGGCGGCCGGAGCTGCGCCATGACTGCGGCGCGCTCATCCGCGGTGCCCCGGTCTTCTGGCAGGCCGAGTGCCTCGGTGAGGCTGATGCGATACCGTCCGCTGCGCACGGGCGCGCCGAGCAGCACGGAGCGGGCCGTCATCGCGGCCCACCCAGCGGCCATGGTCACGGTGCTGGCAACTTGCGGGCGCCCGGCGAGCTCGCTGCCGATGAGCGGGAGCGACGCCAGCGCGCGCAGCGGGACGTTGCCGACGCCGATGACCTGGGCCGCGAACCGGGATACCTCCTCAGGGGACAGGTCGGTCCGCATCAGGTCCGGCACGGACACCCCGTCGAGCTGGCCGTTGAAGGGCACGAGGCCATCGTCCGGGCTGTCCCAGCGTTCGACGTCAATCAGCACGGTGTCGCCGAGGCTGGTGGCCATGAGCAGCGGCTTGCCGTGCAGCCGCGCCATGAGACGCAGCTGGGCCTTGACCCGGAAGTCGTCCAGTTCGTCGACCACGACATCGCTGCTGGCGACGAACGAATCCACCGTGTCGTCATCGAGGCCGTCCGGATACAGGATGCACGTCGCGAACGGGTCGAGTTCCCATACTGCGCGCGCGGCGAGCTGGCATTTGGGCGTGCCCACGTCGAGCAGGCGGCCGTGGGTGCGATTCAGGTTGCTGGTGGCCAGCTCGTCGTGATCGGCGAGCGAGAACGTGCTGCCGATTCCGTGGCGCACCAGCGTGGACACGATGTTGCCGCCGACCGAGAGTCCGGCGATCGCTACGTGTGCCTGCCGCAGTACCGCCTGCTCTGATTTCGTGACGAGGTTCCGGTTGCGGTTGGTGCGGAGCTCGACAAGCGCCTCAGGCCCGAGGATGTGCAGGGCGGTGTTCAGCCACGGGTAGTAGCACCAGACCCCGGGTTCCTGCGCCTCGTACTCTGCCGCGAACGCGTCCCGTGCCTGCGGCGACCCGCCCGGCAGGCGTACCGTGGCCAGCTCCGCGACCTGGCTGGGGTAGATGTCACGCACCTGGGCGCCGGTGAACTGAGCCAGCCAGGCGGCGTGGTCCCGCTGGTGATCGTGCGTGGCCAGGGTCAGTCGCTCGGGCACGGCCTATCCTCCGGCCTGGTGCGCTCATCGGCGTAGAGCGGGATCTTCCAGTGGCCGTCGAGCGTCGCCGGAGGGTCGCGGAACTCGACCAGGGCCGGCGCCAGCTCGCCGCTCGCGACCTCGCTGGCGATCTGCGGGAAATCGTCGAGCAGGCCGCGGGCGGCGGCGGCCAGCCCGGCGTCGGCCGCCGGGCCGATCACGCGCACGACGGGCTGCTCGCGCTGCTCGGCCGGCGAGTACGTGCGTACCAGCTGGACCGCCACGACGGACGGGTCACGTGCCGCCAGCCGGGGCGCCCAGGTCCGCAGGTCGCTGTAGGGGACGAGGGTTGACCCGATGGCAGCCTCGGCTGCCCGCTCGATGCCGGACAGGAGGAGCCGGCCCCGGTCCCAGCCCAGGTACGTCGCCCGGTCGCCTACCCGGTAGCGGATGATCGGCGCTGCCCGCGCGCCGAACTGGGTGACGACCACATCACCGCGACAGCCGGCGGCCACAGGGCGGCCGTCCTCATCGAGCACCTCGATGAGGTGTGTCTCGGTGAAGGTGCGGTACACGCCGTCGCTGGCGGGCGCGATACCGAGGGCCCCGGCGTCGGTCGTCGGGTAGAAGGCGGCGAGCCGGGCCCCGGGGAAGCACGCCCGCAGCCGGCTGGCGTCGGTGCCCGCGAGTGCCGCCCCGCCGTACAGCAGGAGCACCGGGCGCAGGGTATCTGTCGCCCGCGCGATCTGCTGGAGGAACCCCGGCGAGCCGGAGATCGTGTCCGGCTGGAAGGCGGCCGCGCGCCGCAGTTGCTCCTCCAGCGGATCGGTGGCCACGGTGACGAGGGCATTGTCCCCGCAGTGGCAGGCCAGCCAGGTCATGGAGATCGACGAGCCGGTCTCGCCCCGAACCTGGCCGGGCGGCCGGTGCTCGATTCCCCAGTGCCGCTGGCCGGGGCCAGCCCCGGCCATGGCCAGGGCACGCAGGAAGTTGTCGCCGAGCCCACGGTTGGCGCACTCCGCCGTCACGGGCACGAGGACCTGCGCGGCGGTGCTCCCGCTGGTGCCCATGACCAGAACCGGGCCCGGGCACGCGGGCCGCCGGTCATAACCGGCCCGGGCCAGCCACTGCTTGTCGATGACGGGGACCCGGCCCCATGCCGCTGGCGTCAGGCGGGCACCGGCCGGATCGACGCCGGTGTCCTCGACCAGCTCACGATAGGCGGGGTTGAGGCTTTGCTGAGCGTGGTGGCGCAGCAGGGGACCCGCACGGCCCAGCCACCACCGCTGAACCTGCCCGGGCGTCCACCCGGCCACGTCACTGATCTCGCGCCGGACGCGGCCCCAGGCGTCGCCATCCAGCCGGGAGCCAGCCGGGCTGCCACTGTGGGTGCGCTCCCGCATGGCAGTACCTCCCGCTCGGAACATGGCAGGGCCGGAGGGCAGGACGTGGAGGCAGTCGCCGGCCCTGCGATAGGCCCGGCAACGAGTCCAGCATCCCGCCGGGCTGCTGTCCAGGCCGCCGCTGGTGGCACCACCGGGCACGGCAGCAGGGCGAACGTCCCGCCCGGTCAAGGTCACAGCCGACCGGGACCGGGTGGGTGGGCGAATACGGCAGACGTGGATCCGGGGGATCGGTCAGGAAGCTCGTAGCCGCGTTCCCGTCGATGAGGGAGTTGCCGGCGAGCCATTCGGCGGCGCGGCGCCTGGCGCGGATGTCGCGGAAGGCGTGCCACACCGGCAGCAGGTCTGGGTACTCCTCGTTCAACTCATCTTTGAACCGGCGGAAGGCACCCTTGCGGCTCGGTGCAGTGGGTGCGTCCCACTTGGTGTGATGATCTCGAGATGGTCCCCGAGAACGCGAGCTTGAAATCGCGGTGTGCCTGACGTGAGGTAGATGTTCCATCCCGAATCTCCACCGGGGAGGGAGTTTGTCAGGACGAAACGGTCCATGTGCGAGAGCGGCACCCTGCCTCTGACTGTGATTCGCTCGGTTAGGCGCTGAATTACGCCAGGGACGAGCTGGGAGAACACGATTCCGCTGCGGGAACCGCTGAAGGAGGTCGGCTTCCCCGCGTTCAGCGTCCCGGCGTGGGTGGCCGTCACCGCCCACGCGGTGCCGTTCGTGGCGATCACCGCTTCGAGTTCGCCCGGGTAGAGCGCCAGCTGGACGATCAGGTCACGGCTTCCGAAGCGCGCGGCCAGCCGCTTGAGCACCGGTTCTAGGTTACGGGCGTCGAAGAGAGAGACGGGACTCGTCGCGGCGAGTGTGACCGTCGGTCCCGGCAGCGGCACTGTCGTGATGTCGGCGCCCGGCGGGTCGTTGAAACTGTAGGTGTAGTAGGCGTATGAGTAGCCGGTGTCGTTTGACGGGTTATTGATTGTCGCCGGGGTGGTATACGAGGTTCCATTTGTGAAGCGCACCACACATTGGAGGTGGGCGCTGCTGTCCTGCGGGACCTGATCCATGAACTTTATTCAAAACCCCAGTTGAGTGAGAAGAAGAACAACCCGCGAGCGGCGTCATACGCGTCGCGGTAGGTGTGGTACGGGCGGCGGTAGTCCGTGTGGAAGATCCGCCAGGACTTGAAATGGGCAACGAGCCTTTCGATGGGTGCCCGGAGCGATGAGACATCAGCGTTGAATTGCTTTTCCCATGGCAAGAGATTGCCGTGCGGCTGCTTCTTGCGCGGGGTGACCATGCCACACCCCTGATACCCCTTATCAGCGATACCGCCACCGGAGTTCCGGATGATCTCCGCGACTGGCGTGCTGGCAAACGCGGCTGCGTCATGGGTTTTCCCCGGAAGCGGATCAGAAATGTAAATCGCATTTCCGCCGAGCAGGCTGACCAGTTGCGCGTTGAACCCGGTGGTGCCGTGCTTGCGGCTCCACAGCTCGCGGTGCTCCTCGTAGGACCAGCAGGGCGTGATGGTGCCGTCGACCAGGCACACCCGCCCGCTGGCCATCTGGATGGCGTCCCCCGCGGACGGCACGAACTCTTCCAGGACGGCCCTGACCACCGGCACCAGGACGGTGACGATCCGGGACACCGTCGGCTGCGAGACGCCTTTCATGTCGCCCAGGAATTCTTGCGTTCCGTTCTGCCGGAGATACATGCACGCGATCTCTGCCGCCGCATAAAGGCCGCACGATCTCGGCCGCCCGGTTCCCTTGTTCCAGGGCTCGGGCAGCGCCTCATGGACACGGCAGGCGAGTTCCTGCATCTGCGAGAGCATTAAACCTGTAGTACGATAGTACCGCAACGGTTCTCCTGGGCGAGGGAATTCTTTGGTCGGAAAACCCAATTCTCCCAAGGGAACCGTTGTTATTTATGGCGACACGCCGGGCGAGCACCTACCTGCTACCCGAAGGTTCTGAATAACACTCCATGTACGGCGTGCAGGAAACCGAACGGACAGAACGGTGGAACTTAGCTGTCAGCTGATCCTGAATGAAGCTCTGCAGGCCGGTAGAGGCGGCGCTGGCGTGGTTGATCCGGTCGATGGACTTTCTGAGGCTGCCGCATCCCGCCAGCGGCACGGCCAGGATCAATCTGAGCGCGCAGCCGCGCACGACCCTGATGCGGTGATCAACCAACGTAAACGTCCTCCCACGCTGGCACCTCGACCTGCTTGCGCCCCTCTCAGCGGGGCGGTGCCCAGAAGCTTACGACCTCCCCCGCGATTGGGGTCGGGGCATGCTGGCGTGATGTGGGTCGGACGGTTCAGCAGTCTGTGTGGCTCGGCGGCTTGAATTGGGCTCTGGCGCAAATAACGTGAAGGTAACGTTTCGATCTTGAGGCGCCCGGCTGGCCGTACCGGCGAGACCGTTCTGTGCCGGAGGCCGGTCGCGCGCTAGGGCACCGGATCTGCGCGGCCCGGCCCGTTACTGT
Source organism: uncultured Actinomycetes bacterium (assembly GCA_963767385.1). Lineage (GTDB taxonomy): Bacteria > Actinomycetota > Actinomycetes > Streptosporangiales > Streptosporangiaceae > RYN-230. The sequence goes on along the minus strand of CAVYEA010000030.1, from coordinate 8,168 downwards.
CACGAGATGCGGGCCGGAAGCGTGGCTCCAGGAGACCTGGCCGCCGGACATGTCCGGATGGCTCGCAGCGATCACCTCGGCTGCGTCCGCCGTGCCGGAATGTACTGCCGCTCGTCAGCGCAGATCGGGCACGCCTTCGGCGTGGCTCCGGCTCCGCGCCGCAGGGAGCACAGATGGATTCCGCCGCGGCGTCACGGCCGGCTCGCGCGGCCGCTGGCCGGGCACGGCTTGCCGCGCGCGGGCCTGTCAAGTACTTTCTTAATGGAAAGTACATGACAGAGGAGCCTCAATGCGCGATGTGGCAAGAGACCCGGCAGCGCTGGAGCTGCTGCGGGTGCAGCGGGCCCGGCTGGCGGACCGGATGCGGCTGCCGTGGTGGTACCAGTCCGGTTGCGCCATCTTGTGGGCACTGGTCTTCGCGGTCCCCTTCAGCTCGCGGTACCTTCCCCAGGTTCCCACCTGGCCCATTGCGGTCGCCGCACTGGCGGTGGTCTGCCTGATGCAGTGGGGCCTGACCCGGGCCACCGGCATAAAGCTGCCCTTCCGGAACCTCCGCTATCCCGCCCCGGGCCGTCCCGTAGGGATCGCGATCATCGTGGTGTTCCTCGCCGCCAGCGAGACCGAGTTCCTCCTGATCCGCCACGGCCTGATCGTGGCCGCGATCGTAGTCGCGGCCCTCGCGGTCGTGGCGGAGATGGCCTGCCTGCAGGCCGCTCTGCGGGTTACCCGCCGGGAGCTGCGAGGCGGCGGAGGGGCGGCGTGACCGCCAAGCCGGACCCGCTCATTCACCCGATCACCCGGTTGTCGATCTGCGGGCTGCTGGCGGCTGGCGCGGACTGGGTCGAGTTCGCCGCGCTGCGTGATGCGGCCGGGATCAGCGACTCGGTGCTGTCGAAACAGTCCCGCGTGCTCGAAGACGCCGGGTACGTGGAAGTCCGCAAGGGCGCGGTCGGCCGGCGGCCGCGCACGTGGTTCCGGCTCACCGCGGAAGGCCGCCAGGCGGTGCAGGGTCACCTGGCCTGGCTGGCCCAGCTGGAGGAGGCGGTCTCCGCCAGCACCCGGGATGCGCGGCAGGCGGGGCCCCTCCCTGGTGATCGCGACCAGCCGCGCCGCGTACTGCCGCCTCTGCTGGGCAGCAGCTGAGCTGGTTCTGACCTGCGCGGCCAGCCGGGCGCCTCAAGATCGAAACGTTACCTTCACGTTATTTGCGCCAGATCCTTGAATTGGACCCGGCATGACGGCTCGATTCGGACCCACCGGTCCGACGTTCGCTGAATGGTTGTCGGGCTACAGCGTGCGGCGCGATTCCCCGCAGGGCGGCACCTTGGTGGTCTGGTCCGCTTCGACCTGCTGCAATCTCCGCAGGGCGCGGCCGACCGATGGCTACTGGGGACGGTCTGCCTTGCTAACGTGGCTGCCATGTCGAATGACCTGCCCGACCTGCGGGCATCGCACGCGGATCGCGACCGCGTCGTGGATGCGCTGCGGGTCGCCGGCGGTGACGGCCGACTCAGCGCCGAGGAACTCGACACCCGGCTGGAGAGCGCGCTTTCAGCCCGGACGCTCGGCGAGTTGGCCGAGCTCACCGCCGACCTGCCGATCGCGCCCGCAGCCAAAGGCAAAGACGTACTCGTGGTCGAGCAACACGGCGGCAGGTACGTACGGGAGGGGCGCTGGTCGGTACCCGTGCGCATCGAGCTTCGCACGCAAGAGTGCCGAGTCACCCTCGACTTCACCCACGCGGTGATCACCTTGAATGTCCTGCGAATCGAGACGGACATGGTGCACGGCAAGCTGTTCATCGTCAGCTCGCCGGGCATCGTGATCGACACCGACGGGCTCAACCTCACCTACTCCAAGCTCAAGCTCCACTCCAAGAACGCCGCTGCCGACCCCCGTCTCCGCATCGAGCTCGTCGGAAAGCTGCTACACGCGAAAGTCATCGAGCAGCGGCCGTGACGTCGCCCCCGGTGCCTTGAACAGTACGTCTGCTCCCGCATGGCTCCAGTAGGCACGCTCGGCACCCCAACTCCACCGCACCGCCGCCCCGCTGAGGTGGTACGGAAGCCAGGAGAACGGGCGACGGTCAATACGCGCTTCGATCAGTCGGATGTCCGTTCAGCTGACGTCGGACTGGTGGCCGCGGCGCTTGGCCTGCCGCCAGCCGTACTGTTCGGTGATCGCTCCTTCGCCGAGGTTCTTCGGCTTGCGGGGCGGAGCGCTCACCTGGTCGGGGAACTCGCTGGCAAGTCCCCGGTAGCCTTCGCCGGGCCTCGGCTTTCACGCGTGGGTAGAGCCGGAACTGTTCACCGATGCCCTCGGCGCGCATCGCGGTCTGGTCGTGCATCCGGCCCGGCCGCACCGCCCCGCACCACAGGGTGCGTCCTTGGCCGTCGCTGATGGTGGTGGTCTTGATCGTGTTCTGCTTGCGCTTGCCGGAGACGAAGGCGGCCCGTCCGGGGTGTTCCTGTGACCGCCCGCAGAAGGCGGAATGGGACATGGCCGCGCGGGCCTGACCAAGGTTCACACCCCGGCAACCTAGCGGGCCACCAGCACGCCACCGCCTGCGTGAAGACGCGGTCAGGCGGGCTGCCACAGCTCGACCCGATTGCCCTCGGGATCGGTGACCCAGCCGAACCGGCCGACGCCCTCCATGTCCTGCGTTTCTTTGGCCACGTCCGCTCCCTTGGCGCGCAATTGCGCGAGCATCGCATCCAGGTCGCGGACCCGGAAGTTGAGCATGGTCTGCTGGGCGCGGGACCCGAAGTAGTCGGTCTCGGACTCGAACGTCGCGAACACCGTCAGCCCGGCTCCCTGACGCCACAGGCCGTTCTCATCGGCGTCCAGGCCTAGGCAATCGCGATACCACGCGCCCAGGGCCGCCGGGTCGGCAGCCCGCATGAAGTATCCCCCGATTCCAAGCACACGTTCCATGCCGCTATCTTGCCAGGACGGCGAACGGGCGGGCTGGCACCACACCATCGCCCGCTTCACCCCCCGTCTCAATCGCGGGGGAACTCGTTAGCGCGGCCGGGCAGAGGGTAAGGCGGAGTCATCCGGCCTCGTGGTCCCCAGCGGCTGGAGCAGATGCCTCCATCCGCCGGTCATGCCACTCTAGAGCGACCGCCCGTCCATCGCGCGCTCGGCGGCGGATGAGCACGTCCCGGATGTGTTCGCCGTGGAGGAAGTCCCACGCATGAGCCACGCGGGCGAGATGATAGGGACGGCAGAGCATGCGATGCGCACACCTTTCTCCCACGCGAGCTTGTGATATCTGTAACTGTGGAGTCGGCAACATCGCCAGAGCTCAGCCAATGCATTGTCGAACTGCTGTTCGGGAGACAGCGACAATGTTCGCTGTTTGAAGCCTTCAAGGTGTGCCGCGATTGACTTCGAGTTCGGCGTAGCTGTAGGGGAAAGCTACGGGGGCTTCGTCTCCCCTGAAGTGCCGTTCCCAGGTCCGGAGCGTCGTCAGCGCTAGGGAGGCGCTCAGGGGACCGTAGCGGTCCCGAGGTGTGAGCGTCCACGAATAATGCGTCACCCGCTTATTAATCCGGCTAAGTCTGCCGCGCCCTCGCTGACATTTACCACTACCCAACGAAATACTTCAGCTTCCACCAACGGCAGCTCACCCTCACCAGGCCCGACGCATAATCACCTCCGCGGCAGATGAGGCATCTTGTCAGCGGCCGCTGGAATGTGCGTGAAGCGGCTCACATTGGTCATCGCGTGTGTGCCGGCGGATGTGCGGCCCTGAGCCCGGTGTTCCGGGCGGCTGGCATTGACTGGCAGGCCTGGGGATATGGCTAACGTCGCGCCAGGCCGGGTCCTATGGCCCTGCAGGACGTGCGGTCACTGGATGCAATCTGCATGTATGGACGGGCGTAATGGCGCGTGCCCGCTTGCCGGGTAACGGTGCTGGCGCTGTCCTGCGCAGAAAAGAGTGATGAGCGATGTGCTGCTGCCCGCGGCCGTCAGGCCGCACTCGAGTGCTTGTCCCCGCCGCCGGCATCATCCTTACCCTTATCGCTGCCGGGTGCGGCAGCAGTCATGGGCCTGCTGGCCCGGCCTCACCTGCGTCCAGCTCAGGCACCCCGGCCGCGACTTCGCCTGCGGTAGCGCCGCCGCACACCCTCCGGCCGTCCTCCCGGACCGGTTCGTGGCAGTTGCTGCCCCCGATACGGGTTCCTGCGCGGTTGATGTTCACCGTCAGCGTGTGGACCGGCCGCCAGATGCTGATCCACGGCATCGCCACCGCCGCCGGCGGCGGCTACAAAGGGGTGACCTTCGGCTACACGCCCGCGACCGGTACCTGGCGCATGCTCGCGCCGGGGCCTGTGCCCCTGATGGCCCAGAACAACGACGAGGCCGTCTGGACCGGCTCTGAGATGCTGGTCACCGGCCTCACCAACGCCGCCTACAACCCGGTCACCAACACCTGGCACCGGATCGCCTTCCACAACGGCCCGGCTGGTCACGGGGCGGTCAATGTGTGGACCGGCCACCAGGTGATCTTGTGGGGTGGCGGGTGCTGTGGTTTTGTCATCGCCACCGGCGCCGCCTACACCCCGCCGGGCGGCTCCTGGCAGCCGCTCCCGCCCTCGCCACTGAGCGCGCGCTCCACCACGGGCGCCTGGACCGGCACCGAGGTCATCATCGCGGGCGGCTCACAACCGCCAGGCTCCAACGGCAAACCCGGCGGGCAGACCCTGGCCGACGCGGCGGCATACAACCCGGCCACCCGGACCTGGCGCAAGCTGCCGTCCATGCCCCAGGCACGCGCGGACGGGACCATGCTGTGGGACGGCACCGAAGTCCTGTACATCGGCGGCAGGAGCGCCGGTTCCAGCACGCCGTCCGCCGACGGTTACGCGTTCAGCCCAGCGACCGGCCACTGGCGGCACCTGCCCGCCATGGAACTCGGCCGCAGCGATTTCGCAGCGGTCTGGACCGGCCGCCAGGTGCTGATCTGGGGTGGCATGACGGGCCCATACACCGCCCCGCAGATCCCACCGCACGGGCTCGCCTATGACCCAGCGGCCGGCCAGTGGTCGGCCCTGCCGATGGCGCCGCTGCGCGGCCGGGCCGGGCCTGCCGCCGTATGGACCGGCAGCCAGATGATCGTCTGGGGAGGAACCAGCCAAGCCCCCCGCTACACCTCCTTCACCGACGGCGCGGCCTACCAGCCCGCACCCTGACCGCCATACTGCCGCCCAGGCTGGACACAGCCACCGGCTGTCCTGGAGCCGATTGGGTGGACGGGCTCTGCCGGGCCAACCTGGCCGGCGTGGAGTGCATTCGCCTCCCGCGCATCGCTGAATCAGCGATGTTCATCCATGACTCCTGCCCCGTGAACCGCCTGCTGCGCCCGGCGGCTCACGGGGCGGGGGTGAGGCCCAGGTGGAGCAGCAGCGCCGAGGACCGTGACCAGGAGATTGAGCGCCTGCTCGCGCTGGGGGCGCGCCGGGTCGATATCGGGCAGACCGGCGAAGAGTCCTGGACTTTTCTGGCGGACCCCGGGGGCAACGAGTTCTGCGTGATCCGCCCGAAGGAGACGCTCACCCGGTAGGGCACGCGTTAGCAGGCGCAGATTGCCTTGTCCGCGGCGGACGTTTCGCCCTCCACCTGGAGACCGCCCGGAGAGGGGCCGTCCTAGCGCGGTCTCCTCACGCTCCGAAGAGGCGAGTGCCCGGCCCGGGCGGTTCCCTGCGGGCCGGGCCTTCCACCGGGTAGCGGCGGTCACGGCAGGCTGAGCTCGCCCGTCACTGGACTTCGGCCCACGATGCGAGTTGGCCTGCCAGCGCGCGCACCCGCTCGCGCAGCTCGCCCGGCTCCTCGATGACGAACGGACGGCCGAGCCCAGCAAGGACCGACGGGACCCAGTCGAGCTGCTCGACCCGCCATTGCACCCGCACCCACTCGGGTTCCCCGTCGATCGGCTCGATAATGGCGATCGATCCGGGCATCCGCATCCGCACCACCCGCTCGCTGCCTTGGACTCGCACTGAGACCGCGTGCCGGTACGACGCCCCCGAGACTGCCTCCACCACCTGCGCCGCTGGGTCGAACCCGCCCGGCACCGAGAACTGCCCCTCCTGGACGGCCGCGCGCGCGACCCGGTCCAGCCGGAAGGAGCGCACCTGGCCGCTGCGCGAGTCGAGTCCGGTGGCGTACCACCGCCCCCGGAGGGCGACAACGCCGTAGGGCTCGAGTACCCGTTCGGTGGACCGGTCCTTCTTGTCGCGGTAGGTGATGGCGAGCGGCCGGCGCCGGATAGCGGCCTCGGCGACGGTGAGCAGCACGCCCGTCTCGGGGGTCGTCGGAGTGCGAGCCCCCGTCTGCGTACGAGGTTGCTGCCACGAGGGCGTCGAGCCGGCCAGCGAGCGCGCGGGGCAGCACCGCTGCACCTTGGCTGTCGCGCTCTCGACGGCGACCGCGGTGTCCGGCTGCAGGGCCGCGCGCCGCGTCCCGACCAGGCCGAGAAGCACCGCGACGGCCTCGTCGTCAGTGAACATGAGCGGCGGCATCCGGTAGCCCGGCGCAAGCCGGTAACCGCCGTACCGGCCGCGCACGGACTCCACCGGCACGTCGAGGTCGAGCAGGTGGCCGACGTAGCGCCGGACCGTCCGCTCGTCAACACCCAGCCGTTCAGAAAGCTCGCGCAGGGTGCGGGTGCCGCCGGCCTGGAGGATGTCGAGCAGCGCCAGAACGCGGGCGAGGGGTTTGGCCATGCCAGCAAACTCTTCCGGAGATAGTGGTCGGATTCTGTCCAGTATCCCTCTAGCGTTGACGACATGGCCACGACACGAAGCGCGTTACGGCGTCGTCCTGTCCCTGGACGGAGGCCGCCTGGCCGCCTGAACAAGCACCGCCACAACAACACCGCCACCATCAGCAGCGAAAGGAACGGTCATGGACTTCGTCTCAGTCCGCGTGATCACCCACGACGTCGAGCGCCTCGCGACCTTCTGGGAGCAGTTGACCGGCCTGCCCGTCACCCGGCCCGTCCCGGTCTTCGCCGAACTCCGGACGCCGACCGGGACCATCGCCATCGGCGCCCCGGTGACCACCGGGATGCTTGGCGACGCCGCTCCGGTGCCCGGCCAGAACCGCTCTGTCCTCGTCGAGCTGCGAGTCGACGACGTCGACGCGACCTGGGAGCAAGATCAAGGGCCTCGTCCCCCAGACCGTCCCCGAGATCGTGCTGGAGCCGACCGACATGCCGTGGGGCAACCGCTCGATGATCCTGCGCGACCCCGACGGCGGACTGGTCAACCTCTTCACCCCCGTCACCCCGGAGGCGAAGGCGAAGTACGGCCTCTGACCATCGGCAAATGGAGCGAACTGGCGTGGCGGCCTGGCCGGTGCCGGCAGGACGGGGGCATAGGTGCCGGGACTGACCAGCCGGGCCGTGCGGGGGACCGGCCGGCGGGGAACGATGACCCCTAAGCTCGTCGCATGGCCAGGTACTTCGACATCCATCCGGCCAGCCCGCAGCGGCGCGCGATCGTCCAGGTCGCCGATATCGTCCGCGCGGGCGGCGTGATCGCCTACCCGACGGACTCCTGCTACGCGCTCGGCTGCCAGCTCGGCAACATGGACGGCATCACGAGGATCAGGTCGATCCGCCACCTCGATGACCGGCACCACCTCACGCTGGTGTGCCAGGACTTCGCCCAGCTCGGCCAGTTCGTGTACGTCGCCAACCGGGTGTTCCGGGCTATCAAGGCGGCGACCCCGGGCAGCTTACACCTTCATCCTGCCCGCGACCAAGGAGGTACCGCGCAGGCTGCAGCACCCGGGAAAGAAGACCGTCGGGGTGCGGATCCCCCGGCACGTGGTGACCCAGGCGCTGCTCGCCGAACTCGGTGAGCCGCTCGTCTCGAGCACCCTGCTGCTGCCTGGCCAGGACGAGCCCATGACCCAGGGGTGGGAGATCGCCGGCCAGCTCGGCCACGCCGTGGACGCGGTGATCGACTCCGGCGACTGCGGCACCGAGCCGACCACGGTCATCGACTTCTCCCAGGACAAGCCCGAGATCCTGCGGCGCGGAGCAGGCGACACGTCCGGGTTTGAGTGAGCCACGGCCCGCGAAACCTGCCTTCTCTCCCGGGAGGAACGCGGCGCCCAGCGATCCGGACCGCGCCGCGGTCAGGGCGCTGGCTCGA
>CAVYEA010000029.1:0-177936 GCA_963767385.1 uncultured Actinomycetes bacterium | reverse complement strand
TGGCGGTTCAATAGGCTCACCCCAGCCCCGCTAGCCAGGGCTTATGTCATGCTGCGGGTCCGCCGCATGAAGTTGCCCGCGAAGGAGGCGGCCGCGATGGCTCGACCGCACACAGCTCAGGCCCGGAAACTGGAGCCCGGTACGCAGGACCGCCGGAGGGCCGCACGACCGCGAGTGCGGCCGGTGAGCCTCTCGCGTCGCGCGGCGGCGCTGGCCGTGTGCGCGGTAGTCGGGGCCACGGGCCTGGCCGCCTGCAGCAAGGGCACGTCCAGCGGATCAGTCTCCAGCGCATCGGGCGCGTTCGGCTCGGTGCCGCCGGCCAGCGGCACGCCGCAGGCCGGCACGGTCACCTGGGCAGAATCACCCGGCTCCGCCCCCACCTGGATCTTCCCGGTGACGCCCGGCGCCAACCTCTCGGTCACCACGACCAGCAGCTTCCAGGACGAGATGTGGCGGCCGCTGTACTGGTTCCCCAACGGGGTCAGCCCGACCGAGGTGCCGGCCATGAGCCTGGCTTACCCGCCCACGTACTCCAACGGCGACAAGACCGTGACGATCCGGATGAAGACGAACTACCGGTGGTCAGACGGCCAGCCGGTGACCGCCAGCGACGCGCTTTTCTACATCGACGAGGTGCGGGCCGCCGTGCGGGAGAGCGGGGCGAACTGGGGATATTACACCCCGAGCATCGGGCTGCCCGACCAGGTGGTCAGCGCCAGCACGCAGAACGCCACGACGCTGGTGCTCAAGCTGAACAAGCCGGTCAACCCAGTGTGGTTCACCGATGACGAGCTCTATTACGTCCAGCCGATACCGGTGCACGCCTGGGCCAAGACCTCCGCGAACGGCCCGGTCATCGACTTCACCAACCCGGCGAACGCGAAGAGGATCTACGACTTCCTGGCCAAGGAATCCGGCTCCACGGGAAGCTACGCGACGAACCCGCTGTGGCAGGTCGTGGACGGCCCGTACCGGCTGACCTCGTTCAACAACACCACCGGCGCGTACACCATGGTGCCGAACCCGAAATACGGCGGCCCGACCTCGGCCAAGGTGCCGACCCTGCAGGCGATCCCGTACACCTCCGACACGGCCGAGTTCAACGCGGTCCTGTCGCACAGCATCGACATCGGCTACATGCCGCAGACCGACGTGCCGCAGCTCAGCGCGGTCAAGGCGGCGGGTTATCACGTCTTCGGCTACCCGGACTTCGGCTTCGCCTACGTGAACTACAACTTCGCCGACAAGACCGGTGACTTCAACAACATCATCAACCAGCTCTACGTCCGGCAGGCACTGGCGCACCTGGAGAATGAGGAGGGCTACATCAAGGCCTTCTTCCACGGGGCTGGCGGCCTCGCGTACGGGCCGATTCCCGCCGTGCCCACATCGCCGTACGCGCCGGCGAACGCGCTGACCAACCCGTACCCGTACAGCGTCAGCACGGCCGTCAGCCTGCTGAAGTCGCATGGCTGGAACGTGGTGCCCGGCGGCACCACCACCTGCGCGAAGCCGGGCACCGGGCCAGGGCAATGCGGTGCCGGAATCCCGGCCGGCACCAAGCTGGCGTTCAACGTGCTCTACGTCAGCGACCCGGTCATCATCGGCGAGCAGCTCACCGCCTGGGCGTCGGACGCGAAGAAGGCCGGCATCGGCATCACCTTGCAGAGCGGCACGTTCAACCACGTCATCACCGTCGCCGACGACCCGGGGTCGCCGAAGACCATCAACCAGTGGGCGATGTCGGCGTACGGCGGGTACACCGACGCCAACTACCCGACGACGATGGGCATCTTCACCACCGGCGGATCCTTCAACGGTGGTTTCTACAACAACGCCGAGGCGAACAAGCTGATCAACGCGTCGGTCACCAGCAACAACCCGAACGCCGTCAAAGCTGAGGCGCAGTACCTCACGCAGCAGCAGCCCAGCCTGTTCCAGCCCAACTATGACCAGATCGTCGTGTGGAAGGACAACGTCTCCGGTCAGCCCGCCGCGATCAAGGCGATGACTCAGTACTTCCTCAACACGGAGCTGATGTACCTGACCAACAAGGGCTGAGGTATGACGGCTTACCTGATCCGCCGCGCGGCAACCGCGATCGTGGTGCTCCTGGGTGTCTCGATCTTCATCTTCTTCATGCTGCACGTCATCTACCCCACGCCGGCCATCGACGTGCTCGGCCCGCACGCGAACAAGGCCTCCATCGCGCAGTGGAACGCCCAGCACGGTTTCGATAAGCCGTGGATCGTGCAGTACCTGCGCTACCTCAACCAGTTGCTGCACGGGAACCTCGGCTACTCCTACAAGCTGAACCAGAGCGTGGCCGCGCTGTTCCAGGAACGCTGGCTGCGCAGCGCCTACCTGTCCGGCATCACGCTGTTCCTCTCGGTGCTGATCGCGGTCCCGCTCGGCATCTACCAGGCGATCCGGCGGAACACGGTAGGCGACGCCGTGGTGACGACGGGAGCGTTCGTGACCTATGCGATGCCGGACTTCTTCCTCTACCTGATCGCGATCCAGCTGCTGGCGATCACCTTCCCGATATTCAGCTACGAGGGCCCGCAGACCACCTCGATGATGTCGATCATCCTGGACTGGCGCGCCATGACGCTGCCGATCGTCTGCCTGACCCTGCTGGACCTGGCCGGGTACTCCCGGTACATGCGGTCGGCGGCGATCGACACGCTGGCGCAGGACTACATCAAGGCGGCCAGGGCCAAGGGCCTGCCCGAGCGGCTGGTCCTGTGGCGGCACCTGGTGCGCAACGCCTTCCTGCCGATGATCACCCTGATCGGCCTGTCCATCCCGGCCCTGCTGGCCGGCAACCTGGTCTGTGAGGCGGTCTTCAACTTCCCTGGTCTCGGGCTGCTGTTCTACGACAGCCTGGGCACCGCCGACTACCCCGTCCTGCTCGCCTACACGCTGGTGGGGGCGGCCCTGACCATCGCGGGGAACTTCGTCGCCGACATCTCCCTGACCGTCGCCGACCCGCGGATCCGGCTCGTCTGATGGCCCGTGCCCACCGGGAGATCCCGTGAGTAACATCGCCCCTGAACTTCCGCCGCCAGGCCTGGAGCACGTACCCGAGGGCGGCGCGGTCGGCCCGGTGCAGAGCGGCTGGCGGCTGGCGGCACGGGAGTTCGCCCAGAACAAGCTGGCCGTCCTCGGGCTCGCCGCGCTGATCTTCTTCGTGCTCTTCTGCTACCTCGGCCCGCTCGTCTACCACGGCGGGCTGACCTCCGACCTCACGGCCACCAACGTGCCGCCATCCGCCGGGCATCCGCTGGGCACCGACAACCAGGGCTTCGACGTGGTCGAGGAACTCATGGTGGGCGGCCGCGCCGCGCTGGAGATCGGCTTTCTCTCCGCGGTCATCGGGATGGTCGTCGGTGCGGTCTGGGGCGCGGTGTCCGGCCTGGCCGGGGGGCTGCTCGACGGGTTCCTGATGCGGATCGTGGACGTCCTGCTGTCGATCCCGTTCCTGTTCGTCGTGCTGATCGTCGCGGTGCGCTACGGCTCCTCCGTTCTCGGGCTCAGCGTGATCATCGGGATCTTCACCTGGCAGGTCCCGGCCCGGCTGGTCCGCGGCGAGGTGCTGACACTGCGCGTGCGGGACTTCGTCTCCGCCGCCCGCGCCGCGGGATCCGGGCGAATCCGGCTCATCAACCGGCACCTGCTGCCCAACTCGCTCGGGGTGATCATCGTGACCGCCACGTTCAGCGTGGCGGACGCGATCCTGGCCGTCGCCACCCTCGGGTTCCTGGGCTTCGGCCTGCAGTTCCCCACCTTCGACTGGGGCGACATGCTCAACAACGGGGTGTCCTACCTGCAGGACGGTTACTGGTGGCAGGTCTACCCGGTCGGGATCTGCATCGTCGTGGTCGTGATGGCCTGCAACCTGCTGGGCGATGCGCTGCGGGACGCGCTGGACGTCAGGCTGCGCCGCCGGTGATCGGGGTCCCGCTCCGGCCCGCCCGATACCAGCCGCCCACCCAGGAGTAGCCCCCGATGCCCCCAGTCCTGCAGATCAGCGACCTGTCGACGCACATCCAGCTGACCAAGTCGGTCGTCCACGCCGTCGGCAACGTCGATCTGTCCATCGAGCCGGGCGAAGCCCTCGGGCTGGTGGGGGAGTCGGGGTGCGGGAAGTCGATGACGGGCCTGTCCATCATGGGGCTGCTGCCACCAGGCGGGGCGATCGTCAGCGGCTCGATCAAGCTGGACGGCAGGGAACTGGTCGGCCTGAGTGACGCCGAGCTGCGCACGATCCGCGGCAACGACGTGGCCATGATCTTCCAGGACCCGCTCACCTCGCTTGATCCGACCAAGACGATCGGCTACCAGGTGGCCGAGCCGGTCCGGCTGCACACCGGGGCGGGCAAGGCGGCGGCCAGGGCCCGGGCGACCGAGGTGCTCGGCCTGGTCGGCCTGCCGCGGCCGGCCGAGCGCCTGGGTGATTATCCCCATCAGCTCTCCGGGGGGCTGCGCCAGCGGGTGATGATCGCCATGGCGCTGAGCTGCGAGCCCAGGCTGCTGATCGCTGACGAGCCGACGACCGCCCTGGACGTCACCATCCAGGCGCAGATCCTTGCCTTGCTGCATGACCTCAAGGACCGCCTCGGCATGGCCATGCTGCTGATCACGCACGACATGGGGGTGATCGCGGGGCACGCGGACCGGGTCCAGGTGATGTACGCGGGCCGGATGGTCGAGGCCGCCGAGACCTCGAACCTGTTCCGGCACATGCGCCATCCGTATACGCGTGCGCTGCTCGCGTCCATCCCGCGGCTGAACTCCAGCAGCACGCAGCCGCTGTACACCATCAGCGGGCTCCCGCCGGACCTGTCGCGCCCGCCGGCCGGCTGCCGGTTCGCGCCCAGGTGCAGCCGGGTCACCGACAAGTGCCGCAGCCAGGAGCCACCCCTCGCCGGCCAGGACCGGGAGCACCTGTTCGCCTGCTGGCACCCGGTTGAAGGTCCCGCCGGCGCTGAGGCGCCGGATGGCGGGTCCCCCCACGGGCACCCGGTCACCGCCGCGCTGGCCGGGCCGTCCCGCGAGGGCACGCCGGCACCGCCGGGAACCCCCCTGCTCGAGGTGCGCGGCCTGGTGAAGGAGTTCCCGGTCACTGCGGGCGCGATCCTGCAGCGCCAGGTCGCCAGCGTGCACGCGGTGTCCAACGTCTCGTTCACCGTGTCCGCGGGAGAGACGTTCGGCCTGGTGGGCGAGTCGGGCTGCGGTAAGACCACCATCGGGCGGGTGGTGGTGGCGCTGGAGCGCCCGGACTCGGGTGCCGTGCTGCTGGGCGGCCAGGACGTGTCCGCCCTCAGTGGCGGTGAACTGCGGAGGCAGCGCCGTGACCTGCAGCTGATGTTCCAGGATCCGTACGCGTCGCTCGACCCGAGGATGCGGGTCGGCTCGATCATCCGCGAGCCGCTCAGCATCCAGCGTGTCGGGAGCCGCCGGGACCAGGAGCAGCGTGTCTTCGAACTGCTCGACGAGGTCGGCCTGCCGCGCGATGCCGTCGAGCGCTACCCGCACGAGTTCTCCGGCGGACAGCGGCAGCGGATCGGCCTGGCCCGGGCGCTCACCCTGAGCCCGAAGGTCATCGTCGCCGATGAGCCGGTCAGCGCCCTTGACGTCTCCATCCGGGCCCAGGTGCTCAACCTGATGAAGCGGCTGCAGGCTGACCACGGCCTGACCTATATCGTCATCTCCCACGATCTGGCGGTCGTCAAGTACATGGCCGACCGGATCGGTGTCATGTACCTGGGCAAGCTGGTCGAGATGGGCTCCGCGGAGGACATCTACCAGCGCGCGGCCCATCCGTACACGGCCGGGCTCATCGCGACCATCCCGGTCCCGGATCCCCGGGCGGCGAAGGCAGCCAGGAACGGGGCGGGGATCAAGGGCGAGCTGCCCAGCCCGATCCGCCCGCCGTCGGGCTGCAGGTTCCGGACCCGGTGCCCCTTCGCGCAGGACCTGTGTGCCGGGGAAGAACCCGGGCTGCGCTCCTTCGGGCCCGGGCATGTCGCCGCCTGTCATTTCCCGCTGCAGGGTTAGGCCCGGGCCTGCTCACCCGTGCGCGCCCGCGGCGGCGCCCTCGATCGCCGCGACGGCGAGCGCACCGAGCGCGGGAAGGTCATATCCGCCTTCCTGGACCAGGACCGCTGGCCCGAGGGCCGCGATCCGCCGGGCGGCGGCTGAGTACCCGGCCTCGGTGACGCGCAGCGGGCTCTCCGGGTCGGCGGCCGCCGCGTCCAGGCCGAGCGACACCACGATGGCGTCGGCGCCCTGGGCGCGCACCTCGCCGCACAGGATGTCCACGGCAGCGAGCCAGTCGTCGTCCCCGGCGCCCGGGGGCAGCGGCAGGTTGCGGTTGCAGCCCTCGCCCGCGCCCGAGCCGCGTTCCCCGGCATCAGCCGGCGTAGTGCGGGAACCAGCCCGCGCCCGGGTCGATGTGCAGTGAGCCGTACCAGACGTCGGCGCGGCCGTAGAAGATCATCTGCGTGCCGTTGCCATGGTGCGCGTCGATGTCGATGACCGCTGCCCGCTGCGCCCCGGCGGCCAGCAGCGCCTGGGCGGCTATCGCGGCGTTATTGAGGTAACAGGAGCCGCCGTACGCGCCCGCGGTCGCGTGGTGACCTGGCGGCCGGCACAGCGCATAGGCGAGCCGCTCACCCGAGCTGACGAGATCGGCCGCGGTCAGGGCGGCGTCGGCGGCGCCCCTGATCGCCTCCCAGCTACCCGGTCCGATCAGCGTCATCGTGTCGTAGCAGAACCGGCCGGCCCGGCCGTGCGCGGCGGACGGCGAGCGCAGCGGCAGCCCCGCGAGCATGCCCGGGGTGGGGAACACGTAAGGGACGACACGGTCCCGGCCGTGCTGGGCGGGCAGGCCGGCCGCCTCCCAGTCCGCCCAGATCCTGGCCAGGTGATCAAGCAGCAGCGGGTCGTGCACGGCGCGCAGTACCTCGTCCCCGTGCCGCCGCGCGGCCACGAGGGGAGCGCCCGCGGCGGTCAGCGCGTCCCGCAGCACCAGCGCCCGGGCGGGAATCTCCGTGCCCGGGTCGCGGACACCCAGCCAGACTTCGCCGGCGGGATCGTGCCGGAGGCAGTCCTCGCTCCAGACCACCGGGACTGGCAGGCGCACTGGCTCACCCCCCTGGCCGCGGTTACCATCGCGGGATGCCGCGTGTCACCGATCTTGGCATCACCATCGGCCTGCTGCCAGCGGGCCCGACCGGCTCGGTTCTCGACGTCCCCGGGGCCGGGCTCGGGCACGCGACCGTCTGGCGGGATGAGGCGCTGCCGCCGGCCGGGCGCGGCATCGCACGGACCGGGGTTACCGTGCTGGACCCCGGGGGCGACCTGTTCGCCGCGCCGGTCCCGGCGGGCGCCGCCGTGCTCAACGGGGCCGGGGAATGCACGGGGCTGCTCGCCATGCAGGAATGGGGGCTGGCCGAGACCCCGGTTTTCCTCACCTCGACCATGCAGCTCGGGCGGGTGTATGACGCGGCGTGCGAGCTGCTCATCGAGGAGCAGCCCGCGATCGGCGCCGATGACGTGATCATCCCGATCGTCGCGGAATGCGACGACAGTTTCCTCAACGAAACGCGCCGGATGCAGGTGGCCCCGGACGACGTGCGCGCCGCGGTGCTCGCCGCCCGGCAGTCGGCGGGCGGGACCGCCGTCGCGGAGGGCGCGGTCGGCGCCGGGACCGGGATGAGCTGCCTGGGCTACAAGGGCGGTATCGGCACCTCGTCGCGGGTGCTGCCCGACGGGCACACCGTGGGGGTCGTCACCCTGACCAACTTCGGGGACCATGACCGGCTCACCGTGGCCGGCCTTCCCGCCGGCCAGCTGCTGCCCGCCCCGGCTCGGCAGGCACGGTGTCCCGCGCCGCCCGGCTCGTGCATTGTCGTCGTGATCACCGACGGGCCGCTGGACGCCGCCGGGTGCGGCCGGCTGGCCCGCCGTGCCGGGCTTGGCCTGGCCAGGACCGGCAGCACGGCGCACCACGGAAGCGGTGAGATCTTCATGGCGCTCGCCACCGGGCTGCGCGCGCCGCGCGGCAGCGCGCCGCCGGGAACGCCGGTCACCGGCACCGGCCTGGACAGCTATTTCGCCGCCGTCGTGGAGGCTACCGAGGAGGCGGTGCTCAACAGCATGCTGCAAGCGGAGACGGTCTGCGGCCGCGGCGGCAACACCTCCTACCGGCTGCCCGCCGGCGCGCTGCACGAGCTTCTGGCCGGGCACCTGGCCAGGCGCCCGGCCGCGGGCCCGCACCGGCACCAGGAACCAGCAAGCCGTGACCCCGGCCGCCGCGGCCCGGAGGGGCCGTGATGGGCGGCCAGTCCCCGCCCCGGCCCGGGCCGCCGGGCGCCCCGGTAGCGCCCAGGTTCCCGCCCGCGGGCGGGGCCGCTGGCCGCCCTCCGGGCGACGCCGACCCGTACGCCTGGATGCGCGGCCGCGACCTGCCCGCCATGCGCGGCTACCTGGCCGCCGAGCGCGCGTACTACGACCGCTGGCTGGAATCCGTGCGTGGGCTCCGGGACGAACTGGCAGGTGAACTTGCCGCGCGGGTGATCCCGGCAGATGAGTCAGTCAGCTGGCGCCTCGGCGGCCGCTCCTACTTCACCAGGACCGTCCCGGGCCGGGAATTCGGGCAGTTCTGCCGCGCCGGTGACGGCGGGACGCCTGCCCAGGTGCTCCTGGACGAAAACCTCCTGCTCGAGGACCCCGCCTGCGGCGGCGGCTTTGTCGCCCTCGGGGTCCGTGAGGTCAGCCCGGACGGGCGGCTGCTCGCTTACTCGGTCGACTTCGACGGTGACGAGCTCTACCAGCTGCGCATCCGCGATCTGGCCAGCGGCGCGGACCTGGCGGAGCGCATCGACGGGACCTACTACGGCCTGGCCTGGTCGGCCGATTCGCGATCGCTGCTCTATGTCGTCACCGATGCCCAGTACCGCCCCCATGAGGTCTGGCGCCACCGGCTGGGCACGGAGCCGGAACGTGACGTCCTGGTGTTCCGCGAGGAGGACGAGCGGTTCGACCTCACCGTGCGGGCGACCCGCAGCGGGGCGTGCGTGCTCATCGAAACCTCCTCCAGGGACACCACGGAGACGCTCGTCCTCCCGGCCCATGACACCGGGCGGGCGCCCGCCGTCCTGCAGGGCAGAGAGCCCGGCACCGAGTACCGCGCTGATCATGCGGCCGGCCCGGGCGGGGGGGAGTTCTTCCTGGTCACGAACGCCGGGGCGGAGGAGTTCCGGCTGGTCCGGGCCCCGGCGGCCGCGCCGGGCCGTGCTTCCTGGACCGAGGTCATCGCGGGGTCGCCGGACACCCGCCTGGTCTCCTGCGACGTGTTCGGGCGGTACCTGGTGGTGGAGCAGCGGCGCGGCGCGGCGACCCAGCTGCGCATCGTGGAGCGCCAGTCAGGGGACGAGCGGCTGATCGAGGCCGGCGGCCCCCAGGTCTCGCTGGCCCTGGCGGTGAACGAGGACTACCAGGCGGCCGCGGTGACCGTGCGAACCGAATCGCTCATCGACCCGCCGTCATGGCACGACGTGGACCTGGCCACTGGCCGGTGGCGGCTGCGCAAGCGGCAGGCCGTGCCCGGTCACGATCCGGCGCGGTACGTCACCGAGCGCCTGGCCGCGCCCGCCGCTGACGGGACCCTCATCCCCGTGACCATCGCCTACCGGAAGGGGCTGCGGCCCGATGGCACCGCGCCCTGCCTGCTGTACGGCTACGGCGCGTACGAATCGTGCGAATGGCCCGCGTTCAGCGTCGGGACGCCGGGCCTGCTGGATCGTGGCTTCGTCTACGCGGTGGCACACGTGCGAGGCGGCGGTGAGGGCGGCCGGGGCTGGTGGCTGGACGGGCATCTCCGCCGCAAGCGCAATACCTTCACCGACTTCATCGCCGCCGCGGACATGCTGGCGGGCCAGGGCTGGGCCGCCGCTGACCGGATCGTCTCCCGCGGGCTGTCAGCGGGCGGGCTGCTCCAGGGTGCAGTCTTCTCGATGGCGCCGCGGCGGTGGCGGGCGGTCGTGGCGGAGGTGCCGTTCGTGGACTGCGTGACCACCATGCTGGATCCCAGCATCCCGCTCACCATCAACGAGTGGGACGAGTGGGGTGACCCCCGGGACCCCGAGGCCCGGGCCTACCTTGCCTCCTACAGCCCGTATGACAACATCCCCGCCGGCCCCCGGCCGGATCTGCTGGTCACCGGAAGCCTGCATGATCCGAGGGTGCTGATCCATGAGCCCGCGAAATGGGTGGCCAGGCTCAGGGCCACCGACACCGCCCGCGGGCTGGTGCTGTTCCGCGCCGAGCTGGGTGCCGGAGCGCACACGGGCCCGGCCGGACGATACGAAGGTCTGCGCTACGAGGCCGAGATTCTCGCCTTCATCCTCGACGCGGCGCACTGAGCACGTGGCACCGGGAACCTAGCGGAGTCCTGGGGGAACCTCATCGATGCAGGCCGAGTGCACATGGCGCTGAAAATCGGCGAGGAGCCGCTCCTGGGGCAGGATCCGCCCCCGATCGATCCAGCTGCCGGCTACGCCGCGCTGCGCGGCCGCAACCAGCGCCGCGTCCTCGTTGCCGACGTCACCGTCGAAGGCCATCATCGAGCCGATCCAGGCCTCGTCGGCGTCTGCGCCGAAGTAGTAGTCAAGGAATCCGGCCGTCTTATCCACCCCATCGGGATAGATCGGCCCGATGGACAGGTTCTGGGCGGCCCGGATTAATGTTGATCTTCACATTGGGCAGCAGCAGGTGATAGCTGCCTGCTGTGACGCTCCCCGTGACGGGGTAGGCGGCGTTGGTACGGGCCTGGCGCGCCGGTGCCCGGTGGCTCAGGCGATGGGCGGTGGCTGTCAGCTCGTAGCCGTGCGGGCTCACGTCCATCACCGACGACAATCCGGGGTGGGCGACCGGGCAGTGGTAGCACTCGAGGTAGTTCTCGAGGTGAATCTTCCAGTTCGACGCCAGCCCGTAGTGGAAGCGCCGCCGCAGGCGCAGCCCGCCGACGTCGAGGCCGACCCCGGCGATGACTTCGTTCAGGTCGCCGACGACCTCATCGAGTGACGGGCCATCGGCGGACAGGTTGGCGAAGGCAAACGGTCCGAACGTCGCGACCCGGACCGGCACCAGGCCGAGCGCCGGGAGCTCGGCCCGGAGCTGCGGGCCGCACTGCGGCGCCGAGCGCAGCGTCCCGTCCAGCTCGTAGGTCCAGGCATGGTAGGGACACCGCAGCCTGGGCGTGTTCCCGTCGGCCGGGACAACAACACTGCCCCGGTGACGGCAGACGTTGAGGAAGCCGCGCAACTCGCCGTCGCCACCCCGTACCAGCACGACAGGAACGCGCGACACCTGGCCGACGACATGGTCGCCCTGTCGTGAGAGGTGCTCGAGCGGCCCGACATACTGCCAGCTCGACCGGAAGAGCCGCCGTTCCTCGACCTCCAGGACGCGCGGGTCGCGGTAGCAGTCCCACGAGATCACGGGCATCATCTCAGGTGCCGTTCCTCGGGAACTCGAGATGCCACTGGCGAGAGTGCACGCGGCGGCCGTCCTCCCGGGCGTCCAGGCCGAGCGTCACCAGGAACGTCGAGGGGCCCGCCGACATGTGCCCGGTTGCCTCCACGGCAACGCTGAAATGCTCGGAGCAAAGCGACGCGGACTGCCTGGTCGTGACTTCGGCCGAGAGCGGCTGACCACCCACGATCCGGTAGGTGGTCAGGTTGGCCCCGTCGGCCTCGATTCCCGCGTCGACCAGGCGGAAGTTCCCGCCTACGTCCCAGTCGAAGATCACCTCGGCAGATCCATCGACAAGGTTGTGCCTGATGGTCCGCTGGGTTGGCCGCCGGGAGAGCACCTCAGCCGCGATGCCCGCCGGCCGTTCCGGTGGCCCGAAGGGCGCGAGGGCGCCGTCCTCCGCTCGCGGACTTCGCACCGGGAGCTCGAGAAAGGAATCCTCGCCGCAGCAGAGGCCCAGCGTTACCGGGTCTGGATGGGGCCACATCCAGGGCCAGTAGGTGGTCGAGACCGACAGGCGGATCCGGTGGCCGGCTGCGAAATGGTGGGCGATGACCTTCAACGGCAGCTGAACCCGCACGGCCTGGCCGGGCACAAGGGGCGCGGCGCGGTCGTGGCCTTCCCGGTGCGTGAGATTGAACAGGTCGCGGGTGACAAGCAGCGATTCCCCCGTGGGTGCGACATCGCACAGGCGGACCACCACGCTCGCTCCCGGGCGGTCGCTCACTGCCATCAGGCTCACCCAGGGGTTGCCCAGGATCTCGACGGCCTCATTGAGCGGTTCGGAGGTGAAGCTGAGCGAGCGCCCATCTTCGCCCCGCTGGTCACCTGGCCAGTCTCCGGAACCCCCGTCGGCGGTGAGCGCCCCGGCGTCAAGCCCGCCCGTTTCCTCGCCCCGGTGGCTCTGCACCCCCCCGTCACCGGGGCGGTCCGACAGCTGGCCGTTCCCGCTGGCGGCGAGGTAGAGGCGCGCCGCCCGGCTGGGCCCCCCGCCCGACGGTGGCCAGCACGGTTCGGCCACCCACCGGCCCGGCCAGTCCTGATGGTGGGGCGCGGGCGGCGTGTACTCCTGCATCCAGGCCCGCAGCATCGGCTCGTCCATGATCCCGGTGTCGATCCCCTTGAGCCAGTGGTCCCACCACCGGAGTGACTCCTCGAGAAAACCGATCTCGGGCCCGGGAACCGAGTCGTTCGGGAAGGCGTGCGACCACGGCCCGATGAGGCCCTTGCGCGGCCCCGTAAGCCCAGCCAGCAGGCGCGGGATGGCATCGGTGTAGCCGTCGGACCAGCCGCCGACCGCGTAGACCGGCACCTTGATAGCGGAGTAGTTCTCGCAGACCGACCCGTGGCGCCAGTACTCGTCCCGGAGCTGATGTGACATCCACGGCTCGATGAACGCGGGCGTCAGCGTCAGGCGCTCGAGCCACCGCTCGCGCCAGGTGGCGCCCACGACCGCCGGGTCAGGCGGCAGGGCGTTCCAGGCAAGCATGGACACCGCCCACTGCAGCATGTCCACGGCGAGGACGCATCCCCCCCGGTAGTGGACGTCGTCGGCGTAGCGGTCGTCGCTCGCGCAGATCGTGAGGACCGCCCGCAGAGCGTCCGGGCGCAGGGCCGCCACCTGGAGGCTGTTGAAGCCGCCCCACGAGATGCCCGTCATGCCGACGTTCCCGTCGCACCACGCCTGGGCGGCCAGCCAGGCGATCACATCGCAGCCGTCCTGCAGTTCCTGGGGGGTGTACTCGTCGTGAATGATGCCCTCGGAGTTGCCGGTGCCACGAAGATCCACCCGGGCACAGGCGTAGCCGCGTGCGGCGAGGTAGGGATAGATCGCCGCGTCCCGCGCCGCCATCAGGTCGCCCTGCCGGTAGGGCAGGAAGTCGAGAATCGCCGGGACCGGTGCCGCCCCCGCGTCCTCCGGCAGCCAGATCCGGGCGGCCAGCCTGGCCCCGTCGGGCATCGGTATCCACGCCTGCTCGATCGTGCGCACCCTGGAGAGGGCCCGGGCGCGGCGCCCGCCGGCGGTCACTGCGCCGTTGCTGCTCAACGCGGCGGATCCTCCGATGCCGGGGCGGTGGTCAATGACGACCTCGACCCTACGGCGATCATCGTCGATGCGGTACTGCCAGCGGCGGAGGGTCAGGCCGCGGTGAGCCGGTATGAGGAGCCGCTGCTGCCCGCGACCCAGGCGTCGGGCATGGCTGCGGCCAGGGCATGCTGGGCCCGCCAGCCAGTGCAGTGCCCGGGAACCACGAGCTCCGGGGTCATGCGGGTGAGCGCGCCGACGGTGCGCGGGATGATGGGCTCGAACGCGGGGCCGTTGAGGTGCAGGCCGCCGACCAGGGCGTGCAGGGCCGGCACGGCGGTGAGCCGCTGCGCGTGCCGCACGATATTGATCGCCCCGGCGTGCCCGCAGCCGGTCAGCACCACCAGGCCGCGTCCCCGTACCTGCACGACGAGGGCCTGATCGTCGATGACCAGGGGGTCGTGCTGCCATGCCGAGCCGGTCCACGCCTGGTGCGGAGCGGGCATGCCGCGCTCGAACTCCGTGGTCCGGTCAACCTCCCCAGTGATCAGGACGCAGCCGTCTGCGAGCAGTGAGGGTTCCCGGCGTTCGATCACCGTGAAGCCCTCGCCTTCCAGCGCGCGCTTGCTCAGGGTGGGCAGTTCCTCAGGCTCGCGGCCGGGAACCGCCAGGCGCCGCCGCGTCCACGCGTTCGGGTGGAGCACCATCGGCAGCGACCGGGTCCCCGGCTGGCCAGCCAGCCCGGCCAGGCCCCCGGCGTGGTCGAAGTGGCCGTGGCTGAGGACCACCGCCTGGACCTGGGAGAGGTCGGCGCCGAGCCGCCCGGCGTTGGTGACCATCGCGTCAGGGGACAGCCCGGTATCGAAAAGCAGCGTGGTCGTGGTGCTGCCACGGCGCACGCGGACCAGCGCGGAGAACCCGTGCTCAGCCATCAGCCCGACCGTCGTAGACCCCGTCTCGAACTGCGGGGCGCGGGCCAGGCCGGCGCTGAAGGGCGCTCGTGTCGTGCGTCCGTCGCTGGCCAGCAGAGCGTCGTACACGTTATCGACCAGCGTCGTGATCACGATCTCGTCCACCGGCTCCAGCGTTACCGGATCGACCGCGGATCCGGTGGCGGGACGCGGGACGGCCCGGGCGGCCTGCCGCGGATCTGCGGACGGGCCGCACATCAGGAGCGCCCCGGGGCTGGCCTGGCGCGCTCCAGGAGCGGATCGATATTGGCCATGGTCACGTCCTACCCCCGGAGCTGGTTGCGCAGCAGGCAGAACTCGTTACCCTCCGGATCGGCGAGCACGTGCCATCCTTCATCGCCGTTTTGCCCGACACTGACAGGGCGCTCGCCGGGCGGCCCGATCTCGACGCTGCCCTGCGCTCGTTCAAGTTCAACGAACCCGAGCACCTCGCACCAGAAGGCGGCCAGCCGGGACGGATCGCGGCAGTCGATCGGCGCCGGACTGGCAGCCGGCCGGACCGCCGCGGAGGCTATCGCCGCAGGCGACACATCCGCTCGCGGGCTGGCAGGCTGCCGGCGGCGGCTGGAGGCGTGGTTCGTGCTCGCTGACCACAAGCGGTTGCGCAATGCGGCGGATATCGTGCTCGCTGACCGGATGCAGCAGGAATATCCCGGTCTGGCCTGCGATTTCGTCGAGCAGGTATTCACCGTCACCAACCCGGCGCCCAAGATCGGCATGGCCAGGGAGTTCTTCCGCGCGGCTCGCCTCAATAAGGTCCGGCTGGGTTCGCTGGCGCGGGACGGATGGCAAGGGCTGCGGGCATTCCGGTGAAGGGGCAATATTGATGAGCTACCCCGACGTGTCCTTCGATGAGCGGATGGCGACCGTGGAGTTCCGGGCCGGGGAGCGGGCGCACATCACCGTGGACTCCGAAGTATGCCGCTCGTGCACGACCAAGGCCTGCGTGCACGCCTGCCCGGCCTGCCTGTTCGTGCCCACCACCGACGGCGGGATCCTGTTCAACTTCGAGCAGTGCTTCGAATGCGGGACGTGCTACCAGGTGTGCAATAGCGAGGGTGCTATTTCCTGGGCCTATCCCGCGGGGGGCGACGGCGTCGTGTTCCGGAAGGGGTGAGGGAGCATGACCGTGATCGTGGCCGCGATGGGCTGGTCCTGGCAGGAAGCCAGGGTTGACGCGCTGACCGGGGCGGTCAGCCGACCTGGTCGGGGGCCGGCAGGACGTGCCTGCCGCGCTCGCCGCCGCCCTGCGGGAGCGCTACGGGGTGCCCTACCTGGTGCTGTGCGGCGACCGCTCGGCCGACCGGGGCACCGGCTCGTTCCCCGCCTTCCTGGCCGTGGCGTTCCACGCGGCCCAGGCCCTGGGCGTCGTGCGCCTGGAGCCGGAAGGCGATCGCGTGCTTCGCGTGCACCGCCGCCTGGACGGGGGGCGCCGCGAGGTGCTGCGGGTGCGGGGCCCCGCCGTCGTGTCCGTCGAAGCGGCCGGGGTACGGCTGCGGCGGGCCGCGCTGCCCGCCACGCTGGCCAGCAGGGACGCTGCCATTCCGGTGGCCCCCATGGCGGCAGCCGCCACGCACCGGGTCCCGGTCCTGGGCGCCCACCCGTACCGGCCCAGGCCGCGCGAGCTCCCGGGCCCGTCAGGAACAGCGCTGCACCGGACCCTGGAGCTGACCGGGGCGCTCGTGGAGCGCACCCCGCCCACCGTGCTCGGCCCTCTCTCCCCGGGTGAGGCCGCGGACGAACTGCTCGGCTACCTGCGCCGCCACGGCTATCCCGGTCCCGGCAACGGGGGAGGAGGATGAGACCCGCCCGCCAGCCGGGGGTGAACGCACGACACGGTGAGGAACCGCTCGCCGGACTGCCAGCGCCGCGGGACACGACGCTGCCGGACGGCCTGGACGTTGAGCTCGCGGACGACGTGCACCGGTCCCGCGACGGTGGCCTGATGCTCGGCGGGTCGCCCCCCAGGCTGCTGCGGCTCACCAGGCCAGAGGCGCGCCTGCTGGATCCCGGCTGGTTTACCGTGACGGACGCGGCGACGGCCGCGCTGGGCCGCCGGCTGATGGATGCCGGGGCCGCGCATCCACGCCCGCGGACCGTGCCCGTCCGCGATGTCACGATCGTGATCCCGGCCCGGGACCGGGCGCGCCCGCTGAACGTGCTGCTGGCGTCCCTGCGCGCTGACCCGCAGACATCAGGTGTTCCGGTGCTGGTGGTTGACGACGGATCCGTGAACCGTGCCGACGTCGCCTCGGCAGCCCGCCGGCACGGTGCCCGCCTTCTTCTCCATTCCCGCAACCAGGGACCGGCCGCGGCGCGCAATACCGGCCTGCGCCAGGCCAGGACCGGATATGTCGCCTTCTGCGACTCTGACGTCCAGCCCGAGCCCGGCTGGCTGGCCCCGCTGCTGGCCCAGTTCACCGATCCCGCCCTGGCGCTGGCGGCGCCCCGGGTGGTCGGCCTGCCCGCGAGCCAGCCAGGGTGGCTCGACCGGTACGACGACGTCCGGTCAGCCCTGGACATGGGCGGGCGTGAGGGCCCGGTGGTGCCGTTGTCGGCACTGTCCTACGTCCCGGGTGCGACGCTGGTGGTCCGCCGGGCGGCAGTCGGCAGCGGGTTCGATCCGGAGCTGAGGGTCGGCGAAGACGTTGACCTGTGCCTGCGGCTGCACCGGGCCGGCTGGCGCATGCGGTACGTGCCCGTTTCCCGCGTCGGCCACTGCCACCGCGCCAATCTGGGTAGCTGGCTGGCCCAGCGGGTCAGGTACGGGTCCGGGCGGCCGGCCTGGCCCGGCGGCATCCCGGCCAGGTTCCCCCGCTGAACACGGCACTGTGGTCGGCCGCGGCCTGCGCGCTCGTGCTCCGGGGCTGGCCGGTCCCGGCCGGCGTGGCCGTGGCACTGACCGCCGGAACCGCGGTACGCCTGGTCCGCCGGATGCCCGACGCGGATACCCCGGTGCGAGCCAGCGCGCTGCTGACGCTGGCCGCGATACGCGGCACAGCGGAACAACTGACGCGGTGCGCCACCCGGCACTACTGGCCGGCCGCCGTCGCCGCCGCCGCGGTGAGCCGGCGGGCGCGGAACGTGCTCGTCGTCAGCGCCGCAGTCGAGGGAGTCGCTGACTACCGCCGGAGCGGGTCGAGCCTGAACCCGGTGGCATACCTCCTGATCCGGTGGCTTGATGACCTGGCCTACGGCGCAGGTGTCTGGGCCGGCGCCATCCGCGGCCGCACCATCGCGCCGCTGGTCCCGCGACTGGTTTATGCCCTGGACCCTTCTGGCTGAGGGCAGCCGCGGCCGGTGGGAGGGATGCCGGCGGGCACTCAGCCGAGCGGGATGTCCTTGTCCCGCAGGGCGCCCAGGACGCTCCCGTGCATACGGGCCTTGATGGTGGCGAGGGTGGGACCGGCCTTGCCTGCCTGCGCCTGGGCGATCTCGATCGCGGTCCGGCGCACGGCGTCCTCGGCTACCGCGTGGTTGACGATGGCGGCGGCGAGGGCGTCGTGGCCCCCGTAGCGGCGGGCGGTGGTCATGGCCTCGTGCGCGGTCTGCGGAGTCAGCCGGGCCTGGATCAACGCGGACATGCCCGGGGTGAAGGGGATGCCGATATCAGCCTCCGGCAGGCACCAGAAGCCGCGGTCGGCACGCATCACGCGGAAGTCGTGGGCCAGGGACAGCATCGCGCCGGCGGCGAAGGTGTGCCCCTGGAGGGCGGCCACCGTGATCACCGGCAGCGAGAGTACCCGCGCGAGGAGCCCGTGCACGGCTGCGACGTACTCACGGGATTGGTCGCCGTGGGCGGACAGCCACTCGAGGTCCAGGCCGTTGGAGAAGAATTTCCCGGTGGCGGCGGTCACCAGGGCGCGGGCGCCCTCCGCCTGCTCCACCCCGTCCAGCGCGGCATTGACCGACGCGATCCAGTCTGGGTGGAAGCGGTTCTCGGTGTCCCCGAGGTCGAGGATGAACACGTCGTCCTGGCGGTCGAGCGTGGGCACGGCGGCTCCTTTCCAGCGTGGCTCAGGGCCGGTCTTCCTGCCCCGCGATTCGCAGGCACGTATCTTGACGGCACGCTGCCTGACCGGTGCTCCTCAGCTCGCCAGCATGCGGGTCAGCAGGAACCAGCCGGCCTCCAGCGCGATCACCCCCCAGGCCGTCACGGCGGCACCGCGGCGCCAGCCGGGGCGGGCCACGCCCGCGACGAGCACGGCGGCCGCCGCCACCGCCAGGCCGCACTGGCCGGCCGCGCCGGCTCCGGGCCTGACCCTCATGGCCCCTAGTCTGCAGCGCGCCGGCGCGATTGGCACGCCCTGGCCGGCTGGCCCGGTACCGCAGTACGGGCGCTAGGTTGTGAAAGCGCAGGCTGACGTGACGTGAGGGAGTGCCGTGAAGTTCGGGATCCACTACAACACAGGCCACTACGGCGTGGACCCGGACAAAGTGACCGCCGTGGCCCGGCATGCCGAGGACTGCGGCTTCGAGTCGTTCTACGTCCCGGAGCACATCGTGCTGTACCCCGGCGCGAAGGCAGGCTCGTTCGAGTTCCCGTCATCCCTCCCGATCGCCGACCCGCTCGAATGCCTGAGCTTCGTTGCGGCCGCGACCGGGCGCATCCTGCTGGGGACGGCTGTCCTGCTGCTGCCTTATCACCATCCGGTCGTGCTCGCGAAGCGGCTGGCAACCATCGATGCGCTGTCCAAGGGGCGCATGCGGCTGCTGACGGTTGGCCTGGGGGCCCTGCCTGGTGAGGCCGAGGCGGCCGGCGTTTACTTCGCGACGCGTGGCCGGCGGGCCGATGAGGCCATCGACGTGCTGCGCCTGCTGTGGGCAGGCGACGAGAACGGCGTCAGCTTCGACGGGGAGTTCTTCTCGTTCAGCGACATGTGCAGTTTTCCCAAGCCCTGCGGCACCCAGACGCTCCCGGTGCACGTCGGGGGATCTAGCCGGGCGGCAGCGCGGCGCGCTGGCCAGCGGGGAGACGGCTACTTCCCGGGAGGCGGGCTGGACGCCCGGGAACGGGCGGCCCAGGTAGAAATCATGCGGGCGGCCGCGAGGGACGCGGGCCGGGACGCGGGCGCGCTGCAGTACACGCGGTGGGAATCCATCGGCATGACCGCGGAGGACGTCGAAGCCCACGCCCGCAACGGGACGACGCGGCTGGTGGTGAGCACCACGCCGGGTGATCTGCGCGAGCAGCTGGACGGGATCTCAGCGTTCGCGGACCGGCTCGGGCTCGGCTGACCGGCTGCCTGCCGGGACCTTGATGGCGGGCCGCCACGTGCGACGGGACGTTCAGCAGGACGTTTGACTCTACATGGCGCGTATATCCCAGGAATAATCGGGTACCTATACCGGAAAAGCTCTACGGGGGGATCGTAATGGTGTGGATCATTGGCGGGGCCGTTCTCTACTTCATACTTGTGGTAACTCTTGGCGTGATGTCGATCAGGAAGGGCCATTGGGTCATGTTTATCATTGGGTTCTTCCTTCCGTTCTTCTGGCTCATTGGCGCGCTGATGCCGTCGCGGAGGCTCGCCTACTAGACCAGCCAGGTCCAGGGAAGGCAGCCGATGATCCTCGAGGCATCTACTGCCCAGCCGTCGGCCGAGACGTTTACCACGCTGATGGACCACGTCGCCCAGGGCTTCGAGGCGCTGGGCGGAGTGGTCCTGGTCGTCGGCATCGTGTGGTCGTTCGTGCTGGCGGTGGTGGCGTGGCGGCGGTCAGGCCAGGCGGCCAAGGCCTATCTGGCCTTGCGCTCGTCTTTCGGCGGGACGCTGCTGCTGGGTCTGGAAGTCCTGGTGGCGGCGGACCTCTTGCGTACGATCGCCGTGGCGCCCACCCTGGACAATGTCCTGGTTCTCGGGCTGATCGTGCTGATCAGGACAGTCCTGAGCTTCTCGCTGGAGACCGAGATCGAGGGCGTTGTCCCCTGGAAGCGGGCCCAGGTGAGCGGCGTGGGGGGCATCCGCCAGGCCACGGCCAGCGCGTTCAAGCCCGGCTCCGGTCCGTGACCGCCACATCACCTGCGGTCCGGGCGCAGCCCGCCGGTGCCTATCCGGCATAATGGCTTGACTTCTGGCCGGATCTGTCATTTATTCTGGGCATGGAGAGCAATTTAGTCCCGGGAGCTAAAGGCCCGAGCCGCCGTTCGTTCCTCTCTGCCACAGCCGTTACCGCGGTTACTGTCCCCCTCGTCACGCGCGGCGTCCCTGCCGCTGCCGCGACGGCCAGCCCCGGTTCCGCCCCCAGCCGGCGGCCAGCCGCTGAGGATCTCCGGGCCATGCTGGCTGAGGTGGACCCCGGCCGCATCCAGGCCACCGTGCTGCGGCTGACCCAGTTCGGCACCAGGCACACCGCATCGAGCCAGACCGACCCGGTGCGCGGCATCGGGGCGGCCACGGCCTGGGTGTTCGAGCAGATGCAGGCCATCGGCGCCACCTCGTCGGGCCGCATGACGGTGCAGGAGCAGACGTTCGTGCAGCCTGTTTCCAGCCGGATCCCCGTGCCGACCACGATCACCAACGTCATTGCCACCCTGCGGGGGACCGCGTCCCCCGAACGGATCTACGTGGTGACCGGGCACCTCGACTCACGGGTGACTGACGTGCTGGATTACACCAGTGACGCCCCCGGCGCGGATGACGACGCCTCGGGTGTCGCGGTCGTCCTCGAGCTGGCCCGGCTGTTTGCCACCCGTCAGTTCGGCGGCACCCTGGTGTTCGCCACCGTCGCGGGGGAAGAGCAGGGACTTTACGGCTCGACTTACATGGCGAAGCAGATGGCGGCGGCCGGCGCCGATGTGCAGGGCATGTTCAGCAACGACATCGTCGGGGCGAGCCAGGCCTGGGACGGCACCCGGCCGGACCCGTTCACCCTGCGGCTGTTCGTCGAGGGCGTCCCGACCGCCGTGACTCCGGGCCAGATCGCGATCATGCAGTCGGTCGGCGGAGAGAACGACGGGGTCTCGCGCCAGCTGGGCCGGTTCGTCCAGGAAGTGGCGCCGCGCGAGCTGACCGGCATGAACGTCCGGGTGATCTGGCGCCGCGACCGTTACCTGCGCGGCAGCGACCACGTGTCCTTCCAGGGGCAGGGCTACCCCGCGGCCAGGTTCACCGAGCCGCGGGAGAACTTCGACCACGAGCACCAGAACACGCAGGTGGTCAACGGCGTCCAGTTCGGTGACCTGATCCAGTTCGTCGACTTCGGCTACATCGCCCGGGTGGCCAGGGTGAACGCGGCCGCACTGTGGGCGCTGGCCACCGCGCCCGGCACGCCCAAGAACGTGCTGATCCACGCGGTGGCACCCCCCGGCCTGGCCGGCATCAACACCACCACGCTCAGCTGGGACGCAGGAGACCGACCCAACCTGGCCGGGTACGAGGTGGTGACCCGGGAGACCACGGCGCCGGACTGGACCGGCGCGATCGACGTCGGCAATGTCACCGCGGTCACGCTCGACATCGCCAAGGACAACGTGCAGTTCGGCGTGCGCGCCGTGGACGCCGACGGCAACCGCAGCCCGGTCGCCTTCCCGCAAGTGGTGACCACCTAGGACCGCCTTGGGCCGGAACGGCAGGAGGGAACTTGTGGCAGGCTAGCGGGATGCCCACGCGCTGGGAGTACGGCTCCCTGATCACGATCGCACTGGCCCGCAGCCAGGGACAGCCACCCGAGCACCTGGCCGGCATCCTGGTCACGGCCCTGCAGTCGCGTGTCGTCTCCGTCGTGGAACTAGCCGACCTGGTCCCGGGGGAGCGGTACACCGCCATGAACGCGGTGGGCGAGGAAGGCTGGATCGTCACCGGCCCCCCGGTCCGGACGGAGTTCAGCCGTGGATCGGCGGTCACGCTGGGCAGCATCGGGCTGGACCCGTGGATCGGGGTCACGCTGTCCAGCAGCCCGGTGGGCACGTGGGCCCGTGGCTACCAGGAGTACCCGCTGCGCCGCCCGCTGGACTGACGCTAGCGGCCAGCCCGGCGTGCTGACGTGAGGGACGCGAATACCACCGTGGAACTGAGGTAATGGCCGGTGGTGTAGTCGAAAGCGCCGCCGCACGTGATCAGGTGCAGGGCCGCGTAACCGGCCGCGCCGTAAATGGTTTGCGCCGGGAACCTGGATTTGGCGTACTGGCGCACGCCGGTGATGCGGAAGACAGCGGTGATCCCGTCAGCGAGCGTCACGTTGACCGTGTCCCCGGGCCGGAGGGCACCCAGGCGGAAGAAGACAGCAGGCCCTTGATAATTATCGACATGACCTTCGATGACCGACGTGCCGATCTGGCCGGGCGTCGCTGAGTACTTGTACCAGGCCGCCTCACCGGCCCGGGTGCGGACCGGCGGTACCTGGATCGTGCCGTCGGAGTTGACCCCCAGGCGCAGCAGGCCCGAGCGCACCCCAATGGCCGGGATCTCGACGGACACCGGCAGTGAGCGCCGCAGCCAAGGCCCGTGGCCCTGGCCGGAGAATGGCCCGATAGCGCCCGCTGCCGCCAGGGAGGGCTCGGGCGCATGCACCTGGGAGCCGACCGCGATGCCGATCGCGGCGGTTCCGGCCACGATGAGAAGGGCGCCGGCTAGCCCGGCAAAGCGGGCGCGGAGGCTCACGGGCGTCCGGGGCGGAGGGAAGTTCCCCGCCTGCGGCCAGGACATGACCACGCGAAACCCGGCTATCCGCCGCCACTCCGCACGCCCCAATGCCGTCGTCCCTCTCTACGTCTTCCCCGCTGTGTTCTGCTCGCGTAGCCTGATATTCCAGGGTGATCAAGTCATCGGTTGTCCGCGCAGTCCGCGGGCCTTACCTTTATGGCCGCCGCCGGCGTTTTCGGGAATCTGCCTTCAGCCGGCGCGGGCAGCGGCCGGGTGGCGTTTTCCCTCCCGGCGCCGGTTCCCGGTGCCGGGACCGGGACAGTGGCCGCCACCTGCGGGGACGTACGAGGAGGTTCCATGAAGGTGCGCTCAACCAGCGCGGCGACGAGGCACAGCGCAAGGTTGGCCGTCATCGGCTGCAGCACCATGACCATTCTCGCTTCCGCGGCCGTCTCGGCTTGCTCGGGAGCCACTCCGTCGGCGGCCTCGTCTTCATTCTCACCCGCAGGATCACCCTCGCCAAGCTCGTCTGCCTCGCCCAGCAGCACGGTGAGCAGCTCCCCGAGCCCCAGCGCCAGCCCGTCGCCGACGCCGACGCACACGGCACCGGCGTCGGTGACGCCCAGCCCGTCGCCCACCCCGTTCATCACCCTCGCCCCCGCCACCGGCGGCGGTGGCACCGCCGGGTTCCAGGACGCCCTGCTGCTGGCCCTCGGCGGGGCGGCGGTGCTAGCCGGCGCCGGGAGCATCGCTTACCGCCGCCGGGTCATCAGGAACCGCTGACGCCGGTCCGCGGCGCATGGTCAGGGCTGCCAGCCGATGACTTCGCACGAGGCCACCGGCTGCTCGATCCCGGCCGTTTCGACAATCTGGTGCGACTGGCCAAGGCCCAGGGTCAGGGCGGCGCTACTGCTCAGGATGCTAATATGCTGCCGGGCAAAGACATGATGCGCATTATCGGCTAGATTTACGGTCACGCCGTGGAGCTTTATGACAGAGCTGCCGAGGTTGGTGAAGGTCAGTTGATATGCGTTGAATGGTGTCCCGTGTGATGCCACCTGGGTCTTGCCGTCTATTGTGCGCTGGTTGGAGAAGCCGCCCAGGCACGATGTAGACAGGCTGGCGGGGCTAGCATCCCGGGTAACGAGCCGCGGCGGCCGCGGTGGATCGGCCGCCTGGTGCCTGGTGAACCCCAGCATTGCATCTGCCAAGAGAAAAACTGCCACCACGCTAATAAGGATATCTGCCAGCCTGAAAAGTATGCGTTCATGCTGAATATTCATAGCCGCTTCCTGCTGTGAAGACAGGGATATTGTAGCATAGGGGGCGCTTTCCCTATCTGAGAATGCCGCCTGGCGTTTTCCCGTTATCCGGCTGACAATGGCGCCTGATATTGCGGGGAGATGCCCGGCGCCTGCCGGTTCATGGAGGGGGGTGTGCCTGCTGGTGCCGGCCATGAGCGGCCCGGGCATCGTGCGGGGCCTGCAGGAGCGAGCGGCCCGGGCTCTTCCGGCGCAGCAGGCCGAGGATGCCGAAGGGTGGTGGCTGCGCTATGCCCCCGGTTGTGCCTGGTGGGTGGGAACGGTGCTGCCCCACGCGGATGCCGGGCCGGGCGAACTGGCGCGCAGGGTCGTGCGGGCCGAGGAGTTCTACGCTGGCCACCGGACGGCCGCGCGGTTCCAGGTCAGCCCGCCAGCGTGCCCAGCGGCGCTCGACACCGTCCTGGCCGGGCGTGGCTACCGCCGTCAGGCCCCGGTGTCGTTGCAGGTGGCGTCCACCGCGCGTGTCCTGGGACAGCTGCCCGCAGGCCCGCTGCGGGTTCGCGTGGACGACCGCCCGACACGCGCATGGTTCGGGGCGTGGCACGCGGCGGCGGGCCAGGGTGGCGACCCCCGGGCCGAGTGGGACCTGCTCGGCCGCGTGCCGCGGCCGTCTGCCTACGCCTGCGTGATGACCGGGGACGTGGTCGTGGCGGTGGGCCGGGCGGTCGCCGACGCGGGCTGGGCGGGAGTGTTCGGCATGGCCACGCTGCCCCAGGCGCGCGGGAAAGGCGCGGCCCGCCAGGTGCTGGCCGCACTGGCCCGCTGGGCTGGCGCGCGCGAAGCCGGCCGCATGTATCTCCAGGTGGAGCGCGGCAACAGCCCGGCTCTCCGGCTGTACGGCCGGGCGGGATTCAGCGAGCTATGCGGTTACCACTACCGCGTCGCACGCTGAGCGCCAGCGGGTCACCCGGGGGGCCCGCTCAGCTGCGGACGGCTCAGCTGCGGGCCGGCTGGGCCCGGCGGCGGGGGACAGGTGCCCCGTGCTCGCTGGCGGCCGGCGCAATCGACTGCTCATGATTGAACACGTTGCGCGGGTCCCACCGGGCCTTGACCTCCTGCAGGGCACGGTAATTGCCCTTGTAGTAGAGGGCAGGCCAGCTGGATGGCAGGTCCACGTCGGGGTAGTTCACATAGCAGCCGTCGGTGACCCTGTTGGGCACGGGCACGCCGCCGCTGGCCGAGTACACGTCGGCGTAGAAGCCGTTGATCCAGCGCAGGTTGACCTGGTCCTGGCCAGGTGAGGTCCAGTAGGCCTGGTACTGCAGCTTCATGATCGACGAACGCTGCGGGACGGCGGTGGCATCCGGTGGCAGCACGTTGACCCGGCACCCGTAGGAGTCGACCTGGAGCAGCGCCTGCGGGTTTGAGTAGCGGGCATCGGTCAGCGCCCGGTGGATGGCCGCGATCTGGTGATCGGGGAATGGGGCCGTCATGTACGCGGACTTGTACTTGCCGCGCTGGTTCGGCCCGGACCCGTTCAGTGTCTGCGTGGCCTGCAGCCAGGGAAGCGAGACGGTCGTCGTTGACCCGCCGGGCACGCCCCTGGTGATCTGGCCGAGGAATACCGGCAGCAGGTCGATCGCCGGCCCGGCCGCCTGGGTCGTCATCGAGATCTGCCCGGCTGAGTGGTGGTAGAGGTGGAGCAGCGCGAACAGGCAGGCAAATGGGCTGGACGGGGCGCTGTGGGCCGCCATGAAGCGCCCGTAGTTGCGCAGCAGCGTGGCGAATCCCCCCGCGGTCATGCCGGGCCATGACCACGTCGTGTTGGCCAGCCGCACCTGCCCGGGCGGGCTCGGGAGCCCGGTGAAGTAGTACGCGGTGACGATGCCGAAGTTGCCCCCGCCGCCGCCAGTGTGCGCCCACAGCAGCCGCCCGGTCTCGGGATCGCCTTTCCTGGCCCGCACCAGCCGGGCCCGGCCGCGCCGGTCGACGCAGACGACGTCCACCGCATCGAGGTAGTCGACGGTCAGGCCGTGCAGCCTGGACAGGAGCCCGTATCCGCCGCCGGCGATGTGCCCGCCTGCCCCCACTGAGTAGCAGGACCCGCCGGGCAGGGTGAGGTTGTGGTCCCTGAAGAGCGTCTCGTACACGTTCCACAGGGTGGCCCCGCCCTCGACGCACACCCGGCCCGCCGGGTCCATATACACGCCCTGCATCCCGCTCATGTCGATGAGGACGCCGCCGTGGTTCCCGGCCGAGAAGTTCTCATAGCAGTGCCCGCCGCCGCGGACGGTGATGCGCAGGCCGGCGTCGCGGGCCCGCTGGACGGCGGCGACCGTCTGGTGCGCGTTCCTGACCACCTGGATGTAGGCGGGGGAGCCGACCCAGCGCCGGTTGAAGCCCGTGCGCATGGTGGCGTACCTGGGGTCGGCAGGGTAGATCGGCGGCAGGCCGCGGGTGGCCGGCGGCGCGGTGGCGGCCCCGGCCGGTGAGTTCAGGGCCGCCCCGGGCACGCTGAGTGCGCCCGCGCCGGCCAGCAGGCCCAGGCCCCCGCCCACGGAGAGGAATCTCCGCCGGCCCACGCCGGCCATTGCCTCCGGTCCTGGTCCCCGGTCGGGCGCTTTCATCCCTGCCGCTCCTTCATGGTGGACGCAAAGCATGTATTCCGTGCCCTCTTCGCCCGCCGTCCCTGGTGCTGGCAATCCACGCGTTTACTGGCTGGCAGCACAAATGCGGCAGGCCGGCCCTGCGGCTGTGATATCCGTCCGAAGCTCGTCCGATTATTGTCTCCAGGCCGCCCGGGGGCAGTATTCAAGAGATCAGGGACCGAGTAGGGCCAGCCCATGCTGGATAGGGAAATGGCGTCCTAATTCGCCCTGGGGCTGGGCCGCCCTGGACCGGGCCGGGCTAGGCCGGGCCGGGCCGCGCCCGGGACATAGTCCTCGAAGTAGCGCTCGGCCGCGCCCACCGCGAAGTCGTGATCGCTGAGCGTGCGCGTGGCGCTCTCCGGCGTGCTGCGTTCTGCCATGACCGTCCCGGCTTTCCTGGGGTTCCTGGCCTGCCACTCTGCCCGGCCCGGCCACGGAGGCGAGAGGCGGACGGGACCTTGGACCCTGCCGGGCGCGGTGCCCTGGTGACAAGGTGCGTGCTGCTCAGCGGCCGGGCGGGGATCGCGCCGCCGGGTAGCCTCGCGGGCATGCCCAACCTGGCCGGGCCGACCACGGGGGTCCGCGATTCCTTCCTGGAGGCGATGCGCGGCCTCCGCGCCGAGGGATGGCTCCCGGACTTCCCCGTCGAGCAGGCGGCCGCGGATTTCGGCGCGTACGTAGGCCGGGTCCGCCACGAGACCCAGGCGTGGGGCGTGCCCATCTCCACGCTCTGGTACGTTGACGGGGACACCTACCTCGGCACGGTGCTCATCCGCCACCGGCTGACCCCGGAACTGGCCAGGCACGGCGGCCATATCGGGTACCACGTCGCCCCCGGCTACCGGCGGCAGGGGCACGCCACCTCGATGCTGGCCGCCGGCCTTGCCCTACTGCCGGGACAGCCTCGGCCTCACGCGCGTGCTGATCACCTGCGCCGAGACCAACACCGCCTCGCGCCGGGTCATCGAGGCCAACGGCGGGCGGCTGGAGAACATCCTTGACGGCGAATGCCGGTACTGGGCCGTCCCGCCCTAGCGGTCCCCGGTGGCGTGCGGCAGCCACTGCCGGTACAGCCGGTCATAGGCCCGCTGGCCGGACGGGCCAGGCTGCGCCACCACGCCCGGGCTCACGGCCGGGACGGCCCAGCCCGCGCCGTCCGGCTGTGCGCCCGCCTGGGTATCAGCCGGCAGCACGCCCGCGGCGCGGCCCGCGAGGACCGCGGCGCCGAGGGCCGCGGACTCCGTGTGGCCCGGCACGCCGACCGGGCACCCGAGCACGTCGGCGAGGATCTGCGGCCACAGCGTGCTGCGCGCCGCCCCGCCGGTGAGGATCACCTCCTGCCCGGCGCAGGGGCCGAGAAGCGCGCGGATCAGCCCGGCTGACCGGCGCGTGGAGTAGGCGGCCGCCTCCTGGATGGCCCGCGCCTCGCTCGCTGGGCCCGGCGGCCACGGCGGCCCCGGGCCGGGGCAGCGGCGGCTGCCAGTGCGCCCAGGTCCAGGCATCGGCGGCGGCCAGCCGGGCGGTGAGCCCGCGCGACCCGGGCGGTACCGCCGCCGCCAGCTCCTCCAGCCCGGCATAGCCAGGCGGGCGGGCCGCCGGCCGCCCCCGGCGGCGCTGTCCCGGAGCCAGCGCAGCGCGAACCCAGCGTAGAAGCTGATGCCCTCGACCAGCCACTGATCCGGCCGGACATGGCAGATGGTGCGCAGCCGGCCCGCCGGGTCCACGACGGCGGCGCGGCGCCGCGACGGTCTGCTTCCAGAAGCTCCCGCCGGTGACGGTGAGCCTGGCCGGGAACCGCCCGGCCGGGCGCCGGCCAGGCCGAGCGCGGTGTCCAGTCCGCCCGCCACTACCGGTGTGCCCACGGCGAGGCCAGTGCGGCTGAACGCCCCCCAGGTCACCCTGCCGACCACGGTCCCGGCCTCCACGACCTCCGGGAACGGCGGGCCGGAGCGCCGCACAGGGCCATGAGCTCCGGGGACCAGGCCCGGCGGCTGAGCTCGAACAGGCCCGACGTGGAGCCGATCGACGCCTCGGTGACGAGCGTGCCGGTCAGCCGGAACACCATCCAGTCGGCGATCATGCTGAGCCGGGCCGCGGACGCCCACCGGGCTGGCTCGTGCCGGCGCACCCAGGCCAGGCGGGGCGGGGCGCTCAGCGTGATCCAGCCGCCGCCTCGCCGGTACAGCCCGGCCGCGGTCCCGTCGGCCAGCATGGCCGCGGCCTCCCGGCGGGCCCGGGCGTCGCCGTTGGCGCACGCCCATAGCTCCGGCCGCCGCGGCCGTAGAGCACCAGCCCGCCGCCCATGCCCGAGCAGCCGACGGCCAGCACCGCCCGCCGGGTCGGCCACGGTGCCGAGTACCTCGCGGATGCAGGCGCACAGGAGCGCCCAGTTGCCGGCCGTGTCGAAGGACTGCGAGCCGGGGATGCCGCGGGCGGCCGGGTGTGACCACTCACGCTGGGCCAGGGCGGCCTGGCGGCCGTCGAGGGTGAACAGGACAGCGCGGCAGCTGCCGGTCCCCGCGTCCAGCGCCAGCAGGTAGCCGGCGCGCGCCGCCCCGGCGTGATGTGCTGTCATGGATGATCACCACGGCCAGAGGGCGGGGCGGATGCGATGCGCAGGCCACGCGTGCTGATCACGTCGGGGGATCCAGGTGGCGTCGGCCCGGAACTGGTGCTGCGCGCGCTGGCCGATCCCGGGACCGGCCGCCTGGCCGATTTCACGGTCGTGGGCGATCCCGCGGGCTTCCGCGGGCCGCGGCCGCGCTCGGGCTGCCGCTGCCCGGCATCCACCCGGCCGGTGACCAGGAGGCGGAACCGGTGCCCCTCGGCCGGCCCTCGGCGGCCGGAGCCCGCGGCCGCGGTGGCCGCCGCCCGCGAGGCGGTCCGGCTGATGACCGCCGGGGCTGGCGACGCGCTGGTGACCGCCCCGGTCTCCAAGGAGGCCCTCCGGCTCGCCGCGTTCCCGTGGCCGGGCCAGACCGAGATGCTCGCCGACCTGTGCTCGGCGGGCGACCTGCGGGTCCTGCTGATGGCGGGCCCGCTGCGGGTGGTCCACGTGAGCGCGCACCGCTCACTGCGCAGCGCCATCGACGCGGTCACCCCGGCCAGCGTGCTGCGGACCATCGAGCTGGCCCACGGCATCGGCTGGCGGCTGCTCGGCAGGCAGCCCCGGGTCGCGGTCGCCGGGCTCAACCCGCACGCGGGGGAGCACGGCATCCTGGGTGAGGAGGACGAGCGGTTCATCCGCCCCGCGGTCGGCGAGGCCCGGTCCAGGGGCATCGACGCGGACGGCCCGCTGTCCGCGGACACCCTGTTCCCGCGGGCCGCGGCGGGCGGGGCCGACCTGGTCGTCGCCATGTACCACGACCAGGGCCACATCCCGGTCAAGCTGCTGGGCCGCGACGAGGGGGTGGCGGTCACCCTGGGCCTGCCGTTCCTGCGGATGTCCCCGGACCACGGGGCGGCCTTCGACATCGCCGGGCAGGGCGTGGCCCGGCCGGGCAGCATGAAAGCCGCGATCCGGGCCGCCGCGGAAACCGCTGGGCGCACCCCCGCGGGCCCGGGCGCGGCCGGTGACCATCTAGAGCGTGCCCTCGATCCCGGCCAGCGTCTCGTCGAGCACCCCGGCGACCAGGTCGATCTCCGCGGGCGTGATGACGTATGGCGGGCTCAGGTGGATGTGGTCACCGCCCCGGCCATAATTGGCGCCCGCCACGCCCGGCAGGATGAGGACACCCCGCTCCAGGCCCCCCGCACGATCCTCCGGGTGAGATCCGCCTTCTCCGGGAACGGCTCCCGGCTGGCCCGGTCGGCCACGATCTCCAGGCCGGCGAACAGCCCCAGCCCGCGGACGTCGCCGATGATCTCGTGCCGGTCCGCGAGCTGCCCGAGCACCGCCCGCAGGTGCCCGCCCTTCGCGGCCACCCCCTCGAACAGCTGGTGGCCGAGCGCGTACCGCAGCACCTGCAGGCCGACGAACGTGCAGAACGGGTTGCCGCTGTAGGTGAACCCGTGGCTGAACGTGCCCGAGCCCGCGGTGAACGCGTCGACCACCCGCCGCGAGGCCAGCACCGCCCCGAGCGGGACGTAGCCGCTGCTGATGCCCTTGCCCATGACCACGATGTCCGGCTCGACGCCCCAGTGCTCGATGGCCAGCCAGCGGCCGGTGCGGCCGTAGCCGGTCAGCACCTCGTCGGCGATGAACAGCACGTCGTAGCGGTCGCAGATCTCGCGGATCCGCCGGTAGTACTCCGGGACGGGGACCACGGCGCTGACGGCGAGCCGATGACCGGCTCGGCGATGAACGCGGCGATGCTGTCCGGCCCCTCCATCAGGATCGTCCGCTCCAGGTCATCGGCGCAGGCCACGCCGCAGCCCGGGTACGCCTGCCCGAGCGGGCAGCGGTAGCAGTACGGCGGCACGATGTGCGGGGCCGGGGGGAGCAGCGGCAGGAACGGCTCGCGCCAGGCCGGGCGGCCGGACAGCGACAGCGTGGCGAGCGTGCTGCCGTGGAAGCTCTGCCAGCGGGCGATGACCTTGTCCGGCCCGGGCGGCCGCACTGCAGGTGGTACTGGCGGGCCATCTTCACCGCGGTCTCGACGCCCTCCGAGCCGCCGGAGACGAAGTACACCCGCGCGGCGATCTCCGGGTTCATCGCCACCAGCGCCTCGGCCAGCTGCTCCTGCCACGGGTTGGTGAACGTCGCCCCGTAGCTGAAGCTGATCTCGCTGCCGTGCCGGGCGACCGCGTCGGTGATCTCGCGCACCCCGTGCCCGATCACCACCGTCCCCGCGCCGCCGACCGCGTCCAGGATGCGCTGCCCGTCCTCGGTGCGCAGGTACATCCCGTCCGCGCTGACCACCGACCGGTAGGCCGCGCGCAGGTCACGGTAGAACACCGCCGAGCTCACCGCGCACCACCGTCTCCCGGGCCCGCCCGGGCCGCGTCACCGGCGCCCGGCAAGCCGGCCCGGCTCCCCGGGACCCAGGCAGATCTCGGCCACGTGCAGGCCGTCAGCGTACCGGGCCGACGGGTGCCGCTGCCACAGCAGCCGCTCGTGGCCGGGCAGGATGCGGCTGGTCTCGCCCCCGGTCACCCGCATCAGCTCATCCAGCGCCAGCAGGCAGTTCTCCTGGCTGCCCATGGCCAGGCCGATCGGCACGTACCGGCCGTCGCCGTTGATCCCCTCGATGTTCGCGTACAGGTACATGACGTCACCAGGCACCACCCAGACGCCGGATGACTCGTTGCGGATCACCACGTGCTGGTGGCCGTAGGTGTGCGTGTCGAAGTCGGGGACCAGGCTGATGCCCGGGAACACGTCGTCGCACGGGCCGTCCACCAGCCGAGCCGGCCCTGGCCGGCCAGCCGGAGCAGCCCGGCCAGGTCCTCGATGCTCACCCCCTGCTTCAGCCAGTCCATGGCCCGGGGCAGGCTGACCGCCCAGCCCCACTTCTCCACCTCGCGCCGCTGGATATAGACGGTGGCGTTGGGGAAGGCCGCGACGTTCCCGAGATGATCGAAGTGGGCGTGGGTGACCAGCACCGCGTCCACATCCTCCGGGCGCGCGCCGACCCGGGCGAGCAGCCCGGCCGGGTCGCGCCAGATCGTGATGCCGTCCTCGTCGGCCAGCTCCCGGCCGCGCCCGGCATGCTGGTACCCGGCGTTGACCAGGATCGTGTGCTCGGCGCTGCGCAGCACGGTGACGCAGTACGGGATCTCCCGGTCACCGGCCTGGCCGTGCAGCAGCAGCCCGAGCGGGGAGCTGGCCCGGGCGAACTCGATCACCCAGATGGAGTAATCGGCCACGGTGTCCCCTCATGCCGTCACGCCCCCGTCCACCAGCAGCGGCGATCCGGTGGTGAAGCTCGACTCCGCGCAGGACAGGAACAGGGCGGCCCGGGCGACCTCCGCCGGGTCGGCGAACCGGCTGAGCGGATGCGCGGCCCGGTCCGCGGCCCGGACCTCGTCGAGCGGCTGCCCGCCGGGCCGCCCG
This sequence comes from uncultured Actinomycetes bacterium, assembly GCA_963767385.1. Classification (GTDB taxonomy): domain Bacteria; phylum Actinomycetota; class Actinomycetes; order Streptosporangiales; family Streptosporangiaceae; genus RYN-230. Next base: position 144,905 of record CAVYEA010000029.1, on the reverse strand, counting down.
CGCAGCCAGGCCTCATGCAGCGGCGTGCGGACCGACCCCGGGGCAGACGATGTTCACCCGGATGCCGTCGCCGGCGTGGTCCAGGGCCAGCGCCCGGCAGAGCATCAGCAGGCCGCCCTTGCTGGCGCAGTAGGCGGCCCAGTTGCGGTCAGCCACGAACGAGTTCGCCGAGCCGGTGATGACCATGGTGCCGCCGCCGGCCGCGGCCAGTTCCGGGATCCCGAACTTCGCCAGCAGGAAGGCGCCGGTCAGGTTGACGGCCAGCACCCGGTCCCATTCCGCCAGCGTGGTCTCGGGCACTGTCTTGGCCACCCCGGTCCCGGCGTTCGCCCAGAGCAGGTCGAGCTTCCCGAACTGCCCGACGGCGGTGCGCACCGCGCGGGCGACGTCATCCGGCGCTCGCCGCGTCGCCGGGCAGGAACAGGGCCCGGCCGTCCCGCGCCGTGATCTCACTGGCCGCCCGCTGGCCCGCGGCCCGCGTCCACGTCGAGGAGGACCAGGGCCGCCCCGTGGGCGGCGAACAGTTCCGCGCCTGCCGCGCCGATCCCGCTCGCCGCCCCGGTGATCAGCCCGACCCGGCCGCGCAGCCGCGTGCCGGGCACGCGGCCCGCCTCAGTGGCCGCCGGTCTGCTCGAACACCAGCTGGGCGCGGTGCATCCAGTCCTCTTGCCGGCTGACCCGGAGGTAGATGAGGATGACCACGGTCAGCACGAGGACCACGACGAACGTCATCAGCCCCCAGAACACCGGCCCGGTGCTGGTGAACGGGGAGAAGTAGGACTTCCAGACGACCAGGATGCCCGCGGCCGAGGCGACGACCGGGACGACCAGGTGCAGCAGCAGGTTGAACTGGTCGCGGCCCTCGGTGAGGTAGTACCTGACCACCCCGATGTTGCACAGGAGGTACATGAACACCAGGCCGATGGTGATCGCGTTCGCCCAGGAGAAGAACACGTTCGTCACGCCCCAGATCAGCACGCACGCGAACGCGATGACCTGCACGCCCACCTGGAGGGTGATGGCGTTGACCGGCGTCTTCCGCGCCGGGTTGACCTTCCCGACCATCTTGGGCAGCACGCCGGACCGGCCCATCGCGTACCAGGTCCGGGTCCCGCCGTTGAAGCAGGCGATGGACAGCGCGATGGCCGAGTTCAGCAGCGCGAACAGCAGCAGCACCCACGCGCCGCCCCACACCCGCTGGGCCAGCGTGGCGACCGGGAAGGCGGTCGCGGTGGGGATGCCGCCCACCCTGGCCGTGCCGATGCCGACCAGGTAACCCCAGGTCACGAACACGAAGTAGACCGTCAGGACGGCAACCGAGCCGACCAGCCCGATGGGCACGTTGCGCTTCGGGTTCTTGCTCTCCTCGGCCAGCGGCCCGGTGGACTCCCAGCCGCTGAAGGCAAAGATCGAGAAGACCACGCCCAGGAACAGGTTGCCCGCCAGCCCGAAGTTGGCCGGGTTGAGCGGGGCGAGGCTGAAGCCGCCGCGCCCCGGTGAGGCGAGCCCGCTGAACGCCAGCGACACCATGATCACGATCTCGATCAGGCCGGTGATGATCAGGGCCTTCTCGGAGATGGAGATCCCCTGGTAAGCGAAGAAGATCACCAGGGCCACGCCGGCCACGACCCAGATCCACCACGGGATGTCCACCCCGTACTCGGCCTTGATCGACGGCTCCAGCACCGTCTTGGCCAGGTACGCCATGGTGAGGGTGGCGACCGGCGGCAGCCAGATGGAGAACAGCACCCCGGCGAAGAACCCGGCCCGCGGGTGGAACGCCCGGGCGATCCAGGTGTACCAGCCGCCCGCGGACGGGAACACCTTGGCCAGCTGGGCCGCCGACAGGGCCTGGAGCCCCAGCAGGATGCCGCCGAACAGGAACGCCCACGGCGTCACGATCCCGGCGAAGCCCACGATGAACACGAACGACGCGAGGATCGCGAAGGATGGCCCGATGGTGGCGATGCCCTGCATCAGCATGCCGGGGAGGCCGACGGCGTTCTCCCGCAGCTCGGACCGGACGGTGCCCTTGACTTGACTGACCAGCCTCGACTGCCACCGTGAGTCTCCTTCCTGCTACCCACCGGGAACAGGCTCACTCGAGCGCAGAGCATTCGCTCACGGAATGGTCATCCGTTCAATGGAGTATCGACCCAGCCGCTGGATCTTGGCAAGGGCCCGGGCTGCGTGCCGTGGCCGCCCCGGCCCGCTGCTGCTCAGGCCAGCCCGTGATGGCCGGGCCCGCGCGGGATGACCGGCCAGATGTCGGCCACCACGCCGTCGCGCACCACGTGGTAGGCGTCGTACCAGTTGACCGTGCTCGGCGAGTACCCGGGCACCAGCGCGACCGGGTCGCCGACCCGCAGCGGGGAGCCGCCGGCCGCGTCGAAGATGCCGTGCTCCTCGTCGAACCGGTTCACGGTGAGGTCGTGGCCGGCGATCGTCACGTCGGCCGGGTCGGCGACCGACTTGTTGCCCGCGTCCACGATGACCTTGCCGCTCTGCCGGCTGATCACCGTGGCCGCGATGGTCAGCGAGTGCTCGAAGCCCGGCACCATCACCCCGTGGAAGTTGTCCATGACCACGTAGGTCCCGGCCTGGATCTCGGTGATGCCCGGGAAGGCCGCCGTCCAGTTCCAGGTCGCGATCCCGCCCGCCGACCGGATCGGGCAGGGGATGCCGTCCGCCTCCAGCCGCGCGGCCACCCCGGTGAAGAACGTCATCGCGGTGCGCTGCCGGTCATGCCGCAGGTCGTGGTCGGTGTCAGCGAGCAGTGCCCCTCGTAGCCGGTGATTCCCTCGAGCGCAGCCCGGGCAGCCCGGTCACCTGGCGGGCCAGGGCCAGGCAGTCCGCGGCGGAGTCCACCCCGCAGCGGTCCATCCCGGTGTCCACCTCGATCATGATCCCGAGCGTGGACCCGGCCGCGACGGCCGCCGCCGACAGGGCCGCGGCGTTGCGCCGCCTCGTCCACCGCGACGAGGACCCGGTGGTCGCGGGCCAGCCCGGCCAGTACCCGGAGCTTGGCCGGATGGGCCACGGTGTTGACCACGAACAGGTCGTCCATCCCGGCCGCGGCCAGCACGGCGGCCTCCCACACGGTGGCCATGGACAGCCCGGCCGCCCCGGCCGCCACCTGGCGGCGCGCGATGTCCGGGTTCTTGTGCGCCTTGTAGTGCGGGCGGATGATGGCCGCCCCCATCTGCTTCAGCTCGCTGGCCATGTGCTCGATGTTGCGCTGCGCCGCGTCGATGTCGAGGACCAGGGCGGGCGTGACCAGGTCCTCGCGGCGCTGCCCGATGGCCGCGCCATAGTCCCGCCTGGCCTGGTCGTAGGCGTCCCGCAGGATCTGGGCTGGGTCCGGCACCGGCTGCCTCCTACAGTTCGGCGTTCACGATGAAGCCGCCATCGACCAGCAGCGTCGCCGAGGTGACGTAGCTGGCGTCGGGGGACAGCAGCCAGGCGATGGCGGCGGCCAGTTCCGCGGGCTCGGCGCCGCGGTGCAGCGCGACCCGCTCGGTGTAGTAACGCAGCGCCTCCGGGTCGTCCATCATCGGCGCGCTCATGTCGGTCTTACCCAGCCCGGCTCCACCGCGTTGACCCGGATGCCGTGCTCGCCGAGGTCGCGGCCGAGCGCCTTGGCCAGCATGCTGATGGCGCCCTTGGTGCCGCAGTACGCGGTCTGGCCCGGGCGCGCCCACGTGGGCCGAGATCGAGCTGACGCAGCAGATCGCCCCGCCGTGCCCCTCCCGGATCATCTGCTTGGCGCCCTCGGTGCAGACCATCCAGGTGCCCCGCACGTTCGTCTCGAACAGCAGGTTGAAGTCCTCGACGCGTCGTCTCGTCCCAGGCCATGAACGGGTTGACCGCCGCGTTGGAGACCACGCAGTCGAGCCGGCCGCCCGGCTGGCCACCTCGCGCACCATGGCCGTGACCTGCGCGGGGTCACGCATGTCGGCGACCACGCCGAAGCCTTCGCCGCCGGCCTCGCGGATCTGCCCGAGCGTGCCCGCCGGGTCCTGCCCCGGCCGTGGTTCACCGCCACGACCGCGCCCTCGGCGGCGAGCCGCACCGCGGCCGCCTGCCCGATCCCGGTCGTCGCGCCGGTGACCAGCGCGACCTTGCCCTCGAAGCGCCGCTCCATGGAGCCCCCTCACTCAGAAGATGGCGATCGGGTTCCACGGCGACCCGGTCCCGCCGGGCAGCCGGAGCGGCAGCCCGACGACCATGAACTCGAACCGCCCTTCCTCCTCGCACGCCCGGGCCACGTCCTCCAGCTGCAGGCTGTCGGCGGCGAGCATGCCCATGGCGGTGACCTGGAGCGGGTGGATCGGGTAGAGGACGCCCTCGACGTTGCTCGGCACCGTCTCCCCGTCGCCGTCGGGCAGGAACGCGGCGATCCGCCGCTCGTGCATCCACGGATCGTGTCCACGTGCAGGCCGGCCTTGCCCTCGCCGGCCGGCGGGTAGTCGTTGCTCCACGCGCCCAGCTCCAGGCGGCGCCGGTGGTGCCCGGTGCGGAAGACCAGGATGTCCCCCTCGCCGAGCCGGACGCCCTGGGCCTCCTCGATGGCCTCCAGCTCGGCCCGGGTGACCGCCTCGCCCGGCTCCAGCCACGGCACGCCGCGGAACCGCGGCACGTCCAGCAGCACGCCCCGCCCGACCAGCCCGTCCGCTAGGTGGTCACGTCGAGGGCGGTGGCGCCCCGCGACGTCATCACCTGCTGGGCCGGCCGCCCGTTGTAGACCTGGCCCTGGTAGGCGATGTGGCAGAGCGCGTCCATGTGGGTGTGGCAGTCGCCGTGGAAGGCCAGCCCCACGTAGTCGGTGGCGAACGTCACCCCGCTGGAGCCGATGTCGATGTCGTGGCCCTGCACCACGTGATGGGTGACCGGGCTCGGGTTGTCCGGCCCGGCCACGGTGCTCATCGGGATCGCCATCGTCGCCCGCCGCCCGGACCGGACCAGCGCGGCCGCGGCCCGCACCGTGCCGGGGGTGATGTAGTTGAGGGTGCCGAGCTCGTCGTCGTCCCCCCAGCGGCCCCAGTTCCTGACCGCCTGGAAGATCTCGTCGAACTCCGCCAGCGTGACCGGCGCGGGCGGGGTCCGCTTCGCTATTGCCCTGCTCACCTTTCCTTCCAGCCTCCGCGTGCTGGCCGTCGCACGCCCGGGTGCCGGCAGGCCCCCGCCGCCCGCCACAGCGGGCTGAGCAGCCCGTCCTCGGACAGGCCGAGCATCCGCGGGTAGATGTGCCGCCATGTGCGTACCGTCGTCGTAGGCGGCCACCGCGGCCGGCTGCGGCTCGAAGGTGGCCGCCCGCTTGCGCAGCTCGCCCTCAGGTCGGTGAGGCCGGCGTAGAGCCCGGCGCCCGGTGCCGGCGCACAGCGCGGCCCCCAGCGCGCTGCTCTCGGTCACGGCCGGCACGTGCACCGGCATGCCGAGGACGTCGGCGATGATCTGCGGCCACAGCGCACCCTTGGCGGCCCCGCCGCTGAACGTCAGCTCGGTGACCCGCGCGCCGGTCAGCTCGGTGATGATGCCGAGGTGCCCGCGGACCACGTAGGCGGCGGCCTCCTCCACCGCGCGGATGCAGGCCGCCCGGCCGGTCCCGGCCGGGTTGCCCAGGTCGAACCCGACGAACGACGGGCTGGCGTGCACCCATCTCCGTGCGTTCATCAGGTTGGACAGCACGGCTAGACGCCGTTCAGCCGGGCGGGATGCGCGCCGCCTGCTCCTCCATCACCAGGTACGGGTCCACGCCGCGCTGCCGCGCGGCGGCCACCTCGGCGTCGCAGAAGGCGTCGCGGTACCAGCGCATCGCCATGCCGCAGTAGAACCCGATGCCTTCGAGCATCCACTCGCCCGGCGTGACGTGGCACAGCGTCCGCAGCCTGGCCTGCGGGTCGATGAGGGGCTGGCTGACCAGGATGGTGTTCTGCCAGAAGGTGCCGGCCAGCACGGTGAACTCGCCGGCCCGCACCCCGGCGCCGAGCAGCCCGAGCTGGGTGTCGGCGCCGCCGGCGGCCACCGGGGTGCCGGGGCGCAGGCCGGTCTGCGCCGCCGCCTCCGGCGGTCACCGCGCCGACCACCGTGCCCGGGTCGGCCACCTCGGGCAGGACCGCGGGCGACAGCCCGCAGATCCCGGCGATCTGCGCCGACCAGTCCCGGCGGGCCAGGCTGAACATGCCCGAGCTGGAACCGCAGGACGGCTCGGTGACCTGGACCCGGGCCAGCCGCCAGACGATCCAGTCGCTGAGCATGCCCAGGCTGTGCACCCGGCGCAGCAGGTCCGGGCCGGTGCCGGGCCAGCCAGCGCAGCCGGGCCGGGGAGGTGATCGACACCCAGTCGCCGGCCTCCTCGTAGATGCGCTCGGCCGCGCCCTCGCTGATCAGCTCCGCGGCCTCCCGCCCGGCGCGGCTGTCCACGTTCGGGCAGGCCCAGATCTCGGTGCCGCCGGCGTCGTAGAGCACGATGCCCTCGCGCATGCTGGTCGCCGCCACCGCCGCGACCTCGTCCCCGGCGGCGCCCGCCTGCCGCAGCGCGTCGCGGATGCAGGCGGTGATCGCCCGCCAGTTCGCCTCCACATCGAAGTCCTGCCCGCCGGGCACGCCGGGCGGCTCGCGGTGCGACCATTCCCGGAGCGAGACCGCCACCTGCTCGCCCGCCTCGGTGAACAGCAGCGCCCGGCAGCTGCCGGTGCCCGCGTCCACCGCGAGCAGGTACGGCCCGCCCCGCCCGGTCCCGCCGCGGTCCGCGCGGGCGGCGGTCACGGCGCGGCCTCCTCGCGGGCCAGCACCCCGGGGTTCACCAGGTGCTCCGGGACCTGGCCGGAAGCCAGCCGGGCCACCGCCGCCGCGGCCATCTCCGCGCCGCGGCGCAGCGTCTCGCGGGTGGCGCCGCCGATGTGCGGGGTGACGATGACGTTGGGCAGGTCAAGCAGCGGGTGCCGGCCGCCGGCCGGGCGGCGCTCCACCACGTCCAGCGCGGCCCCGGCCAGGCCGCCGCTGGCCAGCGCGCCGGCCAGCGCCTCCTCGTCGACCAGCGACTCGCGGGCGGTGTTGATGAAGTACGCCCCGCGCGGCATCCGGGCGAAGGCCTCGGTGCCGAGCAGGTGACGGTTGTCCGGCGTGGCCCGGGCGTGCAGCGAGATCAGCCGGGAGCGGGTGAGCAGCTCATCCAGGCTGACCAGGGCCACGCCGGGCGGGAGGACAGCCGGCGGGACCGGGTCGTAGCCGAGCATCCGGAAGCCCAGCGCGCGGGCCCGGGCCGCCACCTCCCGGCCGACGTTGCCCAGGCCGACCAGCCCCAGGGTCAGGCCCGCCGCCTCGGCGCCGAGGAACTGGCTGCCCTCGTAGGTGCTCTCCGCCAGCTGCCCGCCGCCGGTCAGGTAACGGGCCGCGGCGGGCACGCCGCGGATCAGCATCAGCGCGAACGCGATGGTCAGCTCGGCGACGGCCTGCGCGTTCCGGCCGGGCGCGCTGGTGACCAGGATGCCGCGGCTGCTCGCCGCGGCCACGTCCACGTTCACCGGGCCGCCACGGGCGCAGCAGACCAGCCGGAGCGGGGCGGCGTCCAGCACCTCCGCGCTGACCGGCGCGCCGTGCACCAGGAGGACGTCGTGGCCGGGCACCGCGGCGACGAGGTCGGCCGGGTCACCCGCGTACTCGCGGAGCGCCCGCTCGGAGTCGGTCCGCGGCGGGGCCGCCTCCGCGGTGCCGATCTGCAGCTCCGTCACGCAGACGGCGTCCCCGAGGCCGGCCAGCGCCGCGGTGAAGACGCTGGCCGGCATGTAACTGTCCCCGACGACCAGGACCCGCAGCGGGCCGGGACGCGTCACGGGTAGACGTAAGTCGGCTTGAGGTCGATGGCGTGCCCGCTGCCCGATTCCAGGACGAACTTGAGCATCGGGGCGGTGTCCAGGTAGTAGAACTCGATCGTCTCGCCGATCCGGCCGCTCATCAGGACCTCGGCGCCGTTGGCCCGCCAGTGCTCCTGCACCTGCGCGCTCTCGTCCCAGGTGTGCTTCATGCAGGCGATGTGCTGCACGCCCTCGCCGTGGGCGTCCAGGAACTCCTGGTAGATGCTCGGCCCGCTGACCGGCTGGATCAGCTCGAAGCCGAGGCCGTCCACCGACGTCTCCGCGCCGATCATCCGGTACTCGGCCGGCTCGCCGTGCACCCGCGTGTCGTGCAGCAGGGGCGGCTTGTAGTCGAAGACGCTCCACGGGCCCCAGCCCAGGGTTTCCGTGTAGGTCTTCAGGGCCGTTTCCATGTCACGGACCACCACGGCGATCTGGGTGATCTTCATGGGCGTGGGCGGGCTGACGATCTTCCCCATGGCCTCGACCTCCCGGAGCACTTGCTCAGATAACGGTCATCCGCTCAGCCGAGTATCGACCACCGGGGGCGATGCCGCAAGAAGCAGATCAGGATCCCGGGCGGCCTGACCCGGCCGTCCAGGCGGCCGGCCGGGCGGCGGGCCAGGTGTCAGCGCCGGCCAGGTGCGCGGCCGTGCTCCAGCTCGAGCAGCCGGATCGCGGCCAGCTCGTTGGTGACCAGCACGTCCAGGAAGCCGCCCCGCAGGGCGCCCAGGATCGCCTCGGCCTTGTGCGTCCCGCCGGCCACGCCGACCACCTTGGGGATGTGCCGCAGATCGGACAGCTCGATCCCGATGCGGCGGTCATGGATGGGCAGGTCCACCACGTTCCCGCTGGCGTCGAAGAACTGGCCGAGGATGTCGCCGGCCACGCCCTGCTCGCGCAGCCCGCGCGCGTCCTCGGCGTTCAGGTAGCCCATGTGCACGATGGTCGCGTCGGCGGTCGGCGTGCCCACTCCCACCACGGCCTGCTCCACCTCGGCGGCCTGCTTGAGCACCTGCTGGATGGTGGGCTCCGCGCGCAGCGCGGCGGCCAGCGCCGGCGTGGACGCCATGATCGGGCTGGGGATGACGGCGGCCGAGGTGACGTCCGCGGACTCGCTGGCCATCTCCCCCGTGGATGACAGGATCGTCGGCAGGTAGCCCTCCACGCCGCCGGTGAGCGTCACCATGGTCACCGGCCCGGCCGCCCCGAAGTTGGTGGCCGCGATCACCCGTGACACCGTCTCGCCCCAGCCCACCCCGAGGCTGGCGCCCGGCCGCAGGTGGGTGCTCATGAACTGGGCGCCGCCGAGCCCGACGCGCGCGTTCAGCGCGTGATGGTCCGCGGGCTCCTTCTCATGGTCGGGCACCACCAGCGCCTCGGTCAGGCCGAACGTCTTGCGCAGCTCGCCGCTCAGCTCGAACGCGTCCAGGTACTCGGTGTTCAGGCTGATGGAGACCAGGCCCACCTTCCTGGCCCGGTCGAGCAGCCGGCCCACCGACGCCCGGGACATCGACAGCCGCCGGGCGATCTCGTCCTGGGTCAGCTCGTCCTTGTAGTAGTACCAGGCCGTCCGGAGCAGCAGTTCCTCTGAGCTCCACCGTCCGGCATCGTCGCCTCGGTCTGTCTTCACTGCTCCACCTAGCTTCCCGGGCCGCGCTAAGGCGCGGCCGTCCCCCGTATCAGGCACGCGGGATCACCTGTCCTCCGTCCAGTGGCAGGACCACCCCGGTCAGGAACGATGACACGGGGCTCAGCAGCAGGGCGATCCAGCGCGCCACGTCGGCCGGGTCGCCGATCCGCCCGAGTGGCACCTGGCTCGCCAGCCACCGGTAAGCCTCGTCCAGATCATCGGCCCATGTGGCGTGGATCGGGGTATCGACCGGGCCGGGCGCGATGGCGTTGACCCGGATCCCGTCCGGCGCCAGCTCCCCGGCCAGGGACTGGGTGAGGTAGTCCAGTGCGCATTTGGTCATTCCGTATACGGACTGGCCGGACAGCCGCAGCGTCCCCGACGACGAGCTGATGTTGACCACCGATTTCAGCGGGGATTCGCGCAGCGCGGGCAGCGCCGCCTGGACAAGGAAATAAGGCGCCCGGACATTGGTCGCCAGCTGCTCATCGAAGCCCGCGGTGTCCCATCCGGGCAGGGGGTGGTGCTGGCACATGGCCGCGTTATTGACCAGGCCGTCGAGCCGTCCGAGGGCATCCAGCGCGGCGGTGACGATACGGGCCGGGCTGGCCGGGTCGGCCAGGTCGGCCGGCACGGTGACGGCGCGGCCGCCGGCCTTCCCGACCGCCTCGGCGGTCTCCTGGAGCAGTGCCTCCCGCCTGCCGACCAGGACGATGGATGCGCCCGCCGCGCCGAGCAGCCGGGCGGTGGCCGCCCCGATCCCGCTCCCGGCGCCCGTCACGATGACCGCCGCGCCGGCCAGGTCGAGGTCGATGACGCTGCCCGGGCCGGCGGATGCGGCGGCAGACATGAGGCCTCCCGGTGGGCCGGCGGCTGCCCGGCCTGCACGATGTGAGCAGATGTTAAGAGTATGAGCAAGTGCTCGGAGCGGCAAACCGCCGGGCGGGGCGCCGCTGTATCCTGGCCACCCACCGCACACCGGGGGATGTGATGGCACAGCGGTACCGCCTCACCCAGGCGGAGATCACCATCGCCGTGCTGGACTGCGCCGTGCTGGCCGCCGCCTGCCTGCTCGCCTACTGGCTGGTCACCAGCCTGCTGTCCCGGCTGTACTTCGTGTCCCGCGCCGACGGCCTGCTGGGCGGCATGTGGGCCGTGATCGCCACGGTGTTCGTCTTCCGCGACAGCTACCAGCAGAGCATGGCCGCCGCGCTGTCCCGGATGGCGGCCACCTCGGTCAGCTTCGTGCTGTGCCTGATCTACCTGGCCCTGCTGCCGTTCTACCCGTGGGCCCTGGCGCTGCTCGTCGGGGTCAGCGCCCTGGTGGTCACCCTGATCGGGCGGCCGGGCGATGCGGTCACCGCCGGGATCACCACGGCCGTCGTCCTGGTGGTGGCGGCGGTGAGCCCGCAGCATGCCTGGCAGCAGCCCATCCTCCGGTTCGCGGACACGGTCATCGGCGTCGCCGTCGGCGTCGCGGCCGCCTGGCTGGGCCTGAGCGTCCTGCGCCCGTGGCTCCGCAAGGCCCGGTACCCGCGGGGCTAGCCGTCCAGCACCCGGCTGAGCAGGAGGATCAGTTGCTGGCGCTGGCTGGCTGAGAGCGGGGCGAGCAGCTCATCCTGGATCTGCGCGAGCAGCTCATCCAGCCGCTGGAGCTGGCGGCGCCCGGCCGCGGTGATCGTGATGATGTTGCGGCGGCGGTCGCCGGGGTCGGGGGAGCGGGTTATGTATCCCTGGCCAGCCAGCTCGTTGAGTGCCGCGGCGACGTCGCTGCGATCCAGGCCGGCCCGGCGGCCCAGCTGCGCCTGGCTTCCCGGGCCAGCCTCCTGGAGCGCGGCGAGCAGGCGGTAGTGGTAGCCGCGGGCCCCGGCCGTGGCCAGCCGGTCCGCCAGCAGCCGGTGCGCGAGCGCGGAGACCTGGCTGATCAGCCAGGTTGGCTTGTCCCTCAGCCGGGCTGGCGTGGCGTCGTCGGCGGTGGTCATGGCGGCTGAGCCTACCAACTTGTTGGCATCGCCAATGATCTAATATCGTTGGTATCACCAACATTAACCGGATCAACGTCCTGGAGGAGCCATGCCCGCCTACCCCTCACTTAGCACGCAGGTCATCGGCCAGGCCGAGAGCGCGCTCGGCGCCGTCCTGGTCCCTGTCCTGGCCGCCGCGGGCACGACGATGCAGGAGTGGCTGGTGCTGACGGTGACCGCGGCCAGCGGCCCGGCCGCCGAGAGCGCCCAGCTCGTCGCGCGGATCTCCAGCGCCAGGAAGACCCCTGGGTCCGAGGCGCAAGCGGCGGTGTCCGCGCTGACCGCGGCCGGGCTGCTGCAGCCGGTCCCGGGCGACCGTCCCCGGGTGGCCCTGACCGAGTCCGGCCGGGCCCGCTACCAGGGGATCCGTGCGGCCATCGACGGCATCACCGGCCGGCTGTTCGACGGCATCCCGGCCGGTGACCTGGCCGCCGCCGGGCGCGTGCTGGGCATCGTCACCGCCCGGGCCAACGCGGAGCTGGCGGGCGGGCCGCCGCCGCGGGCCGCGGTCCCGCCGGAGGCCGGGGCCAGCTCGTCAGCTGTGGATGACGCTGGTGTGGTGGCAGAAGTGCACCCGGGCCGGGCTCAGCGCGCGGATCCGCCGCAGTGAGTCCCGCCAGCTGGCCAGGTCACTCGCCTGCCCGGGCAGGATCTCGGCGTCCGGCGGCCCGGCGTACTGCCGGGGCGTGTAGGCCGCGTCCCCGATCAGGATGTCGGACGCCCCGTCGGCCGCGCGGACCAGCACGCACTGGTGGCCGGCCGTGTGCCCGGGAGTCGCGATGACCGAGAGGCCGGGCAGCACCTCGGCGTCCCCGTCCAGCAACTCGAACCGCGCGCCGGCGAAGCCGAACCAGTCACGCAGTTCCGGGGCCTCGCGCTCGGCGCGCGACAGTTCGGCGCGCTGCACGTAGAACGCGGCGTGCGGGAAAACCGCGTTCTGGCCGCAGTGGTCGAAGTGCAGGTGGGTGTTGATCACCAGGTCGATGTCGCCCGGGGTCATGTCCAGCTCGGCCAGCGCGGCGGCGGCCGAGCGGTTGACCACCCGCCAGTCGTCCAGCCATTCCCGCGGCCCGCCGACGCCGGTATCCACCAGCGCGGCGCCCCCCGGGTGGCTGACGACGAAGCCGTGCACCGGCCAGTCCAGCCCGTCCACGCCACGCAGGGTGGCCAGCTGCAGTCGCCGCACGTCGAGCACGTGATCCTCTTGTGTCCGGGGGCCGCTCCTCAGGGGAGCGGCTTGCGGGCCTCGATCAGGAACCGGGTGGCGTGCGACACGAACGGGCCGCTGCTGCTGATGCGCTCGTGCAGGGCCGCCAGCTGGTCACGGTAGCGGGGCACGCTGAACCCGGGGATCGTCCAGATCACCTTGCGCAGGAAGTATATGACCGCGCCGATGTCGTGGAACTCCAGGCGCAGGGTGGCCTCCCGGATATCCGTCACGGCCAGCCCGGCCTCCTCGGCCTCGCGGCGGGACTGCTGCGCGCCGCGGGTCTCACCGTCGGCCGGCAGCGGGCCGGCGATGGCCTCGTAGAGCTCGGCGTTGCTGCGCGCGCCGATCTCCTGGGCCAGGAACGTCCCGCCCGGGCGCAGCACCCGCGCCACCTCCGCCCACCAGGTATCCACCGGATGGCGGCTGATCACCAGGTCGAAGACGCCAGGCCGGAACGGCAGGGCCGGGTCGCCCGGGCCGGTCGCGATCAGCCAGCCGCCCCGCGGCCGGAGCAGCCGGGCCGCGCGGGCGGCGTTCGGCGGCCAGGATTCGGTGGCGGCCATGCGCGGCGGCCACGCCGGGAGCCCGGCCAGCACCTCACCGCCGCCGGTGTCCAGGTCGAGCGCGGTGCCCGCCTCAGCCAGCCGCGCCGCGGCCAGCCGCGCGTAACCCCAGGGCGGCCGTTCCTCCGTGGCCCGGCCGTCCAGCCAGGAGAAGTCCCAGCCGTCCACCGGAGCCGCCTCGGCCTCGGCGGCCAGGTCCTCGAATGACCGGTTCCCGGATTCCCTCATCAGGATGGCAGCATGTCACCGCGGCCGGGCGTGCTGCCAGCCCATTTCACCGGCCAGCCGGCCTGCCCGGCCGCCCGGCCGGCCAGCGGCTACGGCCAGTTCCCCCGGCTGTGCCCGTGCCCCTGGTCCCCGGACCGCCACCGGCGGTGCATCCGCCGCCGGAACCGCGAGGCCAGCACCAGGCCGGCCACCGCGGTCACCAGCCACAGCAGCAGCATCAGCTTGACCACCGCGAACACCATCCAGCCGCCGCCGGGCAGCAGCACCGCGGCGATCAGCCCGATCAGCACCAGCGGCAGCAGCGGGGAGCGGGGACGGCGGTGCGCGGCCCACATCGGGGGCGCCTGCGCCAGCCCCGGCGGGCCGGCCGGAACCACGGCCGGCTCGGGGAGGTCGGTCATCAGGGGGCGCAGGTCACCGAACGTCTTGGCGTGCAGTGCCGCCGTGACCCGCTCGTCCAGCTCCTCGGAGGTGAGCCGGCCCGCGGCGTAGTGCTCGCGCAGCCGGGCGGTGACCCGGTCCCGGTCTGCGTCCGACGCGCGGATGCGGTCATCCATGGCTGTGTTCCTCCGTGTCCTCCTCGGGGTCCGGCCCGGCGGGGAAGTCGCCGGCCAGGATCTGGTACATGCCGCGCCGGGTCTGCTCGAGCAGCTTCTCCGCCGCCCGGACCTGCCCGGGGGTCCCCGCGTGGGCCATCTGCATGATGCTCCCGCCCAGCCGGGCGGCCTGCGCGAACAGCCCGGGGACCGGCCCGGTCCCGCTGCCCGCCATCGCCTCCCAGGCCGGCCGGGCCATGTCCGGGTTCTCCTCGACCTGGCGGCGGCCGTCCTCGGTGAGGCTGAACGTGCGCCGGCCGGCCGATTCCGCCCCGGCGATCAGGCCCTCGTCGGCCAGTTGCTGCAGGGCCGGGTAGACGGCGCCGGGGCTGGGCCGCCACGCGCCGCCGCTGCGCTCCTCGATCTCCGACATGATCTGGTACCCGTTGCGCGGGCCCTCACGGAGCAGGGCCAGGATCGCGGCGCGCACGTCGCCGCGGCCCGCCTTCGGGCCGCGGGGCGGCCCGGGCGGCCCGGACATCCCCGGCCACCAGCCGGCCCCGCCCCGCCGCCGGCCCAGCCCCGCCGGCCCGGCGGCCCGTACCCTCGCGTCCAGGAGCCGCCCCGCGGGCCCGGGGCCGCCGCCCCGGGCGCCGCCCGCGTGGCCGACCGGGCCTGGCTGACCAGCCCGGCCGCGCAACGCAGGATCCCGACCAGGCGAGGATCAATGTCCCCTGCCACCGACCACGCACCAGGCATCCCGGCCTCCCGCAGAACTATTCACGATACGGTCCCGATATATCGTCAGAGTACGCCCGCGGGCGGCCGGTGGCAACCGGGCCGGGCCGGTGACTCAGCGGCCTGCCTGGGCCAGCGCGGCACGGATCTCGGCGGCGCTGGCCGGCGTCCCCTTCTCGTTCTCGAACGGGCCGTAGGGGCCGCCGTAGACGGGCGTGCCCGGCTCCATCCGCCAGCCCTCGGCGAGCGGCCCGGCGTCCACCATGTCGTAGCCGATCGAGTCGAGGTACCGGGTGACCGCCGCCTTGGCGGCGTCGTCGTCGCCCGCGGCCGGCAGGGCGGTCCGGTCGGGGGCGCCCGCGGCACGGCTGAGCCACTCCAGGTGCTTGAAGAAGATGTTGTTGAACGCCTTGACCACGGCGGCGTCCGGCAGGTGCCGCTGGATCAGCTCGCTGCTGGTGACCGACCCGCTGTCCAGTTCGGCGATCTGCCCGTCCCGCTGCGGGTAGTAGTTGCACGTGTCAATGACCACCGTGCCGGCCAGCGGCCCGGCCGGCAGGCTGGGGTAGGCGCGCAGCGGGATCGAGACCACCGCGAGGTCGGCGGCGGCCGCCGCCTCCGCCGGGGTCGCCGCCCGGGCCTGCGGCCCGAGTTCGGCCGCCAGGCCGGCCAGCGTGCCCGGCCCGCGTGAGTTGCTCAGCACTACCTGATGCCCGGCCGCCGCGCTGAGCCGGGCCAGCGTGCCGCCGATGCGGCCGCTGCCGATGAAGCCCACAGTTGTCATGACCGCGGCAACCCGGCACCGCCCCCGGTCATTCCGCCGCCACCCGGCCGGCCCGCCGTCCCGGCGCCCGCCCGCCCCCGGGTTGAGCCCCCTGGCCGGGGGAACAATCCGGGCCGGAGCCCGGGAGGCGGTGCGCCGGCTCAGGCCAGCCAAGGAGCCAGGACCGGGATGGAACGCCAGGCCAGGATCGCCGCGAAGGTCGAGCATGCCCGCGTGGTGGAGCGGTACCTGCAATGGCTCGGCTGGTCGGTCGCGGTGCTCGGGGTCCTCGGCATGCTCGCGTTCGCCGCGCTGTGGGCGGACGGCTCCCTCGGGATGAACCAGGCGGTCAGCCTCATCGTGGGCACGGCCCTGGCCGCTATCCTGTCCGGCGCCACCGCGTACGGGGCCGGCGTCAATGTCGGCCTCGGCGCGGAGCGGCTGGAACTCGCGGCGCAGGCCGCCGCCCGGCCAGCCCGGGAAGCCGGGCCGGCCGGTGATCCGGCGGGCGACGTTCCCGGGTGACCGTCCCGGGCGCCCGCGGAAAGGAACGGCAGATGGACCTGGGCCTGCACGGCAGCCGCGTGCTCATCACCGGGGGAAGCAGGGGCATCGGATTCGCGGTGGCCGGCGCGCTGGCCGCCGAGGGAGCCGCCGTGGGCCTGGTCGCCCGCGATCAGGAAGGGCTGGCCGAGGCGGCGGCCCTGCTGTCCGCCCGCGGCGTCCCGGTGGCCACGGCGGCGGCGGACGTGACCGACACGCCCGCGCTGCACCGGGCGGTGGCGGACATCGCCGGGACGCTCGGCGGCCTGGACCACCTGGTCGCCAACGCGGGCGGCACGGTGGGCAGCGGCAACCTGACCAGCGCCCGCCCCGGTGAGTTCACCGAGACTTTCATGCTTAACGCAGGTCATGCCGCCGAGCTGATCCAGGCGGGCCTGGGCCACCTGCGGGCGGCAGGCGGGGGCGCCGTCGTGATCATCTCCTCGATCACCGGCATGCGGCCGGCGCCGCGCAGTGCCTACGCGACCGCCAAGGCGGCGGAGATCCAGCTGGCCGCGGTGGCCGCCCAGGAACTCGCGCCGGCCGGCATCCGGGTCAACGCGGTCAGCCCGGGGTCCATCCTGTTCCCGGGCGGCTCCTGGGAGCAGTTCAGCCGCGAGCACCCGGCGGACTTCGGCGCCTTCCTGGGCACCCAGTTCCCGATGGGGCGGCTCGGGCGGCCGGAAGAGGTGGCCGACGTGGTGGCCTTCCTGCTGTCCCCGCGGGCGTCCTGGATCACCGGCGCCAACATCGTGGTCAACGGCGGCCAGCGCTACCCGAGCGCCCGCCGGTTCGACTAGGGCTGGCCCGGGGGGACGACCCCCGCAACTCCCCGCGATTCGCCAGGGGAGGCCCGCCTTCCCTGGGACGGACGCGGCCAGGCCAAGTATGATCCCGGTAAAATGCGGCCGGGCCGAGGGAGCCGCACCGGGGGATGGGAGCCATCCTGTGGGGATTCTGGGTGAGGCTCGCCGCGAGTTCATCGCCGCGCCGGACAGCTCGAAGGGCCAGATCGTCTACAAGTGGCCTGATCACAACATCCGCAAGTATGCCCGGGCCATCGTCGAGCCGGACGCCGCCGCGGTGTTCACCGACCAGGGACAGGTCATCGGGGTGCTGCCACCCGGCCAGCACACGCTGGACGCCTCCGAGCTGCCGTTCCTCGGCATGTTCATCGACTGGGGCACCAACAGCAACGCGTTCAAGGCCGAGCTTTACTTCGTCGGGGCCCGCGAGTACCCCGGGTGCCGGTTCGGCGGGCGCCTGGACGACGTGCAGGACCCGCAGACCGGCCTGATCGTCACGCTGCGCGCGTTCGGTGAGTACGCGCTGCGGGTCACCGACCCCACCAAGCTGATCTTCAACCTGGTCGGCACCGTGGATGTGACCAACAACGAGGCCATCACCGGGTGGGTCGCCCAGCAGCTGCTCAAGGTGACCCGCACCGCGGTCACCACCCAGCTCATGTCGGGCGCCTGGCCCATCCTGGGCCTGTCCATGCACAACCCGGAGATCGAGGCGGCCGCCACCCCGGCCGCCAACGAGCAGCTGGCCGGGTACGGGCTGGCCATCACCCGCTTCGGCAACCTCGACGTCAACCTGGACGACGACGACAGCGCCCGGCTGAAGAAGCTGGCCGGCGACACGGCCTACACCCGCCTGGCCGGCGGTTTCCTGCAGGCGGCCCAGGCCGAGGCCCTGCAGGGGGCGGGTGAGGGAATGGCCCAGGGCGGCGCCGCGGTGACCCCGATGTTCCTCGGGGCCGGTTTCGGCATGGCCAACCAGATGATGCAGCCGCCGCCGCAGGCCCCGCCCGCGCCGCCGCCGGGCCCCGGCTTCGCCGGCGGCGGGGCCGGCTTCACGCCGCCCGCGCGCTCCGGCGGCCGCTCCGGCGGCCCCGGCCGAGGCCGCGCCGGCCGCCACGAAGGAGTGCGGCAACTGCCACAGCCAGGTCCGGGCGGCCGCCAAGTTCTGTGACTCCTGCGGCAGCCCGATGGCCCGGCACTGCACGAACTGCAACGCGGACCTGAGCCCGGCGGCGAAGTTCTGCGCGGAGTGCGGCACCCCGGCCAGCCCGCCGCCCGCCTGAGGCGCCCCTGCCTGAGGAACCCTGCCTGAGGAACCCTGCCTGAGGAACCACCCGCCCCGGGCATCCGGCCGCAGCGGCCGCCTGCCCGGGGTACCGCCCGCCCTGACTTCCCTCCCGCTCCGGAGCGGACCCGCCCCGATCCGGCCTGACCTCCCCTGATCCCGCACGCCGCGGCGATAGCGGCGCGCGGGATCCGCCACGAAAGGTGGTCCGAATGGACCGGATCCAATGCCAGTGGTGTCACGCCCAGAATGAGACGGGCCGCACCAACTGCACGACCTGCGGGGCCCCGCTGGACAAGAAGGACCTCGTCACCGACTCGGGGTGGAGCGAGGCACCCCGGCTGCGGGACATGACGGAGTTCCGCTTCTCCAATTCCACCTGCCAGATCGAGGGCGAGATCGTCCCGGTCGCCGAGCTGGCCCTGGCCCCCGGTGACTCGGTGTTCTTCGAGCACCACGTGATGCTCTGGAAGGAGCCTCAGGTGCCGATGTCGGCGCTGAACACCGGCGGCGGCATGAAGCGGATGATGGGCGGCATGCCGCACATCCTGTCCGTCGCGCACGGGCCGGGCCGGATCGCGTTCTCCCGGGACGCCGCGGGTGAGGTGGTGGTACTGCCGCTGCACCCGTCGATGGAACTCGACGTGCGCGAGCACGCCTTCCTGGCCGGCACGCACTCGCTGACCTACTCCTTCGTCCGGATCAAGGGCCTGGCCAACGTGCTGCACGGCGGCGGCGGGATGTACATGGACCGCTTCGTCACCCAGGCCCAGCCCGGCCTGCTGCTGCTGCACGGGTACGGCAACGTGTTCCAGCGGACCCTGCAGCCGGGAGAGAAGATCCTGGTCGAGCCGGGCGGCTTCCTGTACAAGGACTCGTCGGTGACCATGAACGCGGTCCAGCAGAAGGTCAAGACCGGCCTGATGAGCCGGGGCATGTACCTGGCCGAGATGACCGGTCCCGGCCGGGTCGGCATCCAGTCCATGTACGTCCACCACGGATCCGAGTAGGGGACCGCCATGTCGATGCCGACCGCCGCGGGAGGTTATACCTGCCCGTACTGCCGGATGCCCAGCGAGGGCACCGACCGGACCTGCCCGCACTGCGGGGCGCCGGTTGACGTCCGGCTGCACGTCTCCGATTCCGGCTGGATCGAGCAGCCCCCCATCCGGGACATGGCCCGCATCCGCTTCAGCCGCTCCACCTGCCAGATCAGCGGCGCGTACGTGCCGGTGGCGGAGATGGGGCTGCACGATGACGACTGGGTCTACTTCAGCCACCACGTCCTGCTGCACACCGATCCGCG
This sequence comes from uncultured Actinomycetes bacterium, assembly GCA_963767385.1. Taxonomy (GTDB): domain Bacteria; phylum Actinomycetota; class Actinomycetes; order Streptosporangiales; family Streptosporangiaceae; genus RYN-230. Next base: position 125,414 of record CAVYEA010000029.1, on the reverse strand, counting down.
GATCCGGATGGGCAACATGTCCATGCGGGGCGGCTGGAAGCGGATGCGCGCCGGGATGCCGCTGATCATGATGACGGCGCAGGGGCCCGGGCACATCGCGTTCAGCGCCGACGAGCCGGGGGAGACCCTCGCCCTGCCGCTGCGCGCCGGGCAAGCGGTTGACGTGGTGGAGCACCGGTTCCTGGTCGCCACCGGGAACGTGGACTACCAGTGGGAGAACTCGAACGTCTGGTTCACCACCAAGGACGGCGACGAGACGGAGTGGCACTACCCGGTCGGGCAGACCATGGACCGGTTCACCGCGGCCGGCGGCAACGGCCTGCTGCTGCTGCACGCCCCGGGCAACACGTTCGTCCGCGACCTGGCCCCCGGCCAGCGGATCCTGGTCCAGCCGGGCGGGCTGATCTGGAAGGACCCGACGGTGGCCATGTTCCTGCACTTCGAGTACCCGCGGGGCCAGTACTGGTTCAGTTCCGCCCGCTACCAGGCCAAGTCGATCTGGCTGACCCTGCAGGGCCCCGGCCGGGTGGCCGTGCAGTCGGTGTTCGAGCGGCCTGAGATGGCCGGGGCGGTCCAGAACAGCTCTGGCGCGACCACCCAGTACTGGTAGCAGGCGGGGCCGGTGCCTGCCGCCGCGGTGGTGGTCACCCGCCCGCGCCCGGCGGTGCCGCGGGCGCGTCCTCCACGTCGATGTAAAGCTCCCGGCCGTCGGGCAGCAGCACGCCGAGTGAGTAGGTGATGGTGCCCTCGAGGATCTCGGCCTGGCCGAGGATCTCGATGTCCACCACATCCGGGTGGCCGATCAGCAGGCGGCACAGCACGCTGCCGGCGTGATCGGCCTGGGTGGTCCCGGGCAGGCCGGGGTCATCCGGTGCTGTCATGCAGCCCCCAGGCGGCGGCCGGGGCCGGGCCGGGGCGCAACTGCGTAGGCGCACACAGGTACACGGTAACTCGCCGTGTACGCAAGAACCCGGAATGAGGCGCCAGACGGCTCGCGGCGTGTCATATGCCCGGAGATGGGGGTGAACCGGGCCGGACCGCCGCTTCGCGGCGGCCACGGAGAGCTACCGCGGCGCTAGCCGACGTCCGGGGGCTTCTGCGCGGGCCCCCAGGGCGGGCCGCCGGCCACCGGGGGCCGCCAGGAGGTGTCCGGGCGGGCGGCGTCCGGGCGGGCCGCCCCGCCGGTGATGGGGGCGGTCCAGCCGGACCGGCCGGGCGAGCGCACCGGGAGCGGCGCCCGGGCGGCCTCGTCGGGTGCCCCGGACGCATGCCGTCCCTGGCGGCTGGCGGGCTCCGCCGCCCTGGCGCGGGCGGCCGGCGGCTCGGGCGGCTGAGGCCGGCCGTCCCAGCCCGCCCCCCGCGCGGCGTCCCCGGGGTAGCGCGGGTGCTCCTCGGCGGGCGGCGGCGGGATCCAGGGCGGCTGCCGGATCACGGTTAATACCGACGCGGCCAGCAGCACGGTGAGCGCCACGGTGAAGGCCAGGGCCGCCTCATCGGCCAGGGCCGGGGTCATCGCCGCCATCCCCGCGCCGCCGGCCTGGCGCTAACTGGCCGGGACCCGGTGACCTGGTGAACGCCCGCATGCGGGACGCCTCCTCTCAAGTCCTCATGGTGACGGACATGACCCGATGGAGGTGGTACTCGGCAGTGGCTGCCGGCTTCCAGGATCTCACCTGACCGCCCGGGCAGTGGCAGAAACGGGGTTTGCGTGCTTGGCGGGCCATCCGGTGGCCGGGCTGCCTGCGCCGCACACCGCGAACGTCACGACCCGTCAGCCGTCCAGCAGGGCGGACAGCGGCTCGGAGGCCAGGGCCTCCTCCAGGTCCGGGTATACCGGCAGCATCCGGCCCAGGCCGGTCAGTTCCAGCACTTCCAGCACCGAGGCACACGGCCCGGCCAGCCGCAGCTCGGCGTCGGCCTGGATGGCGCGCCGCTGCGCCCGCGCCAGCATCCGGGCGGCCGCCGGATCGCAGAAGGTGGTGAGGGTCAGGTCGGCGACGACCGTGGTCAGCCCGGGTGTGAGGGCGGCCCCCAGTTCCTCGCCGATCTCCCGGGCGTTGGCCGCATCGAGCATCAGGGGCATCGTGAAGACCAGCGTCCTGCTCTGCGCGCTGGCCCGTGGCGGTGGATCGGTCATGAGCGGATGACCTCCGGGACGCGGACCGCGGTGACCGGGGGCGCTGAGCGGGGCGGAGGCCAGCCGGGAACCGCGGCTGGCTGAACAACCGTTCCCTGGAATTGTGCCTCTCCCCGGCCACGGCAGTCCAGGCGGCGCCGGGCGGCCGGGCCGGCGCCGGCCCGCCGGTCCCGTGCCATCATCGTTGCGGCGGAAGGGGTGATCAGGTGCAGGCGCAGGCCCGGCGCACGGTTCCAGGGCCGTGATCCGCGCGGCCCGGCCCGGTGATGAGGGCGCGATTCACCAGCTCATCTGCGAGCTCGCGGAGTACGAGCGGTCCCTGGATCAGGTCGAGTCCTCCGCGGCCGACCTGCGCACGGCGCTGTTCGGCCCGTCGCCCGCCCTGTTCGCCCATGTGGCCGAGCACGAGGGGGTGGTGGCCGGGTTCGCGCTGTGGTTCCTCAGCTACTCGACCTGGACCGGGCGCCACGGCATCTACCTGGAGGACCTGTACGTGCGGCCCGGGCTGCGCGGGACCGGCCTGGGCGCGGCGCTGCTCGCCGAGCTGGCCGGCCTCTGTGCCGAGCGCGGCTACGCCCGCCTCGAGTGGGCGGTGCTGGACTGGAACGAGCCGGCCCTGGGGTTCTACCGCCGGCTCGGCGCGGAGCCCCGCGGAGACTGGCTGCTGCACCGCATCTCCGGGGAGGGGCTGCAGCGGCTGGCGCAGCGCAGGCCCGGCGGGGCCGGCCCGGGCGGGCACGCCGGCCCGGCTGAGCGCTCCGGCCGGCCTGCCTGCGGCGCCCGGAACCTGTTTTGCCCGGCCCGCCCCGGGTAGCGGAGAGCCGCCAACTGCAGGCAGCGCAGGCGGCCCGGCCGAGCAGGGGAGATCGAGGGGATGGCAGACAGGCACGAGAGCGTGGCCGCCCGACTGATGGGAGAGGGCCAGCAGGCGATCCCGCCGCAGCTGCAGGTGTCCGGGGGCCCCGATTCGCCCCTGGAGATCGGCAAGGCAGGATGGCGCAACACGCTGAAGCGCACCGACAAGAAGTTCGCCAGGGACCGGTGCTCGATGACCGCGGGCAGCCTGGCCTACCACTGGTTCCTCGCCCTGTTCCCGGCCCTCATCGCCGCGATCGGCCTGATCACCCTGGTGCATGTCGGGTCCAGTGCCCTCAAGCACCTGATCACCGGGCTGAACACGGCCCTGCCGCCCGCGGCCCGGGCCGTGTTCACCTCCGCGGTAAGGAACGCTGGCGGCCATTCCTCAGGCGGGACGCTGGCGGTCGTCATCGGCGTGGTCATCGCGGTGTGGAGCGCCTCCGCCGGGATGACCGCGCTGCAGACCGGCCTCGACATCGCTTACGAGGTTCCCAGGGACCGCACGTTCGTGGCCAAGCGGCTGAACACCTTCTTGCTGATGGCGGCCACCGTGGTGCTGGGCGGGATCGCCTCGGCGCTCATCGTGTTCGGCGCGTCACTCGGTTCCCTCATCGCGGGCCACGCAGGGATCAGCGGCTCAGCCTTCACGATCGCGTGGACCGTGGTCCGCTGGGTGCTCACGGTCGTCGTCATCTCGCTGCTGTTCTCGGTCTATTACTACGCCGGGCCGAACCGGGAGAACCCGCCCTGGCAGTGGGTCAGCCCCGGCGGACTGGTGGGAACCGCCATCTTCCTGCTGGCCTCGCTCGGCTTCTCGTTCTACGTGACCAAGTTCGGCAACAGCAGCTACAGCAAGACCTACGGCGCGCTCGCGGGCGTGGTCATCCTGATGGTGTGGCTGTACCTGGCCGGCCTGGCCGTGCTCATCGGCGGGGAACTCAACGCCGAGACCGAGCGGCAGGCCGCCGCCGAGGCCGGGCACCCGGGCGCCCGGCGCAGCGCCCGCCAGGTGGAGAACCGCTAGCCCGGCGGCGGGGCCGGGAGGGTCAGGGTCTCCGCCCGCGACCAGCGCAGCGGCGTGCCGCCTGCCGGATGCACGGCGCTGGTGACGGTCAGGTGGTGCAGGTGGGCCACGGTCTCCGCGAGCGCCATCCGGCGCATCATGCCGTGCAGCGCCGCCCACCCGCGCGACCAGGTCAGCTGCGCGGCCAGCGCCCACGCCGTGGGGCGGCCGAGCCGGTCGATCACGGTCAGCAGTTCGGCGCCGCGGGCGTCATGGTGGGCCGCGAGCGCGGCTGCCCGGCCGCCGATGCCGCGGAACCGGTACTCGTGCGCGGGCAGCGCCTCGTCAGCGTGGAACCGCGCGGTCTGGCCGAGCGAGCGGAGGTAGGCGCTCAGCGGGTCACTGGCCGCGCCGGGCGGGCCTCCCGGGCCGATGCCGCCGAGCACGCCGATGTTGGGGCTGATCCGGGGCAGCAGGTGATCCCCGGTGAGCAAGACGCCCGCGGCCGCGTCGTGCAGGCACAGGTGCCCCGGCGTGTGACCCGGCGTCCACACCGCCCGGACATCCCGGCCGGGCACGGGAACCGGGTCGCCGTCGTTGATCAGCCGGTCCGGCTCGGCCATCCGCAGCACGTCGTCCATCTGGCCGGGGTCCAGGATCAGGGTGGCGAGATCCTCCTCCGGCACCCCGTGGCCGAGCAGCCAGCGCCGGTCATCCGCGGCATCCCGGTCCCGCCGGAGGCGGCCCGGGAGGGTGTGCGCCTCAGCCGGGTGCATGGCGATCCAGGCCCCGCTGCACTCCCGGATCCAGCGGCTCAGCCCGTGATGGTCGGGGTGGATATGGGTGACCACCACTCCCGCCACGTCGCGCGGCGCCGCCCCGGCGGCGGCCAGGCCCGCCTCGACCGCCTGCCGTCCCGCCGGGCTGTCCCAGCCGGGATCGACGAGCACCACGGTCCCGCCGTCCGCGAACGCGTAGCACAGGGTGTAGCGCAGCGGGTTGTCCGGGATGGGCACCGGGACCGACCACAGGCCGGGCCGCACCTGCTCCGCGGGCGGGAGCACGCGCCGCCGCCAGGCGTCGCGCTGCGCCACCCCGGTGACCTCGACGCCGCCCCGCACCCGGCCCGCCGTCACGTTCCGCCCGCCGCGGGGCTGGTGACCGCCCGGAGCAGGAAGTCCACCAGCCGCCCGGCATGGGCGGCGATGTGTCGGGCCAGGTCGGCATGCCGCCCCGGCGGCGTGCTCATCGCGTGCATCATCGCGCCACCGACGAGCGTGTCGAGCAGCAGCGCGGCCGAGGTGCCGGCGGCGATCTCGCCGCGGTCGATGCCGCGGTGGACGATGGCCCGGGCCGCCAGGGCCTGGGCGCGGCACATCGCCTGGTAGTGCCCGGCCACGCCCGGGATGGCATCCGCCTCCAGGCCGAGCCGCAGCGCCACCCGGCTGGTGTCCCCGGCGTAGATCTCCAGTACCTGGGTGGCCAGCCCGACCAGGTCGCTGCGCAGCGTGCCGGTATCCACGTCCGCGACCCGGCCCATCCGCCAGGTGACCGCATCGGTGAGCAGCGCCTCCTTGCTGCTCCACCGGAGGTACAGCGAGGCCTTGCCCACGCCGGCCCGGCGCGCCACCGCCTCCATGGCGAACCCGGCCCACCCCGCGTCGGCGAACAGGTCCAGTGCGGCCTGGGCGATCCGCCGGTCCACCGCCGGGTCACGCGGGCGGCCGGGCGCCAGGTGCGTCGTGCTCAGCGGGTCACCTCCAGGCAGGCTGGCCGCCTATTACTGAACGGCTCCCGTCAGAATACAGGGCTGGAAAGTGAACGCAAGGCGTTCGCTTATTACCGGGTGCTGCCACGAGTGCTACCGCTGCCGCCGCGGGCTGGCGACCGGGGGCCAGCGGGCTGGCCAGGGAGACGGCCGATATACTTCTGTTCCAGAAGTTATTGTTCAGCCGGCCCGCCCGGCGGGCGGCCTGACCCCCGCACGGAGTGCTTTCTGCCATGGCCCGCGCCGCCACCGTCACCCGGGGCCGGGTGCGGGTCCCGCGGCCGCTGATCAGTCGGCGGCTGCCGTCCGGCCGCGGCGCGACTGAGCAGCCGAATCGTGCTGGCCCGCTGGGCCCGGCTCACCCCCGCGCAGCGGCGGCTGCTGATGGCCTGCGGCGGCGGCGCGGGCCTGGCCGCGGTGTACAACGTACCGCTGGGCGGTGCCCTGTTCAGCGCCGAGATCATGCTGGGTGCCATCAGCGTCCCGGTGGTGCTGCCCGGGCCGGTGACCGGCCTGATCGCCAGCGGCTACATCCGGCTGATCGGCTGGGTCTCCTACCACCAGGCCCGCGGGCGGGCGCAGTTCATCGCGCCGGTGCTGGCGTTCGGCCTGCTGGGGCTGGCTGCCTTCGCCTACCCGCAGTTGCTCGGCAACGGCAAGGACATGGCGCACGACGCGTTCACGGGCTCCGCCGGGCTCGGGCTGCTGCTCGCCCTGTTCGCGCTCAAGCCGCTGATGACCGCGTCCTGCCTGGGCTGCGGCGCGTCCGGCGGGCTGTTCACCCCGACGCTGAGCACCGGCGCCGCGCTGGGCGGCGCGACCGGGCTGGCCTGGAGCCTGGCCTGGCCCGGGTCACCGGCCGGGGCCTATGCCCTGGTGGGCGCAGCCGCCATGCTCGGCGCGGCGATGCAGGCGCCGCTGACCGGGCTGGTGCTCATCCTGGAACTCACCCACGGCGGATTCGCGCTCATCGTCCCGCTGATCGCCGCGACCAGCACCGCCACCGTGGTGGCCCGGTACGTTCGACGGTTACTCCATCTACAGCGCCCGGCTGCACGCCCAGCCCGGCGCGGCCACGGTGCCGGAACCCGCCCGTACCCAGCCCGCCGCCTAAGCGGGCTCCATCTGGTGTCCTCCGGCGGTGCGGCGGGGACCAACAGCCCCTGCCGCCCCGCCTGACCCGGTGATGCACTGAACGGGGAGGTCTTTCAGCAAAGGTCGTGATCATCATGAAGGGCCTGGTCAAGCCCTGGTGGCGAATCTTCCCGGCGGCGCTGCTCGCGGCGGGGACGCTGGCCGCGGGAAGCCTGGCGGGCGGGCAGGCCGGATCAGCCGCGCCCACCCGGCCGCAGGCAGCGCCCGCCGGCCTCGGCGGCCGGGTGTGGAACACCATCCCGGTCAAGGCCAAGGTGGTCGCGCTCACCTTTGACGCCGGCGCCAACGCGGACGGCGTGGCCAGCATCCTGAGCACGCTCAGCCAGACGGGAGCACGGGCGTCGTTCCTCCTGACCGGGAACTTCACCACCAGCTTCCCGGCGCAGGCCAAGGCGATGGCCGCGGCCGGGCGGGTGGGGGACCATTCCATCTCGCACCCCTACTTCACCAAGCTCACCGACGCGCAGATGCGGCAGCAGGTCACCGGGGCGCAGCAGACGATCAGGACGGTCACCGGCGCCAACCCGGCGCCCTGGTTCCGGTTCCCCTACGGTGACTACAACGCGCACGCCGTGTCCGTGGTGAACTCCACCGGGTTCGTGCCGGTCGGCTGGACGGTGGACACGCTGGGCTGGGAGGGCACCTCGGCCGGCATCACCGTCACCTCGATCGTGAACCGGGTGCTGGGCAGCCTGCAGCCGGGCGAGATCGTGCTCATGCACTGCGGCTCCAACCCCGATGACCACTCCACGCTCGACGCGAATGCGCTGCCCGCCGTGATCAGCGCGCTGTGGGCCCGGGGTTACTCCTTCGTCACCCTGGACGCGCTGAGCGGGCTCGGCTACCAGGTCGCCATGTCCGGTGGCGGGGTGTCCAGCTTCGGCGCGCCGGGGTACGGCTCAGTCTCGGCCGGGGCCGGCGTCCAGGCGGTCGGGCTGGCCGCCGACCGTGGCACTGGCGGGTACTGGCTGCTCAGGTCGAACGGCGGGGTGAGCAACTTCAACGCGCCGTGGCACGGCTCGCTGGCCGGGAAGATCCCGGCCGGGCAGGCGGTGACGGCGATCGCGGCCGGGCCGCAGGGCGGCTACCGGATCCTCACCTCCGGTGGCGGGGTCTACAGCTTCGGCGCGCCGGGGTATGGCTCGGTCTCGGCCGGGGCCGGGGTCCGGGCGGTCGGGCTGGCCGCCGACCCGGTGACCGGCGGCTACTGGGTGCTCAGGTCGAACGGCGGGGTGAGTAACTTCAACGCGCCGTGGCACGGCTCGCTGGCCGGGAAGATCCCGGCGGGGGCGGTGGTCACTGGCATCGCGGCCACGGCGGGCGGCGGATACCTGGTCCTCACCTCCAATGGCGGGGTGCACAACTTCGGCACGCCATGGTACGGATCGCCGGCCTGGCACGATGGCGGCAGGCGCCCGGGCGGTCGCGATCGCGGCTGACCCGGTGACCGGCGGCTACTGGGTGCTCAGGACGGACGGCGGGGTGAGCAACTTCAACGCGCCGTGGTATGGGTCACTGGCCGGGAAGATCCCGGCCGGGCAGGCGGTCACCGCGATAGCCTGCGAGTAGCCGCTGGCCCGCCGCTGCCGCGGCGGCCCTGAAAGAGGTGAGCCATGGAGTGGCTGATCGTGGTGGTGGCCGGGGTGTTCGAGATGGGCTTCGCGGTCCTGCTCAAGCAGAGCGCGAATTTCACCCGGCTGTGGCCCACGGTCGGATTCGCGGCCTGCGCGCTGATCAGCTTCGGGCTGCTCACCCTGGCGCTGCGCGGCCTGGAGGTCGGGCCTGGCCTACGCGGTGTGGACGGGCATCGGCGCCGCCGGGACCGCGGTCGTCGGCATGGTGGCCCTCGGCGAGTCGGTCTCGGTGGTGAAGCTGGCCTCGATCGCCCTCATCGTGATCGGCGTGATCGGGCTCAACCTCTCCGGTGTCAATCCATGACGGACGCTGGCGGTGATGCACATGGACGATCGTGAGCGGGTGATCCAGGCTGACTCGCTGAGCAAGCGCTTCGGGCGGGTCCAGGCGCTGGAGCGGCTGACCTTGGACGTGCGCCCCGGCCAGGTACTGGGCTTCCTGGGGCCGAACGGGGCCGGCAAGACCACGACCATGCGGCTGCTGATGGGCTTCCTCCGGCCCACCTCCGGCTCCGCCCGGGTGCACGGCCTCGACGCGTGGCACGACCGGGCGGCGGTACACGCCCGCACCGGCTACCTGCCGGGCGACCTGCGGCTGTGGCCCCGGCTCAGCGCCGGGACGATCGCCGCCCACCTGGCCCGGCTGCGCGGCCTCGATCACGACCTGGACTGCGCCGACCTGGCCAAGCGGCTGGACCTGGACCTGACCCGGCCGGTCGGCGAGCTGTCCAAGGGCAACCGGCAGAAGGCCGGCGTGCTGCTCGCGCTGCTCGGCTAGCCGGACGTGCTGCTGCTGGACGAGCCGACCAGCGGCCTCGACCCGCTGGTCCAGCAGGAGTTCCACCAGATCCTCCGGGAACGGGTGGCGGCCGGGGCCGCGGTGCTGTTGTCGTCGCATGTCCTGTCGGAAGTGGAACGCGTCGCCGACCGGGTCGCGATCATCAGTTCCGGCCGGCTGCTCATGCTGGAGAGCCTGGCCGGGCTGCGCCAGAAGGCCCGGCACACGGTCGAGGTGCGGTTCGGCTCACCGCCGCCCCGGGATGCGTTCGCGGCCGTACCCGGCCTCAGCGACGTGCGGCTCGACGGCAGCCTGCTCCGCTGCCGCATGCAGGGGGTCGTCGATCCGCTGATCAAGGCACTGGGCCGGTATCACGTCGTTGACCTCAGTTCCCGCGAGGATGACCTGGAAGACACGTTCCTGACCCTGTACGGGGAGGAGGCAGGCCGATGAGCACGGCGATCGCGGCGCGCGCCGGGATGCCGCAGCGGGCCGAGATAGCGCGGCAGGCGCTGCGCACCGGGCGGCGCGCGCTGGCCGCGTGGGTGCTGGCCTTCATGGCCATGGTGGTGATGTACTCGGCGATCTGGCCGTCGATCCGGGGCAACACGAGCTGGCGGGACCTGTTCGACACGCTGCCCCAGGCGTACCGGGCCCTGTTCACCGCGAGCGGGACCCTCGACCTCGGCACCCCGTCCGGGTACCTGGGCGTGGAGCTGATGGGCTTCCTCGGGCCCGCGCTGATCGCGCTGTACGCGATCACGGCCGGCTCGGCGGCGGTGGCCGGCGAGGAGGCCCGCGGCGGGCTGGAGATCACCCTGTCCGCCCCGGTCTCCCGGGCCGCCCTGCTGGTGCAGCGCTCCGCGGCGCTGCTCATTGACCTGGCCGTGGTGATGGCCGCGACCGCCGCCACGATGTGGATCTGCTCCGCCGCGTTCCACATGGGGCTGAGCCCGGGCCGGATCGCCGCGGCACCGCGGCGCTCGGCCTCTTCGGGCTGCTGGCCGGGGCGGTGGCGCTGGCGGTCGGGGCGGCCACCGGCAGCGCCGCGGCGGCCCGGGGCGTGGCCGCGCTGGTCGCCGTGGCGAGTTACCTGATCAACGCGCTCAGCCAGCTCACCAGCGCGCTGCGGGCGCTCCGCCCGGTGTCGCCCTACTACCTGGTGCTCGGCAACGAGCCGCTGGCGCACGGGCTGCGCTGGTGGGGCGCGCTGGCGGTGCTGGCCGTGGCGGCCGCGCTGGTCGCGGCCGGCGGCCTGGCCTTCACCCGCCGGGACCTCGGCTAACCCGGTCTTTCTCGGTCACCAGGTGGCCTGGCTCGCACGTCACCTGGGGGCGATGACCGGAGCATCGTCGCGGTGGCCGGCCTGGTTCCCGCGCCCCGCCGGTGACGGCCCGGGGCGGGCGCCGCTTCCGGTGCAGCCAGGGGAGTGCCTCCAGACATGATCACTGGGCAGAGCCCCCGCTTGGAATCGGATGGGATCGCAGCCAGCCCAGCGTGCGCCGGCCCGATCATCAGCGAGATGACCGGGCCGGCTGCGCCGCCGATAACTACCGCGCGGGTGGCGGCCCAGAAGGCCGCGGCTGCGGCCCCGGCTCGCCTTCCTTACTGGCCGGCCGCAGCTTTCCTCCGTGGCCCGGCCGGGGCCCGCCGGTCCCGGGCCCGCGCCGGGACCGGCGGGTGGAAGGCTGGACCGGCCGTCTGGCTCGGAACCGCCCTGTCGAGGCGGAACGGCGGGTACTGGTCGGTCATCAGGGCGGCGTAGGCCGCGACCCGGAGCACCCAGCGGTTCAGGCCGAGCACGAAATCGAATAGCGGCTGCGGGTACCGGCCGGTGAACAGCAGGATGATCGCGGCCACCAGGACCAGGAGGCCGATCAGCCCGCCGCCGGACTAGCTGAAGTCCTGGCTGCCCGCCCGGGACGCCGCCCAGGCAAGAAGGCCAGGACAATATAGTGCGGGATGGCCAGCAGCCATTTGACCAGCCACAGCCATCGAGATAGCCGCGGGTCGAGGGATGCCTCGACCCGGACCGGATAGGTACCGGCAGACATAGGATCACTCCTTTGGGCAACGCCAGGCCGGGCGCATGACATCAGCCCAGGCCTGGGGGCCCTGCAAGGCAGGCCATTCGTCCCGTCCTCAGCCGGCCACGTGCCCGACCAGAGAGCCGATTCCGTACGTGATGCCCATGGCGATCAGTCCGCCGGCCACGTTCCGCAGTACTGCGGGGCCACGTGGGGCCCGGCCCAGCCTCGCACTGCCCGCCCCGGTCACGGTGAGCGCGGCGAGCACGGCGAGCACGGTGACAGCTACCCGGGCCGCGGCAGGGGTGAGGGTGATGGCCAGCAGCGGCAGTATTGCGCCGGCCGTGAAGGACAGGAAGCTGGCCACAGCGGCGTGCCACGGACTGGCGATCTGCGCCGGGTCGATGCCCAGCTCAGCCTCGGCGTGGGCGGCGAACGCGTCGTGAGTGGTCAGCTGCTGGGCGACCTGCCGGGCCAGGTCCGGGGCGAGGCCCTTGGCCCGGTAGAGGCCAGCCAGTTCGGCCAGCTCAGCATCGGGGGTTTCGGCGAGCTCGCGCCGTTCTAGCCGGAGCAGCGCGCGCTCGGAATCCCGCTGGCTGCTCACCGACACGTACTCACCCGAGGCCATGGCCAGCGCCCCTGCGAACAAGCCGGCCAGGCCAGCGGTCAGGATGGCGGTGGCCGAGGATGTCGCCCCGGCCACGCCGACGACCAGCCCCGCGGTGGACACGACGCCGTCATTGGCGCCCAGCACCGCGGCGCGCAGCCAGTTGAGCCGGACGGTCACCCCACCGCCATGCGGCTCGTCGTGCCCTGCGGTGTGGTTGGCTGTCCTTGCCATGCGACCTCCTACTCGCCGATGAGCTGGGTGGCGATGCGGTATGCGGCGGTGATCGGGATGGCGAAGCCCACGCCGATGCTCCCGGACTGCTGCCCGATGTAGCCGCCGCCGAGGGTGGCGATCGCGGTGGTGAGGCCGACCACGCGGCCGTGCCGTTGACCAGGGCGCCGCCGGAGTTGCCGGGGTTGATGGCGGTATCGGTCTGGATGACGTCGTTGAGCACTTGCGTCGAGTCCTGGCTACCCGCGGTGATGCTGCGATGCAGTGCGGAGACGATCCCGGAGGTGACCGTGCCGGCCAGCCCGAGCGGGCTGCCGATGGCCAGCACGGTGTCCCCGACCTGCAGCCCGGATGCGGTGCCGAGGCGGGCCGGCGTCGCCCCGGACATGCCGAACGCACGGATCACCGCGATGTCGGCCGCCGGGTCCTGGCCGATGATGGTGGCGTTCTTGGACTGGCCGCTGGCGAATGTCACCTTGATCACGCCCGCCCCGCCGGATGCCCCCTCGATCACGTGGTTGTTGGTAATGATCGTTCCGTCGGAGCGGAGGATCACGCCGGATCCCTCGCCGGCGCCACTGGCCGTGGTCACCGTGATCGTGACCACGCTCGGCAGCGCGGCCGCCGCTACCCTGGCCAGCTCCTGGGCAGGCACCGGCGAGGTGCCGCGCCCGGCGGGCGCACCCGACACCGTAACCGTGGTGGTCTTCCCCGCGTAGTGCAGCGCGATGGCCGCGCCCGCTGCGCCGCCCGCGATCACGAGCACGAGGGCCATGGCCAGCGTCAGGAGGAAGCGGCCTGCGCCGCCGTTATGGCCGCTGGCTGCGTGGGCCGGGCCAGCCGGGACGCTGGCCGCCCCGCCTGGCGGAGGCGCGGTCCCGTCAGCCGCCGCGGCGGGGCCGGCCTGCTGACTGCCTGGGCCGGCTGGCTGGTGGCTGCCCAGCCTGCCCACGTCATCTGTCGGCTGCCCCATCGCCGTGCACCCTCTCCAGGGTCGTGCGCCTACCGGGCAGCGTCGCGCCCGGCGCGCCGTCCCGGCAGGGGCCAACGTCCCTGGCCGGCGGGACCACAGGCTTGCGTTCACCCTCGGGAGTGCCGGAGGCGGCCGAAGGCGGCCCAACCGCTGACGACCACCGCCATCCACAAGACCCCGAAGATCCAGCCGCCAATCACGTCGGTCGTCCAGTGCACACCGAGGTACACCCGGGAGATGCCGACCAGCGCGGCCAGCATCGCCGCCACGGCCCAGACCGCAATCCGGCCCGGCCACGACCGCATGCGGGTACTGGACAGCCACGCGGCTGCCCCGCACACCGCCGCGGCCGCCGCGGCATGCCCGGATGGGAAGCCATATCCGTCGGCCGCGGCCACCGCCTGCGCCAGCGGCGGCCGGGCCCGGCCCAGTGCGGCCTTGAACACGACCGTGAGCCCGATCACCCCGGCGTCGGTCACCGCCAGCACGAGGACCGGTGCCCAGGATCGCCACGCCAGGCCAAGCAGCAGGCCCGCGACCAGCGCGATGACCGTCATCCCGATGGGTCCGCCCACCGTGCTGACTACCCGCATCGCCGCGGTCAGTGCCACCGCCCGGTGCGCCGCGACGAACCTGGCGACCGGGTGGTCGAGCACCGCCACTCCGTCACCGTCGGTCACGTCATCCACCACCGTGCCGACGGCGACCGCGGCTAGCCCGACCGCGGCCAGGCCCAGGATGAGTGTCAGCACGAAGGCGTTCTCATCAGACCCGACCCGGCGGGCGGCGGCCCCGAGCAGGTCCTGGTGGCCGGCGTACCCAGGCGTGCAGGGCCAGGCCCGCCAGCACCACCAGGCCGGCCGCGGCCAGCAGCAGCCCGGCAATGACCGCGGTCAGCTCCACCGGGTCACCAGCCATGCATGCATGTGCCGCCCCCATCCGTGACACCGGCCACGATGCTCCCATCGTCCCCTGGTCGGCGTCCCTTGCGGGTCCCGGCTCCGTGGCTGATGCCCTTCGGCCCGCCGGACGGTGACTCTGTGCCCTGCGGATCTGCCCGTCGGCGGGTGAGCCTGGAGTTGGCCGCGGCAGGCCAATTCTTGCCGCGCATGGGGGAGGGCTGAGTTGTCATGGCCGCGCGCGTGCGGCAACCGATCCTCCCGCCAGGCAACAGGCATGGCCGGTCTTTCGGGCGGGCCTGGACCGGGCCGGTTCTCGTGCTGGCCGAGGGTGGTGCCATGGCGATCGTGCTCGCCATGGATGGCTCGCCGCTCTGGCGAGTGGTACGCGCCGTGATCGCCGTATCCGCGGCCATCCTGGCCGCCTGGCTGATGCACCGGTCAGGCCGAGCCAGCCGCGGCGCGGTAGCGCTGGTGGCCGGGATCGTCGGCACCGTTACGGGTGCCGGCGTCGCCACTGGGTATGCCGCCAGGGCCGGAGCGCCCGTGGTCACGATCGCGGCGCTGGTCGCGCTGCTGGCCGGGGTCATCCTGCTCGTCTGGGGCGGCGCGGCGCTGGTCCGCGCAATGCCAGGCTGGTGGCGGCTGCTGGCCGTGCCAGCGGTCCTGGCCATCGGCGTGTTCGTGCTGGTCCCGCTGACCTTCGCGGTCAACGCCACCAACCGCCCGGCCGACAGCCGGGAGCCCATGACCCCGGCCAGCCGCGGGCTGGCGTACCGCGATGCGGCCATGCGCACCAGCGACGGCGTGCTGCTGGCCGCATGGTACCTGCCGTCCCGGAACGGAGCCGCCGTCGTGCTGCTCCCCGGCGCCGGGTCTACCAGGTCCACCCTGCTCGGCCACGCCGCCGTGCTGGCCCGGCACGGCTACGGCGCCCTGCTGGTGGACACCGCGGGCACGGGCGCAGCGGCGGGCATGCCATGGACTTCGGGTGGTACGGCGACCGGGACATCGCTGCCGCCGTGGCGTTCCTGGGGCGCCAGCACGACGTGCGGGCCGGCCGGATTCGCGGTGCTCGGGCTGTCGATGGGCGGCGAGCAGGCCCTGGTGGCCGCGGGCTCCGACCCGCGGATCCGGGCCGTCGTGGCCGAGAGTGTGACCGGGGAGCAGCTCGCCGATCATGGCTGGCTCCCGCAGGGACCCGACGGCATGATCTCGCGTGGCCTGGAGTGGGTCATGTACACCGGGGCCGGGCTGATGAGCGGCACGGCGCCGCCGATGTACACCCGCGACGCGATCAGGGCCGCCGTCCCCCGCCCAGAGCTGATCATCGCCGCTGCCGCCGTCCCGGACGAGCCGGTGGCGGCCCGCTGGTTCCAGGCTGCTGCGCCGGCCTCGGTGCGGGTCTGGGTCGCCCCCGGCGCCGGGCCACACCGGCGCGCTGGCGGCCGAGCCCGGCGCCTGGGAGTCACGGGTTACCGCGTTCCTCGCCCGTGCCCTGCGCCCGGCGGGTCAGTGAGTAGCCGCCGCCGCGCCAGAGGCCTCCTAACCTCTGGCTAGACGGCATGCGGCCACCTGCCGTCCCCGCATGGCGGGTCATGGGAGGTGCAGATCGTTTCATCGATTCAGCATCGGGCTGGTGCCGTCTGGCCTGGTGCCGTTCCCGGAGCCTGACCTGTCCGCCGCCGCTCACCGCCGTGCCAGGCCTGGCGGAGGGTTACCCGCGCCACTTCCAGCACCGCCATCACCTGCATGCGAGCTACGGGTAACGGCAGGCCGGTGGTCGGTGTCATCTGTACCTGCGGCCGGGACGTTCTGCTCTGCCGTCGCGGCGCCGGCCGCGGTGAGGCTGAGACCATGCGCCGTGCTGCGGACGGTGGATGTGCCTTGCCACGCTGCGAGTGGTGCAGTGATCAGTTGGGGGAATCACTCTGGGGTGAGCCGGTCGTGACAGCAAGCGGGCGCGAGGACACCGCCGCCAGCCGCCCAGCGGCCCACGTGCAGTCGCAGGTGCGGGGCCTGTCATCCGCGGAGGCTGCGGCGCGGCTGGCCGCGGACGGCCCGAACGCGCTGCCCGCCCCGCCCCGGGTCCGGCTGTGGCGCCGGGTAGCCGCGCAGCTGCGCGACCCGCTGGTCGCTGGTGCTGCTGCGCGGCGGTCCTGACCCTGGCCACCGGCGACTGGACCGACGCCGCGGTGATCATCCTGGTGATCGTGGTCAACACCGCGGCGGGGTCACCCAGGAGGTCAAGGCCGACCGCGCGATCACCGCCCTGGCCGCAGCTGACCGCGCCGGTGGTGCGGGTGCTGCGTGACGGTGAGCAGCGGGAGATCCCGGCCGCGGACCTGGTGGCGGGCGACGTGCTGCTGCTGGCTGAGGGTGACATCGTGCCCGCCGACGCCGCGACTGCTCGAGACGGCCGCGCTGCTGGTCGACGAGTCCGCGCTGACCGGGGAGTCCGTCGCCGGTGGACAAGTCCGCCGCCGACGGCGAGGGCCGCGGCGACCTGCGTGTCGGCGGGCACCGTGGTCGTCCGCGGCCGGGGCCGCGCGCTGGTCACCGCGCACCGGGGCGGCCAGCGCGCTGGGCCGGATCGCCGCGCTGATGGACACCGGGTCCAGCGCTGACCCCGCTGCAACGCCGGCTGGCCGGGGTCGGCCGGGCGCTGGCCGCTCGTGGCCGTCGCTGCTGTGTGCGGTCGTGCTCGCCTCGGCCTGGCCCGCGGCGAGCCGCTCGAGCTGATGGTGATCACCGCGATCAGCCTGGTCGTGGCGGCGGTGCCGGAGTCGCTGCCTGCGGTGGTCACCCTCGCGCTGGCGCTGGGGCCCGGCGGATGGCCGCCCGCAACGCGCTGGTCCGCCGTCTCCCGGCGGTCGAGACCCTCGGCTCGGTGACCATCCTCGCCACCGACAAGACCGGGACCCTGACCGAGGGGCGGATGGTGGCCCGCCGGCTGTGGACGCCCGCGGTGACGGCGGAGCTCAGCCGGCACCGGCTACGCAGCCGCACGGTCAGCTGGTGCGGGACGGGCAGCCGGCTCGACGCCGGCGCCGCGCCCGACGTGGCCGAGCTGCTGGCCGCCGCCGCCCTGTGCAACGACGCGGCGCTGCGCCCGTCCGGCGGCGCGCCAGGCCTGGACGGCGGCTGGGCGACCCGACCGAGGCCGCGCTGCTGGCCGCGGCCGGGAAGCTCGGGCTGCGACCCGGAGCGAGCTGGCCGCGGCGCTACCCGCGCATCGGCGGAAGTGCCCGTTCGACAGCGACCGCAAGCGGATGACCACCGCCCACCGGCGGCCGGCCGGTGGGAGTGCGGGTGATCTGCAAGGGCGCCCCCGAGGTCGCTCTGATCCCGGCCGCTGCTCGCCGTGATCCGGCCGCCACGGCGGCCGGGCCGCGCCGCGGCCGGGCAGCTCGCCCGGCGACGGGTTCCGGGTCCTCGCCGTCGCCGCCGCCGACCGGCCTGCCGGCCCGTGCCGCCGGGCGAGCTGGAACACGGGCCTGCGGCTGCTCGGCCTGGTCGCGCATCCTCGACCCGCCGCGGACGTCCGCGCGCGGCCACGATCGCCGCGTGCCGGGCGGCGGGCATCACCCCGGTCCTGATCACCGGCGACCACCCGCCACCGCCCGGGCGGTCGCCACCGAGACGTCGGCATCATGACCCCGGCGGTGAGGTGGTCGACTGCCGGGAACCGGGCGACCGCGCTGGCCGCGTTCGCGGGCCCGCGTGTTCGCCCGGGCCACCCCCGAGCAGAAACTGGAGATCATCAGGCCCGCCAGGCCGCCGGTGACGTCGTCGCGATGACCGGGGACGGGGTCAATGACGGCCCCGCGCTGCGCCGCGCGGACATCGGCGTCGCGATGGGCCAGCGCGGCACCGAGGTCGCCCGGCAGGCGGCCGACCTGGTGCTGGCCGATGACGAGCTCGGCACGGTGGTGGCGGCGGCCGAGGAGGGCCGCCGGGTATACGCCAACATCCGCCGGTTCCTGCTCTACGCCCTGTCCGGCGGCAGCGCCGAGATCATGGTGATGCTCGCCCGGCCCGTTCGTCGGCCTGGCCGCTGCCGCTGCTGCCCGCCCAGATCCTGTGGGTCAACCTGCTCACCCACGGCCTGCCCGGGGTGGCCCTCGGCGGCGAGCCCGCCGACCCGGGCCGATGAGCCGCCCACCCCGGCCGCCGGCCGAGAGCGTGCTCGGCGCCGGCCTGTGGCCGCGCGTCCTCCGGGTCGGGTTCGTGATCGCGGCGGTCAGCCTGGGCGTGGCGGTATGGGGGCACGCCACTGGCCGGCCCTGGCAGAGCATGGTGTTCTTCGCGCTGGGCACCACCCAGCTGGCCGTGGCGCTCGGGTCCCGGGCGCGGCCCGGCACCCTGGCCAACCCGATGCTGCTCGCCGCGGTGGCCGGGGCGCTCGCGCTCCAGTTCGCCGGGCTCTACCTGCCGCTGCTGCGCGACCTGCTGCACACCAGGCCGCTCACCGGCACCGATCTGCTGGTCGTGTTCGCTGCTGTCCACCCTGGGGTACGCCGCGGTGCGGCTGGACCGGGTCATGTTCCGCCGGAGGCGCCCCGCCGCGGCGGCATCCGCGCCCAGCCACCAGGAGGTCGGCCGGCGTGGCTGACCTGGGGGCCGTGCGGCCGGCGGTTCCGGCCCAGCCGGATACGCAGACGCCGGCCACCGGACTGAGCAGCGCCGAGGCTGCCGAGCGGGAGGCGCGCGGGCTGGGCAACGGCGGCCGGGACCGGACCAGCCGCTCGGTGGGCGACATCGTCCGGGCCAACGTGCTGACCCCGTTCAACCTGATGCTCGGCACCCTGCTGGTGGTCATCCTGGCCGTGGGCGAGCTCCAGGACGCCCTGTTCGGCATCGTGCTGGTGCTCAACACGCTCATCGGCATCGTGCAGGAGGTCCGCTCCAAGCGTGCCCTCGACCGCCTGGCCGTGCTCAGCGCGCCGCGGGCCTGCGTGGTGCGCGACGGCACCGAGTCCAGAGATGCCCGTGCACGACCTGGTGCTCGACGACCTGGTCGTGCTGCGGCCCGGCGACCAGATGGTGGCCGACGGCGTGGTCCTGCGGCAGCCCGGGCTGGAGGTCGACGAGTCGCTGCTGACCGGCGAGGCCGACCCGGTGGGCAAGGCAGCCGGGGACCAGGCTGCTGTCGGGCAGCTTCGTGTGGCCGGGTCGGGCCGCTACCAGGCCACCGCCGTGGGCGCCGCGGCCTACGCCTGCCAGCTCGCGGCCGAGGCGCGCCGGTTCACCCTGGTGCGCTCCGAGCTGCGCGCGGCATCAACCGGATCCTGGCTATGTCGCTGGGCCATCATCCCGGCGGCCGGTGATCTCGCTGGCCAGCCTGCTGCACGCGCGCGACACGTGGCGCCAGGCCCTGACCGGCCTCGGTGGCCGGCGCTGGTCGCCATGGTCCCGAGGGCCTGGTGCTGCTGACCAGCGTGGCCTTCGCGGTGGCGGCGCACGCCTGGCCCGGCGCCGGGTGCTGACCCAGGAGCTGGCCGCCATCGAGGGCCTGGCCCGGGTGGACGTGATCTGCCTGGACAAGACCGGCACGCTCACCGAGGGCAGATCGCGCTCGGCTCGGTCGAGCCGCTCGACGAGCGGGCCGCCGGCGCGAGGCCGGCGCTGGCGGCGCTCGCCGCTGGACGCCGGCCCGCAACGCGAGCCTGGCCGCGATCGGGCCACGGCCTGCCCGGCCGCCGGGCTGGGACGGTGGCCGCCACGTCCCGTTCTCGTCGGCCCGCAAGTGGAGCGCGGCCGCTTCGACCGGCCAGCGGCGCTGGCTGCTCGGCGCGCCCGACATCCTGCTGGCCAGGCGGCCCGACCGGCAGGCTGCAGGCCCAGGCCGCCGGGCTGGCCGGCCACGGGCCGGCGGGTCCTGCTGCTGGCCCGGGCCCCGGAGCGGCCTGACGGCGAGGCAGCTGCCCGGCCGACTCTGACGCCGGCGGCCCTGGTGGTGCTCGACGAGCGGCTGCGGGCCGCCGCGCCCGACACCGTGCGCCTACTTCGGCGCGCAGGGCGTGGCGCGTCAAGGTCATCTCCGGCGACAGCCCGCACACGGTGGGCGCCGTGCGGCCCGGGCTGCGGCGTGCCCCGGCGCCGACGATCCGGTCGACGCCCGCGCCCTGCCGGACGACCCGGCGGCCCTGGCCGCGTGCTCGAGGACCACGCCGTGTTCGGCCGGGTCACGCCGCACCAGAAGCGGGCCATGGTGCACGCGCTGCAGGCCCGGGGGCACGCGGTGGCCATGACCGGCGACGGGGTCAACGACACGCTCGCCCTCAAGGACGCCGACATCGGCGTGGCCATGGGCGCCGGCAGCGCCGCGGCCCGGGCGGTGGCCCGCTTGTGCTGCTCGACGACGACTTCGCCGTGCCTGCCGGGGTGGTGGCCGAGGGCCGCCGGGTCATCGCCAACGTCGAGCGGGTGGCCAACCTGTTCCTGACCAAGACCTTCTAGCGCCCTGCTCGCGGTGGCGGCCGGGCTCGCGCTGCTGCCCTACCCCTTCATCCCCCGCCACTTCACGCTGATCAGCACCCTCACCATCGGCGTGCCCGCCTTCTTCCTGGCGCTGGCCCCCAACGCGCGGCGCGCCGGCCGGGTTTCCTGGGCCGGGTGCTGCGCTTCGCCATCCCGGCCGGCACCATCGTGGCCGTCGCGGCCTTCGCCGCCTACTGCGCCGCCCGCGCGGCCGGGCTGCCCCTGGCGCAGCAGCGGACGGCGGCCACCCTGGTCACCGTCGTGCTCAGCCTGACCGTGCTGGTCCTGCTGGCCGCGCCACTGACCTGGCGCCGGCTCATCCTGGTGGGCGCGATGGCGGCCGGGTTCGTGCTGCTGTTCCCGGTCCCGGCGGTGCGCGCCTTCTACGCGCTGGACCTGCCGCGGGGCACGCTCGGGCTGACCCTGCTGATCGCGGCGCTCGGGGCGGCGGCGCTGGTGGCGTTCCGCCTGCTTTCCGGGCGGCGGGCCCGGGACGGGGACCGGGGCGGCAGCGCGGCCCGGGGCCGGGGCGCGGTCCCGGGTGCCGGGTCGTCAGCCCAGTAAAGTCTGGGGCCGGAGCCGGGCGGCCCGGGGCTGGCCGCGCGGCCAGCGGCCGGGCGGCGGGGCAGGGGAGTGGCCGGGGGTGGTTCGGTTGAGCCCGGTATTCAGCGGGCCGCGGCGGGGAGCCCCAGATCCCGGGCGATGATCATCCGCTGGACCTCTGAGGTGCCCTCGCCGATCTCCAGGACCTTCGCATCCCGGTAGAAGCGGCCGACCGGGAACTCGTTCATGAACCCGTAGCCGCCGAAGATCTGGGTGGCATCCCGCGCGTTGTCCATGGCCGCGTTGGACGCCGCCAGCTTGGCGATGGCCGCGGCCTTCTTGGCCGGCTGCCCGGCCGCCATCCGCGCCGCGGCGGCGTACCAGGCGGCCCGGGCCACGGTGGTGCGTGTTTCCATGTCCGCGATGGTGAACTGGATCGCCTGGTACTCCCCGATCGCGTGGCCGAACGCGGAGCGCTGCGCCGCGTACCGGAGGCACTCATCCACGCAGCCCTGGGCCAGCCCGGTGGCCAGCGCGGCGATGGCCACCCGGCCCTCGTCCAGGATGGCCAGGAACTGGGCGTAGCCGCGGCCGCGCGGGCCGAGCAGGCTGGCCTCCGGCACCCGGGCATCGCTGAACGACAGCTCCCGGGTGTCTGACGCCGCCCAGCCGACCTTGGAGTACTTCTTGCTG
Source organism: uncultured Actinomycetes bacterium (assembly GCA_963767385.1). GTDB lineage: Bacteria > Actinomycetota > Actinomycetes > Streptosporangiales > Streptosporangiaceae > RYN-230. The sequence goes on along the minus strand of CAVYEA010000029.1, from coordinate 103,622 downwards.
ACCTCCATGCCAGGCGTGCCCGCCGGGACCAGGAAGGTGGAGATCTCCCGCTCCCCGGTGAGGGCCGCGACCGTCACCAGCGCAGTGATGTCGGTGCCCGCGTTGGTGATGAACGCCTTCGACCCGTTGAGCACCCATTCCGCGGCACCGCCGCCGGGGCGGTCCAGCCGGGCGGTGGTTCGCATGCCACCGGACACGTCCGTGCCGCCGCCCGGCTCGGTCAGCCCGAACGCGGCGAGCTTCTCCCCGGAGCACAGCGCGGGCAGCCAGCGCCGCTTCTGCTCCTCCGTGCCGAACCGGAAGACCGGCGCGGCGCCCAGGCACACCCCGGCCTCCAGGGTGATGGCCACCGAGGAGTCGACCCGGGCGAGTTCCTCCAGGGCCAGGCACAGGGCCAGGTGATCGCCGCCCATCCCGCCGTACTCCTCCGGGAACGGCAGGCCGAACAGCCCCATCTTGCCCATCGCCGCGACCACCGGGTAGGGGAACGCGGCCCGCTCGTAGTAGTCGCCGATCACCGGGGCAACCTCGTCCCGGGCGAAGGCGGCCACGGTCTCCCGCAGCGCCTGCTGGTCCTCGGTGAGGGTGAAATCGATCATCGCTGGCCCTCCGGCGCCTGGTGGCTGACTGCGGGGGATATCCGGAAGCCCCGGGCGGTCAGGGCGCGGCCGGGGCTTCCGGTTAATGAACGTTAACAAAGCAACGTTAACGTTCCCTAACACCTGTCGTCTACACTTCGGGCATGCCCGTGGCCGCCACGCCGCCCGCCACCAGGCGGGCCGCCATCCTGTCCACGGCGGCCGGCTTGTTCGCCCGGCACGGCTTTCACGGGGTCTCCATCGATGACCTCGGCCGGGCCCTCGGGGTCACCGGGCCCGCGCTGTACCGGCACTTCCGGAACAAGGAGGCGCTGCTCGCCGAGATGCTGCTGGACATCAGCGAGCGGCTGCTCAGTGAGGGCCGCCGCCGGGTCGGCCGGCGCGCCGGACCCGGCCAGCGCGCTGAGCGCCCTGCTGCAATGGCATATCGAGTTCGCCCTGGCCGAGCCCGCCCTCATCACCGTGCACGAGCGCGAGCTTGACAACGTGCCCGAGCCCGAGCGCCGTGAGATCCGGCGGCTGCAGCGCGGCTACGCGGAGGAGTGGGTCCGGGTCCTGCGGCGGCTGCATCCGGCCGTCACGGAGGAACGGGCCCGGGCCGCCACGCACGCCATCTTCGGGCTGCTCAACTCCACTCCGCGCAGCGCGGCCGGCCTCGGCCGGCGGCCATGGCCCGGCTGCTCTACAGCATGGCGAGTTCCGGGCTCAGCGCCGCCCTCGGGTAGCGATCTGCGTCCGCGCGAGCGGCCGCCACCCGAAGGCCGCGCCTACTTGGCGGACGCCCCGGCAGGCCGGTAAACCGAGACGCCGTTGGCCCGGTAGGCGAAGCGGAACCCGGTGCGGGCCAGGTAGTCACGGACGCCGGGGGTTTCCGTCCAGACCAGCACCCAGCCCACGCCCATCCGCTGGGCGTCCTTCCGGGCGGCGATGATCGAGGCGGCGGCCGCCCGTCCCAGCGGGCCGTGCCCTGGGTGGCCCCGGACCGCGGCCAGGAGCCGCGGCGAGAGCCGCTGCAGGGACAGCAGGTCACCGTAGAACGGGTGCGCGGTGATCTGCCGCAGCGTCTGCGGGGGGATCCGCGACAGGTAGGCGATCGCCCGGGGATGCCCATCGGCGGTCGCCAGCACCTGGACATCCGGGTTGAAGCCGGCGCCCTCGCCGGGCAGCGGCACCCCGCCCCGGATGCCGAACGGGATGTCCACCACGATCGAGTTCGAGTGGTCAGCGGCGATCGGGCGGTCCAGCCGGGCAGCGTGGTGGGCATCAGCGCGGTGGCGGAACTGCCCTGCCAGCCGAGTTCCAGCGCGGCGGCCGCCAGCAGCACCACGAACAGCACCCGGGAGTGCTTCTGCAGCCAGTACACGCCCGCCCCGGCCAGCATGGCGGCGGCCGGGAAGCCCATCATCAGGATCCGGGCCGACTCGCGGAACCCGGCCATCCCGGGGAGCCGCACGAACCAGGTGAACGGCATGATGTCGGAAACCTTGACACCCTGCCATTCCTGGCCCAGGGGCAGGTAGACGTGGTTGCCGATGCGCAGCGTGGTGCCGAGGGCCAGGGCCGCGCTGCCCAGCCAGATCACGGCGAACAGCCAGGCGGTGCGCCGCCGCCAGAACGTGGCCAGCCCCAGGACCGCCAGCACGGTGACGATGAGCCCGAAGGTCGGGACGCCGTCCCCGGTGGCCCCGGGCGAGGTGATCGGCCGCAGCGCCGAACTCAGGCTGGCCAGCCGGGGCGAGGCCAGGAACATGCTGGGCAGGTACGCGGCGGACCGGGCGTAGTAGAAGTTGACCAGCTGCGGCGGGATGTAGGCGCCGCCGGACCGGGTCTGGGCCTCCATCGCGGCGATCTGCGGGCTGCCCACCACCAGTGCGGCCACCACGGTCATCCCGATCGCGGCCAGCCTGGTCCGCAGCGGCTGCGGCGCCAGCGCGCGGCCCGGCGGCCCGCCCTGCCCGGTGCCGCCCGGGTCCGGGCCGCCGTCATCCGGGCTGCCGTCAACCGGGCCGGTGTCAGCCGGGCTGGCCGCGGGGACCAGGCCATCCCAGCCGCGGGCGCCCAGCAGCCAGGGCAGCAGCACCACCGCCGCCAGGATGACCACCAGCACGGCCGACTCCTGGTCGCTGAGCAGGCTGCAGCCGATGGCGGCGCCCAGGAAGAGCGCCTGCGGCCAGCGCGGCGAGCGCCGCAGCCGGATCGCGGCCTCCAGGGCGACCGGCAGGAACAGCACGCCGGCGGCCAGGTTGAGCTGGTACCACGCGTGCCACGCCATCTCGGCGGACAGGCCGTAGAACGCCCCGGCGGCGAGCGGCGCAAGCTGGCCGGGCAGCCACAGCCGCGCCGCCCGGTACATGGCGTAGCCCATCAGCCCGGGCATGAGGATGGACAGCAGGTTGTAGGAGGCGCTCGGGCCGAACAGGAGCGTCACCGGCAGCATCACCACGCCGTCGAGCGGCATCAGCGCGTGGTAACCGAGCTGCGCCCCGACCGGGGCGGCGATCGCCCGGGTGTACCAGGGGTTGCTCAGGTGCAGGACCTGGTGGGCCATCCACCAGAAGTCCCATACGTAGACGCCCGCGTCCCGGGTCGCCTGCAGCCGGCCCTGGACGAGGTAGGCCCCCCGCGGCCAGGTGGCCGCGATGCCGGCCACCAGGTAACAGACCAGGATGAGCAGGTGCCGGGCGACCGGGCTGCGTTGCAGCAGGCTGCCCCGCGGGCCTGACGGCTGGCCATCGGCCGGGGTGGCTGGCAGCCGCAGGCCGGCGTCCTGGCTGGCCAGGGTGTCCGGGGCCGGCCCGCCTGGGCGCGCACCGGCCTGTTTCGTGGATCCTGGTTCGTCGCGGGCATCGGTCACCATGCCCGTCTCGCTGCCACCGCTCAGCGCTCTGCCCCGCCTCTACTCGCTTGCTGCTGGCAAACTGTAAACGATCGGACCGGGTGCATACGGCCGCATTGCTGCCATTCTAGAATCGCATCATATGAGCGGGCATGTAGCGGTCACGGGAATGAAAAGAATAGGGATAGAAAAACTAATCAGCGGGCAAAATCACCAGGACTGAGGGCGGTCGTCACGGAACAGCCGCCCCGTGGGCCGCTGTCAGGCAGCGTCACGGCCCAGGCGGGCGGACGGCCGCCGGCGCGGCCCGCGGCATCCGCGACATCCGGGCCCGCCAGTGGCGGCGGCCCAGGGGCGCCGGTCACTGGCTGGGGGCGCCCGGTGCCGGTACCCGGCCCGCCGCCTGGAATGGGTAGGACTTCCGGTGTGACGACGGGAAGCCAGCCCGGGCACACCGGCTGGCGCGGTCTGCCCGGGCTCGCGCTGCTGCACGGCTACCAGCGCGGCTGGCTGCGTGGTGACCTGCTGGCCGGGGTCACCGTCGCGGCCTACCTCGTCCCGCAGGTCATGGCCTATGCCCAGGTGGCGGGCCTGCCTCCGGCGGCGGGACTGTGGTGCGCGCTGCCCGCCCTGGTGGTCTACCCGCTGCTCGGCTCGTCGCCGTGCCTGTCGATGGGGCCGGAGTCCACCACCGCGCTGATGACCGCGGTGGCCATCGGGCCGCTCGCGGCGGCCAGCCCGGCCCGGTACGCCCAGCTGGCCGCGTCGCTCGCGCTGCTGGTCGGGCTGCTGACCCTGGCCGCCGGGCTGTTGCGGCTGGGCTTCGTCGCCGACCTGCTGTCCCGGCCCGTCCTCGTGGGCTACCTGACCGGGGTGGCGTTGCTCATGATCGCCGGGCAGCTTGGCCGGATCTCCGGCCTGGCCGTCACCGGGGAGACCTTCCTCGGCCAGCTGACCTCAGCCGCCCGGCAGGTCACCGCGGTACGGCCCGCCACGGTGGGGCTGGCCGCGGCGGTCCTGTTCTTCCTGCTCCTGGTGCGCTGGCGCTGGCCGCGGCTGCCCGGCCCGCTGCTGGTCATCCTGCTGGCCACGGCGGCCGCCGCGGTTCTCCGGCTGACCACGCACGGGATCGCCCTGGTGGGCCCGATCCCGGCCGGGCTGCCCCGGCCTGCGCTCCCCGACGTGCGCCCCGCTGTCCTCAGCCGGCTGCTGCTGCCCGCGTTCACCGTGATGATCGTGGCCTTCAGCGATGACGTGCTGACCGCGCGCTCGTTTGCCCGGCCCGACGAGGTGGTCCGGGCCAACCAGGAACTGCTGGCGCTCGGGGTGGCCAACGCCGGGGCCAGCCTGCTGCGCGGCTTCCCGGTCAGCAGCAGCGCCAGCCGGACGGCCATCGCGGTGGCGGCCGGCAGCAAGACCCAGGTGTACTCGCTCACCGCGGCCGGCTCGCTGCTCGCCGTCTTGTTCTTCTTCCGGCCTGTGCTGGCCCGGTTCCCCGAGGCCGCCCTGGGCGCGCTGGTCATCTACGCGGCAGTCCGGCTGATCGATGTGACGGCGTTCCGCCGGCTGCTGGCGTTCCGCCGCGGCGAGCTGGTGGTCGCCGTGTCCGCGTGCGTGGGGGTCCTGGTGCTCAACATCCTCTACGGCGTGCTGCTCGCCGTCGGGATGTCCGTGGCCGAACTGCTGCTCCGGGTGGCCCGGCCGCACGACGCGGTGCTGGGCCGGGTGCCGGGACTGGCGGGCATGCACGACGTGGACGACTACCCCGGGGCCGCCGTCCTTCCCGGGCTGGTGGTGTACCGCTATGACGCACCGCTCTTCTTCGCCAACGCCGGTGACTTCCAGCGACGTGCGCTGGCCACCGCGGACCAGTACGCCCCGGTTCGCTGGTTCGTGCTGAACGTCGAGGCCAACGTGGAGGTGGATTTCACCGCGCTGGAGGCCCTCGACACCGTCCGCCGCGAACTGATCCGCCGGGGCGCGGTCTTCGCGCTGGCCCGGGTGAAGCAGGACCTGCTGGCCCGGCTGACCGCCTTCGGCCTGACGGAGAAGATCGGCCCGGAATTCCTTTTCCCGACCCTGCCGACCGCGGTCAGTGCTTTCGAGCAATGGTCGCGGCAGAACCCGCCACCCGACTGATTGTTTCCGTCATGGCCCGCCAGGAACTCGACGTCACGCTATTTCTGCGTTCGGCCCGTCCTCGGGCCCGGGGCGCGCGCCAGGTCGTTTCCCGGCTCACTGGTCTGTCACTGCCCCGGACGGCCCGGGTCGGCGCTGGCCGCGGCCGTCCGGGCCCGGGGCCACCCGGTAGTGGTAGCCGTGATGATCGGCAAAACCGGCCCGGCGGTACAGGCTGCGGGCCGCCGTGTTGCCGTCTTCCACCTGCAGGTACAGGCGCCGCGCGCCGCGGGTGACGGCCACGGCGGCCAGCCGCGCCGTCAGCGCGAGGGCCAGGCCACGGCGCCGGTGCCGCGGGTCCACCTCGATGGCGGTGAGCCCGGCCCAGCCCGCCGCGCCCGCCACCCGCCCGATGCCGATCGTCTGGCCGCCCGCCCGGACCGAGCCGAAGGCCTGCCACGGCGCGGACATCAGCACCTGGCGGGCGATGGCCGGCAGTCCCGCCTGCCCGCGGTAGTGGTACCGGGCGAGCCAGGCGCCGTCGGGCTCCGGGTCGACGTCGATGGCCAACTCGGGGACGTCCTGGTACCGGGCCACCGGGCCGGAGTCCGCGGTCATCACCGTCGCCGGGCCGGAGCGTACCGTCCAGCCGCGCTGGCCGAGGTGCTGGTCGAGCCGGCTCGCCGCGGGCTGGCCAGCCGGGTAGGGGACGGCGAGCATCGCGGGCAGGCCGCGGGCCGCGTACCACTGGCGCACCGCCTCGAGGGCGGCGCCGCGCGGCCGTCCCGGGTTCCCGGTGGCGAGCGCGCTGTTCGCCCGCCCGGTGAAGCCGCCGGCCGCCCGGAGCAGCCAGCCGCCGAGCCGTTCTTCCTCCGGGGCGCGCCAGCCGAGGGCCGCGGCCCGTTCCAGGGCGGTGATCGAGATGGTCATGCCGGCCAGCCTGCCGGGCCCGGGGACAGCCGGCGGCGGCCGGGGCCCGGAATATCCGGATCCGCCCGGACGGGTGATTCGGAATGCGGGGCCGGGCCGAATTCCCGGGTGTCATTTCACGTCCGGGGCCGGGGCGGGCGATACGGTGTGCTCCATGTTAGGCCGGCGTCGCCGAAACGCTTCCCAGCGCGCCTCACGGCAGCCTGCTGAACTCCTGCACTGCGCGCTCACCGGCCAGCCGCTGACATTGTCCGGCGGTGCCGCGCCAGACCTGGGCCGGGTATACGCCCTAGGCGATGATTGCGCCATCGATGCGAGCATTATCCGCAATATCCTGATTGGCATATCCAAGCCGGATCCACCGCAGCCGTTAGACCCGCGCGGGCTGCACATTATCGGCGGTTATATCCGTGGGCCGCTGGATCTGGACGGGATGACCGCGCCCGTCGGGCTCCGGTTCACGGCGTGCCGGTTCGATCAGCCGATGACCCTTCGGGCCGCCACCCTCCCGTGGCTCCTGCTGGATACCTGCGCCGGCCCGGGAATGCTGGCCCGCGGGGCGACGATCGGCACACTCCGCCTGGTGCGCTGCGAGATCACCGGGGACCACCCCGGCGGCGCGGTCCAGCTGGATGCCGCCCACCTGGCCAGCGGGCTCAACCTGACCGGGACCATCCTGGCCAGCTCGTCCGGCCCGGCGCTGAGCGCCGCCGGGCTCACCGTCGGTGACGGCGACGCCAGCCTCGGCGCGGTCCTGAACGGCCTGTCCGCCCGGGGGCGGGCCGCCGGGGCGGGCGTGGTGCGGCTGCCCGGCGCCCAGATCGGCGGCGGGCTGCAGATGCGCGGCGCCTGGCTGGCCAATGTCGGCGGCCCCGCGCTGGAGGCCGACGGCATCACGGTGCACGGCGACCTGCGGCTGTCCCGGGACGACGCGGGCCGGCCGTTCCGGGCCACCGGGACGGCCGGGCACGGGGTGGTGCTGATCACCGGGGCCACCGTGTCCGGCCAGCTGTCCCTGGAGGGCGCGCGGGTCACCGGGGTCAGCGGCGGGAACGGCGAGGAAGCGGTGGCCTGGCCGCCGCCGTTCCCGGGCCGCCGTGTGCCTGTCCGGTGCTGTCGTGAGCGGCGACCTGATCCTCCGGAACGCGTGCCTGGACGGCGGCCCGCTGCCCGCCCTGATGGCCGAGAACCTCACCGTCAAGGGGCACGCCGCCGCCTGCGACACCCGTGGCCTGGGCTTCCGGGCGTCCGGCGCGGGCCCGCTGGGTGCGGTGTGCCTGGCGGGCGCGAGCATCACCGGCCAGCTCGCGCTGCGCGGCACGACGCTGGCCAACAGCAGCGGCCCGGCCCTGCTGGCTGACCTGCTCTCGGTCGGCGAGGGCATGCTGCTGGACGAGGATTTCGCGGCCACCGGGTCCGGTGAGGCCGGCGCCGTCCGGCTGCCGGACGCCAAGGTCAACGGCGATTTCCGGCTCAACGGCGCTCGCCTGGCCAATGCCACCGGCCCGGCGCTGCGGGCCGATGGGCTGACCGTCCAGGGCGACCTGGTGCTCGCGGCCGCGGCGGCCCCGGGCGGCCCGTTCACCGCGTCCGGGTCAGGGCACCTGGGCACCGTGCTGCTGCGCGGCGCCACCGTCGGCGGCCAGCTGTCCCTGGCGGGCGCCTGCGTGCAGCACGACCAGGGCCCGGCCGGGCCGGACCCGGGCGCGGAGATCCGCGGGCTCGCCGACCGGCTGACCCAGGAGATCGAGCGGAACCGCCCGGCCCGCGTGGACGCCGTCACCGGCATCCTGGGCGGTGCGGGCCCCGAGGCTGGCCCGGATGCGGGGGCGGCCCCGGGCCGCCCCCCGGGCGCGGTCTGCCTGTCGGGCGCGACGGTCAGTGGCCAGCTGGTCCTGCGCGGCGCCCTGCTGCGCAACGCGGCTGGCCCCGCCCTGCTCGCCGACTACCTGACGGTCAGGTCCGATGCCGGCGGGTGCGAGCAGCCCGGCGACGGCATGATGGCGCTTGGTGCGGGCACCCTGGGCGCGGTGTGCCTGGCCGCCGCCACCATCGCGGGCCAGCTGGCCCTGCGCGGCTGCCTGCTCGCCAGCGGCACGGGCCCGGCGCTGGCCGCCGACTTCGCCACCGTCCAGGGCGACGCCTGGCTGGACCTGGACTTCACCGCCATCGGCACCGGCGGGCATGGCGTGGTCACCATGGAGGACGCCAGCGTGGGCAAGATCCTGAGCTGCGCGGGATCGTTCATCAGCCCGCAGCCGGCCCGCGGGGCGGCCGGCCCGGCGCTCAACCTCACCCGCGCGAAAGCCGGCACGCTGCGGATCGGCTGTCCCGCCCCGGCCCGTTTCGAGAAGGCAGGAGTGCTCAGGCTGGACGGCCTGACCTACTCGGGACTGCCGGTGGCCGGCCTGCCCGCCCAGCGGGCACGGCGGGGAGCCGGCCCGGGCTGGCGGCGGCGCAGGCTGCGCCGGGACGACCCGGAGCGGCACGGTGAGCAGGTCAGCCAGTGGCTGTCCTGGCTGCGCGAGCCGGGGACCAGCTATGCCGGGCAGCCCTACGCGGCGCTGGCCGCCGCGTACGGCGCGGCCGGGCACGATGACCTGGCCCGGGCCATCCTGGTCGCGCAGCGGGACGACCTGCGGCGCCGCGGCCAGCTGAGCCCGCTCCGGAAGACGGCGCAGTACGGCGCCAGATGGCTGATCGGCTACGGGTACCACTGCTTCTACGCGTTCATGTGGCTGGCCGGGCTGCTGGCCGCGACGGCCGCCGTCGCGGTGTTCTGGCTCGGCCCGGCCCGCGACATCCAGCCGGTGGCCACCGCTATCCCGGCCGCGGGTGCCCCCGCGAGCACCGTCGCGGCGCGCAGCGTCGCGGCGCCGGAGTGCAGCGTGGCCAGCCGGGCCGGCTACGCCCTCACGCTGGCCTTCCCGGTCATCAACCTGACCAGCGGTTCCGCCGGGCAGTGCGACGTCCCGGCCAGCGGGGCCGACCCGGGCGTGCTCGTCTTCGGCTGGGTGGTCCGCGCACTGGCCGCGACGTTGCTCGTCCTGTACGGGCTGGGCCTGAGCGGGCTCACCCGCAGCCCGCCCGGCGCCAGCTAGCCGGGGGCGTAGGGTCGGGTTCCGTGTCCAACCGCGAGCTGGTCGTGCTCGGCACCGCGAGCCAGGCGCCGACCCGGGCCCGCAACCACAACGGCTACCTGCTGCGCTGGGACGGCGAGGGGCTGCTGTTCGACCCGGGGGAGGGCACCCAGCGGCAGATGCTCTTCGCCGGGGTGACCGCCAGCCAGATCACCCGCATCTGCCTCACCCACTTCCACGGGGATCACTGCCTGGGCCTGCCCGGGGTGCTGCAGCGGATGGCCCTGGACGAGGTGACCCGGCCGGTGGACGTGTGCTACCCGGCCGCCAGCGCGGCCGTCTTCCACCGGCTGCGCCACGCGGCGCTGTTCCGCGACGTGCTGAACATCCGGGAGCAGCCGCTGGAGCGGGGCGGGGTGATCGTGGCGGAGGGGCCGTTCAGCCTGGAAGCCATGCCGCTGGAGCACAGCGTGCCTGCCTTCGGCTACCGGCTGGCCGAACCAGACGGCCGCCGGATGCTGCCGGGCAGGCTGGCCGCCCTGGGGATCAGCGGGCCGGACGTGGGCCGCCTGCAGCGGGACGGTCGGCTGCGGGCGGGCGGGCGGGAGGTGACCCTGGCCGAGGTGAGCGAGCCCCGGGCCGGGCAGCGGTTCGCGTTCATCATGGACACCCGGCTGTGCGACGCCGCCTTCGCCCTGGCCGACCGGGCCGACATGCTGGTCTGCGAATCGACGTTCGCGGACGCTGACGCCGCGCTGGCCCGCGACTACGGGCACCTGACCGCCGGGCAGGCGGGCCGGATCGCCGCCGAGTCCGGGGCCCGGCTGCTGGTGCTCACCCACTTCTCCCAGCGCTACGACGCCGAGGACGGCGAGCGGCTGGCCGCCGACGCGGCCAGCGCGTTCGGCGGCCAGGTCGTCCTGGCCCGCGACCTCGCCCGCATCCCGGTCCCGCGCCGCGCGCGGCCATCAGGATTAACCGGCTAGTGCGTACCCGGCGCGCGCGGCGCGGGCGGGAGGCTCACGCAGCGGGGCACGCGCCCGGTGATGATGCCCCCGGCCCCCAGCGACGTGCCGCTGCCCGGCTTGCCGCTGAACGCCAGTATCATCGTGTCCCCGGCGGGGATGCTGCCCCGCAGCTTGACCGAGACAGAGCGATGCCCGTTCTTGGACACCCCGGTCTTGACCCACACCCCCAGGTGCGGGGCCGGCCAGGGGTGCGGCAGCGACCCGATCGGCGGGCAGCCTGGCCGCACCGGGACGACCACGACCCGGGCGCGGATCGCATGCAGGGCCGCATTGGCACCGGCCACGCCGGACGGGCGGTCGACCGCCACCGTCACGATGCCGTTGTGCTGGGTCACCGAATACGCGGCCAAGGCGGGTGCACTGCCCAGCGCCAGCACCGCGGCGGTGACCGCGGCCGCCGCGCCGGCCGCGCCGGTGGCCAGCCATACCGGCCGCCGGGCCCGGCGGCGGGCCGGCGCTGGCCGCTGCAGGGCACGCAGGTGGTGCCCGTGCTCGGTCATCAGCTGCTCGTACAGCTGATCTTCGAATTTCGTCATGTCCTCACCTCTGGCTCACTCGCAGGATCGGTGTCGTGCGCCAGATCCGGGCCAGCCGCGTTGCGCAGCCGGGCCCGGGCCCGCATCAGCCGCATCCGCAGGGTGCCCGGCGCGATGCCGAGCACCTGGGCCGCTTCTTTGGGCGGCAGGCCCGCCAGGTCCACCAGTTCGACCACCGCCCGGTCGGTGGCGGGCAGCGTGGTCAGCCCGGTGACCAGCGCCCGGCCAGCGCGTTCGGCATCGATCCGGTCGATCAGGTCGCCGGCCTCGTCGGGGGCGAGTTCCCGGCGGCCCGCCAGCCGCTCCACCCTGCTCCGCTGTTGGCTGTGTGCTTGGCAGTGCGCGGCGTAGATCCGCCGGGCGATGCCGAGTACCCAGGCACGTGGCGTGCCTTTGCGCGGGTCGAAGGTGGCGAACGACGTGATCGCCTGGACGAAGGTGTCCGCGGTCAGGTCGGCCACGGTCTGCGGTTCCGCACTGCGCCGCGCGAAGAAGGCGGTCACCGCCGCCACGTTCGCCCGGTACAGCGCCTCGAACTCAGCAACGCCGCGATCAGCCGGCCCGCTGCCCTGCGGCGCCAGGCGTGACGGCGGTGAGTTCAGCGACGATGGCTTTATCTGGCTCACACCCCTAGTTGGCCCTTTGCCCCCGCGGCGTCACACCCCCGGGCTATGGGGCCCAATATTCGCTCAGCTCTCAGGCGTCAGGCCAGCTCCTCCAGGTCCGCGGCAGCATCGCCTGATGCGACCACCGCGCTCACGACGGAAAACAACCCGAGATCATCACGGGGCAAAGTTGTCCGATGCGGCACTAGTTTGCCGTTGCGTCAATGTGCGCAGGCCGCATGCGGCCCGGAATGGCGCTATTCTTTCCGACCGGAGCAGGATATGGGGGGCGGGCCATGCGGCGTCGCGGGGCTGGCCGGAGATGGCGCGACGCCGCCGTAATTGCGGGATTCGCACTATTCCTGGCTATATGCGTGGTCGTTGCGGGGGCTCTTACCGCCCAGCCCGCCCGCATTAAAGCTGACCCCCCGCCGCGCGCATCCTTCTCCACAGCCACAGCCACTCCGGTGCCGGCCTGCATTCTCGGTGATCAGTTTGCCGTCAACGGGCTGCTCACCCAGGCCGTGCAGTATTACGCCGCCGCGGTTCCCACACCGAGTCCGTCCGCGGCTGCTTCCCCCGCCGCCACTTCCGCGGCCACCCCGTCACCGGGAGCGTCCGCGGCCGCCGCGTCACCGGGCGATGCCGCCAACTGCGCTGTGGCGGGCCTGCGCTATGTCGCGGCGCGGAAGCAGCACGCGGCCGTCCTGGCGGCGCAGGGTGACGCCGCCCGCAGCGAGGGCGAGGACGGCGCGGCGAAGACCTTCTACCGGCATGCGCTGGTCGCGGACCAGGGGAACGCCGCCGCGGCCAAGGGGCTGCAGCTACTCGGGGCGCAGCCGGACACCGGATTCCAGCGGGCGGCGGACCGGCTGCAGCACACCAGGACGACCGTACTCGCCCCGCTCGGGCAGCTGCTGCTCTGGCTGCTCGGCGCCGCGGCCGGGCTCTACCTGCTGATCCTGCTGACCAAGGCCGCCTCCCGGGTGCCATGGCCGCTGTACCGGCAGCGGCGCATGCGGCAGGCGCTGCACACCGTCGCCATCGTCGTCACCGTCCTGGGCGGTATCGCCCTGGGGGTGGGCGCCGGGCTGGCATGGGTGCACGACGCGGGGTGGCCGTGGCTGGCCGGCCTGGGCGTGGCTGCTGTCCTGGTGGTGGCCAGCTGGTCGTGGTACCTGCGGCTGCGGGTAGACCTGCAGCTGAGCGTCAATAACACGGCCGGCGTGGCGGACCCGGACAAGGCGGCCTATCTCGCAGGACGGCTCGCGGTCATGGGCTCGGGCGGGCCACGCGGCATAAGGATGGCGCAACAGCCTGACGTGATCTCACTGCCCGCAACAGCCTTGTCCGTCCTGCCGGGCGGTAACTACCTCACCGCCGCCCTGCAGGTGCTCAGTGCGACCAGCGTGGCCAGTCCCTGGCAGGCCACGGTCTCGATGATCAATGCGGACGTGGTTAGCGTCCTCGTCCAGCGCTATGGCAAGTCCGTGACCACCGTCGTCGCCGACCGCCGGCAGCTGTGGTTCCCCGACGCCGATCCCGCCAGCATCTGTGACATCGGCGATAGCGGCCTGCTCGCGATGGCGGCCGCGGTGATTCTCCGTACCCTGGCCGACGCGCATGACGAGCTTGAGCAGGGACTGGCCGGGGCGACCCGGTGGGAGAGCATCGCCGGCCAGGTACTGGCCGGCGATGTCGCGGCGGCGCACCCCGAAGCGCAGCGGGCGCTGCTGGCCCGGGCGGTAGACGTTGACGCTGGCAATTTCGCCGCCCGGGTCGCCTACCTCTGCCTGACCGAGGGGACCGCCGCTGACGGCGCCGGCCAGCGTAAGTTCGCCGAGAGCATGAGCCAGGTCGACTCGGCCATCCATGGCCCCGTGCGCGACGAGCCCGTGTGCCTGCGTGTGCTCTTCAACCTGGCAGCGGCCTGGCTGAACGCCTTCTTGTTCGAGCGGGCCGAAGGAAAGGAGAACACCGGCGCGTGGCCGGCCGCCGAACGCTGCACGCGCGCGCTGCGCGAGCGCCTGAAGCCCGGCTCACCCACGATGGAGTGGGAGCCCTTCTGGCTGGAGATGCGACAGCGTACTGAGTGGCTGTGGCTGGGGGTCCAGGCCACTGACCCGGAAGGGGGGCAGGCCAGCCCGGTGGCGCGCGCGCCGGGCAGCGGCACGATCAGGTGCGGGGAGGAGGCGGCGTGGACAGCCGGCGTCGGCCCCGCCGCCCGCCAGTACTACGACTGTGCCTGTACCCGTGCCGCGCGGCGGGACTACGCGCCGGCGCTGGACGCCCTCGAGCTCGCGGTGGTCGACCCCGAGCTCATGATGGGCGCCCGGACCGATGCGTCCTTCGCGGAACTGCGCGACCCGGATAAGGTGCGGGCCCCCGGCCAGGCCTGTGACCCGGGAAATCTGCACCTGCCCTTGGCCACCGAGGTGGTGCGGTTCTACCAGATCGTCGGACAGCCTGGACCGGGCCGGTTTACCGCTCTGGCCCCCTTCGCCAAGTACGACGACGCGCTTCAGGCCGTGGGCGTGCGCACCGAGCTCGACCTGCTCCGGCTAACCGACCACGCCTGGAAGCGCCACCGGGTCGCGCATGAGCTGGGTGTACCCGAACTCGTGCTCCAGCGCTGGCGCGGCATCGCGGACCTGGCCGCCCGCGACCCCGATGCGAAGCGGGACTCCCGGCGGCGCCTGGCCTACCTGGACATGCTGCTCGCCGTAGGCGTGGATTCGCCGGCCGAGCTGTCGAGGCGCGCCGGCGCATTGGATGAGCTGATCAATGCGCTACGCACGCATCCGGTCTGGTGCGCGGCACCGCCGCCGGACCGGCAGACGCTGGCCGCCTGGGCGGCCAGCTGACGGGCCCGGCGGACGGGCCGGTCGCGGCGGGTCAGCTGGCGGGCTTGCGCTCCTTCTCGGCATGCCCGCCGAACTCGCTGCGCATGGCGGAGAGCACCTTGTCGGCTGAACTCGCCCAGCCCGCGGGACTCGAACCGCTCGAACAGCGCGGCGGTGATGACCGGGGCGGGCACGCCCTCGTCCACCGCGGCGACCACCGTCCAGCGGCCCTCGCCGGAGTCGGAGACCCGCCCGGCGAAGTCCTCCAGCTGCGGCGAGCGGGCCAGGGCGTCGGCGGTCAGGTCGACCAGCCACGAGCCGACCACCGAGCCGCGCCGCCACACCTCGGCCACCTCGGCCACGTCGATGTCGTACTGGTAGTGCTCGCGGGTCGCGCAGCGGGGTGGTCTCCGCGTCGACTCGCACCTGCGCCTTGCCGATGTTGGCGTGCTTGATGATGGTCAGGCCCTCGGCGATGGCGGCCATCATCCCGTACTCGATGCCGTTGTGGACCATCTTGACGAAGTGCCCGGCCCCGTTGGGCCCGCAGTGCAGGTAGCCGTCCGCGGCGGTGCCGCGGCCCGGGTCCGGCCGGGCGTCGGCTCGGCGCTGCCCGAGCCGGGCGCGATGGTCGCGAAGATCGGGTCCAGCCGGCGGACCGGCTCCTCCTCGCCGCCGATCATCAGGCAGTAGCCGCGTTCCAGCCCGTAGATGCCGCCGCGAGGTGCCGACGTCGATGTAGTGCAGCTGCCGCGGCTGGAGCTGCTTGGCGCGGTCGATGTCGTCGCGGTAGTAGGAGTTGCCCCCGTCGATGACGATGTCGTCCGGTTCCAGCAGCCCGGCCAGCTCGTCCAGCACCGGCCCGGTGACCGCGGCCGGCAGCATCAGCCAGACCGCCCGCGGCTTCTCCAGCTTGGCGACGAAGTCGGCCAGCGACGACGCCCCGGCCGCGCCCTCATCCGCCAGTTGCTTCACGTGCGCCGCGGTGTGGTCGTACACGACGCACTGGTGCCCGTCGCGCATCAGCCGCCGGACGAGGTTGGCGCCCATCCGGCCGAGCCCGACCATGCCGAGCTGCATGGGTCTGTCCGTGGTCATGCGGTTCTCCTAGCTCTTGAGGCGGCGGTAGCGCCGGATCAGGGTGTTGGTCGAGGAGTCGTGGCCCAGCCCGGGCTCCTCCGCGGACTGCAGCTCGGGGAGGATCGCGCTGGCCAGTACCTTGCCGAGCTCCACGCCCCACTGGTCGAAGGAGTCGATGTCCCAGATCACCCCCTGGGTGAACACGCTGTGCTCATACAGCGCCACCAGGGCGCCGAGCAGCCGCGGAGTGAGCACCTCGGCCAGCAGCACGTTGCTGGGCCGGTTGCCGGGCATCACCCGGTGCGGCACCACGCCGGGCGGGGTGCCCTCGGCGCGCACCTCCTGCGCGGTCTTGCCGAACGCGAGCGCCTGCGCCTGGGCGAACACGTTGGACATCAGGATGTCGTGGTGGTCGCCCAGCGGGTTGAGGGCCCGGCCGAACCCGATCAGGTCCACCGGGATCAGCTTCGTGCCCTGGTGGATGAGCTGGTAGAAGCTGTGCTGCCCGTTAGTGCCCGGCTCGCCCCAGTACACGGCGCCGGTCTGGTAGTCCACCGGTGTCCCGTCCAGGGTGACGCTCTTGCCGTTCGACTCCATGGTGAGCTGCTGCAGGTAGGCGGGGAATCGCTTGAGGTACTGCTCGTACGGCAGCACTGCCTGGGTCTGCGCGTCGAAGAAGTCCCCGTACCAGACGGCGAGCAGCCCCATCAGCGCAGGCAGGTTCCGCGCCAGCGGGGTGGTGCGGAAGTGCTCGTCCATCTCGTGGAAGCCGGCCAGCATCTCGGCGAAGCCCTCTGGCCCGATGGCGACCATGGTGGACAGCCCGATCGCGGAGTCCATCGAGTACCGGCCGCCGACCCAGTCCCAGAAGCCGAACATGTTCGCGGTATCGATGCCGAACGCGGCGACCCGCCCGGCGTTGGTGGACACGGCCACGAAGTGCTTCGCGATGGCGTCCTCGCTGCCGAGCTGCCCGACGACCCAGTCCCGGGCCGAGTGCGCGTTGGTCAGCGTCTCCAGGGTGCCGAACGTCTTGGACGAGATGATGAACAGGGTTTCCGCGGCGTCGAGGTCACGCGTTGCTTCCGCGAAGTCCGTCGAATCGACATTGGATACGAAACGGAACGTCAGGTCGCGGCGGGAGTAGTGCCGCAGTGCCTCGTAGGCCATCACCGGGCCGAGGTCGGAGCCGCCGATGCCGACATTGACCACGTTCCTGATCGGCTTGCCGGTATAGCCCTTCCAGTCGCCGGAGCGGACCCGCCCGGCGAAGCCGGCCATCCGGTCCAGCACCTCGTGCACCTGCGCGACCACGTCGGTCCCGCCGACCACCAGCGAGCTGCCGCGGGGCATGCGCAGCGCGACATGCAGCACCGACCGGTGCTCGGAGACGTTGATCGGCTCGCCCCGGAACATGGCGTCCCGGCGCTCCTCCAGGCCGGATTCGGCGGCCAGCTGGAGCAGCAGCCGCATGGTCTCGTCGGTGATCCGGTTCTTGGAGTAGTCCAGGTACAGCCCGGGGGCCTCGGCGGTGAGGCGCTCGCCGCGGCCGGGATCGGCGGCGAACAGGTCCCGCAGGTGCCGCTCGCCGATCTCGCGGTGGTGCTGTTCCAGCGCCTTCCATGCCGGGCGCTGGCGAAGGGGAGTAGTCGGCATCTGCGCAGTCCTCCAGGCGGTCAGCGGTGGGCCGGTACGGGCTCTCCGGGATCAACGTAGCGCCCCTGGCTGGCCGGGCTCCCGGCAGGCCCGCCCCAGACCCCGCCTGGCCCGCGGCAAAATCGCCAGCGCCGTGCATTTCCCGCCGGAAGGTGGGAAATGCACGGCGCTGATGAGTCCGGCGGCCGGGTCAGCCGCCGGTGCCGGGCCGCACCGCGTCGATGAACACGACCTGCTCCGGCTTCGCGCAGGCCTGCGCCTGGTAGGCGAGGTAGATCGGGGTGGTCTGGTTCGGCGGGTAGATCTGCAGGTAGGTCGCCTTCACCAGCTGGCACTTGGCGGCCGGGAAGTTGGCCGCCTGCACGATCCGCAGCAGCGCGTTGGCTACCGCCCGGGGGGCCAGGGTGACGAGCCGGACCGGGGTGTTGTGCGTGCGCGCCGCGGCCAGGCCGATCTGGGTGACCGGCTTCCCGCCGGCCAGTGAGACCCCCGGGTACCCGTAGAGGGTGCAGGTCACGTTGGAGATGTTGGTGAACTCGAGGACCTGGTAGGTGCTGCCCGCGGCGCCCTGGGCCAGTCCCGGCTTCACGCTCAGGGACCGGGTCGGGCAGGCCGCGGCCGCGGCGCCGGTGGCGGCCGCGCTGGCGCTGGCCGGGACGGTGCTGGCCGACGGGCTCGGCGCGGCGGCCGGGCTGGACGACGCGCTGGCCTGCACGGTGACGGTCTTGGCCGGGGTGGCGGCCGGGCTGCCGGAGCCGCAGCCGGCCGCCAGCACCGCCGCGCAGGCCAGCGCCGATCCGGCGATCACGCGCCGGACAGCGATCACGCGCCGGACGGCATGGGGGGAGGAAGTCATCGGGATTGGTCCTTCTGCCCAGGACGGCTCCGTGAGCCGTGTGTCTGATAGGACGCGGTCCCGCCGGGTGCGGTTGGCACGATCATGGCCGGCCCGGGCGGGTAACGTCGGATGCGTGTGCCTGCTCATCGCGCTCTCCCGGGTCATCCCGGACGTGCCGTTGCTGGTGGCGGCCAACCGCGACGAGCGTTACGACCGGCCGGCCGATCCGGTCACCGTGCTGCGGGGCAGCGGGCCGCGGATCCTCGGCGGCCGGGACGAGCTGGCCGGCGGGACCTGGCTCGCGGTCAACGAACACGGCGTGGTGGCCGGGCTGACCAACCAGCCCGACGCGGACCGTGACCCGTCCCGGCGGTCCCGGGGAGAACTGCCGCTCGCCTTCGCGGCCTACCCGGACGCGGCGGCCGCGGTGGCCGCGGTGTGCCCGCGGCTGCGCCCGGCCGACTACAACCCGTGCTGGCTGCTCGTCGGTGACCGGCACGCCCTGTTCTCGATCGACCTGACCGGCGGTGACCAGGCGGTGGCGCAGGAACTGGGGCCCGGCCGGTACGTGCTGGAGAACGTGCCGCTGTCCCGCCGGTCGGCCAAGCAGCAGCGGATCGCGGCCCTGGTCAGTGAGCGGGCCGGGACGCCGGGGCAGGAGGCGGACGGGCTGGCCGCCGTGCTCCGCGACCATGAGCCCGCCGGCGGGCTGCGGGCGGGACCGGCCGGCCGGTCCTGGCCGGCCGAGCTGTCGGCCGCGTGCGTGCACACGCCGGGGTACGGCACCCGGTCGGCGATGATCGTGGGCGTCACCGCGTCCGGGCCGCCGGAAGTCCGGGTGGCCTCCGGGCCGCCCTGTGTCACGCCGCTGCGGGACGTGACCGGGCTGTGGCGCCTCCCGGCGCCGGCCGGGGCAGCCGGCCCGGGCAGTACCGCGGACCCGGCCGCCGGGTCCGCGGCTGATCTGGGCATCCGGGAGGATTGCTAGGATCCGGTCATGATGAGATGGCGGCGGCGATGGTCAACTACCTGATAGCGGGCGTGCTCCTGGTCTTCATCGTGATCGTCCTGGTCACGCTGAAGCGGGTCGAGCGGCGCCGCGACCGCAAGCCGGGTGACTGAGCCCGCTATCCGGCGGGCCCGCCCGGAGGACTACGACACGATCGCCGCGGCCGTGGACCGCTGGTGGGGGCGCCCGGTGCTCAGCGTGCTGCCCCGGCTCTTCCTGGACCATTTCCACCGCAGCAGCCTGCTGGTCGACGGCCCCGCCGGGCCGCTCGCCTTCCTGATCGGCATCCTCTCCCCGTCCGACCCGCGCCGGGCCTACATCCATTTCGCCGGAGTGGCGCCCGAGGCCCGCCGCCAGGGACTGGCCGGCCTGCTCTACGCGGAGTTCTTCGCGCTGGCCCGGGCGGATGGCCGCAGCGTGGTGAGCGCGGTCACCGCCCCCGGCAACACCGGGTCCATCAGCTTCCACGAATCGCTGGGGTTCACCGTGACCGGGCCGGTCCCGGATTACAACGGCCCGGGCCGGGAGAGCATCGTCTTCGAGCGCACCCTGTAACAGGCCCTTATCACCGGACAGGCCCTTATCTGCGCCGATGACCGGAATGGCACGGATGGCCACGGGATGCCGGGGAGCCCGGCCAAATCTTTTGTAACTACTAAGTGTAATCACTATGTAGCTCTGGGTAGTGCATTTCCTGCCGCGCACAACCGAGACCTGACGGACGGGGGGAGCCGGACAGGGCGGACCGCGGCAAGGGGGATTTACCATGCCGGAACCGGTACGGCCCGGCCAGCGCTACATGCCCGGGCTCGACGGCCTGCGCGCGCTGGCGGTGCTAGCTGTCATCGCCTACCACGAGGAACTCGGGTGGGCCCCCGGGGGCCTGCTCGGCGTCGGGGTGTTCTTCACGCTGAGCGGCTACCTGATCACCGACCTGCTGCTCGGGCAGTGGGCCGCGGACCGCCGGCTGCGGCTGGGGGACTTCTGGGTGCGCCGGGCCCGCGCGGCTGCTGCCCGCCCTGTTCGTCATGCTCGCCGTGGTGACCGCCTGGGTCACCGTGGTCAGCCCGTCCCGGCTGGCCAGCCTGCGCGGCACGGAGGCCGCCGCGGCCACGTACTGGAGCAACTGGTACTACATCGGCACGCACAGTTCCTACTTCTCCCGGTTCGCGCCCCCCGGGCCGTTCGACCACCTCTGGTCGCTGGCCGTGGAAGAGCAGTTCTACCTGGTCTGGCCGTGGCTCCTGCTGCTCGGCGTGTTCTTCCTGCGCCGCCGGCGGGTCACCGCGGTGCGCTGGCTGGCGCTGCCGACCCTGGCCCTGGCGGCCGGGTCGGCCGTGCTCATGCTGCGCATGTACCACCCGGGCGTGGACCCGACCCGGGTCTACGAGGGGTCCGACACCCGCGCCTTCGGCCTGCTCATCGGGGCCGCGCTGGCCATGCTCTGGCCCAGCCGCCGCCTGTCGGCGCCCGCCCGGTGGGTGCCCTTCGTGCTGGACGGCGCGGGCCTGGCCGGCCTGGTGGTGATCGGCCTGATGATCTGGCGGGTCGGCCAGTACTCGTCGTTCACCTACCGGGGCGGCCTGGTGCTGCTCTCAGTGGCCACCGCGGGCGTGGTCGCGGCGGCCGCGTGCCCGGGCAGCCTGGTCGGCGCCGCGCTCGGCTGGCGGCCGCTGCGCTGGATCGGCGTCCGCTCCTACGGCATCTACCTGTGGCATTACCCGGTGATCATCCTGACTTCCCCGGCCAACTCCGCGGAGGACCTGCCCCGGGCGGCGGTCCAGGTGGCAGCCAGCATCGGGCTCGCCGCGCTGTCCTGGCGGTACGTGGAGGAACCGATCCGCCACGGCGCGCTCTCGCGGGCCTGGCAGCGGCTGCGCACCCGGCAGGCCGGGCTGGCCCGGCCGGCCGCGCTGCGTGGCTGGGCCGCCGTGACCGGCGGCGCCGCCGTGGTCGCGCTGGCCTGCGCCGGGCTGAGCGGTGCGGTCCGGGTCCCCGCCAGCAGCGATGCGGCCACCGGCACGCTCGCGGCCGGGTCGGTGCTGCCCCCGCCGCCGGCCGGCTCCGGCGGCTCCGGGGCGGCCAGCGCGGGCTCCGGGGCGGCCGCCCCGGGCTCAGGCACGGCCGGCTCGGCGGGGAAGGCTGGCTCGGGCACGGCGGGGGCGGCGGGAGCCGGCCCGGCGCCCAGCGCAACACCGCCGGGCGGCCCGCTGCGGACCTCCTGCCCGGCCGTGGCGCACATCGGCGACTCCACCTCGGAGGGCCTGATCTCCCCGGAGTACCTGCCCAACCCGGCGCTGCGGATCACCGCGCAGTACGCCGACATCGGGGTGCACTCGGTGCGTACGGACATCTCCGGGGCCCGCTCGGTGGTGGAGGTGCTGCCCGGGCAGGTCAACGGGTATGACGCGGCCCGGGCCATCTACGGCAGCGGGTTCCGCGGCTGCTGGGTCATCGCGCTGGGCACCAACGACACCGCCGACGTGGCGGTGGGCTCCAACGTGGGGCTGAAGACCAGGATCGCCCGGATGATGGCCGCGTCCCACGGCGAGCCGGTGCTGTGGGTGAACCTGCGGTCCCTGCTGGCCACCGGCCCGTACTCCGAGGCCGACATGCTGACCTGGGACAACACGCTGCTGCAGATGTGCCCCAGGTACCCGAACATGCGCGTCTACAACTGGGCGGCCGTGGCCCGGCCGAAGTGGTACATCTCCGACGGGATCCACTTCACCTCGGCCGGCTACGCGGTCCGGGCCCGCCTGATCGCCCGGGCCCTGGCCGAGGCGTTCCCGGCGGCCGGCCACAGCACCGGCTGCCTGGTCAACTGACCGCCCGCGGGCCGCTGCAGGGATCTGCGGCGGCCCGCGGGCGTTCCATGCTGGCCCGGGTCAGGACAGCTCAGACGCGGGCGGTGTCCCTGCGGAACCGCCAGACCGCGCCGCCGGCGAAGATGGCCAGCCAGACCAGGGCGTTCACCGCCCAGTTGAGCTGCACGCCCTCACCGAGCAGCGGGGCATGCACCAGATAGTTGAGGCCGTACAGCGGGGTGTACTCGGCCAGTGTCTGGAGCGCGTGCGGGTACTGCTTGAGCGGGATGAACAGCCCGCCGCCGAAGGCGAACAGCATCAGCCCGAAACCCAGGAACTGCATGACGTTCTCGGTGGGCAGCAGGTATCCCATGAACAGGCCGAAGGCGGCGAACACCAGCGAGCCCACCCAGACGCAGATCGCGGTGACGGCCCACAGGTAACCGGGCATCGACGGCTTGCCGCTGAGCGCGCCCACGGCGTAGACGACGACGACCGAGGCGAGCCCGAGCACCATCGCGGTCATCACCTTGATCACGATGTAGGCGGCGGGGGAGAGCGGGGTCAGCCGGAGCTGGCGGCTCCAGCCCGCGGCCCGCTCGATCGAGACCATCGCCCCGCCGCTCGTCGTGGCCAGGACGGCCCCGTACAGGGCCATGCTGATCATGATGAAGGCCGAGACATTGCCATGCCCGGCCTGCTGCCCGGCGTACGCCTTGTTCAGCCCGAACAGCAGGAAGAAAATGGCTGGAATAACCATCGCGAAAATGACCGTCCGCCGGTTGCGCAGCAGGCGGCGCACTTCGAGCTTGAGCACAGTGAAGTTGAAGCCGCCCATGGCCGGCGCGTTCCTGGCACTCAGGTTGGGCACCGGCAGGGACCGGGTAGTCATCGCGATTCTCCTGACTGGTTACTGGGGCCGTCATTGTCGTCGCTGGTGAGGGCGATGAAGGCGTCCTCCAGGCCACGGGTCGTGATCTCCAGGTCCCGGGCCTCCGTCTGGGTCAGCAGGTAGCGGGCCACGGCATCGCTGTCGCTGCAGTGCACCAGGACGGTGTCCCCGCGCAGTTCGACGCTGTCCACGCCGGGGACCCCGCGCAGCGTGGCCGGCTGGGCCCCGGGCAGCGTGGCGCGCACCGTCCGGCCCGCGGCCAGCGCCTTGACCTGCGCCGCGGTGCCGTCCGCGACGATCTGGCCGTGCCGGATCAAGATGATGCGGTCGGCGTAGGCGTCGGCTTCCTCCAGGTAGTGCGTGGCGAAGAGCACGGTGCGGCCCTTCGCCGCGTCCTGCCGGATCGCCGCCCAGAAGCTGCGCCGTCCCTCCACGTCCATCCCGGTGGTCGGCTCGTCCAGGATCAGCAGTTCCGGGTCGGACAGCAGCGCCATGGCGAAGCGCAGCCGCTGCTGCTCACCGCCGGAGCACTTGCCGACCTTGCGGTCCGCGATGGACGCGATGCCGGCCCGGCCCAGCACCTCCGTAACCGGCCTGGGCTGCGCGAACAGGCTCGCGGTGTACTCGGCGGTCTCGGCCACCGTGAGGTCCTTGAGCAGCCCGCCGGTCTGCATCACCGCGGACACCAGCCCGCGGGAGATGGCCTGCCGGGGATGCATCCCGTACACCTCGGCGGTGCCCGCGTTGGGCTGGGAAAGCCCCAGGATGATGTCGATGGTGGAGGTCTTGCCGGCGCCGTTGGGGCCGAGGAAGGCCACGATCTCGCCCGGGGCGATGTCCAGGTCGATGCCCCGCACCGCCTGGACGGACCCGAAATTCTTCCGCACCCCGCGGAGCGCGACCGCGGCCAGCTGGCTCGCGGCCTGCTGGCGCCCCCGTCCGTCCGCCGTGTCCGTGATTGTCATGGGGCTATCGTGGCACCGGCGGAAGCACCGTCCAACCGCCCGCTGTCATGACGGGCCCATGACAACTGTCATGGGCCCGTCATTGGCCGGCGCTATCTTTGTGATCACGCGTGGCCGGGTGGCTGCTAGCCGCGCGGATCGTCGCGGGAGGGGGCCCTGGGAATGGCGTTCAGCGGGTGGCCGGAAGAAGCCCTGGAATTCTTTGACGGGCTGGCGGCCGACAACACGAAGGCATACTGGACCGCCCACAAGCCGGTCTACGAGGCGTACGTGCTCCGGCCCATGGCCGAGCTTGTCGAGGACCTGGCGGAGGAGTTCGGCCCGGGGAAGATCTTCCGGCCGTACCGGGACGTGCGCTTCAGCAAGGACAAGTCGCCGTACCAGACGCACATCGCGGCGGCCGCGGGAGGCGGGTACATCCGGCTCGCGGCGGACGGCCTGGCGGCCGGCGCCGGGATGTACGCCATGACGCCCGGCCAGCTTGACGCCTACCGCCGGGCCGTGGCCGCGGACCGCCCGGGCCAGGACCTGGAGCGGGTGATCGCGGGAATCGGGGAGCACGGCATCGGCGTCTCCGCGCGCGACGAGCTCAAGACCGCGCCCCGCGGCTATCCGGCGGATCACCCCCGGATCGGCCTGCTGCGCTACAAGAGCATCATCGCCTGGCAGCAGTGGCCGGTGGAGCCGTGGCTGGAGACCCCGGCCGCCCGGGACCGGGTCGCCGGGTTCCTGCGGGCCACCCGGCCACTGGCCGGCTGGCTGGCCGCGAATGTCGGCGCGGCGGAATGAGCGCGGGGGCCGTCCTCGTTATCGGTAGCTGAGCCGGAGCGGACCACCCGGCGGCTGGCGATGACGATGTCCGCCGGCCAGGGAGCCGGCGGGTCCGCGTACCGCCCGGCCCGGCCGGGCGGTCAGGCGGCTGCGCAGCCGCAGCCGGGCCACCGCAATGTCGCGGCCTGTATCCGATGACCGAATCGCCCAGCTCGACCATGGGAAGAGGACTGCGATGACTATTGACCTGCCCGCGTCCCCGGCGCGGCGGATAGCCCTGATCGCGCACGACAACAAGAAGCAGGACATGCTGGAATGGGCGGCGTACAACCTGCCGCGGCTCACCCGGCATCAGTTGTTCGCTACCGCCACCACCGGCCGGCTGCTGCAGGAGCGGCTCGGCCTGCCGGTTACCTGCTTCCGCAGCGGGCCGCTCGGCGGTGACCAGCAGATCGGCGCCAGGATCGCCGAAGGCGAGATAGACCTGCTGGTGTTCCTGTGGGACCCGCTGGAGCCGCAGCCGCACGACCCGGACGTCAAGGCCCTGCTCCGGGTGGCGGTGGTGTGCAACATCCCGGTCGCCTGCAACCGGTCCACCGCCGACTTCATGATCTCCTCGCCGCTGATGGGGCCACTGCCGCAGTCGTGGGACGAGCTGGCGGCGGCCGCGGCGGTCGCCGCGGCCGTGGCCGGATAACGGCAGCCTGGCGGCCGGCTGGCGGGAGTGCCCGGCCGGGCGTTCCCGCTAGTCGCCGGTCGTGCCGTCGATCTGCTCCCGCAGGATGTCGGCGTGGCCGTTGTGCCGGGCGTACTCCTCGATCATGTGCACGTAGACCCAGCGCAGGTCAAACGTGGTCCCGGTGCGGGCATGCACGAACGTCTCGTCCAGCCCTCGCCCGGCCGCCGCCGCCCGGGCGAGCTGGCATTCGGCCTGGAAGGCGGCGAAGTCGGCCTCGGCGCGGCCCGGCTCGGTGAGGTCGAAGTCGCCGTCGGGGAACTCGTCGGTGCAGTACAGGTGGCCCAGCCCCGGCTCGGCCACGAAGCGGATCCGGAACCAGGCCCGTTCCACCTCGGCCATGTGCCGGACCAGGCCGAGCAGGGAGAGCGACGAGGGCGCCACGGCCTGGCGGGCCAGCTGCTCCCCGGTCAGGCCCTGGCACTTGAACAGCAGCGTCTCACGGTGGAAGTCCAGCCAGGTCTCCAGTGACTCCCGCTCGCCCGCCACGGTGGGCGGCTCGGTGCGGGTCACTTGCGGTGCGGTCCAGGTCATCCGCCCCATGGTGGTCGCCGCGGCCGGCCCGCGCAAACGCTTTTCCGGTCCCCAGGGCCCGGTGCCGGCCCGCCCTGGTACCCGCCGCCTGCGGCTGCCCCGGGTGCCGGCTCGTCTACGCTGCGGGGGTGGCGCAAGACCAGGCGTGGGATGTCGCAGTGGCCGGCGGGGGACCGGCGGGCCTGGCCGCCGCCCTGGCCGCGTCGGCCGCCGGGGCGCGCACGGTGGTGCTGGAGCGGGCCGAGTACCCGCGTTACAAGACCTGCGGGGGCGGCCTGATCGGCGCGTCACTGGCGGTGGCCGGCCGCTATATCCAGATCCCGGCCCGGGACACCGTGCACGAGGTCACCACCACCATGAACGGCCGCCGGGAGTTCACCCGGCGCTACCCGGAACCGCTGCTGGCCATGGTGTCCCGCGAGGAATTCGATGATGCGCTGCGCGCCGCGGCGGCCGGTGCCGGGGCGGAACTGCGGCAGCGGGCCATGGTGCGGGCCATCGCCGAGGACGGCGGGCAGGTCACCGTGCGGCTGGCCGGCGGGGAGACGCTCCGGGCCCAGGTGCTCATCGGGGCGGATGGCTCGTCCGGGATCAGCGCCCGGTACGCGGGGGCCCGGTTCCGCCAGGTGGACCTCGGCCTGGAACTGGAGATCCCGGTGCCGCCGCCGGTGGCGGCCGGGTGGCGGGGGCGGCTGCTGCTCGACTGGGGGCCGATACCCGGTTCCTACGCCTGGGTGTTCCCCAAGGGCGACCGGCTGACCGTCGGCGTGATAGCCGCCCGTGGCCAGGGCGAGCGGACGCGGCAGTACCTGCGTGACTTCACCCGGCGGCTCGCCCTGGACGGGTACCCGCCGGAGCACGATTCGGGTCACCTCACCCGCTGCCGCGCGGATGACTCACCGCTGCGCCGCGGGCGGGTGCTGCTGGCCGGCGATGCGGCCGGGCTGCTCGAGCCGTGGACCCGGGAGGGCATCAGCTTCGCGCTGCGCTCCGGCACCCTGGCCGGGGCGGCGGCCGCCTCGGCGGCCGCCGCCCGTGACGCGGCGGGGCTGGGCACGGCGCTGGACGCCTACCCGGCCGGAGTCGCCCGGGACCTGATCCCCGAGATGGACGCCGGCCTGCGGCTGCTGGCCGGCTTCACCAGGCACCCGGGCGCCTTCCACACCGGACTGGCGTCCCGGAAGGGCTCGCAGGCCTTTGCCCGGTTCTGCCGCAGCGAGCTCACCTGGGCGTCGCTGGTCAGGCGGCCCCCGGTGGCGGCCGCCCTGGCCGTGCTGGGCCGGGTGTGAGCCTGCCCGTCAGTACCAGCCGGACCGCAGCTCATGCTGCCAGGCCCGCCACGGGGTGGCGTAGCGCGTCCTGATGTAGCCCATGCCCCACAGGATCTGGGTACGGGCGCTGGTCCGCCAGTCGGCTCCCGCCGTGGCCATCTTGCTGCCCGGCACGGCCTGCGGGATGCCGTAAGCGCCGGAGGACGGGTTGTAGGCGTACCGGTTCCAGCCGCTCTCCCGCATCCACAGCAGGTTCAGGTAGCGGAACTGCCAGTGCGTCCAGTGGAAGCCAGGCAGCAGCGACCAGGCGATCTGCAACGGCGAGCGGTGCAAGCGCGGGCCGCGCGGCCCGGAGTGGTGCCGGCGGTGGTGCCGGGACCGGTGCCTGCCCGGGTGGTGCCTGCCCGGGTGGTGCCTGCCCTGGTGGTGATGGCCGGGCCCGTGCCGGGTGGCGGGTTCCCGTCCATGCCCGGGCCCGGGCCGCTTGGCCGTGGTCCCGTAGGCGGCCAGGGTCGCGGTCGCCCCGCCGCTGTCCGGCCCGGCCTGCCCGGAGCCGCCTGCCCCGGCGGCGGCCAGCCCGGCCGCTGCTCCCGGCCGCGCCGTGCGGCCCGGTGCCGTGCAGGCCAGCGGGCGGCGGGGCGCCGGCGAAGCCGGCCACGGCGATGGCTGTCCCGCCCAGCAGCAGGGCAATTCTTCCGCTCAGGCGGTAAAAGGGTCTCTTCAGTGACAAAGGGAACCTTCGGTCGGGCGCGCCAGGCGCGCTCGGTTTTCGCCCTTGGGCGCGGGCCAGCCCCCCGGAAAGAAAGGATGGCGGCCGCGGCGGCGGGATGTGACGCAGGGTCAGGGCGTCGGCGTCGCCATCGGCGACCATCGCGCACGCGGGCGCTGCAATTACCTGGCTAAGCAGCCGGGGCAGCCAGTGCCCGGCCGCATGATGCGAGCGCTAGGGCCGCGGCCAGACGGGCCGGGCCAGCCTGCTCGTGAATATAGCGGTCACCCCCCAGTGCGCATATTCACCTGCCCGGGCCCGCCCCGGCATAAGTGCGTCATGCCGCCAGCGGACTGCCCAAGCATTCCGATCTTTATGAATAGCCATTTCTAGGTGCGGTAAACATAGGCGACTTACTCGCGTCACGTCAGCCGATAGGAAACCGCCCGGAGAGTAATACGATTTACCCGCTTTTGGCGGGCACAGCGCGCGGCCCGGTCAGGGCCGGGAGCGGGCGCGGTAGGGTCTGGGCGTGCCCGGGGCCCGCTCATGACCACCGCCTCCCGCCCGGCACGGCCATCTGCGGCAGACCTGGAGGCCGCGCGGGACGCTCTGCTTCCCGACGTCACCGGGCCCGGGCTGCGGGTGCTGTTCGCCGGGATCAATCCCGGCCTGTACTCGGCCGCCACCGGCTACCACTTCGCCCGGCCGGGTAACCGTTTCTGGCCCGCCCTGTTCCAGTCCGGGTTCACGCCACGCCTGTTCCGCCCCGAGGAGCAGGATCAGCTGCCCGCCCTGGGCCTGGGGATCACCAACGTGGCGGCCCGGGCCACGGCCCGGGCCGCGGAACTGACCAGCGCGGAGCTGCGTGCCGGGGCCGCCGTGCTGAGCGGCAAGCTGGCCCGGCTGGCCCCGCAGTGGCTCGCGGTCGTCGGGGTCACCGCCTACCGGACCGCGTTCGGCCGCCCGGATGCGGTGATAGGCCCCCAGGACGCCGTGATCGGGCCGGCCCGGGTCTGGGTGCTGCCCAACCCGAGCGGGCTCAACGCGCACTGGAGCGCCGCGTCGCTGGCCGCGGAGTTCGGCCGGCTCCGGGCGGCTGGCTGACCGGGCGCGGTGCTGGCAGACTGGCACGGCGGGCTGACCCACGCCACGGACCCTGGGGGCACTCATGACGATAAGGCCTGATTTCGGTCCCGACTACGGCGAAGATGAGCGGCGCGAGCAAGGAGTCCTGCCCGCGGAGCCGGAGGACGAAGCGGAGCGCGAGATCACCGACCGGGAGATCGAGGAGGAGGAGATCGGGCACTTCGACCCGGAGGACAACGAGGCGCATGCCCCGGGCAAGGTGTGCGAGCGGTGCGGGAAGGTGATCACCGCCGGCCAGGACGCGCGGCGGCGGCCGGACGGGCAGTGGGTCCATGAGGAGTGCCCGGGCCAGTAGGGCCGCGCAGGCTCCATCCCGGGGTGTTGACCCGGACGGACACCGAGTGCGGATCGGGCTCGGTGCCGCAGGCCCGGCAGATCAGCCCGGGCTCCAGGTCGTGGCCGGCGTGCTGGAGCGTCACCGGCGGCTCCGCGGACACCCAGCGGTCGCCCCAGGCCAGCAGGGCCCGCAGCACCGGGGTCAGCTCCCGGCCCGCCCTGGTCAGGTGGTAACCCGCCCGCCGTGGCGACTCCTGGTAGACCCGCTGCTCCACGATCCCCGCCGTCACCAGGCGGTTGAGCCGGGCCGCGAGCCGGTCGCGGGGCGCGCCGGTGTTCCGTGCGATCTCGTTGAACCGGTGGTTCCCGATGGAGATCTCCCGGATCGCGAGCAACGTCCATTTCTCCCCGATCAGGTCGAGCGCGCGGGCGATCGAGCACGGGCGGCCGGGCAGCGTCCCGGCGGCCGGCTGTCCCGGCCTCACCGGCGGCTCCGCCGCCGGGCGGTGCTGGTCCGCGCCGGTGCCCGGCCCGGGTCCGAGTAGTGCCATCCATGTTCCAAGGTTGCCATATCAAACCACTAGTCGCTACCGTCTGAGCATGTCGGTTGGACTTTCAAACCAATCAAACTCCGGATCACGTCGGGTGTTCGCCGTCGTGGTAGCGGCCATCTTCATGTCGAACCTGGACCTGTTCATCGTCAACGTGGCGCTGCCCAGCATCGGGCGGGATTTCGGCGGCAGCTCGCTGGCCGGGCTGTCCTGGGTGCTGAACGCCTACGCCATCGTGTTCGGCGCGCTGCTGGTGCCAGCCGGGCGGCTCGGTGACCGCACCGGGCAGCGGCGGGTGTTCCTGGCCGGGATCGGCATCTTCACCGCCGCGTCGGCCGCCTGCGCGGCGGCCCCCGGGCTGGCCGTCCTGGTCGCGGCGCGGGTACTGCAGGCCGCGGGGGCGGCAGCGCTGATCCCCACCTCGCTGGCCCTGCTGCTGGCGGCCACGCCCGGGCCGCAGCGGGGCGGCCGGGTCCGCGCCTGGGCCGCGGTGGGCGGGCTGTCGGCCGCGCTCGGCCCAGTGGCCGGCGGGCTGCTGGTCCAGGCCGACTGGCGCTGGGTCTTCCTGGTCAACCTGCCGGTCGGCGTGGCCGCCCTGCTGGCCGGCGTGCGGGTACTGCCGCATCCGCCCGCCCGGCCGGCGGAGCCGCTGCCCGACCTGGCCGGCGTCGTGCTGCTCACCGCCGCCGTCGCCGGGCTGACCGGCGGGCTGGTCGAGGGCCCGGACCGCGGCTGGGGCTCCGCCGAGGTGATCGCCCTGCTCGCCGCGGCCGCCGTGGCGCTGGCCTGGTTCTTGTGGCGCTGCGCGCACCATGAGCGGCCGCTGGTGGAGCTGTCCCTGCTGCGCATCCCGGTGTTCCGCTCGGCCAGCGCCGCGGTCTTCGTGTTCGGCATCGGGTTCGCCGCCATGCTGCTGTCCAACGTGCTGTGGTGCCAGGAGGTGTGGCATTACTCGGCGCTGCGCACCGGCCTGGCCATCGCGCCGGGGCCGGCCATGGTCCCGGCCCTCGCGGTGGGTGCCGGGCCGCTGGCGCGGCGGATAGGCCCGGGCCCGGTCGCCGCAGCCGGGAACCTCCTGTTCGCCGCGGGCCTGCTGTGGCGCTTCGGGTCGGCGGGCCTCACGCCGGACTACGCGGCCGACATGCTGCCGGGCATGCTGCTCACCGGCATGGGGGTGGGCCTGACCCTGCCCACGCTGATGAGCGCCGGCACCACCGCGCTGCCTCCCGCCCGGTTCGGCACCGGCTCGGCGCTGGTCAACACGGCCCGCCAGGTGGCCTCCGCGCTGGGAGTGGCGCTGTTGGTCACGGTGCTCGGCCGCCCGGCCGGGCCTGCCGCTGCGGTGGCCGCGTTCCGCCATGTCTGGCTCGGCACCGCGGTCCTGAGCGTGCTGGCGGCGGGCACGGCGGTGTTCGTGCGCCGCCCGGGCCGGGCCGCCGCCGTCCCGGCCCCAGATCCCGGGCAGCCCGTTAGCGCGGCGTTAAACCTGCCTCCGGGGGCGTTAAGGGCGCGTGAAGATCGGCCGCGCCGCCGCTGGCCGGGGGTCCACTGGGAGGGATGAACCGGAGCCGGGCTCGTGCGGGGCTGGCGGCGCACATCGCGCTGCCAGTGGGGTTCACCGCGTTCCTGGTGATCGGCGCGGTGGCGGCGGGCCTGGGCGGCCGGCTGCCGGGCACCGGGGTGCTCATCCTGGCGGGCATCGTGGTCATCGCGCTGAGCGCCGCCGCCGAGCCGCTGGCCGGCCCGGCGCTGGGCCTCATCGGCTGGCTGACCGTGGCGGGCTTCTCCCGGCCGCCCTACGCACAGCTGCGGATGTCCGGGCCGGGCGCGCTGCGCGACGCGGTCACCATGACCGGCTGCGTGCTGCTGGGCTCGCTGACCGGCCTGATAGTGCGCGAACTGGCCCGGTCGTCCAGACTAGGGAACGTGGACCCGCGGGGTGGCCAGCGAGCAGCCGGCCTCAGGGGCCGCCGGCAGGCGGCTGGCGTGCTGCTCGCCGCTGGCCTGCCCCTGCTGACCGTCCTCCTGGCCGCCGAGCGCCAGCACCTGGACCTGTCCGATGACCTGCTCGCCTACCTGGTGGCCGTGGTCGCGGTCGCCGTCGTCGGCGGCTTCTGGCCGGCCGTGCTGGCCGCCGTCATGGCCAGCCTGCTGCTGAACTGGTACTTCACCAAGCCGCTGCACACCCTGACCATCGCTGAGCCGCGCAACGCCCTGGCGCTGCTGCTGTTCGTCACGGTGGCGGTCACGGTGAGCAGCGTGGTGCACCTGGCGGCCCGCCGCCAGGTGCAGGCGGCCCGGAGCGCCGATGAGGCGGCGTCACTCCTGGAACTGGCCCAGACCGTGCTCGGCGGCGCGGACACCCCCGCCGCCGTCCTGGGTCATCTCACCGGTTCCTGGGGCGGCCGCGCGGAGCTGGCCGAGCGGATCCGGGGCCAGTGGGTGAGCGTCGCGGTGAGCGGCAGCGCCGAGCCAGGCGCCCCGGTCACCCGGGTGCCGGCCAGCGAGACGGTGGCCCTGCTCATCGCGGGCCAGCCTGCCCCCGTCAGCCAGCGGCTGCTGGACGGCTTCGCCGCCCAGGCCGGCGCTGCCCTGGACCGGGACCGCTTGCGCACCCAGGCCGCCCAGGCCGAGGCCCTGGCCGAGGGGAACCGGATGCGGACGGCGCTGCTCGCCGCGGTCAGCCATGACCTGCGGACGCCGCTGGCCTCGATCAAGGCCAGCGTGAGCACGCTGCGGCAGACGGACGTCGCGTGGACCCCGGACGACGAGGCGGCGCTGCTGGCCACCATCGAGGACGCCGCGGACCGGCTCGACGTGCTGATCGGCAACCTGCTCGACATGAGCCTGCTGGCCACCGGCTCGCTGGCGCCGTTCCTGCAGCCCACGTCGGTCGAGGAGGTGGCCCCGGCGGCGCTGCTGGGGCTGGCCCCGGCGAGCAGCATCCGGATGGCGGTGCCCGACGACCTCCCGCTGGTGCGCACCGACCCGGTGCTGCTGGAGCGGGTGCTGGCCAACCTGTTCTCCAACGCGCTGGGCCACTCCCCGGCCGGGGAGCCGCCGCAGTTGCGGGCGGCCCGCCACGGTGACCAGGTGCTGATCGAGGTGTGCGACCACGGCCCGGGCGTCCCGGACGAGTTCAAGACGCGGATGTTCGAGCCCTTCGAGCGGCTCGGCGAGCGTGGCTCGGGCACCGGTGTCGGGCTCGGCCTGGCGGTGGCCAAGGGCTTCCTGGAGGCCATGGGCGGCACGGTGCTGGCCGCCGATACGCCCGGCGGGGGGCTGACCGTGCAGGTGGGCCTGCCGGTGGCGGCCGCCCCGGCCGCCTCGACCGCCGCGGCCGACTAGTGACCGGGATCAGCGGCCCGTGACCAGGATCCTGGTGGTCGATGACGAGGAACCGATCCTGCGCGCCCTGCGGATCAACCTGACCGCCCGCCAGTATGAGGTCAGCACGGCCGCGGATGGCGCCTCGGGGCTGGCCGCCATGGCCCGGGACCGCCCTGACGTGCTCATCCTGGACCTGGGCCTGCCGGACATGGACGGCACCGAGGTGATCAGGGGCGTCCGCGGCTGGACGTCCACTCCCATCATCGTGCTATCCGCCTGGGGCCAGGAGAGCCAGAAGGTGGCCGCGCTGGACGCCGGCGCTGACGACTACGTGACCAAGCCGTTCGGGATGAACGAACTGCTGGCCCGGCTGCGGGCGGCGGTCCGGCGGGCCGCGCCCGCCCCGGACGAGCCGGTGCTGGCCACCCCGGACTTCACCGTGGACCTGGCGGCCAAGCGGGTGATCCGGGGCAGCGCCGACGTCCGGCTGACCCCCACCGAATGGCAGTTGCTCGAGGTGCTGGTGCGCAACTCCGGCCGGCTGGTCACCCAGCGCCAGCTGCTGCAGGAGGTGTGGGGACCGCAGTACGAGACCGAGGGCAACTACCTGCGGGTCTACGTCGCGCACCTGCGCCGCAAGCTCGAGCCGGACCCGTCGCGGCCACGTTACCTGCACACCGAGCCGGGCATGGGCTACCGTTTCCAGCCCTGACCGCCCGGCCTGTCCCCGGCCGCCCGGCCCGCCCGCCTGGCCTGGCCCCGGCGGCTCATTCCGGGCCGGGCCGCAGCTCGTAGCTCGGGTTGTAGATGGTGCGCTCGTCCTTGATCTGGGCCAGCCCGCCATGCACCTCGATGCGCCGGCCGGGCCGGATGCCGGGGATGTCCCGGCGGCCCAGCCACACCAGCGTGACGCTGCCCGTCCCGTCCCACAGGTCCGCCTCCATGGTCAGGCTGGTGCCATGGGGCCGCAGCGTGACGGTGCGCAGCGTGCCCGCCAGATCGACGTATTCATGGGCGCTGGTGTCGGCGATCGGGGTCGCGCCATCCTCCCGGCACTCTGCTTGCAGGTCGGCGGCGTGCAGCGCGTCCGGCCCGGCGGTCAGCCGGTGCAGCGGGGGCATCGCGCCGGGCCCGGGCAGCATGGCGTCGATGCTGGCCGGGGGCTGGACGCCCACCGGGTAGCGGTGCGCCGCCGAGCGGAGCTGGTAGGGCACGCTGGCCACGACGACCCCCGGCAGAAGCAGCAGCCGCGACTTGAGCCGCAGCGCGCTGTGGTTGTGCAGCAGCTGCTCCCACCAGTGCCCCACCACGTACTCGGGCACGTACACGGTGACGATGTCGCGCGGGCTCTCCCGGCGCAGCCGCTTGACGTAGGCGAGCACCGGCCGGGTGATCTCCCGGTACGGGGAGGCCACCACGGTCAGCGGCACCGGGATGCCGGCCCGCTCCCAGTCCTCTTTCAGCCGCAGCGTCTCCGCCTCGTCCACGTTCACGGTGACCGCCTCGAGGTGGCTCGGCTGGGTGGCCCGCGCGTACGCCAGCGCCCGCAGGGTCGGCAGGTGCAGCTTGGACACCAGCACGATGGACGCGGTTGCGGGCCGGGAGGGTGATGGCGAGATCCTCCGGCGGAGTCAGCTCGACCGCGACGTTGTCGTAGTGGCGGTGGATGCCGCGCATGGTGAACCAGATGACCGGCATGGCCACCACCACGATCCAGGCCCCGCTCGCGAACTTGCTGATCAGCACGATGACCAGGACGACCGCGGTGAAGCACGCGCCGACCGTGTTGATCGCCCGGGACCGGACCATGCGCCGCCGGGCGCCCTTGTCGGTCTCGGTGCGCAGCAGCCGGTTCCAGTGCCGGATCATCCCGGTCTGGCTGCAGACGAACGACACGAACACGCCGATGATGTAGAGCTGGATCAGCCGGGTCGGCGACGCCTGGAACACCACGATCAGCAGGATGGCGAACCCGGCCAGCAGCAGGATGCCGTTGCTGAAGGCCAGCCGGTCGCCACGGGTGTGCAGCTGGCGGGGCATGTTCCCGTCCCGGGCCAGGATCGACGCCAGCACCGGGAAGCCGTTGAACGCGGTGTTCGCGGCGAGCACCAGGATCAGCGCGGTGACGAACTGCAGGACGTAGAACAGCGGCGAGGTGTCGCCGAACACCGCCCGGCCGACCTGGGCGATGACCGTCCGCTGGGTGTACCCGGCGGGCGCGCCGACCAGGTCCTGCGGGGCCGCGTAGTGCACGTGGCTGGCCAGGGCCAGCGCCGTGACCCCCGCGAACATCGTCACCGCGATCAGGCCGAGCAGGGCCAGCGTGGTGGCGGCGTTCTTGCTCTTGGGCTTGCGGAAGGCGGGGACCCCGTTGCTGATCGCCTCGACCCCGGTCAGCGCGGTGCACCCGGAGGAGAACGCGCGCAGCAGCAGGAAGACCAGGGCGACCCCGGTGAACTCGCGGGTGGTCTTGATCCGGTAGGCCGCGCTTTCGGACTGCAGGTGGTGGCCGAGCCCCAGCCGCGTGACACCCCAGATGATCAGCAGCGCGACTACGCCGATGAAGCAGTAGGTGGGGATCGCGAACGCGGTGCCCGACTCCCGGACCCCGCGCAGGTTGATCACCGCGATGACCGCCACCACCAGCACGGCGATGAGCGTGACGCGGGCGTCCAGCACCGGGAAGGCCGAGGCCAGGTTGGCCACCCCGGCGGAGACCGACACCGCCACGGTCAGGATGTAGTCGACCATCAGCGCGCTGGCCACGACCAGGCCCACCGGGGGCCCGAGGTTGGTGGTGGCCACCTCGTAGTCGCCGCCGCCGGACGGGTAGGCGTGCACGTTCTGCCGGTACGAGGCGACCACGACCAGCATGAGCACGCCCACCGCGAGCGCGATGTACGGCGTGTAGTGGAAGAAGCGATGCCGCCGACCGACAGGACGATCAGGATCTCCTCGGTCGCGTAGGCGACGGAGGACAGCGCGTCGCTCGCGAACACCGGCAGGGCGATCCGCTTCGGGAGCAGCGTATGACCCAGGTGATCACTCCGCACCGGCCGGCCGAGCAGCAGCCGCTTCATGATCCCGAGCATCATCGCCACGCGGGCATGGTAGGCGCGCGCCGCGGCCTGCGCCAGAGCGCGGGCCGGCCTGCCTGCTCGAGCCGCCGAAGGCCACGTTGTGCCCGGTGATATGGACCAGTACTCCCTGGGTGGTGACGCTGATGCTCTGCAGCGTCATGCCCATCGGCAGGTTGGGCAGCGGGATGGAGAAATTGCCCAGGCCGAGCTGCGACGCCGGGATCCCGCCCGCCGAGATGATGCTGACGTTGATCCGGTCGCCCACCCTGGTCACCTTGGCCACCGCACTGGTGGAAACCAGGCCGCCGAGGGTGACCGTGAGCCTCGCCTCGTTGTTGCTGACCCTGGTGATCTTGCCGATCGACACGGGCGAGGCGTGGGCCAGGCTGCCGAACGTGATCAGTCCCGTGCCGTTGATGCTGCCCACGGTGCCGCTGGACCAGCCGGAGGTGAGCTTGATGCGGCCCAGCGTCGCATTGATGTCATCGACAGTGACCGGCCCGACCCGCTCATTGTTGGCGGTGATCTTTACGTCGTTGAATTGCTTGGCGGCGACCTGGGTCAGGAACGGGAAGCCCTCGATGTTGACCCGGGGCTTGCTGCTGAACCCCTGCTTCTGGATCTGGGTGGCGAACTGGTTGTCCGCGTAACGCACAGCCACCCGGTCAGCGATCACGAACAGGCCGATCAGGATGAGCAGGGTCACGAAGAAGATGATGATGGCGCGGCGCCCCCGGGACCGGCGCCGGCCCCGCCCCGGGGAGCGCCGTGATCGTCGTAGTAGTCGGCGTACGGGTCGCCGTCGGGCCCGGGCTGGAACGGCAGGCGTTGCGTCGGGTAGTCGCTCACGGTGGCCGCCAGGGGTTGCTCGAGCCCGGCCAGATGCCGGGCAGCGTTGCGCAGATGTTATGACATGCCTGGCGGAAGCGATGCCCTCCAGGCGGCCCCAGTAAACGGCCCCCGGCTGCCGGCCCGGTATCTGCGCTGGCCAGGGCGGGGCGGGGGAGCGAGGGCGGCCGCCTCAGCCCAGCCCGGCCAGGTTTACGGCCTCCAATTGGTGCGATGCCGAATTGGTGACCAGGGCGGTCCTGCCTCCCGGTTCCAGGGCGAATTCCCGGGGCAGCGTGCCGGCCGGGATCAGGCCGAGCAGGGCCTGGCCGTGCAGTGCCGCCTCGGCGTCGATGACGCCGAGGCTGGCCGGGGTGTCCCGGCGCGGGTGCGAGCCGGAGTTGGCCACCAGGATGCGGCGGCCGCCGTTCACCGCGGTCAGCCCGATCGGCGCCGGGCCGACCCGCACGCTGGCGAGGAGGGCGGAGCCCGGGTGGGTGCGCAGCCGGGCCGCGGAGAAGGCGAGCAGGGCATTGCTCGCCCGCGCCGTGACCCAGACCATGGATCCCAGGGACGTCGTGATCACCCGGCCGGGATCGCATCCGGCGGCCACGACCGCCCGGACCGAGGCCGCCGGGTCGGCCTCGGCGCGCCGCACGTCGATGACGGTCAGCGAGCCCAGCTCCGCGCGGGCGTCCCGTTTCTGGCTGGTGACGTAGAGCCACCGGCCATCACGGGAGACCGTCATGCCGATGGGGTTCACGCCGAGCCGGACGCTGCCCACATACCCGGATGCACGCAGTCCGCTGCTGAGTGCCGCCCGCAGGTCGAACACGGCCATGGTGCCGGTGCGCTGCAGGGTGATAAAGGCGAAGGCGCCATTCCTGGACAGCGTGACCTCGACCGCGCCGGCACCGCCAGGACTGGTGAGAGAGCCGAGCACGGCGCCCGGGCGGCCCTGCTCGGCGCGGGCCACGCTGATCACGGCGGCGCCGCTGCCCATCGCGGCCAGCAGGTAGTGCCCGCCGGGGGTGATGGCCTCGCCCTGCGCGGCCGCGGGCACCCGGATGGACCGCACCGGGACCGGGGCGGGGCCGCCGCCGGAGCGGAGCACCTCGATCGACTGGCCGGTGGACACGAAGGACCAGCGGCCCTTCCCGGTCACCGCGACCGCGAACGGCATGCCGGCCAGCGTGACGAAACGCGGATGCACCGCGGCCAGCCGGGGGGCGGATGCGGCCGCGGTGACGCATCCGGGCGCGGTGAGCGCGGCCCGGTGGGTGCCGCGGGTGACAGCCAGGGCGGTGCCGGCCACGCCCAGGATGAGGAGGGCGACCAGGGTCACCATCATCCGTGAGTTCCAGGTGCGGGAAGCCCCGGCGGCTGGCGCCGGGCCGCCGGGCGGTGGTTCCGCGCTGTCCGGCGCGGGGCCGGGGAGCGGCCCGGTGGCCGCGGCGGGGTCCGTCCCGGGCTGGCCCGGGAAGCTGGGGGGCCTGACCCAGCCGCCTGGATCGGTCGGCGGCACCGGTGGGCTCGCGCCCGGGGAGTCCTGGCCGGCGTTCAGCGGACGCCCGGTGACGGGCCCGGGGGCCGTGATGTCGCCTGGCCCGGTGGCCCCTGGCCCGGTGGCCCCGTGCTCGGCGGCCGTGCCCGGCCCGGTGGCCCCTGGCCCGGTGGCCGTGCCCGGCTCGGTGGCCGCGCCGTGCTCGGTGCCGCCCGGCTCCGTGACTGTCCATGGCACCGGCGCGCCGCCGCCATCCGGCTGCGCTAACGCGTCCTGCGCCGCGGCAGAGGACGCCCGGCCGGCCGCCGCCGCGCCGGCCTGCGGGCCGGCCGGGCCCGGCGCCGCCTGGCAGGCCTCCCGCAAGGCGGCGACGAAATCCCCGCACCGCTGGTAGCGGTCGGCCGGGGACTTGGCCAGCGCCCGGGCCATGACCCCGTCCACCGCGGGCGGCAGGTCACCCCGGATGGCGGTGAGCGGCGGGACGGGCTCGGACAGCTGCGCCCACAGCAGCGCGAAGCGCTGGTCACGGCGGAACGGGGGCGCCCCGGCCAGCATCTCGTAGCCCGCGCAGGCCAGGGCGTAAAGGTCGGCGCGGCCATCCACCGGGCGGTTCTCGATCTGCTCCGGCGCCACATAATCCAGCGTCCCCACCAGCTGGCCAGCCTGGGTCAGGCCCAGGGCGGCCAGGGCCGGCTTGCTCAGCCCGAAATCGGCCAGGTAGACGTAGTCCGCGCGCTCGCCGGGGTGGCCCGCGTCCAGCAGCATGTTGGCCGGCTTCACGTCCCGGTGCACCAGGCCGCGGGCATGCGCCGCGTCCAGGGCGGAGGCCACCTGGGCGAGGATCCCGGCCGCCCGCCAGGCCGGCAGCGGGCCCTTCGTGTCCACCAGGGTCCGGACATCGGCGCCGGCCACGTAGCGCATGGCGATGAACAGCACGCCGTCGGCCTCGCCCGCGGCGAACACCGGGATGATGTGCGGATGGTCCACCGCCGCGGCGGCGCGCTGCTCGCGGAGGAACCGCTCCTGGAAGTCGGCGTCCTCGGCCAGCGCCGGGTCGAGGATCTTGAGTGCCACCTGGCGGTCCAGCTGCAGGTCCCAGGCGCGGTAGACCACGGCCATGCCGCCCCGGCCGACCGGCTCCTCCAGCCGGAAATCGGCGACCCGCGAGCCGGGCGGGAATGCCCCGGCCGGCCGGGGGTTCTCGTCACTCACCGCGCCTCCAGCGCTCGCCTGCCGGGTCGTCTGCCGATGGCGCTTCCCGCGGGGAGCGCGCTTTGCATTCTGCTCGCTACGGGGCGGGTACGCGGAGGTATTGAGTTTCGGGCTTTCCGGGCAAAACACGCACATGCCCGCGGCGCCATCGCCGATACCCGGCAGGCCCGATAGCAGGCACCGCTATATTACCGGCGCTTGAATCCCCTTAGACTGGGCAAATGAACGAGCGTCTCGTCTCGCCGCCGGATGCCCCGGTGCTCGTGGTGAAGACCCAGGGGTCCGACCAGACACTGCGTGCGGGCGCTCAGTACCGCATCGGCCGGGACCCTCAGTCCGACATAGTCGTCAGTGATTCCCGGGTGTCCTGGAAGCACGCGGTCCTGCGCACCGACCGGGACCGCTGGATCCTCGAGGACCAGGGCAGCACGAACGGCACGTTCCTCGGGGCACAGCGGGTGAACCGGATCGAGATCGCCGATAACTGCGTGCTGCGCCTTGGTCACCCGGAGAGCGG
Organism: uncultured Actinomycetes bacterium; assembly: GCA_963767385.1. Classification (GTDB taxonomy): domain Bacteria; phylum Actinomycetota; class Actinomycetes; order Streptosporangiales; family Streptosporangiaceae; genus RYN-230. The sequence continues at coordinate 63,332 of CAVYEA010000029.1, read as the reverse complement.
TCCGGTCATGATGTGCACGGTCGCCGGGGCTGAGGCGAACCTGCCCGCCGCCGGGGTGAGCAGCGTGGATCGCCGCCCGACCACCGTGATGCGCGCGCCGGCCCGCCGGCTGCGGATCGGGCGGGGGCCAGGCAATGACCTGGTGGTGCCCGACCTCAGCGTTTCCCGGGAACACGCCGAGCTCCGTAATATCGGCGGTGGCCGGTACGAAATCGTCGATTTGGACAGCCATAACGGGACATTTGTTAATGGCCGCCGGGTCGGCCGGGCCGCCATCACCGAGCAGGACATCATCGGCATCGGCCGGGCCACCTTCCGCCTCGTCGGCGATGAGCTGCGGGAGTTCATCGACGAGGGCGACGTCTCCCTGGTCGCCCAGGACCTCACCGTCCAGATCAGCGGCGGGAAGGTCCTGCTCGACCATGTGACGCTGCCCATCGGCGAGCGCAACCTGGTGGCGATCCTCGGCCCCAGCGGGGCGGGCAAGAGCACCCTGCTGGGCGCGCTGACCGGGATGCGGCCCGCCAGCGGCGGCACCGTCTTGTACGACAACCGGGACCTGTACACGCACTATGCGGAGCTGCGGCACCGGATCGGGCTGGTGCCGCAGGAGAACATCCTGCACACCCAGCTGTCCGCGCGCCGGGCGCTGCGCTACGCGGCCGAGCTCCGGTTCCCGGGTGACACCTCGGCGGCCGAGCGGGGCCGCCGGGTGGACGAGGTGCTGGGTGAGCTCGGGCTCAAGGCCCACGCCAACACCCGGGCGTCCTCCCTGTCCGGCGGGCAGCAGAAGCGGGTCAACGTGGCCATGGAACTGCTGACCAAGCCGTCGCTGCTGTTCCTGGACGAGCCGACATCGGGGCTGGACCCGGGCAGCACCAAGTCGGTCTGGGAGACGCTGCGCGGGCTGGCCGACGATGGCCGGACCGTCATCGTGGTCACCCACGACGTCGCCCACCTGGACCTCTGCGACCGGGTGCTCATGCTGGTGCCGTTGCTGGACCCGGACGGCAAGGTCATCGCGGGCGGCCGGGTGGCCTACTTCGGGCCGCCGGATGAAGGCCTGCAGTTCTTCGGCAAGCCGGACTGGGCCGCGGTGTACGAGGCGTTCGACAAGGAGACGGCGCGGGACTGGGGAGCCGAGTTCGCCTGCTCCCAGTACCACACGGACTACGTCACGACCGGGCTGACTCCCCGGGAGCCGCAGCAGGCCAGGAGAACGCCGGAGCCCGCCCCGCTGCCCCGCAGCCGCATCGGGCAGCTGTCCACGCTGGCCCGCCGGTACCTGGCGGTGATCGCCTCCGACCGGCTGTACCTGGGCTTCACCGTCCTGCTGCCGCTGATCCTGGGCCTGCTCGTCCGGTCCATGCCGGATGCGCTGGGGCTGACCGGGGCGCCGCGCACGAATGGCAATGCCGAGGCGGTGCTGCTGATCCTGGCCGTCGCGGCCTGCCTGAACGGCGCCGCCAGCTCGGTCAGGGAACTAGTCAAGGAAAGACCTATCTATACCCGGGAACGGGCCGCCGGGCTGTCGGCCGGCGCCTACCTGTGGTCCAAGCTGATCGTCCTCGGGGTGATCAGCGTCCTGCAGGCGGCGGTGCTGGTGGCGATCGGGCTGGCGGGCCGCCCGATGCCGCCGCACGGCGTCGTGCTCGGCTCGGCGCTGGCCGAGGTCTTGCTGGCCATCGCGGTGCTGGCGCTCGCGTCGATGGCCATCGGGCTGCTCATCTCGGCCGCGGTGTCCACCTCGGAGACCGCCCTCCCGCTGCTGGTCCTGCTCACCCTGGTCCAGGTCGTGATGACCGGCGGGGTGATCCCGCTGAACGGCAAGATGGGCCTGCAGCAGGTGTCCTACCTGTTCCCGTCCCGCTGGGGCTTCGCCGCCACCGCGTCCACCAGCAGGCTGGCCCTCATCGGGGGCCTGCCGCCCGACCCGCTCTGGGTGCACAAGCCGTCCACCTGGCTGCTGGACATGGGCATGCAGGTACTGCTGGGCGTGGTGTTCGCCGTCCTCGCCTGGATGCTGCTGATCCGGACGCGGCCCGGCCGGAAACGGCGCTGACCAGGGCCCGCACCCGTGCGCTGGCGGCGGGGTGAAACGATCAGCGGATGACGCCACCACAGCGGACGCCGGGAGCCCGGCGCAGGGCCGGCCGCGGTGGCGAGAGGGCAGGCGGCATGCCCGGCGCCGCCGCTGACGGCGCCGCCGCTGACGGCGCCGCCGCTGACGGCGCCCCCGCTGACGGCGCCGCCCGTGACGGGGCCGCGCCGGCCCGCCCGGCGGTGATCGTCGAGGACCACCAGCTGAGCCGCATCCGGCGCCCGGCCGACCTGCTGCGCTTTGTGGCGGGGTGCGTCGGCATCGCCCTGCTGGTGGCGGCCGGGCTGCTGGCCAAGGCCACGGTCACCGGGGTGGAGACCGATGTGGTCAAGGCCAGCGGGCTGCTGCATGCCATCCTCGGCACGCTCCGCGTGCTGGCCGTCCTGGCCCTCGTCCTGCTGCCGGTGGCGCTGGCTGTCCGGCAGCTGGTCCGCGGCCAGGCCCGGCGGCTGGCCGAGGCGGTGGTGACCGGCGTGCTCGCCGCCCTCGTCGTCGCGCTGGCGGATGTGCTGCTGCGCACCGGGACCGCCGAGCCGCTGTACCGCGCCATCGCTCCCGCGGCCGCCAACGCCAGCAGCTTCGCCCCGCTGGACGCCCCGCTGGCCGGCCTGATCGCGTACACGACGATCATCGACCTGAGCGGGCGGCCGCGCTGGCGGGCGGCGCTGTGGGTGTCGGTCACCGTGTATGCGGCCGCCAGCCTGGCCGCGCTGCACACCACGGTGCTGTCCGTGCTCATCACGCTGCTGCTGGGCTGGGTCCTGGGCCTGGCCGTGCGGTACGTCGCGGGCTCGATGTCGCAGCGCCCCCCGGCTGAGGCCATCGCCGCCGCGCTCGGCGCGGCCGGCCAGCCGGTGACCGAGCTGCGCCGGGTGCCCGAAACCGGCTCCGAGTCACGCCGCTACGCCGCGGCCGGGCCGGAGGGCGTGCGGCTGGACGTCACCGTGTTCGACCGCGACCAGCAGGCGGCCGGTGCCCTGTACCGGCTCTACCGCTCCCTCCGGCTCCGCGACCAGGTATCCCGCCGGGCCCCGCTGTCCACCGACCGGACCGCCGAGCGCCGGGCCCTGATGGCCTACGCCGTCGAGGACGCCGGGGTGCTCACCCCCCGGCTGCGGGCCCTGATCCGGGCGGGCCCGGAGGCCGTCGTGCTGGCCACCGACGCCGACGGCGGCACCTCCCTGGCCAAGCTGGGGGACGCGCTGACCGACCCGCAGCTGGAGTCGGTGTGGGATGCCGTGCGCCGGCTGCACGCGCACCGGGTCACCCACCGGACGCTCACCGCGGACCGGATCGTGATCGACAGCGCCGGCCGGATCAAGCTGCTCGACCCCGGCGGCGGTGACGTGGCCGCCAGTGACCTGCAGCGGCGGCTGGACCTGGCCCAGCTGCTCGCCGAGTTCGCCACCCTGGTCGGGCCGGAGCGGACGGCGGCCCTCGCCGAGCGCAAGCTCGGCGGCGCCGGGCTGCTGGCCCTGGTGCCGTTGCTCCAGCCGGTGGTGCTGGCCCGGCCCACCCGGGCCTACCTGCGGCGGCACAAGGACGTGCTGCCCGCACTCCGGCAGCGGATGCTGGCCGAGGCCCCGGCGGACGGGGCGGCCGCCCCGCCGGTCCAGCTGGAACGGATCCGGCTCCGCAGCCTGGTCACCCTGGTGGCCACCATCCTGGCCGCCTACCTGCTCATCGGGCAGCTGGCCCGGGTCAACATCAGCAGCCTGCTGCGCTCCGCCGACCCGCGCTGGATGCTGGCCGCGCTGGGCCTGTCCGTGCTGACCTACCTGGCCGCCGCCTGGTCGCTGTCCGGGTTCGTGCTGGAGCGGCTGAGCTTCCCCCGCACCGTGCTGGCCCAGCTGGCCGGGTCCTTCGTCACGCTGGTCACCCCGGCCGCGGTGGGCGGCGCCGCGCTCAACGTGCGCTACCTGCAGCGGCACAAGGTGCCCGCGGCGGTGGCCGCGGCCAGCGTCGGCGTGGCCCAGGTCATCGCGTTCGTGCTGCACGCGCTGCTGCTGGTGGTGTTCGTGGCGATCACCGGCGCGCGGAGCCATTCGCTCAGCCCGCCGCGCTGGGTCTACTTCGTCATCGCGGCCCTGGTCCTGGCGGCGCTGGTGGTGGTGGCCGTGCCCGCCGGCCGCCGCCTGCTGCGCGCCCGGCTCGCGCCCGCCCTCGGCCAGGTGCTGCCGCGGCTGCTCGAGCTGGCGCAGCAGCCGCGCAAGCTGGCCGAGGGCATCGGCGGCGCGCTGCTGCTGACCGCCAGCTACGTCCTCTGCCTCACCGCCTGCGTGCTGGCGCTGGGCGGGTCGATCCCGTTCACCAGCGCCGCCGTGGTCTACCTGACGGGCAGCGCCCTCGGCTCCGCGGTGCCGACCCCGGGCGGCCTCGGCGCGGTCGAGGCCGCCCTGGCGGCGGGCCTGACCGCCACCGGCATGGCCGCGGCCACCGCTGTCAGCGCGGTGCTGCTGTTCCGCCTGCTCACCTTCTGGCTCCCGGTCCCGGCCGGCTGGGCCGCCTTCGGCTACCTGCGGCGGCGCCAGGAGCTCTGAGCGCCGGCGGCCGGGTACCGGAGTCCCGGAGCCATTCGGCAGCCGGAAAGGTGACTTTGGTCCCTCCCGGCCAGCCTCGCCCAATGACTCACTTGTGAGTATGTTCGCGAGCCACGAGGTCGCGCTGGACCTGGCCTTCCGGCTGGCCCGGATGAGGCTGCTCGGGCTGACCCGCAGCGGATGGCTGGGCAGCAGGTCAGAGCAGGCTTACGCGGATGGCCTGGCCCTGATCAGGGTCGGGCCGTTCGGCAGCGTGCTGGGCGCCTCCAAGCTCGTCCGGGTCCGGCTGCTGGAGCCGTTGCCGCGTGACGCGGAGGTGGTGATCCCGCTGCGCTGGGAAGCCACCGGCGCCATGGGCCGCCTGTTCCCGGTGCTGGACGCCAACCTGGTCCTGACCGAGGGGGAGCAGGACGGTCCCTGCACGCTGGCGCTGATGGGTGCCTACCGGCCGCCGCTGGGCGCGGCGGGCGCGGCCCTGGACCGGGTGATGCTGCACCGCGCCGCGCTGGCCACGGTGCGCTCGCTGCTCACCGACATCGCCGGCTCACTGCTGGCGCCGGGCGCGGAGGCCGGGCGGGTCGTCCAGGAGGCGGCGGCGCCCGTGCTGCCACCGGCCGCCTGGGAGGCCGAGCCGGAACGCCCTGATGGCGCTGAGCGGCCTGCCGGCTGACCCGGCTGCCTGACCTCCCGATAGCTCTCTGCTGACCATAGCTTTACCGGTCAATGGTTTCTTGATTACCGTTACGCATCGTACGGTCACGAAACCACGGCAGAGCCGCCGGGCCCCGGCCCTGACATGGCCGCCCGGCGTCCTGCCCCCGCTACGGCAGGAGAAGCTACATGTTACGGAGATGGTGCATCCCGCTCGCAGGCCTCGGCGTGATGCTCGGCTCGGTGGCGGCGGCCGGCACGGCCGCCGCGGCACCCGCCGCCCACCAGGGCGCCGTCACGCACGTGATCGGGCCCGCTGCGCACCTTGTCCGGCCCGGACCTGGCACCAGACCTCTCGTCGCGCACGGCGGCCCGGCGAACGCGGCCGAGAGCACGAACTGGTCCGGCTACGCGGCGTCGGGCGCCAGCGGCAGCTTCACGAGCGTGTCCGCCAGCTGGACCGAGCCGGCCGGCACCTGCAGCAGCGGGGACCAGTACTCCTCGTTCTGGGTCGGCCTCGACGGCTACAACAGCAACAGCGTCGAGCAGACCGGCAGTGAGGTCGACTGCGTCGGCCGGACGGCCGAGTACTACTCCTGGTACGAGATGTACCCGGCGTACCCGGTGAACTTCAGCAATGCGGTGAGCCCCGGAGACCACTTCACCGGCTCTGTCACCTACAACGGCGGCCGCTACACGCTGGTCCTCAAGGACACCACCAAGGGCTGGAGCCACACGCTCACCGTGTCCGGAAGCGACGCCAACTCGTCGGCGGAGGTCATCGCCGAGGCGCCCTCCTCGAGTTCCGGCGTGCTGCCGCTGGCCCATTTCAGCCCGGTCACCTTCACCGGTGCCACGGCGGACGGGGCGGCCATGAGCAACTACGGCCCGACCCAGATCATCATGATCGACAGCGCCGGGCGGGATAAGGACTCGGTCTCCTCACTCTCCGGGGACGCCTTCACGGCCACCTGGCTGCGCAGCAACTAACCGGCCCGGCCACTGCCCCGGCGACCCGCGCGGGTCGCCGGGGCAGTGCCATGCCGGAGGCCGTTAAGGTGGGCCAGGCCCGGACCGGGCCGGGAAGGAGGCGCCGGTGAGTACCGGGGTGCGCCGCATCATCCTGCTCACGCTCGGCTGGGAGGACCTGCCGAAATCCGTGTCCGTGGCAGGCGCGCCGGACACCGTGCCGCTGCGCGAGCCGGTGCCCGGGGTGCTGCTGGAGTGCGATGGCGGCTGGCTGCTGCTGGATACGGGGTTCAACACCGCGCTGATCAACGATCCGGCGCTGCGCGCCCGGTTCCATGGCGACCCCGCGATCCAGCCGGTACTGCCCGGGCCCGGTGAGCCGCTGGCCGGGGCGCTGGACGCGGCCGGCGTGGACCTGGCCGCCATCCGCGCGGTCGCGGTCAGTCACCTGCACTACGACCACGCTGGCGGGCTCAAGCACTTCGCTGGCCGGGTGCCGGTGCACATCCAGCGCGCCGAGCTCGACTACGGCCTGTCCAGCCCGCCCGGGCCCGAGGAGAACGGGATCTTCCGGGTGGACTTCGACGACCCGCGGATCGACTGGCGCACCGCCGAGGGCGACGCCGAGATCGCCCCGGGGGTGACTGCCGTGCTGACCGCCGGGCACACGCCCGGTCACCAGAGCTTCGTCGTGCGGCGTGACCCGTCGGCCGGCGGCGGCGGGTTCGTGTTCGCGTTCGACGCCGCCGACCTGACCGAGAACATCGAGCGCGAGGTGGCGGTCGGCGGCCGGATCGGGGCCTCGCCGGAGCAGAGCGTGGCCCAGATCCGCAAGCTCAAGCGGATCGCCGCCGAGCAGGGTTACCGGCTGGTGCCCGGGCACGACCCGCACGCCTGGCCGTCCCTCACCGCGGAGCTGGCCGGGCGGCTGGCCGGGCGGCTGGCCGGCTCAGCCTGACCGAGGTCAGGTTCCGCCCGCGTGCAGGTAGGCGCGGAACATGGGGTGGACCTGGAAGGCCCCCGCGGCCGGGAGGTTGAGCCGACGCGCCTGGTGCGGTCCCAGGAAGCTGGGGGCGCCCGGCCCGGCGCTGCCGGGGGTGCTGCCGCCGGAGGCGGGGCCGCTACGCGGCTCCGCCTCGGCCCGCAGCAGGCCGACCTGCCACAGGATCTCGATCAGCTGGTCCGGCGTGCATTCGTCCAGCCAGCCGCCGGTGCCGCTGGACGGGATGTCCCGGGTGATCAGCGCGAGGCACAGCAGCTCCAGGTCGTCGCGGCCGATCACCGGCCGCTGGCCGCGGAAGGCGTCGATGACGCTGAGCAGCCCGGGCCACTGGAACCGGTACTCCGCGGCGATGTCCCGGGCCCGGTCCGCTGAGTACAGCGCCTCGGCCTCGGCGATGGCCCGGTGCGGCCAGGGCGGCCCGGGCTGGCCGTCCGCCGCGTTCTCGATGACCTGCGTGCAGAACTGGATGATCTCCCGCGGCCGGTACAGGGTCCGCTCGATCATGTAGCCGAAGGAGCGGGCCCGTGGCTGGCCGGGCGGCGCCGCGAACAGGGTGCTCCAGCATTCCTGGTCGTCACTGGCGGCCAGCGCGGGCAGCGAGTGCCGGATCCGGTTGGCCATCAGGGTCAGCAGCGAGCCCTCGGTCCAGTGAATGGTCTCGATGAGGTCCCGGTATTTCTGCGCGTCCTCATACAGTGCCGGGATGTCGTCGTACAGCTCCTGCCGCAGCGAGATGTAGACGCGCAGGTTGTCGTGCAGCGAGTTGACCGACAGGCAGGCCTGGAACAGCCCGGCCACGAACGCCTGCGCGTCCTCGGAGGAATCCCAGCCCCGGTCCAGCTCGTCCACCAGCACGATGATCCGGCGCTGCTCCGCGACCTGGCGCAGGCCGGGCAGCAGGTGATGGATCTCCTCCAGCTTGTACAGCCGCTCCAGCTCCCTGGTCCGGACGCTCGCCTCGTACTTGCCGATCTTTACCCCTTCCATCCGCTTCAGGTAGGAGACCAGCGCGGAGAGCTTGCTGGCGTGAGCGTTGGCGTGGTTGTCCCGGACGTACTTGTAGATCTGCGCCGCCTCGCCCTTCTTCAGGTGCACCCGGCGCCGGGACACCTCTTTCATGATCAGCACGTAGAGGAGGTATTTCCACGCCACCGCGTAGGCGCCCAGCTTCGCCCAGGAGCCGTTGCGCTCCGCGGTCATGGTCTGGGTCAGCAGCTCGTAGGAGTAATCCTCCGGGGACAGCTCGATGACGTAGCTGCCTTCCTCCCGCTCGCGCCGGGCCAGCACCTGGAAGATCGCGCTCTTGCCGATGCCCCGGTTGCCCACCACGATCCGCTTGGCACCGGAACGGACCCGGCCGTAGGCCTCCGACTCGACGAAGTACTCCTCCAGCCCTCGCTCGATGTCGCGTTCCGCGGAGGGGGCACCGAAGTCGATCGCGGCCGCGGCGGACCCGGGAGCGGGGCGGGACAAGGTCATCACCTCGCTGCAGCCGGTGACCGGGCGTCTCTAGGCGGAGCATAAGCTGGCCGGCCAGCCCGGGAAAGGCGTCAGGGCAGGCGGATGTTCCCGCGCGGGCAGTCGCCGGCCAGGTGCTCGCCGTCGTCCAGGCGGCGGGCCAGGGTGACCGCGTCCGGCGCGGTAGCCGTGACCGACACGCCCGGCCCGGCCAGCGGCAGCACGGCCAGGCCGTCGTGCGCCGCTGCGGGCGGCCGCACCCGCCCCTCCTCAACCAGCAGAACGCCCCCTGCGGCGCGCGCGCCACCGAGCACGGCACTGCTGCTGTCGGTGCCGGGACAGCCGACGGTGAGCTCACCCCGGAACACCGGGGAGCCCGGCCAGCGTGACATCCAGCCGGCTGCCGCAGTGCCCCGGCGGCTCGCCGTGCCGGCCCAGCACGATCTCTTCCCGCCAGCGCAGGGCCGCCCCGGTGCCGAGCTCGATGACGGCACGGGTCCGGTGATCGCAGCCCGCGGCGGCCACGGCCGGCTGCGGGCCGTAGTCGAGCCGGCCGCCCGGGCCGACCCGCGCGGTGATCCGCAGTGCCGAGGTGCCGCCGTGCGGCCCGGGCAGCAGCAGCATCCCGGCCGCCGACCGGATCACCAGGCGTGACCCGGGGCCCACCTCGATGTCCAGGGCCAGGTCGTCCCCGCCGAGGGGACCGGCCGCCGCGCCGACCAGGTACACCCCGTGCGGGGTGCCGCGCAGCGCGAGCGGGCCGTCAGAGCGCAGCACGGTGACGTGGGTCCGGCCGCTGCCGTCCGCCCGGGTGGCCACCGCCGCCCGGGCCCGCACGGCCGTCCGGGCTGTCACCCCGGAGTGGCGGGCGCGGGGCTGGGGCGCGCCCGGCGGACCGGGCGCGGACCAGGGCCCGGACCCAGTCGCTGACCTCCGGCGCGCCCGGGTCCTCGCGCAGCGAGCTGAAGATCACCGCGCCGGCCGCCCCGGACCGCCCAGCGTCCCGCGCCATCACCGACAGGTCGGCGCCGACCTGGCCGGCCAGGTCGGTCTTGTTGATGACCAGCAGGTCGGACCGGCTGACCCCGGGGCCGCCCTTGCGCGGCACCTTGTCGCCGCCGGACACGTCGAGCACGAAGATCTGCGCGTCGACCAGGCCGCGGCTGAACGTGGCGGTCAGGTTGTCCCCGCCGCTCTCGATGATCACCAGGTCCAGCGGCGCGTGCGCGGTGCTCCAGGTCCTCGACCGCGTCCAGGTTGGCCGCGATGTCGTCGCGGATCGCGGTGTGCGGGCAGCAGCCGGTGCGCACCGCGCGGATCCGGTCGTCGGTCGAGCACGCCCGCCCGGCGCAGGAAGTCCGCGTCCTCGGTGGTGTAGATGTCGTTGGTCACCACGGCGAGGGCCAGCTCGTCCCGCAGCGCCCGGCAGAGCGCGGCCACCAGCGCGGTCTTGCCGCTGCCGACCGGCCCGCCGATGCCGAGCCGCAGGGCCCGGCCGGCGATGGCCGCGCGAGGGCCGGATGCGGTGTCGGCGTGGTCATGACTCAAAGAGGGCCACCTCCGCCCGTGACGTGCGCTTCCGCCAGCAGGTCCAGGCCGGCGCGGAGCGGCACGGGCAGGGCCGCCCAGTCGCCGCGGCGCGGCGGCGTCCGCGGCCGCCGCGGCCGCGCCGCCACATCCGCGTCGATACCGGGCCAGCAGGCCGGTCACGGCCAGCGGGTCGAGCCCCAGCAGCCGGATCGGCGGCCGAGGCCGGGCCGGTGATCGCCGGGTCGCGGCGATCAGCGCGGCGTCGCCGGGCGTGCCCCCGGTGATCCGGCGCAGGCGCCCAGCACGACCGGGTGGCAGGGTGCGGCCGGGCGCGGCCGGACTGGTGCCGGAGGTCCCGTGCGGCCGGGCTGGCTGCCCCGGGCCGGTGCGGCCAGGCCAGCGAGTCCAGCACCGGATGCGGCCAGGCCGCCCGGGCCGCCCGCAGCAGCGCCCGGCCCTGCGCCGCGCGGCCGCCGCTGCGCGGGGGACGGGGTCCGCGCCGCCGCCTCCGCGCCGAGCACGTCCCAGCGGGCGGGCGCGCCCGGCGGCCACCTCGGCCGCGTGCCCGCAGGCGGCGGCGGCCAGCCCGGCGCGCGGCCAGCCCCGCCGTGGCAGCCGCCCGCGCAGGAAACCCTCCAGGCTGCCAGGTCGGTCCGACCAGGCCGGCCACGGCGGCCGCCTCCACGCCGCCGGAGTGCGCGTGCCCCCCGGCCGGGAACCGCGAGTCCGCGAGCAGCAGCAGCGAGGCGGTCAGTGGCATCAGAACAGGAAGTAGCGCTGGGCCATGGGCAGCTCGGTGGCCGGGGCGGCCTCGACCGGCTCGCCGTCGATGCGGACGGTGAACGTGTCCGGGTCGACCTCGATCTCGGGCAGCGCGTCGTTGCAGCGGCAGGTCCGCCTTGCCCCGGCCGCGCACGTCCGCCACCGGGACCAGGGCGCGGCGCACCGCCGAGCCGGTCGGCCAGCCCGGCCTCCAGCGCGGCCGGGCGAGACGAACGCCAGCGACGTCCGCGGCGGCCACCGCGGCGTGCGGCGCCCCACATCGGCCGGGGCAGCACCGGCTGCGGGGTCGGGATCGACGCGTTGGCGTCGCCCATCGCGGCCCAGGCCACGATCCCGCCCTTGAGCACCGCGTGCGGCCGCACGCCGAAGAACGCGGGGTCCCAGAGCACCAGGTCCGCCAGCTTGCCCGGCTCGCACCGAGCCGACCTCGGCCGTCGAGCCCGTGCGCGACCGCCGGGCAGATCGTGTACTTGGCGACGTAGCGCCGGGCCCGCGGGTTGTCCGCCGGGAGCGCCGCCGACGCCGTCACCGGGCAGCGCGCCGCGCCGCTCCTTCATCGCGTGCGCGGTCTGCCAGGTCCGGATCACCATCTCGCCGATCCGGCCCATCGCCTGGGAGTCCGAGCCGATCATGGAGATCGCGCCCAGGTCGTGCAGGATGTCCTCGGCGGCCATCGTGGTCGGCCGGATCCGCGACTCGGCGAACGCCAGGTCCTCGGGCACGCGCGGGGTTCAGGTGATGGCAGACCATGAGCATGTCGAGGTGCTCGTCCACCGTGTTCACCGTGTGCGGGCGGGTCGGGTTGGTCGAGGACGGCAGCACGTTCGGGTACGCGGCCACGGTGATGATGTCCGGCGCGTGCCCGCCGCCCGCGCCCTCCGTGTGGTACGCGTGGATGCGCCCGCCCGGCGATCGCGGCCAGGGTCGACTCGACGTACCCGGCCTCGTTCAGCGTGTCGGTGTGCAGCGCGACCTGCACCGCCCGGCGTCGGCGGCCCGCAGGCAGGCGTCGATCGCGGCCGGGGTCGATCCCCAGTCCTCGTGCAGCTTGAACCCGCCCGCGCCCGGCCGCAAGCTGCTCCGCGAGCGCCTCCGGCGAGACCGTGTTGCCCTTGCCGAGCAGCACGATGTTCACCGGCCAGGCGTCGGCGGCCTCCAGCATCCGGGCCAGGTGCCAGGCGCCCGGGCGTGACCGTGGTCGCCTTGGTGCCCTCGGCCGGGCCCGGTGCCGCCGCCGATCAGCGTGGTGATGCCCGCGCCGAGCGCCTCGTCGAGCGGTTGCGGGCAGATCAGGTGCACGTGGCAGTCGATGCGCGCCCGCGGTCAGGATCCGCCCGTTGCCCGCCATCACCTCGGTCGACGGGCCGATGACCAGGTCCGGGTGGACGCCGTCCATGATGTCGGGGTTGCCCGGCCTTGCCGAGCGCGATGATCCGGCCGTCCCGGACGCCGACGTCGGCCTTGACGATGCCCCAGTGGTCGAGCACGACCGCGCCGGTGATGACCAGGTCGGGCGTGCCCTCGGCCCGGGTGGCGACCGCCTGCCCCATCGACTCGCGGATCACCTTGCCGCCGCCGAACACGGCCTCGTCGCCGCCCGGCCGCACAGGGTCCTCGCTCGACCTCGATGAGCAGGTCGGTGTCGGCCAGCCGGATCCGGTCGCCCGGCGGTCGGCCCGTACAGCGTCCGCGTACCGCGGCCGCGGCTCGATCGACTCGGCGTCTCCGCCTCACCGGCTCGGCCGTCCGAGCTGGCCCGGCGCTGCTCGGCCGCGCAGCCCGGGCACGACCGCGCGGCCGCCCAGCGGCACCAGCGACACCTCGCGGTCGACGCCCGGGCTCGAACCGCACCGCGGTGCCCGCCGGGACGTCCAGGCGGCGGCCCCAGGCGGCGTCCCGGTCGAACCCCAGCGCCGGGTTGGCCGCGGCGAAGTGGAAGTGCGAGCCGACCTGGACCGGCCGGTCGCCGGTGTTCGCGACCACAGCGTGACCACGGCCCGGTCGCGCCCGGCGTTGAGCGGGACCGGGCCCTCGCCGGGCAGGATCTCGCCCGGGATCACGGGATCGGCTCGGTGCACGGTCACGAGCTTCGTCCCGTCCGGGAACGTCGCCTCGACCTGCACCTCGTCAGCATCTCGGGCACTCCCTCCATGACGTCGTCCGCGCGTCAGCACCGTGCCGCCCGGCCTGCCATCAGCTCGACGACGCGTGCGCCCGTCCCGCGCCCCCTCCAGCACGTACGACGGCGATCAGGGCGACCGCCTCCGGGTAGTTCAGCCGCAGCCCCGCGGCCCGGCGCTCCCGGGCCAGCCCGGCGGCCACGTGCAGCAGCAGCCGCTCCTGCTCGTGCGGGGAGATCAGCACGCTCGCACGCTACTTCCTGGCCGCAGTGGGCTAAAGGGCCGCAGAGCCGGTTTACCCAGAATTAACTCAGCCCATCCGGCCGTGACCGGGGTGCTGACCAGGCACTCCGCAGGGGCTGGCCGCGGGGCCGGCGCCTGGCCGGCGCGGCCCGTTGCGCCGGGCCGCGCCGGCCTTCATCATTCAAGGCGGCGCGGGAACGCTGCTAGGCTTGGTTGCCTGCTCAAGGAGGAGGACGTGCCTCAGCGTCGGCCGGGCACGCAGGGCGGGGGACGGACACGGTGACGGAGGAGACCCCGGCATCGGGCGGATTCGGCGTTGGCTCCCGCATCGCCAGCTACCGGCTCGATGAGGAGATCGGCCGTGGGGGCATGGCCGTGGTCTACCGTGCCTACGACACCCGGCTGGAACGGCCCGTCGCCCTCAAGGTGCTGACCCCGCAGCTGGCCGAGGACGAGGGGTTCCGGCAGCGGTTCATCCGCGAGTCGCGGACCGCCGCCGCGGTCAACCACCCCAACATCATCCCCATCTTCGAGGCCGGCGAGGCCGCCGGAGTGCTGTTCATCGCCATGCGGTATGTCCAGGGATCGGATGTGCAGACCCTGGTCAACGCGGAGGGCCCGCTCAGCGCGGCCCGCGCCTGCCACATCATCACCCAGGTGGCCGGGGCGCTGGAGGCGGCTCATGCCCACGGCCTGGTGCACCGGGACGTCAAGCCGGGCAACATGCTGCTGGACGCCTCGGCCGGCCCGGACCTTCCCGGCCACGCCTACCTGTCCGACTTCGGCCTCAGCAAGCGCGCCCTGTCGTCCAGCGCGCTGACCTCCACCGGCCAGTTCCTCGGCACGCTCGACTACATCGCGCCGGAGCAGGTCGAGGCGCGCGCCGTCAACGGGCGGACCGACGAGTACGCGCTGGCCTGCTCGGCCTACACCATGCTGACCGGCCAGCCCCCGTTCGTCCGGGATGAGTCCATCGCGGTCATGTGGGCCCAGGTGTCCGCGGAACCGCCCGCGCTGACCAGCCGCCGCCCGGACCTGCCCGCGGAGGTCAACGAGGTTCTGGCCAAGGCCCTGGCCAAGGTGCCCGCTGACCGGTACGCGACCTGCCCCCAGTTCGCGGCCGCGCTGCGCCGGGCCTGCGGGCTGGAATCGGGACCCGGGATAGCCCCGGCGCCGGCCCGGCCGCCCCGGGAGCAGACCAGGGTGGTCCCGCCGGAGACGTTCGGCGCTGCGGCCGTCGCGGCCGGGGCGGCCGCCGCCGATGAGCCGCGGGGACGTGCCACGGAGCCGTCCGCCGGAGCCGGGGAGCAGCGGGCGGGTGCCGCGGAGCCGCAGGGCAGCGCGGGGGAGCCGCGGAAAACGGCCGGGCCGCCCACCGAGCAGGTGGCACTCGGCATGCTGGGCGCGGGCGGGTCAGAGCGTCCCGGATCGCCCCCGGGCGCGGGCGGCCCCGCGCGCTCTGGGTCGCCGGGCGCGGGCGGCCCCGCGCGCCCCGCCAGGCCGGGCCGTCCCCCGCAGCCTGGAGCCGGCCCCGGCCCGTCTGGCCCGGGCCGCGGGCCGTCCGGCCCGGGCCGCGTGACGGCCCGGGCGCACTGGCGGTCCCGGGCCACGATCGCGGTCGGCTGCGTGGCGGTGCTGGCCGCGGGCGGGGGTTTCTTCCTGTTCGGCCGGGGCGGCGGGGGCGGCGGGGCGGGGTCCGGCCACGCCGCGGCCGCGTCCCTCAAGCAGCCAGGCTGCACGACCGCGGTCGCGAAAGCCCCGCAGTTGCACCAGGTGGCCAGCCAGATGTCCGGCCTCGGCGGCCAGCCGTTCGACGTGGCCACCCAGCCGGGGTTCGCCTTCGTCTCGTTCACCAACGGCCATCTCGCCGTGATGAGCACCGCGAAGTCCCCGCCCAGCACGCTGTCAACCGTGCAGGTACCCGGAGGGTCACTCGGCGAGACGCTCACCCCGGACCAGAGCGATCTGGTGGTCAGCGGCAGCAATGGGCTCACCGTGTTCCGGGTCAGCAACCTGGAGCAGGGCTCGGCCAGCTCGCTGGGGTCCCTGACCAGCCCCGGCCAGAAGCACGCCGTCGAGGTGGCGGTGACCCCGGACGGGCGCTTCGCCTTCGTGACCTACCAGACCACTAACCACGTCGGGGTGTTCAACCTCCAGCGTGCATTCACTTCCGGCTTCGGCCCGGCCGACTTCGTCGGGCTGATCCCGGTCCCCCCGCAGCCGATCGGGATCGCGGTGTCCCCGGACGGCCGCTACGTCTACGTGACCAGCGGAGGCCAGGGGACGCCCTCGTCCAGCGGGGCGCTGAGCATCGTCAATGTGCGCACCGCCGAGACCCACCCGGCGGCGGCTGTGGTCAAGACCACGGCGGCGGGCTGCGGGCCGTCCCGGGTGATCACCTCGGCCGACGGGCAGCAGGTCTGGGTGACGGCCGCCGGCTCCAATGCACTGCTCGGCTTCTCCGCCGCCAAGCTGCTCAGCGACCCGCAGCACGCACTGCTCGCCCGTCAGGCGGTTGGCGCGGTCCCGCTCGGGCTGACGCTCGTGGACCACGGCACCCGGATCGTGGTCGCTGATTCCGATCGCGGCAACCTGCCCGGTGCCGCCTCCGACCTCGCCGTCGTCAACGTCCAGGCCGCGCTGGCCCGCCGTCCCGCCCTGCTCGGCTACCTGGCGTCGGGCCAGCAGCCGCGGCAGTTCGCGCTGCTGCCCGGGGGCGGCCCGCTGCTGGTGACCAACACGGGTTCCCAGCAGCTGCAGGCGGTCAGCCTCACTCACCTGCCGTAAGTCCCGGGCGGCGTCCCCGCGGGAGGCCTCGTCATGGATCAGCCCGGCGGCAGAGCCGCCAGATCGCAAGCCGCGAGTTCTCAGACGGGTGTTCCGGCAGGCGGCCCGGCCGCGCAGACGCCGGTTTCCCGCTCTGCTCGCGTGCCCCTGCTCGCGTGGGTCATCGGCGCCGTCTTCGTCATGGTCGAACTCGCCGTCAGTGGCCGGTACGGCTTCCTGCAAGACGAGTTGTACTTCATCGTGGCCGGGCATCACCTCGCCTTCGGCTATGTCGATCAGCCACCGCTCGCCCCGCTGCTCACCCGGATCACCGGCATACTCGGCGTCAACCCGGCGGCGATCCGGATCATCCCGGCACTGGCTGGCGGCGCGATCGTGATCATGGCGGCGCGGCTCGCGGTACTGTTCGGCGCGGGCCGGTTCGGCCGGGTGCTCGCCGCCCTCACGACGGCGTGCGCCCCGGTCCTCCTCGGCGCCGTGCACATCGGCAACACCACGCCGCTTGACCTGCTCGCCTGGACGGCCGTCCTGCTGTGCGTCACCACGGCTCTGCTGCGGCACCGGCCGCGCTGGTGGCTCGTTGCCGGGGCTGCGGCCGGCCTCGGGCTCGAGGCGGACAACCTGGTTGCCTTGCTGCTGATCTGCCTCGCCGCTGGCCTCCTCGCGTCGGCGCAGCGTTCTGTGCTGCGGACAAGATGGCACTGGCTCGGCGCCGGCATCGCGGCGGTGATCTGGGCGCCGAACCTCATCTGGCAGGCCACGCACGGGTGGCCGCAGCTGGCCATGTCCGCCGCGCTGCACCGGCAGAACACTTCGCCGGCGGATTACGCTGGCGCGCTGCCCGCCCAGCTCCTTTACCTGGGCCTGCTGGTGGCACCGCTCGTCGTCGCGGGCTTCGTCGTCCTCTGGCGAACCCCCGGGCTGCGGTTCCTGGCCATCACCGCCACCCTCGTCCTCGTCTACGTGCTGGCCTGGGTGCCGGGCAAGGTGTACTACGCCGACGGAATGGCGCCGGCGGTGCTGGCCGCGGGCGCCCTGGCGGCGGAGCGCTGGATCGCACGCGCGCGCCGGCCGCGGGTGCGGCGATGGCCGGTGGCAGCCGCATCCCTCGTCGGCGTGGCCATGATCCTGCCCAGCCTGCTGCCCGTACTCCCGGTCAGTGATGTACGCGACCTGCCGGTTTCTTCTCAGCAGAGTTCCCTCGGGAACACCATCGGCTGGCCGCAGCTCACCAGTGCGGTCGCGGCGCAGGACACGGCCCTGGCCCAGGCCGGCCAGCCGCCCACCTCGATCTTCACCGGGTACTACGCAGAAGCCGGCGCGCTCAACGTCCTCGGCTCTGCCGACCACCTGCCGCCCGTGCTGTCCGGCCACAACGCCTACTGGGTGTGGGGGCCAGGCCACGCCTCCGACCGCTCCGTGCTCGTGGTCAACGCGCTCGGCCGGCTGCGGCCATACTTCGCCAGCTGCCGCCTGCTCACCACCCACTACGCCCCGTACCACGTCAGCAACGACTGGACTGACCTGCAGATCGGCGTCTGCACCGGACCGCACGCCAGCTGGCGCACGCTGTGGCCGCAGCTGAAGCACTATGGCTGACGGCAGGCAGGGCGGTCAGGCCCGCCGTCGTGCCTCCATCAGGCGCAGGATAAGCGGGGTGAAAATCAGCTGCATGGCCAGTTCCATCTTCCCGCCCGGGATGACGATGATGTTTGGCCGTGACATGAACGAGTCGTGCAGCATCGACAGCAGGTAGGGAAAGTCGATGCCTTTCGGGTTGGCGAACCGGATGACGACAAAGCTCTCGTCGGCGCTCGGGATGTGCCGGGCGATGAACGGATTCGACGTGTCCACCGTCGGGACGCGCTGGAAGTTCACGTGCGTGCGGGAGAACTGGGGGCAGATGTATTTCACATAGTCCGGCATGCGCCGCAGCACGGTTCCGACCACGTCCTCGCTGGTGTAGCCGCGTGCCCCCTTGTCGCGATGGAGCTTCTGGATCCACTCGAGGTTGATGATCGGGACAACCCCGACCAGCAGGTCAGCGTGCTGGGCGACATCCGCCGTGTCGGTGACCGCGGCACCGTGCAGCCCCTCGTAGTAGAGCAGTCCGCTGCCGGGGTCAACATCTGCCCACGGTGTGAAGGTCCCGGGCGGCTGGCCGAAGGGCTTGGCCTCCTGCGCGTCGTGCAGATACTTGCGGACCTTGCCGCGGCCGTCCTTGCCATACTCGCGAAACAGGGTCTCAAGCTCTTCGAGCAGGTTCGCCTCGGGGGAGAAATGGCAGAACTGGTGGTTGCCTTCCTTGTCGGCGGCCGCCGTGGCGGCCTTCATCTGATCCCGGTCGTATCGGTGGAACGAGTCGCCCTCGACAATCGTCGCGTTGATCTGCTCACGCAGGAAAATATGCTGGAAGGTCCTGGTTACCGAGGTTGTGCCCGCGCCGGACGAGCCGGTAATGACAACGATCGGATGCTTGGGCGACACCAGTCCTCCTGCCGTCAGGGGATCCGGAACAGGGAGCGGCTGTTGAAGAGCGAGTCGTCGAAGGCCGATCCCTGTCCGCTGGCCTGGTCGCGGTGATAGCGCTCGATCCGCTCGACCTCGTTCTTTGATCCAAGTATCAGCGGCACGCGCTGGTGCAGGCCCTCGGGCTGAAGTTCCATGACCCGCTCCCGCCCCGTGCTGGCGGCGCCGCCGGCCTGCTCGACGATGAAGGAGATCGGATTGCACTCGTAGAGCAGCCGCAGGCGCCCGGGCTGGGCTGGTTCCTTGCTGTCCTTGGGGTAGAGGAAGACACCGCCGCGGGTCAGGATGCGGTAGGTCTCCGCCACCAGCGAGGCGATCCAGCGCATGTTGAAGTCCCGGCCCCGGCGTCCGGTGCTGCCCGCCAGGCACTCCTGGATGTAGCGGCGCACCGGCGGTTCCCAGAAGCGCTCGTTGGAGGCGTTGATCGCGAACTCCGCGCAGTCCCCGGGGATGCGCATCTGCGGATGGGTGAGGACGAACGCCCCGATGTCGCGATCGAGCGTGAATCCGTCAACGCCGTCGCCGGTGGTGAGGATCAGCATCGTTGACGGCCCGTACAAGGCGAAGCCTGCGCACACCTGGGCGGCGCCCGGCTGCAGGAAGTGCCCGGCCCGCGGCTCCGCTCCCGGGTCAGGGCTGCGCAGGATCGAGAAGATGGTGCCGACCGAGATGTTGGCGTCAAGGTTGCCCGAGCCGTCCAGCGGGTCGAATACCAGCAGGTACTTCCCGCGCCGCCCGGCGGGCACGACGGGGCGGATGTCTTCCATCTCCTCGGACGCCATCGCGGCCAGGTGCCCGGTCCATTCCGTCTCGCCGAGCATCACGTCGTTGCTGATGAGGTCCAGCTTCTTCTGCACCTCGCCGTGAACGTTCTGCGCGCCTGCGCTGCCCAGCGTGCCGGCCAGTGCGCCGCGGCTGACCTGGTTGCTGATGATCTTCACGGCTGTCGCGACCGCATTGAGCAGCCCGGAGAAGTCACCGGTCGAACCGGGATGGCGGTGTTCGGACTCGATGGTGTACCGGGTCAGGGTCTTGCGTTCCTCACGCATGGCTGCTCAGCCCCCGCCGCCGCTGTGAACGAGCCCTCCGGCGCGGCGTAGCGGGCCAGGGTGCGTGCGTCCGCGGGCGCGATGTGCCACGGCAGCATGGCCGGGCTGGGCACCGCGCCACCCGCCGAAGAAGGCGCCGCGCTCCCGGTAGGCGTCCAGCCTGTCGCGGGGGGCATCCAGCAAGGCCGACCTCCTTGTCAGGCCACGGTAGTGACGTCAGCCACCCTGTCATGAGGCTATGAAGCCGACGCCCCGGCCGCCTCACCCGGCCGGGGGGCCAGTGAGGTGAACTGACCCACCCCGTGGCCTCCCTCTGGAAGGGCGTCACCCCGAGCATGTGCCGCGCCAGGGCCTCGGACCAGTGCCAATGGCCGGCCAGGCGGGGGCCCTTATGCCCGGTACCCGCGCTTGGCCGCCGCCGCGGGTGCCCCCGGATGGGTACTGACAGTCTAACCAGCGTCCTGCCCTGCCGTGATGACGATCACTGACCAGGTGACTACGGAGCGTGATGGACCGTCGGTGAGGTCAGGGGAAGCTGCGGGCGTGTGCCTGACGCTCAGGCCGTCAGGCTGACCGGCCACTGCGCCGCAGGCCGGCGCGTGCCTGCGGGCGCCCCGCGCCCGCCCGGAGTGCTGACGGCCGGGAACGGGCGTGGCCGCGGCCGCGTGCTGCCGTGCGCTGGTCAGCCCGGCGGCGTCCGGCATCTCCGCCGATACCGCGGCGACGTGCGCGCGCCGCGCCTTGGCCATGAAGTGTGCCCGCGCCTCGGCGTAATCAGGGTGCGTCTCGGGCCGGGAGAATGTCAGCCACAGCGGAATGCCAACAATGGCGGCAAAGGCCAGGACAATGAGCGGGATATTGAGCCATACAAGGCCAGTCACTGGTGCCTCCTTCTTCGGCATCGCCCGGCGCGGGCCCGGCCGGTCATGCTCATTATCCTGCAGGCCGGCACTCTTGGAATGGTCGGCGGAACTTCTCAGCAGGCTATGAATCTGCGGCCGCCCCGCGGCCAGCCTGGTGATGCTCACGATTGCATCACCGTGACCAGGCTATCTGCTGTCAAGGCCCAGCATGAGGTTAACCGGCTTACCGGGTCTGCCTCATTCGCGAAATTCTTATCGCTATAATGACGCACGGGCCGGCCATGAATGCGCGGCAGGTGCTCAGCGGTGCAGTGGCAGCCCCTTGCAGACGTTGTCCACGGCGTTCCGCGGGCCGTACACGGCCAGGCCAGCCAGGCGCAGCGCGCTGGCCGGGACCACCTGCACCACGGCCCGGTTGGCCTCATCGTGCCCGGTGCCGAACATCTCCTCGGTATAGATGGCGGCCGGGAGGCCCCGGCTGACCGCACGCTCACGGGCGGCGGACAGCGCGTCCAGTCCGCCCTCGTACACGAGCACCGGCTGGCGGAACAGTTCCAGGTAGCGGTGACCCGACCCATCCTCGTAGGGCTTCCCCATGGTCTCGCCGAACGTCCCGGCGATCCCGCTGGCCAGGAAGGCGGTCACGTTCAGTTGCTGCCAGGCGGCCAGGTCCTCGCGGACCGCGATCGCGATCTTCGTATCGAAACGCATGGGACCAGCCTGCTGCCCGGGGCCAGGGCGGGTCTTGAACGGTGGTGCGGACGACGGACGGGGCATACTCGGAGGGGTGACTGGCGGCACGGACGGCGACTGGTGGGCGTACTGGCGCTCGCCTGATGAGCCGCTGGAGGCCATGCACGCCCGGTTCCGGGAGCACGTGTACCACCGGCACAGCCATGACAGCTACTCCTTCGGGGTGACCGAGTGGGGGGCGCAGTCGTTCCGCTGCAGGCACGCCGCGCACACCAGCGCCGCCGGGATGGTCATGGCCTTCAACCCGGATGACCCGCACGACGGCCGCGCGTCCACCGACCGCGGCTTCAGCTACCGGATGATCCACATCGGGCCCGGCCTGGTGACCGCGATGCTGTCCGACATGGCCGGCCGCCCCGTGGGACAGCCGCTGTTCGCGGCACCGGTGCTGAGCGAGCCCCGGCTGGCCCTCGCGATCAGCCGGCTGCACGTGGCGCTGACCGGCCCGGAAGGCCCGCTGGAGCGGGGCGAGCGGCTCCTGGCGGCCATCGCCGCGGCCAGCCGGTTCGCGGTGACGCCCGGGCCGGCGGGGGCCCCGGTCACCCAGGCCGACCTGCTCCGTACCGCCCGCCGGGTCCGCGACTACCTGGAGGGCTCCGTAGCCAGCCAGGTCTCCGGGGCCGACCTGGCGGCCGCGGCGGGGTGCAGCCGTTACGCCGCCTACCGTGCCTTCCGTGCCGTCCACGGCCTGGCGCCGAGCGAGTACCAGCGGCTGCTCCGGCTCCGCGCGGCCCGGCGGTCGCTGGCCGCCGGGCTGACGCAGGCCGGGGCCGCAGCCGCGGCCGGCTTCGCCGACCAGGCGCACCTCACCCGGTGGTTCCGGCGCTGCTACGGCATCACGCCCGCGGCGTTCCAGCGGGCGGCGGGCTGACGGCCGGCCTGCGGGCCAGCCCGGTGGCCGGCCCGCAGGCCGTCTCATGACGAGATCCCGGCCAGGTCGTACACCGTCACGCCGCCGACCGTCTCCTTGCTGAAATGTGCCTCCACCCACGCGGTGATCCGCGCCGCGTCACCGGAGCCGCCACCGAAGCTGCTGCCGTTGGCGCCGATGAAGTAGTGCACCTCGTGGGCGGCCACCATGGCCTTGAACGCCGCCAGGCTGGGTACCTGGTCGGTGCCGTTGAACCCGCCGATGGCCATGATCGGCTCACCGCTGGCCAGCTGGAATGGTGCCGCGCTCTCCGCGCCCACCGTGGCCGCGGCCCACCGGTCGCCGGCCGCGCCGCTGCTCAGCAGCTTCGTCACCGCGCTGGACACCTGGGTGTGGCCGGCCAGGCCGCCGCCCAGCCCGCCCGCGCCGCCGGGGAACTGGCCGGGCCGCGCGGCCGGGCCGCCGGGCCGCTGTGACGCGCCGCCGGGCACGGTGCCCCGGGCGCCGCCCGCCGCCGTCCCTCCTGCGGCTGTCCCGCCCGCGCCTGGCTGCCCGGCCCCGCCGGGGAAGCCGGCGCCGCCCGGGCCGCCGGTGCCGGACGGCCGGGTGCGGCCGAACCCGCCCGGTGCCCCGCCGGGGCCCCCGGCCGAGGTCACCGCCGGCCCGGCGGTGGGCAGCGCGCCGGTGTGCGCCGTGGCCGCCGTGTCGATGCTGTACGCGAGGGGCCGGCCAGCCCGGCGGCCAGGGCCAGCGGCGCGACGGCCAGCAGCGCCGCCCGGCCGCGCAGCCTGCCCGCGGCCAGTACCACCACGGCCGCCGCCAGCCCGCAGGCCAGCACCAGCGGGCGCAGCCAGGGCAGCCAGCCGGGGCTGCGGCCCAGCAGCAGGTACGCCCAGCCCCCGGTGACGGCCAGGGCCGCGGCCAGCACCAGCCGGGCGGCCAGCCGGTCCCGTGAGCGCCAGCCGAGGACCGCGCCGATCCCGGCCAGCGCGCCGATCGCGGGCGCCAGCGCGACGGTGTAGTAGGGGTGGATGATCCCGCTCATGAAGCTGAACACCAGGCCGGTGACCAGGAGCCAGCCACCCCACAGCAGTGCGGCGGCGCCGGCCCGGCTATCCCGGCCCGGGCCGCCCAGCAGCAGGCCCGCCCGGGGCCGCCGGAGCGCGACCCAGGCCAGTGCGGCCAGCGCGATCAGGGCGGCGGGCAGCAGCCAGCTGATCTGGCTGCCCATATCGCCGCCGAACAGCCGGGCCAGGCCCGCCCCGCCGCTGAACGACGGCCCGGACCCGCGTCCGGTGAATCCCACCGAGCCGGTCTCGTTCCCGTCCAGCCGGCCGAGGCCGTTGTAGCCGAACGCCAGCTGGAGCACGCTGTTGGTGGTCAACCCGCCGATGTACGGGCGGTCGGCGGCGGGGGTGAACTGGACGATCGCCACCCACCAGCCTGCCGCGGCCACCAGGGCCCCGGCGCCCGCCAGGAGCTGCCAGATCCGCCGGCCCAGCCGCGGCGGCCCGGCCACCAGGTAAGCCAGCGCGAAGGCCGGCAGGACCAGGAACGCCTGCAGCATCTTGGTCAGGAAGCCGGTGCCGAGCAGCGCGCCCGCCAGCACGATCCAGCGGGTCCGCCCGGACTCGGTGGCCCGGATCATGGCGTAGGCCGCCGCCGTCATCAGCAGCACGAGCAGGGCGTCCGGGTTGTTGAAGCGGAACATCAGCGTGGCGACCGGCGTGCAGGCCAGCACCCCGGCGGCGATCAGCCCCGCGGCGGGCCCGTACCAGCGCCGCACGGTGGCGTAGAGCAGGCCGGCCGCAGCCACGCCTTCGGCGGCCTGCGGCAGCAGCAGGCTCCAGGAGTTCAGCCCGAAGATCCGCCCGGACAGTTCCATCACCCACAGCGAGGCGGGTGTCTTGTCCACGGTGATGAAGCCCGCCGAGTCGAACGAGCCGAAGAAGAACGCCTTCCAGCTCCTGGTGCCCGCCTGGACGGCGGCGGCGTAGAAGTCGTTGGCCCAGCCGTTGCGGCTGAGCCCGGCCACATATAGCAGCGCGGTCAGGGCCAGCAGGCCGAGCAGGGCGGGGCGGGCCCAGCCTGGGTCACCGGCGGGGCCGCGCCACAGCCGGCGCGGCAGGCCAGGCCGGGCCTGCGCCCGGCCGGTAACCGGGGACCGGCCCGTGGTGACGGTACTCATCAGCAGTGTCCTTCCGGCTGGCCGCCCGGGCCAGCCTGGGTCGCGGGTGCCTGGGGGCCGGGGACGGCCGTCACGGGCACGGTTGTCGCGGGTACCGGGGGCACGGGCACTGCGGCCATGGCGACCGGGGGAGCGGCTACCGGGGGAGCGGCGGCCGGGGCCGCCGGCCCGGCCGGGCGCCGGAAGACCCAGGACCGGTACAGGCCGAAGCGGACGGCAGTGGCCAGCAGGTTGGCCACCAGCAGCACGGTGACCTCGGCGGCCCGGCCCGGGCGGGCAGCCACCGCATGCAGGCCGGCCAGCGCCCCGGACGTGAGCAGCAGCCCGGCGCCGAAGGCGATGAGGCCACGGAACTGGTGCCGGGCGGTGCCGGCCGTGCCGCGGATGCCGAAGGTGAACCGGCGGTTCACCGCCGTGTTCCCGGTCGCGGTGGCCAGCAGGCTCAGCGCGTTGGCCGGCTGCGCGGCCAGCACCTCGCGCAGGGCCAGGTACAGCAGGAGGTAGGCCGCCGTGCTGGCCAGGCCGACGAGCGCGAACCGGGCCAGCTGGCGGGGGAGTTCCGGGCGGCCCGGCGGCGCCAGTGACGGGCTGCGCAGCACGGGCACGCCGATCGTGCCGCGGCCCAGCCCCCAGCCGAGCCGGATGATCCCGCGCAGGTCGGCCAGGGCGGTGGCCGCGATGTCTACCCGGGAGTCGGTGTCATCGATCCAGTCCACCGGTACCTCGTGGATGCGCAGCCCGGCCCGCTGCGCCAGGATCAGCAGCTCGGTGTCGAAGAACCAGCTGGTGTCCCGGGTCAGCGGGAGCAGGATCCGGGCCTGGTCCGCGGTGATGGCCTTGAACCCGCATTGCGCGTCGGAGAACCGTGCCCCGAGCGTGGCGTGCAGCAGCAGGTTGTAACAGCGGGAGATCGCCTCCCGCCGCGCGCCGCGCACCACCCGGGCGCCGCGGGCCAGCCGGGTGCCGATGGCGACGTCGCTGTGCCCGGACAGCAGCGGCGCCACCAGCGGCAGCAGGGCGTTCAGGTCAGTCGACAAGTCGACGTCCATGTAGGCGAGTACCTGGGCGTCGCTGGCCGCCCACTGGGCGCGCAGCGCCCGGCCGCGGCCCGGCTGGGCCAGCCGCACCGCGCGTACGCCGGGGCAGTTCCTGGACAGTTCCGTGGCGACCGCCCACGTCCGGTCGGTACTGCCGTTGTCGGCGATGGTCACCCGGGCGGCGAACGGGAAGCTGCTGTCCAGGTAGCTGGCCAGCCGCCGGACACCCGGGCCGAGGTCGCGCTCCTCGTTCCGTACCGGGACGATGATCTCGACCTGGGGGGCTGGCTGGGCTGCCGGGGGTGGCGAGGCGCCAGGCATGGGCAGATGCTGCGGGGAAGTCATGTCCCCACGGTGCGATCTGGGCCTGGGCCGGCTCTGCGGCCGCTTTCTGCGGCCGCTATGAGACCGCGGCCGCCCGGGCGGCGTTCAGCCGCCGTTCAGCTGAGGCAGGGTGATGGTGAAGCGGGTGTGGCCGGGTTTGGAGTCGAGGGTGACGGTGCCGTGGTGGGCGGTGGTGACGGCGTCAACGATGGCGAGGCCGAGGCCGGTGGAGGGGGGCTGGCCGGCTTGGTGGGCGCGGGTGGTGTCGCCGCGGACGAAGCGTTCGAAGAGGGTGGGCTGGAGGTCGGGGGGGATGCCGGGGCCGTTGTCGGTGACGGACAGCTCGATGGTGGGTTCCTGGCCGGGTGCGGGGGGCGGGCCGGGGGCCAGGGCGATGGTGACGGTGGTGCCGGGCGGGGTGTGCTTGGCGGCGTTGGACATGAGGTTGGCCAGGACCTGGTGCAGGCGGTGCTCGTCGCCGCGGGTCAGGACGGGCTCGCCGGGCAGTTCGAGCTGCCAGCGGTGGCTGGCGGCGGCGGCGCGGGCGTCGGAGGTGGCGTCGATGGCCAGGCGGGTGAGGTCGACGGGCTCGCGGGCCAGCGGGCGGCCGGCGTCGAGCTGGGCGAGCAGGAGGAGCTCGTCAACCAGGACGCTCATCCGGGCGGATTCGGATTCGACGCGGCGCAGGGCGTGGGTGATGTCGGCGGGGACGGGCCCGGGGTGGCGCAGGGCGAGTTCGGCGTAGCCGCGGATGGCGGCCAGCGGGGTGCGCAGCTCGTGGCTGGCGTCGGCGGCGAAGCGGCGCAGCCGGGCCTCGGAGGCGGCGCGGCGGGCCAGCGCGGCCTCGACGTGGCCGAGCATCCGGTTGAACGCCGACCCGACCTGGCCGACCTCGGTCCGCGGGTTGGCGTCCGGGACCCGCTCGCTCAGCGTGACCTCCCCGCTGGCCAGCGGCAGCTGGGCCACCCGCGCCGCCGTCGCCGCCACCCGCCGCAACGGCCGCAACGACAACCGCACAAACCCCGTCCCCAGCAGCCCGGTCAGCACCAGTGCCGCCGAGAACGCCGCCACCTCGGCGATCTCCACCTTCCTCAGGGTGGATTCCATCCCGGCCAGCGGCAGCCCGGTGATCAGCACGTCACCGTCACGGCCGCGGACCGCGGTGACGCGGTAGTCGCCGTGCAGCGAGTCCAGTTCCACGGTGCGGAATCCGCCGTTGGGCGGCAGCCGGTCCAGCCGGGCCGTGTCAGCGGCGGTCAGATGGACCTTGCCGCTGATGACGGCCTGGTTGGTGACCACGCCGTCCTTCAGCCGGGCCCCGAAGGTGCCGGGTCCCAGGCCCGGGGTCTGGTTGCAGTTCGCCGGGGCCTGGGTGCCGGGCGGCGGCTTGGGGCCGTTCTCGTCGTGCTCCTCGATGCAGGCCACGTACCGGGTCCCGGCCGCCCGCAGTTGCAGGTCCAGCTGGTTGATCAGGGTGTGGCTGAGCACTACGTAGGTGACGGCGCCGACCCCGGCACAGGCCACGGCGAGCAGCGTGAGCAGCCCGGCGATCAGCCGCCCGCGCAGCGTGCGGCTGGCCAGCCAGCGTCCCGGCGCGGTCCGGCGCCAGGCGGGGGCGGCGCCGGGTGTGGTCATGCGGGGGCCTTAGCTGGCGGGTTTGAGGACGTAGCCGACGCCGCGGACGGTGTGGATGAGGGGGTCGCGGCCGGCGTCGATTTTCTTGCGGAGGTAGGAGATGTACAGCTCGACGACGTGGGCCTGGCCGCCGAAGTCGTAGTTCCAGACCCGGTCGAGGATCTGGGCCTTGGACAGGACCCGGCGGGGGTTGCGCATCAGGAACCGCAGCAGCTCGAACTCGGTGGCGGTCAGGTCGATCACCTCGTCGTCGCGGCGGACCTCGCGGGCGTCCTCGTCCATGACCAGGTCCCCGACCACCAGCTGGGTCTCGCCGCGGGAGCGGGCGATCCCGGCCCGGCGCAGCAGCCCGCGCAGCCGGGCCAGCACCTCTTCCAGGGAGAACGGCTTGGTCACGTAGTCATCGCCGCCGGCGGTGATCCCGGCCACCCGGTCATCGACGGCGTCCTTGGCCGTCAGGAACAGCACGCACACGTGCGGGTTCTCCGCCCGGACCCGGCGCAGCACCTCCAGCCCGTCGAAATCGGGCAGCATGATGTCCAGCACCACCGCGTCCGGGCGGAACTCCCGCGCCGCCCGGACCGCGCTCGCGCCGTCCCCGGCCGTCTGGATTTCCCAGCCCTCATACCGCAGCACGCTGGCCAGCAGCTCCGCCAGGCTCGGCTCGTCATCGACGACCAGCACCCGCACCGGGCTGCCATCCACCCGCTGCACCGGCACCGACCGGCCCGCCGAAGGCCCCGCCACCTGCGCCTCACCCATCACGACCCCAGTATCCGCAGCCAAGCTCCCAGGAAATTCTATGTACCCGCTGAGAACCCTCTCAGGACGCGCAGGCCCGGAATTTCCCCCTGGACCGGTCAAGCGGACCTGGGGCGCGCTGCTCATGGTCTATACCTGGCTGGTGATCATCCCTGGCCCGGTGGCGGCCACCGCGGTCATCGCGGGCGTGAGCCGGCTCTTCCGCAGGAGGGGAGGCCCAGCGGCCCGGTCATGGCCCGGCACTGACGGTGGTCACGTGCATGGTGACCAGCGACCCGTCCGCGCAGCCCTGGCGGCTCAGCGGCGCGAACAGCGCGCTGTACTGGTCGGGCGGGTAGACCTGCACCCAGTTCACCTGCACCTGGTGATGCGCGCAGTTGTCGCCGATCAGCACGTCGCTGACGCCCAGCGTGGCGTGTGCCGTCGCGCCGGGCGGCAGGGTGATCAGCGCAGGCGGCCCGGTGCTGCCACGGCCGGCGGGCACGCCGACCTGGCTGCCGCCCGGGGAGCTGACGAACGCGACGCCCGGGTAGCCGTAGAGCGTGCAAGCCGTGGTGGAGGCGTTGGTGAAGTCGAGCGGGTAGTAGACCGTGCCCGCAGCGCCGTTGGCCGCGCCGACGGTCACCCGCAGGTCGGTGGTCAGGCACGGCAACGGACCGGAAACGCGTGGTGCGGCGGGTGCCGGCGCGCTCGACGCGCCGGAGGCCGGCGAACCCGGGGGCGTGGCCGTCACGGTGACCGTCCTTGCTGGCGTGGCTGTCCCGGAGGATCCGCACGCGGCGGCGAGCAGGGCGGCCGAGGTGAAGAAGCACGCGGCCAGCATCCGCCGGCCGGTGATCACGGATGCTCTCATGGCGAACATCCCCTTAGTAGCTGAGAAGCGTCACTAAGTACGACGCCGCAGGGGCGGCCGCGGTTGTGACCGGCCGCGCAGGTGCCCGGCGGCGGAAGCCGCCGGGCACCTGCGCAGGTGAACTCGTTAGAAGGGGATCCGCCAGACTCCCCGGCCGTGAGTCGCGGCGTAGATGAAACCATCCGGGCCGGCCGTGAGATCGTCCACCGCCGCGTTGGGCAGACCGCTCCCGAGGCGGGACCAGGTGGTGGCGCTGCCCCGTCCGGCGGCTGCGGTGAACACGCCCAGGTCGGTGCCGAGCGCCAGCCGGCCGTGGCTGAGCACGAGGGCGTCGGAGGCGATATCGGGCAGGTTGCCCGAGATGCCGGTCCACGACTGGCCGCCGTCGGTGGTCTCGAACACATGGCCGGTGCCGCCACCCGGCACCCACCGGCGTGAATAGCCGTTGAAGACCGCGTAGGCGTGCGCCGGGTTGGCCGGGTCCACCGTCACGCCGGCGATGTACCGGTCCGGCAGCCCGGCCATGTTCACCTCGTGCCAGGTGCCGCCGTAGTTGGTCGCGATGCCTGAGCCGAAGGAGGGCCCGGGGTTACCGCCGCCAGCTACCCAGGCGGCGTAGACGATGCTGCCGCCGCGGGCCGACGACAGGGCGGTCACCGCATGGCCGGCTCCCGTGTCGTAGACCGCCTTCCAGGAGCACGCGGTGTCGGTGCAACTGGTGTTCCAGCCATCGGCAGTGACCCAGACGTACTGGCCGCCGGTGAGCCACACGTCCTTGCCGCTCTGGTCCGGCACCAGCGGCGTGACGAACCGCGCGGCCGGGTCGCAGTCCGGCCTCGGGGTCAGCCCGGCGGTGGCCTGGGCGGCGCAGGTGGGGCTGACGTCGTCACTGAACGAATGGCCGCCGTCCGTGGACGAGTACATCGTGCCGTCGGTGTACTCACCGACCATGTCGTTCGCGTTCTGCGGATCGACGATCACGTCGAAACCGTCACCGCCGGCCGGCTCCACCATCTGGCTGCTGCGGGTGGTGACCAGTGACGTGCCGTTGTCCTGCAGGCCGCCCCACACGGCGGTGCCGGCCCCGCGCAGCAGGCCGGCCCGTGCGTCGTAGTACTGCCAGGACCGCAGCGTCGCGTTCAGGTCCGTCCAGTCGCCGTACTGCTGGGTGTCCGGCAGCGGCCGGCTGTAGACGCCGCCGTCGTTGCCGATGACGATCTTGCCGTCGGTGATCATCATGGCGTGCTGGTCCGGGTGCGTGGTGTCAGGGCAGCCGGCCGTCGTGGTCTCGCAGGCCAGGGTGTAGTTCCAGTAGGGACTGGCGGTCACCCAGCTGCTGCCGCCGCTGCTGGACTCGAAGACTTCCTCCAGCCCGGCGTACACGTGGTCCGGGTTGCCGGGGTCCACCGCCAGGTCCTGGTTGTACCAGGCCTGCACCCCGACGCCGTAGCCGGACCCGACCGCCAGGGCCGAGCCGGACGCGGCCAGGGTGGCCTCATCACCGATCTTCGCCCACGGCCCGGTCACGCTGGCCGGGCTCCCGGAGGACACGAAGATGCCCTGCAGCACCGACTCGTCCCCGGCGGCCAGCATGCTCGGCGACTGGACGATGGCGTAGAGCTTGCTGCCATCGGCGGAGTAGGCGAACGTGGTGCGGCCGATGTCGGCGGCGTTGATGGCGCCGGCCGGGGTGACCTGGCTGAAGGTGAGCCCGCCGTCAGTCGAGGTGTAGAAGCCGTTGTTCTGCGTGTTGCCGGGGCCGTGCCAGCCGATGGCCGCGATGACCACCCGGCCGGCCGAGCCGGGCTGGACGGCCACATCCGTCACCTGCTGGTCGTAGGGCGGGGAGTCGGCCGGGCCCGCCGGGTCCAGGACCTCGGTCCACTGGCCGGTGCCGGCCGCGTACCGGAACAGCCCGTTGTCCGTGGCCGCGTAGGCGTTCCCGCGCGGATCGAAGGCGATCCGGAACACGGTGCGGGACACCAGCGGGTTGCTGGCCGGTGAGCCGCCCCCGACGAGGCGGAAGGTGGCGCCGTCGTTGGCCGAGCGGTACACGCCGGTACCCGCGTAGGAGTCCTGGGAGAGGTTCGCCTCCCCGGTGCCCACCCACAGTGATCCGTCGGCCGGGTTGACGGCCAGCGCCCCGATGGACAGGGTCGGCATCGAGTCGAACACCGGTGTCCAGTGCTGTCCCTGGTCGGTGGACCGCCACACCCCGCCGTCAGCGGTCCCGGCGAACCAGGTGCCGTCGGGCGTGGCCGCCAGGGCGGTAACCCGCCCGCCGACCAGCGAGAAGCCAGCTCCGGCATTGGACCAGAACGGGTCGGTGTAGCTGGCCGGCTGGGCGTTGTAGGGGGCGGTGGTGAATTCCTGCCACCTCGGCCCCTGCGCGGTCAGGGCCGCGGCCTGCTGCTGCGCGTTCACCAGGGCCTGCCCCGGGACGGTGGCGGCCGGGGCGGTGCGCTCGCTGTCGTACTGGGCCATTTCGTCGGCCAGGTCACCATCGTCGGGCGTGTGATTGGCCGCCGTTTTGCCGCCGTGGCTCCGCGAATAGGCGATATGGGCCCGCTGGCGGGCGGCAGCGCCGTGCGGGCTGCCCGCCCCGGCTAACCCTGCTCCCATGAGAGAAAAGGCCATGCCCAAGGCGAGGGACCCGGTCAGGGCGGCTCGCACTGGGCGGATCTGATGCAGCATTCCGCCTCCATCCGACAATGTCTACCCACCTGTGAGCAGGGCGCATGTGATCCGGCCGGCCGGCCGCGCCGCGGCAGGCCGGAATGCCAATGGCTGGGGATCAGGTGCGTGGCCCGATTGTGCCAGACGGCCCGCCGCTTTCATGATCAAAGAGAGCAAAGGTATGAAATGGAGACCTGGCCAAATCACAGCCGGTCAGGAACACCCGCCGCTGGCTGTGCGGTGCCGTCCGGCGGGGCCGTTAATGGCTCCAGGCGGGCCAGGGTGATGGTGAAGCGGGTGTGGCCGGGTTTGGAGTCGAGGGTGACGGTGCCGTGGTGGGCGGTGGTGACGGCGTCAACGATGGCGAGGCCGAGGCCGGTGGAGGGGGGCTGGCCGGCTTGGTGGGCGCGGGTGGTGTCGCCGCGGACGAAGCGTTCGAAGAGGGTGGGCTGGAGGTCGGGGGGGATGCCGGGGCCGTTGTCGGTGACGGACAGCTCGATGGTGGGTTCCTGGCCGGGTGCGGGGGGCGGGCCGGGGGCCAGGGCGATGGTGACGGTGGTGCCGGGCGGGGTGTGCTTGGCGGCGTTGGACATGAGGTTGGCCAGGACCTGGTGCAGGCGGTGCTCGTCGCCGCGGGTCAGGACGGGCTCGCCGGGCAGTTCGAGCTGCCAGCGGTGGCTGGCGGCGGCGGCGCGGGCGTCGGAGGTGGCGTCGATGGCCAGGCGGGTGAGGTCGACGGGCTCGCGGGCCAGCGGGCGGCCGGCGTCGAGCTGGGCGAGCAGGAGGAGCTCGTCGACCAGGACGCTCATCCGGGCGGATTCGGATTCGACGCGGCGCAGGGCGTGGGTGATGTCGGCGGGGACGGGCCCGGGGTGGCGCAGGGCGAGTTCGGCGTAGCCGCGGATGGCGGCCAGCGGGGTGCGCAGCTCGTGGCTGGCGTCGGCGGCGAAGCGGCGCAGCCGGGCCTCGGAGGCGGCGCGGCGGGCCAGCGCGGCCTCGACGTGGCCGAGCATCCGGTTGAACGCCGACCCGACCTGGCCGACCTCGGTCCGCGGGTTGGCGTCCGGGACCCGCTCGCTCAGCGTGACCTCCCCGCTGGCCAGCGGCAGCTGGGCCACCCGCGCCGCCGTCGCCGCCACCCGCCGCAACGGCCGCAACGACAACCGCACAAACCCCGTCCCGATGACGCCGGTGAGCAGGACGGCGGCTGAGAAGACGATGATCTCGGCCAGCTCCACCTTCTGCAGGGTGGACTGGTTCGGGTCCAGTGGCATGCCGGTCACCAGGGTGGACTGATCGTTGCCCGGGGATGCCACGAGCTGATAGGGCCCCAGTGAAGACAGCGTCACCGTGGTGGGGTGCTTGCTGGTGCGCAGGGCCAGCAGCTTGGCCTGGTCCGCCTGGGTCAGGTGGCAGGTGCCGCTGGCCAGCGCGGGGAAGCGCACCTGGTGGTTCACGATCGCGGCGGTGAACGTCTGCCCGCCCTGGTACGTCCCGCACTGCCGCGCGGCGCCGGGGAAGTTGTCGTTGTCGTGGTCGCCGTCGCCAGGCGGCTGGGCCGGGGCCGTGCCGTGCTGGCCGTGCTGGTCAGCCTCGGGCGCCGGTGCCTCGAGGCAGCTGCTGTACCGGTGGCTGGCCTCGAACACCTGCCGGTTGAGCTGGCTCATCAGGGTGTGGCTGAGCACCACGTAGGTGACGGCGCCGACCCCGGCACAGGCCACGATGAGCAGCGTGAGCAGCCCGGCGATCAGCCTGCCGCGCAGCGTCCGGGGCCCGAGGCGGTAACGCCGCCCAGGTGGGGACTCCGCCGCGGGGGCGGCGCCGGGTGTGGTCATGCGGGGGCCTTAGCTGGCGGGTTTGAGGACGTAGCCGACGCCGCGGACGGTGTGGATGAGGGGGTCGCGGCCGGCGTCGATTTTCTTGCGGAGGTAGGAGATGTACAGCTCGACGACGTGGGCCTGGCCGCCGAAGTCGTAGTTCCAGACCCGGTCGAGGATCTGGGCCTTGGACAGGACCCGGCGGGGGTTGCGCATCAGGAACCGCAGCAGCTCGAACTCGGTGGCGGTCAGGTCGATCACCTCGTCGTCGCGGCGGACCTCGCGGGCGTCCTCGTCCATGACCAGGTCCCCGACCACCAGCTGGGTCTCGCCGCGGGAGCGGGCGATCCCGGCCCGGCGCAGCAGCCCGCGCAGCCGGGCCAGCACCTCTTCCAGGGAGAACGGCTTGGTCACGTAGTCATCGCCGCCGGCGGTGATCCCGGCCACCCGGTCATCGACGGCGTCCTTGGCCGTCAGGAACAGCACGCACACGTGCGGGTTCTCCGCCCGGACCCGGCGCAGCACCTCCAGCCCGTCGAAATCGGGCAGCATGATGTCCAGCACCACCGCGTCCGGGCGGAACTCCCGCGCCGCCCGGACCGCGCTCGCGCCGTCCCCGGCCGTCTGGATTTCCCAGCCCTCATACCGCAGCACGCTGGCCAGCAGCTCCGCCAGGCTCGGCTCGTCATCGACGACCAGCACCCGCACCGGGCTGCCATCCACCCGCTGCACCGGCACCGACCGGCCCGCCGAAGGCCCCGCCACCTGCGCCTCACCCATCACGACCCCAGTATCCGCAGCCAAGCTCTGAACCGTCTCAGGACACGCGCTGCAGCTTCAGCGCCAGTGCCGGGCAGTCGGTGACAGCCCGGCGGACGTGCCGGTCCAGGCCGCGGGGGACCGGCTCGGCAGCGATGATCGGGTAGCCCCACTCATCGAGCGTGACCAGCTCGGGCAGTAGCTCGGCGCAGAGCCCGTGCCCCGAGCAGGCGGTCGGGTCGACGCGCAGTTGCTTCCTCATCTCAGCTCCAGTCGGCCGCGTCCAGCGCGGTGTCCGCGGGCAGCGGCAGGAAGGGCCGCCGGGCCGGGTCCACGCACCGGCCGCGGGCATGCCGGTCGATCTCGTCGGCGAACACGTTCAGCGCGCTGCGGATGAACCGCGTCGTGCCGTCCGGGTGGTGGCATGCGCCGCGGCCCTCCACCAGGCCGGCCCAGCGCAGCATGTCCGTGACGGCGCGGGGATCAGGCTGCGGGCTGGCCACCTCGTCCATGGCGGCGGCGATCCGCGGCAGGCCGTTGAAGCACGGCCCGCACTGCCCGGCCGACTCCAGCGCCAGGTAGCGGGCCACCCGGGCCGCCTCGGCGATGCCGCACTGGCCAGCCGGGAAGGCGACCAGGACGCCCGCGCCCACGAAGGCGCCGGCCGGGCGCAGCTGGGCTTCGCTCAGCGTCATCCGGGCGGCGTCCGAGGCGCGCAGCCAGGCTCCGTGATAGCCGCCGCTGAGCACCGCCTGGGTGCCCTCGTCGAGCAGCAGCAGGTGGCGCAGCGGGGTGCCGAGCGGGGTCTCGACCACGTCCCGCCGGCCGTCCGGCTGGTGCAGCGTGCACAGCATGGAGCCGGGCTCCTCGGCGGTGCCCACGCTGCGGAACCAGTGCGGCCCGTACCGGGCGATCAGCGCCAGGTGCGCCAGCGTCTCCACGTTCTGCACCAGCGTCGGGCGCCCGACCACGCCGCGCTCGAAGACCCGCGGCGGCTTGAACCGGGGCATCGCGGGCTCGCCGCTGACCCGGCTGGCCAGTGCGGATTCCTCGCCGGCCAGGAAACGCGGCGGCGCGTCGATGATCTCGACCGGCGCGGCGTCGAGGCCGGCCGCCGCCCGCTCCGCCACCGCCGCGCGCAGCCGCTCCTGCAGTCGCGCGTTGCGGTGCACGTACAGGCCCACTGAGGCGGAGCCCACGGCCTCGGCGGCCAGCTGCAGGCCGTCCAGCACCAGGTGCGGCGAGATCCACAGCAGCGACTTGTCCTTGTCGCTCGCGGGCTCGCCCTCGGCTCCGTTGCCGATGACCACGGGATGGGTGGCCGCCTCGGCCACCGCGGCGAGCTTGCGGTGCACCGGGAACGCGGCGCCGCCGCGGCCGGTCAGCCCGGCCGCCTTGAGTACCGGGATGAGCCGCCCGGGCTGGCCGAAGTACGGCGGCGCGCCGTACCGCGACAGGTGCGTCCGCAGGTCGACCGGGACGGCCCCGTGGACCGGGAGCAGCCGGGGCATGTCCTCAGGCCGCCCGCCCGGCTGACCGCCCGCCGGCGCGGCGGCCTGCTGGCCGTGCTGGCCAGGCCCGCCGTGCCGGACCGGCCCGCCATCCGGCCCCGCCCCACGGTGCGGGGCGGCGCCCCGTTGCTGGCCGTGGCCGCCGTGGGCTGGGTACGGCACGGTCGTGCCATAGGTCATCGGGTACCGGCTTTCGTAGGTCGTCAGCGGATGTTCTCAGGGTCCCGGCGGCGTGACCGGGTGTCACGGAGGCTGCCGGGGGACATCATCTCGAGGGTCGCGGCGGCGCGCTCCTCCCGCGGCAGTTCCCGCCCGGCGTGCGTGATGCGCCAGATGACCGCGCCGGCCACCACGAGGCAGCAGCAGATGGCCAGGTAGAGCAGCAGGCCGCGGTGCAGGTCGGTGCTGCTGCCGAAGCTGTGCACCACCGCCGAGCCCCACGCCGCGTAGCTGAACCAGTGCAGCCCGCGCCAGGCCCGGCGGCTCATCCGGGCCCGGGCCAGGCTGGTCACGATCAGCGCCGCGACGAGGTCGAGGGAGATCGCGCCGAGCCCCAGCCAGAGCGGCTTGTACGAGGAGGCGAACGGGATCACGACCGCGGCGATGCGGATCGTCACGTACGGATCGGCCACCGCGGTGACCACGTGCACCGCGACGAAGGCCACGCCCAGCAGGGACAGGTTGCGGTGCAGCCCGGTGACCACGAAACGGGGCAGGCCGGGCAGCCGGCCCTGGCGGTTCACCAGGATGCCGAGTACCACGATGCCGGTGAGCAGCAGCAGGCTCACCACGCCGGTAGCCCGGCTCATGTACCAGAGCGCGGTGCTCTGGGTTATTCCGTTCATCTAGTCCCTCTGGGAGTCGATCGCTTCGATGTTAAGCATGTCCGGCCGGGTGCAGGCGGTGCTATGGCCAGCCTCTCAATTTCCTCTGAACGTGGGCGATGGCCAGCTCAGGCCCTGGTAGCGGCGCAAAACCGCTGTTTCGGTATACATACGACTCACGCTGTTCCCCGTCGGAGCGCGGCTGCTCCCAGCCTCCGGGCTGGCCGCGTTCCCTTCCTGGTGGAGGCCGCATGGCTGGTCAGCCCGCTGCCCGGCGGCGCCTGGCCGGTGGCATCCTGCTGGATGCCGGCCCGCTGCGCCGCCACCGGGATTTCCGCCGCCTGTGGGGCGGCCAGCTCGTGTCCCAGCTCGGCAGCCAGCTCACCATCGTCGGCGTCTCCTATCAGGCCTACAGCCTGTCCGGCTCAACGGCCATCGTGGGGCTGGTGAGCCTGGGCCAGCTGATCCCGCTGCTGGCCGGCTCACTCGTCGGCGGCCCGCTGGTCGATGCCTGGGACCGACGCCGCGTGCTGCTGTTCACCCAGCTGATGCTGGCCGCCGGGTCGGCGGGCCTGGCGGCCAACGCGCTGTCCGGGCATGCGCAGCTGTGGCCGCTGTTCGCGTGCACCGCCGAGGCGGCCGCCTTCCAGGGGCTCGACTGGTCGGCGCGGCGGGCTTCGCTGCGCCGGCTGGTGCCCCCGGCCGACCTGCCCGCGGCGGTGGCCGTGCAGTCGGCCGCGACCCAGGTGTCCTATGTGGCCGGGCCCGCGGCGGCCGGGCTGCTGATCGCGGAGGCCGGGTTCGCCGTGGGCTACCTGCTCGACGTGGCCTCGTTCGCGGTGGCGTTCGGGTCGGTGCTGCTGCTGCCGGCGCTGCGCCCGGAGCGCGGCGGCCAGCCCGCCAGCCTGGCCTCGCTGGTCGGCGGGCTCCGCTACCTGCGGGCCAGCCAGCCGCTGGCCGGCGTCTTCCTGATCGACCTGGGGGCGATGGTGTTCGGCATGCCCCGTGCGGTGTTCCCGGCGCTGGCCGCCACCGTGTACGGCGGCGGCGCGGCCACCGTGGGCTTCCTGAACGCGGCGCCGGGGGCGGGGGCGCTGGCCGGCTCGCTGCTCACCGGGCGGGTCGGCCGGGTCCGCGGCGCGGGCCGGGCGGTGGTGATCTGCGTCCTGGCCTGGGGGCTGGCCATCACGGCGTTCGGCCTGGTGAGCTGGCTGCCCGCGGCGCTGGCACTGCTCGCGGTGGCCGGCGCCGCGGACGTGATCTCCGCCGTGTTCCGGATGGTGATCGTCCAGCAGGTCACCCCGGACCGGATGCAGGGCCGGGTCAACAGCCTCATCTACGCGGGCATCCAGGGCGGCCCGCGGCTCGGTGACGGGGAGGCCGGGGCGGCGGCGGCCATCGGCGGGCCGCAGTTCGCGGCGTGGTCCGGCGGCCTGCTCAGCATCGCGGTGGGCGCGCTGACCTGCTGGCTGCTGCCGGGGATGTGGCATTACGACTCACGTCGCACGGCGGTGCCGGGGAGCGAGACCGCCGGGGCCTCGGGTGAGGGCCCCCCAGGCGCGGGGGAGGAGGGCGGCGCGGTGCCGGGCGACGACGGCGGGGAGCCGGCCGACGACGGCAGCCAGCCCATGGCGGATGGCCGGGAGCCGGAGGATGGCGCGGGGCCGGCGGAGGACGGCGGGGCCGCCGCGTAACAGCCGGTGGCGCGGCGCGGAGGCCGCCGCCGGCCCGCGCGCGGGCCGGCGGGCACGATGCGCCTCGCCGGGACCTGCTCAGGAACCCCCGGATACGGTCTGCGGCGGGGCGGTCGTCGGTGCCGGCGCGGCCGCGGGCGTGGTCGGCACCGCCGCGGGGGTGGTGGGCGCGGCGGCGGCGGCGGATGGGGCGCTCGCCGCCGGGTGGGCCCGCGGCCGCCGCGCGTGATGGGTCGCGGTCCCGCTGCCCGGCGTGGCTGCCGTGCTCGGTGCCGTGCTCCCGGAACTAGGCGCAGTGCTCCCGGAACTGGACGGGGCGGGCGCGGCCGGGCGCGAGCTCGCCGCGGCGTGCGTGGAACCCGGCAGGATGAACGCGACCGCCCCGGCGGCGGCCACGCCCGCGACCCCGACGGTCACGGTCACGGTGCGGAGCTGGTCCTGGCTGCGCTGGCGCTGCGCCACGGCCGCGCGCACGTCCGCCCGGCGGTGATTCATCGGTGTCCTCCCAGAGGAATGCACGCTCGGTGAATTGCCCGCTCTGCATTGCTGTCATGCGGCCAGCTCTTTGGGTCATGGCCGGGTAAACACTCGCCTGGGCCCGGCCTGACCTGGCTGCGGCCCGCACGCTGCCCGTGATTTACCGCGCTTCGGCAGGCCAGCCGCACACGGTCTGCACATTACCGGCCGCATCGACCAGTCGTGCGGGCAGGCCGAGATTTACCAGCCAATCGACGGCTTTATGGCCTTTAATGATGGCCGCGGTGCTGGCCGTGTTGGCGTCGGTGCAGCTGGCCGCCGCGACCGAAACGGTCCGCCAGTAAACCGGCGCGGGCAGCCCGGTCCGGGGATCGAGAATATGATGCAGCACGTCGCCGCCGCGCCGCCAGCGCCGTGCGGTGGTGCTCGAGGTGGCCAGGCCGCCCTCGGTGATGGCCACGACCGCCGACGGGCCGGGAGGCGGGTCCTCCGGCCGGCCGGTCACGTCCTGCACCCGGATCCGCCAGCCGCCGGGTGGCGGGTCACCGGCGACCGCGATGTCGCCGCCGAGGCCGACCAGGACGCCGCAGCCGAGCGCGCCGGCCAGCCGCGCGGCGGAACGGTCGGCCGCCCACGCCTTGGCGGTGGCGCCCAGGTCCAGCCGCACGCCGGGGGGCAGGGTGAGCAGCCGCGTGGCCGGGTCCAGGTGGACCATGCGCCAGCCCGGAACGGCCCGCACGGTCAGCGTGACCGCCGGGCCGGCCGGCGGCACGAGCGCGAAGTCCCGGTCGTACCCGAGTGCGGACATGGCGGTCGCGACCGTCGGGTCCACGTCCCCGTCGGTGAGCCGGGCGGCGCGCAGCGCCACGGTCACCGCCTCGGCGAGCAGCGGGCTGAGCTCGGCCGGGCCGGCGTCGTCGCGGGCCTCCAGGGACATCAGCTCGGAGTCGGCCCGGAACCGGCTGCACGCCGCGTTGACCGCCGCCAGGTCCCCGGTGAGCAGGCGCCGCCCGTCCTCCAGCCGGGACGGGTCGGTCACCAGCAGCCATACCTGGGTGCCCAGGGCGGTCCAGTCCGCTGACGCCGGGGCACCCAGCTCGCTGGCGGTGCCAGCGGCAGACATCATGAACCTCCCGACGTGGCCCCGGCCGAGCCGGAACTGGCGGCCGGGGCTGAGCCTGAGCCGAGCGAACCCGAGCTGGAGCCGGTGCTGCTCCCGGAATTCGACGCGGCGGAGCCTGACGACCCGGAATCGTCCGAGCCCGCCGAGCCGCTGCCGGACTGCGAGGACGAGCCCGTGGACCCGGTGCTGGACCGGGACGAGGTGCCGGCCGCGCTGCTCGCGGCAGCGTGACTGGTCCCCGGCAGGTGCAGGGCCACCGCGCCTGCCACGGCCACGCCCAGGATACCGGCGCCGGCGGTCGCGCCGCGGAGCCGCCGGCGAGCACGCTCACGGGCCACCACGGCGGACACGGTCCGCCCGTCGCTGGTCATGATGAGAACCCCTTTCTGCGGAAGACTGACATGGACAGTTTCGGGCCCGGGGATCTGCCCGCCCTTGGGGCTACCTCTCGCCCCGCTCTGAGTTCCCGGTGCGCGCCCCGCGCGGCCCTTCCGTCACCTGCGGCCGGCACCTGGCGGCCGGGGCCTTTGGTCCTGCTCAGTCAGGGCACACGGCACTACGGCCGTGACCAGCGCAGCCGCACCCTGACAGGAAGGCAGGGAGGGTACATGTCCGACATCACCCTCGGCGCGGGCGCGCTGTCCGCAGGCGCCGTGCCGCTCAGTGCCGACGAGATGAGCTTCCTGATCGGGACAGCGGCGCGGGCCCCGTCGGTGCACAACACCCAGCCCTGGCGGTTCCGCCGCCGGGACAACGGCCTGGAGCTCTACGCCGACCGCAGCCGGCAGCTGCGGGCGGTGGACCCAGGCGGCCGGGAGCTGATCCTCAGCTGCGGGGCCGCCCTGTTCGGGCTGCGGCTCGCGGTCCGCCACCTCGGCCGCCTGCCGCTGGTCGAACTGCTGCCCGTCCCGGGCCGGCCCGACCTGCTGGCCCGGGTCCGGCCGGGCCGCGAGGAGCCGGTCAGCCCGGCCGAATGGGACCTGCTGACCGCGGTGCCGCACCGGCACACCCACCGGGGCCCGTTCAGCGGCGAGCCACTGCCCGCCGGGCTGTTGCCCGCGCTGCAGCACGACGCGGTGACCGAGGGTGCCACGCTGGTCCTGCTGGACGTGGCGGCCCGGGCCCGGCTGTCCCGCCTCGTCGCCGCGGCGGCGCGCTGGCAGCGCCGCGACCCGCTGGTCCGGGCCGAGCTCCGGCGCTGGACCCGGGGACAGGAGAGCACCGCACGGGACGGGGTCCCGGCCCGGGCCTTCCCGGCCACGCCGCCCGAGGACACCGGGGCGCCGGGAGGGCGCCTGGCCCAGCGCGACTTCGATCTCGGCCGGGGCCGCGGGCTGCTCGAGGCAGGCGACGAGCTGCCGCCGGCCGCGGCGATCCTGATGACCGACGCTGACACCCCCACCGACTGGCTGCGCGCCGGGCAGGCGCTGAACCGGATCCTGGTGCACGCCGCGAGCCGGTGGGTGTTCGCCTCGATGAACAGCCAGCCGATGGAGTCGGCCGCCATCCGCGCGCTGGTCCGGTCCCGGCTCGGCCTGCCCGGGGCGCCGCACCTGCTGCTGGAGTTCGGCCGCGCGCACACCGCGGCGGCCACCGCCCGCCGCCCGGTCAGCGAGCTGATCGCACCGCCACCCGGGGCCCCGGTACCGCCGCAGTAGCGGCTACCGGGCCGTACCCAGGACGCGGGCCAGTTTCGATGGGGAGCGTGACGGCCTGGCCCCGGCCGCGACGAGCTGGCCGGCCACCCGGGCCAGCAGCCCGCGGTCACCGCCCACCAGTTCCACCTCCAGCTCACGCCAGGCGTCGGCCTGCCGCCAGCGCGCCGGGTCGGCCGGATCCGGCCGGGAGCCGGTGACCTGGTCATCGGCTACCTCGGCCAGGATCGTCCCGTCCGGGCCGGCCAGCCGCCGCACCGTCCGCGTGGTCTCCAGCCGGGCAACCGGGCGCAGCGGGGCACCCGCGGTCCACTCCGCGACCTCGGCCGCTACGGGAGCGGGCACCCTGGCCGCCTGGCCGGCGGCCTGTGCTTGGCCGGCTCCGGATGGCCCGCCGGACGGGGCGGGCGGTTCCAGCGGGAAATGCCGTTCCCGCCGGGTGTCCGCATCCACCGGCAGCTTGATGTGCCAGCCGGCGTCGGTGCCGCCGGTGCGGCGGCGCAGCGTGATGTGCGCGGCCGCCAGCCGGAGGTCCCCGGTGTCGAAGTAGGTGGCGGACAGCCGCCAGACATCGGCGGCCGCCAGCGTGATCCCGCCCGGGCCGGACAGGTCAGGCAGCACGAAGCCGTCGTCCACGTCGAACTTCCGCTCGATCTCGATCAGGTCGTGCTCATCGCCAGGCATGACCTGAGGCTACGAGCTGTGCTGAGGCGACGGGCTGTCCGGGGCCAGGCCGGCCGGATTTCTCCCCCTGACGGCAAACGTGCGGCCGGCGATCCGGTTCCGCTGGCGTGTTTCCGCGATGCACGTGAGGTCACGGTGACACACTGCGACATGAC
Organism: uncultured Actinomycetes bacterium; assembly: GCA_963767385.1. Lineage (GTDB taxonomy): Bacteria > Actinomycetota > Actinomycetes > Streptosporangiales > Streptosporangiaceae > RYN-230. Next base: position 20,908 of record CAVYEA010000029.1, on the reverse strand, counting down.
GCTCCGTGTTCGACCATGGCGGCGGAGCAGGGTCGGGTTGCTGGGGACGGGGGAAGTCCATGGGGATCATCACGGATATTGACGGGGCGGCGGAAGGGTACGAGGCGGTCACCCTGCCGCTGGCCGAGGAGGCACCGGGCATCGCCGGGCTGGACGGGGCCGTGCTGCGGCGGCGCAGCGCCCGCCGCACCAAGCGCGCGGTCATCTACCTGCACTGCATGGACGACCCGTTCGTGCCGCCCGACCTGGCGGGCTGGTACACCGAACGGGGATTCCATTTCTACGCGGCGGACCTGCGGCGGCTCGGCGACCCCGGGCGCCCGCCGCAGGCCAGCCGGGCCGACGAGCTCGCCGAGTACCTGGCCTGCCTGGACTCCGCGGCCGCGCACGTGCGGGACGCTGACGGCAACGAGACCGTGGTGCTGTGCGCGCACGGCACCGGGGCGCTCATCGCCGCGCTATGGTGCCACGCCCGGCGGGGCAGCCAGCCGGCTGATGCCCTGGTCCTGGCCGGCCCGTCGCTGCGCAGCGAGTCCTGGCTGGGCCGCGTCCGGCCAGGCGGCGCGGCGGCCGGGCCGGCCAGCAGGCCGCCCGCGCTGCTCGCCGTGATCCGGCGGCGGGTCCGCCGCGGGCTGGACATCGGCTGCCCGGTGCTGGTGCTGTGCCCGGCCTCGGGCTGGGATGCCCCGGGGGGGACGGGCGGCCTGCTCACCCTGCCGGTCATCGCGGGGGGCAAGGCGACCATCCGGCTCGGCCAGCACGTCACGTGGCTGAAGGTGGACGACTCCGAGCCCGGTGAGGCGCTGCCCGGTGAACCGGGCAGCGCCGCGCGCAAACAGGTATTCGACGAGCTCGGCCGCTGGCTCAGCGCCTACCTCTCCGGCCAGATCCGCGACCAGCTGTTGTAAGGATCCGGGATGGTCGGCCAGCGAGTGCCCGCGCCTCGCTGGCGAGGCGGGGCGCGCCGGAGGCGTGTCCCCTCCGGGCCAGCGAATCGCGGGGGGCTCCGGGGGGTCGTCCCCCCGGGAATTACTGCACTGAGATCGTGACGCTCGGGTACCCGGAGGCGCCGTTGGGCTCCGGGGATGCCTGCGCAGCGGTCTGCGTGTAGCCGGTGGCGTCGGTGGCCCGGGCCTCGATGGTGTGCGTGCCGGCGGTCGCATCCCACTCCCACACCCACTGCCGCCAGGTGTCAATGCCGGGCACCGCGGCCAGCCGGGCCTGCTGCCAGGGCCCGCGGTCCACCCGGACGTGCACCGCGTCGATGCCCTTGTGCTGGGCCCAGGCCACCCCGGCCACCGGGGTCCGGCCCGCCCGGACCGAGCCGCCGGGCACGTCGATCCGGCACTCGGTCTTGATCGGCGCCTGCTGCGACCAGCCCCGCTGCGCCCAGTAGGCGACCTCGTCCCGGTACGTGGTCACCTTGATGTCGGTGACCCACTTGGTGGCCGACACGTAGCCGTACAGGCCGGGCACCACCATCCGGGCCGGGAAGCCGTGCGCGACCGGCAGCGGCGCCCCGTTCATGCCCACGGCGAGCAGCGCGTCCCGGCCGTCCAGCACCGTGGCGATCGGCGTGCCGGAGGTGAACCCGTCGGTCGACGTGCACAGCAGCTGATCCGCTCCGGCCCGCACCCGGGCCGTCCGCAGCAGGCTGGCCAGGCTGGTGCCCAGCCACTTGGCGTTCCCGATGTATGGTCCGGCCACCGGGTTCGACACGCAGCACAGGGTGATGTAGTCCTCGATCAGCGGGCGGCGCAGTAGCTCGGCGAAGTCGAGGGTGATCTCGCGCTCCACCATGCCGTGGATGCGCAGCTGCCAGCTCTGCGGGGCCACCTGGGGCAGGATCAGCGCGGTGTCCACCCGGTAGAAGTTCCCGTTCGGCGTGATGAACGGGGAGAGGCCCTTGACGTCCAGGCTGGTGCCGGGCGGCAGCGGCGGCGCCGGATGAGCGGCCCGGGGGAAGCGGACGGTGGCCAGGGCCGTGGACACGTTGGACCGTTCGGCCAGCGAGCGCCCGGCCACCGCCGAGATGCCGCCCACGGCCAGGGCGGCGGTTCCGGCGGCCAGGAAGGCCCGCCGTCCCGGCGGCTGGGCGTCCCCGGCCGGCCCGCCCGGCCCCGGGGGGCCGCTGCGCATCGGGGCAGCCGGCCCGGGCGGCGCCGCAGGCGGCTGGCCCGGAGCGGCCGGCTGTCCCGGAAGCGGGGCATCGCGGCCGGGGCCGCGTGGCACCCAGTCAGCCGCTCCCGGCCCGCCCCGTGCAGCGGTGGGCCGGTCATCAGCGGGCCTGGCCGGGGCGGCCCGGGCGGCCGCCGGGGCCGCCCCGGCCGCCCGGACCAGCTGGGCGAGCGTGAAGGCACCGGCCGCCGCGCCGATCAGGGTGGGGAGCACGTCCACCGCGGTGGCGTCCGGCCGGGTCAGCGCGGCGAGCAAGCCGATCACCGCGAAGCCGGCCAGGCCCAGCAGGCCGTACCCCAGCCGCCGCATGGCCGCCACCCCGATGCCGGCGGCCAGGATGGCCAGCACCACCAGGATGCCGGTGACCAGCGCGGTCTTGTCGTGCGAGCCGAAGGTGGCGATGGCGAAGTTCTTCACCGCCGGGGGCGTGTGGTCGATGGCCAGGCTGCCGACGGCGGCCACCGGCGATCCCTGGGGACGGCTGATCCCGGCGACGAGCTGGGCCACGCCCAGCGCCACGCATGCGGTCAGCAGGCCGGCCAGCACCCCGAGGGCGGCCGTGCCACGATGTGAACGGTCTTTCACAGGTGTCATTCGTAGCCGACGGCGATCTGGATTGCCCCGGATCACGACTAACGGCAAGCCAAGCGTAATCCTGTGACGAATAGAGGACATGGGGATGAGCGAGGGCCAGCCGGGGCGGCCGCCGGACAGCCCGGGTGATGGCGCCCCCGCGCCGCCGGGGGGCGGGCTGGCCGTGCTGCTCGGCCAGGTGTCGCGGGGCGACGAGGCGGCGTTCGGCGCGGTCTACGACCAGGTGGCGGGGCACGTGTTCGGTGTCGCCCGCAGCGTGCTGCGCGATCCCTTCCAGGCCGAGGAGGTCACCCAGGAGGTGCTGCTCGACGTCTGGCGGCACGCGTCGCGCTACGACACCCGCCGGGGCACGGCGATGGCGTGGGTGATGACGCTGGCCCACCGGCGGGCGGTGGACCGGGTGCGTTCCGAGCAGGCGGCCATGCTGCGCGAGCAGCGTGCCGCCCGGCCGGACATCGACTACGACGTGGTGGCGGACAGCGTCGCCGCGCGGCTGGACGCGGAGCGGGTGCGCCGCTGCCTGGGCTCGCTGACCGAGTTGCAGCGCGAGTCCATCACGCTCGCTTACTACCAGGGCCGTACCTACCGCGAGGTGGCCAGCCTGCTGAGCCTGCCGGCCGGCACGGTCAAGACGCGGATGCGGGACGGGCTGATCCGGCTCCGTGACTGCCTGGGGGTGGGGTAGCCGATGCGCCGGTTCCCGCTGCGCCGCACCGACCCGCACACGCTGGCCGGCGCCTTCGCGCTCGATGCCCTCAGCCCCGCCGACCGGACCCGGTTCGAGCGCCATCTCGCCGGCTGCCCGCCGTGCCGCCAGGAGACCCAGGGGCTGCACGAGGCCACCGCGATGCTGGCCGCCGCCTCGGTCAGCGCGCCGCCTGACGCGCTGCGCGACCGCGTGCTGGCCGCTGCCTCGCGGACCCGGCAGGGCTCCCCGGTCATCGGGCCCGCCCCGCGCGCCGCCCGGCCCGGCCGGCGCTGGGGGCTGGCGGCCGCCGGTGGCGCCCTCGCCGCCGCACTGGCCTTCGGCGGGCTGGCGTACCACGCCCAGCAGCAGCTCAGCCAGGTACAGTCACGGGCCCGCGCCGTCGCGGCGGTGCTGGGCGCCCCGGACGCGGTGATGATGACGGCCCGCGCTGCCTCCGGCGCTTCGGCCAGGGTGGTGATGTCCCACCGCGAGCGGGCGCTCGTGTTCACCGCCGTCCGGCTGCCCGCCCTGCCGTCCGCGAAGCGCTACGAGCTATGGCTGATGGGCGGCGGCCGGGCCCGGGCCGCCGGGATGCTGCCCCCGCCGCACGCCGGCGTGACCGCCCCGGTCATCGTGTCCGGGCTGCGCCCGGGGGACACCGTGGCCGTCACGGTCGAGCCGGCCGCCGGGGCGAGCAGGCCCACCAGCCCGATGATCGTGCACCTGGCCCTGCCCTCCTGACCGCGGGGCCGGATCAGCGGCCGGGACGCGCCCGGGAGCCCGGGCCGGGCTCCCGGGCGCCGGCCGCAACCCCTGCGCTGTTTCCGCTCGCCCCGGCGGGGGGCTAACGTGGGGACCCGTGAAAGCATCTCCCGAGGCGCAGCAGCGGCTGCTCGAGTTGGCCGACGTCGATGCGGAGCTGAGCCGGCTGGAGCACCGCCGGCGAACCCTCCCTGAGATCGCCGAGGCCGACCAGCTCACGGCCAGGGACCGCGCACTGCACGACGAGATCGTGGCCGTGGACGCGGAGGAGAAAGACCTCGCCCGGGAGCAGGCCAAGGCCGAGGCGGACGTCGACCAGGTCCGCACCCGGATCGAGCGGGACCGCGCCAGGCTGGACAGCGGCCAGGTCTCCTCGGCCCGGGACCTGGAGACGCTGCAGTCGGAGATCGTCTCCCTGGCCCGCCGCCAGTCCGACCTGGAAGAGATCGTGCTGGACGTGATGGAGCGCCAGGAGGCGGCGCAGTCCCGCCACGAGGCCCTCACGGCCGAGCGGTCCGCGCTGGCCGGCCAGCTGGAGGCGGTGGCAGGCCGCCGGGACACCGCGCTGGCTGAGATGGCCGAGGAAGCCGGCAAGGCCCAGGACCGCCGGGCCGGGGTCACCGCGGAGGAGCCCGCCGACCTGCTGGCCCTGTACGAGAAGCTGCGTGCCCAGCACGGCGGGATCGGGGCGGCCGCGCTGCGCGGTGGCCGGTGCCAGGGCTGCCATCTGTCGCTCAACACCGTCGACCTGAACCGGATCCGCGCCGCCGCCCCCGACGAGGTGCTGCGCTGCGAGGAGTGCCGCCGGATCCTGGTCCGCACCCCCGAGTCCGGGCTGTGAGCCCGGCCAGCCGCCCCGCACGCCTGGACCGGTCATGCCCGGGCGGCTGATCGTCGAGGCGGACGGCGGTTCCCGGGGCAACCCCGGCCCGGCCGGCTACGGCGCGGTGGTCCGCGACGCCGCCTCCGGCGAGGTGCTGGCCGAGCTGTACCAGAGCCTCGGCGTCACCACCAACAACGTGGCCGAGTACTCCGGCCTGGTGGCCGGGCTGACGGCGGCGGCGGAGCTGGCCCCCGGCGCCGACGTCGAGGTGCGGATGGACTCCAAGCTGGTAGCCGAGCAGATGTCCGGGCGCTGGCAGATCAAGCACCCGGCACTCCGCGCGCTCGCCGCCCAGGCCGAGGGCGCGGCCCGCCGCCTCGGGCGGGTGTCCTATCAGTGGGTGCCCAGGGCCCGGAACGCCCATGCCGACCGGCTGGCCAACCGGGCCATGGATGAGGCCGCAGACGATGGCGCGGGGGCGGGGCAGCCGGGGGGTGGTTCTCGTTCGGGTGCAGAGGTCTCGGCCGCGGCCCGGAGCCAGCGTGCCGCCGCGGCCCGGCCTGGCCCGAGCTGGACCGGCGCGCAGCCCGAGCCGCTGACCACCGTGCTGCTGCGGCACGGTGAGACGCCGCTGTCGGCGGAACGCCGGTTCGCGGGCCGCGGCGACATCCCGCTGACCGAGGCCGGGCTGGCCCAGGCCCGGGCCGCCGCCCGGCGGCTCGCCGCCCGTGGCCGGGTGGACCGGATCGTCAGCTCCCCGCTGCAGCGGGCCCGGCGGACCGCGGCCGAGGTCGCGGCGGCCACCGGGGCGCCCGTCGAGGTGGACGACGGCTGGATGGAGACCGACTTCGGGGAGTGGGAGGGCCTCAGCTTCGCCGAGGCCATGGAGCGCTGGCCCGATGACGTGGCCGCATGGCTGAAGGACACCAGCGTGCCACCGCCGGGCGGGGAGTCCTTCGACGAGACCGGCCAGCGGGTGCTGGCCGCGCTCGACCGGGTCCTGGCGGGCGGCCCGGCCGGGACGGTCGTCGTGGTCAGCCACGTCACCCCGATGAAGACCGTGCTGCGGCACGCGCTGCTCGCCCCGCCGGAGTCGTTGCGCCGGATGTTCCTCAGCGTGGCCTGCCTGTGCGAGGTTGACTGGTACGCGGACGGGCCGGCGGTGGTCCGGACGCTGAACGACACCGCGCATCTTCATCCTGCGTGACGCCAGGAACCCGGCGCCGGGCGCCTATGCTGTGGATCACGGCGGGCGAGCCGGCCGGGCGGCCGCGCCGGGACCGCGATCGCGCGGCCCCGGTGAGGAAGGTCCGGGCTCCGCAGGGCAGGGTGGTCGGTAACGCCGACCCGGGGTGACCCGCGGGACAGTGCCACAGAAAACAGACCGCCCGGTTCCGGGGCTGAGTCCCGGTGCCGGGTAAGGGTGAAACGGTGGTGTAAGAGACCACCAGCGCCGCAGGTGACTGCGGCGGCTTGGTAAACCCCACCTGGAGCAAGGTCAGAAGGGATCTCCGGCCTGGTGCCGGGGAACTGCGCGAGTGTTTGAGGGCGGCCCGCCCGATGCTCGCGGGTAGACCGCAGGAGGCTGCCAGCAATGGCAGCCCTAGATGGATGGCCGTCGGCCCGCTTCTGCGCGGGGTGCACAGAACCCGGCCTACAGGCTGGCTCGCCCGCCGCCTGACCGGGTGTCACGGGGGTTCACTTTCGGTTCGTTACCGGTGGTGGACAACCAGTCTCGCGGTAACGCAGTGGGGTGCTGGCTGCACGCACGTCTGGCCACCGCTCTGGGGGTGTTAGCACGAGGGGGTCCGGCGGGCTACCCGCCTTGGGCCTGTCGCGCGGCTGAGTCAGACTTCATTGGTAACGGCCGCATGAGTGGAGGACGGAGCGGGCTCAGCGCGTGGGGGGTAGGTGCTCGGTGGTGCACGATGTTGACTGCGAGCGTTGTGCGTGAGGCGGGCTACCGGTTCCGGGCCTGTTTCCGCGACCGGTGGGGCGGGTACTTGGCGCTGGTCCTTGTCCTCGGCTTGGTGGGCGGCGTGGCGTTGGCGGCCGTGGCGGGCGCCAGGCGGACGCAGTCCTCGTTTCCCGTTTACCTGGCGAGTACCAACCCTGCGGACTTGCAGGCCTTCACTGAGTTCGACCCGATTACGGGCACGGGTGACTCGCAGAAGGTCGACCGCGCCATCGCCAGGGTGCGGTATGTCAAACGCGCCGTGGACGTCATCGGCTTCGACGGTACGCTGCAGCGCCTGGGGCCGGTCAACGGGAGGGGAGTCCCTGGTGAGGCGCCGCCCTCATTCGAGGGCAGCCCTGACGGCGAGTATTTCACGCAGGACCGCGTCAGCCTGGTTCGCGGCCGGATGGCCGATCCCTCGCGCACCGGCGAGGTGCTCATGACCCCGGGCGCCGCCGCGGAGGAGGGATTGCACATCGGGTCGGCCATGCGCCTGGCTTTCTTCACCACCGCCCAGGTGAACTCCTCGTTCGCCGGCTCTCCAGCGGACAAGCCTTACCTGGTGATCACGTTGAAGCTAGTTGGCATCGTGAAGGACAGCGCGCAGATCGTCCAGGACGATGACACTGCTCTCGGTGATCAGCTGGCGGTGCTCACCCCGGCGCTCACCCGGCGGCTGGAGTCGTGCTGCGCCTACTACTCGTATGTCTCATTGCAGCTCGAGGGAGGGACGCGGCACGAGGCGGCGGTGGTCTCGGCGATCAGGAAGATCACCCCGGATCTCGGGCAAACCGCCGGGTCGCAAACGAACGCCCCGCTCGTGGCGCAGGCGGAGCGGACCATCCGGCCCGAGGCCATTGCCTTCGAGGTCTTCGGGCTGATCGCGGTCCTGGCCGCGCTGGTGATCAGCGGTCAGATAGTCAGTCGCCTGGTCCGCCGCAACGCTGAGGACGGCGCGGTCCTGCGGGCGTTGGGGGCCGGGCCGGCCATGACCGTGTGCGACGGGCTCATCGGTGTCGTCGGGGCGGTCATGGCTGGGTCGCTGCTGGCGGTGGCGGTGGCCGTCGGGCTGTCGCCCCTGGCCCCGATCGGGCCGGTCCGGTCGGTGTACCCGGATCGGGGCGTGGCGTTCGACTGGACGGTCTTGGGCCTTGGATTCGTCCTCCTGACAGTTGTCCTGACCGGATCGGCGGCGGCCGTGGCCTATCGGGTATCACCGCACCGTGCCCGCCGGACCGGTGACCCCGGGCGCAGCTCCAGGCTGGCCCAGGCGGCCGCGGCCTGTGGCCTGCCGCCCACCGCGGTGACCGGCATCCGCTCGGCCCTCGGCTCAGCCTCGGGGCGCTACGCCGCCCCGGTGCGGTCCGCCCTGCTCGGCGCGGTGATCGCCGTCGTGGTGGTGGTCACCTCGATCACGTTCGGGTCCAGCCTCAGCTTCCTGGTATCTCGTCCCGCGCTCTATGGATGGAACTGGGACTACGCGCTGCTAGCAGGCTTCTCGGCCGCCGAGAACCTGCCAGCGTCCCAAACCGCCGCCCTGCTCAATCACAATCCAGTGATCGCTCACTGGGCGGGCGTGTACTTCGAGCAGATGAAACTGGACGGGCAGCCCGTCCCTGCCCTGGCCAGCGGCCCGAACGCCCCGGTAAGCCCGCCGCTGCTATCCGGGCACGGCCTCCATGCGGCGTCACAGATAGTGCTCGGACCCGCCACCCTGGCTCACCTTCATAAACACCTCGGCGACACAGTCGTCGCCGACACTGGGCAGCGGCGGCCGGTCCGCCTGCGCATTGTCGGCACAGCGACCTTGCCCACCATCGGAAGCTCGGGCAGCCCTTCCCTCCACATGGCGACGGGCGCGATTGTCGCCCCAGCCCTTTTCCCTGCCCAGTCCCTCAACCCGCAAGGAAGCCCCGTGCCGGGCCCGATGGCGGCGTTCATAACGATCCGGCCCGGCGTAACCCCGGCCGCGGCGCGCCGCTCACTGGACCGGGTCACTGCGGTTCTCAACCGGTCGTCGGACCCCGACGGCCCAGTCGGAGGCGTAGTCTCCGTCCTCCGCCCGGCCGAGATCGCCAACTACCGCACCGTCGGCTCCACCCCATCAGTGCTCGCCGCCATCCTCGCCGCCGGGGCGATCGGCGCCCTGGGGCTCACCCTGATCGCATCGGTCCGGCGCCGACGACACGAGTTCGCGCTGCTCAAGACCTTGGGCTTTACCCAACGGCAGCTGGCCGCCACAGTGGCCTGGCAGTCGTCTGTGCCTGCCATCGTCGGCGTCATCTTCGGCGTCCCCCTCGGCATCGCCTTCGGGCGATGGCTGTGGATACTGTTCGCCCGGGGAATGTCGGCCGTTCCTGATCCCAATGTGCCCGCGCTGTACATACTTGCGGTTGCGCTTGGCGCGGTAGTGTTCGCCAACCTCGCAGCCGTATTTCCCGCGCGTGTCGCCGCTCGCACGCCCACCGCGCCGCTCTTGCGGACCGAGTAGCCGAACCCGGGGGCCGTGAACCACAGACGCCGGTTTCAGCCTCGTTCGCGCCGGGCCTTTCTCCGTTTGCCGTGCCTGCCGGCCGCGCCGTCGGCGGTGCTGTCGGGGGCCTCGGCCTGGCTGTCCAGGAAGGCCTCCACGATGGTGGCCATGGGTTTGGGGTGTGTGATGAGGTCGAGGTGGCCGCCGTGGTAGATGTGCAGTTCGCTGCGCGGGATCAGCCGGTGCATGATCCGCGCGTTGGCCAGGGGGGTGAGGGGATCGTCGTCACCAGCGAGTATCAGGGTGGGAGGGCTTAGCAGGGGCAGCAGCGGGAGGCTCGTCCAGCCCGCCGCGGCCAGCAACTGGTAGTAATAGCCCTTGCCTGGCCCGGGGACTGCGGCCTGGCCCAGCAGGTCGCTGGCGTGCGAGGGGTCGGCGCGCAGGCTGCCGCCATAGATCTCACCGGCGATGCTGGCGGCGTATCCCGGATCGCGGTGGCGCCGCGGGGTGAGCATGTGCCGCAGGACGCGGGGGTGGCCGGGTACCATCAGGGCCCCGGTGCCCGTGGCCACCAGCACCAGGCGGCGCACCCGGCTCGGGTAGCGCAGCGCAAACTGCTGGGCGAGCCCGCCTCCCCAGGAGATGCCCAGCACATCGGCCTGCTGATAGCCGAGCTGATCGAGCAGGTCGGTCAGCAACGGCGCCGAGGTCCACAGGTGGTAGGGGATGATCGGCGGAGGTGACCCGCCGATGCCGGGCAGGTCAAACCGGATCACCGTCCGCTGCCGGTCGAGTGCGTCGACGAACGGCTGCAGCAGCTCAAGGCGGGCGCCGATGCCGTTACACAGCACAAGCGGCGGCCATCCGGGGTTCCCGTCGCGCACCGCGACCCGCAGGACGCGGCCAGGCAGGGCTAGTGTCCGCGTCTGCTCACCGGCCGCAGCGCGCCGTCGCCAGCCCTTGACCACGGTGCGCAGCCCGGCCGACCGCCGGCTGCCGCCGGCGGCCGGCGGCCGGGGACGGTCAGTGGTCATGCACATGCACCTCCAGCTTGGCCACCATCGTGGCACATGCCACGATGGTGGCATGTGCCACGGAAATCACAGCCAGATGTTCCTGGTCGCGGCGGCCACCCTGGCGGCCATGGTTTCAGCGGAGCGCCTCGGGCAGGGTGCTCTATCCGCCGATCGCTGACCGGCAGCGGATATCCCGGCAAATCGCAGCTAGCGTGACGCAAGGAGCTCCGGGCTGGTGCCTGCCGGTGCCGGCCGGTCAGCGCGGGTCGCGAAGACCTGCGGGCTGATGATGTGCAGCGCGCCGAGCAGGGTGCCCAGGGCCTCGCCCTGCGCAAGCTCGATCATCACCTCACCGGTCATCCTGGCTTTGCCAGTACTGCGTGGTACCAGGCGGAAGGCGCTCACTGCCTGGTCACAGAGGGCCTCGTAAAGCAGCGCGCGGCTCTGCGGATCGTCGGACAGGGTCAGCCGGATTCTCCACGTGATCTCACCCTGGAACATGGCGTCGCCCCCGCTATTCCAGTACCACTACTTGCCGGCCATCGTGGCGGAGGCGCAGTGCCAGCGCCAGAGGCGCAAGTCCCTACCAGCCGGGCCGAAAGGCCGCTCGGGCCACCCGGCATTAGCCGGCAGGTCATTTACCGCACTGTGGTTATGTGTCGTTGACCTGCCCCGGTGTGACCGCTAGGGTCCGCTGCATGAAGATCATTATTAACGCGTCGTACGACACCGACACAGGACAGCTGTTCGAGGCTGACGACCATGACGTGCCTGATGTGCGCGCGGTCCTGACCGGGCCATACACCATGTGGGTAGAAGGCCCCACGGATCGGCCCCATCACCATGTGGAGAATGCCACCGACATGGCGGACGCAACGCTTCGCGACATCGCCGGCCTCATCTATCTAACGGTCGACAAGGAATGATCCTCAACCGCGCTCGGCAGATGGCGCGGCTCTCCCTGCTGGCCACAGAGTCCAGGTAATTGCCCAGTCGTCAAGCATCTTCGCGGCCTGGCAGGTCAAAGGCCAGCTTGACCACGCCCCCGGATATCCGCTGCCTAACGGGCAGGCCGGCGTTGGCGAATACCCGGAGCATCGCCGAGTTCTCTGCCAGCGTCTCCGCGGTGAACGTCCGCAGGTCACGCTGCCGCGCCTGCCAGACCAGATGCCCGAGCAGCAGGCTGGCGATACCGTGGCCGTGCATGTCGTCAGGGACGGCGAAGGAGACCTCCGCGACGCCGGGCTCCCCAGCGGGTTCGTAGGTGGCGACGCCGACCAGCCGGTCGCCCTGCCAGGCCAGCAGCGCCGCATGGCCGGAATCCGGCTCGCGGCAGACCCGTTTGGCTTCCTGCCCGGCCGCGCGCGGGCTCGTGCTGAAAAACCGCAGATAGAAGTTGGCTTGCGACATGGCAGCATGCATGGTGCGTACCGCGTCGGCGTCCTGCGGCCGGGCCGACCTGATCTCCACTGTGCTGCCGTCGGCCAGCAGCGCGTACATGCCTGCAGCCTGCGTGCTCACCAGGCCGCCCCATCAGTTGCTAGGCCGGGACGAGCATGAGGCCGTGCGGATCTGGCGGGCGGCTGTGGGACGCTGAGGCCGCGCGCGCACCGGACCAGTTCGCCACGATCGGCTTCCTGCCCGGCCGGTGCGTCGCGCGGCTCAGTTACTGTCAGATGATCACACACGCTCGAAGATCGCGGCGATACCCTGGCCGCCGCCGATGCACATGGTGACGAGCGCGTACCTCCCGGATATCCGCTTCAGCTCATAGAGCGCCTTGACGGTCAGGATGGCGCCGGTGGCAGCAACGGGGTGCCCCAGCGAGATGCCGCTGCCGTTGGGGTTGGTCCGGTCCAGCGGCAGGCCGAGCTCGCGAACCACGGCGAGGGCCTGAGCGGCGAATGCCTCGTTCACCTCGAACACGTCGATGTCATCGAGTTTCAGGCCGGTCTGATCCAGGATCTTCCTGACGGCCGGTACCGGGCCGATGCCCATGATCCTGGGCTCGACGGCGGCGTGGCTGTAGGCGACCAGGCGGCCCATCGGCTGCAGGCCGTGGCTGCTGGCGTACGTGGCGCTGGTGAGCACGACGGCGGCCGCCGCGTCGTTCATTCCTGAGGCGTTTCCGGCGGTCACCGTGCCGTCCTTGGAGAACGCCGGCCGCAGCCGGGCCATCCCCTCCAGGTTAGCGTCTGGCCGGATGTGCTCGTCGGCTGTCACCTCGACAGTGCCCTTCTTGGCGGGCGCCTGGACGGGCGTTATCTGCTCGTCGAAGTAGCCGGCCGCGACCGCCGCGGCGGCCCGGCGGTGGCTCTCGACCGCCAGCGCGTCCTGATCCTCACGCGAGATCCCGAAGTCCTTGGCCACATTCTCGGCCGTCACGCCCATGTGGCAGCCATCCCACGGGTCGCCCAGGGCGCCGACCACCGCGTCAATGGCCTTGCCGTCACCCATCCGCTGGCCCCAGCGCATGCCCGGCAGCCAGTACGGGCCACGGCTCATGGACTCGGCCCCGCCTGCCACCGCGACCTCGGCATCACCCAGGGTGATGGCCTGAGCCGCCGAGACGATAGCCTGCAGCCCGCTGCCGCACAGCCGGTTCACGGTGAACGCCGGCATAGTGACGGGCAGGCCGCCGTTGACGGCGGCGACCCGGCTCAGGTACATGTCCCTGGGCTCGGTGTGAATCACGTTGCCGAAGACCGCGTGGCCGAAGTCCTCCGGATCGACGCCGGACCGGCGCACCGCCTCGCGGACTACCGTCGCCGCCAGGTCGCACGGCGGCACGCCCATGAGGCCGCCGCCATACCGGCCGATGGCCGTCCGGGTGCCAGCGACTACCACGATATCGTTCAGCTCGGTCATGACGTTCCCCTCACGTGTCCAGGCCCTCGTCGGCCGCCCAGGTCTGCCCGGCTATGCAGGCAGACCGGCCCGCAGCCTCGTTCGGGCGAGTGCTCTGTCGCCCGCGCTGTCCTGGTGCCTTGCTTTCGATGCTGTGGTGAAAGACCGCGCCCTGGCAAGGGGCGAACGTCCCGCAATCACCGGGCCACGCTTCCGTGGCCACATCGCGGAGGAATAGTCGCGAAGGGAATACTGGACCGGCCACTGCCGTCCTGCACTGGCCCAGGCAGCCCGCGAGTTACTCAGGCACCGCCTGCCCCGTGAGAGAACTCCGTTCACGCGACGCTCCAGTAGCACCGGTACTGACATGCGGGGACTTTCGGCCCTACGCGGCCAGCGCCGATCAGCCTATATTCACGGTACGTACGTTGGGATGATGGTCTGTATTACGTGCGTCAGGGGCGCTCCTCCTGATACACGCTTGATTTAGTTGGGGAGCACGGTAAGAAAACTTCAGTTTCGGCCGCTCTTGCCGGGGGAACTGGCCGTCCTGGAACGAGATATTTGAACTAGGCCCGGGATGACCGACATTAGAGAGGTGCCTTACATGGACTTCGAGTTGACTGACGAGCAAGAGCTGGTCCGCAGCACGGTAAGGGAGTTCGCCGAAGCCGAGCTCGCGCCGGTGGCGGCCGAGATCGACCGTGACCACCGTTTTCCTGAGGAGGTCCTGCCGAAGATGGCGGGCCTGAGCCTCATGGGCATGCCCTACCCGGAGGAGGTGGGCGGTGCCGGAGCGGACCATGTGAGCTACGTGATAGCGCTTGAGGAAGTGTCGAGGGCGTGCGCGACCACTGGTGTGATCATGACGGCCCACACCACGCTCGCCACCTGGCCGATCTTCACGTTCGGCAGCCAGGCCCAGAAGGATAAGTACCTCTACGACATGGCCTCCGGGCGGCGCCTAGGTGCGTTCGCCCTGACCGAGCCGGCCGCGGGAACGGACGCGGGTGCGGGCACCTGCACGGCGGTGCTGGACGGGGACTCCTATGTTCTCAATGGATCGAAGATCTTCATCTCCAATGCTCCGTACGCCGAGGTGTATATCGTCTTCGCTAAGACCGATCCGGAGCACGGGACCCGCGGGATGAGCGCCTTCATCGTCGAGAAAGACACTCCGGGGTTCTCCGTTGGCGAGGCTGAGCACAAGCTGGGGATTCGCGGCTCGAGTACACCGCCCCTCTACTTCACTAACTGCCGCGTTCCCAGGGATGCGCTCCTGGGCGGGGAAGGCAACGGCTTCAAAGTAGCAATGCAGACGCTCGATGGCGGCCGGATCGGCATCGCGGCGCAGGCGCTGGGCATAGCGCAGGCGGCGCTCGACGCGTCGGTAGCGTACGCGAAGGAGCGTGTCCAGTTCGGCAAGCCGATCGCGGCCCTGCAGGCTATTCAGTGGATGATAGCCGATATGGCTACCGAGATAGATGCCGCCCGGCTCCTTACCTATCGCGCCGCCGCCTGTGAGGACCAAGGCCGTCCCTATTCAACGGAAGGGGCGATGGCGAAGCTCTTTGCTTCGGAGACGGCCACCCGGGTGGCCGGCAAGGCAATTCAGATCCACGGTGGATACGGCTACACGGAGAGCTATCCGGTGGAGCGGAACTGGCGCGATGCCAAGATCACTGAGATCTACGAGGGAACATCTGAGGTGCAGCGCATGGTTATTGCGAGAAGCTGCCTGCGGTAAGAATCAGCCACGCGGGTGCCAAACGTGCGCGCTGCGGATGAAAGGACATGATTTATGCTTGAGCTAGTCTATTCTGAGATCAAGGTGGGTGACGCGGCATCGTTTGCCAAGACGATCACCGAGGCGGATGTCTTGCTCTACGCTGGTCTCAGCGGGGATTTCAATCCTATTCACATTGATGCGGAATATGCGAGGGAGTCGCTGTTCAAGGAGCGGGTCGCGCATGGCATGCTGGTGTCAAGCCTGATTTCGGCGGTGCTGGGTACCCGGCTCCCGGGCCCGAATTCAATTTACCTGGGGCAGGATCTCAAGTTCACCGCCCCGGTCAAGATCGGCGATACCGTCACGGCAGTAGCGACTGTGACGGAGAAGCGGGATGACAAGAGGATCATCAAGCTCAGGACCACGGTGTCGAATCAACGCGGAGAAATGGTCGTAGATGGCATCGCGGTCGTCAAGAAAATGGGCCTGTAGGCCGGTGCGCGAGAGGTGCCGCGAATGTCTTCGATCAGTCATCGTGCCCGCTTGCCGCGGTGACCGCCGCCGGGAGGAGCGTTATGAGAATTGTGGTCGCCTACAAGTGGACCTGTGACCCGGAGGAGGCCACGGTCCGTGCTGACGGCACTGTGGACTGGAGCCGGGCGAAGCCCGGCATCAGCGCCTACGACCCCGTGGCCATAGAACTGGCGCGCGGTCTCGCCCAGGCCACGGATGCTGAGCTGATCGGCGTGACGGCCGGGGGTAAGGGCGTCGGTGCGGCCATTGCGTCCAAGGCCGCCCTGTCGCGCGGCCTGGATCGAGTGGTGATCATCGAGGATGAGTCCCTGACGGACGCCGGCAGATCGGGGCTGGCTGCGGTGCTCGCCGGGGCGATCCGGCACATCGGCGAGGTGGACCTTGTCATCACGGGCGACTCGTCGGTGGACGTGGCGGCCAAGATGGTGCCGACGGTGCTGGCCGGCGAGCTCGGCTGGCCGGCTGTTGCCGAGGTCACAGCCGCATCCGCCCAGGCTGGCACGCTCCGCGTCGAGCGCGCCGTCCCGGGTGGCACGCAGGTTCTCGAGATCTCCGGTCCCGCCGTCCTGGCTGCGGCCGCCGATGCCGCGGTGCCGCACGTGCCCGGCATGAAGGACCTTCTCGCGGCAGGCAAGAAGCCGGTAGAGCACCTGGAGCTGGCCGCCCTGAACGTGCCCGAGAGGGGCGCGGTCATGACGGTCGCCGGCAGGTCGCGGCCGGACCGCAAGGCCCGCAAGGGCCAGATCCTTGACACTGCCGACCCGGCGGCTGCCGCTGCGGAGCTCGTCGCCGCCCTGCGCGGTGACGGCGCACTGTGACAACGCCCGGGATGAGAGACAGGAGTGGACAGTGAGCGTGAACGCCTGGATCGTCGTCGGGGATCAGCCGGCGATCGGCAACCTGATCACGGTTGCGCGCTCCCTGGGGGGGCAGGTCGCGGCCGTCGTCGCCGGGCCCCGGTCGGTGGCCGAGACGGTGGCGGCGAGCGGCGTGGACAAGGTGGTCTGGTGCGGCGAGCCGGGGGAGCGGCCCGTGGAGGCGAACGCCACGGCGGTCGCGGACGCGGTCGAGGCCGATGCCCCCAGGGTTGTGCTCAGCGGCCGCAATCCGGGCGAGCGCGTGCTCCTCGGAGCCGCGGCGGCCCGGCTGCGCGCGGCGGTCCTGACCGGGGCGCGCTCGGTCTCAGCCGACGGTGACGGAGTCATCGTGGTCAACGCCGTTTTCGGTGACATCGCCGACGAGACCGTCGCCGTTTCCGGTCCGGTGGCGCTGCTGCTCGACGGCGGTCCCGTCCCGCCCAGCCGGCGCCGTCAGCGCGCCCATTGAGGAGATCGCTGCCACGCCGCTGGCCATGAAGGTGATTGAGACCAGGACGTCCGGCTTCGATGAGGTTGACCTCAACGCCGCCCCCCGGGTGATCGGCGTCGGCCGCGGCCTCAAGGCCAGGGAGGACCTTGTCATGATCGAGGCGCTCGCCAAGGCCGCTAAAGCCGAGATCGCCTGCTCCCGCCCGGTGGCCGAGGGCCTGAACTGGATGGGGAAGGACCGCTACATCGGGAGCTCCGGCGCGCACATCGCCCCGCAGGTCTACTTCGCGGTCGGGATCTCTGGCCAGCTGCAGCACATGGTCGGCGTGCAGGGGGCGGAGACGATCGTGGCGATCAACTCCGACCCGAACGCCGCGGTCTTCAAGGAAACCGACTACGGCCTCGTCGGCGACCTCTACCAGCTCGTTCCGGCGATCACCGCTGCCCTGAAATGACGGTGCCCGATGCCAGAAAAGGCTGAGCCTGACTTCGAGGTCATCGTTATCGGTGCCGGTATCGCCGGCTGCGTGACGGCGTACCAGCTCGCGCGGCAGGGACGCTCGGTCCTGCTGATCGAGCGGGGTGAGGCTCCCGGCTCAAAGAACCTGTCCGGTGGCGTGCTGTACTCCCGCGGCATCCAGGAGGTCTTCCCCGGGTTCCTCGACGAGGCTCCGGTCGAGCGCCGGATCACGCGCAACTACATCAACTTCCTCAATGCCGGGAGTTCAGTCGGCATCGACTACCAGGACACCCGCCTGGCGGACCCGGTCAACGCCGTCACGGTGCTGCGCGCCAAGCTGGATGCGTGGCTGGCCGAGAAGTGCGAGGAGGCCGGCGTCCTCATCATGCCCGGGGTCCGCGTGGACCGGGTGCTTACCGAAGACGGTGCCGCTGGCCAGCGCGTCGTGGGCGTCCAGGCCGGTGAGGACGAGCTGCATGCGCGCGTGGTCGTCGCGGCCGACGGGGTGAATTCCTTTATCGCCAAGGAGGCCGGGCTGCGCCGCAGCGAGCCGCTGAACCACCTGGCTGTCGGCGTGAAGTCCGTGGTGTCGCTGCCCAGGGAGACGATCGAGGCACGATTCAACCTCACCGGCGACGAGGGCGCAGCCATCGCCGCGGTCGGTGACTGCACCGAGGGCGTCGGGGGCGGCGGCTTTCTGTACACCAACATCGACTCCATTTCCGTTGGCGTGGTCGTGCGCCTGGACGATCTCACCGCCAAGAAAAAGGTCGTCACCGACATCTTCGATCACTTCCTTGAGCACCGGTTCATTGCTCCCTATCTCGAGGGCGGCGAACTGGCCGAGTACGGCTGCCATCTGGTCGCCGAAGGCGGCATGAAGATGATCGGCGATATCACCATGGATGGCATGCTCGTCGTCGGTGACGCTGCCGGGCTCACTCTCAATACCGGGCTGACCGTGCGTGGCATGGACCTGGCGGTCGCCTCCGCGGTTGCCGCCGCCGAGGGCATCATCTCCGGCCTGGAGCAAGACGATACGTCCAAGGCAGGCCTGGCCGGGTACCAGGAGAGATTCTTTGCCTCTTACGCCGGCAAGGACATGAAGACCTACGCGAGGGCGCCCGCCTTCCTTGAAGCCGAGCGCATGTACAAGCAATACGGCGAGCTTTTCGCCGACGTCATGTACAACGCGTTCAATCTTGACACCCAGCCTCGCCGGCATCTCCTCAGCGTCGCACGCAAGACGCTGGCCCAGTCGCCGGTGAAGATGAGGCAACTGGTCCGCGACGGTATTGCAGGAGCACGCGCACTATGAAACCACTGTCCGTTCCTGAGCGCCTGGCGAAGAACCGTTTCAACCTCGACGAGCAGGAATGCCACATCGAGGTCAACCAGGAGATTGCCAAGGCCACCGGAACCGGCAAGGCCATAGTTGCCTGCTGCCCGGCCCACGTCTACACCGAGGAACCCGACGGGACCATCTCGGTCGAGTACGCCGCCTGCCTTGAGTGCGGGACCTGCCTGGCCGTCGCCGCCCCGGGCGCCCTGAAATGGCACTACCCCCGCGGCGGGTTCGGCGTCCAGTTCCGCGAGGGGTAGTGCCCGGCGGGAGTTCTTACCGCTGGAGGACGTAGGTACCGGGTGCGGGACACAGCGGCCGGAATCGAGCGTTGCCCAGCGTGCGCGGGGCCTGCTTCATCTCGCCGCTTCGCTCCGCCAGCCATGTGGTGTAATCCGGCCACCAGCTGCCCTGGACCGTCTCGGCCTGGGCCAGCCATTCGCGATGGTCGGGCGGGTTGCTGGCCGCGAGCCGGAACGTCGCCTTGGGGTTGGATGGCGGGTTGACCATCGCGGCGATGTGCCCGCTGTTGGAGAGCACGAACCGGCTGGTGCCCCCGAGCAGCTGGGTGGCGCGATAGGCCGATGGCCATGGTGAAATATGGTCGTCGATGCCGGCCACGACGTAGGTGTCCACGTCGATCTTGGAAAGATCCACCGGGGAGCCGAGGATGCTGACGGCATCCGGCTTGGTCAGTGAGTTGTCCATGGCGATCTCGATGAAATCGCGGTGCAGCCCGGCGGGCATCCTGGTGGTGTCCGCATTCCAGTACAGGATGTCGAACGGCGGCGGGGTCTTGCCCTGCAGGTAGTTGTTGACCCAGTAGTTCCAGATCAGGTCATCCGGCCGGAGCCAGGCGAACACCTCGGCGAGCGTGCGCCCGTCCATGTAGCCACGGGTGCGGGAGGCGAGGATAGATCCTGCGGCAGTGCTCTCGTTCATCAGCGAGACTGTCGTGCCCGCCTCCGTCATGTCCAGGAGCGTCACGCCCAGGCCCAGGCTGGCGAGCTGATCGAGCTGACCGGTCGCGCTCAGGTGGGCACTGAGCATCGAGGCGAGGATGCCGCCAGCGCACAGGCCGATGAGGTTGATCTTGGGTGCCTTGGTGATGTCGCGTAGCGTGCCGATCGAGTCCACGACTGCTTCACCGTAGGTGTCCAGATCCCAGTTCCTGGCGTCCTTGCCTGGGTTGGCCCAGGAGAGCACGAAGACCTGATATCCCTGCCCCACGAAGAACTCGAGCATGCTGCGGCCGGGTGCGAGGTCGGTAATGTAATACTTGTTGATCATCGGCGGGACCATGAGCAGCGGGATCTGGTACACCGTGGGCGTCGTCGGCTTGTACTGGATCAGCTCGTAGACATCGGTGCGGGCCACCACGGCTCCGGGCGTCACGGCGAGATCCCGGCCGACCTGGAACGCGTCGGGCTCCACCATCGTCGGGATGTGCGGGGTAGAGGACATGTCCGAGACCAGGGCACGGATACCCCGGACGGCGCTCAGCCCGCCGGTGTCGATGAACGCCTTCCATGCCGCCGGGCTGATCAGCGGGTAGTTGCTCGGCGCGGATGCGGCGATGAGATTGGTCATCACGAACTTCAGGCGCGTATTGTCCCGCCAGTCCAGCTCGGCGTCAGCGAGCAGCTCCTCGGCCGTCCCCCCGATGGCCAGGTAGGTCTGGACGGTCCGCTTGAGCAGCGGGTTCTCACTCCACGCGGGGTCGGCGAACCGGCGGTCGCGGCGCGCCGGGGCGATCTCCGAACTGCCGGCCGCGATGCCGGCGAGATCCGCGGCCAGCTTGGCGGCCCGCCGGGCCACCGTCCCCGGACGGCTGGCCAGCCGGGCCGCGTACCGCACCATGCTGGCATCCGGCCGGAACCGGCGCAGTGTGCCGAGGGTGGCGTCGGGCAGGAACAGATCCAGCATGCCGACCGCGTTGGTGGCCTCGGGCTCCGCTGACTCACCCGCCGGGCGCGTCGTGTTGGTGGTTGCGCGTGTGTTCCTTGCGGCCGTCACGGGTGATCACGTCCTTACTTCTGCTCCAGAGCTGGCCATGCTTCAGTTAAGCCAGGCACCGGTCAAGCCAGCTATCAGTACCAGCAGACCAGGCAGCGAGAAAGTCGTGCAGAGTCGCCCGGCCTAAACAGCGGGACGTTCGTCCTATTGGCGCTGGGTCCTGGCTGCCCGCCCGCGTGGCA
>CAVYEA010000028.1:0-91997 GCA_963767385.1 uncultured Actinomycetes bacterium | reverse complement strand
CAACGGAATCAGCAAGCACGCGTTCTACCGCATCCTGGTTGACGCGCAGCGCAGGGAGCATAACACCCGGCGGCAGTTTGACGCCGCCCGGCGCGACCTGGCCCATCTGCACATCGGCTGGGTCATCGTGTGGGACTGGGCCCCGGCCAACCCGCACGTGACCGATTTCCTGCGCCGGCTCGGGTTCCACGTCGCCTACCGCGCCCACGGGGACGTCGTCTACCGCGCCCCGCACTACAGGGGCTAGCTGTTCTGCGGCCCGTCGTCCAGCGCCTGTCCCACCCCTAGGGAGCGGAGCAGGTCCTGGACGGGACCCAGCTTCTCGTAAGTGAGCAGCACGGGGTCACCCGGCGCGGCCAGGGCCAGGGCGGCGCGCAGCGCGGCCTCCGGGCCGGCGGCGGGCACCACCTGGATGCCGGGCCGCCGCCGGGCCAGCGCGGCGGTGATCAGCCGGGTCATCTCGCCGGGCTGGCGCCCGCGCAGGTCACTGTCCTCGTACACGACCACCCGGCCGAACCAGTCGGCCACGCTGGAGGCCGTGTCGGCGATCAGGTCGTCCCGGCGGTCCCCGGGCAGGGTGATCGCCGCTACCGGCTCGCCCGCCCAGGCGGCGTGCAGCAGCCGCCCCATGGCGGCGAGCGCCGCCGGGTTGTGCCCGTAGTTGACGACCAGCGGCACGCCCGCCACCTGGTAGAGGTTCCCGCGGCCCGGGTTCGCCCCGGCGGCGGTGAACGTGGCCAGGCCGCGCCGGATGTCCTTGACGCTCACCCCCAGCGCCCGGCAGGCCGCCGCCGCGGCGAGCGCGTTGGCCACCAGGTGCGCCGCCGACCCGCCGAACGAGCCGGGCAGCTCGTCCACGCCGAGCAGCACCGTCTCCTCCCCGCCGCGGGCCTCCACCAGCTGCCCGCCGGCCAGCACGCAGGCCGTGCCGCCGGTCATCCGGTGGGCGAGCACCACCGGGCTGTCCGCGGACAGGCTGAACAAGCGGACCACCGGGTTCCGGGCGCGGACGGCGGGCCGCCCGGCCAGCCCGGCCGACCGCGGGTCATCGGCGTTGAGCACGACGGTGCCGCCGCGCTGGATCTCCTCGGCGATCAGCGCCTTGATGTCCGTGAGGTCGTCCAGGTCCTCGATCCCGTCACAGCCGAGGTGATCGGCGGTGATGTTGGTGACGACCGCCACGTCGGCCCGGTCATAGCCCAGGCCGCGGCGGACGATACCGCCCCGCGCGGTCTCCAGCACCGCCGCCTCGGCGGCCGGGTCGTCCAGCACCATCTCCGCGGACACCGGGCCCGAGGCGTCCGCGGCGTGGACCAGCTGCCCGCTGGAGTACACCCCGTCCGTGGTGGCCATGCCGACGGCCAGCCCGGCCTGGCCCAGGATGTGCCCGATCATGCGCACCGTGGTCGTCTTGCCGTTGGTGCCGGTCACCGACACGATCGGGATCCGGCCCGGCGCGCCCGGCGGGTACAGCCGGTCGATGATCGCCCCGGCCACGTCCCGGGACCGTCCCGCGCTCGGCTCCAGGTGCATCCGCAGCCCCGGGCAGGCGTTCAGCTCGATCACCGCGCCGGGCTGCGCGGCCAGCGGTTCCGCGATGTCGGCCAGCCGCAGGTCGATGCCGCACACGTCCAGCCCAGCGGCCGCCGCGGCCCGGCAGCACATGGCCGCCACGGATGGGTGCACCTCGTCGGTCACGTCGGTGCTGGTGCCCCCGGTGGACAGGTTCGCGTTCCGGCGCAGCGTCACGACCTGCCCGGCGGCCGGCACCGAGCCCGGGTGCAGGGACTGCCCGGCCAGGTGGGTCAGGGCGTGGTCGTCGAGGGCGATCCGGGTCAGCGGCAGGGCGTGGCCCTCGCCGCGCCGGGGGTCCGCGTTGGCCTGCCGGACCAGGGCCTCGATGTCGTGCCGCCCGTCCCCGGTCACCGACGCGGGCCGGAGCCGGGCGGCGGCGATCATCCGCCCGTCCACAACCAGCACCCGGTAGTCGGTGCCGGGAATGCACGCCTCCACGATGACCTCCGGGCTGGTGACGCTGGCCCGCTGGTACGCCTCGGCGGCCTGGGCCGCGGAGGACACTCCCACGGTCACGTTCGAGCCGTGGTTCCCAGTCCGTGGCTTGATCACCGCTGGGCCGCCCGCTGCGGCCACGGCCTCGGCGGCCTCCGCCGCGGAGCTGACGACCGTCCCCCGCGGGACGGGGATCCCGGCGGCGGCGAGCAGCTCCTTGGCCAGCACCTTGTCGGCGGCGATGTCCACGCCCACCGCCGATGTGCGGTCGGTGAGCGCGGCCCACACCAGGCGCCGGTGGGCGCCGTAGCCCAGGCGCAGCAGGCTGAGCGCCCCGGCCCGCCGGACCGGGATGCCGCGCCGCCGGGCCGCTGTGGCCAGTGCCGCCGTGCTGACCCCGAGCCGGTCACCGGCCACCGCAGTGGAGATGGCGGTGAGCGGGGCATCGAGGGAGACGGGCCGTTCGGCCAGCAGATCCGTGATCACGCGGATGGCGAGCGCCAGCAGGTCGCGAGCCACCGGGGAGCCGGGCGGCTCGTCCTTGGGGCACTCCATGACCACGTCGTACCGGCCGTCCGCGCCGGCCCAGACGGTCCGGCCAAAGTACACCTCCCGGCCGGCCAGCGCGGACAGTTCCAGGGCGGCGTGCTCGGCCACGTGCCCGAAGTAGGTGCCGCGGGTCATCGCGGCCAGGAAGCCGCCGGGCCGCCCCGCCGCGCAGTGATGCGCGGCCAGGCCGGGCAGCAGGGCGGTCAGCCGTCCCGCGAAGCCGGGGCAGTCCGAGGTCTCCTGGCCGGCCAGCCCGTCCAGCTCCAGCCGGGCCACGGTGACCGGGCGGGAGGTGTAGATGTTCGGCCCGCACATCCGGCGGATGTCGATGAGGCGCACGCGTGCTCCCTCGGTCAGGCGTCCAGGCGGGGCTCGGCTGGGTGGTTGTGGTCTTGGCTGCCGTGACGGGCGGCCTCAGTAGCGGTGGTGTGCCGGGCCGATGGCCGGCGCGCGCGCCCCGATGTCGAACACGCACCCGGCGGGCATCAGGTG
This sequence comes from uncultured Actinomycetes bacterium, assembly GCA_963767385.1. GTDB lineage: Bacteria > Actinomycetota > Actinomycetes > Streptosporangiales > Streptosporangiaceae > RYN-230. The sequence goes on along the minus strand of CAVYEA010000028.1, from coordinate 88,946 downwards.
CAGCCGGACGTCGAACAGGGTGATCGGCTCACAGTCGCTGGCTGCGTGCACGACGGTGGACCGCTCCGCGTCCGCCACGGTGGCCACCCCCGTGCCCAGTACCTCGAAGGTGTCCCCGGTCACGCAGATCGCGGTGTTCTCGTCGATGCCCACCCCGAGGTGCTCGGGGTCGAGCGCCACCGCGCTGAGCAGCCGGGGCAGCCGGCCGCGCTCGGCGAAGTGCATGTCGATGAGCAGGCTGGGCAGCAGCCCGAGGCCCGGGCCGGTGCGCACGGCCGCGGCTGACACGTCGGCGCCCTCACCGCCCAGGATCATGGTGCGGCCGAGCGCGGTCGCGCCCGCGCTGGTCCCCGCGACGACCAGGCCGCGGGGCAGCCGCTCGCGCAGGATGTCGTTGACGGCCGACCCGACCAGGGCCAGGATGCGGGACTGGTCGCCGCCGGTGAAGAAGACCCCGGTGCTGGCGCGGAGCGCGGCCGCCGCGGCCGGCGAGTCGGCGTCCGCCCGGCCGCGCAGCCGCAGTTCCCTGGTCTGCTCCACGCCGAGCTTGCGGAACACCTGCTCATACTCGGCGTGCACCTCGTCGGGAACGCCGGTCGCGGTGGTGACCAGGGTGATCCGGGCCTGGCTGCCGCCGCACAGCTCGACGAACCGGTCCAGCACCCCGGTGCCGCAGCACCGGTCCTCACCGCCGCCGATGATCAGCAGCCGGCCCGGGCGAACGTCGTCGTCCGCGTGCTCCTCCACGGTTGCCTTGTTACCCTGCGTAGCAACTTGTGAACCATACGTTCACATTTAGCGGGGGTCAGGCTTCGGTGCCCCTGCGGCGCGGCATCCGGCGGGGCATCGGCGGCTTGGCCAGCTCCTCAGGCAGCCGCAGCAGCGGGTTGGTCGCGCTGGCGATGACCTGGCTGGCGGTCTCCATGATGCGCTGCCCGCGGGACCGCGACGCCGACCTGAGCAGCTCGAACGCCTGCCGGGGCCGGATCTTGTGCCGTTCGGCCAGCACGCCGATGGCCTGTTCCACCCGGACCCGGACGGTCAGGGCGCGCTCCAGCTGGGCCACGGTCTCCTTGAGCTGCTCGGCCTCGGCGAGCTCGGCGCTCGCGGGCTCGCCGGGCCGGGGCCGGGAGCCGGCCCGGTGCGCGCCACGCCGGGAGCCGGCGCTGCGGTCCGCGGTGCGGCCATCCGCGCTGGCCCGGTTGCTGTAGGCTCCGCCGGCCGCCGGGTGGGCGGCCGTGCCGTTCGGGCCGTCGATCGACCCCGCGTTGCGCATGGCCGCATCCCGGGGGCTGGCCTGCGAGCTGAGCGACGCGGGCTGGCCGGTGCCGTCCGCCTCGGCGGCGTCCTCGGCGGCGAGCTCCGCGGCCAGCAGGTCGGCCAGCACCATGGCGTTGGTCAGGTCGGGGAGTTCCTCGTCACCAACCCGCCAGCCGGTGGGGGTGCGACGGGCCACCGCCTCCATCGGGGCGGTGTGCCCGTCGTTCGCCGGGCCTGACCAGGCCCGGTCCCGGGCAGCACCGTCAGAGTCCTGGCCGCCGTTTGCGGGCACGCCGACGGGCCCGGAACGCGAATGCGCACCAGGTTCGGTACGGTCGTGCCGTCCGCTCATAAGTTCGCGGCTAGCCCGCGCAGCCTTTCCTTGACCTGGGCCGCCGACGGGTTGGTCATCGCCGTCCCGTCGGAGAATACAACGGTTGGCACCGTCATGTTCCCCCCATTCACACTGATCACGAAGTTCGCGGCGGCCTGGTCGTGCTCGATGTTGACCTCGGCTACCTCGATCCCGTCGCGTGCCAGCTGGCTCTTGAGCCGTCGGCAGAATGCACACCATTGGGTGGTGTACATGGTTACCGGATCCGCCACGAACCCGCCTCCCATCGTCACAGCATAGTTCCGATGACTCAACACGCCGGCGGCGCGCCGGCTTCCCGGCGGCGGGCACCAAATGTCCGGACGCCCCTGGAGCGCTGATCCGGCGGTGCGCGGGCCAGTTCCGCGCCCGGTCCGCGCCCGGTCCGCGGGCGGTCCCGGGGGCGGTTCCGGGGGCCGGCGTCGGTGGCATGCGGAAGGATGACGGCCGGAGGAGGTATGCCGTGCGCGCTGTCCCCGAGCCGCCGCTGGAACCGGCTGGGCCGTTGCCGCCGCCTGAGGGGCCCGGCCCCGCCCCGGCGGTGGTGCCCTCCGCAGCGGTGCCTTCCGCGGCGGTGCCCTCCACGGCGGCGGGGGTGCCCGCGGCGGAGTCGGTGCTCGCCGCCCTCGACCCGGAGCAGCAGCAGGTGGCGCTGGCCACCCGGGGCCCGGTCTGCGTGCTGGCCGGTGCGGGTACCGGCAAGACCCGGGCCATCGCGCACCGGATCGCCTACGCCGTGCTGACCGGGGTGGTGGACCCGGGCCACGTGCTCGCGGTCACCTTCACCACCCGCGCCGCCGGTGAGCTGCGCGCCCGGCTGCACCAGCTGGGCGGCCCGGGCGGCGCGCTGGACCGGGTGCAGGCCCGCACCTTCCACTCGGCCGCGCTGCGCCAGCTCACCCACTTCTGGCCGCAGACGGTGGGCGGGCGCCCCCCCGCCGTCCTGGACTCCAAGGTGCGGCTGCTCGCCGAGGCGGCGCGCCAGGCGCGGATCAGCGCCAGCGCCGCCGAGTTGCGTGACCTAGCGTCCGAGATCGAATGGGCCAAGGTCACCCAGGTGCGCCCGGAGGAGTACCCGCGCATCTGCGTCAAGGCAGGCCGGGTCCCGCCGCTGGCCGCCGACGTGGTGGGACGGCTGTATGCCCGTTACGAGGAACTGCGCGCGGAGCGGCATCTGGTGGATTTCGAGTCCGTGCTCGAACTGACCGCCGCCATCCTCGCGGAGCACCAGGTGGCGGCCGCGGCTATCCGGGACCGTTACCGCTACTTCGTGGTGGACGAGTACCAGGACGTCAACCCGCTGCAGAAGCTGCTGCTGGACAGCTGGGCGAACGACCGCGACGACGTGTGCGTGGTGGGTGATCCACGGCAGACCATCTACTCCTTCGCGGGCGCGACGGCCGCCTACCTGACCGGGTTCACCACGGAATTCCCGGATGCCGCGGTGGTCCGGCTGGTGCGTAACTACCGTTCTTCGCCCCAGGTGGTCGCGCTGGCCAACCAGCTCACCGGCGCCGCCGGGCCGCAGCCGCTGGCCGCGCAGCTGCGGCCCGCCGCGGCCCGGCCGCAGCGCACCGCGGCCGCGCCCGCGCTGGTCGCCCAGCGCGCCCCGGGCCCGGCCGCGGAGTTCAGCCAGTACCCCGACGAGCAGCGGGAAGCGTCAGCCATCGCGGCCCGGATCCATTTGCTGCGGGACGCCGGTGCGGACCTGCGCCAGATCGCGGTGCTGGTCCGGACCAACGCCCAGACGCTGCCCCTGGAGCGGGCCTTCGCCGATCTCGGCATCCCGTGCCAGGTCCGGGGCGCGGAGCGGTTCTTCGACCGCCCGGAGGTGCGCCAGGCGACCGGCCTGCTCCGGGGGGCGGCCAAGTCGGAAGCTGTGGCGGGGGAGAGCGCGCACCCCGGGCGGGCCCCGTCCCCGGACGGGCGGCCCGCGACCGGGCTAGTGGGCGACGTCCGGCACATCCTGGCCGGCCTGGGCCTGACCCGGGAAGCCCCGGCCGGGCGGGGCTCAGCCCGGGACCGGTGGGAATCGCTGGAGGCACTGGCCCAGCTCGCGGCCGACTACGCCGGGGCTCGCCCCGGGGCCACGCTCGGCGGGTTCGCCGCCGAGCTGGCCCGGCGCGGGCGGATCGAGCACGCCCCGGCGATGCGGGGCGTCACCCTGACATCCCTGCACGCGGCGAAGGGCCTGGAGTGGGATACCGTCTTCCTGCCGGGCCTGACCGAAGGGAACCTGCCCATCGTGTACGCGCAGACCGAGGAAGCGGTCGAGGAGGAGCGCAGGCTGCTGTACGTGGGGGTCACCCGCGCCCGCGAGCAGCTGTTCCTGTCCTGGCCGGTGGCCTGGTCCAGCGGCGGGCGGCAGGCCAGGCAACCCTCCCGGTTCCTCAGCGGCCTCCGGCCGAGGGCCGCCCGGCGCCCGGCCGTCCGGGTGCGCGGTGAGTAAACGCCCCGGGGGCACGGTGAGTCTCAGGGGGCAGCGTGAGTAAGGCCCTGGACAGCCTGGTGGAGCTGCTCGACCTGGAGCAGATCGAGCTGGACATCTTCCGCGGGCGCAGTCCCAGCGACTGGCGGCAGCGGGTGTTCGGCGGCCAGGTGGCCGGGCAGGCGCTGGTCGCCGCCGGCCGTACCGTGCCACCCGACCGGCCGGTGCACTCGCTGCACGCCTACTTCATCCGGCCCGGTGATCCGGCCGCGCCGATCGTCTACACCGTGGACCGGGTCCGCGACGGCCGGTCCTTCACCACCCGGCGGGTCGCGGCGATCCAGCACGGCAAGACCATCTTCACCCTGTCCGCCTCGTTCCACCGGGAGGAAGCCGGCCTGGAGCATGCCGCCGCCATGCCCGAGGCCCCGCCGCCCGACTCGATTCCCCAGCCTGACCTCGAGTCGTTCCCGATCGACCTGCGTGTCGTCACGCCGCGGTCGCAGCAGGCGGACAGCGGGCGCGCCGCCCCGATCAAGCACAGCCTGGTCTGGCTCCGGGCCGACGGCGAGCTTCCGCACGATCCGCTGCTGCATGTCTGCCTGATGACCTACGCCTCCGACCTGACCCTGCTCGACTCGGTGCTCCGGCAGCACGGCATGACCTGGACCGATGGCCGGATCAGCGGGGCCAGCCTGGACCACGCCATGTGGTTCCACCGCCCGTTCCGGGCCGACCGGTGGCTGCTGTACGACCAGGAATCGCCGACCGCCTCGGGAGCCCGCGGGCTGGCCCGCGGCCAGGTGTTCACCGAGGACGGTGACCTCGTGGTGTCCGTCGTCCAGGAAGGCCTGATCCGGCCGCTCGCCTGACCGGACCGCAACCCTCGGCTGACCTGGGAGTGCCGTTCGGCTTACCGGGACGCTGGGTCTGCGCCGGGTCCCGGGGGCTGGCCAGAAAAAGAGTTGCCTACTCCGCGGTCGGCTCCGTAGGCTTCATCCATGTTCCTGGGATAGCCCACGACGCCCTGAGGAAGGGGGTGCCTGGTGAATAACAACGTGACTCTCGTTCCGGTTGCGGCACGTCCGTGGACCGGAATCTCTGCTGCGCCACTGGGCGCCAGCGACCTCTCTGGCTTCGCCCTCGCCCAGATCGCCGCGGGTTTCCGTGCCATGGCGCCGTCGTGCGCCGCCACCGGTGTCCTGCTCCCGGAGCAGCCGCTCCAGGCCGCGACCCCGGCGATGCCGGGCCTCGGCCAGCAGAGCACCACCGTCGAGACGTACACCCACGCAATCGGCGCTGCCGCCAAGCGCGACAGCCAAACGGGTTCGCTACCAGCCTGGGATCCGGTCTAAAAAGGCCGGCCTGGATCCCCTCAAGGCCGCGGACCCGCACCGGGTCCGCGGCCTTTGTCATGTCGGGCCCGCCGTTTTGTCAGACCCATGAGAGACGGTAAGACCAGGACGAGAGGGGTTAGACGATGCACGGGCCCGGAACCGCCGCCGTCGTCGCGGGCGAGGCGGAGGTCGAGGCAGTGTCCGCACCGGCAGGATCCGTGAGATCAGCGGCAGGCGTGCCGGCCGCCATCGGCTGCCAGCCACACAGGGTCGGCCGGGGGCGCTTCCCGGTGCCGGCCAGGCCGTCAGCCGGGACGGTCCCGGCGTCAGCGGGGGCCAGCCCGGCAACGGGACGCGTCACTCCCGCCCAGGGAATGACGCCGTCCATGGTGCCGGCGGCGCGCAGCGCCCGCCTGCCATGCACGGATGACCCGGAGCTGTTCTTCGCGGAGTCACCCGAGGACGTGGAGACGGCCAAGGCGCTCTGCGTCGGCTGCGTGGCGCGGCTGACCTGCCTGTCCGGGGCGATTGAGCGCCGGGAGCCCTGGGGAGTCTGGGGCGGCGAGCTCTTCCTGCGGGGCGAGATCGTGCCCCGTAAGCGGCCACGTGGCCGCCCGCGCAAGGCCGAGGTGGCGGCCTGAGCGCCGATTGTCAGCCAACGACGACGGACGGTGGAGTAGCACATGTACGCGAGTAACTATCCGATGGACCGGCACCGGGATCTGCTGGCTCAGTCGCGCCGTGACGGGCAGGCAGCCCAGGCGCGGGCGCTGCGCAAGGCGTCACGGCGGGTCGAACCGGGCGGCCAGGAGGCTGGAGCGCGCCCAGGCGACCGCGAGGCGGCTGCATGGCCAGGCCAGCCAGGTCTACTGACAACCCAGCACGGGGGAGTGCGCGGGAGCGGTCATCCGACCGCTCCCGCGCGCGTCAGCAGGGCGAGGTGTCAGCGGGGCTAGTCACGGCCGGGCTAGTCATGGCCGTGACCTCGCCCGGGCCGGGACTGTCCCCGGCGTCCGGGGCCGGGTCCCCCAGGACGGCCGCGTCCCCCGGGACGGTCTCGTCCCCCAGGACGGCCGTCCCCCAGGACGGTCGTCCCCCAGGACGGCCGCGTCCCCAGGACGGCCGCGTCTCCCAGGACGGTCTCGTCCACGCGGTAGCCGGGCATCCACTGGACCATTTCCGCCCGGAAGTTCCCCTCTGCTGCCAATTGGCACAGCACGCCGATGCCCTCGGTGGAGACCCGGTGGATGAGCACATACGAGGGCGGCAGGTTCAGCCGCCGGCCCAGACTCGATGAGCGCGGATCGGTAACCCGGGCCGCCTCGCCGCGCAGCCATTCCCGGCTGAACTTGAAGGAATCGCCCCGGGAGGGTTCCGCCAGCGGGGCCAGGAAAGAATAGAGCGCGTCCAGGTTGACGTCGATACCGTCGCGCAGGAACCCTTCCTCGCGCAGTTCATCCTCGACTTCCCGGATATTTCCGTCCTCGTGGATGATCCGCAGCATCTTCCCGATGAACGGCGGCAGCCCGTCCGGCAGCCGGTCCACCGCGCCGAAGTCGAGCACTCCCAGGCGCCCGTCGGCCAGCATCCGGAAGTTGCCCGGATGCGGGTCGGCGTGTAGCAGCCCGGCCCGCGCGGGCCCGGAGAAAAGGAACCTGGTGAACAGGATGCCAGCCCGGCTGCGCTCTTCCTGGGTGCCGGACTCGATGATCTTGGACAGCGGTGTGCCATCCATCCACTCGGTGATGAGGACGTGGTCGGTGGCGGCCACCACGGGCGGCACGTAGATGTCCGGGTCGTCGTGATAGGCCGCCGCGAACGCGCGCTGGGAGGCGGCCTCCAGGCAGTAGTCGATCTCTTCCGACACCCGTTCGCGCAACTCGTCCAGCAGCGGCTTGACGTCCAGGCCGGGCATCAGCACGCCGAACAGCCGCGCGACCCGGCTGAGCTGAGTGAAATCGCTGAGCAGGGCCCGGCCGGCGCCGGGGTACTGGATCTTGACCGCGACCTGACGGCCGTCCTGCCAGACCGCCCGGTGCACTTGCCCGATGGATGCGGCGGCCTTCGGCGCGTCATCGAAGTCGCGGAATTCATCCCGCCACGATGGGCCAAGATCGGCGGCCAGCACTTCGTGCACGGCCCTGGCTGGCAGCGGCGGTGCCGATTCCTGCAGTTTGGTCAGGGTGGCCCGGTACGGCCCGGCGATCTCGGGCGGCAGCGCCGCCTCGAAAATGGACAGCGCCTGGCCCAGCTTCATGGCCCCGCCCTTGAGCTCGCCAAGCACCTTGAAGATCTGCTCAGCGGTGCGCTGCTGGATCTCGGCGGCGACTATCTCCGCTGGCTTGCCGCCCAGGCGTTTCCCCAGCCCCAGGGCGGTCCGGCCCATCAGCCCCGCGGGGAGAGTGGCCAGCTTGGCAGTCCGGGTTACGGCGCGTCGTGGGAGATCGCTCACTCTCACATTCTCGGCTAGGTTCCAGGGCGCCTGCTACAGCGGCACCGGGGATGGGGTGCCCAGCTGCGCCGGCGCCACTGCCAGCCGGGGAGCACGAGTTCCAGCGTGCCGTTGATCACCGCGTCCGCGGGCCGGGCCAGATCGATGAAGGACAGGGCCTGCCCGGCCGCTTGCGCAGCCACCGCGGCGGCCAGTGCGGCGCCGCAGGCGGCGGGCGACGCGCTGCGCCCGGCCACCTGGGCCAGGATCAGCGGCCACGCCGGGTCGCGGTCCCGCCGGGCCAGCTCCAGGCAGCCCAGGCAGGCGGAGCGGCCCGGGATGACCAGGGGGCCGACCACGCCGATGGCCTCGCTGGCGCTGGCCGCGAGGTGCGCGGTCCCGCTGGCCGCCAGTTCCCCGGGCAGTTCGGCCGGGTAGCCGCCGGCCAGGATGGCCAGGTCGGCCCGCTGCCCGGCCTCGGCGGCCGGGTACCTGGCCCCCGGGCGGGGCCGCCGGGCGCTCCGGCCGTTCGTTCCCGCCCCGGGGAACCGGGCGTCCGCGCGGCCAGCGTCCGGCGGGCCGGCCTGGCTGACCGAGGCGACCTGGCCGACCCCTGAGGCGGCGAGCAGGCTCGCCACCGCCGGGCCGACCGGTCCCGTCCCGTAGACCCTGATCCGGGCCGCCTGCCGGCGACTGAGGATGCGGGCCCCGCCATCAGCGTGGCCGTAGGCGAGCGACGCGGACGCCAGCTCACAGGCCAGCCGGGCCCGCGGGCCATCCGGCAGCGCGCGCAGCGCCGCGGCGGGAAAGTCTTCCACCACCCCGGCCGCGGCTAACAGGGCGATCACCTGGTCGGCGGCGTCCCGCGGAATCCCCCGCTCCTGCGCCGCCGCCAGGACCTGGGCATGATCCCGGCTGCCGTCCAGCAGCCCGAGGACGGCCGCGGCGCGGCCGAGCCCGGTCAGGGCGACGGCCCGTCTCGGATCGATACCGAGCTGCAGGGTGTCCTGGTCACGCCAGGCCATCAGGAGCCCCGGTTTGATAGCTGGCCTCATGGCAGTGACGATGCCATGCGCAGCCGACAGTCAGCCGGCCCCGCCGGGGGAACGCGGAAGGCAGCCCGGGAAGCACGGAGCCCCCAGGCACTGGGCGGCGAGCCGGGCCGTGCCGTGGCCCCCAGTGGCTCGTGCGCCCCTTCCCCGGGTAGCGGCCGCCGCGGCCCGGGGGATCCGTGGCTGGCGAGGCTAGGCGGCCCGGGCCGCCGAGTCAACGCAGCCTGTGGATAAAGCTGTGGACTGGCTGGGGAGGGCGCGGGGAGTCCCTGTGGACATCCCGGTGGACGGCGGTGAATTGCCCGCTGCGGCGGTCATCAGCGGCCTGGCCAGGCTGCTAGAACGCGGTGGGCGCCTGTGGATAGCGGATCTCCCGTCATCCTCGCGACGCACCAGGCCCGCGCTGGGGAAACGCGAGCCTGCAGCGCTCCCGTGGTGCTGACGGGGAACCCGGGCTGGCGCCAGCCCCGTGGTCCTCACGAGGCAGGCGTGCCGCCCGCTGGGGGAGGTTCGCCGTCGTCCCCGGAAGGCCCGTCGCCGGCGCCATCGGTGCTGTCCGTCCCGCCCGGCGGAGGACCGGGGTCGGCCTCAGCCTCGACCGCGTTGATCTCCTCGTCCAGCGCGGACATGTCCAGCTCGGTCCGCCCGGACACGAAGCCCGCGGGGTCCTCGAGGTCCTCGGCGGTAGGCAGCAGGTCCGGGTGCGCCCACACCGCGTCCCGCCCCGCGCTGCCGCGCGAGTCGGTGAGCCGGTGCCACACCTCCGCCGCCTCACGCAGCCGCCGGGGCCGCAACTCCAGCCCGACGAGCGTGGCGAACGTGCGCTCGGCCGGGCCGCCGGTGGCCCGGCGGCGGCGGATCGCCTCGGCCAGCGCACCGGCCTGCGGCAGCCGGTCCCCGGCCGCTTCCTCCACCACGGTGGCGACCCAGCCCTCGACCAGGGCCAGCAAGGTCTCCAGCCGGGCCAGGGCCGCCTTCTGCTGGGGGGTGTCCTCGGGCTGGAAGAGGGACGCGTTCGCGAGCGCGTCCCGCAGGGCCTCCGGGTTGGACGGGTCTATCTGCGGCATCGCGTCGCGCAGGGCCGACGCGTCCACCGTGATGCCGCGGGCGTAGTCTTCGACGGCGGCGAGGAGCCGGGAGCGGAGCCAGGGCACATGTGCGAACAGCCGGTGATGCGCGGCCTCGCGAAGCGCCAGGAAGATCCTGACCTCGTCCGCGTTCACCGACAGTCCCTGGCCGAACTCGGCCACGCCCGCTGGCAGCAGCGCGGCCACCCCGGCCGGGCCGAGCGGCAGGCCGATGTCCGTGGAGCTGACGACCTCGCGGGCCAGTGCGCCGACCGCCGCGCCGGTCTGGCCGCCGACCATCATGCCGCCTATCCGGCGCATCATCGCGCCGAGCCCGCCCAGGCTGCCCAGCCCGCCGAACGCCTGCAACGCCGAGCTCAGCTCGCCGGGCAGCTCAGCGCCGAGCGCCCCGGGTCCTCGCCCAGCATGCCGCCCATGGCGTCAACGGCCTTGTCCGCGATCGGGTCGCAGAGCGTGGACCAGACCGGCAGGGTCTCCTCCACCCACTCCGACCTGCTCCACGCCTGGGCGCTGCGGATGCCGGTGGGGAACGAGGTGACCTCGTCCAGCCACAGGTCGGCCAGGCGGATCGCCTCGACGATCTTCTGGCGGTCCGTCTCCAGGACGCTCGGGTCGCCCTCGGCCGCCACAGTGTGCCGGGCGACGTTCTTGGCGAGATCCCAGTTGACGGGGCCGCCCTGCCAGGACATCAGGTCGGCGAACTGGCGCAGGGCGTCGGCGAACTGCTGCGGGTCGCCCATCGGGCCGAACGGGTTGCCGGCGCCAGGCGACTCACCGGAGCCGCCGGAGCCGCCGGAGCCCCCGGATCCCTGGCCGCCAGAACTCCCGGAGCCGCCAGGCAGACCAAAGCCGAAGGGAGGATCAGCCATCTCCGCGACCTCTCAGGCAGGATGGAAGGGTCACACACGCCACGTTATCCCGGGAGCGGCACACGTTGAGCACCGCACAGGCCCAGGTTCGCCGCAAGCGCACGGAGCCGTTGCCGGGTCAGGCCCGCCGCGGCCAGGCTGGTCGTGGCGGCGTGCCTGAACCTGGGCCGGTGCCCGCGGCCCCGGCCCAGGCGGCCGGAGCCGCGGTCCAGCCGGGCGAACCGGAGGACGGGGCAGCCACCCTGTCACCCGCCCAGCCGGGCCAGCTACCCGCCCAGCCGGGCCAGCTACCCGCCCAGCCGGGCGCGCCAGCGGCCGAGCCAGGGCCGGTCGTGGCCGCCGGGCGGGTCGGCCAGGGCCCCGTGGTCGCCATCACGGGGGCAGCCCGCGGGCTGGGGCACGCGCTGGCGCTGCGGCTGGCCGCCTCCCCGGCCGTCCGCCGGGTGATCGCCATCGACGAGCGCCGAGGGGACGTCGTCGGCGTCACCTGGCGGCTGGCCGACGTGCGGGACCCGGCGCTGGCCGGGCGGCTGACCGGGGTGGACGTCCTGGTGCACACCGACATCGACATCCGGGCCGACACGGACCACCGGCAGCGCCGCGCGTTCAACGTGCGCGCCGCGCAGACCGTGCTTACCTCCGCCGCGGCCGGCCGGGTCGGCCGGGTCGTCCTGGTGACCAGCGCCATGGTCTACGGCGCAGGCCCGGACAACCCGGTGCCGCTGGCCGAGGACGCGCCGCTGGGCGTGGATCATGACGGCAGCGTCGCGGGCGACCTGCTCGAGATCGAGCACCTGGCCGAGCGGTCACCGCGCTCGCACCCGGGCATGGCGATCACCGTGGTCCGCCCGGCCGCGCTGGTCGGCGAAGGGGTAGACACCCTGGTCACACGGCACTTCGAGTCGCCGCGGCTGCTGACCGTGAAGGGCTGCGCGCCCCGCTGGCAGTTCTGCCACATCGAGGACCTGGTGTCCGCGCTGGAACTCGCCGTGACCGGCCGGGTGACCGGCGCGTTCGCGGTGGGCTGCGATGGCTGGCTGGAGCAGGAGGAGATAGAGGAGATCAGCGGCCTGCGCCGGGTCGAGTTGCCCGCCGGGGTGACGTTCGGCACGGCGCAGCGGTTGCACCGGATCGGGATCACCCCGGCCCCCGTCTCCGACCTGCGTTACGTGGTCTACCCGTGGGTGGTGGACTGCGCGGCGCTGCGGGCGGCGGGCTGGCGGCCGTCCTACGACAACGCGGCCGCCTTCGAGGTCCTGCTCAAGCAGCGGGCGGGACATCACGCGGTGGCCGGGCGCCGTCTCGCCCGCAAGGAGGCGACGATCACGGCGGCCGGGGCGACGGTGGCCGTGATCGGCACCGCGGCCATCGTCCGGGTGGCCCGCCGCCGCAAGCGCGGCACCTAGGCCGGCACCGCAAGCAGGCATCCAGCCCGCCGCGCCGGCCCGGCTTCCAGGTCCAGGCGCTACCTTGGCTCCGTGAGCGTGATCCGGATGGCCGAACTGCGCGAGGACGCACTGTCGGTCGATGAGGTGCTGAGGGCCGTGGCCGATCCCGCCGCGGGCGGGATTGTCCTGTTCACCGGCGTGGTGCGTGACCACGACCATGGCCGTGACGTGCAGCGGCTGTCCTACAGCGCGCATCCCAGCGCCACGGAGCAGCTGCGCCAGGTGTGCGCGGACGTGGCCGCCAAGCATGACGTCACGGCAGTCGCCGCGGTGCACCGGGCGGGGGACCTGGCCGTCGGGGACCTCGCCGTGGTGGTGGCCGTCTCCTGCCCGCACCGCGCGGAGGCGTTCACCGCCTGCCGGGCGCTGATCGATCAGCTCAAGGAGAGCGTCCCGGTCTGGAAGCACCAGGTATTCGGCGACGGCGAGAGCGAGTGGGTGAACAGTGCGTAGTCTTCACCCCATGTCCCGACGCACCGTGACTCTGCTGGTCGCCGGGATCGGGGTGGTGGCGGCGGCGCTCGCCGCGGCACTGCTGCCGGTTCCCTACGTGATCTTGTCGCCCGGGCCGACGCTGAACACGCTGGGCCGCACCACCGGCGGCCCGCTGATCTCGATCAGCGGGCACCGCACATTCCCCACCAACGGGCACCTGAACCTGGTCACGGTGTCGTTCATCGGCGGCCCGGGGGACGGGTTCAACGTGTTCACCGCCCTGCGCGCCTGGCTCACCCCCAGCGACGCGGTGGTCCCGGAACAGGAACTGTTCCCCTCGGGGCAGTCAGAGCAGCAGGTGGTGCAGCAGGACACCGAGCAGATGGCCAACTCGCAGGAGACCGCCAAGGCCGCGGCGCTGTGCACGCTGGGCATCCCCTTCACCACCGTGGACACCGTCACGCAGACCGAGAAAGGCCTGCCGGCCGCCAGGGTACTGCGGGCCGGGGATGTCATCACCGCCGTGAACGGCACGCCGGTCAGCTGCACCCACGACACGGGGACCCTGATCCGTGAGCAACGCCCGGGCACCCCGGTCCAGCTGACCATCGTCCGCCATGGCCGCACCGAGCACGTGAGCGTGCCCACCGCCAACGTCGGGGGACACGCCGTGGTCGGGGTCCTGGTGTCCGAGAATTACCGCTTCCCGTTCCCCATCAAGATCAGTGTTGGCAACATCGGCGGCCCGAGTGCGGGGATGATGTTCGCACTGGGCATCGTGGACAAGCTGACCCCGGGCGGGCTCACCGGCGGGAAGTTCATCGCGGGCACCGGCGAGATCTCGGCTAACGGGGCGGTGTCGCCAATTGGCGGAATCCAGCAGAAGATGGCCGGGGCGCGCGCCGCCGGCGCGACGGTCTTCCTGACCCCGGCGGCTAACTGCCCGGACACGAAGGGCGCGGTGCCGGCCGGGCTGCGCCTGGCCAGGGTGTCCACGCTGCGGCAGGCGCTGAACGACCTGACCGCGATCCGGGCAGGCCGGCCAGTGCCGGGCTGCTGACCAGCGGGAACCATGTCGGGTGTGGGTGAGTTGCGGACAGTGAAGAGTGATGCCGGACGGAACCGCGCCGGGACCAGTCCGCGGGGCAGGCAACGCCCCGCGGTGACCTGAGGGGGAGTCGTGAGCTTCCGGCCTTCCGGACCGGCCAGGCAGCCCCCTGGCCGCGCGCCCGCCGCTGCCCTGCTCCGCTGGCCCCGGCTGGTCCTGCCCACCGTGGCCGGGCTGGTCGGCGCGGCCGTGGTGGTCATCATCGTGGCCGGGGTCTGGACCGACTACCTGTGGTTCCGCGCGGTGCACTACTCCTCGGTATTCGCCACCACCTACGGCACCCGCTGGGCCATGTTCTTCGTCGCCGGGCTGTTCATGGCCCTGGTCGTCGGCGTCAACGCGGTGCTCGCCTACCGGCTGCGGCCGATCTACCGGCCCGCCCCGGCCACCGACCGGGCCAGCGACGCCTACCGGATGGCCATCGACCCGCACCGGCGGCTGCTGCTGGGCGGCGTGCTGGGCCTGATCGGCATCATTTCCGGCCTCGCCGCGGCCGGCTCCTGGCGGACCTGGCTGCTGTTCGCCAACCAGGTTCAGTTCCACACAGTTGACCCGCAGTTCAAATGGGATCTCTCGTTCTTCGTCTTCACCTACCCGTTCATCCGGATGGTGCTCGGCTTCCTGTTCGCTGCGGTGCTGCTGTCCCTGCTCGCCGCGGTGCTGGTGCACTACCTCTACGGCGGCCTGCGGCTGCAGGGCCGCCATCCGCGGGTCACCGTGGCCGCGCAGGCTCACCTGTTCATCCTGTTCGGCATCTTCGTGCTGCTCAAGGCGGTCGCGTACTGGTTCGACCGGTACGGGATTGATTTTTCCCAACGCGGGACGGTCACCACGGGCGCCTCCTACACCGACGTGAACGCCGTGCTGCCCGCCAAGACCGTGCTCGCGGTGATCGCCATCCTGTGCGCGCTGCTGTTCTTCGCCGGCGCGGCCCGGCGCAGCCCGATGCTGCCCGCGGTCGGGTTCGGGCTCCTCGTGCTGTCCGCCATCCTCATCGGCGGGCTCTACCCGGCGATCATCCAGCAGTTCGTGGTGAAGCCGAACGAACTGGTCAAGGAGACCCCGTACATCCAGCGGGAGATCGACTCCACCCGGCAGGCCTACGGGATCCAGTCGGCCAGCCAGGCCTACCAGGCCTCCGGGTCCACGGTCCAGGTGATGCCGTACGGCGCCACATCCACCGAGTCGGCCGCCGCGCTGGGCACCCAGGTCGCCGGGCTGCAGGGGATGCGGCTGCTGGACCCGGACATAGCGTCGCCCGCCTTCCAGCAGCTGCAGCAGGTCAAGAGCTACTACCAGTTCCCGGGGACGCTGGCCATGGACCGGTACCCGGTGCCCGGCGGCGGCTCACTGCCGGAGGACACCGTGGTGGCGGTGCGCGGCATGGGCGGCCCGCCGCCCGGCCAGGCCAACTGGATCAACACCCATCTCGTCTACACGCACGGCTTCGGGGTCGTCGCGGCCAGTGCCAACAGCGTGCAGGGCAACGGCGACCCGTCGTTCACGGAGAGCCAGATACCGCCGAGCGGCGTGCTGGACGTCCGGCAGCCCCGGGTCTACTTCGGCGAGCAGCAGAACACCTACGCGATCGTCGGCGGCCCGCCGGGCGGCCGCAAGCAGGAGCTGGATTACCCGACACAGAACGGCGCCGGGCAGCAGAACAACACCTACCACGGCGATGGCGGCGTCGGGGTCGGCTCCCCGCTGCGGCGGCTGCTGTACGCGATCAAGTTCCGCGAGCTGAACATCCTGCTGTCCGGGGCCATCAACGGCGACTCCCAGATCCTCTACGACCGGCAGCCGCTGGCCCGGGTGGCCAAGGTGGCGCCGTTCCTGACCCTGGACGCGCAGACCTACCCGGTCGTGGTGGGTGGCCAGATCCTGTGGGTGGTGGACGGCTACACGAGCACCGACCTGTACCCGTACTCGCAGCGGGCCAGCCTGGCCCAGGCCACCTCGACCAGTGACGCGCCCGGCGGGTCGGTGGCCGGCCAGCCTGCCGGCCAGGTCAACTACCTGCGGAACTCGGTGAAGGCCGTGGTGAACGCCTACACCGGCGCGGTGACCCTGTACGCCTGGGACGCCCACGACCCGATCCTGGCGACCTGGATGCGCGCGTTCCCCGGGATCATCAAGCCGAAGTCCGACATCCCGGCCGCCCTGATGCAGCATCTGCGCTACCCGCCCGACCTGTTCGAGGTGCAGCGCCAGATCCTGGCCCAGTATCACGTCACGCAGGCGCAGTCCTTCTACGGCGGGCAGAACTTCTGGGCGGTGCCGAACGAGCCGGGCTCCTCCCAGCAGGTCAGCCAGCCGCCGTACTACCAGACGATGGCCATGCCGGGCACCTCCGCGACGTTCTCGCTGACCACCTCGCTGGTCCAGCGGGGCCGCGAGAACATGGCGGCCTACCTGGCCGTGGACAGCGACCCGCGGTCGCCGGACTACGGCACCATCCGGGTCCTGCAGTTGCCGCAGAACACCACCATCCTGGGTCCGCAGCAGGTGCAGAACAACTTCGAGCAGGATCCCAGCGTCTCCGCCCAGCTGGCGCTGTACCGGCAGCACGGCTCCACGGTGATCAACGGCAACCTGATCACGCTGCCGGTGGGCGGCACGCTGCTCTACGAGGAACCCGTGTACATCCAGGGCACCGCCAGTTCCGGCGGGGCGGCCAGCGGCTCCTACCCCGCGGTCAAGCGGATCCTGGTCTCGATCGACGGGCAGGTCGGCATCGGCCAGACCCTGCCGCAGGCGCTCAGCCAGGTGCTCGCCGGGTACCGGGCACCGCCGGGCTCCGGCAGCGGGTCCGGCGGGTCGGGCAGCGGCACCGGCAGCGTGAGCGCGGCCGTCCGCGGCTACCTGCAGCAGGCCGAGGCGGACTACGCCAAGGCCCAGGCGGCGCTGCGGGCCGACAACCTGGGCGAGTACGGCAGCGAACTGGCGGCCATGAAAGCAGCGCTGGACAAGGCGCAGCAGGCCGCTCAGGCCACCCCGTCGGCGTCGCCGCGGGCCAGCCCGCCGCGCCCGCCCGCCGCCAGCCCCACGCCGTCAGCGTCCCCGTGAAGCCACCCCTCAGCTGGCGTGGAGCGGGCCTTCCTGTGGCGGCCGGCGCGGCCCGCCGCGCCGTGAAACTCCCGCTCGCGGGGCGCGCCGCGGCCGGTTAACCTGGTCTAGACCACATGAGGACGATGCTGGTCCCGGCGGCTCCGCGGCGGGGTGTCCGCCGCGGCCCGGCGGCACCCGGCGGGAGCGGCGCAACATGCGCGCCGATGCTCACCGGCAGGCCGGCGGAGGGCGTACGCTCGGTCGTGACGGGACATCACCAATGCTGAAATCGCCAGGTATCTGGCTACCTCGGGCCCGCAGCGGGGGGAAGGAGAAAGACTGCTCGTGGCACCTCGCGTGCTAGTTGACGCGACCACCGTGCCGGCGGATCGTGGCGCCCTCGGCCGCTACGTGGACGGCCTGATCGCCGCGCTCGGCGCAATGGGCACGGACCTGGCGGTGGCCTGCCAGCGGGCCGACGAAGAGCGCTACGGCCGGATCGTCCCGGCGGCCAACATCGTGGCCGGCCCGACCGCGATCGCGCACCGGGCCGCCCGGCTGGCCTGGGAGCAGACCGGGCTGCCGCTGGTCGCCCAGCAGGTGAACGCGGACGTGCTGCACGCACCGCACTACACGATGCCGCTCCGCCCCGGCGTCCCGGTGGTGGCGACCATCCACGACCTGACCTACTTCACCGAGCCCGACGCGCACAACGCGGTCACCGCGACCTTCTTCAAGTCCGCGATCCGCACCGCGGCCCGGCGGGCCACCCGGCTGCTGGTGCCGTCCAAGGCGACCAGGGATGAGCTGGTCCGGGTGCTGGGTGCCGACCCGACCCGGATCGACGTCGCCTACCACGGTGTGGATCACGCACTGTTCCACCGGCCCAGCCCGGAGCGGATCCGCCAGGTCTCGGACCGCCTCGGCCTGCACAACATGCCCTACGTGGCCTACCTCGGCGGCCTGGAGCCGCGCAAGAACGTGCCCGCGCTGATCACCGGGTGGGCGGCCGCGGTCGCCGAGCTGAGCGACCCGCCCGCCCTGGTGCTGGGCGGCGGCAGCGGGTGGAGCGAGGAGGTTGACGAGGCGGTCGCCGCGGTGCCCGCGCACCTGCGCCTGGTCCGCCCGGGTTACCTGCGCTTCAGCGACCTGCCCGGATTCCTGGGCGGCGCGCTGGTGGTGGCCTTCCCAAGCCGCGGCGAGGGCTTCGGCCTGCCGGTGCTGGAGGCGATGGCCTGCGGCGCGCCGGTGCTGACCACCCACCGCACCTCGCTGCCGGAGGTGGGCGGGGACGCGGTGGCCTACACCGAGCCGGAGGCCGAGTCCATCCAGGCGGCGCTGCGCGGCCTGCTCGACGACCCGGCCCGGCTGGAGGCGCTCGGCGCGGCCGGGCACGCGCGTTCCCAGGAATTCACCTGGGAAGCCTCGGCCGAGGCGCACATGGCGTCCTACCAACGTGCGGCGGCGCAGGGCGCGGAGTAACCTCCCTCCTCATGTCAGGCGAGACAGCAGTCCCCCAGGGCCCCGGCAGCGCCGGCCCCGGCCCGGCAGGCGCCGGCCGCGGCGGCCTCGCGGGGCGTGAGCCACTCGAAGCCATCCTGCTGGTCGGCGGCCAGGGCACCCGGCTCCGCCCGCTCACCATCGGCATCCCCAAGCCGCTGCTGCCCACGGCCGGAGTCCCGTTCCTGGCGCACCAGTTCGCCAAGGCGGCGGCGGCCGGGGTCACCCACGCCGTGCTGGCCACCGCCTACCGGGCCGACATGTTCGCCGAGTGCTTCGGTGACGGCTCGGCGCTCGGCCTGGAGATCAGCTACGTGCAGGAGGACGATCCGCTGGGCACCGGCGGGGCGATCCGCAACGCCGCGGCCGGGCTGCGCGGCGGGCCGGACAGCCCGGTCATCGTGCTGAACGGGGACGTGCTGTCCGGGCATGACGTCGCCGCGCAACTCGACCTGCACCGCAAGTCCGACGCGGCGGTCACGCTGCACCTGGTCGAGGTGCCCGACCCGTCCCGGTTCGGCTGCGTGCCGACCGAACCCGACGGCCGGGTCACCGCCTTCCTGGAGAAGACCCCGGATCCGGTGACCAACCGGATCAACGCCGGCTGCTACGTGTTCCGCCGGTCCGTGATCGACGAGATCCCGGCCGGGCGGGTCATCTCGGTAGAGCGGGAGACGTTCCCCGGGCTGATCGCCGCGGGCGCCCTCGTCATGGGCTACCCCGACTCCGCCTACTGGCTGGATGTCGGTACCCCGGAAGCTTTCGTTCAGGGATCGTGTGACCTCGTGCTCGGCCGGCTGGCCTCGCCGGCCGTGCCCGCCGGGCGCGGGGTCCCGGGGAGCTCATGATGCTGGACGGGTGCCAGGTGGATCCGTCGGCCCGGGTGCGCGGCGGCACCGTCGTCGGGGCCGGCGCGACGATCGCCGCCGACGCGCACGTCACCGGCAGCGTGCTGTTCGACGGGGCCAGCATCGGCGCCGGGGCCCGGGTCAGCGGCAGCGTGATCGGCCGGGGCAGCCACGTCGGTGAGGGCGTGGTGCTGGACGGCGTGGTACTCGGTGACAGGGTGCGCATCGCGCCCGGCAACGAGTTGCGGGGCGGGGCCCGGGTCTGGCCGGGCGAGGAACTCGGCCCGACCTGCGTGCGCTTCTCCACGGACGTGTGAGGGGCGGCGGCGGGTGAGCGCGCTGGCCGCCTCCGGCCCGGCCATCCCGCCCGTCCCCGGGCCACCTGGGCCCGTCCTGGCCGGGCCTGGCCCGGCCGGGCCAGGCCCGGCTGGGCCGTCCGGGACGGCCGCCCCGGACGCGGCCGGTGAGTGGCGGCCGCCGTTCCCCCTGGATGTGCCGCGCACCCTCGGGGTGCACCGGCGCGGCGGGGGCGATCCCGCGTTCCGGGTGGCCGCGGACGGCAGCACCTGGCGGACCGCGCTGACCCCGGAGGGGCCCGGCACGATCCGGGTCACCGCCACCCGCCCCGCGCCCGGGACGGCCGGCCAGGCGGTGACCGTGGTCCGCGGGGCGGCCTGGGGGCCTGGCGCGTCGTGGCTGCTGCACGCGCTCCCCGCCGCGCTCGGCGCGGACGACGACCCCGCCGGGTTCGACCCCGTGCACCCGGTGCTCAGCCGGCTGGCCCGCCGCCACGAGGGCCTGCGCATCGGCCGGACCGGGCTGGTCATGGAGGCCCTGGTGCCCGCGGTCCTGGAGCAGAAGGTGAGCGGCGTGGAGGCGCACCGCGCCTGGCGGCGGCTGCTGCTCAAGTTCGGCCTGCCGGCGCCGGGGCCGGTCCCTCCCGGCATGCGGGTCTGCCCGCCGCCGGTGACCTGGCGGCGGATCCCGTCCTGGGAGTGGCACCGGGCCGGGGTGGAGGCGGTCCGCGCCCGCACCATCATCGGGGCCTGCCGCGTCGCGGCGCGGCTGGAGGAGATCACCGCGATGAGCCCGGCGGCCGCGGACCGGCGGCTCCAGTCGCTGCCCGGCATCGGCCCGTGGACCTCCGCCGAGATCCGCCAGCGCGCCTGCGGCGACCCGGACGCGCTCTCCGTCGGGGACCTGCACCTGCCCGGCCAGGTGGGCTGGGCGCTGGCCGGGCGGGTCGTGGATGACGCCGGGATGCTGGAGCTGCTCGCGCCGTACCCTGGCCACCGGCACCGGGCCGCCACCCTGGTCGTGGCGGCCCGGATCGGCCCGCCCCGCCGCGCCCCCCGGATGCCCATCCGCGACTACCGCAGGTTCTAGCACCGCATTCGCCGGCTGGCCCGGGGCGGCCCGATCGCGCGCGGGAGGGACTCCTAGTGTTGGGGCATGAGCGCTGACACGCCTGGCCTGCCCCCTTTCCCCGCCCCGGCCGCGCCAGCCGCCCCGCCCGCCAGCGCCATGCGGCGCGCCCTGGCCCGGGCCCGGGACGGCAAGGCCCTCGACTCCGCCGAGGCCACGGTGCTGCTGCACGCCCGCGGCGACCAGCTCACCGAACTGCTCAGCTATGCGGGCCGGGCACGCGACGCGGGGCTGGAGGCGGCCGGGCGCCCCGGGATCATCACCTACTCGCGGAAGGTGTTCATCCCGCTGACCCGGCTGTGCCGGGACCGCTGCGGCTACTGCACCTTCGTCACCGTTCCGGGCCGGCTGGACAGTCCGTACCTGTCCCCCGACGAGGTGCTGAAGATCGCCGCGGACGGCGCCGCCCTGGGCTGCAAGGAGGCCTTGTTCACCCTGGGCGACCGGCCCGAGGCGCGCTGGCCGCAGGCCCGCGAGTGGCTGGACGCGCACGGCTACGACGACACGCTGTCCTACGTGCGGGCGATGGCGATCCGGGTGCTGGAGGAGACCGGCCTGCTGCCCCACCTCAACCCGGGCGTGCTTGGCTGGCAGGACTTCCAGCGGCTGAAGCCGGTCGCGCCGTCCATGGGCATGATGCTGGAGACCACCGCGGCGCGCCTGTTCACCGAGAAGGGCGGGCCCCACTTCGGCAGCCCGGACAAGGACCCGGCCGTGCGGCTGCGGGTGCTGGAGGACGCCGGGCGCAGCAGCGTCCCGTTCACCACCGGGATCCTGGTCGGCATCGGCGAGACCCTGGCCGAGCGGGCCGACTCGATCTTCGCCATCCGCGGCGTGGCCCGGGAGTACGGCGGCATCCAGGAAGTGATCGTGCAGAACTTCCGGGCCAAGCCGGACACGAAGATGCGGGCCGTCCCGGACGCCGGCCTGGACGACCTCGCCGCCACCATCGCCGTGGCCAGGCTGGTGCTCGGGCCGGGGCTGCGGATCCAGGCCCCGCCGAACCTCATCGGCGAGGAATACCCGCTGATCCTGGCGGCGGGCATCGACGACTGGGGCGGTGTCTCCCCGCTCACCCCGGATCACGTCAACCCGGAACGCCCCTGGCCGCAGATCGAGGACCTGGCCCGGCGGACCGAGGCGGCCGGGATCGAGCTTCGCGAGCGGCTGACGATCTACCCGGGCTACCTCCGCGAGCCGTGGCTGGACCCCAGGCTGGCCCGCATGTGGCCGCGCTAGCCGACCCGGCGACCGGGCTGGCCCGCGAGGACGCCCGCCCGGCCGGCGCAGCCCTGGCAGGAGCCGGACGGCGGCTGGGGCGAAGCCTCGCGGCCGTACCGACCTGCACGTCACCATCGACACCATCGGGCGCACCGCGGACCGCAGGGACGATTTCAGCGAAGTCTACGGGGACTGGGCGGAGGTGGCGTCACCCGGATCGCCCCCGCCGCCTGCTGCCCGGGGGACGCAGCCGCGGCGAGAACGGTGGAACCTGCGGCGACCACCGGGCCCGCGGCGGATCCGCCCTGAGGCGGCCGCCGCGCTGCGCAGCGCCGAGAGCGACCCGGCCGGGATCACCGACAGCGAGGCTCTGGCGCTGCTGGACGCCGATGGGCCGAACTCGACGCGTTCACCGCCCTCGCCGACGCCCTGCGCCGGGACGCGATCGGGCGACGACATCACCTACGTGGTCGACCGCAACATCAACTTCACGAACGTCTGCTACACGGGCTGCCGGTTCTGCGCGTTCGCCCAGCGGCGCACCGACGCCGACGCCTACACGCTGTCGCTGGCGGCAGATCGGGGAGCGCGCGGAGGAGGCGTGGCAGGCCGGCGCGACCGAGGTGTGCATGCAGGGCGGCATCCACCCGGACCTGCCCGGCACCGCGTACTTCGACATCGCCGCCGAGGTGAAGGAACGCTGCCCGGACATGCACGTGCACGCGTTCTCCCCGATGGAGGTGGTCAACGGCGCGTCCCGCGCGGCCCTGCCGGTCCGGGAGTGGCTGGCCCGGGCCCGCGAGGCCGGCGTCGGCTCGATGCCCGGCACGGCGGCGGAGATCCTCGACGATGAGGTGCGCTGGGTGCTGACCAAGGGCAAGCTGCCCGCCTCGGCCTGGATCGAGGTGATCACCACCGCGCATGAACTCGGCATCCCGACCAGCGCGACGATGATGTACGGGCACGTGGACACCCCGGCGCACTGGGTCGCCCACCTGCGGGTCATCCGCGGGATCCAGGAACGTACCGGCGGCTTCACCGAGTTCGTGCTGCTCCCGTTCGTGCACGCCAGTCCCCGATCTACCTGGCCGGGCTGGCCCGCCCCGGTCCTACCCGGCGGGAGAACCGGGCGGTGCACGCGGTGTCCCGGACTGCATGCTGCACGGCGCGATCAGCACGATCCAGTGCTCCTGGGTCAAGCTCGGCGACGAGGCCTGCCGCGTGATGCTGCCAGGGCGGCGTCAACGACCTGGGCGGCACGCTGATGGAGGAGACGATCAGCCGGATGGCCGGATCGCAGAACGGCTCCTTCAAGACCATCAGCCAGATCGCCTCCATGGCCGCCCCGCCGGAGCGGCCGCTCCGCCAGCGCACCACGACCTATGGGGACCCAGCGCCGAACGGCTGGCCGCGGCTAATGCCAGCGACGGCGTGTACGCGTCGGCCCGGGGCGGTTCCCGGACTCCGCTCCCGCTTGTCACGCCTAATGCGGCGGGTCACGCCGGAGCCGCCCCGCGGCCGCCGGGGCGGAGCATGATCCGGGGCTGGACCTCGAGCTGTGCCTGGCGGGCCGCGGGCAGCCGACCCCCGGCGGCCCACCTGGCCCGGCGCGGAAGGGGATGACGAGGATGGCGGACCGGCAGCGGGGGGCGGCCGCGGCGGACGGCGGCGCCGTGCAGCTCACCGGATGGGGGCGCACCGACCCGTCCGCGGCCACGCTGGCCGAGCCCGCCAGCCCGGCCGAGGTGGCCGCGCTGCTGGCCGCGGTCGACGGCGGGCGGCGCGATCGCCCGCGGCCTCGGCCGCAGCTACAACAACGCGGCGCAGAACGGTGGCGGCCTGGTCATCATGACCACGCGATGAACCGGATCACCGCTTCGACCGCCGAGGCAGGCCTGGTCACCTGCGAGGCCGGGGTGAGCCTCGAGCAGCTGATGTCCGCCGCGCTGCCCGCCGGCATGGTTCGTCCCGGTCTCCCCGGGCACCCGGCAGGTGACCATCGGCGGCGCGATCGCCGCGGATGTGCACGGCAAGAATCATCACGTGGCGGGCAGCTTCGCGCAGCATGTGCCGTGGTTCGACCTGCTGACTGCGGACGGCACCGAGCGCCGGGTCACGCCCGGTCGCCGACCCCGGGCTGTTCTGGGCCACGGCGGGGGGCATGGGCCTGACCGGCATCGTGCTGCGCGCGGCGGTCCAGCTGGAGAAGGTGGCGACGTCGCGGGTCCGGGTGGACACCGTCCGCACCCCGCGACATCGACGAGACCATGGCGTACCTGTCGCGCACCGACGATTCCTACGGCTATACGGTGGCGTGGTCGGACTGCCTGGCCCGGGGCGCGAGCCTGGGCCGGTCGGTCATCACCAGCGGCGATTTCGCCACGCTGAGCGACCTGCCCGCCGCCGACCGGAGCGACCCGCTCGGCTTCCGGCCGGGTTCCCTGGCTCGGCGCCCCGGGGGTGTTCCCGAGCGGCCTGGTGAACGCGGTCACCGGTGGCGCTGATCAACGAAGCCTGGTACCGCAAGGCACCGCGGAACAGAGTGGGGGAGATCCAGACCATCGGCACGTTCTTCCACCCGCTGGACGGGATCAGGAACTGGAACCGCGTCTACGGCCCGGCCGGCTTCCTGCCAGTACCAGTTCGTCGTGCCGTTCGGCCAGGAAGACACGGTCCGCCGGTCCTTGAGAAGATCAGCGCAGCCCGGGCGCCGTCGTTCGTGACCGTGCTCAAGCGCTTGGGTGACGGCGATCCCGGGCTGCTGTCGTTTCCCGATGCCGGGCTGGACGCTGGCACTGGACTTCCCGGCCGGCACCCCGGGCCTCGCCGCCCTGCTCGGCTGGCTGGACGAGGACGTGCTCGCTGCGGGCGGCCGGGTCTACCTGGCGAAGGACTCCCGGGTGCCGCCCGGGACGCTCGCCGGGATGTACCCGCGACTTGACGAGTTCCGGCAACTGCGAGCCAAGGTCGACCCGGAGGGCATCCTCGGCTCTGACCTGTCGCGGAGGTTGTCGCTGTAGCCGCCGCGTCCCGGTGCGCGTGGGCCGCTCCGGCGAGGTCGCCCGGCGGTTCCTGGTGGCCGGCGCGGTTCCTGGTGGCCGGCCTGGTTTCTGGTGGCCGGCCTGGTTTCGGTGGCGGCCTGGTTTCTGGTCGGCGGCCTGGTTCCGGCCGGCCTGGCCAGCGCCTGGTTCCTGGTGGCCGGCCTGGTTCTGGTGGCAGCCGGTTCCTGGTGGCCGGCCCGGCGATGAATGCGACTTTGGTGCAGTCTGGTGTACACCAGCTTTACATTCATCGGGCGGGTGCGCGGGCGGGCCGGCCCCATCCGTCACATCGTTACCAGGAACCTCTCTGGATCGCGCGGCGGGCGCGGGGGCGGCGGTGCGGCGGCGTGGCCGACGCCGACGGCGCCCATAGGTTCCCAGTCCGGCGGCAGCCCGAGCGAGCCCGCGGCGACCTGCGGGCAGAACAGGGTGCTGGACACCCAGCACGAGCCGAGCCCCTCCACGGCGAGAGCGACCAGCAGGTTCTGCACGGCCGCGCCCATCGCGACCACGAACATCGCCCGCTCGGCGGCCGAGCGCCGCTGGTCGGGGTAGCGGTGTGCCGCCTCGGCGACCAGGCACGGCACGATGATCAGCGGGGCCCGGCGCAGCGGCTCACCGCGGCGGACCCGGCGGCCGATCTGCTCCTCGGTGAACCCGTCCCCGCGGAGGTCGGCGGTCCACGCGGCCAGCATGTCGTCGAGCAGCGCGGTCCTGGCCCGCTGCCGAGACACCACCGCGAACCGCCACGGCTCGCCGTGGTGCGGCGCGGGCGCGGTCACGCGGCCGCGATCGCGCGGCGGACCGCCGCCGGGTCGACGGGTCCCGGGACCGAACTCGCGGACCGTCCGCCGCGCCTTCAGCACTTCAGCCGGACCGAACCGGAACATGTCCTCGGCGGCGGGCCGGATCAAGGCGGGGCACCCGGGCCGTCCGCGTCGGTGACCAGGCTCGGCCAGCCCTCGGACGAGGGCCACCGGGATGCCGCTGGTCTTCCCCTTGACCAGGTCGGCGGCGGACGCCAGCTCGTCGGCCACGGCGGCCAGGGTCACCTCGAGCCGCATGCCGAACGTGTCGGGCAGGCCGCGGTAGTCCTGCAGCGGCTGCAGGCCGGCGGCCCCGATGGCCGCGTCGGTCTGGCCCATCCGCCACGGCCGGCCCATGGTGTCGGTGATCGATGCACCCCACGGTGACCCCGCGCCGCTCGCGCAGCGCCTTTGCGCATCCGCCGGGCCGACCCGTCCGGGTCCTCGGGCAGCAGCGCCACCGTTCCCGGCGCGGTGTTGGAGCTGTCGACCCCCGCGGCCGCGAGCACCAGGCCGTGGCTGGTCTCCACGATCCGCGCCGGGCCGCGCCGGGCCACCACCCGGACCGTCTCCGCGTCGATCGCGCCTCGCGGTCACCGGCCACACCCGGCCCTCCGCCTTGCTGACGATCTTCGAGGTGATCACCAGGATGTCGCCGTCGGCAGGCCGGGCGCGGCCCCGGCGATCAGGGCGACCAGGTCGGTGCCGGGGATGATCTCGGGGAGGCCGGGCAGGCCGGTCACGGTGAACCCCGGCCCCGGCGGCGCCCGCCGCGGCGGGGCGCTGCCCCGGCCCGGTCACGGCCCAGCTCCGCGGCCAGGTCGAGCGCGGCCCGGGCGATGGCGGCCGTGGCCGCCAGGTCGGTCATGTACAGCGGCCTGGCCCGCACCGCGATCCCGGCCAGTTCCGGCGCGTCCGCCGCGGCCTTGTCCTGCTCGTCCACCAGCCAGCCATCCAGCAGCGCCGGGCCGTAATGGGCGGCCACCGCGCTGGCCGTCGCTCGGCACCCCGATGGCGGCCAGGCAGGCATCGGCCATGCCGCGCACCGGGGCACCCCCGATGATCGGGCGACACCCCGACGACGGTCTTGCGGCTGACGGCCTCGGCGATCCCCGGCACGGCCAGGATGGTCCCGATGCTCACCACCGGGTTGGAGGGCGGGAACAGCACCAGGTCGGCCGCGTCGATAGCCTCCAGCACCCCGGGGGCCGGGGCCGCCTGCGCCGCGCCGTCGGCCACGATGTCCTCGGCGGGCACCCCGGCGTGCAGCCGGACCCACCACTCCTGGAAATGGATCCGGCGGGGACCCGCCGCGTCCCGGATGGTCACCAGGGTCTGCACCTGGTCGTCAGTCATGGGCAGCAGCGCTCACCCCCGGCTGCCAGCGCTGGCAGAGCGCGGCGGTGGCGGCCGACAGCGGCTGGCCTGCCGCCAACATGCTGGTCCGCGCGATATGCGTGGCAAAGTCCCGGTCGCCCAGGCTGAACCAGTCCGGCCCGGTCTGGTAGGCGGCCAGTTCCCCCAGGACGGTGAACGTGTCCCCGGCCCGGCCCCAGCCCTGGTCCTCGCTGATCCCGCCGCCCAGGGTGTACATCACGGTGTCCAGGTCGGGCGAGACGTGCAGCCCGAAAAGGGTGATGTCGTCCCCGGTGTTCCCGATGACGGTGATCGAGGCGTCCGGGATCTCCGCTTTCAGGCCGCGCAGGAAGCGCGCGGCGCCGACTCCGCCGGCCAGCACGGTGATGCGCATGGCGGCCAGTCTTGCAACCCCGGCCGGCCTGCCGTGGGCGGCCCCCCGGGGAACGTGAGCAGAAATCTCACCCGGACTTTCCGCTCATCAGGGTCAAGAACGCCGCCTCTACCACGTATCCAGCTTGACGCAACGCAAGACACGCGGGTGTAATTTCAAGCGTGTAGTTCTTGTGCTCCGGGGGAGAGGGCACGAGACATCGAAGGGGCAGGAGGTGCGCTGTGGCCGACGTCATCGTCCCGCTGGCGCCCGGCGGGTTCGGTATCGGAGTGGATGACGCTGGCGAAGTGGGCTGGCAAGATCGCGCCTTGTGCGCGCAGACGGACCCGGAGGCTTTCTTCCCCGAAAAGGGCGGTTCCACCCGGGAAGCCAAGAAGGTGTGCCGCGGGTGTGAGGTCAGGGCCGAGTGCCTGGAGTACGCGCTGGAGCACGACGAGCGGTTCGGCATCTGGGGCGGCCTGTCCGAGCGGGAGCGCCGCCGGATGAAGCGCGAGGCCATCTAGCCCGTGACCGCCCGGCGCGGCTGCACAGCGGCGCCGGGCGGCCGGGCTGGACGCCCGGGGCGGACGGCAGCGCTGAGTTGCGGCTGGCCGCCCTCCGCGGGCCGCCGGGCACGGGGCCTCGGCCTCGCGCCCGGCGGTGGTGTCCGGATGCCGGACCAGACTGCGGTCAGTAGCCGCCATTGCGGCGGCGGGTAGCGGTGCGCAGCGAAGCGCCGCGAGTGCCCTCCTGGCCGGCATCAGGTCGCGTATTGTTCACCGCGTACCCGCCCCTGACGGGGCCTGAGCGGGCTGTGTGGCAGGACGTGCTCAGGTGACCCGTTCTGAGCAGCAAGCGGACATCCGTGCCAACTAACGCGCCAGGCCAGCATGTGGTCACCGCGGTCATCGTCGCCCATGACGGGGCCGCGTGGCTGCCGCGTATCGCGGAAGCGCTACTCGGCCAGACCCGGCCGGTGCAGCGCGTCGTCGCGGTCGACACCGGCAGCCGGGACCGCAGCGGAGCCGTGCTCGCGGAGCTTCTCGGCCGGTCAGTCGTGTTCGGCATGGACCGCAGCACGGGGTACGGCGCGGCGCTCGCGCAGGCCCTGCGGCACCGGGCCGCCAACACCAACGTGCCCGGGCCGGCCGGCCTGGCCCAGGGCGAGCGCACCGAATGGATCTGGCTGCTGCACGACGACAGCGAGCCGGCCGAGGACGCGCTCGAGCAGTTGCTGCGCGGCGCGGGCGAGGCCCGGTCCGCCGCGGTGCTGGGCCCGAAGGTGATGGACTGGGCCGACCGGCGGGTACTGCTGGAGGCGGGCGTCACCATCGACGGCGCCGGGCGCCGGGTCACCGGCATCGAGCCGCGCGAGGTGGACCAGGGGCAGCACGACGGCGACCGTGACGTGCTCGCGGTGGACAGCGCCGGCATGCTGGTCCGCCGGGATGTCTGGGAACAGCTGGGCGGCTTCGACCCGGTCATGCCGCTGTTCCGTGACGACGTTGACTTCTGCTGGCGGGTGCACGGGGCCGGGCACCGGGTGCGGGTCATCACCGATGCCGTCGTCTACCACCTGGAGGCGGCGGCACGTAACCGCCGGATCCCGTCGGCGGCGCCGCGCCCGCGCCGGATGGACCGGCGGAACGCGCTGCTGACCCTGCTGGCGAACCTGCCGCTCGGCCCGGCCCTGGCCGCGCTGGCCGGCAACCTGGTGCTGTCCACCCTGCGCACGGTGTTCTTCCTGCTGGCCAAGCGCCCCCGGGCCGCGCTGGACGAGTACGCGGCCGTCGGCTGGGTGCTCGGTCACCCGCTGCGCGTGCTCAAGGCCCGCCAGCAGCGGTCTCGCGGGCGGCGTGCCGCCTACGGCAGGCTGCGCGGTGAGCTGCCCAAGGGCCGCTCGTTCCGCAAGCTCGCCGAGTTCGCCGCGAGCGTGTTCTACCGGTTGAACCCAGATCGACACGGCGGGCAGCCACCACGCCACCGACGACGATGACGATTACCTGCTGGTGGACAACGGGCTGACGCAGCGGATCCTGACCAACCCCGGGATCCTCCTGGTTGCCGCGCTGACCGTGGTCGCGCTGGCCGCGGAACGCTCGCTGCTCGGCGCCGGCACGCTCACCGGCGGCGCGCTGACTCCCGCGTGGGGCGGGGCGTCCGCGCTGTGGCAGGAGTACCTGCAGGGCTTCCACCCGGCCGGGATCGGCTCGGTCAGTGCCACCCCGCCGTATGTGGCGGTGATCGCCGCGCTGGCCACGGTGCTCGGCGGCAAGCCGTGGCTGGCCATCGACGTCATCATGATCGGCGTCATCCCGCTGGCCGGGCTCGCCGCCTACCTGGGCGCCCGGCGGATCACCGGATCCGTGGCCGCCCGGGTGTGGGCCGGGGCGGCCTATGCGCTGCTGCCCGTGGGCATAGCCGCGGTGGCCGCCGGGCGGTTCGGCTCGGCCGTGGTCTTCGCCCTGATCCCGCTGATCGGCGTGCTGGCCGCGCGGATCTTCACCGAGCCGCCCAGGCGGGCGCGGCGGGCCGCCTGGGCGACCGGGCTCGTCATCGCGGTCGCGGCGGCGTTCGTCCCGCTGGTCTGGGTGATCGCCATCGCCGCGGCGGGCTGCGCGGCCGCCACCCTCGGCCGGCGGAGCCGGGCGACCCTGATCAACTGCGGCATCGCCGCGGTCGCGCCAGCCGTGCTGCTGCTGCCCTGGACCGTGCAGCTCTTCAGCCGCCCCGGCCTGCTGTTCCTGGAAGCCGGGCAGAAGATCCCCGGCCTGGCCACGGCGGACCTGCCCGCGCGCTCCCTGCTGCTGCTCTCGCCGGGCGGCCCGGGACTGCCGCCGTTCTGGGTGACCGGCGGCCTCCTCCTGGCCGCCCTGGCCGCGCTGACGCTGACTGCCCGGCGGCTCCTGGTGCTGGCCGGCTGGTGCGTCGCGCTGCTCGGCCTGCTGATCTCCGTGGCGGTCAGCCGGATCCTCGTCACCCCGGACGGCGTCACCACGCCGGTCGCTGCCTGGCCCGGGATCTCGCTCGCCGTGGCCGCGGCGGGGCTGCTGCTCGCCGTCGTGGTGGCGGCCGACACGCTGCCCGGCGCGCTGTCCTCGGGGCAGTGGCGCCGCCCGCGGGGCCTGGTCGCCCTGCTGCTCGCGGCCGCCGCCGCCAGCGCGCCGCTGCTCGCGGCCGGATCCTGGGTGGCCGCTGGGGTCCGCGGCCCGGTGGCCGGCTCGGCCGGCCCGGTGCTGCCCGCGTTCGTCAGCGTGTCCGCCGACACCGGCCTGCGGCTGCGCACCCTCGTGCTGCGGGCTGGCGCCGGGGGAGTGAGCTACGAGGTACTCCGTGACACCGACCCGCTGCTCGGCTCGGCCGATCTGGGCCAGCCGCCGGCGGCCCGGCGGGCCCTGAACGCCACGGCGGCCACGCTGGCCGCCCCGCACGGCCAGGACGCGGAGGACCAGGGGCAGGCCCTGGCCGGGCTGGACATCGGCTACGTGCTGCTGCCCGCCCCGGTCAGCGGCGCGCTGGCCAGCACGCTCAACGACATTGCCGCCCTGCGGCCGGTCAGCAAGACCCCGGCCTTCCAGCTCTGGAGGGTGGCGGACACGGCCGCGCGGGTCCGGGTCATCGAGCCCGGCGGCGCCGTGGCCGCCGTTTCCGCCGGGCCAGCGGATGTCTCCGGCGCGGTCGCCCCCCGGAGCGGCGGGACTCTCGTCCTCGCCGAGCCGGCCGGGGCTGGAGCGCCACGCTCAACGGCACCCCGCTGCAGCCGCTGCCCCCGGCAGGCGGCTGGGCGCAGGCGTTCCGGTTGCCGCCGGGCGGCGGGACGCTGGCCATCTCCCATAACGACCTGGCCCGCGACCTGCTGCTCGCCCTGGAAGCACTAGCCTTCCTGGTGGTGCTCGGCCTCGGGCTGCCCGGCACCCGGATGCCCGGTGAGGGCCATGCGGAGCCGGGCTCGCGGGCGGCCGGCGGCGGGCGCCGGGAGCGGGCAGACCGGCCCGAGCCAGCCGGCGCAGGCGGACCTGGATGACTTCCCCGCGCTGGCCCAGCCCGGGCCGGTGGATGCTCCCCTCGCGGGACGGGCGGCCGCCGGGCGGATGGGCGCTGAGCTGGCGGGCGCTGGAGTAGCGGAGGCCGGGGCGGCGCACGCGGGAGCGGCGGAGACTGGGCGTGGCGCGCGCCGGAGTGGCCGGCGCCGGAGTGGCGGATGCGAGGCTGGCGGGCGCCGAGGCTGGCGGGCACCACGGTGGCGGGCGCCGCCACCGGATCCCGGCGGCCGGGCCGTCGCGCGCGGGCTGAGGCGGCCGCGGGCCCCGGGCCGGAACCTGCGGCCGGGGCCGGGAGGCCCGGGCGGCGGATGGCTGCCCGCGCTGGCACCGCCTCCGGCCTGGACGCGGTGGCCGGGGCCGGGGACCCGGCCGCCGGGCCCCCGGCCCCGGCTGGCCGGCCCTCAGGAGCCGGGCGGCGGGCGTGGCCTGCGCAGGCGCTGGCGCCGGGGCAGCAAGGCGGACGCCACGGCGGACGTCCCGGCCGCTGCTCCGGCGTGGGCAGAGACCGGGCCGAGAGCCTGGCCCGGCGGCCCGGCGGCACCCGGACGGCGGCCGGGGGCCGGGCAGTACGGGGCGGACGGCGATCGCGCGCGAATCCGGGCCGAATCCGCCGCGCGGCAGGTCCCCGCGGCGGGACGAGTACGCCGGTGATGAGGCCCGGGCCGGCGCGGGCGGCCCCGGCGCACCCGGGGGCGAGGGCTACCCGGGCGGCCGGCGGCGGCCGGCGGGCTACCCGGAACCTGACCGACTACGGCTTGGCCCCTGCGGCGTCCGGCCGCGGTTACCCCGGGCGCGGTAATCCGGACGGCGGCGACTTCGGCGGCGGGTACCCGGCGGCCGACCGCCCGGAACCCGGCTACCCGCCGGCGGCGCCCGGCCGCGAGGGCCGGCCGCCCGCCACGCGGCGGCTGAGCCGCGGGCGGCTGCCCGGGGACGATGACGTGCTGCCGCCGCCCTCCCGGCGCGCTGCCTGGCCGGCGGCCCGCCCCGGTCCCGATCCAGGCGCGGCCGGGTACCAGGGGGAGGCCGGGTACGGGAGCAGCGCCGGCCCGGAGAGCCTGCCCGGGCCCGGAGCCGGGGGCTACCCGGGACGGGGGGCTACCCGGAGGGCGGCACCGGCCCGCGGAGCAGCGGTTACCCGGGAAGAAGCGGGCGGCTACCCCGCGCCCGGCGGTGCCCGGGACTCCGGCGGGCGGGCTGCTGGCGGTGCCCGGGACTCCGGCGGCTACCCCGCGCCTGGTGGTGCCGGGACTCCGGCGGTTACCCGGCACCCGGGTGACTGGGAGGCGGGCGGCTACCAGGGACCCGGCGGCGGCCCGGCCGCGGGCGGGCTGTCCGGCTACGGCGGCCACCCCGGCACTGCGGGCCCCGCGGGCGGTGACCAGCTGACGCCGCTGCCGCCCGGGGGCGTGCCAGGCCAGCCTGGCGCGGGGCTTGGCCACGGCGGCTACCCGGCCCGGGAAGAGCACCGGGCCCCGGGTGGCTACCCGGGCCAGGCCGCGGCTGCCCGGACCCGGCGGGTATCCGGACCCGGACGAAGTGCCCGTGGCCTGGCGACCGACTCCGGCCGCGAGCCCGGGGACGGTGAGGCGTGAAGGGCCTGCGGCGATGCCGGGGCGCTGCCCGCCGGAGCGGTGCCCGCGGTGGCGGTCATCGTCATCCTGGGCGCGCTGTACGGGCTGGCCGGACTGCACCGGACGGTCTCGCTCGCGGCCGGGACGCCCCCGCAGCAGCCGCGGGTGGCGCTGGTCACCTCGGTGACCCGGGCCTGCCCTGACCCGGGATCGGCGGCCAGCCCCGGCAGCGGCATCGCGGTCATGTCCGCCCCGGCCGGGTCCCGCGCTGGCTCGGTGCACGCGCCGCCGGCCTGACGGTCAACCGGCTGGCGGGCGCGGGCAGTGCCACCCCCGGCCCGCAGCTCCAAGCCAGCGGCCAGCCGGGCTCGCCGCTGTTCAGCGGCGGTGCCCACCGACCGGGCGGCGGCCGGGCGGCTGGCCCCAGGGCGGCGGGCCCAGGGAAGGCGGGCACCGGGGGCGGCAAGACTCAGAAGAAGACCCAGAAAACCGCGGCGGGCACAGTACCCACTGGGCCTGCCAGCGGCGGTGTCGTCATCCAGGCCTCCGGCGCGCTGGCCCAGGGCCTGGAGGTCGAGCAGACCGCGGGCGGGCTGCCCACCGCCGCGTGCGGCAGCCCCGGCACCGACTTCTGGTTCACCGGGCCGGGCCAGCGGACGGCCGGGCGGATCCAGCTCTACCTGATGAACCCCGGCAGCCAGGCGGCCGACGCGGACGCGGACATCCTCACCGACGCGGGCCCGCTGCAGGAGACCACGGACACCGGCATCACCGTGCCGCCGCACGGCATGATCGTCCAGACGCTCGCGGCCACGCTCCGCAACTCCCGGGCCATCACCCTGCACGTGCGGACCAGCGTCGGGCAGGTGGTGGCGGCGGTACGGGAAAGCACCGGGGCGGGCCAGGGCACGTGGCTGCCGGCCGCCCAGCCGCCCGCGACCCGGCTGGTCATCCCCGGGCTGCCCGCCATCGCCGGAACCCGCCAGCTGTACGTGGCGGTACCCGGCCTGAAGGATGCGAATGTCCAGGTCACGGCGGTCACCTCGCGGGGCAGCTACCAGCCCACCGGGGCAACCGGGATCGACCTGCCCGCCGGTTCCGCGGCAGAGATCTCGCTGCCCTCGCTGGCCGGGATCCCGGCCGCCCTCCGGCTGACCGCGAACACCCCGATCACCGCGTCCATGCTGATCCCGGGCGGCACCGGCGGCTCACCAGGGTCCTTTACCGCGGCCGCGCCGGCCATCGAGGAGCAGGCCGTGGCCGCGGACAACGTGATCGGCCCGGCCCGCTCGTCGTCACTCGTCCTGTCCGCCCCGCAGCGCGCCGCCCAGGTCACCGTGACGCAGGTCGCCTCGGGCGCCGCGGCCCGGCGGCAGACCCAGGTGGTCCAGATCAGCGCGGGCAAGAGTGTCGTCGTCCAGCTCCGGGCCATCCCGGGCGCCGGGCGCGGGACGCCGTTCGCCCTCGTGCTCACGCCATCGGCCAGGTCCGGGCCGGTCTACGCCGGCCGGGCGGTCACCGGCAACGGCGCTGGCGGCGCGCTGCAGGCCTCTGCAGCCGCTCGTGACCGCCCTGAGCACGGTGCCGCTCCCCGTGGTCCGGAACGCATCCCTCACCACCATCCCCTGACGGGGACCCGGGGCCCGCGCGCGGCCGCTGTCAGTCGTCCGGATCGTAGCCCGGGTCGATCTGCTCGGGATCGATGCCGAGCAGCCGGGCGAACTCCTCGACCACGACGTGGAAGATGATCTCGCCCAGTTCTTCCTCGCTGTCCGCGCGGGCCGCCAGCGGGCGGCGGTAGACCACGATGCGGGGCGGCCGGGCCGCTGCCCCGCATGGTTCCCCGGCGAGCCCGGGTCAAGCCGGGACAGCGGCACCGATCTCGGGCGTCATCCCGGGCTGCCCCGCGAGGGGGATCTCCTCCACCGCGAACTCCACGCCGGACAGCTGGGCTCTCCCACCGGGACTCCAGCCGGGCCACGGCCTCCAGGATCAGCTCGTCGAAGCGTTCCGAACGGCTCCGGTGCAGCGGCACGCCCGGGCGGGGCCAGCACGCCGCGCAGCCCGCGGCCATGCCGGTCCCGCCGCCTGATCGCCGGACGGCGTGCCGTGCCGTCCCCGTCACCGGTCCGCACAGTTGCCGAGCGTAGCGCCGCAGCCGCCGCGGGCCGCCCGCAGCCGCCGCGGGCACCGCGGCGCGCGCCCTTCCCGGGCGGCGCGGCACCGCCGCGCGAGACACGATCGCGCAGTGTGCCCCGGGTGGTGGCGTTACCGCCCTCGGGTAGGTACGGTCAGCCGTTGTGAGCGTTGCATGCGACCCTCTCCCCACCGGTCGCCGCGGCACGCCACGACCCGGACCGGTGCCGCCCCCAGGGTGCTCCAGTGAGCGCGCGCCGCTGCTCCCGGCCCGACGTGCAAGCATCCCGCGGTCTACACGCTCACGTACGTGTACCGCGACTCCACGGCCGTGCTCGGGCCACTCGCCGCGTACGTGGAGCCGCACTGCTATGACCTGTGCTCGGCGCACGCTGACCGGCTGACCGCGCCGCGCGGCTGGGAAGTCGTCCGCCTCCCGGTCGACCCCGTGCCGCCGGAAACGCGACGACCTGGAAGCGCTGGCCAACGCGGTCCGCGAGGCGGCCCTGCCCCCGCCAGGGGAGCCGGTCGGCCAGGGCGTCGAGGTAGGCCGGCGCGGCCATCTCCGGGTGCTGCGCTCGGCGCCCGAGACCCGGGACCGGATGAGCTGACGGAAGCCGCCAACCGGGGCGGCCCGTGCGGCTGGACGGCCCCGGGCGGCCCGGGCCTGGCCGGTAGGCTCAGGGGCCAGGCGCAGCGGGCCTGCCGCCCCGTGCCGGGGGGTGCGGGCGGTGCCCGGCCAGTGTGCCAACTTCCGACAAAGCAGCGGGCGGCACGGCGCCCGGCGCGGCATTGTCATCGGCGGCGCGACGGGCCTGGCGGCCCACCGCGGCCAGCACCGCACGCATGCCGTGCAGCGCAGCAGGCAGACAGCGGCGGCCAGGGCTCCATGGCCCGGCGGCCCGGCAGGGAAGGCAGAGCCTCAGTGGGTGAGTACGAGAAGATCTTCAAGGCCTATGACGTCCGCGGGATCGTCCCGGATCAGCTGGACGAGCAGGTCGCCGAGTCGGTGGGCGCCGCGTTCGCCCGGATCACCGAGGCCCGCTGCGTGGTGACCGTGCACGACATGCGCAGCTCCTCGGCGCCGCTGGCCGAGGCGTTCGGCCGGGGGGCGGCCAGCCAGGGCGCTGACGTGATCGAGGGCGGCCTCGGCTCCACCGACATGCTCTACTACGCCAGCGGCAGCCTCGGCATCCCCGGCGCCATGATCACCGCCAGCCACAACCCGGCTAAGTACAACGGGATCAAGATGTGCCGGGCGGGCGCGCGCCCGGTCGGCGCGGACACCGGCCTGACCGAGATCCGCAACCTGGCCATCGGTCGGCCTGCCCGCCAGGCGGCGCCCGGCGGCATCAGCCAGCGGGACCTGCTGTCCGGGTACGCGGAACATCTGAAGACGCTTGTCGATCTGTCGGCCATCCGGCCCCTGACCGTGGCGGTGGACGCGGGCAACGGCATGGCCGGCCACACCGTGCCCAAGGTCTTCGGAGGCCTGCCACTCACCCTGGTCCCGCTCTACTTCGAGCTGGACGGGACCTTCCCGAACCATGAGGCGAACCCGATCGAGCCGGAGAACCTGCGCGACCTGCAGCGCGCGGTCCTGGAGGCGGGCGCCGACATCGGCCTCGCCTTCGACGGGGACGCGGACCGCTGCTTCGTCATCGACGAGCGCGGCCATATCGTCTCCCCGTCCGTGCTCACCGCGCTGATCGCGGTCCGCGAACTGGCCCGCGAACCCGGCGCCCCGGTGATCCACAACCTGATCACCTCGCGGGCCGTCCCGGAGATCATCACGGAGCACGGGGGCGTGCCGGTGCGGACCCGCGTCGGGCACTCGTTCATCAAGGCACGGATGGCCGAGACCGGCGCCGTGTTCGGTGGCGAGCATTCCGGCCACTTCTACTTCCGTGACTTCTGGTTCGCCGACTCCGGGATGCTCGCCGCGCTGCATGTCCTGGCCGCCCTGGGCACCCAGGACGCCCCGTTGTCCGCGCTGCTGGCGGAGTTCGGGCGGTATGCCGCTTCCGGGGAGATCAACAGCGAGGTGGCCGACCAGGGCGCCGCCACCGCGCTGGTCCGCGCCGAGTTCACCGCCCGCCCCGGGGTCAGTGCCGATGAGCTGGACGGCCTGACCATCAGCGGCGAGGATTGGTGGTTCAACCTGCGCCCGTCGAACACCGAGCCGCTGCTCCGGCTGAACGCCGAGGCGTCCGACGAGGGCACTATGCTCAGGCTGCGCGACGAGGTGCTGGGCATGGTGCGCGGCCAGCCAGGGTGACCGGCAGGCGGCCGGCCCGGTCGCCGGGGCGCGCGGTGAGGCCCGGACAACCGCATACCTGGAGACCCCGTGAAGATCGACGACTGGCTGCTCGAGATACTCGCCTGCCCGCAGTGCCACGCGCCGCTGCGCGCCGACGAAGCGGCCAGCGAGCTGGTCTGCACCGGCGAGCAGTGCGGCCTGGCTTACCCGGTCCGGGACGACATCCCGGTGCTGCTGGTGGACGAGGCCCGCCGGCCCGCGCAGCCGTCGTGACCATCACCGCCCAGCAGCGGCTCGACGACCCGCCCGCGCTGGAGGCGGCTGACCCCGGCGGGATGCTCCGCCAGGTCGCCTCCGCGGCGGCGCAGATCCGCACCGCGCTGCGGGCGGTCACGGAAACCGATCTGGGCCCGGTGGTCTCGCCGCGGCCGGCCGCGGGCGGTGGTGGTCTCCGGGATGGGCGGATCGGGGATCGCGGGTGAGGTGCTCGCCGCGGTCTGCGGCCCGGGATGCGCGGCCCAGGTCATCGCGCTGCACGACTACCAGCTTCCCGGCTGGGTCGGCGCGGCCGACCTGGTCCTCGCGGTATCCTGTTCCGGGGCGGCCGAGGAGACCCTGGCGGTGGCGGCGGAGGCGGCGCGCCGCGGCTGCCCGCATGGCGGCGGTCGGCGGCGCCGGCTCCCCGCTCGCCGTGGTGGCCGAGCACGCCCGGGCCCCGTTCATCCCGATCGAGTCGGGCCGGGCGTGCTGCGGGCCAGCCTGTGGGGGCTGTCCGTGCCGCTGCTGGTGATCGCGGAACGGCTCGGCCTCGCCGAGGTCACGGCGGCCGGATTCGAGTCCGCCGCCGCGACCCTGGAACGGGTCTCCTACCTGTGCCGCCCGGACAGCGAGTCGTTCGTCAACCCGGCCAAGACGTCGCCCTGGACCTGGACGGGCACGCTGCCGATGATCTGGGGCACCTCCCCGCTGGCGGGCGTGGCCGCGTCCCGGTTCGCCGCCCAGCTCAGCGAGAACGCGAAGTACCCGGCCGTGCACGGGGTGCTGCCGGAGGCGCAACCACAACCAGGTGGTGGCGTTCGACGGCCCGTTCGCGCCGTGGCCGGCCAGCGGCCCGGTCGAACTGGACGCCGAGGACCAGCCGCGGCCGCCGGTGCCCCTGCGCCTGGTCATCCTGGCCGACAGCCAGGAACATCCGCAGGTGGCGCGCAGGCGCAAGGCGTCGGCCGAGCTGGCCGGGCAGCGCGGTATCGAGGTCACCGAGACTCGCCGCCGAGGGAGACCAGCCGCTGGACCGGCTGGCCAGCCTGGTGCAGCTGACCGACTACGCCGCCGTCTACCTGGGCATCGCCTCTGGCCTGGACCCGGGGCCCGTCGCCGTGATCGGCGACCTCAAGGACAGGATTGCCTAGGTGACCGCGGCCCAGGGCGAGGCCCAGGCCGGGGACGGCGACTCCCGCGACCAGGGCGGCCTGCGCGCGGTGCTGGCGGCCCTGGGGGCCAACCTGGGCATCGCCGCCACCAAGATCGTCGCGTTCGCGCTCACCGGCTCGGCGTCCATGCTGGCCGAGTCGGCGCACTCGCTGGCCGACAGCGGCAACCAGGCCCTGCTGCTGCTCGGCCGCAGCCGGGCGCAGCAGCGCGCAGACCGAGGAGCACCCGTTCGGGTTCGGCCGGGAGCGCTATTTCTACGCGTTCGTCGTCGCGGTCGTGCTGTTCACCGTCGGCGCGCTGTTCTCGCTGTACGAGGGGGTCCACAAGATCCTCAGCCCGGAGCCGGTCCGGTCCCCGGTGGTGGCTTTCGCCGTGCTCGGGATCGCCATCTGCCTGGAGAGCTTCTCGCTGCGCACCGCGGTGCGCGAGACCAACCTGGTCCGCGGCCGGAACGGGTGGACCGCCTTCATCCGCCGGGCCAAGGCCCCGGAACTGCCGGCCATCCTGCTGGAGGACGTGGCCGCGCTGGCCGGGCTGGTGTTCGCCACGGCTCGGGGTGACGCTGGCGGTGATCACCGGGAACGGGGTCTGGGACGGAGCCGGGTCGCTGGCCATCGGCGTGCTGCTCGGCTGCGTCGCCGCGGTGCTGGCCGTGGAGATGAAGAGCCTGCTGATCGGGGAGTCGGCCAGCGCCGAGACGGAGCGGGCCATCGTGACCGCCCTGGAGGACGGCCCCGAGGTGCAGTGCGTCATCCACCTGCGGACGCTGCACATGGGCCCGGAGAGCCTGCTGGTCGCCGCGAAGATCGCGATCAGCGGCGCGGACAGCGCGGCCCTCGTCGCGGCCGGGATCGACGCCGCGGAGCGCCGGGTCCGCCGCGCGGTCCCCATCGCGGAGATGATCTACCTGGAGCCGGATATCTACCGCGCGGCCCGGGCTGACGCCACTGACCCCGCCATCCGGGCCGTCCGCCGCCGCCCCCGCCGCTGAGCCCCTGCCCCCGCCGCTGAGCCGCCGCCCCGCGTCTGCGCGGACAGTTGTGACCGCTCTGGCGGTCAGACTCACCGCACTGGCGGCGGGGTGGCGCCGGCGCGGAGGAGGCGGAGGGCGCGCTCCTGCTCGAAGTCCAGGGCCCGGCCGGGCAGTGGCGGGATCCGCCCGAGCCGCCGGGCGAGCCCGGCCACCTGGGACCGGACCGCCGGATCGGCCAGCACCTTCATCCCGAACGCCAGCTCGGCCGGGCTGACATCCAGCCGCCGCTCCACATCCAGGGCCAGTGCGGCGATGGCCAGATCGTCCTCATCGAACTGCCGGTGTGCCGGGCCCCGCGGGGCGCGGGCCGGGTGCCGCGGCCGGGCGGGCTCGCGGGCCGGGGGGAGCAGGCCGAGGGACTCCCGGTAGCGGAGCATCCGGGCCGATGTGCCCAGTCGCTGGGCCGCCGCAGTGATCCGCATGAGGACAAATCTAACATTCTTTTGTCAAGAACAGTGCCCGCCGCGTGCGCCCGGGCGGGCTGGTGGCATAGCCTCGACCTATTGCCGCCCGTGCTGATACCGCACGAGCCGGCCGGGCGCACCGCCCACGACGACCCTGCCGAGGAGTGACATGCCCGCCGAATCCCTGCCGTTCAAAGTCGCCGACCTCTCGCTCGCGGACTTCGGCCGCAAGGAGATCCGCCTCGCCGAGCACGAGATGCCGGGCCTGATGGCCGTGCGGGCGGAGTACGCGGCCGCCGCAGCCGCTGCGCGGCGCCCGGATCACCGGGTCACTGCACATGACCATCCAGACCGCGGTGCTGATCGAGACCCTGGCGGCGCTGGGCGCCCAGGTCCGCTGGGCGAGCTGCAACATCTTCTCCACCCAGGACCACGCGGCCGCGGCGATCGCCGTCGGGCCGGACGGCACCGCCGGAGGACCCCAAGGGCATCCCGGTGTTCGCCTGGAAGGGCGAGACCCTGGAGGAGTACTGGTGGTGCACCGACCAGGCGCTCAGCTGGCCCGGCGCCGACGGCCCGAACATGATCCTGGACGACGGCGGTGACGCCACGCTGCTGGTGCACAAGGGCGCCGAGTATGAGGGCGCGGGCGGCGTCCCGTCCGCCGCTGAGGACGACCCGGACGAGTGGAAGGTCATCCTGGACCTGCTCCGCCGGTCGGTGGCCGAGCGGAGCGACCGGTTCACGGTCATGGTCGAGGGCATCCGCGGGGTGACCGAGGAGACCACCACGGGCGTGCACCGGCTGTACGAGATGGCCCAGTCCGGCACGCTCGCGTTCCCGGCCATCAACGTGAACGACTCGGTGACCAAGTCCAAGTTCGACAACATCTACGGCTGCCGCCACTCCCTCATCGACGGCATCAAGCGCGCCACCGACGTGCTCATCGGCGGCAAGGTCGCGGTCGTCTGCGGCTACGGCGACGTGGGCAAGGGCTGCGCGCAGTCGCTGCGCGGCCAGGGTGCCCGGGTCGTCGTCACCGAGATCGACCCGATCTGCGCGCTGCAGGCGGCCATGGACGGGTACCAGGTGGCCCGGCTCGACGACGTGGTCACCACCGCGGACATCTTCGTCACCGCGACCGGCAACCGGGACGTCATCACCGCGGACCAGATGAGCCGGATGAAGCACCAGGCGATCGTCGGGAACATCGGCCAC
The DNA here is from genome assembly GCA_963767385.1 of uncultured Actinomycetes bacterium. GTDB lineage: Bacteria > Actinomycetota > Actinomycetes > Streptosporangiales > Streptosporangiaceae > RYN-230. Next base: position 47,400 of record CAVYEA010000028.1, on the reverse strand, counting down.
TTCGACAACGAGATCGACATGGCCGGCCTGGCGCGCACTCCCGGCGTCCGCAGGCTGATCATCAAGCCCCAGGTGGACGAGTGGCGGTTCGACGACGGCCACGCGATCATCGTGCTGTCCGAGGGGCGGCTGCTCAACCTGGGCAATGCCACCGGCCATCCGAGCTTCGTTATGTCCAATTCGTTCACCAACCAGGTGATCGCCCAGATCGAGCTGTTCACCAAGGCGGACGAATACCCGGTCGGGGTGCACACGCTGCCCAAGCACCTGGACGAGAAGGTGGCCCGGCTGCACCTGGACGCGCTCGGCGTCCGGCTCACCGAGCTGACCAAGGAGCAGGCCAGCTACATCGGCGTCCCGCTGGAGGGCCCGTACAAGCCGGACCACTACCGCTACTGACCGTGGTGACCCGATGAGCCAGCACCCCGGCCCGGCGCCCGGCGACATCGCGGACGCCGGGCTGGCCGCGGCCGGGCTGGCCCGGATCGGCTGGGCGGAGCGGTCCATGCCGGTGCTGCGCGGCATCACTGGGCGGTTCGCCGCGGAGCGGCCGCTGGCCGGGCTGCGCGTCGCGGCCTGCCTGCACGTCACGGCGGAGACCGCGGTCCTGGTCGGGGCGCTGCGGGCGGGCGGCGCCGAGGTGTTCCTGGCCGCGTCGAACCCGCTGTCCACCCAGGACGACATCGCGGCGGCGCTGCAGGCGAGCGGGGCGGCCGTGGTGTTCGCCCGGGCCGGCGCCGACCGGGCCACCTACGCCGGGCACGTCCAGCAGGCCCTGGACGCCGGGCCGGACCTGATCACCGACGACGGCGGCGACCTGGCCGAGGCCCTGCACGAGCAGCGGCCCGACCTGCTCGGCAAGGTCGCCGGGGGCGTCGAGTTCGACCACGGCCGGCGTGATCCGGCTGCGCCGGATGGCTGCCGAGGGCACGCTGGCGTTCCCCGCGGTGGCCGCGGACGCGACCGGGACCCGGCTGATGCTGGAGAGCATGCACGGCACCGGCCAGTCCACCGTGGACGGCATCCTGCGGGCCACCAACATGCTGCTGGCCGGCCGCACCGTGGTGGTCGCCGGGTTCGGCTGGTGCGGGCGCGGCATCGCCCAGCGGGCCCGCGGCCTCGGCGCCCAGGTGATCGTGACCGAGGTGAACCCGGTGCGGGCGCTGGACGCGATGATGCAGGGCTACCGGGTGCTGCCGATGGCCGCCGCCGCGCCTGCCGGGGAGCTGTTCATCACCGCGACCGGGTCCCGCGACGTGATCACCGCCGCGCACCTGGCCGTGATGCGGGACGGCGCCATCCTGGCCAACGCCGGGCACTTCGACGTGGAGGTGGACCTCGGGGCGCTGGCCGGCCTCGCGGTCAGCGTGGAGCACGACGCGGCGCCGCACGCCGATGAGTACCTGCTGGCCGACGGCCGGCGGCTGCTGCTGCTGGCCGAGGGCCGGATCGTCAACCTGGTCGCGGCCGAGGGCAACCCGGCCGCGGTGATGGATGTCTCCTTCGCCGGGCAGGCCCTGGTGCTCGCCTGGCTGGCCCGGGAGCACGGCAGCCTGCTGCCCGGCGTGCACCCGGTGCCGGCCGGGATCGAGGATGAGGTGGCCCGGCTGGCCCTGGCCGCGACCGGCACCGAGATCGACGAGCTCACCGACGCCCAGCGGGTCTACCTGGACTCCTGGCAGCAGCCCTGAGCGGTCAGCGGGAGCCGGGGGTGCGGCCGGCGGGCTCGGGCTCGGGCGGCCCGGGGGCGGCCTCCCGCGGGGCGCGCCCCGTAGGCCAGCAGCAGGCCGTGCCAGGGCACCGGGCGGCCGGTGGCCAGGATCGAGCAGGCCAGGCATCCGCAGTCGGCGAGCCAGTTCAGCATGGCGAGGCCGAATACCTGCGCATAACGAAAACCCGGCAGGCTGATGCTCGCCACCCGGTCCAGGAACTCCTCCAGCGCGGCCGGGTCGGTCCATGCCCGGCCCAGCCGCTGGTGCAGCGGGCGCAGGATCGTGGCGGCGGCCCGGTGGATCCAGGCCCGGGCGGCCCGGTAGCGCAGGGCCAGCAGCACGGTCACCCCGGGGACCAGGAAGACCGCGGCGCCGAGCAGGCCGGCCACGGTCGCGGCCGGCTCCCCGCCGGCCAGGGCCCCGGCCACCAGGACGACGGCCAGGGCCGAGGAGGACACGATGGCCGAAACGGCCAGCGCCCAGCTGGTGATGGCCGGGCCGAGGCCCCGGCCGCGCAGCTGGCGGTAGGAGTAGACGGCGGCCAGCTGGGCGCCGGCGAACGGCACCGCCATGGACAGCGCGTTGCCCGCGTAGGTGATCGCCGTCACCGAGCCGAGCGTGGCCCGGTCGCCCTCGGCCCGGAGCAGGATGGTCCGCTTGATCCCGAAGGTGGCCAGCGACACCGCCTCGGCGGCGAGTGCCGCCGCCACCCACCACCAGTCGAGATGGGCCAGGGTGCGCAGCGACTCGGCGAGGATGTGCCGGTTCGTCACGATGATCGCGGCCAGGCCGCCCACCGCGACGAGCGTCACGATGATCTGGCGCCACCGCTTCCCGGGCACCCTGCTCATCCTGATCGGGCCGGTCACCTCGCTCTGGTCAGCACGGCGCGGTCATCGGGGCGCGGTTACCGGGGCGGCTGGAAGCCTCCGGGCCGGGCCGGCGCCTCTGCGGGCGGCCCGGCCGGCGGTGCGGCCAGGCGGCCCCGGGGCCGGCCCCGGCCCGGTAGGCCCGCTCTGCCCTCCCAGGCTAGCCTGCCCGGTCATCCTGGCCTCGTACCGTCCCCGCCGCTGGGCCAGGACCGCGCTCAGGTAGTCGGGCGGCGTGGTGCCCGGGGGAGGGGCCGGGCTGACCTGGCTGGCCACCGCCGCGGCGATCCGGGCGCCGAATTCCGCCCGGGCGGCCGGGCTGAGCTCGTAGTAGCGGCTCAGGTACCGGCGGGCCGTCTCCGCGGTGGCGTCGCTGAGCCCGGACAGTTCCAGGGTCGCCGCCCAGCCGGCCAGCCACGGGGGCAGCGCCGACAGCGGGGCGGTGGCGGGCGGCTGCCTCGGCAGCCGCACCGTGATGACGAAGGTCCCGGCGAAGATGTCACCCAGCCGCTTGCCGCTGCGCGACAGCAGCGACGTGACCAGGGCCAGGAACCCCAGCGTCAGCCAGATCTCCAGCACGCCCGCCAGGGCCCGCATCAGCGCCTGGCGGAACCGCTCCGGCCCCCCGTCCTCGCTGACCACGCGCAGCCCCATGGCCAGCTTGCCCAGGGACCGGCCCCGGCTCAGCGTCTCGCAGGCGGTGGGATAGCCGACGATGACCGCCACCGTGACCGCCAGCCCGATCGCGGCGACCGCCGCGGGGTCCAGGCCGCCGTCCAGGCCGGCGGCGATGGCCAGGCCGCTCAGCGGGGCGAGCAGGATCAGCTGCACCGCCACGTCGATGCCGAGGGCCACCGCGCGGCTGGGGAACCGGGCCAACGGCACGTCGAGGACGACCGCCTCCCCGGTGATCACCTCGGCCACGCATGCCCCCATGTCCGTTGATTCCGCCCCAAGGCTAGCCGCCCGGAGCCCGGGAGGGCCGGGGCGCCAGCCAGTAGTCTCCTGGGGTGGACGTCGAGGCGTACGTGGCCGCGCACCAGGCGGGCTGGGCCCGGATGGACGCACTGTCCCGGCGGCGGCGCCGGCTGACCGGTGACGAGGTTGATGAGCTGGTCACGCTGTACCAGCGGGCCACCACCCACCTGTCCGCGCTGCGCTCCGCCGGGCATGACCCGGCCCTGGTCGCCCGGCTGTCCGGCCGGGTGGCGCACGCCCGCGCCGCGGTGACCGGCTCGCACGCCCCGGCCTGGTCCGCGGTGGCCCGCTTCGCGGTGGTGTCCTTCCCGGCCATGGCCTACCGCGTCCGGTGGTGGTGGGCCGCCACGGCCGGGGGTTCCGTCCTGGTCGGGGTGCTGCTCGGGTGGTGGGTGGCGCGATCCCCGGCCGTCCAGGCGGCCCTGCTGCCCGGCTCGCAGGTCCAGCAGCTGGTGAACCACCAGTTCCAGCACTACTACTCGCAGTACGCGGCCACCTCGTTCGCCGCCAAGGTGTGGACGAACAACGTGTGGGTCGCCGCCGAGTCGCTGATCTTCGGGATCGTGCTCGGGCTGCCCACGCTGGTCGTGCTGTTCGCGAACGCGGCGAACGCCGGGGTGGAGGGCGGCCTGATGGTCGCGCACGGGAAGGGTGTGCTGTTCTTCAGCCTGATCCTGCCGCACGGGATGCTGGAACTGTCCGCGGTGTTCCTGGCCGCGGCGACCGGGCTGCGGCTCGGCTGGTCCATCATCGACCCAGGCCCGCGGCCCCGCGGCCGGGCCCTGGCCGAGGAGGGCCGGTCGTCGCTCACCATCGCGCTGGGCCTGATCGTGGTCTTGCTGGTGTCCGGGGTCATCGAAGCCTTCGTGACGCCCTCCCCGCTGCCGGCCTGGGCCCGGATCGGCATCGGCACGGCCGCCGAGGCGGCCTTCCTCGGCTACGTGATCGTGCTCGGCCACCGGGCCGTGGCGGCCGGCCGTGACGCGGACATGGAGTACGCGCCGGACGCGGCGCCCGTGGCCGGCTGACCGGCCAGAGCCGGGGTGCCGGCGGCGTCAGAGCCGCCCGGCCGCCTTGACCGCGAGGTAGGCGTCGGCCAGCGCGGACGGCAGCCGGTCCGGCGGGGCCTCCACCACCTGCACGCCGCGCTGCCGCAGCAGCGAGATGATCCGCTGCCGCTGGGCCAGCGCCCACTCGGCGGCGGCCGCGTCGTACATGCTGGCCGCGCCGCCCCGGGCGGCGGCCATCTCGCCCAGCCGGGGATCGGCCACCGCGGCGATCATCAGCCGGTTCCTGGCCGCCAGCGCACCGAGCGCGGGCAGCAGGCTCTCCTCGATCACGGCCGGGTTCAGGTCGGTGAACAGTACCACCAGGCCACGGTGGCGGGCCACGGTCAGCACCATGCTGGCCAGGGCGGGCGCGTCCGTCTCGGTCAGCGCGGCGTCCAGCGGCGCCATCGCGGCCGTGAACGAGGCCAGCACCGACGAACGGGGCGCGCTCATCACCCGGGCCCGCAGCCGGCGATCGAAGGCGATCAGGTCGACCCGGTCCCCGGCCCGCGCCGCCAGCGCGGTGAGCAGCAGCGTCGCGTCCATGGCCGCGTCCAGCCGCGGGATGCCGCCGACCCGGCCGGCCGAGGTCCGGCCGGTGTCCAGGACGACCAGGATCCGCCGGTCGCGTTCCGGCCGCCAGGTGCGCACCATGACGTCGCCGCGCCGGGCCGCCGCCCGCCAGTCGATGGACCGGACGTCGTCGCCGACCACGTACTCGCGCAGCGAGTCGAACTCGGTGCCCGGCCCGCGCAGCAGCGAGCGGTGCTGCCCCTCGAGCTGGCGCAGCCGGGACAGCTTCTCCGCCAGGTGCCTCCGGCTGCGGAACGGCGGGAGCACCCGCACCGACCACGCCACCGCGTGCGAGCCCTGACGGGCGGCCAGCCCGCACGGCCCGAAGGAGCGGATGACCACTCCCGGGGACGTCTTCTCGCCCCGCCGGTCCGGGGTGAGGATGGCGGTCACGCTGCCCTGGCCGCCCGGAGGGAGGCGCAGCGCGAACTGTCCCGGCGCCGGGCGGGCGCTCGGCTGCCAGAGCGGCCGGACCGCGGCGCGCAGCGGGCGGCGGCCGGGATTGCGCACCGTGACGCTGACCGCCGCGGTCTCGCCCAGCAGCGCCCGGGTGTCGCCAGACCTGGTGACCTGCAGCCCGCGCACGCTGGCCGCCAGCATCAAGTCGGCCACGATGGCGGCCAGCAGCACGGCGTTGACGGCCAGCAGCGACGGGACCGTCCGGACGGCCAGCACGACCAGCGCGCCGCCCAGGGCGGCCGCGCCGGCCCGGCCGGTCAGCGCCATCCGGCCGGCCTCACCGCGGCACCGGCACGGTGGCCAGCACCGCGTCGAGCACGCCGTCCGGGACAGCGCCCTCCATCTCCGCTTCCGGCCGGAGCTGGACCCGGTGCCGCAGGGTCGGCCGGGCCAGCGCCTTCACGTCGTCCGGGGTGACGTAGTCGCGGCCGGCCAGCCAGGCCCAGGCGCGGCTGGTGGCCTGCAGCGCGGTGGCGCCGCGCGGCGACACCCCGAGCCGCAGCGACGGGGACTGCCGGGTGGCCCGGCACAGGTCCACGATGTAGCCGGCCACCTCCGGGCTGACCCGCACCTGGCGCACCGCGGCCGCGGCCGCGGCCAGGTCCGCCGGGCCGGCCACCGGCTTGATCCCGGTGGCGGCCAGGTCCGCTGGGTCGAAGCCGGCCGCGTGCCGGGCCAGGATGCCGATCTCCTCGTCCCGCTCCGGCAGTCCCACCGTGAGCTTGACCAGGAAGCGGTCCAGCTGGGCCTCGGGCAGCGGGTAGGTGCCCTCGTACTCGATGGGGTTCTGGGTGGCCGCCACGCAGAACGGCTCGGGCAGCGGCCGCGGGCTGCCCTCCACGGACACCTGCCGCTCCTGCATCGCCTCGAGCAGGGCGGCCTGCGATTTCGGCGGTGTCCGGTTGATCTCGTCGGCGAGGAGCAGGTTGGTGAACACCGGGCCCTCGCGGAACTGGAACAGCGCGGTCTTCGCGTCGTAGATGAGCGAGCCCGTCACGTCGCCGGGCATCAGGTCCGGGGTGAACTGGATCCGGGTGCTGCGCAGCGACAAGGCGGCGGCCAAGGAGCGGACCAGCAGGGTCTTGGCCACCCCCGGGACGCCCTCGAGCAGCGCGTGGCCGCGGCACAGCAGGCAGATGACCAGCCCGGTGAGGATCGGCTCCTGGCCGATGACGGCCTTGCCCACCTCACCGCGGACCGCTTCCAGGGCAGCCCGCGGGCCGCCGGGGTCCGGGGTCGGGGCCAGCCCGGTTGCGGCCGGGTGTTCGGCGGTCACGGCGTCCGCACCTCTCTTTCGAGACGATCGATGTCCCGGCCCAGCGCGACGAGCGCCGCGTCGTCCCGCGGGTCGGGCCCGAACAGGACGGCCTGCACCCCGGCGGGGTCGCGGCCGGTCCGGCCGGCTATCGCGGCGCAGGCCGCCGCGGGGTCCACGGCCGGCGGCAGCGCCAGTGCCACGGTGATCCGGTGCAGCGCCGCGGCCCGCAGCACCGCCGCCGCGCGGCCGCGGGAGCGCCGCGAACGGTACAGGCGGCCGTGTCCTTCCACCGTTTCCGAGGCCCGGATCACCACCGGGAGCGGCTCGGTGACCAGCGGGCCGAGCCGCCGGGCCCGCCACCCGGCGGTCACCGCGGCCGCGATGAGCAGTTGCACGGCGACCAGGTAGGCCGGGCCGGGGATCTCCTGCAGCAGGGACTTCGGGCCGCCCGCGGGGAGCGGCGGCGGGCCGGGTACCAGCCAGACGATCCGCGGCTGGCCGCGCAGCAGGTCCAGCGCCAGCGCCGCGTCACCACCGCTGGCCAGGTAACGGTTGGTCAGTGGCTCACCGCTGCCGAGCAGGGTGACCAGCCTGCTGCCGGCGGCGTACCGGACCAGGGTCGGATGGCCGTCCACCGGGTAGCACCGCCAGCCGCCCGCACCGGTGACCCGCATCAGCACGCCGCCCATCCGGGCGCCGCCGGCCGTGATGGCGGCGGTCAGCGTGCAGCCGGGCCTGGTAGTGCCGTCCGGCGCGGCGCCCGCCACGGTGACCTGCGGCCCCGCCGCGGCGGTCCGGCCGGGTGCGGCCGCCGGGTGGCCCGGCCGGGCGTCCTGGCTGAGCACGCTGAGCACAGCGCTGTCCGGTTCCACCACCAGCAGGTCGCCCGGGAGCCGGGCCAGCGTGCCGAGCTGGCCCGGGCTCAGCAGGTAAGGACTCGTGACGACCAGCGTGGCGGCCTGGCCGGCGGCGCCCCGCGCCGCCGCGACGCTGTCCGCCCGGGCCACGTGCTGGCCGCGCTGGGCCAGCAGGTCGGCCAGGGCCCGGGTGCCCTGCGCGGCGGTGTTGCCCGGGTCCAGGTAGCCGCCGGTCGATGGGGACGGCCGGAGCAGGACGACGACGATGCCGCCGAGCAGGACCAGGACGGCCAGGGCCAGCGGGCCGCGCCAGCCCCGGGCGGTGCCCGGGCCTGCCCGCCGGGGGACCCTGGCCGGGCCGCCAGCGGCCGGCGCCGGGTGATCCCCGGGCGCCCGGTCCCGGGGCATGGCCAGCCGGGTGCTGGCGTCCTGGGTGGCGGAGTCCTCGGTGGCGGTGGCGCGGGTCATGCCGGACCGCCCGCGGTGACGGTGGCCGGGGCCGCCACGCCGGCTGCCTGGGCGGCCAGCCCCGGCCCGGCCGCGGCGATCCGGGTGTCCAGGTCGCGGACGGCCGCGTAGCCGTCCGCGGTGCCGGGCCGGCCGCCGTAGCAGACGTCATCGAACAGCCGTGCGCTGTCACGCAGCGCCGCGGCCTCCCCGGGCAGGGCCCGTGCCGATTCGCCGGCGGTCTCGGCGGCCGTCCGGCCCAGCCGGGGATCGAGCACGCCGCGCTCCTCGAGTTCCCGGCCGATGGCCCGGACCGATTCCAGGATGGCGCCGGAGTAGTCGCCCGCCGCGGCCAGTTCCCCGGCCCGCTGCCGGTGCCCGGCAGCGGGCATCAAGGGTGCGCCCCAGCCTGGCTCGCGGTCCCCCCGGCGCGACCGGGCGAGCGGGCCCGCCTGCACCAGCACTGCGGTGACGGCCAGCACGAGCAGGGCGGTCAGCGCGACCACCGCCCACCAGCCGCCGGGGAACGAATGGCCTGCCGTGTACAGGTGACCGAGCAGCGAGTTGAGCATCGACATGATCCGCTGCGGCACGGACTGGTGCGGGTGGTAAAGCGACTTGGAAAGTTCCGCCCGGGCCAGCCGCTGCCCGGCCGGGCGGCTCACTGGCGGGGCGGCACCGCCGGGGCCGGGCCGGATGGCGCCGGGCCGGACGGCCAGGGGGAAACGGCTCAGCATCCGGCCCGGGTTCACCACGGCGGCGGGGGGCCTGCGGCTGCGGGCGGGACCGGGCCGGACGGAGGCACCGGGCCTGAGGGGGGCACGGGGCCTGAGGGGGCCACGGGGCCGGAGGGGGCCACGGGGCCGGAGGGGGGCACGGGGCCGGCCGGGGGCACCGGGCCTGAGACCGCCACCGGGCCTGGGGCCGGGACCGGTGCCGTGGCGCCGGCGGCGGGCGGCCGCCACGCGGCGGCGAACTCGCCCTCGTCCAGCGGGCCACCGTTCCCGGCCGCGGTGCGCAGGGCCAGGTCGAGCCCTTCCCGGCGCATCCGCCGGTCCACGTACAGCAGCACGGTGACGGCCGCCGTGATCGGCTGCGTCACCGTGCCGGCCGCGATGCTGCCCAGCACGCTGATCACTGAGCCCAGGCTGAGCCCGCTCCCGCCGGCCACCGAGGCCACGACGCTGAACGGCAGTTGCAGGATGCCCCCGGCCACCCCGACGATGATCTCGGCCAGCAGCAGGATGCCGAACACCCGCCAGAAGCTCCGCCACACCAGCCGCCACGACCGGGCCAGGGCGTGCCACGGCCCGGTGCCCTCCAGCACCACGACCGGTGTGACCAGGCTGAGCATGGTGGGGATCCAGATGGCCAGGACCAGGGCCAGCAGGCCGCCGGGCACCGCGATGATGGCCAGCGCGGCGGGCGGGGCGCTGGCCAGCGCCGCCAGCCCGATGATGGCCAGCACTACGGCCGCGGGAGCCACGCTGGCCAGCAGCACGAGCAGGGTGGCCCCCAGCAGCGCGGGCAGCCGCGGCGCGGCTGCCCGCCAGGCGTCCCGGGCACTAATCCGCTGGCCGCCGGTCTCCCGGGCGATGATCGGCGCGAGCAGCCCGGCCAGCAGGGCACGGACGATGATGGTCAGCAGCGCGAGCACGGCGAGCAGCGGGATCGCGCCGGACAGGAACTGGCTGAGCAGGTGCTCAGCCTGACGGGAGGTGAGCTGGCTGCCCGGGTTCGGCACGTTGAGCAGCGCCCGGGAAAGGACCGCGGTGACGATGGACGCGACCGTCATGACGATGGCGGCGATGCCCAGGACCGGCTTGGGGTTGCGCCGGATGGTGGCGAAGGCCCCGTCCAGGATCTCGCCTAGCCCGAGCGGCCGCAGCGGGATGACGCCCGGCTTGGGCGTGGCCTCGCCGTAGCGCGGCCAGGGCCCGGGGGGCGGCCCGTAGCCTTGCTGGCCGTAGCCTTGCTGGCCGTAGCCCGGCTGGGCATGGGGCGGCGGCCCGTAGCCGGGCGGGCCGATGGGCGCCTGGCCATAACCGGGGCCGGGCGAGCCGTAACCCGGGGGCGGAGGCCAGTAACCGGGCGGGGCTGATCCGCCTCCTGCCTGGGCCGCCGCCGGCCCGTCCTGCGGTCCCGCCGCCGGCCCGTCCTGCGGTCCCGCCGACGGCTGGCCGGGGGCAGCCTGGTCACCGGCCGGCGGGAACCAGGGCTGCGGCGGCGCTGGCTGGCCTTCCCCGTGCTCGTCCGGCGGCGGACTGTCTGTCATTGCTCTCCCTGGCGGCGGACGCGCCGCACGCTATGCCGCGCCATGATGCCGCCGAACTACTCGCCGTTGACGGGGATCCCCCGCCCCGTTTTCGCGCCAATACTCGCATGATCCGGTGCCGCCATGAAGCCGGGCGGCGTAACGGCCCGCGGTGCGCTGAGCCACCCGCGCCCGTGGCGGGGTGGCGCGCGCCGCCGGCCGCGCCGTCGACCGGCCTGTGACTGCGGGGCACACTCGGTGACATGGACCTGCCCACGTTGCGCTGGACCGGCGGCCCCGGCGGCCCGGCGATCGACTTGCTCGACCAGACCCGGCTGCCCGCCGAGGAGGCCGTGCTCACTTGCCGTGACGTCCCGCAGCTGGTGGACGCCATCCGGCGGCTGGTGGTCCGCGGCGCGCCCGTCCTCGGGGTGGCCGGGGCGTTCGGCGTGGCCCTGGCCGCCGCACGGGGCGATGACGTGCCGGCCGCGGCGCGGGCCATCGCCGGGGCCCGGCCGACGGCGGTCAACCTCGCGTGGGGAGTCCGCCGGGCGCTGGCCGCCCACGACGCTGCCCTGGCCGGCGGCGCCGGTGCCGGGCGCTGGCCGCCCAGGCCGCGCTGGCCGAGGCCCGGGGGGTGGCCGCCGAGGACGCCGCGGCCAGCGCGGCCATGGCCGAGCACGGTCTCCGGCTGCTGCCGCCGCGGGCGCGGGTGCTCACCCACTGCAACACCGGCGCGCTGGTCTCGGCCGGTGGCGGCACGGCCTTCGCGGTGATCCTCGCGGCACACCGGGCTGGCCGGCTGGCCAAGGTCTGGGTGGACGAGACGCGCCCGCTGCTCCAGGGCGCCCGGCTCACCGCGTATGAGGCACGCCGGGCGGGCCTGGACTATGCGGTGCTGCCGGACTCCGCGGCGGCGTCGCTCATGGCGAGCGGCGCGGTGGACGTGGTGCTCACCGGGGCCGACCGGATCGCCGCGGACGGCAGTGTCGCGAACAAGGTCGGCACATACGGGCTGGCCGTCCTGGCCCGGCACCACGAGATCCCGTTCATCGTGGTGGCTCCCGTCTCCACCATCGACCCGGAAACCGCGGACGGCGCGGCCATCGTGGTCGAGCACCGCCCGGCCGAGGAGGTGACCACGCTGGCGGGGCACCCCGTCGCGCCGCCGGGCAGTCCCGCGTACAACCCGGCCTTCGACGTCACTCCGGGTGGCCTCGTCACGGCTCTGGTGACGGAGCGTGGTGTCGCCCAGCCGGTTACTGCGGGTACGCTGCGTCTGCTGGGTGATGCCCAGCCTTTGCTGAACTGTGCCCGGCCCGATATTTCCGTGGAACTATGAGGCCCATGAAAGGTCGCGTGCTCGTCGTCGATGACGACGCTGCTCTGTCCGAGATGCTTGGCATCATGCTCCGGGGCGAGGGTTTCGAGCCCACGTTCGTCGCCGACGGGGACAAGGCGATGGACGTTTTCCGGGAGACCCATCCCGACCTGGTGCTGCTCGACCTCATGCTGCCGGGCGCCGACGGGATCGATGTCTGCCGCCAGATCCGCACGGAGTCTGGCGTGCCCATCGTCATGCTTACCGCCAAGAGCGACACCGTGGACGTGGTGCTCGGGCTTGAGTCAGGCGCCGACGACTACATTGTCAAGCCGTTCAAGTCGAAGGAACTGATCGCCCGGGTCCGCGCCCGGTTGCGCCGCACCGACGACCCCGCGCCCGAGATGCTGCAGATCGTTGACGTGGAGATCGACGTCGCCGGGCACTCCGTGAAGCGCAACGGCCGTCCGGTCAGCCTCACTCCGCTGGAGTTCGACCTGCTGGTCGCGCTGGCCCGGAAGCCGCGCCAGGTGTTCACTAGAGAGGTCCTGCTGGAACAGGTGTGGGGTTACCGGCACGCGGCCGACACCAGGCTGGTGAACGTCCACGTGCAGCGGCTCCGCGCCAAGATCGAGAAAGACCCGGAGCACCCGGAGATCGTGGTCACAGTGCGAGGGGTGGGCTACAAAGCGGGGCCCGCCTGACCAGGGATCAGCCCGCCGCAGGCCGGGGCGGGCGCACTGGCGTTCAGCATGGAGAAGGGCCATGGAGGGGGTAGCGAGCAGCGGCGAGGCGGGGCGTGCGCGCAGCAGCGCCCCGCCGCCGCCCGCCGTCGCCGTGAGCGGCGGTGACGTCGCGGTCCGGCGCCGGGACGGGGCGCCGGAAGGTTCCCGGCTCGTCCTGCTCGTCAGGCGCGCCGCGCGGCGGCTGCCGCCGCAGGCGCGCCGCGCGATCCGGGCCGGGCAGCGCCGGGCCCGGAAGCTCGCCGCGCAGATGCGCCGCCGCTGGCATCGCTCGCTGCAGCTCCGCGTGGCGGCGACAACCCTGGTCATCTGCGTGGTGGTGGCCACCGTGCTGGGCTTCTTCCTGGTCCAGCAGATCGCCAGCGGGCTGCTGAACAGTGCCCGGACATCGGCCTCGCACCAGATCGGCGGGGGCCTGGTCGCGGCCAAGGACGATGCCGGCCTGGAGGGCCCGGCCGGGGGCCGGGTGAAAGCGTTGCTCGCGCTGACGTCCCAGCTGCAGGCGCTGAGCGGCCCCGGGGACACCTTCGTCGTAGTCATCCTGACCACCCAGTCCGGGGGCTCGGCGTTCGGCGGCACCTACGGCGACAAGCACCTGAGCCTGACGAGCGTGCCCAAGGCGCTGATCAGCAAAGTCCTGGACGAGCAGCAGAGCGGCCGGACCGACCAGCTGCTGTCCACGCCCACGGAGATCCGCTACACCGACGGCCTGCCGCCTGTTCCCGGGCTGGCCATCGGTGGCGTGATCACCGCCCATGACCAGCTCTACTACGTGTTCCCGCTGCAGCAGCAGCAGCAGACCCTGGCCCTGGTCCAGCGGGCCATGCTCGGTGGCGGGCTGGCCCTGGTCGTCCTGCTGGTGGGCATCGTGTCCCTGGTGACCCGGTGGGTGGTCGTGCCGATCAGGGAAGCGGCGGCGGCGGCCAAGCGGCTGTCCGACGGGCAGCTCGAGCAGCGGATGCCGGTCCGGGGTACCGACGATCTCGCCGCGCTGGCCCGGTCCTTCAACGACATGGCCGCCAGCCTGCAGGAGAAGCTGCACCAGCTGGAGGAGCTGTCCAAGGTGCAGCGGCAGTTCGTCTCCGACGTGTCCCATGAGCTGCGCACTCCGCTCACCACGATCCGGATCGCCGCCGACGTGCTGTTCGCCGGGCGGGACAACCTGGTGCCGGCCGCGGCGCGGTCCGCGGAGCTGCTGGAGGGCCAGCTGGAGCGGTTCGAGGCGCTGCTGGCCGACCTGCTGGAGATCAGCCGCTACGACGCCAACGCGGCCACCCTGGACGCCGAGTCCGCCGACGTGTGCGACCTGGTCCGGCGGGCCGCGGCGGACGCCGAGCAGCTCGCCGCCCGGCGGGGGACCCGGATCGATTTCCGGCTGCCCCCGGAGCCCTGCGTCGCCGAGGTGGACCGGCGCCGCGTCGAGCGCATCCTGCGCAACCTGCTGGACAACGCGGTGGAGCACGGGGAGGGACGCGACGTGGTGGTGACCGTCGCGGGCGACCGGGACGCCGTCGCGGTCGCGGTCCGGGACCATGGCGTGGGCTTCGGGCCGGCTGAGCAGCAGATGGTGTTCGACCGGTTCTGGCGCGCCGACCCGGCCCGGGCCCGCACCACCGGCGGCACCGGGCTCGGCCTGGCCATCGCGCTGGAGGACGCCCGGCTGCACAACGGGTGGCTGCAGGCGTGGGGCGAGTGCGGGAAGGGCTGCGTATTCCGGCTGACCGTGCCGAGGATGGCGGGCGAGGAGCTGATCGGCTCACCGCTCCCGCTCGGCCCGGACGAGGCGGAGCCGGGGCCGGAGCTGATCCGGGCGCCGGTGGCGCTCACCGCCGGAGAGCCGCCAGCCGGGCCGGCCGGGGCCCGGCCGCTGGGGGCGGGGCCGGCCGGTGCCGGGCCGCTGGGGGCGGGGTCACTGGTTCCGGGGCCGGCCGTGCCGGGCTGGCGGGGCCCGGGCGCAGCCGGTGCGGCATCAGCCACCGCGGGCACAGCCGATGGCTGACCGGCACTGGGCCCGGAGGCGCGAGCGGCCGCCCCGCCGGGGTCGCCGGGTGACGGGCTCCGGCCTGGCTGCTGTCCTCGCGGTGGCGGTGCTGGTCCTCGCCGCGGGGTGCGCCAACGTGCCGACCAGCGGCCTGCTGCAGTCCACCAAGCAGCCGTCCGGCGTGGGCGGCGAGCAGCAGGGCAGCGACTGCTGCGGACTGGTCATGAATGGCCCGCACGATGGCTGGAGCCCGGCGCAGGTCGTGGTCAACTTCATCCTGGCCAGCGCGGACTTCTCCGACCACCGCGCCGTGGCGCGGGAGTACCTCACGCGGGCGGCTAGCGCCTCGTGGCAGCCGGGGCCGGGGCCCGCGGTCACGGTGATCGCGCAGTCACCCACGCCCGGCCCGACCTCCTTCCCGTTCGGCTCGCCCAACGCCGACGTCCAGATCGGCGTGCAGGTGCTGGGCCAGGTCACCGCGAGCGGCCAGTACATTCCCAAGCCCGGCGGGCAGGCGGAGCAGCAGCAGGGGTTCACCCTGACGAAGGTGCACGGCCAGTGGCGGATCGCCCGGCTGCCCACCGACGGCGACGGCCGGGTCTCGCACGAACTGCTGCTCACCAAGGACCTGTTCCAGCTGGCTTACCAGCCCCGGGATCTGTACTACCTGGACCCGAGCGGCAAGCACCTGGTGCCCGACCCGGTGTTCGTCCCGGTTGACACGACCAGCCTGGCCAGCGACCTGGTGAACGCGCTGCGCGCCAGCCCGCAGGGCTGGCTGGCCGATGGCGTGCTGTCCGCGTTCCCGCCGTCCGCCCACCTGCTCCGCCCGGTCGAGGTACCCCCCGGCAGCAGGACGGCCATCGTGAGCCTGAGCCTGCCCCGGGCCGACGCCACCCCGTCCAGCCTGGCCCAGATATCGGCCCAGCTGGTCTGGACGCTGACCAGCCCGGGGTTCCACTCCTCAGCGATCAGCGCGGTGAAGCTGTACGTCAACGGGAAGGCCTGGACCCCGCCGGGCGCGGACGACGCGGTGCAGAGCCGCAGCGACTACCCGCAGCCGGCGCTGAACCCGGCCGCCGGGCAGAACCTTTACTTCCTGACCGCCGGCGGCGCCGCCCGGGTGCTCCGCGGCCTGGGCCCGGCCAGCGTCCCGGTGCCGGGCGCGGCCGGGACCGGCCGGACCCCGCTCAGCGGCATCGCGGTCTCGCCGGACCAGAGGTACCTGGCGGGCGTCGCCGGGCCGCCTGCGCGGCCACCCTGTACACCGAGGATCTGGCGGCGGCCACGCGGCAGCACGCCAGTGCATCCGCCCGCGCGCCGCGAGCCCAGCTGACCGGTGTCACCGTCAGCGCGCTGAGCTGGGACAGCGGCGACAACCTGTGGATCGCTGGCAGCGAGCATGGCCGGGCCCGGGTCTGGGTGCTCAGCGCGGTCGGCGGCGCGCCGGTCTCGGTCGCCCTGCCCGCGGGGGCGAAACAGGTGTCCGCCCTGCGGGTGGCCGCCGACGGAGTGCGGGCGGCGATGATCGTCAGCACCGCGTCGGGACCCCAGGTGCTGCTGGCGGCTATCGTGCGGGCCGCGGCCAGCGTGCGCACCGAGGTACAGGTCACGTTGTCCGCCGCCACCCAGATCGGCGCGGACCTCTCCGCGCCCATCGCGCTCAGCTGGTACGACGCCGATCACCTTCTCGTGGTGAACGCCTCGGCCGCCGGGACGGAGGTGGAAGAGGTCCCGGTTGACGGGGACCGGTCGAGCTATTACGGCATCGAGCCGGGCATGGAGGCGATCGCCGCGGCCGGGTCACGCAACAGCGTGTTCGCCGGGCTGCAGACCGGGTACCTGGCCCAGACCGTCGGCCTCGGCGAGCTGTGGAGCCAGTCCGTGCCCGGTCATGACCCCGTATTCCCCGGGTGAGCAGCGCCCGGCACGTCCCGGTCTGTCCCTCCGGGCTTACCTGCCCGGATACCAGGGAGTGTCCAACAAGACACTCCCGGCTCCTGACATCCAGGCCGGGGCAGGCTAGCGTCGTGTTATGGCACCCGCCCGGGTCCGTGGTTGCGCTGTGCAGGGTTCCCCGCCCTCAGCGGGGGGCCCGGCGTGGCAAGCCGATGCCAGCCGCAGGCGAAACGGCCCACGTAAGGCGACTTGTCGTTGACCGATCACGGTGCGGCTTAGAGGTAAGTCCTGCCCCGCCGGAGGATCTGGTGTCCACCGACCGGGAGAAGGGCCGCGTGGCAACAGGCCGCGAATCCCTCAGCAGGCGGATGTGGGGACGAAGACCAGGTCGGCCGGGCGGGTGCCGCCACATCAGATCACTCGAAGGGGGTTTCCCACGTGGACATCATCTTCCGGGGTCGGCGAACCGCTATTCAGGACCGCTTCCGTGAGTATGCGACAGCCAAGCTGACCAAGATCGTCAAGCTCGATCAGAAGACGATCAGCATCGATGTGGAGGTCACCCTCGAACGGAACCCGCGGCAGTCCGCCCAGCGGGAACGGGTGGAACTGACCGTGTACTCGCGCGGCCCGGTAGTCCGGGCCGAGGCAGCGGCGGACGAACGCTTCCAGGCCCTGGACCGGGCGATGGCGAAGCTGGAAACACACATGCGGCGCGCGGGTGACCGGCGCAAGGCGCGGAATTCCGCGCACGGCATCCCGGTGGCGGCGGCGGCCGTGGCGCCGGCCGCTGCCGGCAGCGCGGCCGGCCCGGGCGTGCCCAGCGCGGGCCGGGCGGCGGAGCGGCAGGCGCCCGGCCCCCGGCCGCCCGCCGGGATCGCCACCACGCCGGAGGAGGCGGACGAGGACTGGCCTGCCGGCGGGTGGGACCTGGAGGACATCGTGCCCATCCCGATGGAGGGGGACGGCCCGCTGGTGGTGCGGGAGAAGTTCCACGCGGCGACGCCGATGAGCATCGACCGGGCACTGCACGAGATGGAACTGGTCGGGCACGATTTCTTCTTGTTCCGGGACACCGGCTGCGAGCTGCCCAGCGTGGTCTACCGGCGGCGGGGCTACGACTACGGCGTCATCCGGCTCGTCGAGGGCGCCGCGGCCACCAACATCCGGCGCCCCGGGCAGCCGGCGAACGGCCAGCGGCCCCAGCACCCGGAAGGTCAGGATTAACTGGTTAGCGACGGGGCCGCACGCTGCCTGCGGACCCCGCCTGCGGTCCCCGGTTTGCGCGCTGCCCCCCGCTGCGCCAGAGTTTGCTCACCGAGCGCGGTGGGTGGCACCGCGCGAGTATCCCGGCACAGCCTGGTGGTGTGCGGAGAAACCCCCGCGGGCAGCGGCACTGGCGTCACGGCCCGAGCCGTGTTAGCAAGCATGCGCAGGACAACGTCCGAGCTTAGGGTCAGGGAGGAGGCGCTATGGACGGAGATCCCGCGGTAACCGCGGACCCCGGCACAGCCGCGGGGCCGGCGGATTCCCGGGCTTCCGATCCGATCCGCGCCCTCATCGTCGATGATCACGCACTGTTCCGCCGGGGGCTGGAGATGGTGCTCGCGGCCGAGGAGGACATCGAGCTCGTCGGCGAGGCGAGCGATGGTACCGAGGCGGTGCAGAAGGCCGGCGAGTCGCTGCCCGACGTCGTCCTGATGGATATCCGGATGCCCAGGTCCAGCGGCATCCAGGCCTGCCGGGCCATGAAGGAAGTGGCTCCCAGCGCCAAGATCGTCATGCTGACGATCAGCGATGAGGAAGAGGATCTCTTCGAGGCGATCCGGGCCGGCGCCAGCGGCTACCTGCTCAAGGACATCCCGCTGGACGAGGTGGCTGACGTGGTGCGGGCCGTGCACGGCGGGCAGTCCCTGATCAACCCCTCGATGGCCGCCAAGCTGCTCACCGAGTTCGCCACGCTGGCCCGGCGCGACCAGGAGGAGGAGCGGGCCGAGCAGGTGCCGGCGCCCAAGCTCACCGACCGCGAGATGCAGGTGCTCAAGCTCGTCGCCAAGGGCATGAACAACCGGGATATCGCCAAGGAACTGTTCATCTCGGAGAACACCGTCAAGAACCACGTGCGCAACATCCTGGAGAAGCTGCAGATCCACTCCCGGATGGAGGCGGTCATGATCGCGGTCCGGGAGAAGCTGATCGAGTTCAGCTGATCCCCCGCCGGGCAGCCCGGCGGGGGATGGGTCAGGCCAGGGCGCTGCGCAGCCGCGCGGCGAGGTCGGGGCGGTTCACCTGCCCGATCTCGACCGCCGAGCAGCCCACCCATTCGGCCGCCTCGCGGAGCGCCCGGGCCATCGGGGTGACCGCCGCCGCCGAGTCCAGCGAGAGCTGCCGGGCGACCAGCGTCTGGCCCCGGCGCACCGGATCGACGCGGCCCAGCAGGCGGCCCCTGGCCAGCAGCGGCATAGCGAAATACCCGTGCACCCGCTTGTCCCGGGGCACGTAGGCCTCCAGGCTGTGCTCGAAGCCGAACATCCGGCGGGTCCGCCGCCGGTCCCACAGCAGCGAGTCGAACGGGGACAGGAGGGTGACCCGGTGCCGGCCCTGCGGGGCGGCGGCCAGCGCGGCCGGATCCGCCCAGCCCGGTACCGTCTTGCCGCCCGTCTCGATGCTGACCGGGGTCAGGCCCGCCGCGGCCGCCGATTCGGCCGCCTGCCCGGCGTGCCCGGCGCTGCCATCGGTCAGGTCACGCAGCCGGTGGTAGTCGACCAGGTCGGCCTGGGTGGCCACGCCCAGCGCGCGGGCGGCCACGCCGGCCAGGTGGGCCAGGCAGTCCGCGTCGGCGGGCTCGGCATCCAGCAGCTCCCCGGGCAGCACCCGCTCGGGCAGGTCGTAGACCCGCCGCCAGCCGTCCCGGCGGGCGCAGATGACCTCGCCGGTGTCCAGCAGCCATTCGACAGCGATCTTGGTCTCGGACCAGTCCCACCAGGGGCCGCCCTTCTTGGCCCCGCCGAGCTGGGTGGCGGTGAGCGGGCCGTCGGCCCGCAGCCGGGCCAGCACCTCGGCGCAGACGCTGTCGTGGCTCTGGTGCCAGCGCTTGCCCCGGGCCCGGAGCGCCCGGCGGCGGAACGCGTACCAGGGCCACTCCTCAATGGGCAGTACGCAGGCCGCGTGGGACCAGTACTCGAAGGCGGAGGGCCGGCCGGATGCCAGTAAGCGCGCTCGATCCGCTGCCGCGGCACCGGGCCGAGCCGGGCGTAGGCCACCAGCTCGTGCGACCGGGCGAGCACGCTGATGGTGTCCAGCTGGACGGCGCCGAGCCGGCGCAGCATGACCGGGACACCACCCCGGCGGCCGTCCGCCCCCAGGAATCCCTGCGCGCGCAGGGTGATCAGCCGGGCCTCATCGTGCGTCAGGGCCAGGTCGGGGCGCGGCAGCGCATTGGTCACCACAAGACGTGGAGCCTAACCCGGCCCGCTGACATTCCCAGGCTGGACGGCCTCCCCGGCCCGGGCCAGCGCGGGGACCGCCTCGCGCAGCGGCACTCCGGTGCTGGCCGGCCTGCGGGTGCGGCCGCCCGCCTGGCTGGGCGGCGGGCTGGCTGTCAGGGTTTTCCGGCGTAGCGCCGGGGCCCGGTTCCGCCCGGGCCGCTACCCGGATCCGGTGTCGTGGTCGCGGGCCAGAGCGCCTGCTGGCTCGTCCCGCTGAACCGTGATCCACGGTGCTGCCGCGTGGAGGCCGCCCTCGGCCAGGGAGGCCGGCGGCTCCCGGTGGTCACCCTTCCGGTGGCCCCGGCCCCGGCCACGGTGCAGCCCGCCGGCCTGGAACTCACCGCAACCGGCATCTGAGCGGGCGGCAGGCGGGCCGCCCGGGCCCGGTCAGTACCAGTCTTCGAAGATGTTGGTGGCCATCCCCAGGAGGCCGCCGATTACCACCAGCGCCACGCCAGCCCAGAACGCCCACCACGCCGGACCGGCGACGAGCCCGAGGCCGCCGCACAGGAACCCGGCCATGATGATGCCGACCGCCACCCAGGACACGGGGCGGCCGTGGAACGGCTCGTAGTGCCCCGGCCCGGCGCCACCATCGGCGACTGCGCCAGCGGCCGCCTGCGTGCTGAGCGCGCCGTCGTCCGGCTGGGCGCCGGACCTGAAGTCCGTTCCCACCTGGTCCGCCATGGGCGCTGCTCCTCTCCTCTTCCGCTGTCGCCGCCCGGGTGCGCTGGGCGTGCGCGCGGCTGCCATCTCAACACATTGTGGCGGGAAAGCCCGCGCTGCGTGCGCCCGGCCCCCGCAATCCGCTCCTGAGCCACAGCGTAGCGGGGGCGCCGGGCCGGATGCTGGCGCCTTGTTCTCGGATCAGCAACGCTTAGCCCGGGCTCCTGCGTGCGGCTCGGTTTCACTGCGCATCTCGCCTACCATGACAGGTGACGACGGCAGCACTCGGCGCCACCGGCTGCCGCGTCTAGCTGGCCGGGCGGCGCTGCGGCGGGTCCCGGGCACAGGCAACGATCCGCAAGGAGCGCGACGAGAAGTGCCAGTCATACTTGACAGTGTCCTGCGTGCGGGTGAAGGCAAGACCCTGCGCAAGCTCAAGCGCATCGCGGAGCAGATCAACTCCATCGAAGAGGACTTCACCGCGCTGAGCGACGCGGAACTGCGCGCCATGACCGACGAGTTCCGGCAGCGGCACGAGGACGGCGAGTCCCTGGACGACCTGCTGCCCGAGGCCTTCGCCACCGTGCGCGAGGCGGCCCGGCGAACACTGGGCCAGCGGCACTTCGACGTGCAGCTGATGGGCGGCGCGGCGCTGCACCTGGGCAACATCGCCGAGATGCGCACCGGTGAGGGCAAGACCCTCACCTCGGTGCTGCCGGCCTACCTGAACGCACTGTCCGGCAAGGGCGTGCACGTCGTCACGGTCAACGACTACCTGGCCAAGCGTGACTCCGAGTGGATGGGCCGGGTGCACCGGTTCCTCGGCCTGGAGGTTGGCGTCATCCTGTCCCAGATGACCCCGGAAGAGCGCCACAAGCAGTACGAGGCCGACATCACCTACGGCACCAACAACGAGTTCGGCTTCGACTACCTGCGCGACAACATGGCCTGGGGCCTGGACGAGTGCGTGCAGCGCGGGCACAACTTCGCCATCGTGGACGAGGTCGACTCGATCCTCATCGACGAGGCGCGGACCCCGCTGATCATCAGCGGCCCGGCCGAGCAGAGCGCCCGCTGGTACACCGAGTTCGCCAAGATCGCCCCCCGGCTGCGCCGCGGCGAGGACGGCGAGGGCGACTACGAGGTCGACGAGAAGAAGAAGACCGTCGGCATCATGGAGTCCGGGGTAGAGAAGGTCGAGGACTGGCTCGGCATCGACAACCTCTATGACCCGGTCAACACCCCGCTGGTCAGCTTCCTCAACAACGCCATCAAGGCCAAGGAGCTGTACAAGAAGGACAAGGACTACGTCGTGGTCAACGGCGAGGTCCTGATCGTGGACGAGTTCACCGGCCGGATGCTGCACGGGCGCCGGTACAACGAGGGCATGCACCAGGCCATCGAGGCCAAGGAAGGCGTGCAGATCCAGAACGAGAACCAGACCCTCGCCACGATCACGCTGCAGAACTACTTCCGGCTCTACGACAAGCTGGCCGGCATGACCGGCACGGCCATGACCGAGGCGAACGAGTTCGCCCAGATCTACAAGCTCGGCGTGGTGCCGATCCCCACCAACAAGCCGATGGTCCGGATGGACCAGGCGGACGTGGTGTACCAGACGGTGCAGGCCAAGTTCGAGGCCGTGGTCGAGGACATCGGGGAACGGCATGGCAACGGCCAGCCGGTGCTGGTCGGCACGACCAGCGTGGAGAAGTCCGAGATCCTGTCCCGGATGCTCAAGCGCAGCGGCGTCCCGCATGAGGTGCTGAACGCGAAGTACCACGAGCGGGAGGCCGCCATCGTGGCCCAGGCCGGCCGGAAGGGCGCGGTCACCGTGGCCACGAACATGGCTGGCCGCGGCACCGACATCATGCTGGGCGGCAACCCGGACTTCATCGCCGACCTCGAGCTGCACAGCCGCGGCCTGTCGCCGGTGGACACGCCCGAGGACTACGAGGCCGCCTGGGCCGAGGCGGTGGAGAAGGCCAAGGCCGCCGTGGCCGAGGAGCACGTGGAAGTGGTCGAGGCGGGCGGCCTGTACGTGCTGGGCACCGAGCGGCACGAGTCGCGGCGCATCGACAACCAGTTGCGCGGCCGCTCTGGCCGGCAGGGTGACCCGGGCGAGTCCAGGTTCTACCTGTCGCTGGAAGACGACCTGATGCGGATGTTCAACGCGGACAAGGTCGCGCACTTCATGGAGTGGCTGAAGACGCCGCCGGACGTGCCGATCGAGTCCAAGGCGGTGACCCGCTCCATCCGCTCGGCCCAGACTCAGGTGGAGCAGCAGAACTTCGAGATCCGCAAGGATGTGCTCAAGTACGACGACGTGCTCAACCGGCAGCGGCAGGTCATCTACGGGGAGCGCCGCCGGGTGCTGGAGGGCGCGGACCTGCACGAGCAGATCCGGGAGATGATCGACGAGGTCATCGACGGTTACGTGGCCGGCGCGACCGGCGAGGGCTTCCCGGAAGAGTGGGATCTCGACCAGCTGTGGAACGCGCTGCGGGCCCTCTACCATCCCACGCTGTCCGTCGACGACGTGGTGGACGAGGTCGGCGGCGAGCGGGCCGGGCTGTCCCGGGAGTTCCTCACCGAGATCCTCCGGGCCAACGCGCAGGAGTGCTACGACAAGCGCGAGGAGGAACTGACCCCGGAGATCATGCGCGAGCTGGAGCGCCGGGTCGTGCTCTCCGTCCTCGACCGCAAGTGGCGCGAGCACCTGTACGAGATGGACTACCTGCGCGAGGGCATCGGCCTGCGGGCCTGGGCGCAGCGTGACCCGCTGGTGGAGTACCAGCGCGAGGGTTACGACATGTTCAGCGCGATGATGGACGGCATCAAGGAGGAGTCGGTCGGCAACCTGTTCAACCTCCAGGTCGAGGTGCAGGAGAACCCGATCGTGGAAGAGGCCGCTGAGGCCGGGACCGTCGCGCCGCCCGCGCCGCCTGGCGCGCTGGCCGGCGGCGGAGCGCCCGGCAGCCGGAACGGGAACGGCGCCCGCCGGGGCGGCGCCCCGGCTCCCCCGGCCGGGCGGCCCTCCGGTGGCCGGTCCCGCGCCCAGTCCCGGGGCCGTCACAGCACCCCGGCCCAGGCGGCGGCGCCGGACGCTGAGGTGACCGCCGAGGGCGCGGCCCCGGTTGTCGCCCCTGGGCTGCAGCGCCCGCAGCGGCCGTCCCGGCTGCAGTACACCGCGCCGTCGGCGGATGCCCCGGGCCAGGTGGAGCAGCGGGCTAGCCAGCCGGCGGGCGGGGAGGTCAACCGGGTCGGCCGCAATGACCTGTGCCCGTGTGGCTCCGGCCGCAAGTACAAGCGCTGCCACGGGGATCCCCGCAACCGCGGCTAACCGCCTGCCCGGCCGCATCAGGCGGCTTCTATGTCGGTGCAGAACCAGCGCCCGGGCCGGGCCTGCTGCCCGGGCGCGGCGCGCCGCGGGGCGAGGTGCTCCAGCCGGACGGCGAGGGCACGGATCCTCGGCCCGCAGCTGAGCACCAGCGTCATCTCGATCACGTCCGGGCTGGGCCGGAACGCGACGACGCGGCGCAGGCAGGGGCGCTGGCCCGCGGACAGCACGGGCCCGAGGCGCTGGATCCGGCTCCTGGCCCGCTCCGTGGTCCAGGTGGTCATCTGGCGCGGCGGCCGCGCCCCGGCCAGCGTCTCCACGAGCACCTGCGCGAACTGGCCTGGCAGGGCCGGGCGCCCGGCGCCGTCCCCGTCGGCGGCCGGCCTGCCGCTCTCCGCCGCGCTCCCGCCCTCTGCTGAGCTCGCGCGACCCCCATCCCGGGCGGCCGCGGCTCCGGCCGGGCCTGCCGGAGCCGCGGGCCCCGGGCGGTGCGGGAAGCCGGCTAACAGTTCGTCGTCGTAGGGCGGGGCGGTATCCGGGACGATGCAGAGCCGGACGGCGGCCGGGTCGGGCAGCGGCCGCCGCCCCGGCCCGGGGCACGGCGGCCGCCGGCCGGGGCGGCCCGTCTCGGATGGCGGTAAGGGTGTCCTGGGCATGGATCCTCCCGGATATCAGGAACGTGTCGCGGGCCTGAGCGGGGGCCCGGGTGTTCCCGTTGTACCGGCCGGGGCCGACATTTCTGTGTTGGCCCGGGGGACGACCCCCGTAGCCCCCCGCGCACCCGCCGGCCCGGGGACACGCCCCCGGCGCGCCCCGCCTCGCCGGCGGGGTTCCCGGCGGGCGGGAAGCACGAGA
Organism: uncultured Actinomycetes bacterium; assembly: GCA_963767385.1. Taxonomy (GTDB): domain Bacteria; phylum Actinomycetota; class Actinomycetes; order Streptosporangiales; family Streptosporangiaceae; genus RYN-230. The sequence goes on along the minus strand of CAVYEA010000028.1, from coordinate 22,651 downwards.
TCATGGAGCGCCGGGTCCGGGACCCGGCGGGCTGGCGCGCGGCCGGGAATGTGGCCGCCCGGCCTTAGGTTTCATCACTAGCCGGGCCAACTGCCGAGCCCGGGATTGCCGTCTCAGGAGAGAGCTACCGTGTCGCTTCCCCCGCTGGTCGAACCGGCTGCTGAGCTGACCGTGGACGAAGTCCGCCGCTACTCGCGCCACCTGATCATCCCGGACGTCGGGATGACCGGGCAGAAGCGGCTCAAGAACGCCAAGGTGCTCGTGGTGGGCGCAGGCGGCCTCGGTTCCCCCGCCCTGCTCTACCTGGCCGCGGCCGGCGTGGGCACCCTCGGCATCGTCGACTTCGACGTGGTTGACGAGTCGAACCTGCAGCGCCAGGTCATCCACGGCCAGTCGGACGTGGGACGCCCCAAGGCCGAATCGGCCCGGGACAGCATCCGGGAGATCAACCCCTACGTCGACGTCATCGTGCATGGGGAGCGGCTCGACTCCGACAACGCGATGCAGATCTTCGCCGGCTACGACCTCATCGTGGACGGGACCGACAACTTCGCCACCCGGTACCTGGTGAACGACGCCTGCGTGCTGCTCGGCAAGCCGTACGTGTGGGGTTCCATCTACCGCTTCGACGGGCAGGCGAGCGTGTTCTGGGCGGAATACGGCCCGTGCTACCGCTGCCTGTACCCGGAGCCGCCGCCACCCGGCATGGTCCCCTCCTGCGCCGAGGGCGGCGTGCTCGGCGTACTCTGCGCGTCGATCGGCTCCATCCAGGTCAACGAGGCCATCAAGGTCATCACCGGCATCGGCGAGCCGCTGGCCGGCCGCCTGATGATCTATGACGCGCTGGAGATGACCTACCGGTCGGTCAAGGTGCGCAAGGACCCGGAGTGCCCGGTCTGCGGCAAGAACCCGACGATCACCGAGCTCATCGACTATGACGCGTTCTGCGGCACGGTCTCGGAGGAGGCCCAGGAGGCCGCCGCCGGCTCGACGATCTCCGCGCGGCAGCTCAAGGACATGCTGGACGGCGGGGAGGGCATCTTCCTGGTGGACGTCCGGGAGCCGAACGAGTACGAGATCGTCTCGATCCCCGGGGCCACCCTCATTCCCAAGGGTGAGTTCCTGTCCGGTGCCGCCCTCGAGCGCCTCCCGCAAGACCGGCGCGTCGTGCTGCACTGCAAGTCGGGCGCTCGTTCAGCGGAATGCCTGGCCGTGCTGAAGAACGCGGGCTTTTCCGACGCGGTCCACGTGGGCGGGGGAGTCCTGGCCTGGATCAGCCAGGTCGACCCCTCGCTGCCCGGCTACTGAGGTAACCGGCGGCCGGTTCCGCCAGCCGGCCGCCACTGAGCTGCGCTTTCCTGGGCAACCTCGCCGTGCGGCCGGTGCCGGCGCGGCCACAGGCCGTACCATGCCGGTGTGGCAATGCGTCCGGGAAGTCCGAGTGGCGGCGGCGACCCGGCGCCGCAGGCGGACACCGTCGCTGAAGACCGGCCGCAGCTGTCACCATCCGTGGCAGGGCTGGGCCGCGGCGCCCCCGCCCCGCCGCCGCGGCTGCCCGCTCCGTGGCGGTACCGGCTGGTCGTAGGCGGCCTGGTGGTCGCGCTGGCCGGCCTCTGCTTCTCGGTGGCCGAGATCGCCTGGCACCTGCTGCCACGGTCCTTCAGCCAGGCCCAGCAGCAGCAGATCACCGGCTGGGAGATCGGCAAGCGCTGGCGCACCTGGCCCGCGGGCCGCATCTTCCCGGCCGCCATCCCATACCAGCTGCCGGCCACGGCCCTGGCCAGCGCCAACGGAGTGCCGCTGGAGGCGCACCGGATCGGCATCGCGCCGCAGGCGTCCTGCCGGTCGGCGACCGGCCTGGAGGCCGGGCAGGTACTGGCCCGGCACGGCTGCATGGCCATGCTCCGGGCCACCTATGCCGACTCCACCGGCGCATTCGCGGTCACCGTGGGCATCGCGGTGCTGCCCGGGCCGGGCCAGGCCAGCCGCTCGTTCCCTGCGCTGGCGGGCGGCCCGCCGTCGGGCGGCGTCCGCACCGTCCGGTTCAGCCATACCCTGGCCGCCGGCTTCGGTGACCCGGCGCGGCAGCTGTCCGCGACGGTCCGCCGGGGGCCCTACGTGATCATGTCCACCGTCGGCTACGCGGATGGCCGGCATCATGTCCGCGAGTTGGCTGACCCCTATGACAAGGCCGAGATGCTCAGCGTGGTGCAGGGTATCTCGGCCTGGATCGGCTCGCGGATCGGCGCGGTCCCGCCGGCGCCGCACTGCCCGGGCGGGCCGGCATGCTGAGCGCAGCCCGCCCGGGCCGCACCCGGCTGGCTCGGTGCGGCCTGCTCCTGGCCGTGCTGACGGCGGCCGGTACCGCGGTGGCCGGGGCCACGGCCGCGCCGGCCCAGGCCGATACGGTCCGTGACGCGCAGCTGTGGGTGCTGGACGCGGTCGGCGCGCCCTCGGCGTGGCCGGTGACCGAAGGGCAGGGCACGACGGTCGCGGTGATCGACAGCGGAGTGAACCCGCACGTGTCCGACCTCGCCGGGTCGGTGATCACCGGCCCGGACCTGACCGGGGTGCACACGCCGCCCGCCAACCCCGACTGGGGCGTGCACGGCACCTGGATGGCCTCGCTCATCGCTGGTCACGGGCACGCCGGCGGCAGCAGCGGCATCATGGGCGTGGCCCCGCGCTCCCGGGTGCTCTCCATCCGGGTGGTCACCGACCGGCATGATCCCGGGTACGCCGCCTACCAGCATGAATCGGACTTCCGGGTGCAGAACGCGCTGGCGCAGGCCATCGACTACGCCATCAGCCGCCGGGTGCGCGTGATCAGCATGTCATTGGGCTACGGCGAGCCCAGCGCGGTGGTGCGGTCCGCGCTGCAGGACGCGCTGAGCCACGGCATCGTGGTGGTGGCCTCATCCGGCAACTCCGGTAACTCCGTGGGCGCGCGGACCAGCGGCCAGGCTCCTTACTCGTTCCCGGCGGACTATCCCGGGGTGCTCGGCGTGGCGGCGGTGGCCCGCGACGGCGCACCCGCGGGATTCTCCAGCGACAACCTGTCGGTGCAGGTGGCGGCGCCCGGGGTCAACGTGCCGGCGCAGGGCACGGACGGGCAGTACTGGCTGGTCAGCGGGACCAGCCCGGCGTGCGCGCTGACCGCCGGGGTGGCGGCCCTGATCAAGTCCCGGTATCCGCACCTGGCGCCGGCCCTGGTCATCCGCGCCATCACCGGTACCGCGCAGAACAGGCCCGCGGGCGGGTACGACGACAAGGTGGGCTTCGGCACCGTCGACGCGGCGGCCGCGCTGACCGCGGCCGGCCGCCTGGCGGCCCTCCCGGCCGCCGCGCACGGAGCCCCGGTGACACTGCACTTCGGCGGGGGGAGCGCGGCCGTGCCGCCGGTGCCCGTCGCCCCGCGGGGCCCGGGCGGCCTGGTCCTGGCCGGCCTCGCCGCGCTCGGCTGCCTGGCCCTGGCCGCCGTGGCCGGGGCGGGCCTGGCCCGGCTGCGCCAGACCGGTGCCCGCGGGCAGCATGCCGCCGCCCCCGGGCCGGCTTCCCCGGCGCCAGCCTGGCCGGGGCCGCGGGTGCTGCCCACCTGGACCGCCGCCGACGACCCCGGCTGGCCCCGGGATCAGGGGCTCGGGCCCGGTGACCAGGGGGCTGGCTGGCAGACCTGGCCACGGCCCGGCCCGTGACGGCCGCGTGAGGGGTGGCGCATGACGGCTCAGCCCGGCGGCCCGGGGCGCGCGGCGCTGCCGGACTTCGCCAGCCAGGTGCTCGACCTGGCCGACTCCATCCCGCCCGGCCGCGTCATGTCCTACGGCGACGTGGCCGAGTACCTCGGCCAGGGAGGCCCGCGCCAGGTCGGGCGGGTGATGGCGCTGTGGGGCGGCAGCGTGCCGTGGTGGCGGGTGGTGCACGCGGACGGTTCGCTGCTGCGCGGGCATGAGCAGGCGGCGCTCCGGGCCTACCGTGCCGAGGGCACGCCGCTGCGGGAACCGCCGCACGGCGGCCCGTGCCGGATCGACATGCGCCGGGCCCGCTGGGATGGCGGTGCTAGCCCGGGGGGGCAACCCCCCGGAACCCCCCGCCCATTCGCCGGCCCGGAGGGACACGCCGGCGGCGAGCCCCGCCTCGCCGGCGAATAGCACCGGGCAAGTCGGGTGCGGATGTCGGTGCCCTCTGCTGGAATGCATCCGATATGGATGGCCATCCCGATGCCTACCGGCTGCTCCGCGGCCCGGCGCCGCCGGGCGGCGCGCCGCGGCTCGACGCGGCGCAGCAGGCCGTGGTCAGCCACGCCGGCGGCCCGCTGCTGGTGCTGGCCGGCCCAGGCGCCGGCAAGACCACCGCGATCGTCGAAACGGTGGTGGAGCGGATCAGCGGGCGCCAGATCGACCCGGAACGGGTGCTGGTCCTCACGTTCAGCCGGAAGGCCGCCGGGGAGCTCCGGGAGCGGATCACCACGCGGCTGCACCGGGCCACCCGCCAGCCGCTCGCGCTCACCTTCCACAGCTACGCCTACGCGCTGGTCCGCCGGGAGTTCGTGCTGGCCGGCGATGTCCCGCCGACCCTGCTGTCCGGCCCGGAGCAGTTGCTCGAGGTGCGGCGCATGCTCCGCGGCGAGGCAGCCGGGGCCCAGGACGGCGGGGACAGGCCGCCTGGCGGCCCCCGGCCCGGTGCCGCCGGGCGCTGGCCGGAACGGCTGCGGCCGGCCCGCCAACCCGCGGCTTCGCCACCGAGTTGCGTGATTTCCTGCTCCGTGCCGCCGAGCGCGGGCTCGATGGCCCCGGGCTCGCCGCGCTGGGGGCCTCCCGCGAGCGTGACGACTGGATCGCGGCCGGCGGGTTCCTGGCCCGCTACACCGCCCGGTTCGACCTGGCGCCCGTCCCGGCGTACGACTACGCCGAGATCGTCCGGATCGCCGCCGCCCTGCTGACCCGTTCGGCCACCAGGGACCGCGAGCGCAAGGCGTACGACGTGGTGCTGGTGGACGAGTACCAGGACACCGACCCGGCTCAGGAGACCCTGCTGCACGCGCTGGCCGGCGACGGCCGCGAGCTGATCGCGGTGGGCGACCCGGACCAGTCCATCTACGCCTTCCGCGGGGCGGATACCCGGGCCATGGCCCGGTTCCCCGAGGTGTTCCGCACCCCCGATGACCGCCCGGCCGGGGTCATCGCGTTGCGCACCTGCCGCCGGAGCGGCCCGGTCCTGCTGGCCGCGTCACGGCGGGTGGCCAGCCGGCTGCCGGCCCCGCCGGCCTGTCCCGGGCACAGCCGCCCGGGCACGGTCACCGTGACCTGACGCCGCTGGCCGGGGCTCCCGCGGGCAGCGTCCGGGTGCTCATCGCCTCCAGTGCCAGCCAGGAAGCCGCGGTGATCGCGGACACGCTGCGCCGTGCCCACCTGATGGACGGCATCGCGTGGTCGGCCATGGCCGTGCTGGTGCGGTCCGCGGTCCGGCAGGTGCCGTTGCTCCGCCGTGCCCTCGCCACCGCGGGCGTGCCGGCCGTGGTCGCCGGTGACGAGCTGCCGCTGGCCGCGGAGCCGGGCGCCCGCCCGCTGCTCGCCCTGCTGCGCTGTGCGCTGCAGCCTGGCGCGCTGGACGAGGAGGCCGCGGCCGACCTGCTGACCGGCCCGCTGGGTGGCACCGACGCGCTGGGGCTGCGACGGCTGCGCCGGGCGCTGCACGCCGCTGACGCCGCCGCGGGCGAGCCGCCCGGCGACCACCCGCTGGCCAGCGCGCTGCGGGATCCGAGGCGGCTGCTGCTACTCCGCGGGCCCGAGGTCACGGCGGCCCGGCGGGCTGCCTCACTGCTCGACGTGGCGCGGCGCACCGCGCAGGGCGCCACGGAGGCAGGCGCCCCGGGTACCGCGTACGAGGTGCTGTGGGCGGTCTGGGAGGCGTCCGGGCTCGGCCCGGCCTGGCAGGCGGCGAGCGCCGCCGGGGGTTCCCGCGGCGAGGCCGCGGACCGGGACCTCGACGCCGTGGTAGCGCTGTTCGACTCCGCCGCCCGGTTCGGCGTCCGGCTGCCGCCTGGCTCACCCATGCTCTTCCTGGACAGCCTGGGGGGCCAGGAGATCCCCGGGGACACGCTGGCCGACCGCGCCCCGGAGGGCGACGCGGTGCGGATCCTGACCGCGCACCGCTCGAAGGGGCTGGAATGGGACCTGGTCGTGGTGGCGGGCGTGCAGGAGGGCACCTGGCCCGATCTCCGGATGCGCTCCTCGCTGCTGGGCATGGACGAGCTCGTTAACGTCACCGCCGGCCGGGAGCTGGCCGCCGCCCGGCCACCGCAGGAGGACGGGACGGCCGCCGGCGCGGCGCGGGAGCGCGGCCCGGGCCGCGATCCCGCCGCGGCCGCCCTGGTCTCCAAGCTGCTCGACGAGGAACGCCGCCTGTTCTACGTCGCCGTCACCCGGGCCCGCCGGGCGCTGGTCGTCACCGCCGCCGGGGGGAGCGACATTGACGAGCGCCCGTCCCGGTTCCTCACCGAGCTGGCCGGCGACGAGGTGGGGATCGAGCACGTCAGCGCGGCCGGCCGGCATTGGCTGTCCCTGCCGTCGCTCACCGCGGAACTGCGCCGGGCCGCGGCGGACGCGGGCCGGCCGATGGCGCTGCGCCGGGCCGCGGCCGCCCAGCTGGCCCGGCTGGCGGCCGCCGGGGTCCGGGGCGCGCATCCGCGGTCCTGGTACGCGCTGACCACGCTGTCCGATCCGGGACCGGTGACCAGCGACACCATCAGGCTGTCCCCGTCACAGGTGGAGTCGTTCAGCAAGTGCGGGCTGCGCTGGCTGCTGGAGGCCGCGGCCGGGGCGAGGTCCTCCGACGTGCTGCGCCATCTCGGGGTGGTGATCCACGCCGCGGCGGTGCTGGCTGCCGAGGGCACGGGCGAGGCCGGGATCGGCGAGCGGATCGACGAGATCTGGCACCACCTCGACTTCGGCAGCGCCTGGTACAGCCAGAAGCAGCGGGAGCTCGCGCACCGCATGGTGGCCAAGTTCCTGGCCTGGCACCGGTCCAACCCGCGTGAGCTGGTGGAGGTCGAGCAGGACCTGCGAGTCCGGATCGGGCAGGTGGAGATCACCGGGCGGGTGGACCGGCTGGAACGCGACGAGCGGGGAGCCGCCGTCATCGTCGACCTCAAGACGGGATCCGCCGCCCCGGCCGGGTCGGACCTGGACCGCAACCCCCAGCTCGGCGTCTACCAGCTGGCCGTGCTGCTCGGCGCATTCGAGAAGTTCGGCCTCACCGAGCCTGGCGGCGCGGAGCTGGTGCAGGTCGGCAAGGCCGCCCTCCGGGCCGAGGTGAAGGTGCAGCGGCAGCGCCCGCTGTCCGACGACCCGGACCCGGACTGGGCCGCCACGCTGGTGGAAACCGTGGCCGCGGGCATGCCCGGGCCGGTGTTCCGGGCCACCGCCAACCCGGGCTGCCGGGTGTGCCCGGTCCGGTCGTGCTGCCCGGTGCACCCTGATGGGGCGCAGGTGACGCCGTGATGTATACGCCCGCGCAGCTGGCCCGGCTGCTCGGCCTGGCCGAGCCGACCCCGGAACAGGCCGCCGTGATCGCCGCCCCGCTGGAGCCGCTGGCGGTCATCGCCGGGGCCGGCGGGAAGAGCGAGACCATGGCGGCCCGGCTGGTCTGGCTGGTCGCCAACGGCCTGGTCCGCCCCGAGCGGGTGCTCGGCCTGACCTTCACCAGGAAAGCCGCGGGGGAGCTGGGTGAGCGGGTACGGGCCCGGCTGGACGGCCTGCGCCGGGCCGGCCTGGAGGGCCCGGACGCGGCCGCGCCGGACGACGGCGCGGAGGGCCCGCTGGCCGGAGAGCCGGTGGTCTCCACCTACCACGCCTACGCCGCCCGGCTGGTGACCGACCATGCGCTGCGCGAGGCCCTGGAGCCGACCCTGCGCCTCATCACGCCCGCTGTCGCCTGGCAGATAGGGGCTTCGGTGGTGGCCGGTTACGGCGGCCCGATGGACGCGGTCACCTGGTCCCCGCCAGCCGTCACCGCCGCGGTGCTGACCCTGGCCGGGGAGCTGGCCGAGCACCTGCGGTCACCGGCGGACGCCGCCGCGGTGGGGGAATGGCTGGACGGGGAGTCGGTGGCGCTGGCCGGGAAGCTGCCGAGCACGGTCCGGAAGATCCTGGAGTGCCAGCGCACCCGGGAGCAGTTGCTGCCGATGGTCGAGGGGTACGCCCGGGCCAAGGCCAGCCGGGAAGTCATCGACCACGGTGACCAGGTGGCGCTGGCGGCGCGGATCGCCGTCCGCCATCCAGAGGTCGGCGCGGCCGAGCGCGGCCGGTACCAGGTGGTCCTGCTCGATGAGTACCAGGACACCAGTCATGCCCAGCTCGTCCTGCTGCGCGCCCTGTTCGGCGGCGGCCATCCGGTGACCGCGGTGGGCGACCCGTGCCAGTCCATCTACGGGTGGCGCGGGGCCAGCGCCGGTAACCTGCGCCGCTTCGGCCGGGACTTCCCGGCTGGCCGGGGGCAGGCCGCCCGGCCCGCCGGGGTGCGCAAGCTGTTCACCAGCTTCCGCAACACCGGGCGGGTGCTCGATGTGGCCGCGGCCCTGCAGGAGGGGCTGCGCGCGGCGGCGCCGGAGGTTCCCCGGCTGGTGCCGCCACCCGGCCGGGCCGGCCGCGGCCGGGTGATCTGCGCGCTGACCGAGACCGCGGCCGCCGAGGCGGACTGGGTTGCCGGCCAGGTCAGTGTGCTGCTCGCGCTGCCGGCTGGGGTCGCGCCGGACGGCGAGCCGTGGCCAGACGGCCGCGGCGACGGGATGCGGCCCCGGGACATCGCCGTGCTGTGCCGGAAGCGGTCGCAGTTCGCCGCGCTGCGCAGCGCCCTGGAGGAGCGGGGCGTCCCGGTGGAAGTGGTCGGCCTCGGCGGGCTGCTCACCGTGCCAGAGGTCGCGGACATCGTGGCCACGCTGCGGGTGCTGCACGATCCGGCCGCCTCCGGCTCGCTGGCCCGCCTGCTGACCGGGCCGCGATGGCGGATCGGCCCGCGCGACCTGGTGGCGCTGGGGCGGCGGGCCCGGGCACTGACCCGGGAACTCCGTGAGCATCACGGCGCCGCCGCCTCCCGGCCGGGCGCCCCGGCGGCCCCGCCTGACGCGGCCGGGGACGATGCGCTGGCGCGCGCGATCACCGACCTGACCGCCGACCCGGGCAGCCTGGTCGAGGCCCTGGATGATCTCGGCGATCCCTCCGGGTACTCGGCGGCGGGCCATGCGCGCCTGGCCGCGCTCGGCGCGGAGCTGCGGGATCTCCGGTCCCGGGTGGCACGCCCGCTGCCGGACCTGGTCGGCGAGGTGGAGCGGATGCTGGGGCTGGACATCGAGGTGGCGGCCCGGCCCGGCCGGGACCCGGCCAGCGCCCGCGCCGACCTGGACGCCTTCGCCGACGCGGCGGCGGCCTTCGCCGGCGACCAGGAGGAGCCCACCCTCGGCGCGTTCCTCAGCTACCTGGCCGCCGCTGAGGAGGAGGAGTTCGGCCTGGAATCCGGCCGGGTCGGTGACGGTGACACGGTGACCCTGGCCACCGTGCACGCGGCCAAGGGCCTGCAGTGGGCCGCGGTGCTCGTGCCCGGGCTGAGCGCCGGGAAGAAGTCGCAGGTCTTCCCGGCCAAGCCGCGGTACACCACCCGCTGGACGGAGAACCCGCGGCTGCTCCCGTTCAGCCTGCGGGGGGATGCGGCCGACCTGCCCGCGCTGCGCGACCTGACCGCGGGCTCGGTCAACGCGTTCGGCGCCGCCTGCGCCGACCGTGATCTGGGCGAGGAACGGCGGCTGGCTTACGTGGCCGCGACCCGGGCCGCCTACTGGCTGGCCTGCAGCGGTTTCTGGTGGGGCGACGCGACGTCGCCGCTGGGGCCCTCGCTGTTCCTGGAGGAGGTCCGGGCGGCCTGTGAGGCCGGGGCGGGGACCGTCGCGTGCTGGGCGGAGCCGCCGGAGGACGGCGCCGAGAACCCCGTCCTCGCCGAGCCGCCCGCGGCTGACTGGCCGTCGAGCGGCGGAGACACGGACTCCCCCGTTCGGCAGGCGGCCCGGCTGGTCCACGAGGCACTGGCGGGGCACCGCGACGGGACGCCGCGCAGGGATCGGCGGGAGACCGCAGGGCGGGACGCGGCTCGGCGAGAGGCCGCTGCGAGGGAGGCCGCCGGGCGTGAGGACGCCCCGCAGGAGGCCGCCGGCCAGGAGGCCGGGCTCAGCGAGGAGGACCGCGCGCTGATGGCGGCCTGGGCGCGGGATGCCGAGCTGCTGCTGGCCGAGCGCGAGGAACGGCGCTCCGAGGCGGCTGCCGCGGTCTGGCTGCCACCTCGCCTGTCGGTGTCGTCCCTGGTGATCATGGCCCGTGACCCAGGCGAGCTGGCGCAGCAGATCCGCCGCCCCATGCCGCGCCCGCCGGCACCGCAGGCCCGCCGGGGCACCGCCTTCCACCGCTGGCTGGAGGAGCGGTTCGGCCAGCAGCGGCTCATCGACCCGAGCGATCTGCTCGGCGCCGCCGACGACCCGGAGGACACGGCCGACGGTGACGCGGAGGACCTGGCCGCCCTGCGCGAGCGGTTCGAGGCGGGGGAATGGGGCCGGCGCTGGCCGCTCGAGGTCGAGGTCCCGTTCGAGACGCTGATCGCCGGGCGCCCGGTACGCGGCCGGATCGACGCCGTCTTCGGCGACGGCGCGGACGGCGGCTACGACGTGGTGGACTGGAAGACGGGGCAGCCGCCCGGCTCCGCCGCCGAGCACCAGGCGGCCGTCGTCCAGCTAGCCGCCTACCGGCTGGCCTGGGCCCAGCTCGCCGGGGTCCCGGCGGGCCAGGTCCGTGCGGCGTTCTACTACGTGCGCCATGACCTGACATTGCGCCCGGCCGATCTGCTCGACGAGCAGGGGCTGGCCGCCCTGATCGAGCGGATCCCGGTGGCGTCAGGCTGACAGGTGCCGTTCGATGGCCTCGACCTTGCTGGTCAGGCCATCGGTGATGCCGGGGCGGATGTCGGCCTTCAGCACCACGCTGACCCGGGGCGCGTGCGCGGCCACCGCGTCCACGGCGCGCCGGACCACGTCCATCACCTCGTCCCAGTCCCCCTCGACCGTGGTGAACATGGCGTCCGTCCGGTTCGGCAGCCCGCTGTCCCGGACCACCCGGACCGCCTCCGCGACGTAGCTGCCCACCGCCTCGCCGACCCCCAGCGGGGTGATCGAGAACGCGACGATCATGTGCTGCCTCCTGCCTGTGTGGTCACGCCGACACTAACGCGGCGGGGGCAGGCATCCACCGGATGCCTGCCCCTCGCGTACTGCGGCTGGGCTGCCGTGAGGCGGTGCCGGTCAGGCCGCCTGCCGGGACCGGGAGAGGACAGCGGCGCTGTCCGGGGCGGCGGGTGCGTCCCCGGCTCCGCGGCGGGACGGGATGGTCACCGCGAAGAGGGGGATCAGGATGACGGCGACGGCGACGTGCATGCCCGCCAGCGCCAGCCGCTGGGACGCGGTCACCCCGTGGCCGGCCAGCGGCGCGGCCATCGAGAGGGCCAGGGCGGCCAGCCCGGTGATGACCCAGGCGCGCCGCGGGTGGCGGGCGGCCCGTCCGATGATCACGACGGCGGCCCAGCCGGCCGCTGACGCCACCGCGCTGGCGGCCACGACGAGGCCGGCCGGCAGGCTCGACGGGTGCTGGGCCGGGGCAAGGCCGGGCGTGCGGAGCTGCAGTCCCGCGCCGTAACGGGCGATGAGCCAGACGGCGGTGGCTGCGGCGATGGCACCGGCCACGGCCGCCAGCCGGGTGCGGACACGGTGCGGCCGGCCAGTCTTCGTGGTTGCGGATTCGGGAACCATGGGACTTCTCCTTGAGGCTCTGCGCGGGCGGGTCCGGAGCCCGGTGGCTGCCTGGCGGTCGCCCTGCTCTTGACCCGGACAGTACGGAGCCTGGCTGGCCAGGACCACGGCCCGATCGGCGATGGGTAACATCACCCGCATCGATGCCACGCTGAGCCGTGCCCCCGGCGAGCGGGCGGTGCCGGCACCCAGGGAGCCTGGGCCATGAGACGTGACCGGGTGGACCTGAACCTGCTCGTTGCCCTGGACGCCCTGCTCGCCGAGCAGAACGTCACCCGGGCCGCGGCCCGGGTGCGGGTGGGCCAGCCGGCGATGAGCGCCTCACTGGCCCGGCTCCGCCGTATCTTCGGTGACCCGCTGCTGGTCCGCAGCGGACGATCGTTCGCCCTCACACCGCTGGCCCAGTCCCTCGCCGCGCCGCTCGAGGCGGTCCTCGCCGACATCGAGAACGTGCTGACCCTGCAGCCCAGGTTTGATCCCGCGGCCGATACGCGGACCTTCACCGTGGTCGGCAGCGATTACGTCACGTTCATCTTGCTGCGCCATCTCATCCCCGCCCTGTATACCGAGGCGCCCGGCATCACGGTCCGGGTCCAGCCGCTCGCCCCGGGATTCCAGCAGGTCATCGAGCGGGGCGAGGCTGACGCCGTGATCATCCCGGCTGAGTTCGACCGCGGGCTGCACCGGTTCCCGCACCGCCGGCTGTTCGAGGACCGCTTCGTCTGTGTCGCGTGGGCGGGGAACCAGGAGATCGGCGACGTCCTGACCCTGGAGGAGTTCTCCCGGATCCCGCACCTGGCCAACGAACCGGGGCAGCTGGGCGGCCTGCCCGAGACCCGGCTGCGTCAACTCGGCATCCACCGCAACGTCGAGATCACGACCCAGACCTTCGTGATGGGCCCGCTGCTGGTGCGCGGGACCCGCCTGCTCACGATCGTGCACCGCAGGGTCGCGCTCGAACTGGCGTCGGCCGCCGACGCGCGCATCCTGGACCTGCCCTTCGATGTGGGCACCATCACCCAGGCCATGTTCTGGCATCCGCGGCTGGAGCACGACCCGGCCCACCAGTGGCTCCGGGAGCGGATCGCCGCCCTGGCCGCCGGGATGTGACCCGCCGCGTCCCTGGTCACACGCCTGGAACATACGGCGCGTAACGTGCACGCAGCTCGGCCCGGGCTATACGCGGAACCAGATACGGAGACAGCGGAGGACACGGTGATGAACAAGAAAGAAGCAGCGGAGTCGGTCCGTGCCGCCAAGACCGCCCTCGGACTGACCTGGTCCCAGCTCGCTGAGGCGGTCGGCCGCCCGGTGGCCTGGACGACCGCCGCCCTGCTGGGACAGCATCCGATGACCGCCGCCCAGGCCAAGGCGGCGTGCTCGCTCCTGGACCTGGGCGAGGACGTGCAGCGGGCGCTGCAACTGCAGCCCACCCGGGGCGCTCTGGAGACGGCGGTGCCGACCGACCCGACCATCTACCGGTTCTACGAGGTTCTGCAGGTGTATGGCCCGACCATCAAGGAACTCATTCACGAGCAGTTCGGTGACGGCATCATGAGCGCGATCAATTTCCGCCTCGATGTCAGGCGCGAGCCCGACCCCGCTGGCGACCGGGTCGTTGTCGTCCTGGACGGCAAGTTCCTGCCGTACCAGTGGTGACTTGGGAAATCATCAGCGCCGTACATTCCCCCTGAAAAGGGGGAGAATTCACAACTCTGACGAGCGGCCGGGCTGGGCGTCTGACGAGCGGCCGGGCTGGGCGTCGGCGAGCAGGGCGCGCAGGGCCGCCGCCTGGCGGTGCAGCCCGGCCTCCGGAGCTGGCTCGGCTGAGAACATCTGCTCCCAGGCCAGTGGCCCTCCCGGTGCCGGGTCGTCCGGGTACCGCGGCACGATATGCGTGTGCAGGTGCGGGATGCGGTTTCCCAGCGTCAGGTAGTTCATCTTGAGCGGGCTGAACTGTGCCTGCACGGCCCGCCCAGTCATCAGCACGTCCCGCCAGTACCCGGAGGCCTCACCGGGATCAAGGTCGGTCGGCTCGGCGACGTGCCCGCGGCGCCACACGGCGATGCAGTAACCAGGCAGGCGGCTCCGCCGCTCCAGGTGCACCTCCGCGAACCCGGCGGTCATGACGTGCACCCAGAAGTCGTTGTCGCCCTGCCCCAGGGCGGCGCACATCGGGCAGTCCCGGCCCGCCACCCGGTCGGCCCAGTCGGCCGGCCACCCGCGATCAGCCACAGCCCATTCAAGCACCGGCCGGTCCCACCGGGCCCGGCTGCCAGGCGCTCACCGGGCCCGGCGGCCCGGGCGCTCAGCCGAGAAGCCGGCGAGCTCCCGGGCCGCCTCGACCGGGCGCGGCTGGCCGCCCTGGCTGAGGATGGTCAGTGCGACCTGGTCCGCCCCGGCGGCCAGGTGCTCGTGCACCCGCGCGGTGATCGTGCCGGCGTCACCCCAGGTCACCAGGTCATCGACGAGCCGGTCGCTGAGGCCGGCGATGTCGCTTTCGGTGAATCCCATCCGGGCGAAGTTGGCGCGGTATCCGCTGATGCCGGAGAGGAAGCGCAGCGGCGTGCGGGCGGTCTCGCGGGCCCGCGAGGCATCGGTGTCAAGGACGATCATCTGGCTGATGACCAGCGTGGACTCCTCGCCCAGGATGCCCCGCGCTTGCTCGGTGTAGGCGGGCGTGACCAGGAGCGGGATGGCACCGGCGGATCTGTCCCGGGCCAGCTCAAGCTTGCGGGGGCCGAGCGCGGCCAGGATCCGCCGCCCGGCAGGCAGCGGGGGCACAGCGTGGTCGAGCCGGTCGAGGAAGTCGTTCAGCGCCCGCATCGGGCGGGGCTTCTGCGGGCCGCCCAGGCCGGCCAGGAACCGGCCGGGTGCGCTGGCCTCCAGTTCCGCGTGGAGCTGGATGACGGCGGCGGGCGGGTACACGTCGAGGGAGATGATGGCCGACCCGACGGGGACCGACGTGGTGGCCCCGATGATCTCCGCGATCCGGCCCAGGCTGTCGAGCTGCCCTCCGGGCAGCCAGAGGGCTGAGTACCCGAGTTCCTCCAGCTCGGCAGCGTCCCGGAGGTGCGTATCGCCGGCCGGGACATTCACCGTGACGCCGATGGGCCCCAGGGCGAGCTTGCTCATCTTCGCTCCCTCTCGCCGCGGCAGCCTCCCCTTCGCGATGACCCTAGAAGTTGAACTGCACTTCAGGTCAAGCCCGGGAATGCCCACCTGCCGTCGAGGAGCTCAGGCTCGGGCTGGTAGAGCCAGATGGTGTGGTTCCATGGCCTGGCCGTCCGGGAGGCCGTCCCATCCTGCGGCCGTTCCCAGCAGGTGGGCGGTCGGATCGGTCTGTTCCCGGCAGCCGAACGCGTCGTGCATGCTGGTGAGCCGGCGGGCGAGCTTCAGCAGCGGCCCGCGCGTGCTCGCCAGGCTGGCCGGATCCCACGCCGGATGCGTGAAGGGCCTGGCCAGCCGGTGCGGGGGCCCGGATGTGGTGCCAGCGGCCCGGGCCAGCGGCCCGGGCATCACCCGGCCGGGGTGGCCAGCGAGCGGTCAGTCGATCCAGTACCGGCGGATGGGGGATGCGTGCCCGGGAAGGCGGGCGACGCAGTCAAGCCGCCCGCCACAGGCTTCGATGGCGGAGCTTGAGCCGACGTTGCCGTCGTCGCAGATCATCAGCACCCGGCCGACGCCGTTGGCCCGGCGATGACCAGGCTCTGCCGGAGGATCTCGGTGGCATAGCCGCGCCGGCGGTGTCCGGGGAGGACGCCGTAGCCGATGTGGCCGCCCTCTCGCTCGAGAAAGTCGTTGAGCACGTGACGGATGGACGAGCGGCCGACGATCTCTCCTCCGATATCGGCAACCAGGAACGTCGCGGGCACCTGGGCCGCGGGCAGCCTGACGCCTGCCCGCTGCTCATCCAAGTTCTTCAGGTAGCTGCTCCACGGCATTCCGGGCTCCAGGCCCAGGCCAAAGGTGAATCCGTCCGCTGCCATGGCGTCGCAGGCAGCCCGGAACGCCATCTCATCATCGGGCCGGAGGGGCCGGAGGCGAAGTGCCCGCCTCACCCCGCAGCCACTCGCCGTACCGGCGGCGGCGTCATCGAAGTCGGGGTGCCTGCCCGGCTCATCCAGCGGATGAGCCGCGATGATCTCGTTGGACACGGCGCACTGGCGCCCGTACTCCTCGAGGAGACGCGCGAGAGGAACGCCAGGGACCATCATGTCGGCGTCCTCGGGACCGTCGTCCAGTCCCGGCCCGACGGCCGGCCCGCCCAGGAAGACGACCTCGAACCACAGGTGCTCGACCCACCGCAGGTGGGACACGATGCCCGCCATCGTCATCAGCGGTGAGCTGGGCAGGACAGCGCGGTGGGCATCCTCGTCGGGCAGTCCCTCGCATTTCACGTGCACGATCGCCCGCTGCAGGTCGAGCCAGCCGACAAGCTGGGTCCGCTCATCAGCCACGAACGGGGGGCGCTGGCGGACAGGAGTCATGGAGCCGACGCTAGCCCGGCCAGTACGAAGCTGGCGGCTGCAGTACGCAGAACTCGTTGCCGTCCGGGTCAGCCAGGATGTGCCAGCGCCATCCCGCCTCACTGACCGGCTGCTCCGTCAGGACCCGGGCGCCCAGGCTGATGAGCCTGCCCATCTCAGGCCCGAGCTCGCGCGTGCGCAAGTCGAGGTGAACGCGGTTCTTGCCCTGCTTGCCCTCGGGGACCCGCTGCAGCAGGACCTCGGTGCCCCGGCCATCGGCCGGCAGCAGGCTCTGGTAGCGGCCAGTGGCCACGCCGTCCGGGACATACCCCAGCACGCCGGACCAGAATTCTGCTGAGCGGTCCAGCTGTGAGCAGTCGATGACGATGACCAGTTCGCCCCGCAGGTACGGGTGTGGCTCACGGCGCATGACCTGATTCTGCCCCGGCGGTGCACCCGCGAGGCTGCGCGGCCCTGCGCTCCGGGCGGATGGTGCGGCAGGATGGGCAGATGCGGTTCGAGTTCGCCACGGCCGGCCGCATCCTGGCTGGGGCTGGCCGGGCGGCCGAGCTGCCGGCGGTGCTCGCCGGGCTCGGGTCCCGGGTGCTGGTGTGCACGGGCGGGGACCCCGTGCGGCACGCCGGGCTGCTGGCCAGGCTGGGCATGCCGTCCCGGGTGTTCCCGGTGGGCGGCGAGCCCACGATTGAGCTGGCGCGCGCGGGTGCCGCCGCCGCGCGCGAGCACCGCGCTGACGTGATCGCGGCGATCGGCGGCGGCAGTGTGATCGACACCGGGAAGGCCGTGGCCATGCTGGCGGGCAACGGTGGCGATCCGATGGACTACCTGGAGGTCATCGGGCCGGCCGGGCCATCACCCAGCCGTCCGTGCCCTGTGTCGCGGTGCCGACCACCGCCGGCACCGGGGCGGAGGTGACCGCCAACGCCGTGCTGGCCGCGCCGGAGCACCGGATCAAGGCGAGCCTGCGCAGCACGCTGATGATCCCGCGGGTGGCGCTGGTCAACCCGCAGCTCACCCTCTCCTGCCCGGCATCGGTCACGGCCGCCAGCGGCCTGGACGCACTCACCCAGTGCCTGGAACCGTTCGTTTCCGTGCGGGCGACCCCGCTGACGGACGGCCTGGCCCGGGAAGGGCTGCGCCGGGCCGCGGCCGGACTGCGCGCCGCCTACGCCGACGGCACGGACCTGGCCGCGCGAGCGGACATGTCCGTGTGCAGCCTGCTGGGCGGGATGGCGCTGGCGAACGCCAAGCTCGGTGCCGTGCATGGCCTGGCTGGTGTCATCGGCGGGACCGCGGATATCCCGCACGGCATCGCCTGCGCCGCCGTGCTGCCCGCCGTCATCGAGGCGAACGTGGCGGCGCTGCGGTGCGTGCCGGACGGCGGCCCCGCCCTGCAGCGGTATGCCGAGGCGGCCCAGCTCCTGACGGGCCGGCCCGCCGCGTCCATCGAGGACGGCCTGGCCTGGATCCGCGAGACGACCGCCCTGCTCGCCCTGCCCGGCCTGGGTGCCTTCGGCATCCAGCCAGGCCACGCCGCTGACATCGCCGCTGCCGCCGCTGCATCCAGCAGCATGCAAGGCAATCCCGTGTTCCTGCCCGGCGCCGACCTGCGCGCCATCCTGCTGCAGTCACTCTGAGCGCCACGGGCGCCCGGCCCTCCACCTGCGCCAGCCCGGGACCGTGCTCGGGGCGCTGGCGGATCTGCTCGCCCAGGCCTGCGCCGGGCCTCAGCCCCGCCGTACCGCGTAGCTCAGGTGGGTGGCCCGGCGGCCCGGGAGGATGACCGGGTCGTCGAACCGGTACGGCGCCCGGCTCAGGCCGGCGAAGTACGGGATGCCCTTCCCCAGCAGCACCGGCACCAGGCTGATCATGACCGCGTCGTCCAGGTCCAGGTCCAGCGCCTGCTGGGCGATGCTGGCACTCGCGATGGTGACGTCCTTGTCCCCGGCGGTCTCCTTCGCCACGGCGATACCCTCCGGCACGCTGCCGGCGAAGCTGATGGTCTTCCAGGTACCCGCATCCTCGGGCGGCTGGTGCGTCACCACGACCACCGGGGCACCGACCGGGTGGCGATCACCCCAGCCGTGGGTGTGCTCGAACAGGCGCTGCCCGCACACCAGCGCGCCGGTGCCCGCCAGCATGTCCCGCAGCACCTCCGCGCTGCGCTCGTCCACCTGGAACGACCAGCGCTCGTCGGCGCTGGGCACCGTCACCGGCCCGGCCTCGTACCAGCCGAAAAGCTCGGTCACGCCGTCATCCGGGTCGGCGATGAACCCGTCCAGCGACATCGTCATGTGCGAGAAGACCCGGCCCATCAGGCACCTCCATCGGTAGCTTCGCCTCGTCGACATCGACGCGGCAGGCGGCTGGAATTCACCGCCCGGCTCAGGAACTGCCGAAAGCGAAGAGCGGGCCGGCGGGCAGCGGGGCCGCGGCCGCGTGGCGGAGCCGGTGCACGCCCACGCCGGTCAGCCCCGTGGTGCCCAGCGCCTCGAAGGCGATCTCGTCGAAGCCGCCGCCGGCGAACCAGCCCCGGATCTGCGGCGTGAGGTCGGGATCCCGCCGGTGCCGGGTCCAGATCACGGTCGCGCCCGGGGTGCACATCGCGGGGGCCGCTTCGATGGTGCGCTGGATATCCGGCTCGCCCACGTTGCCGAAGATGCCGCACAGCAGGAGCACGCCGGCTGGCAGCGCGTCGGCGTAGCTGGCGGTCACGCTGGCGTCTGCCTGGCGCACCTCGACCTGGGACAGCCCCGCCCGTTCGGCCGCCCGGCGCGCCACCCCGGCGTTCCCGGCGTCGTACTCCACCAGGACGGCCCGGACGTCGTCGCGGCGGGGATGGCCGGGCAGCACGCCGATGACATCGTGCCCCTGGCCGGCACACAGGCTGACCAGCCGGACCGGGCCGGCGGACGCCCGGTCGATGGCCTGCGAAAGATGGAAACGGACCCGGCGGAGCCGGGCGCTCAGTGACGATGACGGATCCTCGTAGGCCTGGTGCCAGGCCACCCAGTCCTTCATGACACCGATTCTGCCGCCCGCCCGGCGCGCCAGGCAGGGGAGGATGGCGGGCACACTGGGCAGATGCGCATCACGGTCCGGGTCCGTCCGGGGTCAGGCCATCCCGGGGTTGGCGGTGAGCACGACGGCGCCCTGGTCGTCCGGGTCAGCGCGCGGGCCGTGGATGGCCAGGCCACGGCGGCGGCCCTGGCGGCGGTGGCCGAGGCGTTCGGCGTCCGGCGCCCGGCGGTCACCCTGGTCACCGGCGCGGCCAGCCGGACCAAGGTGTTCGAGGTGACCGGGGCCGACCCCGCCGTGCTGGACGAGCTGCTGGCCCGGTGAGCCAGCGACCTGATCCGGTGAGACGGGCTACCTGATCACGAAGGAACCCAGGCCCTCGGGCGGCTGGGCTGCCGTGACGACGTCGGTTACCTGGGCCAGGCGCGGCCCGCGCCGGGCCCATTCCAGCAGGCACCCGACCTGTTCCGCCGGGCCCTCGAAGACCGCCTCGACCCGGCCGTCGGCGAGGTTGCGCACCCAGCCGGTGACGCCGTGCTGCCAGGCCATCCGCTGGCAGGCGGCCCGGAAGCTGACACCCTGCACGCGCCCGGCGATCAGGACCTGGTAGCGGATCACACGCAGACGCTACGCCGCCCTGCCGCCCAGGCGCTAAGCGTCCCCGGCCGCGGCGCGGACGCGGGCCCGGCCCGGTGCGGGCTGGCGGAGATCCGCGCGGGCGAACCTGGCCAGCAGCAGCCAGCAGGCCAGGCCGAGCGGGTACACGATGTAGCCGAACCGGGTGGCCGGGGCGAAGGCGAACATCACCACCAGGCCGATCACCAGCCGCCAGCCGGCGGACGCTTCGTCCTGCGGCGGGCGGAGCACCAGCCAGGCGGCGATGGCCAGCCCGCCGGCCAGGACCAGGCCGATCGATGCCCAGTGCCCCCACGCCCAGGTCTGCGCGATCAGGTGGCCGGGCAGCGCGCTGGCCGCCGGAGTCTTGATCTTGGTGAGGCCGAGCGGGAACAGGATCGTGTTCGTTGCCACCTGGCCCGGCTGCGCGAACAGCACCGGCCCGTCCGCGGCCAGTGGCACGCCGAGTGCGGCCAGCGCCAGCCAGCCCGCCGCGCGCCAGCCACCGCGGGCCGCTACGAGGGCCAATGCGACGGCCACGGCCGGCCAGGCGGTGGCCTTCATCCCGGCCGCCAGGCCGAGCACGCTCCCGCCCAGGATGATCTGCCTGGTACCCAGCCCGCCGCGCGCCGTCCCGGGCCCGCCCGCTTCCCCGGCGGTCACCGGCACCGGCCGCAGCAGGGCCAGTCCCAGGCACAGCAGCGCCAGCACCGGCAGGTCATCCCCGCCCGTGCTGAGCGGATAGGCGATGACGGGTGATGCGGTGACCACGGCCGTCCACATCCAGGGCCGCCGCACGTCACTGAGCTTCAGCGCCCAGCCGAAGCCCAGGGCGAACACCACGCCGAACCAGACCCGCGGGTCGGTCAGCAGGCCCGCGCCGAACAGCGCGTGCGGGATCCCGAAGACCGCCAGGGTCGGCAGGTACGGATTGTAGGCATTGACGTCGTGCGTGGCCGCGATGGCGCCGGCCCCCTGGTACGGGGTTCCCCGGTGCAGGAACATCCCCGCGGAGCGGATGACCACGCCGACCTCTGGCTGCCCGGTGTGGGCGATGGCCATCCAGGCCAGCGGCGCGATCACGGCTCCGGCGATGCTGATGGCCAGCGCCACCGGCAGGCCGCGCTGCCGCCCGGCCAGCGCGGCCAGGGCGGCCAGGCCGTACGCGCCGGCTGCCAGCACCCCCCACAGCCGCTCCGGCGCGTTGGCGCTGATCGCGGCGACCACGCAGGCGAACAGGGCGCAAGTGGCCAGCAGTGCGGCGGGCCAGTCGTGGTGCAGGATGGCACTCAGCGCGGCGCCGCGGCGACGGATGACCCTGACCGGCCGCGACAGCCGTGCCCTCCATCGTGCGACGCGGTGACGGGCGTCCTGACGGCCGCCACCACGCGGCGGGCTGGTCAGCGGTAGCGTCATGTGTCACCACGGCCCAGTATCGGCAGTACAGCATCATCCCCGGGGGACTGGTCAGAGCCATACGCCCTGTTCAGGGGGGCATCCGGGGTGCGGGTGTCATTCCGCCAGGGGCCGGTGGCATACGCCAGGGACCGCCCTGCTGACTCACGGGATTGACTCACAGGCTCACATCCCCGGGTTGCTGCCAGGTCCCAGGCTACCGAACGTATTAGTAGGAGCCCCTGAGCCGCATCGGCCCAGAGGCTGAGATACCTGGAGGGGATGTCCTACCGCTTGCATGACCGGCCGGTCGTGGCCCCGCATGACCGGGCCGGTGTCCCGCCCGGCCCGGCCGACCGGGCCTGGGCCGACGGCCCAGTGCTGGTGGTGGTGATGGCGCGCAGTAGCGGGCTGGGAACCGGTTGAGACACTACTATTGCGGCACAGGCTGCGCGGTGTGCCTGGCGGCAGGGGGCTGCCCAGCGGACCGTAAGGAGCAAGCCGTCCGGGGGTGGGGGCATGACGGGGACGCCGGTGCTGCGGATCAGCGACGAGCCCACCGCCGATGGCAAGCGGCGGGTGGAGGTCACCTGGCAGGACGGCCCGGCCCGCCAGGCCGTGGTGTCCACGTTCTGCTACCGGGCTGGTGAGCAGGATGCGGAGAAGGTCCGCTGGTACTTAGAGGACTACGCGGAGTTCCCCGCCGACCCCGGGCCCCGCCTGGCCCGGGACGCTGAGGTGATCCTGGCCGGTACCGGCACCAGCTTGTTCGGGCACGTGTTCACGGGACTGGACGCCGCGGGCATCTGGAAAGATGTGCGCGCCCAGCTGCCGCGGGTCCGGGTAGAGATCGACACCGACCCGGCCGACGCTCCGGGCCTGCCATGGGAACTGCTGCGTGACCCGGGGACCGATACGGCGCTGGCGCTGGGCGCGGGGGAGTTCGTCCGACCCACCTGCAGGCCGCGGGCCGGGTCAGCCTGCCGCAGGCGGGCGGGCACAGGCTGCGTGTGCTGCTGGTGATCTGCCGCCCCGGGCGGGGTGATGACGTGCCGTTCCGGTCGGTGGCCTCCCGGCTGGTCCGCGGCGGCGTGGAACAGATGGACGGCCTGGACCTGGACGTGCTGCGCCCGGCCACCTACCCCCGCCTGCACCCAGGTCCTGCACGAGGCCGCCGACGCCTGCCGCCGCTACCACGTGGTCCACTTCGACGGCCACGGCACCTACCTCGACCTCACCACGCTGGACGGCGAAGACGAGGACGAGGACGACGGCAGCACGGCCCCGGTCAGCGGCA
>CAVYEA010000027.1:0-117114 GCA_963767385.1 uncultured Actinomycetes bacterium | reverse complement strand
ATCACCATCCCCGCCCGGCACGCGATTTCCGGGCTTCCCGTTCGTCCCCAGGCCCGACCAGGCACACCGGGCCGGTGTGACCCACGACTTGCCGATGTGACCCACGACTTCAGGAGTGACCATGACCGGCTCTTCCACCCAGGGAATCAAGACCGTGCTGCATCCCGTGTCCGACCTGGCGGCGGCCAAGGCGGTGTACACGGCCCTGCTCGGCGTGCCGCCGCAGGCCGACGAGTCCTACTACGTCGGCTTCGAGGCCGCGGGCCAGCACATCGGGCTGGTGCCAGGCGGGGGAGCGCAGGGCATGACCGCCCCGGTGGCCTACTGGCACGTGCCGGACATCGAGGCGAAGCTGGCCGAGGTGACCGCCGCGGGTGCCACCGTGAAGGAGCCCGCGCACGACGTCGGTGGCGGCCGCCTGGTGGCCACCGTCACCGACCCCGATGGCAACGTCCTCGGGCTGCTGCAGGACCGATGAGTGCCGGCCCCCGCTCCCGCGCTCAGCGCCGCCGCGACACCGAGCACCGGCTCACCCATGACATCGATGCCTGGGTGGCCAGTGCCTCGGCGGACGGTGCGCCGTACCTGGTGCCGCTGTCCTTCGACTGGGACGGCGAGGCGCTGCTCGTGGCCACGCCGGCGGACAGCCCGACCGGCAGGAACCTGGCGGCCGCCCGGGCCGTCCGGCTGGGGCTGGGCCTCACCCGCGACGTGTCCATGATCGAGGGCGAAGTCGAGGTCCTCGAGATCGACGCGCTGCCGCAGGAGCGGGGTGACCGGTTCGCCGCGCGCACCGGCTTCGACCCGCGTGCCCTGGCCACGCCGTACCGGTGGTTCCGTATCTCCCCGCGCCGCATCCAGGCGTGGCGCGAGGTGAACGAGCTGCCCGGCCGCGAGCTGATGCGCGACGGCCGCTGGCTGGCCTGACACCCGGCCAGGCGGCCGCGCGGCGGCCCCGCCTAACAGATGGAGACACGATGAGCATGGCCACGAGGACGGACACGCAGTCGCCTGCGCCGCACGTAGGTGACAGCCACGATCTGATCCGCGTGCACGGCGCGCGCGTGAACAACCTCAAGGACGTCAGCGTCGAGATCCCGAAGCGCCGGCTGACGGTGTTCACCGGCATCTCCGGCTCGGGCAAGAGCTCGCTGGTGTTCGGCACGATCGCCGCGGAGTCGCAGCGGCTGATCAACGAGACGTACAGCGCCTTCGTGCAGGGTTTCATGCCGACGCTGGCCCGGCCCGAGGTCGACGTGCTCGAGGGGCTGACGACCGCGATCATCGTCGACCAGGAGCGGATGGGGGCCGATCCCCGCTCCACGGTCGGCACCGCCACCGACGCCAACGCGATGCTGCGCATCCTGTTCAGCCGGCTCGGCAAGCCCCACGTCGGCTCGCCCCAGGCGTTCTCCTTCAACGTCGCCTCCATCAGCGGAGCCGGCGCGGTCGCGTTCGAGCGCGGCGGCAGGACCGTGAAGGAGCGGCGCAGCTTCAGCATCACCGGCGGCATGTGCCCGCGCTGCGAGGGCCGGGGCACGGTCTCCGATATGGACCTCGCCCAGCTCTTCGACGACTCCAAGTCGCTGGCCGAGGGCGCGATCCTGATCCCCGGGTACACCGTGAACAGCTTCTGGACGGTGCAGGTCTACATGGGGGCGGGCTTGCTCGACCCGGACAAGCCGATCCGCAAGTACACCAAGAAGGAGCGGCAGGACTTCCTCCACCACGAGCCGGTCCGGGTGAAGGTCAACGGCGTCAATGTCACCTACGAGGGGCTGATCCCCAAGATCCAGAAGTCGATCCTGTCCAAGGACAGGGAGTCGCTGCAGCCGGTGCTGCGGGAGTTCGTGGACCGCGCGATCACCTTCACCACCTGCCCCGAGTGCGGCGGCACCCGGCTCAGCGAGGCGGCCCGGTCCTCGCGGATCGGGAAGATCAACATCGCCGACGCCTGCGCGATGCAGATCAGCGACCTGGCCGACTGGGTCCGCGGCCTGGATGATCCGTCGGTGGGGCCGCTGCTCACGGCGCTGGGGAAGTCGCTCGACTCATTCACGGAGATCGGGCTGGGCTATCTCTCGCTCGACCGGCCATCGGGCACGCTGTCGGGCGGCGAGGCTCAGCGCGTCAAGATGGTCCGCCAGCTCGGCTCCGCGCTCACCGACGTCACCTACGTCTTCGACGAGCCGACGATCGGGCTGCACCCGCACGACATCCAGCGAATGAATGGCCTGCTGCTGCGGCTGCGGGACAAGGGCAACACCGTGCTGGTCGTGGAGCACAAGCCGGAGGCGATCGCGATCGCCGACCACGCCGTCGACCTCGGCCCCGGGGCCGGCACGGCGGGCGGCACCGTCTGCTTCGAGGGCACCGTCGAGGGGCTGCGGGCCAGCGGCACCATCACCGGGCGGCACCTGGACGACAGGGCGTCGCTGAAGCCGTCGGCGCGGACGCCGTCGGGAACGCTGGAGGTGCGCGGCGCCACCACCCACAACCTGCAGGACGTCGACGTCGACATCCCGCTCGGCGTGCTGGTCGTCGTCACCGGGGTGGCGGGCTCCGGCAAGAGCTCGCTGATCCACGGCTCGGTGTCCGGGCGGGACGGCGTGGTATCGGTGGACCAGGGCGCGATCCGCGGCTCGCGGCGGAGCAACCCGGCCACCTACACCGGACTGCTCGACCCGATCCGCAAGGCGTTCGCGAAGGAGAACGGCGTCAAGCCGGCGCTGTTCAGCGCCAACTCCGAGGGCGCCTGCCCGAACTGCAATGGCGCCGGCGTGATCTACACCGACCTGGCGATGATGGCCGGCGTGGCCGTTCCCTGCGAGGTGTGCGACGGGAAGCGGTTCCAGGCCGGGGTGCTGGAGTACACGTTCGGCGGCAAGGACATCAGCGAGGTACTGGCGATGCCCGCCGCCGAGGCGCTGGAGTTCTTCGGCGACGGTGCGGGCAAGGTCCCGGCCGCGCACACGATCCTCGGGCGGCTCGCCGACGTAGGCCTCGGTTATGTCAACCTGGGCCAGCCGCTCACCACCTTGTCCGGCGGCGAGCGGCAGCGGCTCAAGCTCGCCACCCACCTGGGCGAGAAGGGCGGCGTCTATGTCCTGGACGAGCCGACCGCCGGCCTGCACCTCGCCGACGTGGAGCAGCTGCTCGGCCTGCTCGACGGGCTCGTCGAGGACGGCAAGTCGGTCATCGTCATCGAGCACCACCAGGCGGTCATGGCGCACGCCGACTGGATCATCGACCTCGGCCCCGGCGCCGGCCACGACGGCGGCCGGGTCGTCTTCGAGGGCACGCCGGCCGACCTCGTCGCCGCCCGCTCCACCCTCACCGGCGAGCACCTCGCGGCCTATGTCGGTGTCCTGTCTCAACGATCATGAGGCACCGTCGAGGTTCTGACCTGCGGTGCCTCAGATACGTGCGCCACTTCCTGGCTCCTCGTGTCTCACGATCATGAGGCAACTCGCCAGATGCCGTGTCCCGTCCCGCTCACGCGGGGGAAGCTCCGTCGCGGCAAGCCGGCGATGGAAGCGGCTGTCAGCACAGTCGCCTAGTCTCCCGCTATGGCGACCTTCGTGCTGATTCATGGCGCTGGCGATGCCGGCTGGTACTGGCACCTGACCGAAGCGGAGCTGCAAGCCCGGGGCCACCACACGATCGCGCCGGACCTGCCGTGCAACAACGACACGGCGAGCCTGAACGACTACGCGGGCACCGTGATCGGCGCGGCCGGCGGCGGGCAGGACCTGGTGATCGTGGGCCAGTCTTACGGCGCGTTCACCGCGACCTTGGTCGCTGCCCAGCTCCCGGTGCGGCTGCTGGTGCTGCTGGCCGGAATGATCCCGGCCCCTGGAGAGAGCCCGGGCGAGTGGTGGGGCAGCACCGGCTACCGGCAGGCCGCCGAACAGCAGGCCAGGCTTGACGGCGGCAAGACCGGCCACGACGACCCGCTCATCAGCTTCTACAACGGAGTACCGCGCCCGCTGGCCGAGGAGGCCCTGCGAAGGGGCGGGCGCGGCGAATCCCCGGCGGTCTGGAACACGCCCTGGCCACTCGATGCGTGGCCGGACGTGCCCACCAAGTTCATCCTGTGCCAGGACGACCAGTTCTTCCCGGCCGCCTTCATGCGGCGGCTGGCACAAGAACGCCTGGGCACCGTCCCTGACGAGGTACCCGGCTGCCATTGCGCAGCGCTCAGCCACCCGAAGGAACTAAGCGACCTCCTCGTGAACTTCCTCCACTGATCTAGTGGCCGATGGTGGCCCGTGACCGCTGGGCGACCTGCCCGGCTTCCCATCCAGCATCGACCCCGTCCCTCACGAACTGGCAGGCGGATGCGAGAAGGAGTGCCAGCCATGATCCTCCCGAAGGTCCGAGACCCTCGCTTCGTGACGATCCGCCGTGGTGGGACCCTCGCCGATTCGGATCACCAGCTCCTGGCTCTTTGGGCGGCATCGTGCGCGGAGCACGTCCTTGACTTCTTCGAGTCGGCTCAGCCTGAGGACCCACGACCGCGTCAGGCGATCGAGCATGCCCGCGCCTGGGTGCGTGGCGAGGTCAAGATGACCCAGGCCCGCACGGCGGCCGGCCATGCAATGGCCGCGGCCAGAGACCTGCGCGGGGCAGCACGGCATGCCGCGTACGCTGCTGGCCAGGCCGGGGCCGTCGCGCACGTCGCCGCGCACGAGCTCGGTGCGGCCGCCTATGCGATCAAGGCCGCACGGGCTGGCGCGCCGGAAGGCGAGGGCGAGGCCGCGGGGCGACTCGAGTGCCGGTGGCAGCGTGACCAGCTCCCGGAGGCGATTCGCGAGCTCGTGCTTGACGACCAGCGGTTGCGGAACGACATCTGCTGGTCGGTGTTTGACTGCTGAGCGCGCGTCGGGGGCGCCAGCACCGCCTGCAGGCGCTCCTCGAACGCCCGGCGATCAAGGTCGGGTGCCGGGATGAAGTTGAGTGCCGATAATGAGCATTATGTAAAGTTACTGTGCTGGAGCCTCCCCGCAGAAGCGGCAGGTGTCCCTGTTTGTGGTCTCACTCAAGATTTGAGTTTTCTCATCCAGGCGTTGCACGTCTTCGCACACCGGCTTCAACTCTGCCGAAGCTCCTGTCCGGTCTCAGTTGATGGGGCGGATTCTCAATTCGTGAGACACGGCCCGTGATGGGCCGGATTCACTGCCGCCCGGCCGGCCCGCGCATCGGTGTCACCGGGCAATGTCAGGCGAGTCTGCGCGGTGACCGGGTGGCCGGGTCAGTGGGCTAGGCCGAGCTCGCCGGCCCGGGCCCCGGCCTGGAAGCGGGAGCCCGCCTCGAGCGCGGCCATCAGCTCGGCGACCCGCCGCCGGTAGGTGCGCAGCGAGGTGCCCAGCCGCCGGGCGGCCGCCTCGTCGGTGAGGCCCGCGCCGAGCGCCCGCAGGATCTCCCGGGCCTCGGGAGCGAGCTCGGGGACCTCGCCGCGCAGGAAGGCGCCGAGGTCGGTGGCCGCCTCCCAGGCGGCGTTGAACAGTGAATAAACCCCGCCCACCAGGACCGGGGACGTCGTCACCGTGTACTCGCGGCCGAGCGGCGACGGCTGGCCGGCCAGGATCGCCACCCGCCGGTCCAGGATGATCGTCTCGTGCGGCAGCGGCGCGGAACTGATCCGCACCTGCGCGCCCGCCGCGTCGAGCCGCTGCAGGTGCGCGCGCTGCGCCTCGTCGGCCAGCGCCAGCGGGCTCCACAGCTTGCGCACCGTGAAGCTGTCCGTGCCGGGGGCAAGCACCCGCCGGGCGACCGCGGACCGGGCCTCCGGCTGCGACCAGGTGGCCAGGTCACGGGCCGCGCAGGCGAACTCCTCGTGCACCGCGTCGAACAGGTGCCCCGCCCGGGCGATGAGCTCCGCGTCGCCGCGCACCGTGCTGGTCTGGTCATCAGCCACCCGTCCAGTCTGTCAGCCGCCTCCAGGCCCGGCAAATGGCAGCAACCTGCCAGCTCCTCGCCGCGGCCACGGGGCCGGGGCAGGCTGTGAGCATGACGACCACAACGAACACCAGCCAGCCCGCCGCCGCCTCCGGCACCTTCGCGATCGGCGGCGACCTGCCCGTCGCACGGCTCGGCTTCGGCACGATGCGGCTGCCCACCGGGACCTTCACCGGCCCGGTCCGCGACCCGGCGGACGGGATCGCGGTGCTCCGCCGCGCCGTCGAGCTGGGCGTGAACCACATCGACACCGCGAGCTTCTACCGGCGTGGTGACGTCGCCGCCAACGACCTGGTCCGCCGGGCCCTGGCCCCCTATCCCGACGGCCTGGTGATCGCCACCAAGGTCGGCCCGATGCTCGGGCCGGACGGCATCCCCGCCCTGCAGGCCACCCCGGGCCAGCTGCGCGCCCTGGTGGAGGACAACCTCCGCGAGCTCGGCGTTGACCAGCTCGACCTGGTCTACCTGCGGGTCGGCGCGCATAACCCGCCCGGCGGCGAGCCGATCGCCGAGCGGTTCGCCGCGCTGGCGGAGCTGCGCGAGGAGGGCCTGATCCGGCACCTGGGCGTCAGCAACGTTGACGCCGCGCAGCTCGCCGAGGCCCGCGCGATCGCCCCGGTCGCCGCCGTGCAGAACGCTTTCCACGTGCAGGCCACCGCGGACGCCGCGCTGCTGGCGGAGTGCACCCGGTCCGGCACCGCGTTCGTGCCGTTCTTCCCGCTCGGCGGCGGCCTCGACCCGATCGACACGACCCGGCTTGAGAAGACCGCCGCCCGGCACGGGGCGACCGTCCAGCAGGTCGCGCTCGCGGCGCTGCTGGCAGCCTCCCCGGTGATGCTCCCCATCCCCGGCACCGGCAGCCTCGCCCATTTGGCGGAGAACGTCGGCGCGGCCAGCGTCCAGCTCACCCCGGAGGACATCGCCAGCCTCGCCGGGTAACGGCGCGGACGCCGAGGTGCCCGTCGGCAGTGCGGCCCGATAACGAGGCCGCACCCGCACGGAGCGCCAGGCGTGGCTGTCACCGTGATTCCTGGGACGGGTGCGCAGTGCAGGGTGGTCGGAACATGATCGACCTTGGTCCCCGGGACTCACGGGGTTGCCGAGGCCGACACGCACTGGGCAACGGTCACCACCGCCAGCCAGCTGCGCGCCATACCGCCCCGCAACGCCTGCGTGGCATCACTGGTGGACAAGCAGGTGCTCGGCAAATGCGGCAAGGCCCCTCAGGCATCCTCGTGACCTGTGCGGCGGTCCGCGTCGGCGGCCACGATCTGGGCCGCCAGCTGTGACAGCAGCCACCGGTCGGCATCCGGCAGCCTGGCCACGAACGTCTCGATGCGCTCAGTGAACCGTGCGGCGACCTGTTCGGCGAGCTGACGGCCAGCGCCGGTGATCGATACCTGGACCGCGCGGCGGTCGGTCGCGCTGACGGTGCGGGTGACCAGGCCGCGGCGCTCCGCGCGGTCGACCAGGCCGCTGATCGAGGACTTGTCCAGGCCGAGGTGGCGGCCGAGCGCGTTCATCGTCGGCTCCCGGTCCCGGAGCACGCCGAGCAGCCGCGTCTGGATGATCGACAGGTCATGCTGCCCGGCGATCTCGGCCAGAGCGTTGTGCACCAGAAACGACAGCTGGGCCAGGGCGTTGACCAGCCCGGGATCCTGGCCTGCGCGCGGCGGTGCTGCCGGGGGCGGCGTGTCGTTGCGCGACATCACTCCCCCAGCTTACTTGAAAAGGTACGTGACACAAACTAAATTAGTACGTGACGCGAACCAACCTTGGGAAAGGCTCACATGGATGTCCACGCCGCGGTGGTCCGCTCGTTCGGCCACCCGCCCCGGTACGAGCCGTTCGGCCTGCCGGCCCGGCCGGCGGCGACCAGGCACTCGTTGACGTCGTCGCGGTGGGCCTGCACCCGCGGGTCCGGGCCGGCGCGTCGGGCAGCCACTACACCAGTACCGGGACGCTGCCGATGGTTCCTGGTATCGACGGTGTCGGCCGGCGAGAGGACGGCCAGCTGGTGTACTTCGTGGCCGATGACGAGCTCACCGGCCCGATGGCCACCCGGACTGTCATCGACACCCGGCGCAGCGTGGTGCTGCCCGCGGGCACGGACGTGCTGAAGATTGCCGCGGCGATGAACCCGGCCATGTCGGCGTGGGTGGCCCTGCGCCGCCGCGTCCCGCTCGA
Organism: uncultured Actinomycetes bacterium; assembly: GCA_963767385.1. GTDB lineage: Bacteria > Actinomycetota > Actinomycetes > Streptosporangiales > Streptosporangiaceae > RYN-230. The sequence continues at coordinate 108,966 of CAVYEA010000027.1, read as the reverse complement.
GGCCGGGCAGTCGGTCCTGGTCCTTGGCGCTACCGGCAACGCCGGCCAGATGGCCATCCAGGTCGCCAAGCGTCTCGGGGCCGGCCGGGTCGTCGGTGCTGGCCGGGATCGGGCCCGCCTGGCTGCCCTGCCGGGAATCGGCGCGGACGCGACCGTCGCGCTCGCCGGGGATGCCGGCGCCACCGCGGTGGCGCTGGCCCGGGCGGCCAGTGAGGTTGACCTGGTCATCGATTACCTGTGGGGTAAGCCCGCCAGTGAGGCGATCATGGCGCTGCTGCGGGCCCGCGCTGACCGCAGCCGGGCCCTGAACTGGATCCAGATCGGCTCCATGGCCGGGCCGACCATCGAGCTGCCGTCGGTCGCGCTGCGCTCGGCGAACTTCCGGCTGCAGGGTAACGGCCAGGGCGCGGTCCCGGCCTCGGCCTACCTGGCCGAGCTGCCGTCACTCATCGGCGAGATCGGCAACGGCGGCATCGCAGTCACCGCCCGCCCGCTGCCCCTCGCCGACATCGAAACCGCGTGGACCGCACCCGAGGTCCCGGGCGTCCGCACCGTCCTGGTGCCCTCCGCGAGCAGGACGCTGAGGTCAGTCGCGTGATGAAGTCCGCGACCAGGTCGGCGGCGAGGGCGGCCGCGCGGTCGTTCAGGTGGACGTGGTCGGTCAGGGCGGCGAGGCCGTTGGCGGCGGAGATCCGGTCCCAGGGGCGGTGCAGCCAGTTGTGGCTCAGGCTGGCCCTGATCATCGGGCCTGCGCGTCCCGTGTACGGCGGGGGGGTTGTGACCGGCGGGGCAGGAGGGTCGTGAGGCGGCCGATGGCCACGCTGTTCGGCTAAGCCGGACGTGCCAGGAACCGGCCGGGCGCGTCAGACGCGGCGCAGGACGGCCACCACCCGGCCGACGATGGTCGCGTCGTCGGCCACGATCGGCGTGTAAACCGGGTTATGCGGCATCAGCCAGACGTGGCCATCGGATCGCTTGAGGGTCTTGACCGTGCCCTCGACCTCCAGGCCGTCGATCATCGCGGCCACGATGTCGCCGTTCTCGGCGTCCGGCTGCTCGCGGACGACCACCAGGTCACCGTCAGCGATCCCGGCACCGATCATCGAGTCCCCGCTGACCCTGAGCATGAACAACGTCCCCGTGCCGACCAGCTGCCTGGGCAGCAGGAAGCCGTCCCCGGCCAGCTCTCCCGAGACCATCGCCGCGCCGGACACGGTCGGCTGGCCGGACAGGATCGGCTGGCCCGCCGCGATCCGCCCCACCAGCGGGACGTAGGCCGCATCCGGCAGGTCCGGCGGCCCGGCGGCGCCGGCCGCTGGCCCGCACGCCGCCGGCCCGGGCTCCCGCGGGCCCGGCGTAACACCGCACGGCAGCACCACGATGCTGCGCGGGCGGCCCGGCTCGCGGCTCACGTAACCCTTGTCCTGCAGGGTCTGCATGTGCAGGGCCACGCTGGACAGGCTGGCCAGCCCGGCGGCGCCGGCGATCTCGCGGTAGCTGGGCGAATAACCCAGGTCCTGGGAGTAGTCCTCGATGTACTGGCGGATCCTCCGCTGGACCGGGGTGAGGTCCCGGCCGGTGAGCAGTTCTGCGCTCGTCATGGCTGGCCTCCGCCTCGCATCGCTGTTGTTGGGCGATGCTAGCAGCTAAGCTATTGATATTCAAAGCTATGTTCGAATACGCTGACCGCGAGCGGCCGGCCTCCCGGTACCGCCACTCCCCCGCCTTCCTGGCCGGGCCGCCGGGTCAACGGCCAGGCCGCCCGGGCCAACGGCGGCATGGCCTGAGGCGGGCCGCGGGCCGCACATCGATCGTATATTCGACTACCCGGCGCCGGACGGGGTACGCTGATCCCGTGACCACCATGCAGGCCAGCCCGCCGCAGGCCCGGTATGAAGCCCGGCCCGGGCGCCGTGCCGTGGTCGCCGCCAGCCTGGAAGACCTGCACGGGCCGACCGAAGGCCTGGTCGAGCTCCCGCTGTGGCTGTTCTGGAGCATCCCCGGTCACCGGTTCGACCTGGCCGACCCGGACATGCGCCAGTGGCTGTATGAGACCGTGCTGCGCGAGGCGGGCCGCCCGGAGGATCTCGGTTACCTGGATGGCGGCACGCTGACCGCCCTCTGGCCCGAGCTGTACCTGCCCCGGGGCGTCCGGCAGGCGTGGGAAGACCAGCACCCGGTGCTGCGCGCCGGAGCCGGAGCCGCGGCCGCCTGATGCCGGTCAGCCCCCTGCACGGCCGGGTGACGGTCATCGCGCTGCGTGCCGCTGCCCCGCACGGCTTCGCCCTGGGCGGCGGGAACGCCCTGATCGCCCACGGGCTCATCGACCGGCCCACCCAGGACGTCGACGTGTTCAGCAACGAGGAAGGCGGCGTGGAGGCGGCTGCCGATGCGGTCGGCGCCGCCCTGCGTGAGGCGGGCTTCGGCACCGAGCGGCGGGACAAGACCGGCGGCCTGTCCGACATCTTCTACGGGATGGGCGAAGGGCTGGCTGAGTGGATCATCACCGCGCCCGGCGGGGAGCAGATGATGCTGCAGATGGCGTATTTCGAGCGGACCCGCCGGCCGGTCATCATGGAGTTCGGGCCGGTCCTGGACCTGGAGGACGTGGTCGGCGGCAAGGTGTGCGCGCTGGCCAGCCGGGCCGAGCCGCGTGACTACGTGGACACCGCGGCCGCCCTGGAGCGCTACAGCATCGACCAGGTGATCAGCTTCGCCCGGCGGCTGGACCCCGGGCTGACCCGCCGTGACTTCGCGGACGCGGGCCGCCGCCTGGACAAGTGGGGCGACGGGATCTTCGCCCCGTTCGGGCTCAGCCACGAGGAGATCGCCCGGCTGCGGGAGCGCTTCGCGGCCTGGCCACGGGCCTGATATCTCCTGAGGCCCGGTACCGAACCGCCGATATCAGGCAATTTCGCCACTGGCGAAGATCCGCATGACGTCAACGGAGAGACACCATCTTGCGTACGCAAGAAAGACGGCTGCGGATCACCGAAAAATGGCAGGAATAGAAGCAAAACGCGAGCGAGCTGCATCGCCTCACCCCTGTCAGGGTGTCTCCTGTGGTGGCGTCCAGAGTATGGCTGAGCACCGCAGCCCGCCGATCCCCTGGCTCTGGTAGGCCGCCAGCACGAATGCGTTACCAGGTATCCCCAGCGGCCCGGCATGTGCCCTGGCCGGGGCATCCGCTCGGAGATGGCCGGGTTCATCATCCCGACCAGCTGGCCATCGACCTCGGCCAGCCAGGTGACCCGGCGGCGTGCCGGCTCCCGCTGGAACCAGGCCGCGAACCTCTGCTCAACACCCGGGTCTCCGCGCTCGCCCTCCTCTTCCTGCGTCCACGCGCGGCGCAGCCGCGCGACCACTGACAGGTCGGCTTCGCCCGGCCGCCGGGCATTGCCTTTCCCCTTCATATCCGGATGTTTGGCCTCCCATTACTGGCCAATGGCCCTATTAGCCGGTTGCGTGGCCCCTGCATGCTGAAGGCACGGGGACCCTATCGGCAGCATCGAAGACGAGATTGCCGGGGACCGGAACTGTCTAGCGGGGCACGGTGGAAGCTCGGCGGGCATGAGTCCGCTGCAACCGGGGAATGGCCGCCTCACTCCTGCCCGGCCTGCCGGGTGGCATCAGCCTCCGGCCGAGGAGGAGTTACCCATGCGCAGGACAGTGAGCGGGGCGCTTATGGCCGTGCTGGCGGCGGGAGCGATGGTCGCGGCACTGGGCTCGGCGCCCACTGCGGCGGCGGCCCCGCGGTCGGCCGGGCCGGTGATCTACACCACTGACCGGGCGGGCTACCAGGCAGGCGGCGGCCGGTACTTCCGGTTCGCGACCACGACCCTGACCATCCCGCCCGCCGGGAGCAACACGTCAGCCTACGTTTCACTCCGCAGTGCCACCCAGCCCGGGGTCTACGTGACACTGGGCGTCCGCGCCGGCGCGCACCGGTTCGGCGGCGTCTGGTTCGACTTCGGTCACTTCACCAGCTGCCCGTGCTGGGTTGACATGAGGCCACTGGTCGGCGACCGGCTCAGCATCAACGTCTTCTATGACCAGCAGACCCGCTACGTCATCGTCACCGTGAACAATCTCACCCGCCACACCACTCACCAGGTGTGGGGCGGGGCGGGTAAGGCCGTCTATGACTATGCCGAGGTAGGCGCGATGGTGACCCCGGCCGGCGCGTTGGCGACTCCGGCCGGCGAGCAGCGCGTTCCGCAGGTCAGCCTGCGGCTGTGGCAGCTGACCGGGAGCCTGGTCACCACCTATAGCGGCGACCGCGGCTCGCTGCTGGGCCCGTGGGTCACCAGCCAGCTGATCGAGACCAGCAACGGCGGGCGGTCCGGGACCGTGCTGATGAGCCCGTCCTCCCTGTGGGACAGTGGCCACGACTTCGGGGTCTGGCAGCGCTAGACCGGGCTGCGTCAGTCCTGACCCGGGGTAACCCCAGGTCTCGCGCGCCGAGCTTGGCCATCATCATCACCCGCGTCGCCCCGGGGAACGCACCGGCGGGTGCCTGATCGCTCAGGCGCCCGCCGGTCACTGATCAACTCCTTGTTCAGAAACCAGCCGGGCCGAGCCGCGTGACTACGTGGACACCGCGGCCGCCCTGGAGCGCTACAGCATCGACCAGGTGATCAGCTCCGCCCGGCGGCTGGACCCCGGGCTGACCCGCCGTGACTTCGCGGACGCGGGCCGCCGCCTGGACAAGTGGGGCGACGGGATCTTCGCCCCGTTCGGGCTCAGCCACGAGGAGATCGCGCGGCTGCGGGAGCGCTTCGCGGCCTGGCCACGGGCCTGATCAGAGCACTCCGGCACGGCCGAGGAAGGCGGTGAGCTGGTCGCTGGCGCCGGCCTCCGGCGCCACGCTGACCGGCGCCGCGAACAGGGGGTGGCGGGCGCTGGGAACCAGCAGCGGGGCTATGGCGAGGAGGCCGGCCGCCAGGTCGGGCGGGATTGGCTGGCCGTGCCCGCACGCCTGGGACATGTCCCACCCGTGGACGGCGATCTCGAGGGCTCCGGCGCCGGCCAGGGCACCGGCCGTGACCAGGCGGCCGGCGATGTGGACGACGTTGTGCCGGCGGCCGGTGTGCGCGTGGCCGGCACTGGCCCATGCGTCGAGTAGCCGGCCGGCGCGATCGCGGAAGGCCCGGGCGGGGTCGGCGGCCATGGCGGCCAGGTCAGGGTCACAGGCGGCCGGGTACAGGCCAACGCACCCGGCGTCGAGGCCCTCATGGATCGCGTCCAGGGACTCGCTGGCGTGCAGGAGCAGCATCCGCAGGTCCCAGCCCCGGCACGGCGTCGGGCGCGGCAGGAACTCCGGCGTGACCTGCGCGGCTGCCGTGAGGGCGTAGCGGAGTGCGGGTTCCAGCAGCCGGATCCCCTCGGGCGGCCGCGTCATCGCGCTGGCCCGGTCATCGGCCTGGCGCCGGGACCTCGCCTCGGGAGGCCGGGGAGGCCGGGGCAAGGACCGGCGGCAGGCCGAATCTCGCGAACAGGCCCGGGTCGATGAACGAGGTGATCCGCGTGATGTGCGATCCGGCGATGGTGAGCACCTGTATCGCGTATGCCCGGTACACGCCGTCACCGTCGCGCCGGTAGCTCGCGATCGCGGGCTGGCCGTTCGCGGCCGTGGGAGTCCCCCGGAAGATGCCGGGCTCGCGGAGAACCCGGGCCTGGAGGAAGGCCCCGATTACCTCACGGCCTGCGAACCAGGTCGGCCGCGGCGGCATTTCGAAGACGGCGTCCTCGCGCAGCAGTTGCGTCAGGGCAGTGATGTCGGCCTTCTCGAAGGCTTCCGCGTAACGGTCGGCCAGCGCGCGGTCGTCCGGGCTGGCGGGCTCGCGGATCTCGTCCTCGGCCGGGGCCACCTGCGCGAGCCGCGCCCGGGCCCGGTCCAGCATGCCGTTCACGGCGGTGGCCGTGGTGCCGAGCAAGTCGGCCACTTCGGCGGCCCGCCATTGCAGGACGTCGCGCAGGATCAGCACGGCGCGCTGCCGGGCGGGCAGGTACTGCAAGGCGGCGATGAAGGCCAGCCTCATGCTCATCCGCGACGTGACGATCGAGGCCGGATCGGCGGGACCGGCGCTCACCAGCGCGTCGGGCATGGGCTGCAGCCACGGGACCTCCGGCTGCGCCGTGGCCGGCGGCGCGGCCGGGTCCTCGCTCGGGCTGCCGAGGCCGGACGGCAGCGGCCGCGGCTGCTGTTCTCCAGCGCCCGCAGGCAGGCGTTGGTCGCGATCCGGTACAGCCAGGTCCGCAGCGACGCTCGCCCCTCGAACTCGTCGTAGGACCGCCAGGCCCGGATGAAGGTCTCCTGTACCTGGTCCTCGGCGTCCTGGACCGAGCCGAGCATCCGGTAGCAGTGCGCAAGCAGCTCTTCCCGGAACGGGTCGGTGAGTAGTGCGAAATCCTCGCTGCCCAGCATCGCTGCTCCTGTGGTCTGCCGCTGGCCCGCCGCGTGAATGATCTTCGCGCGTTGCCCTCCCTAGTACAGATCCGCCGCGGCCCGGAAACTCAACGGTCCGGCGGCCATTGAGTTTCCGTGATTCCCCGGATCAGTACAGCTGAACGCGATCACGAACCTCAAGGAGCCCTCATGACATCGCGAGAACTTTCCGGAACGACGGCCGTGGTCACTGGCGCCAGCCGCGGGTTCGGCCGCGGCATCGCCATCGCCCTGTCCCAGGCGGGCGCGCAGGTCGTCGGGGTAGCCCGCGACCGCGCCCGGCTGGAGGAACTGCGCGAACAGCTCGGGGAGGCTTTCATCCCCGTCGTGGCCGACGCGGCCGACCCGGTGGCCGCCGGCCAGCTCCTCGACAAGTACCGCCCCCGGACGCTGGTGCTCAACGCCGGGGCGGCACCGCTGGCGCGGCCGGTTCACCAGCACACCTGGCAGACATTCAGCCGCAACTGGGAAGTCGACGTGCAGCACGTGTTCGGCTGGGTCCGCGAGGCGCTGCTGCGGCCGCTGGAACCGGGCAGCGTGGTCATCGCCATGTCCAGCGGAGCCGCGCTGCGCGGCTCCCCGCTCAGCGGCGGCTACGCCGGAGCCAAGGCCACCATCCGGTTCATCGCCGCGTACGCCGCCGCCGAGTCCGAGCGGGAGAAGCTGGGCATCAGGTTCACCTCGGTGCTCCCGCAGCTGACCCCGGCCACCGGCCTGGGGGCCGTCGCCGCCGCCGGGTACGCCGCCCGGCAGGGCGTCGACCTCGCCACCTACCTCAAGGGCCTCGGCCCGCGCGCTCACCCCGGAGCAGGCAGGCGAGGCCATCGTCGACCTGGCCTCCGGCCCGGGCCGCGACCAGGACGCCTACCTGCTCACCGCCGCCGGCCTCAGCCCAGTGCAGCACTGAGGGGAGAAACACGCATGTCCCAGGCATCTGCCGCCCTGGCCCCGGGCCGGAGCGGGAACCAGGCCCATCGCTGGCGCGCGTTCGCCGTCCTGGCGGTCTCGTACTTCATGACGATCGCGGACCTGGCCATCGTCAATGTCGCGCTGCCGACGATCGGCCGCAAGCTGCACATGGCCGAGTCAGACCTGCAGTGGGTCGTCACCGGCTACGGCCTCACCTTCGGCGGTTTCCTGCTGCTCGGCGGGCGCGCCGCGGACCTGCTGGGGCGCCGCCGCATCTTGCTGGCCGGCCTGGCCATCTTCACGGTGGCCTCCCTCGCTGCTGCGGGCTGGCCACCGCGGAGGAGTTCCTGATCCCGATGCGCTGCCTGCAGGGGCTCGGCGCGGCGATCGTCCTGCCAGCCGCGCTGTCGATCGTGATGAACATGTTCCCCGAGGGCGCCGAGCGCAACAAGGCACTGGGCGCGTGGGGCGCCATCGGGGCGAGCGGGGCGACCGTCGGCCTGATCGCCGGCGGGCTGCTCACCCGGTACGCCGGCTGGCAGTACATCTTCTTCCTCAACGTCCCGGTCGGTGCGGCGGCGCTGCTGCTCGCCCCGCGCGTGGTGCCGGAAAGCCGGCTGCAGACGGCGCGGCGGCGCTACGACCCGCTCGGCGCGGTCACGGTGACCGGCGGCCTGTCGCTGCTCGTCTACGCGATCTCCACGGCCCCGCAGGCCGGCTGGGGCACCGCCAGGACGGTGACGCTGCTCGCGGTGTCCGCCGCCCTGCTGGCTGCCTTCCTGGTGCATCGAGACGCGCGTCGAGGCGCCGCTGATGCCGCTGCGGATCTTCCGGCTCAAGACGCTCGCGGGCGCGAACGCGGTCGGCCTCCTGCTCGGCGGCAGCTTCTTCGCGTTCATCTTCATCGGCACCCTGTACATGCAGCAGGTGCTGGGCTACTCCGCGCTGCAGGCGCGGCCTGGCCTGGCTGGCGGCGTCGCTCACCTCGGTCGCGTTCGCCGGGCTGGCGCAGGCGCTGGTCACCCGCGGCTCGGCCAAGCTGGTGATGGCGGCCGGCATGGCCCTGATCGGCGGCGGCGTGCTCTGGGCGGCCCGGTGCCCGGTGCACGGGCACTTCTGGGCCAACCTGGCCGGGCCGTTCTTCATCACCGGAATCGGCACCGCGTTTGCCTTCATCCCGGTCTCCATCGCCGCCCTGGCCGGGGTCGCCGAGCACGAGGCCGGGCTGGCCTCCGGGCTCATCAACACCTCCCAGCAGCTCGGCGGGGCGATCGGCGTCGCGGTGGCGTCCACGATCGCCGCCACCCGCGTCACCGCCCTGCTCCATCAGGGCGCCGCGCCAGCCGCGGCGCTCACCGGCGGCTTCCAGTGGGCGTTCTGGGCCTGCGGTGCGATCGGCCTGTCCGCGGTCCCGGTCACCTTCCTGCTCATCCGCCGCAACGAGCTGGCCAGGGCGGTAGCCAGCACCACCGTCAGGGAGCCCAGGCCCGCACCGGCCAGCGCGGGGTGACCAGGCTCTCACCGGCATCCTGGGACGGAGAGGGCCGGCTCTTCCGGGAGCCGCGCCCCTCTCCGTCCGGGATGGCTGGCTCGTGGCCTGGGCCAGGTGACGGGCCCTGTTTCCACGAGCGCCGGGTAGTGGCTCTCGACGCCTCGGCCGCGCCGCGCGCCCTACCCGGCCGACAGGATGGCCCAGCCGTGCGGCGGCAGGGTGACCGTCACCGGCTTCCCGGGCGGCCCGGCCGCCACGGCCGCCTGCCCGGCCAGCAGCTCGCCGGCCCCCGGCACGTCGGCGGAGACAGCGGCGTCCGCCAGGCTGAGCGCCACCACCAGCCGCTCCTCCCCCGCCGGGACATCGCCCGCCAGGGCATCCCGCGCCAGGGCATCCCCCGCCGACACCTGGTAGATGAACACCTCGCTGGCCAGGTGCAGCTGCCCGGTGCGGGCCCGGTGCAGCCACGGGTGGCGGCGGCGCAGCCCGATCAGCTCCTGGTGCAGCCGGTAGACGGGCCAGCCGTCCGGCGGCAGTTCCGCCGGGGTCGCCGGGAAGGCGGGCCGGATCGCGTCGTCTCCCCCGGCCCGGTCCTCCTTGACCCCGCGGAATCCCTGCTCGTCGCCGTAGTACACCGAGGGGGTGCCGCCCACCGTGAACAGGACGACCAGGGCGTGCGCCAGGTGCCGGGCGTCATCCAGCCGGCTGGCCAGCCGGGTCACGTCGTGGTTGCCGGTGAACGTCAGCGGGGCGAACCGGCTGAGGAACTCGTCGTGCCGCTCCAGGGCCCAGGCCAGCTCGAAGAAGTTCCGGTCGTTGACCGAGCTCCAGATCGCCTTCCACAGCTCGTACTGGGTGACGGAGTCCAGCCCGGCCGCGCCGACGATCGCCGCGTAGTCGCCGTGGATCACCTCGCCCACGAAGTAGGCCTCCGGGTGCGCGGCACGGACCTGGGGCAGCACCCGGGCCCAGAAGGAGGCGGGCACGGCGTAGGCCGCGTCGAGCCGCCAGCCGTCCGCGCCGGCCCGCAGCCAGTGGCTCATCACGTCGGCCACGTAGGAGGCCACCGCGGGCTCGTCATGGTTGAGCGCCACCAGCCCCGGGTGCCCCTCGAAGGTGGCGTAACCCGGCTCGGTGCCCGGCTGCCACCCCGCGGGCCAGTCGAAGCGGAACCAGGCGGCCTCGGGCGCGGCCGGCCCGTGCTGCAGCGCCCGCCGGAAGGCCGGGAAACCGCGGCCCACGTGGTTGAACACGCCGTCCAGCAGCACCCGGAGCCCGCGGGCATGGGCCGCGTCCACCAGGGCGGCGAAATCCGCCTCATCCCCCAGCCGGGGATCGATCCGGTAGTGGTCGGTGGTGTCGTAGCCGTGGCTGCCGGACGCGAACACGGGGCCGAGCGCCAGCCCGTTCGCGCCCAGGTCCACCGCGTAATCCAGCCACCCGCGCAGGTGCCGGAGCCGGTGCGCGACCCGGGGCGGCCCGCCGCCGGATTCCCGGCCGCCGATGTCCGCCTCGGCGCCGGTGAACCCGAGCGGGTAGACATGCCACCAGATGACGTGCTCGACCCATGCGGGCACCGGCGGCTCCTCCCCGGGTGTCCATCGCGGCCGGCGGAAAGGCCACGCTACCCCGCGCCGCCGCGGCGGGGTGATCGCGGCCGGCGGGACGTTGCGAATTATCGCGGGTAAATAGTTGTGGTCAAGCAACTGATTCCCGGTACCATGGATCAACGTGTCGAGAATCGCTGATCACAGCGGCGCCCCCGGCGCCCAGCCGCCCGTGAACGGTCACGCCGGGGTACCCGCTGCGCGGGGCGGCCAGGACGGCGCGGACGGCCGGTACAAGTGGATCGCGCTCTCCAACACCACGCTGAGCATGACCATGGCCACGATCGACGCGTCGATCGTGATCATCGCGATGCCGGCCATCTTCCGCGGCATCAAGCTCGACCCGCTCGCCCCCGGCAACGTCAGCTACCTGCTGTGGATGATCATCGGCTACCTGCTGGTCACCGCGGTGGCGGTGGTGACGCTGGGCCGGCTCGGCGACATGTACGGCCGGGTGCGCATCTACAACCTGGGCTTCGTGGTCTTCACGCTGGCCTCCATCGCGCTGTCGCTGGATCCGCTGACCGGCAGCGGCGGCGCGTTGTGGCTGATCGGCTGGCGGCTGGTGCAGGCCCTCGGCGGGGCCATGCTCATGTCCAACTCGGCCGCGATCCTGACCGACGCGTTCCCGCCAGGCAAGCGCGGGATGGCGCTGGGCGTCAACCAGATCGCCGGGATCTCCGGCCAGTTCGTCGGGCTGCTGCTGGGCGGGCTGCTGGCCGCGGTGGACTGGCGGCTGGTGTTCTGGGTGAACGTGCCGATCGGCATCGTCGGCACGATCTGGTCCTACCGCAGCCTGCGCGAGATCGCCACCACCCACCGGGCCCGGATCGACTGGGCCGGCAACGTCAGCTTCGGCCTGGGTGCCACCGCGCTGCTGGTCGCGATCACCTACGGGATCCAGCCCTACGGGGGTCACCCCACCGGGTGGACCAACCCGTGGGTGCTCACCGGCCTGTGCGGCGGCGCGGCGCTGCTGGTGGTGTTCTGCCTGATCGAGACCCACATCGCCGAGCCCATGTTCCAGCTCGGCCTGTTCAAGATCCGGGCCTTCGCGGCCGGGAACCTGGCCAGCCTGCTCGGCTCGATCGCCCGCGGCGGCCTGCAGTTCATGCTGGTGCTCTGGCTGGCCGGCATCTGGCTGCCGCTGCACGGCTACAACTTCGTTGACACCCCGCTGTGGGCGGGCATCTACATGCTGCCGCTGACCGCCGGGTTCCTGCTGGCCGGCCCGATCTCCGGGACGCTGTCGGACAAGTACGGCCCGCGGCCGTTCGCCACCGCGGGCCTGCTGGTGGCCACCTGCGCGTTCATCGGCCTGATCGCGCTGCCGCTGGACTTCCCGTACTGGCTGTTCGCGCTGATCATCTTCTTCAACGGGGTGGGCTCCGGCCTGTTCGCCTCGCCCAACACCTCCGCGATCATGAGCAGCGTGCCGGCCGGGCACCGGGGCAGCGCGTCCGGCATGCGGTCCACGTTCCAGAACGCCGGGATGTCCCTGTCCATCGGCATCTTCTTCTCGCTCATGATCGCCGGGCTGGCCAGCACCCTGCCGCCCGCGCTGATCCGCGGCCTGACCGCGCAGGGCGTCCCGCTGCCCGTCGCCACCCAGGTCAGCCACCTGCCCCCGGTGAGCACCGTGTTCGCGGCGCTGCTCGGCTTCAACCCGGTCCAGCACCTGCTCAAGTCCTCCGGGGTGCTCAGCCGGCTACCGGCCCGCAACGTGTCGGTGCTGACCGGGCGGCACTTCTTCCCCACGCTGATCGGCGGCCCGTTCCACCACGGCCTGGTCATCGTGTTCACCGCCGCGGCGCTCATGTCCTTCATCGGGGCGATGGTCTCGCTGATGCGCGGGAAGCAGTTCTACTACGACGACACGGCTCCCGCCGGCCTCCGCCCCGGGCAGGTTCCGGGCCCCTCCCCCGCCGTCCCCGAGATCCAGGTCCCCAACGGCACCACCCCCGCGCCCCGCCCCGCCCCCGGCCCGGCGGCCCCGGTGGCCGGGGCCAGCCGCCCCTCCGCCCCCGGCTGACCGCACCGCGGCCCGGTCCCGCAGGGACAGCCCGGCCGCGGCGGCCAGCACGGCCAGGATGAACGCGGGCGACGCCCAGGCCGGGAACTCGGCCACTCCGGCCAGCAGCAGCTTGGCCGCGACGCCGGCCAGGATCACGGCCAGCGCGGGCTGCAGGTAGCGGAACCGGCCCGCGGCCCCCGCGAGCAGGAAATACATCGCGCGCATGCCGAGGACGGCGAACGCGGTCGCGGTGAACACCACGAAGATGTCGGTGGTGACGGCGAGGATGGCCGGGATCGAGTCCACCGCGAACAGCACGTCGGTGGTCTCGATGACGATCAGGGCCAGCAGCAGCGGGGTGGCCAGCAGCGTGCCGCCCCGGCGGACCAGGAAGCGCTGGCCGTGCAGCCGCCCGGTGACCGGCAGCACCCGGCGCACCAGGCGCAGTGCCCGGCTGCGCTCCGGGCGGGGCTGGCTGCCGCGCGGCATCCGGGCCGCCGCGTACAGCAGCACGGCACCGAACACGTAGCTGACCGGGTGGAACATGTCCAGCGCGGCGCTCCCGGCCAGGATGAACGCGCCCCGCAGCAGCAGCGCGCCGAGCACCCCGAGCATGAGCACCCGGTGCTGGTAGCGCGGCGGGATGGCGAACGCCGAGAAGATCACCGCGAAGATGAAGATGTTGTCCAGTGACAGGCTCTTCTCGATGAGGTAGCCGGCCAGGTACGCCTGGGCCACGTCACCGCCGCGCCACAGCCAGAGCAGCCCGCCGAAGCCCAGCCCGGCCGCGACCCACAGGGCGCTCCAGGCAGCGGCCTCGCGGACGCTCACCTCGTGCGCCCGGCGATGCAGGACCAGCAGGTCGAGGGCGAGCATGGCCAGGATGAAGGCGGCGAACGCCGCCCACGCCCAGGCCGGGACGCTCACCGCCGGCCCCGCCCGCCGCGGTGGTCGGTGCTGCCGGCAGTCACCAGCTGGCTCCCTGGGGTGAGGTGCACGCTGCGGGCGGCCGGCCGGGGCGCTCCCCGGCCGGCCGGCCGTGCAGGGACGGTGCTGGCCCGGGGACGCCCCCCGCGCCGGCTGGCTCGGCCCTGCACGACAACCGCCAGCGTGCCCGGCCGGCCTGGACGCGGCGTGCCGCGGCGATGGAGACGGCGTGGAGGCCGCCGGTCAGGCCAGCGGCAGGGTGAGGGTGAACTCGGCGCCGTGCCCGTCGGAGCTGCGGGCGGTGAGCTGCCCGCCGTGCGCGCGGGCCAGCTCGGCGGCGACCGCCAGGCCGACGCCGCTGCCGGAGATGCCGGCCGCCCGCTGCCCGCGCCAGAACCGGTCGAAGATGCGGGGCAGCTCGCCGGGCGGGATGCCCGGGCCGGTGTCGGTCACCCGCAGCACCGCCTGCCCGCCGTCCGGGCCGGCCGCCACGGTGACCCGCCCCCCGGCCGGGGTGAACTTCAGCGCGTTGGTCAGCAGGTTGGTGATCACCTGGTGCAGCCGCCCGGGGTCGGCCAGCACCGGGGCCGGGGTGAGCTGCTGCTGCACGCTGATCCCGGCCGCCTCGAACCGTCCCGCCAGGCTGCCCGCCGCCTCGGCGGCGACGGCGGCCAGGTCGGCGCGGCGCAGCACCGGGTGCAGCGCGGCCGCGTCCGCCTCGGCCAGCGTCTGCAGGTCGCCCACCATCCGGGCCAGCCGCAGGACCTCATCCCGCAGCGAGCCGAGCTGGGCCGGCGTTGGCTCCGCCACCCCGTCGAGCAGCGCCTCATGACCGGCCTGCAGGATGGCGATCGGCGTGCGCAGCTCATGGGCGACGTCGGCGACCAGGCCGCGCCGCAGCTGCTCTTCCTGGTCCAGCGTGTCGGCCATCTGGTCGAACGCGGCGGCCAGCTCGGTCAGCTCGCCGCGGCCGCGGACCGGGCCGGCCCGGGCGCCGCGGTCGCCGTGCGCCATGGCCCGGGTGACCGCGATCAGCCGCACCACCGGCCGGGTCAGCCACCGGGCCGCGCCCAGCCCGGTGACCAGGGCGAGCAGCGCGGCCAGGCCGGCCGCCCCGGCGATGGCGCGCAGCAGCGCGGTCTTCAGCGCGGCCGCGGTGGCGCCGAGGCCGCCGCCGGTGAACCGGGCCACGACCTGCCCCACCCGGGCGCCGTGCACCAGGACGGGCGCGGTGAACTGGGGGCTCGCGGCGTACCGGGCGAAACCGGGAGACGTGGCGGCTGGCCGCCCGGCCTGGTCGCGGACCTGGATCACGGTCCCGGTCCGCGCGGCCAGGCCCAGCACCGGGGACAGGTCCGCGCCGGCCCACTGGCCGCCGCGGTCCCAGGCCGTGCCTGCCGCCACCGCGATCGCGGTGGTCAGCTCGGTGCGCTGCCTGCTGGCCAGGCCGGACACGTCGGCCGCGGCGAACGCGGCGGTCAGCCCGGCCGCCACGGCCACCGCCGCCAGCGCCACCGCGAGGAACGCCAGCGCCAGCCGCAGCGCGATCGTGCCCTGCGGCGAGGTGCTGGCCCGGTCCGCCGGGACCGGGCCGGGGTCAGCCATCACGGGCCAGGCCGAGCCGGTAGCCGCCGCCGAGCACGGTCTGCACGATCTGCGGGTCGGCCGGGTCTGCCTCGATCTTGCGGCGCAGGTTCTTCACGTGCGAGTTGACGGTGCGCTCGTAGCCCTCGAACTCGTGCCCGCGCACCCGGTTGATCAGCTCATACCGTGAGTACACCCGGCCCGGCACGGTGGCCAGGGCGACCAGGATCCCCCACTCGGTCGGGGTGAGGTCCACGGCCGTGCCGCGGACGGTGGCCAGCCGCCGCGGCTCGTCGATGACGAGCGTGGCGGCACCGAAGCTGGCGCGGTCGTCCGCCGCCGCCGCGGCACCGCCGCGGCGCAGGATGGCCTGCACCCGGAGGACCAGCTCGCGGGGGCTGAACGGCTTGGTCACGTAGTCGTCGGCGCCGAGTTCCAGGCCGCGCACCCGGTCCTCCTCCGCGCTCTTCGCGGTGAGCATGAGGATCGGCGTCTGGCCGGCCAGCCGCAGTTCGCGTGCCACGGTCTCCCCCGGCACGTCGGGCAGGCCGAGGTCCAGCACCACCAGGTCGGGGGACGCGGACGAGGCGAGGGTGAGCGCCTCGGCGCCGGATCCGGTGGACAGCACGGCGAACCCGGCCCGCTCCAGGTAGGAGCGGACCAGGTCGCGCAGTTTCCGCTCGTCCTCGACGAGCAGCACGGTCGCCGCCATCGCCTCTCCGCCTCTCCGCCTTCCGTGCCGGGCCGCCCGGGCCGGCCGCCCGGCCAGCCGGGCCTGCTCCCATGATCCCCTGCGCGGGGCTGCGGCGGGCGGCCAGCCAGCGTCCTCCACACCGTCACCATGGCGCGTGCACCGCTGCTGCACCACCGGCGGGCAGGCTGCCGGTGACGGCACCAGCAGCGCGGGAGGGCAGATGACAGGCGGTGATTTCCTGGTCCTCGTGCCCTGGGCCCTGTTCGCCGCGGGGCTGGCCGTCGTGTCGGTGCGGCTGCGCAGGCCGCGCTGGCTGGCCCGCCGGGGCCCGGCATCGCCCGGGGGCATGCCGGGAGTACCGGGCCGGGTCCCGCGGTTCCGCCGCGGGGCCCGGCCGCCGGCCGGGCCCGGCCGGCCTGGCCCGGGTCATGACTGAGGCCGCCGGGACCGCCCTGGCCGTGGCGACGGGCCTGGCCGCGGCGGGTGCGTTCGGTATCGGGGTGGCGGTGCAGCACCGCCAGGCGCAGCTCGCGGCAGGCACGGGCGGGGCGCGGGCCCTGGGCCGGCTGGCCCGGCAGCGGCTGTGGCTGGCCGGCCTGGCGCTCGCCGCCGCCGGGTACGGCCTGCAGGCGCTGGCGCTCGGCTACGGCCCGCTCGCCCTGGTGGCCCCGGTGGTCGCCACCGACCTGCTGTTCGCGCTGCCGGCCGCGGCGCGCTGGGCGGGCCGGCCGATGCGCCGCAGGGACTGGGCCGGCTGCCTGCTGGCCGGCGGCGGGGTCGCCGTCTTCCTGGCCGTGGCCGCGCCGTCCCCGGGCCGGGCCGATGCGCCCGCCGGGCACTGGGCAGCGGCCTTCGCCGCCGTGGCCGTGCTGGCCTGCGCGGCGGTCACGGCGGCGGTGCGGTCGGCGGGCACCGCCCGGGCCGTCCTGCTGGCCGTGGCGGCCGGGCCGGTGTTCGGGATGACCGCCGCGGTGACGCTGAGCACGACCCGGCTGCTGAGCCGGGACGGCCTGTCCGTGCTCGGGCGCTGGCAGCCCTGGGCGCTGCTCGTGCTGGGCGGGACCGGGCTGCTGCTGTCCATGGCGGCCTTCCAGGCCGGCCCGCTGGCCGCCACCCTGCCGGTGATGGACAGCGCCGAGCCGGTGAGCGGGGTGCTGATCGGGGCGCTGGTCCTCGGCGAGCGGCTGACCGCCTCCCCCGCCGTGCTGGCGGTCCAGCTGGCGGCCGGCGCGGCGGCGGTGGGCGGCATCCTGCTGCTCGGCCGGGCCGCGCTGGACGCCTGCCCGCCCCGGCGCCGGGGCGGGCGGGCGCCTTCACCTGGTCTCCACAGCAGCGACATGCCAGCCACGGGCCCGTGCGGTGAGCTGAGGGAGACGGCCGGCGGGAGGAGGATCATGGTGGCGAGGGTTGCTGGGCAGGCGGGCTCCGGGCCGGGCCGGGCGGGGCGGGGGGCAGGCCGGTGACCGGCCTGGCCGCCCTGACCGGGCTGGCGGTCACCTCGCCGGTGTCCTACCTGGCCGCGGTGGCGATCCCGGCGCTGGACGCGCTGATCCCGGTGCTGCCCAGCGAGACGGCCGTGATCGCGCTGGGCGCCGCGACCGCCGGCAGCCACGATCCCCGCATCGCCGTGCTCGTCGCCCTGGCCGCCTTCGGCGCGTTCCTCGGCGACAACCTGGCCTACCTGCTGGGCCGCCGGTTCGGCCCGTTCGCCCGGAGGCGGG
Source organism: uncultured Actinomycetes bacterium (assembly GCA_963767385.1). Taxonomy (GTDB): domain Bacteria; phylum Actinomycetota; class Actinomycetes; order Streptosporangiales; family Streptosporangiaceae; genus RYN-230. Next base: position 91,570 of record CAVYEA010000027.1, on the reverse strand, counting down.
TCTTCGCCGGGGAGCGCGGTGCCCGGCGGCTGGACTGGGCGCGGCGGTCGCTGCAGCGCTACGGCGCCCGCATCATCGTCGCCTGCCGGTTCATCCCGGGCGGCCGCACCGCGGTGACCCTGGCCTGCGGGCTGGTCGGGTACCCGCGCCGCCGGTTCATGGCCGCGACGGCCTGCGCCGGGGTGCTGTGGGCCAGTTACGCGTTCCTGCTGGGCCGGCTCGGCGGGCAGGCGTTCGAGGACCAGCCGTGGGCGGGCCTGCTGCTGGGGCTGGGGCTGTCCCTGGTGATCACCCTGGTCATCGAGGCGGGGCGGCGGCTGTGGCGGCGGCGCGCCCAGGCGGCCGCGGCGGGCGCCGCCGGTTCCGGGCCGCAGGCCAGGCCGCCGCGGGTGAGCGGGCCGCGGGTGAGCGGGTGCCCGCGGCCCGGGACGCCGCCTGATGACCGGCGGGCAGCAGACAGGGGCCGCGGCGGCCCCGGGAAGGCAGGACACGATGATGACCACGCCCGGCTCCCCCGGGCGGCCGGGGATGCGTCCCCGGGCCCGCCTGGACCTGCCCGCCTGGCGGGCGCTGCTGGAAGCCCGGTGGCAGCAGAGACTCGGCACGGTGACCAGGCTGTCCCTGGAGTACCACGACGCGGCGGCGCAGGCCGGAGGGCCCGGTCCCGCGGCGGAGGGCAGCGCGGGCCTCGCGGCGGGCCTGCTGATGGAGCGCGCCGTCGCCGCCCGGCTCGCCCTGTCCGACACCGAGGCCGCGCTGGCCCGGCTCTCGGCCGGCGGGTACGGCCGCTGCGAGCAGTGCGCCTGCGCTGATCCCGGTGCCCCGGCTGCGGCACGATCCCGAGGCCCGGTACTGCGGCCGCTGCGGCCGCCCGCCCGCCGCGCGCCGCCCGCGGCCAGGGCCGGGCCGCTCGCTCCCGGGCTGGCGCGAGGGCACGGCCAGCCCCGCGCTGCAGGCCGCCGGCTGATGCCCCCGCCGGGTAGGTGAGCCCGGTGGACACGGCGGCCTTCGGCCTGGTGGTGCTGGTCGTCGCGCTGGCCGGGCTGGCCGCCGTGCTGGCCAGCCCGGCCAGCGAGCGGCTGCGCATCCCCGCCCCGGCCTTCTTCCTGCTCGCCGCGGCGGCCGCCTCGGACCTGTGGCCGCGGCTCGGGCAGGTGCCGTTCGGCGCGGTGGAGCAGGTGGTCACGGTGGCGCTGGCCGTCATCCTGTTCGACGGCGGCATGGGCCTGGGCTGGCGGCGGCTGCGCGGGGCCGCCCTGCCCATCGTGGGCCTCGGGACGGCCGGGACGCTCGCCACCGCCAGCGGGGTGGCCGCCGTGGCTCACCTGCTGTTCGGCATGGACTGGCGGGTGGCGCTGCTGCTCGGCGCCGCGCTGGCCCCCACCGATCCGGCCGTGGTGTTCTCGGTGCTGGGCCGCCGCCAGCTCGAAGGCCGTGGCCGGACCATCCTGGAGGGCGAGTCGGGGTCGAACGACCCGGTCAGCATCGGGCTGCTGGCCGCCCTGCTCACCACCTCCGCCACGGGCCTGGCCGCCGCCGGCCAGGTGGCCGCGGAAATGGTGCCGCAACTGGCCATCGGCCTGGCCGCCGGCGGCGCCGGCGGGTGGGCGCTGCGGGCCCTCACCCGCCGGGTCGCGCTGCCCCGTGAGGGCCTGTACCCGGTCCGGGTGCTGGCCGGCGCGCTCGTCATCTACGGCGCGGCCGCCGCGGCGGGCGGCTCCGGCTTCCTGGCCGTGTTCGTCGCGGGCGTGATCATCGGTGACGCGCGGGTGCCCGGCCAGCGCGAGATCACCCGCTTCCACTCCGCGCTGGCCAGCCTGGCCGAGATCGTGGCCTTCGCCCTGCTCGGCCTGACCATCGGGCTGAACGGCCTGTTCCGTGACTGGGCCTGGCTCATCGGCCTGATCCTGGCGGTGGTGCTGGCCGTGCTGATCCGGCCGCTGGTGGCCGGCGCGCTGCTGTGGCGGGTCCGGCTACCCGGCCGCGAGCGGCTCTTCGTGCTGTGGGCCGGCCTTTAAGGGCGCGGTGCCCATCCTGCTCGGCGTCTTCCTCGTCGAGGCCGGCGTGCCCGGGGCGCGGCGTCTCTACCAGGTCATCTTTATCGTCGTCACGTTCTCGGTCATCGTGCAGGGCGGCACGCTGCCGTGGCTGGCCCGGCGGCTGCGGCTGCCGGAGCGTGACCACGGACCGTTCCAGCCGCTGGCGCAGGGTGCGTTCACGCCGGCGCAACACGGTGTTACCTGCCATCAACATGTGGCGGCTAACCTGACCACTCCGCGAGCGGCTGGCGGCGATAGGGGCATGCGCCCGCCAGGAAATGCCGCATCCACGCCCTGGGCTGATGTGCTGTCGGACCTGAGGGAAAGGCGACGTCCATGAGCATAAGCGTGCGGGAATGGTTTGAACAGCGCTCGTTCAGCCATCACGAGTTCGCCGGGCTGGCAGGCCCGGGCGGCGCATCCCGCGATCTCAGCACCACGGTCATCTTCCCGGCCCGCAACGTGGCCGGCACGATCGGCCCGATCCTGGCCACGGTGGCCCGGCTGAACGAGCGCTGCGGCCTGGTGGACCAGGTCATCGTGGTAGACGCGGACTCGGCCGACGGGACGGCGGGCATCGCCCGGGCCTGGGGCGCCGAGGTGTACTCGGAGAACGAGCTGCTGCCCGAGTACGGGCCGGCCCGGGGCAAGGGCGACGCCATGTGGCGCAGCCTGTCGGTGGCCCGCGGTGACATCATCATGTTCGCCGACTCCGACACCTCCGATTTCGCCGAGCATTTCATTTACGGCACGCTGGGCCCGCTGCTCACCGTGCCCGGGGCGCAGTTCTGCAAGGCGGCCTACCGGCGGCCCTACACGGACGCGAGCCAGTCGGTGCCGGACGGCGGCGGGCGGGTGACCGAGCTGATGGCCAAGCCGCTGTTCAACTTCTTCTGCCCGGAACTGGCCGGCTTCGTCCAGCCGCTGGCCGGGGAGTTCGCGGTCACCCGGGACCTGCTGCTGGGGCTGCCGTTCCTCACCGGGTACGGGGTGGAGCTGGGCCTCATGGTGGACGTGCTCCAGGAGGCGGGCCTGGCCGCCATGACCCAGGTGGATCTCGGTACCCGGCAGAACCGGCACCAGCCGCTGTGGGACCTCAGCCTGATGAGCTCAGCCGTGCTGCGGGCCATGGCCAGCCGGGTGGCGCTGCCCCAGCGGGGCATCTGCGGCCCGGGCACGCCGGGGGTACGGGCGCTGCGCCTGCCCGAAGCCTACCTGCACGCCGTGGCCACCAGCGGCGGGCTGCGGCTCGATGAGCACCTCAACGAGCTGGCTGAACGCCCGCCACTGGCCCAGCTGCTGGCCACGGAGCGGGAGCAGGACACGGTCGCCTGACGCGCGCCCGGTCAGCGCGGCGAGGTCGCTGGGCGCAGGGCCGCTGGCGCGGTGAGGCCGTGTCCCCGCTGAGTCAGCGATGCGCGGGGGGTTCCGGGGGGTCGCCCCCCCGGGCTAGCAGCGTGATGATGGTGAACGAGGCGCCCTGCGGGTCGGTGATCACCGCGAGGCGGCCCGGTGGCGCATCGGCCGGCGGGACGGTGACCTGCCCGCCGAGCCCGGCGGCCCGGGCCGCGGCGTCGTCGCAGTCGGCGACCGCGAAGTACACCACCCAGCGCGGCGGCACGTCCGCCGGCCACTCCTCATCCATGTGCACCATGCCGCCCACGGCCCGGCCGGCCAGCCGCCATTCGGTGTAGGTCATCGGGCCCATCTGGCTGGTGTCGGATTCCCAGCCGAACACGCTGCCGTAGAACGCGGCCGCGGCGCGGGTGTCGCGGCAGGCCAGCTCGCTCCAGCAGAAGCAGCCGGGGGCGTTGACCAGCCCGGCGCCGTGGAAGCTGGCCGGCTGCCAGGCGGCGATGAGCGCGCCCTGGTCGTCGGCGAACATGGCCATCGTGCCCTGCCCGGGCAGGTCCGCCGGGGGGACCAGCACCTGCCCCCCGGCCTGGGTGATCAGCCCGGCCGTGGCCGCGGCGTCGGCCACGCTGACGTAGGTGTTCCAGGCCGCCCGGCGCCCCTCGTCCGGGCTGGGCATCAGCCCGGCCACCACCTGGCCGGGGAAGTCGGCGGGGCTGGTCCCGGCCGGGGCGAAGAAGGTGTAGGCCGCGTCCCCGCCCTCCGGGGCGGCGGCCGACTCCCAGCCGAACAGGCCGGTGTAGAAGGCGGCGGACGCCTTGGGCTCACTGGTGGACAGGTCCACCCAGCACGGCGTTCCTGGCGGATACTCACGTATCGCGGGCATCGCGGTTCCTCCCCTGGCTCAGGCTCACCCCGGCCTGCTGCGCCCGGCCACGGCGGCTGGCGTCCCTCCCCTGGGCGCCGGGCCACCTCGGCATCGCTGACCATACATCGGCCGGGGCATCCGCGCCGGGCCAGGACCGATCTCGCCAGCCTGGCCCACCGCTGACGTAGGCTTTCAGCCGTGCCACGCTATGAATACCGGTGCCGTTCGTGCGGGTTGACCTTCGAGCGCAGCCGCCCGATGAGTGAGGCCTCTGAGCCGTGCCTGTGCCCGCAGGGGCACGGCGACACGGTCAAGCTGCTGTCCACCGTCTCGGTCGGCGGGCGGGCCAGCGCGGCCCAGCCCCGTCCCGGCGGCGGTGGCGGTGGCGGGTGCTGCGGCGGCGCCTGCGGCTGCGGCTGAGCACGGCCGGTGAGCCCGCTCGCCGCGGACCGCTACCACGCGGAGATCACCGCCAGCACCGCGGCCCTGGCCGGCCTGGCCGGCCAGGATGACCTGGGCCTGCCCGTTCCCTCCTGCCCGGACTGGACGCTGCGGCAGCTGATCACGCACGTCGGGCGGGCGCAGCGGTGGGCGGCCGAGATCGTGGCGACCCGGTCGGCCGGGTTCATCCCGTTCCGCAGCGTCCCCGATGGCCGCCTGCCGGATGACCCGGCGCAGCGGCCCGGCTGGCTGCGGGACGGGGCGGCGCGGCTGATCACCACGGTCAGCGAGGCCGGCGACGCCACGGTCTGGGCCCTGGGCCGGAACCGGCCCGCGGGTTTCTGGGCCCGCCGGATGGCGCACGAGACGGCGGTGCACCGGGCCGACGCGGAGATGGCGGCAGGCCGCGCCCCGGACATCGCCCCGGACATCGCCGCGGACGGCATCGACGAATGGCTCACGGAACTGTCCGCGCCGGCCGGGGGCGAGCCGGACATCCGGGCGGCGGCGCTGCCCGCCGGGCAGTCACTGCACGTTCACGCGGCCGGCCTGCCCGGCGGTGAGTGGCTCGTCCGGCACGGCGAGGACGGCATCACCGTCCGGCGGGAACATGGCCGGGCCTCCGTCGCGCTGCGCGGCCCGGCGCCCGCCCTGCTGCTGGTGCTGCTGCGGCGGCTGCCGCCGGACGACCCGGCCGTGCAGGTGCTCGGCGACCAGCAGGTACTCAGCGGCTGGCTGGCCGGCACCGCGTTCTGACCCGCGGCCCGGACGGCTACTCCTCCCGGGCTGGCTCCCCATGCTGCGCGTTCGCCCGGCCGCGGCCCCAGTAGGCCTTCGGCGAGACCTGCCCCGGCTCCAGGCCGCGTTCCGCGAGTACCTCACGCAGCCGGAGCACCACGGCCGCCTCGCCGAACAGGTAGGCGTGCCCGCGGCCGCCCGGCAGGGCCGCGCCGGCCAGCGCCGCGGCCAGCGCGGCCGGGTCACCCGCGGCCGGGATGTCACCTGGCCGGGCGCCCCCGGCCGCGGCGGCCCGGGGCAGCCAGTGCAGGCTCAGCCCGGCGCTGGTCACCAGGTCCTGCTGGTCGGCGGGCTCGGGAACCTCGAGGAAGACGATGGCCTGCGTGCCGGCCGGCAGCGAGCCGGCCATCGCGAGCACCGCGGCCAGGCCCGACTCGTCGGCGGCGAACAGGTGCCAGTCGGCGGCCTCGTTGACGAAGATCTTCCCGCGCGGCCCGATTCCCTCGATGGTGTCGCCGGGGCGGGCGGAGCGCACCCACTGCTCCCCCGGCCCGTCACCGTGCCGGACGATGTCCAGGGTGAGCAGCTGCCGTCCCGGGTCCAGCGCCCGGATCGTGTAACGGCGGCGCAGTGGCCGCCGCCCGTCCGCGGCCACCAGCAGCATCACGTCCTGCCCGGGCCGGTACCCGAAGCTGGCCAGCTCCGGCGCGGTCAGCGCCAGCCGCTGCATGTGCGGGGTGAGCTGGGCGTTCCCCGCCACCTCCAGCCGCATCCGGGTGGTTCCCGCCAGCGGCCCCCGCAGCTGCGCGAACGGGTCGTCGAGGGCGGCAGCGGTCGCGGCAGGCACAGCGTCAGGCACCCCGCGATTGTATGCGCGGGGTTCCGGGCGTCGCCCCCCGGGCCAGCACAGCTAGTCGCTGAAGCGGGCCATCTGGCGCATCTTGTTGGTCGCGTCCAGCGCGGCGACCTTGTAGGACTCGGCCAGGGTCGGGTAGTTGAACACCGCGTCCACCAGGTAGTCCACCGTGCCGCCGCAGCCCATCACCGCCTGGCCGATGTGCACCAGCTCGGTGGCCTGCGTGCCGAACACGTGCACCCCCAGCAGCGTGCGGTCATCCGGGGAGACGAGCAGCTTGAGCATCCCGTAGGAGTCGCCGATGATCTGCCCGCGGGCCAGTTCCCGGTACCGGGAGACGCCCACCTCGAACGGCACGCAGTCCGCGGTGAGCTGGTCCTCGGTCCGGCCGATGAAGCTGATCTCCGGGATGCTGTAGATCCCGATCGGCTGCAGCAGGTGGGCGGCGTGCACCGGCTCGCCGCAGGCGTGGTGCGCGGCCAGGCGGCCCTGCTCCATCGAGGTGGCGGCCAGCGCCGGGAAGCCGATCACGTCGCCGACCGCGTAGATGTGCGGCACCGCGGTCCGGTAGTACTCATCGACCTTGATCCGGCCGCGGTCGTCGGCCTGCAGGCCGGCCGCGGGCAGGTTGAGCGCGTCGGTCATGCCCTGGCGGCCCGCCGAGTACATCAGCGTGTCGGCCGGGATCCGCTTGCCGCTGCGCAGCGTGGCGATGGCGCCGTCCCGGGTGCGATTCCACCGACGCCACGGTCTCGCCGAACCGGAACGTCACGGCCAGGTCGCGCAGGTGGAACTTGAGCGCCTCGACCACCTCGAGGTCGCAGAACTCGAGCATCCGGTCGCGCTGCTCGACCACGGTGACCTTGCAGCCGAGGGCGGCGAACATGGACACGTACTCGATGCCGATCACCCCGGCACCCACCACCACCATGGTCCGCGGCACGCTGCTCCAGGTGGACGATGCCGTCGGAGTCGACGATGGTGCGCTCGTCGAACGCGACGCTGGCCGGCCGGGCCGGGCTGGGTCCCGGTGGCGATCACGACCGCGTCCGCGGTGACCCGGCGCGGCTGGCCGCGCCCGTCGTCGATGGACAGCTCGTGCGGGCCGGTGAACGAGGCGGTGCCGCCCAGTACGGTGACCCGGTTGCGGGACAGCTGGCTGCGCACCACGTCGTTCTCCCGGCTGACCACGTGCCGGGTGCGGGCCGCCAGGTCCGCGATGGTGATCTCGTCCTTGACCCGGTAGCTCTGCCCGTACATCTCGCGCTGGTCGAGCCCGGTGAGGTAGAGCACCGCCTCGCGCATCGTCTTGGACGGGATGGTGCCGGTGTTCAGGCACACGCCGCCCAGCATGTCCGGCCGCTCCACGATCGCCACCCGGCGGTCCAGCTTGGCCGCGGCGATGGCCGCCTTCTGCCCGCCCGGGCCGGAGCCGATGACCACCAGGTCGAAGTCGTGCACGATCTCAGTGTGCAGCCGGCCCCGTGGCATTAGAAGGCAGCGGCCGCTACAAACAGGAAAACTCTGCCCGCCGGCGGCGGGGCCGGGGGCCGCCCCCCGGGGGGGCTAGAGCCAGCCGACCCGGGCGCTGGCCACCGGCTCCTCCCCGGGCGGCCGTCCCAGCTCCCCGGCCCGGACCAGGTCGAGCAAGCGGGTCAGGGCGTTCAGGATCTCGGGCAGGACGTTGCGCAGGGCCTGCGCGTCGCGCGCATCGGCCGGGTGGCCGCCCGCGCCGGCCGCCTCCAGGAGTGACTCCAGGCTGGCCAGCTGGCTGCCCACCCATTCGACGGGGAAGGCGGACAGCTCCCGCTCGAACACCCGCCGGCCCGGCTCCCAGCCCGCCTCGGCGACCGGGTGGTGGTGCGTCCGGTCGAAGCTGCCCGGCGGCCCGTCCACCGATTCCAGCAGGTCAGCGCGCCAGATCAGCTCGCCGATCTCGATCGGCTGCGCCGAGTAGATGGACCCTTTGAGGTCCCCGGGGTGCAGCAGCCTGACCTCCAGCCGGGCACCGTGCTCCGGGCTCTCCTGCCCCTTCATCGGCTTCGGGTCCACGAAGTACAGGTCGCTGAGCACGACGGCGGTCCGCTCGAAGCCGAAGACGTACAGCACGGCGTTATCCTCCTCCCGGGCGGCCGGCCCGGGTGGCCGTGCGCCTGACACCAGTCTGCGCCGGCCCCGCCCCGGGCAGAAGCCCGCGGCGGCGCGCATCCGGCCTGCCGCCGAAACCCAGCGGAAACATACTCGTGATGCGCGGTAATGACATCGGAACAGAGCCCGCTTACGCTGCGGACGTGGCGGACATATTCGATTCGTACCGGCTGGCCGACGCCTGGGACGAGATGTTCGAGCGCCCCGGCCAGCCGCGGGCGCCGTATGCGCGCGCTGCTCGCCGCGCTCCAGCCGCTCGACCCGGCCGAGCTGCGGTACCGGGCCGACCAGCTGGCGCGGGTGTTCACCGACCGCGGCGTCACCTACGACTTCGCCGGGGAGGAGCGTCCGTTCCCGCTGGACCTCGTCCCGCGGATCATCGACGCGGTGGAGTGGGACCTCATCGCCCGTGGCGTCCGGCAGCGGGTGCTGGCGCTGGAGGCCTTCCTGGCCGACGTGTACGGCCCGCGCCAGGCGTTCGCCGACGGGGTGCTGCCCTGGCGGGTGGTCTGCACCTCCCAGCACTTCCACCGCGAGGTGGCCGGCCTGACCCCGCCCAACGGGGTCCGGGTCCACGTGGCCGGCATCGACCTGGTCCGGGACGGGGACGGGCAGATCCGGGTGCTGGAGGACAACGTGCGGATCCCGTCCGGGGTCAGCTACGTGATCGAGAACCGGCTGGCCATGACCCGGACCTTCCCCGGCGCTGTTCGCCGAGCAGCACGTGCACCCGGTGGACATCTACCCGGCGCGGCTGCTGGCCGCGCTGCGGGCGGCCGCGCCGCAGGCCGCGCGGGACCCCGTCGGTGGTGGTGCTCACCCCCGGGGTGGACAACGCGGCCTACTTCGAGCACACCCTGCTGGCCCGGCTGATGGGCGTGGAACTGGTCGAGGGCGGCGACCTGGCCTGCGCCGGCAACCGCGTCTACGTGCACACCACCCAGGGCCTGCGGCCAGTGGACGTGATCTACCGCCGGGTCGACGACGACTTCCTCGACCCGCTGCAGTTCCGGCCCGACTCGGTGATCGGCTGCGCCGGGCATCATCAACGCGGCCCGGGCCGGGAACGTCACCATCGCCAACGCGGTCGGCAACGGCGTGGCCGACGACAAGCTGCTCTACACCTAGGTTCCCGAGCTGATCCGCTACTACCTGAACGAGGAGCCGGTGCTGCCGAACGTGGAGTCCTACCGGCTCGACGACCCGGAGGTACTCGCCTGGGTGCTCAGCCGCCTGGACCAGCTGGTCCTCAAGCCGGTGGAGGGGGCGGGCGGCAACGGCATCGTCATCGGGCCGCAGGCCGACGAGCAGACCCTGGAGGCGCTGCGCGCCAAGGTGGCCGCCGAGCCGCGCGGCTGGCTCGCCCAGCAGCCGGTGGCGCTGTCCACCTCGCCGGTGCTGATCGGCGAGCAGCTGGCCCCGCGGCACATCGACCTGCGCCCGTTCGCGGTCAACGACGGCACCGACGTGTGGCTGCTTCCCGGCGGGCTGACCCGGGTGGCGCTGCCCGAGGGCGAGCTGGTGGTCAACTCCAGCCGCGGCGGCGGGTCCAAGGACACCTGGGTGCTGGTCCCGGAGGGTGAGCGTGGCGGCCACGGACGTGCCGGCTCCGGCCGTGGAGCCCGTCCTCGTGGCGCAGGCCGCGCCAGTCGGTCGTCAGGCGGGGCCGGCCGCGGTGGCGGCGGAGAGCCAGCAGTGAACACGACCGGCCTGCTCAGCCGGATCGCGGAGACGCTGTTCTGGACCGGCCGCTATATCGAGCGGGCCGACGACACCGCCCGCATGGTGGACGTCTACGTGCACCGGATGCTGGAAGAACCGCGGGCCGACGAGGACGCGGGCTGCCGGGCCCTGCTGGCCGTGCTCGGCGTGCCCGCCACGGGCGACGCCCCGCTCGACGTCAGCGGCACCCTGTACCGGCTCGCCTATGACCCGGACAACCCGAGCGCCATCGCCGGCGCGGTGATGGCCGCGCGGCGCGGCGCGCGCAGCGTCCGGGAGGTGATCTCCAGCGAGATGTGGGAGTGCCTCAACGTGACCAGCCACGGGCTGGCCGACCAGCGGGTGTCCGCGCAGCGGCTGGGACCGCACGTGTACCTGCGGTTCGTCCGTCAGCGGGCCGCGCTGTTCTTCGGCCTGGCCGAGTCGACGATGAGCCACGACGACGCCTGGCGGTTCCTGGTCCTCGGCCGCAGCCTGGAGCGGGTGGACATGACCGCCCGGCTGCTGCTCGCCCGGCTGCCCGCCACCCCGTACCAGCTCGGCTGGCCCGCGCTGCTCCGGGCCTGCGGGGCCTACGAGTCGTTCATCCGCACCCGCACCTGGGCTGGGGAGCCGCAGCAGGTGGTCGAGTTCCTGCTGACCGACCGGCTGTTCCCCCGGTCGGTGGTGCACGCGCTGGCCACCGCGGAAGACGCGCTGGCCGCGCTCGACCCGGCGCGGGCGGGCTCCACCATGGCCGATCCGGCCCGCCGGTCGATCGGGCAGCTGCGCACCGGGCTGGAGTACGCGGACCCGACGCAGCTGCCAGGCCAGCTGCCTGAGCTGCTCGGCGCGCTGCAGCGCACCTGCGGCGAGGCCAGCGAGGCGATCAGCGCCCGGTACTTCACCTACGAGCAGGCCGTCACCTGGGCCCAGGAGTGCTGAGGATGAGCTGGCTGCTGGAGATCGTGCATGAGACGCGGGTCCGCTACCAGGGCTCGGCCCGTGCCTCTTACAACGAGGCGCGGATGACCCCGCTGACCCTGCCGACGCAGGCGGCGCTGCAGACCCGGGTGACGGCGGGCAACGGCATCCCGGTCTGGGCGTACCAGGACTACTGGGGCACCCGGGTCAGCTCGTTCGACATCCAGGCCCCGCACGAGGAACTGCTGGTCCGGTCGCACGCCATGGTGGAGACCACGGCCGCGCCGCCGCCCCCGGAGGCGCTGACCTGGGCGGAGCTGCGCGAGCGGGCCGACGCCGGGCCGGCGGCCGAGTTCCTGGCCGCCACGCCGCGGACCACGGTGGACCTCACGCTCTCGGCGGCCGCCCGCGACCAGGTGGCCGGGGCCGGCCCGATGCGGGCCGCGTCGGTCATCGCCTCCTGGGTGCGGGACCGGGTCGCCTACGTGCCGGGGGCGACCGAGGTGCAGACCGGCGCCCAGGAGGCCTGGGACAAGGGCGAGGGCGTCTGCCAGGACATCGCGCACCTGACCGTGGCCCTGCTGCGGGAGGCCGGCCTGCCCGGCCCGCTACGTGTCCGGCTACCTGCACCCGCGGCCCGAAGCCGGCATCGGCCAGCCGGTCGCCGGGCAGAGCCACGCCTGGGTGGAGTACTGGGTCGGCAGCTGGGTGGCCGCCGACCCGACGAACCGGGCCCCGGTGGGCGAGTGCCACGTGGTGGTGGCCCGCGGCCGGGACTACTCCGACGTGCCGCCGCTCAAGGGGATCTACCACGGGGCGCCGAGCATGGCCATGGACGTGACCGTCGAGGTCACCCGGCTCGCCTGACCGGCCGGCCCGGCGCGGCGGGTCCGGGGCGCCGCCGCGGCTCGCATAGGCTGGGCGCATCCCGGAAACCCTCTCCCAGGGAGTGGCGTGATCTATGGCTGCCCTGCTCATCGTCGGTGTCGTCGTCGCGCTGGTGCTGCTGTACACCGCGGACCGGGTCAGGAAGGCCCGGTCACGGGCCCGGCTGCTGCATGCCATGAACGACCGGCTGACCGTGGCGGCCGCGCAGATCGACCGGGAGCAGGAGCGGCGCCAGGCGGTGGCCCGGGCCAGCGCGGAACTGACGTCCGTGATGCCGGCCATCAAGCGGCCGCCGCTGACGCTGCCGGGCGTGGCCGGCCACGAGCCAGGCCCGCCGGACGACGGCCCGGCCGCCGGGGATGAGCCGCCAGCCCGGGCAGCGGCGGGAGAACCAGCGGCGGAAGAGCCCCCGGCCCAGGACCCGGCGGCGGAGGAGCCTGCTGCCGGGGAGCCGGCGACGGGGGGACCTGCTGCCGGGGAGCCCGTGGCGGAAGAGCCCGTGGCGGGCGCGGACCCGGCAAGGGACGGTGGCCGGGCGGGCCGGCCCGCAGAGCACACGCTCACCATGCCCGGCCTGGAACCCGGCGGGGCCCCGGTCCCCCCGCTGCGGCTGACCGGGGAGGGCACACTGATCATGGCCCCGCTGCCCGCGCCACCCGGTGGCGGCGGTGCCGCACCGGGCCCGGGAGAGGCCGCGGGACAGGCGGGGGGCGAACCCGGCCCGCACCGGCGGCCCGATTAGCGATCAAACCCGGCCGAACCGGCTGGTAGCTAGAATCCTTAGTACCGGGATGCGCCCGCCTGCGGCCCGGTCATCAGGTGCGCTAGCTTCGCTAACCCGAGCCGAGGTGTACTGTCGTGCAGCCGTTCTCCCATGACGTCGTGCTGGCGGCCGACAGCAACGGCACGCCCGCGGCGGAGGACCTGCTGGCCGCGCTGGCCCCCCGGTTCTCGCTCGGCCCGGCCGCCCGGCCGCACACCGTCCGGCGCACCTGGGTGGACACCTTCGACTGGCGGCTGCACCGGGCAGGCCTCACCCTGGAGCACGTGACCGGGTCCCGCCCCGCGGAACTGGTGCTGACCGGGCCCGCCGGGGAACGCCTCACCCAGCGGGCAGCCCGGCTGACCTGGCCGCTGGCCGCCCGGGCGCTGCCTGCCGGGCCGGTCCGGGACCGGGTCGGCCCGGTCGCCGGGATCCGCGCCCTGCTGCCGGCCGCCCGCGCCGTGAGTTCCGTGCGGGACCTGCGGCTGCTCAACGCCGACAGCAAGACGGTGGCGTGGATCACGCTGGACCGCATCTCGGTCACCCAGCCGGCCCCCGCGCAGCTGCCCGCCCGGCTCCAGGTCACCCCGGTCCGCGGCTACCAGGCGCAGGCGCAGCGCGCGGCCCAGCTGCTGTCCGGCGCGGCCCTGAACGGGACCGCGGGGCCGGGGCCGCTGGACGCCGTGCTCGCCGCCGCCGGGCGCCGCGCCGGGGACTACAGCAATAAGGTCACCGTCCGGCTGTCCGGGTGCATGCCGGCCCGGCTGGCGCTCCGCGACGTGCTGCTGTGCCTGCTGGACACGCTGGAGGCCAATGTCCCCGGCACCATCCGGGACATCGACACCGAGTTCCTGCACGATCTCCGGGTCTCGGTGCGCCGCACCCGGTCCGCGCTCAAGCTGGCCGGGGACGTGCTGCCAGCCGGCCTGGCGGACCGGTTCCGCGGCGAGTTCAAGTGGCTGGGCGACCTGACCACGCCGACCCGGGATCTCGACGTCTACCTGCTGGGCTACGACCGGATGGCGGCCAGGCTGATGGCCGCGGACCCGGCCGAGCTGGCGCCGTTCCGCGGCTACCTGGAGCGGCAGCGCGCCGCCGAGCAGCGGGCCCTGGCCCGGGGGCTGCGCTCAGCGCGGTTCACCCGGCTGGCCTGTGAATGGCGGACCGCGCTCAGCGCCCTGCCCGTGCCCGAGGGAGGCCAGAGCGCGGCCGGGCTGGCCGCGGCCCGGCTGCGCCGGGCCCACCGCCGGGTGATCCGCGAGGGCCAGGCCATCACCCCGCAGTCCCCGGCCGAGCGGCTGCACGACCTGCGAAAGCGGTGCAAGGAACTGCGTTACCTGCTGGAGTTCTTCGCCTCGGTGCTCGACCCGGCGGCCTACCAGCCCGCGGTCCGCGACCTGAAGGGGCTGCAGGACTGCCTGGGCGAGTTCCAGGACCGCCAGGTGCAGCAGCAGGAGATCCGGGACTTCGCCGCCCAGATGCTGGCCGCCCGCGACCTGCCGGCCACGGCGCTGCTGGCCATGGGGGAACTGGCCGGGCAGGTCGCGGTGGCCCAGCACCGGGCCCGCGGCGAATTCGCCAGCCGGTTCGCCGTGTTCGCCAGCCCGCCCAGCCAGGCCCGGTTCGGCGCGCTGACCAGCGGCGGCCGCGGATGAGAGTGCTCGCGACCTACAACATCAAGGGCGGCGTCGGCAAGACGGCGACCGCGGTGAACCTCAGCTACCTGGCCGCCCAGGACGGGCTGCGGGTGCTGCTGTGGGACCTGGACCCGCAGGCGGCGGCCAGCTACCTGTTCCGCATCCGGCCCCGGGTCAAGGGCGGCGGCCGGGCCCTCATCCGGGGCAGCCGGGAGATCGACGACGCGATCAAGGGAACCGACTATCCCGGGCTGGACCTGCTGCCCGCCGACTTCACCTACCGCAACCTGGACCTGGTCCTCGACGCGACGAAGAAGCCGACCCGGCGGCTGGCCCGGCTGCTCGCCCCGCTCAGCGCCGACTACGACGTCGTCATGCTCGACTGCCCGCCCGGCATCTCGCTGCTGTCCGAGAGCGTGCTGCAGGCGGCGGACTGCGTGCTCGTGCCGCTCATCCCGACGATCCTGTCGGTGCGCACGCTGGACCAGCTCACCGGGTTCATCGGTGAGCTGGACGGCAGGAAGCCCTCGCTGCTGGCGTTCTTCTCGATGATCGACCGGCGCAAGCGGCTGCACCTCGAGATCGCCGAGCGGCTGCCCGCCGAGCGTGGCGACGTGGCCGCCACCGCGATCCCGGCGCTGTCGCTGATCGAGCGGATGTCCGAGGAACGCGCCCCGGTCGCGGCGTTCGCCCCGCGCAGCCAGGCCGCGCAGGCCTACCGGCAGCTGTGGGCAGAGGCGCGGGACCGGGCCAGAATCCCCCGTCCGGTGCCCGCGGAGAAGTAACCCAGGACTAACCGCGGCCATCGCGACCTTTGTCATGCAATGACCAGGCCCGGCGCGGTTCTACGGAGCATGCTAGGAATTGGACATGTCATCCGGCCGAGGGGGGGTTACGTGAGCCGACGCCTGATCCGGCTGGAGATGCCCGTCTTCCCCGACCGCCGCATGTTCCGGGTCCACGACTCGACAGTGGACCCGGACGCGCCTGGCGGCCCGCTCGCCCCGCTGGGCACCCTGGTCAGCGTGAACCGGGAGCAGTTGTGGGTGGGCAGCCTGCAGGAGCACATCGGGGTCCGGGTCACGATCGAGGAGTGGGACACCGCGCCGCCCTCGTTCGGTGACGCCTGGGAGGACGAGGCCAAGGGCTCGGTGTACCTGCGCGGGCAGCTCAGCGTGGACATGGGCTCGGCGGGCCGGGCGGTGGACCGGCTCACGCTGGCCGGCGGGGTCGGCGATTACACCGTCCGGGTCTACGCCCGCAACCGGCGCGAGGTCATGCGGCTGTACGAGGAGCTTTTCGAGCGCGGCGTGGACCCGCTGAGCGATGAGTTCCAGAAGGCCAGGAAGAACCTGGAGGGCCTGGAGCAGTACCTGCTGCAGCTGTGGCGGGAGTACTGAGCCCGCCGCCCTTACTGGGGCCGGCTGGCCTGCCTGGCCGGGTGCGGTGGCCCGCTGGGCGCCGCCGACGTCCGGCCCTGCACCCGGTGCGCGGTGCCCGCGCTGGCCGGGGCCGACCCTGACGGTGCCGGGCTGGCCGGGACGGAACTCGCCGAGACCCGGCTGGCCGGGGCGGACGGCTTCCCGGTGGCGTGCGAGGGGGCCATCATCACCGGCTGGGACGGGGATGCGCTGGCCCTGCCGCCGGTGTGCCGGTCCCCCGCCGCGCGGAACGGCATCACGGCGTAGACCACCAGCGAGACGACGGCGACAACGAGCAGCGTGCTGAACGAGGCGAGCAGCCGGACCCGGCGCATCCGCGCCGCGAACGTGCTGCCGGGCGCGCCGAACGCGGCCAGCCGGGTGGCCAGCCCCGGATCGGCGCTGGCCAGGCCACGTTCGATCTCATCCAGGATGCGCTGCTCATCCATGGATAGCGCCATAGAGGCTACCTCCGGCGGGCCGCGGGGAACTTTCTCTTACTATCCCCCACTGCAAGATCATTAGCCTCAAATCCCGCTGCCACACCACGTTTCACGCCCGGGCCGCACCGGGCGCCCGGCCGGCCGCCCGGGGCCATGGCGCCGGCACCCCGGGCGCCCGGGCCACCGGATCGAACAGGTTTTTGCCTGATTCGAATACCCGTTCTATAGTGGCCGTCATGCGCTGGGACGACATGCGGATCGAGCCGGGGCCAGGCGGCGCCGCCCCGGGCGGCGGCGCGGCACCCGCCCTGTTCGAGCGGGGCGCCGTGGCCCGGTCGTTCGACACCCCCGGGTTCCGCGGCATGACCTTCTTCGAGGTGCACGCCCGGAGCATCCTCAACCGGGTGCCCGAGTCGTCCCGCGTCCCGTTCCGCTGGACCATCAACCCTTACCGGGGCTGCAGCCATGCGTGCCGGTACTGCCTGAGCGGGGAAACGCCGGTCCTGATGGCCGACGGCCGCACCCGCCCGATCGCTGACCTGCGGCCCGGTGACGGGATCTACGGCACGGCGGGCCGCGGCGGCGGCCGGTGCTACGTGCGCACCACCGTGCTGGCGCACTGGCAGACGGTCAAAGCCGGGTACCGGGTCACGCTGGAGGACGGCACCCAGCTGATCGCCAGCGGTGATCACCGCTTCCTGAGCGGCCGCGGCTGGAAGCACGTCACGGGCGCGGGGCCGGGCGCGCCGCCGCGGCCGCATCTCACCAGCAGCGACCGCCTCAGGGGGGTCGGCGCCTTCGCGGAATCACCCAAGCACGACGCGGACTACCGGCGCGGTTACCTGTGCGGGATGATCCGCGGCCGGCGCGCGGGGTGCCCGCCGGCCCAGGCCGGTGATGAGCAGGCCCTGGACCGGGTGCGCAGCTACCGGGCGCACGCCCACGACGCGTTCCTGGAGCGGCTGATCGAGTGGCCGCAGGCACCGGGCCTGGCGTGGCGGAAGGGCTTCCTGGCCGGGGCCTTCGATGCCCGGGGCAGCTACCGCCAGGGCCGCCTGCTGATATCGCATGCTGACCCCCGCATGCTGGCCTGGCTCGGCAGCTGCCTGCGGGAGCTGGGCTTCGCGTTCGGGGCCGGGCCGCGTCCCGGGAACCATGCCACGCCACTGACCTGCTACCGGCTGGCCGGGGGGCTGCCGGAGCAGCTCCGGTTCTTCCTGGCCACCGACCCGGCGGTCACCGGCCGGCGGTCCATCGAGGGTGCCGCGGTCACGAGCACCGCCCGGCTGCGGGTCGAGTCGGTCGAGCCGCTCGGGCTGGACCTGCCGATGTACGACATCACCACCGGCACCGGCGACTTCATCGCCAACGGCGTCGTCAGCCACAACTGCTTCGCCCGGAACTCGCACACCTACCTCGACCTGGACGCGGGGCACGACTTCGACTCGAAGATCGTGGTGAAGGTCAACGCGCCCCAGCTGGTGCGCCGGGAACTCGCGGCGAAGAAGTGGCGCGGCGAGCCCATCGCGATGGGCACGAACGTGGATGTCTACCAGCGCGCCGAGGGCAGGTACCGGCTGATGCCGGGCATCCTGCAGGCACTGCTGGAGGCGCGCAACCCGTACTCGATCCTGACCAAGGGCACGCTCATCCTGCGCGACCTCGACCTGCTCACCGCGTCCGCCGAGGTCACCGACGTGGGGCTGAGCGTCTCGGTCGGCTGCGCCGACGAGGACCTGTGGCGGGCGCTGGAGCCGGGCACGCCCAGCCCGCGGCGGCGGCTGGGGGTGTGCGCCACGCTCAGCGGGCACGGGCTGCGCTGCGGGGTGCTGATGGGCCCGGTGGTGCCGTTCCTGTCCGACTCCCCCGCCCAGCTGGAGGCGACCGTGCGCCAGGCCGCCGAGGCGGGCGCCACCCACGTCAGCCCGATCGTGCTGCACCTGCGGCCGGGAGCCCGGGAGTGGTTCCTGGCCTGGCTGGGCGAGCACCATCCCGCGCTGGTCCCCCGCTACCGCGGGCTCTACGGCCGGGGGGCCTACGCGCCCCGGGACTACCAGGAGCGGATTTCCGCCCAGGTCCGTGAGCTGGCTGAGCGTTACCAGGTGGGCCGGCACAGCCCGGCCCCCGGCCGGCGCACCTGGCGCGGGGCGGCGGGCCAGGCGGCGGCCGCGCCCCCGCCGCCGGAGCAGGTCCAGCTCGCCCTGCTGTAGCGCATCCGGGCCGGCCACGGCCGCGGGCTTGCCGGCGGCCCCGACCCTGACGTTGACGTTAAGGATCGGTATGCTGTCAGCCAGGACCCAGAGCCTCAGCGTGGGTGCGGCAGCCTCAGAAGGAGATGTGAATGTCGGCGGCGGGACAGGCACAGGCGGCGCCCCCGGGTGCGGACGGCCGGGGCGTGCACTACAAGTGGATTGCCCTGTCGAACACCACGCTCGGCATCCTGATGGTCACCATCAACCAGTCGATCCTGCTGATCTCGCTCCCGGCACTGTTCCGGGGCATCAACCTCAACCCGCTGGTCCCCTCGAACACCTCCTACTTCCTCTGGGTGTTCATGGGCTTCATGCTGGTCACCGCGGTGCTGGTGGTCAGCCTGGGCCGGGTCGGTGATATCTACGGCCGGGTCAAGATGTACAACCTCGGCTTCGCCATCTTCACGATCTTCTCGATCCTGCTGTCGGTGACCTGGCTCACCGGGGTGCCGGGTGCGCTGTGGATCATCATCATGCGGGTCTTCCAGGGCATCGGCGGCGCGTTCCTGTTCGCGAACTCCAGCGCGATCCTGACCGACGCGTTCCCGCAGAACGAGCGCGGCAAGGCGATGGGGATCAACGGCATCGCCGCGGTCAGCGGCTCGTTCATCGGCCTGCTGCTGGGCGGCGTGCTGGCGCCGATCGAGTGGCACCTGGTCTTCCTGGTCTCGGTTCCGTTCGGACTGTTCGGCACGGTGTGGGCCTACCTCAAGCTCCAGGACAACGGGGTCCGCATCCCGGCCAAGATCGACTGGCTGGGCAACGCGCTGTTCGCGATCGGCCTCATCTCGCTGCTCACCGGCATCGTGTACTCACTGCTCCCCTACGGCGGTCACCCGACCGGCTGGAGCAACCCCTGGGTGCTGACCGCCATCTTCGGCGGGATCGCGGTGCTGATCCTGTTCGGCTGGGTGGAGACCAAGGTGCAGCAGCCGATGTTCCGGCTCAACCTGTTCCGGATCAGGGCGTTCACGGCGGGCAACATCGCCGGCCTGCTCGGCGCGCTCGGCCGGGGCGGCATCCAGTTCATGCTGATCATCTGGCTGCAGGGCATCTGGCTGCCGCAGCACGGCTACAGCTTCAGCCAGACGCCGCTGTGGGCGGGCATCGCCATGGTCCCGCTGACCCTCGGCTTCCTCATCGTCGGGCCGCTGGCCGGCATCCTGTCCGACCGCTACGGGGCCCGGCTGTTCGCCACGGCCGGGCTGATCGTCTCCGGCGCCGCGTTCCTGCTCCTGGAACTGCTGCCGATCAACTTCAGCTACGTCTGGTTCGCGGCGCTGATCTTCCTGTTCGCGGTGGGCATGGGCCTGTTCTTCTCGCCCAACCAGGCCGCGGTCATGAACAGCCTGCCGCCGGACCAGCGCGGCGCCGGCGCCGGCATGATGAACACGTTCCAGAACTCGGCCACCGTGCTGTCCATGGGCCTGTTCTTCACCATCGTGACGATCGGGCTGGCCGACAACCTGCCCTCGCACCTGTACAAGGGGCTGGTCAACGCCGGGGTCTCCCCGGCGGCCGCGCACGTGGTCGCGAACGAGCCGCCGATCGGGAGCCTGTTCTCCGCGTTCCTCGGCTACAACCCGATCAAGGAGCTGCTCGGCCCGACCGGGGCCCTGCGGCACCTGAGTCCCAGCCAGCTCGCCTACGTGACCGGCCGCTCGTTCTTCCCCAAGCTGATCGAGCAGCCCTTCGCCAGCGGCCTGCACCTGGCCTTCACCTTCGCGGCCATCGCGACGGCCGTGGCCATCATCGCGTCGGCCTTCCGCGGCCGGCGGTACCTGCACGCGACCGAGCCGCCGCGGCCGAGCTGGCCGACGGCGCCGCGGAGATCGGCGGGATCACGGGCTTCGTCGAGCCGGTCGCGTCCTCGGACGCCGACATCCCGGTCAACGGCAACGGCAACGGCAACGGCCGGCTGGCCGCGGCCGAGCAGTCCGGGGCCGCCGGCCGCGACCGGGGACCCGGCTCGCCGCCAGGAAGCAGCTGACCTGATGGGCGCGACGGCGCAGCGTGGCGCCGCAGGCACCGTACCCGCCGCCGGGCCGGACCCGGCGGCGGGTGAGCCCCTCCTCGGCATCGGCGCCGCCGCGGTCCGGGCGGGTGTCTCCGAGCGGGCGCTCCGCTATTACCAGCAGCTGGGCCTGCTCGTCCCGGCCTGCACCACGCCGGGCGGGCTGCGCCGGTACTCCGAGGGCGACCTGGCCCGGGTGGCCCGCATCCGCGAGCTGCAGACCCTGCTCGGCCTCAACCTGGACGAGATCGCGGTGGTCCTGCGCAACGAGGACCGGCTGGCGGAGATCCGGCTCAGCTATCACGACGAGCGCACCAGCGACGACGAGCGCCGCAGGCTGACCCGTGAGTGCCTGAGCCTGCAGGAAAGCCTGCGGGACACCGTCGAGGCCAAGCGGGCCGCGCTGCAGGGGTTCCTGGCCGACCTGGATGCCCGCATCCAGAAGTGCCGCGACCTGCTGGCCAGCCAGCCGGGACCGGAAGCCGGCCGGCCAGGCACGGGCGCGGCCAGCTGAACGATCACGGGGACGGGCGGAGATGCGTGCGCTGCCCGTCGTGGTCGAAGACGCACAGGATCTCCGCTGGCCCGCCGTGGGCCCCGACGGCGTGCGGGATCATGGTGGAGAACTCGGCCGCCTGGCCGGCCTCGACCAGGATGGCCCGCTCCCCCAGCCGCAGCACGATGGTCCCGGACAAGACCGTGAACCAGTCCTTGCCGGGATGGACCCGCAGCTCGCCGGTGCCCTCGCGGGGAGGCGCCCTGGTGATGCGCATCTTGGCCACGGTGACGCCGTGCGGCCCGGGTTCGCGGGTCAGCACCCACGCGGTCACCCCCCGCACCTCGTCGCGCTGCGGCCTGATCACCACATCGTCGTCTCCGGCGGACTCCACCAGCTGGTCGAGGGTGGTCCCCAGGGCGCGGGCGATCGGGGCCAGCTGGTCGAGGGCGATCCGCCGGTGGCCGGTCTCGATCCGGCTCAGGGTGGACGGGCTCAGGTAGCAGCGGGCCGCCAGGTCATCCAGTGACCAGCCGCGTGCGGCACGCAGGCCCCTGATCCGCTGGCGGACCAGGGCGTCGAGCTCGCCATCTTGCGTCATACGCAAGATCCTATGCCAGCAGCGCAAGAGCTACGTAGCCTGGTCGCATGCACAGTCAGCAGCACCATCATGACCATCACCGCCCGCCCGACGAGGGCGGCGAGGCGGCCCTGGCCGAGCTCCTGGACCTCGACGCCGAGGTACTGCACTCCTACCTGTCCGGGGTGATCGCCTGGGTCCATGAGCTGGCGGCTGACCTGCCGCGCCGCCGGATCCTCGACCTGGGCAGCGGAACCGGCACCGGCGCCGTCGCCCTGGCCCGGCGCTTCGAGGGGGCGGAGGTCACCGCCGTGGACGTATCCGCGCCGATGCTGGGCCGGCTCCGGGCCAGGGCCCGCGAGATGGGCCTGGACGGCCGGATCCGCACCCTCCAGGCCGACCTGGACGCGGGATGGCCCGCCACCGGCCCCGTGGACCTGGTGTGGGCGTCCAGCTCCCTGCATCACCTGGCCGATCCCGATCGCGTCCTGGCCGGGGCCTTCGCCGCGCTCCCGGCCGGCGGGCTGCTGGCCGTGGCCGAGATGGACTCCTTCCCGTGCTTCCTGCCCGCCGGCCTCGGCCCGGGACTCGAAGCGCGCTGCCACGCTCTGCTGGCCGAAGACCGGGCCCGCGACGTGCCGCTTCTCGGCTCTGACTGGGGCCCGCGGCTGCGCACAGCCGGCTTCGCCATCCAGGCCGAGCGGACCTTCGCCATCGACCTGGGAGCCCCGCTGCCCGCCGCGGCCGGCCGCTACGCCCAGCTGTCCCTGGGCCGCCTCCGGTCCAGCCTGGAGGGCAGGATCAGCGCCGGCGACCTGGCCACGCTCGGCATGCTGCTCGACGGCGGCGGGCCCGGCAGCCTGCTGCGGCGTGACGACCTCACCGTCCGCACCACGAGGACCGTCTGGGTGGCCAGGCGGCGCTAGGGCGGCAAATCAGTTGCGCGGGTCCGTAGGGTCAGGACTGTGGCGGTCCTTGATGCCTGGCTCAGTGCCTATGACGAGCAGATGCGGGGCGCGCCCGCCAGCCCGCCCGCCGGGGTCCGGTATGAGCGGGACGGGCCGCTGCTGCGGATCACCGGCCAGTACCGGGGATTCATCTCCGCGCCCCGTGACCTGGGCGTGCAGGGCGAGGAGCTGGATCAGCTGATCGCCCGGCAGCGGGATTACTTCGCCCGGCGCGGCGAGGCGGTCGAGTGGAAGACCCGCGGGCACGACAGGCCGGCCGAGCTGTCCGCCCGGCTGCGGGCCGCCGGGTTCGTCCCCGAGGAGCAGGAGACGGTGCTCATCGGCCTGACCGCGGAGCTGGCGGCCACCCCGGTGCTGCCCGCCGGGGTGCGGCTGCGGCCCGTCACCGCGGACGCCGACATGCACCGGATCGCGGCCATGGAGTCCGAGGTCTGGGGCCAGGACTGGGGCTGGCTCGGCGACGACCTGATCGGGCGGATCGCCACCGCCCCCGGGGACATCGCCGTCCTGGCCGCCGAGGCCGGCGGCGAGGTCGTCTCGGCGGCGTGGCTGGTGTTCCGGCCCGGCACGGAGTTCGCCAGCCTGTGGGGCGGCTCCACGCTGCCCGCCTGGCGCGGGCGCGGGATCTACCGCGCCCTGGTCGCCGAGCGGGCCCGGCGCGCCGCCGCCCGCGGGGTCAGGTACCTGCAGGTCGACGCCTCCGACGACAGCGCTCCCATCCTGCTCCGCCTCGGCTTCCGGGCCGTCACCACCACGACCCCCTACGTGTGGGCCCCGCCCGGCTGACCGGCCTGGTCAGCTGCCGAGGAGCCAGCCGTTCGTACTGGCCAGGCGGACCGCCTCGGCGCGGGTGCGGGCGCCGGTCTTGCCGATCGCCGCGGACAGGTGATTGCGCACCGTCCCCTCCGACAGGTGCAGGGCGGCGGCGATGTCGGCCACGGTGCCACCGTCCCGGGCCGCCCGCAGCACGTCCGTCTCCCGCGGGGTGAGCGGGCTGTCCCCGGCGGCGAGGGTCTCCGCGGCCAGGCTGGGATCGACGACCCGCAGCCCGGACGCGACCCGCCGGACGGCGTCGGCAAGCTGCCGGGCCGGGGTGTCCTTGACCACGAACCCGCTGGCCCCGGCGGCCATCGCGCGCCGCAGGTAGCCGGGCCGGCCGAAGGTGGTCACCACCAGCACCCGGCAGGACGGCAGCGCGGCCCGCAGGTCACGGGTGGCGCTGATGCCGTCCAGCCCGGGCATCTCCACATCCAGCAGGGCCACGTCCGGCCGGGTCCGCCGCGCCTCGGGCAGCACCTCGTCCCCCCGGCCGACCTCCGCGACCACGTCCAGGTCGGGTTCCAGCGCGAGCAGGGCGGCCAGCGCGCCACGGACCAGGGCCTGGTCGTCCGCGAGGAGCAGGCGGATGGGCGTGCTCACCATGGGTTCATGGCGCCCGCACCCGCAGGCTGAAGCCACCCCAGTCAGACCGCCCGGTGCACACGACCGTGCCCGCCGCGGCGGCCCGCTCGCGCAGCCCGGTCAGCCCGTGCCCGCCCGTGCCGCCGGCAGGCTCCCCCGGGGCGGCCGCGCTGGCCTCCGGGGCCGGCCCCGCCCCAGCCGGGCCCGGCCCCGCGGCCGGCTCGCCGGGCCCGCAGCCGTCGTCGGCCATCTCGAACTCGCTGGCGGTCAGCCGGATCCGGCAGCGGCCCGCCCCGCTGTGCCGGACCACGTTGGTCACTCCCTCGCGGACCGCCCAGCCGAACAGTTCCTGGCGCTCCCGGGGCAGTTCCGGCAGCGGCGCGGCGGGCAGGTCCGCGGTGATGCCGGCCGCGGACAGCGCAGTGTGGGCGCTGGCCAGCTCCCCGGCCAGGGTCACCTCGTGGTACCCGGCCGCGGCGGCGCGCACGTCCGCCAGCGCCTGCCGGGCGATCCGCTCCACGTCGGCGATCTCCGCCTCGGCCCGCTGCGGGTCCAGGCTGGCCAGCCGCCCGGCCAGCTCCGCCTTGACCGCCACCACGGTCAGCGAGTGGCCCAGGATGTCGTGCAGGTCGCGGGCGAAGCGGTTCCGCTCGTCGGCCAGCGCGAGCCGGGTGATCTCGTGGCGGGCCACCGCGAGCTGGGCGTTGCGCCTGATCACCACCGATACGCCCCAGCAGGCCAGCGCCGAGACGAAGATCTGGAAGGCGAAGGAGGCGTCCACCGGCCAGCCGGGCACCAGGGCCGGCACGGCCAGCGACACCACGATAGCCGCGGCCACCACCGACCAGCCCACCCGGCTGGGCAGCAGGAAGACGGCCATCACCCCGACGTAGATCAGCAGGCCGGCGGCGTGCCAGGCCGATGGTCAGGTAACCCACCGCGACCAGGGCCGCCTCGGCCGCCACCGAGGCCGTGGCCCAGCGGTCCGGGATGGGCTGCTGGCGGTGCCGCAGTGACCGCGCGACGGCGAAGGCGGCAATGAACACGGCCGCGAACGCGGCCAGGCCGGCCAGGCCGACGTAGCGGCGGACCGGATCGTGGCTGTCCCACAGCTCGCTGACCGGCTGCGCCAGGTAGACCAGCCAGATGGCGGCGAACAGCCAGCCGACGCGGTGCATCGGGCCGCCCGGCAGGCCCTCGGCCACGGGGGACTCGGGGCAGGCCGCGGCGGCGTCCGGGGCGCGGCCAGCGGCCGGCCGGGGGGGCGCCTGCGTCATGGTGACCCGGAGCCATCCTGGCCGGCCAGCCAGCCGGCGGCCGGGCTGATCCCGGCCCGGGTCCGCGGGAGCGAGCGAGGGGGCATGCCCCGAGTCTGCTAGATCCGCGGGTGCCTGGCCAGCCGGGCGCGGTTCCCCGGCCGGGCCCGCGGGGACCTCACTGAGCAGCGCGTCCGCCATGGCCCCAGGGTGCCACGCGGCCGCCCGGGCCCGCGGCTGCCGTGCGTCACCCGCGGCGCATGACATTTGTCATGGCCGCCCGGGGCGTCACCGCGGTTCGTGCCGGGACGCGCGCAGGCCAGCTGGTTACTGCCCGGGACTGGTGGCCGGCAGGCCGGCCGCGGCCCAGGCGCGGAACCCGCCGTCCAGGTCGGTGGCCGCCGACAGCCCCAGGTCCTGCAGGGAGGCGGCGGCCAGGCTCGACGCATACCCCTCCGAGCACATGAGGATGACCTGGAGGTCGTAGGAGCCGGCTTGCGGCAGGCGGGCGTCCGACGCCGGGTCGAGGCGCCATTCCAGGACGTTGCGCTCGATCACCAGGGCGCCGGGCACCTCCCCCTCGGCCGCCCGCTGCGCCGCCGGGCGGATGTCCACCAGCAGCGCGCCGTCGCGCACCGCCGCCCAGGCCTGGTGCGGGGTGGGCCGGGTGAGCCGGCTCCGGGCCTGGGCCAGCAGGTCACTGATGGAGCGGGCGGCCGCTGCCGGGGCCGCGCTCACCAGTTCGCCCCGGCGGCCTCGACGGCGGTCAGCACCAGCCCGGCCGGGCCGAGCTGGTAGCGGCGCATCTCCGCCAGCGGCGGTGAGTAGGCATGAATGCTCACGGCCGCGACGCTGGCGGCGTTCACCACGTCGTGCACGTGCCGGGGCCCGAACGTCCGCACTCCCCCGGCGGCCCGCACGGCGCCGGCCGCCCGCCCGGTCCCGGAGACGGTGCGCTCGCGCAGCTCACCGCGGACGACGGTGAACGCGCGGGCCGAGCCGCCGTGATCATGGAAACCGGTGCGCTGCCCGGGCAGCCAGCTCAGCAGCCAGATCTCGTAATCGCGGCCGCTGACCAGGCGCCGGTACCAGCGGGTGGCTGACTCGTAGCGGACCAGCCCGGGCCAGTCTCCCGCGGCGGCCTCGCGGAGCAGCCCGGCTAGCTGGGCGCCGCTCAGCCCGCGGCGGTCACTCATGGTGACCGGCATGCTCATCGTCATCCTATATATCCTATCGTTTTAATGGAGATCTGGCGTACAGGCTAGCACGCCCTGTCCCCGCGGCGCGGGTAAGCCGCCCTCCCGGTGACCGTGGCGTGCCGTGCGTTGCCGCGGCCCGGACGGGGCTGAGAGACTCGCCGGACGGGGCCAGTGCGCGCGGGCGCGCCACATTTCGAGATATGACTTGACAAGCCGACGCAACACGATACATCGTGTGTGCCGGCACTGCCGGGCCGGCCGGCGGCTCATCCGGGGGAGGATCCGTGGCCACCGAGCCGACCAGGACAGCACACACCCGGGCCGGGTGGGCGCGCCGCCTGGCGATGCTGCCAGCAGGCCGCCGGGCGAAATACGGCGTGCTGGTGTTCTGGGTGATCGTGATCGCGCTGACCGGGTCGCTGGCCGGCAAGCTGATGGGCGCGGAGAAGAACGACGCGTCCGCCTACCTGCCGGCCTCCGCCGAGTCGACCCAGGCGCTCGCGCTGCAGCGGCACTTCACCGCGCCGAACCTGAATCCCGCGGTCGTGGTGTACGTCCGGCGGTCCGGGCTGACCCCGGCCGACCTGGCGAAGATCGCGGCCGACGCCCGGTCGTTCGCTCAGCTGCCCGGCGCGGGCCAGGTGATCGGGCCGGTGCCGTCCCGGGATCACACGGCCGCCGAGGTCCTGATCGAGGCGCACCTCGGGTTCAGCAACGCGATCACCAGCTTCGTGTCCCGGGTGCACGCCATCGCCTCGTCCGGCTCCCCCGGGCTGGACGCCTACGTCACCGGCCCGGCGGCCAGCGCGGCCGACTCGGTGAAGATCTTCAAGGGCATCGACTCGACGCTGCTGTACGCCACCCTGGGCGTGGTTATCGTCCTGCTGCTGCTCACGTACCGCAGCCCGATCCTCTGGCTGCTGCCGATCATTTCGGCGGCCGTCTCGCTGATCGCCGCCGAGGCGGTGATCTACCTGCTCGTCGTGCACGAGGGACTCGTCGTCAACGGGCAGACGGCAGGCATTCTCGTGGTGCTGGTGCTCGGCGCGTCGACCGACTACGCGCTGCTGCTGATCGCCCGGTACCGCGAGGAGCTGCGCCGGCATTCCGACCGGCACGAGGCCATGGCCGTGGCGTTGCGGCGGGCCGGCCCCGCCATCTTCGCCAGCGGGCTGACCGTGATCGCGGGGATGCTCTGCCTGCTGGTGGCGGACTCGGCGGACATCTCCGGGCTGGGCCCGGTCGCCGCGATCGGCATCGCGGTGGGACTGCTGTCCATGATCACGCTGCTGCCCGCGCTGCTGGTTAGCACGGGCCGCTGGGTGTTCTGGCCGCTGAAGCCACGGTACGGGTCGGAGGACCCCACGGCCCGCGGGCCATGGGCCCGGATCGGCAGCCGGATCGCCCGCCATCCGCGGCGGGTCTGGGCCGTCACGGCCGTGCTGCTCGCCGTGGCCTCGCTGGGCCTGATCGGCTTCCGGTTCGGCGCGCTCACCCAGGCGCAGTCCTACCGGGGCACGCCCAGCGCGGTCGCGGGCGAGAAGGTCCTGGCCCAGCACTTCCCGGCGGGCGCCGGGGAGCCTATCTACGTGATCGGCCAGGCCCGGGACGCCGCGCCGCTGCGCGCGGCGCTGGCCCGCACCGGGGGCATCGCCGCGGTCAGCCCGCCGCAGGCGCGGGACGGGCTGGTGCTGCTGCAGGGCACGCCGGCCGTGCCGCCGGACAGCCAGGCGGCGTACACCGTCGTCAGCCGGGTGCGGGCGGCCGTGCACGCGGTTCCCGGTGCGGACGCCAAGGTCGGCGGGTCCACCGCGATCAACGCCGACGTGCAGCACTACGCGATCCGGGACCGCAACGTCATCATCCCGCTCGTGCTTGTCGTCGTGCTGGTCATCCTGGCCCTGCTGCTGCGCGCGGTGATCGCGCCGCTGATCCTGATAGGCACGGTGATCCTGTCCTTCGGGGCCGCGCTCGGCCTGTCCGCGCTCGCCTTCCGGCACGCTTTCGGGTTCGCCGGCGCGGACAACGCCATGCCGCTGTTCGCGTTCGTGTTCCTGGTGGCCCTCGGCATCGACTACAACATCTTCCTGATGACCCGGGTGCGCGAGGAAAGCATCAGGGCCGGGACGCACCGCGGGATGCTGGCCGGCCTGGCCGCCACCGGCGGCGTGATCACCTCGGCGGGCCTGGTGCTGGCCGGCACGTTCGCCACGCTCGGCACGCTGCCCCTGGTCATCCTCACCGAGATTGGCTTCACGGTGGCGCTCGGGGTGCTGCTGGACACCCTGGTGGTCCGCTCCGTGCTGGTCACGGCGCTGACCCTGGACGTCGGGCGGTTCATGTGGTGGCCGAGCAGCCTCGCGGCCCGGGCCAGCGGCGCGCCCGCGCCGAGCCCGCCCGGTGAGCTGTCGCGCAGGTGACCGAGCCGCCGCCCAGGACGGCTGCGCGGCTCCCCGCGGCCAGACCGGTTCTTACCGGCCCGTACAGTTGATCCCCGTGGGCTCAGGTTCAGGCAGCGCAGGCTACCCGGAGCCGGACCGGCTCGTGGTCCGCACCGTTCCCGTCGCGGATCCGGGGGATCTCGCCGGGCGGCTGCCCGGCTCCGCCCCGCTGGCCTGGATCCACCAGGGCGAGGGGCTGGCCGGGTGGGGCGAGGTGGCCCGGGTGACCCTGCCCGCCGGGCCGGACCGGTTCACCGCGGCCGAGAAGTGGCTGCGTGCCCTGCTCGACAGCGCCAGCGTCGAGGACCAGGTCGGCGCCCCGGGCTGCGGGCCGGTGGCGTTCGGCAGCTTCACCTTCGACCCGGCCTCGGACGGGTCCGTCCTCATCGTGCCGCAGGTAGTGCTCGGCCGCCGGGACGGCCAGGCCTGGCTCACCACGATCTCCGCCCGTCCCGGGTCGCCGGCCCCGGACGGCTGGCCGGCGGCCGCCGGCCCGGCCCGGGCGGCCCAGGCCGGGCCGGCGCACGCCACCCCCGGCGAGGTCCGCTGGCACGATGGCAGCCTGACCGCACCGCAGTGGGAACGGGCGGTCGCCACCGCCGTGGCCCGGATCCGGGCGGGCGGGCTGCGCAAGGTCGTGCTGGCCCGCGACCTTCATGCGTCCGCCCCGGCCCCCATCGACGTGACCCTGCTGCTGCGCCGGCTGGCCGCGCGCTACCCGGACTGCTACACATTCGCCTGCGGCGGGCTGGCCGGCGCCACCCCTGAGCTGCTCATCAAGCGGGAAGGCCGCGAGGTCAGCTCGCTCGTGCTGGCGGGCACGGCGCCGCGCAGCGCCGACCCCCGGGAGGATGCCGCGCTCGGCACGGCCCTGCTCGCCTCGGCCAAGGACACCGAGGAGCACGGCTACGCCGCGGCCGACGTCCGCGCGTCGCTCGCGCCGCTGTGCACGGAATTGTATGCCGCGCCCCGCCCGGCCCTGCTCCGGCTGGCCAACGTGCACCACCTGGCCACGGCGGTCCGTGGCACCCTGGCGGTGCAGGCCGCGGACGGCAGCGTCCCGTCGGCCCTGGCGCTGGCCGCCGCCCTGCACCCCACCCCCGCGGTCGGCGGCACCCCTACCGAGGCGGCCCTGGAACTGATCCGGGAACTGGAGGGGATGGACCGGGGCCGCTACGGGGGCCCGGTCGGCTGGGTGGACAGCGCGGGCAACGGCGAGTGGGGCATCGCGCTGCGCTGCGCCGAGCTGGACGGGGCCCGGGCCCGGCTGTTCGCCGGCTGCGGGATCGTGGCCGACTCCGACCCGGAAGCCGAGCTCGCCGAGACCCAGAGCAAGTTCCGCCCCATGCAGTTCGCCCTGGAGCCGTGAGCCAGCGGGCCGTGCCCTGGCCCGCTGGGGCTGTGCCCGGGCCGGGGCCCCGGTCCCGGCTGACCCGGCCCCGGCTGGCCCGCCCTAGCTGACCGGGGCCTCGGCCGGCGTGACGGGCAGCATGCCGTCCGGCTCGCGCAGCGGGAAGTGGCAGGCCGCGAGGTGCCCGGCCGCGGTGAACGGCCGGAGCGGGGGCTCCTGCTCGGCGCAGATGTCCTGGGCCCGCGGGCAGCGGGTGCGGAACCGGCAGCCGGACGGCGGGTCGATGGCCGACGGCAGTTCCCCGGCGACGCCCTGCTCCTCCCGGTCCCGCGCCTTGACCGGGTTGGCGACGGGCACCGTGTCGATGAGGCCCCGGGTGTAGGGGTGCACCGGGAAGTGGTACACCTCCTCGGACGGGCCGACCTCGACCATCTTGCCCAGGTACATGACGCCGATGGCCTCGGCCAGGTACCGCACCACCGACAGGTCGTGCGAGATGAACAGGTAGGTCAGTCCCAGGTCCCGCTGCAGGTCCGCCATCAGGTTCAGGATCTGGGCCTGGATCGATACGTCCAGCGCGGACACCGGCTCGTCGGCGACCAGCAGCTTCGGGTTCAGGATGAGCGCCCGGGCCAGGCCGAGGCGCTGCCGCTGGCCGCCGGAGAACTCGTGCGGGTACCGTTCCACCGCGCTGGCGGGCAGGCCCACCTGGTCCAGGATGGCCGCGACCTTCTGCTGCTGGTCCCGCCGGCTGCCGACGCCCTGGATGGCCAGCGGCTCGCGCAGGATCGGGCCGACCCGCATCCGCGGGTCCATCGAGGCGTAGGAGTCCTGGAACATGAGCTGGACCTTGGTCGCCCGGCGGCGCCGCTCCCGGTTGTTCAGCCGGGCCAGGTCCTCCCCGTCCAGCACGATCGACCCGCTGGTCGCCGTCTCCAGGCCGACGATCAGGCGGCCGATGGTGGTCTTGCCGCAGCCGGACTCGCCGACCATCCCGAATGTCTTCCCGGGGCGGATCCCGAAACTGACGTCGGCGACCGCGCTCACCTCGCCGACCTTGCGCTGCAGCACCGCACCGGACGTGACCGCGAAGCTCTTCACCAGGTGGTCCGCCGTCAGCAGGAAGCCGCCGCCGTTCACCGCGGCGCCCGCCACATCCTCCAGGGAGACCGGCCCGGTCACCTCGAGGCCGGCCACCCCGGCCTCGTCGGACACCGAGCCGACCGGGAAGAAGCAGCGGTAGTCGTGGCCGTCCCCGCGCAGCGGGGGCTCATCCTGCCGGCAGCTGTCCTGGGCGTACCGGCAGCGGGCGGCGAACTTGCAGCCCTGCGGCAGCCGGGTCAGGTCCGGCGGCATGCCCGGGATGTTGTACAGCCGGGTCGCGCCCTCCACCGCCTTCTCCGGGAGGGCGCCGAACAGGGCCTCGGTGTAGGGGTGCCGCGGGTTCCCGAACAGCCGGAGCGTGCTCGTCGTCTCCACGACCCGGCCCGCGTACATGACCGCCGCCCGGTCGGCCCGGCCGGCGATGACCCCGAGGTCGTGGGTGACCAGGATGACCGCCATCCCGAGCCGCTTGCGCAGGTCGTCGATGAGCTCCAGGATCTGCTTCTGGATGGTGACGTCCAGGGCGGTGGTCGGCTCGTCCGCGATGAGCAGCTTGGGCTCGCAGGCCAGCGCCATGGCGATCATCACCCGCTGCCGCATCCCGCCGGACAGCTGGTGCGGGTAGTTGCCCACCCGCTCGGCCGGGCGGGGCATTCCCACCAGCCGGAGCACCTCGATCGCCCGCTCCCGGGCGGTCTTGGCGTCCGCGCCGCGGTGCAGCTTCACGGTCTCGGAGATCTGGTCGCCGATGGTCATCGTCGGGTTCAGCGACGTCATCGGGTCCTGGAAGATCATGCCGATCTCGTTGCCCCGGACATGCCGCATCTGGTCGTCGCTGAGGCTGGAGATCTCCTGCCCGTTCAGGACGATCTTGCCGCCGGTGATGTGCCCGCCCGGCGGGAGCAGTTGCATGATGGACAGCGCGGTCATGGTCTTGCCGCAGCCGGACTCGCCGACGATGCCGAGGCACTCCCCGGCCTCCAGGCTCAGGCTGACGCCCTCCAGCGCGTGCACCGTGGCGCTGCGCATCCGGATCTCGGTGTGCAGGTCCTCGAGCTCAAGCAGTGGTGCCATTCATCCTCATTGGAACGTGGGTGGGTGTACCCAGCCGGATCGCAAATGCGTGAACCATGTTAACGGCGCTGCAGGCGCACCTCGACGGCGTCGCGCATGCCCTCGCCGATGAAGATGGCCGCCGCGATGACCGCCACGATGCAGACGCCGGCCGGGAAGATGAGCCACCAGTAGCCGTCGTTGACGTACTGGATGCCGTCGCTGAGCATGCCGCCCCAGTCCTGGGCCGGGGGCCGGATGCCCAGGCCGAGGTAGCTGAGCGCGACGATGAGCGCGATGGCGTCGGCTACCTGGAAGGTGGCGTTCACCATGATCGTGCCGACCGCGTTCGGCGCGATGTGCCGCAGCACGGCGCGCCGGCTGCCGCCGCCCATCACCTTCATCGCCTGCACGTAGTCCCGGGTGCGCAGCGACAGCGCTTCCCCGCGGACCAGCCGGGAGGTGGTCAGCCACGAGGTCAGCGCGATGACCAGGATGAGCACCGTCTTGCTCGGCGTGACCAGGGACACCACCACGATGGCCAGGAACAGGGTCGGGATGGACAGCATGGCGTCCACCAGCCGCATCAGCGACGCGTCCACCACGCCGCCGAAGTAGCCGGCGATCGCGCCCCACAGCACGCCCACCACAGTGGCCAGCGCGGCGGCGGCGAGGCCGACCTCCAGCGAGATCTGCCCGGCCTGCATGAGCCGCCCGAGCACGTCGAAACCGTTCGCGTCGGTGCCCAGCGGGTGGGCACTGCCCGGCGGGATAAATTCGTTCGCGAAATCCACCTGGAGCTGGTTAGTGTGGTACACGAGCGGGCCGACGAAGCAGAACAGCAGCATGAAGACGAAGATGCCCACTCCGGTGACCGCGAGCTTGTTCTCCAGGAACACCTCGAGGCCGCGCCGGAAGGAGCTGCGCGGCTTGCCGGCCGGGAGGGCGCCGCCGGCGGGGATGGCCGACGGTGGGACCTCCTCGGGCTGGTAGGTCGTTACCAGCCCGGTCGTCGCGGATGGGTTGCCCGGGTCGGGCAGTTCCGGCGGGACACTGGCTAGGCTCATTGGCTCACATACCTCACGCGCGGGTCGAGCACCGCATAGGCGACGTCAGCGAGCAGCGAGCCCACGACGGTCGCGACGGCTACCACCACTGTAATTCCGAGCAGAATCGGATAGTCCTGGTTGAGGGCCGACTGGTAGAACAGGTACCCCATGCCCGGGTAATTGAAGACCGACTCGGTGATCAGGGCCCCGGCGATGATCCCGGGCAGGCTCAGCCCGAGCAGCGTGGCGATGGGGATCAGCGAGTTGCGCAGCACGTGCCGGAGCAGGACGCGCCGCTCGCTGGCGCCCTTGGCCTTGGCCGTCCGCACATAGTCCTCGGTGAGGTTGTCCAGCACGGACGAGCGCATGTACCGGCTGAACAGCGCGATCGTGATCAGGGTCAGCGAGATGATCGGCAGGACCAGGGCGTTGAAGTTGGTGAACAGCACGCCCAGTCCCTCGCCCTGCGGTCCCTCGGGCGGGAAGAGCGGGATCTTGATCGCGAAGAACATGATCAGCAGGATGCCCAGCAGGAAGGCGGGCATCGCGTAGAACACGGTCGAGAACCCGTTGAAGAAGTGGTCCGCGAACTTGTTCCGGCGGACCGCCTGCAGCAGCCCGATCGGCACGGCCAGGAGCAGGGCCAGGATGGTGGAGATGCCGACCAGGAACACCGTCTTGGGCAGGTGGCCCCCGAGCAGGGACGCCACGCTCTGGTTGAGCTTCCACGAGAAGCCGAGGTTGCCGGCCAGCAGGTGGCGCAGCCACAGGAAGTACTGGCTGTACCACGGCAGGTTGAAGCCGTACTGCTGGTCGAACTGCGCGACCGCGGCCGGGTTGCGGAACGAGTTGGGCCCCAGGATGGCGATGGCCGGGTTGCCCGGGATCGCGCGGAGCAGGGCGAAAGTGATCACCGTGACCAGCAGGATGACGATGATCGACTGGAGCACCCTGCGGAGCAGGAAAACAGTCAACACTCCCCCTTGCGGGCGTTAAGACGCGGGGGTGCCGGGTGTGCCCGGCACCCCCGCGTCCGGGGTAACGGTGACCCGCTTGGGGTCACCCGCTACCTGCTACTTCACGAAATACCAGTTCTCCGGGTTAATAGCTAGGGTCGGCGGCTGCGGAGTAACGCCCCGCAGGGTATTCCGGATCTCCGTCAGCTCGTAGACCCCGTTCGGCTGCCACTCCATCGGCAGCTGCGGCCCCAGGTAGTTCTGCCAGTTGTACATGGCCGTCATGCTGGTGGTCGTCAGCGTGTCGTTGATCAGTGAGTCGTTCTGCTTGCTGCAGTAGCCGCCCGAGTTGGCCGGCACGCCGCACATGAACAGCTCCTCACCAGTGGGCTGGTAGTCCGGGGCGAAGTTCCAGCCGCCGCCCCAGTTGGCGAAGTCCCAGTTGCAGGAGCTCTTGGTGACCACGCAGTTGCCGCCGGCCAGGGCGATGACCTGGTTGAACGGCTTCGGCTCCAGGTTCAGCTTGATGCCCACCGCGGCCGCGTTGGACTGCAGCTGGTCCATCTCCGACGTCGTCCACGCCATCCCCGTTCGCGAACGGCAAGTTGAACGACAGGCCCTGGCCCTGCTTGATGCCCGGGCCGCACTTGGCCGGGTCGGTGCAGGTGGTCACGCCGTTCGGGGTCACCTTCCAGCCGTGGCTGGACAGCAGGCTCTTGGCCTTCGACTCGTTGAA
This sequence comes from uncultured Actinomycetes bacterium, assembly GCA_963767385.1. Lineage (GTDB taxonomy): Bacteria > Actinomycetota > Actinomycetes > Streptosporangiales > Streptosporangiaceae > RYN-230. The sequence goes on along the minus strand of CAVYEA010000027.1, from coordinate 56,494 downwards.
CGGGAACGGGTCGCCCGTCGGCGCGCTCGGTGACAGGAACTGCGTCTTCGGCGTGTTCGGGACCGGCCCCACGGTGGGCAGGCCGTAGCCGCGCAGCGGGCCCTGATCACGGCCTTCTGGTTCATCAGGTAGGCGAGCGCCTGCCGGAAGTACAGCTGCTTGATGACCGGGCCGTTCCCGGTCGTGCTCTGGAAGTTCGTCACGTAGTAGTTGATGCCCCAGGAGTACAGCGGGGCCAGCGTGTAGTCGTGCAGCGGGTTGGTCCCGACCGTCGCGCTGGCCGGCTTGGCCGGCGCGTCCTGCTCCGGCAGGTAACCCACGTCCACGCTGGCGTTCGGCGCCTGCAGCACGCTGTACTCGGCCGAGTCCGTGGTGAACGGCACTTCCTTGAACTGGGTCAGGGTCGCCTTGACCGGGCCCGCGTAGGACGGGTTCGGCACGAACGTGATGTGCCCGTCCGCGTTGAACGAGCTCAGCTTCCACGGCCCGTCCACGATGACCAGATCGGCGAGGAGGCGTAGCTGTTCAGCGACTTGGACTGGCCGTCCAGGTAGGTGTACACGGCCTTGCAGTCACTGACCGTCGTGGTGCAGTGGCTCGGCCCGGACGCGGTCTTGTCCCACGCCTCCGGCATGGGGTAGATCTGCGCCAGCTCGTTGTACAGGAACCAGCTGTGCGAGTAGCTCTTGTCCATCGTCATGGTCAGCTGGGTCGGGCTGACCACCTTGACGTTCTTCACGATGCTGGCCGGGAAGCCGGTGTAGCCACCGTAGTTGGCGGCTGCCGACGGTCTCCATGTTGATCCAGAACATCACGTTCGGACGCCGTCACCGGCTGGCCGTTGGACCACTTGTACGGCTTGAGCGTGATGGTGACGTTGTTCCCGCTGAAGGTCGGCGCGTTGGCCACGCTGAGCGAGGCGTTGACGTCCGGGGTCGCGCCCTGGCCGAACCAGTACAGCGGCCGGTACAGCAGGTTCTGCAGGTAGCTCGATGTTGAGACGCTGAAGTCAGCGCTGCTGGAGTACGGGAAGATGTAGTTCGGCGTGGTCGACGGGCGGCAGCGCGTAGACCGCGGTCCCGCCCTTCACCTTGGTTCCCCCCGTATTCGAGGAGGAGGACCCGCTGCTGCCCCCGCAGCCTGCCGCGACGAGTGCCAGCGCGGCAGCGCCGACAACCACGGTGAGCATCCTGCTGCGGAGCCTGGATCTTGGTTGTGTGTGCTGCTTAGGGGCTTGCCCCATTACCACGGCTCCTTCGTGCACAGGGACCGCCGTAACGTCGTGCGCTCCAGCGGGCCAACAGACATAGACGTATAACCGGTCGAGCCGGCTAGTGGCTAGATCAGCACGCCACCGGCGGCCCCGTCCAGGGAGCTTCCAGGCTTGGGACGCTTTCGTGACTTGAGCGTAACAGGCACACACTCTTCCGCCTCCACAGGCACCTCCCCGGATAAGTTACGGGAAGTCGCAGCTTAAAGGACAAAACTGCCCGTTTGGGCTACGACCGGCGGGATCCTACCCGGCGGGAGCGCATGCGGCCGCGAGCTGGCGGCGCAGCCGCGCCCCGGCCGCCCGGTCGGTGCGCACCTCGATGACCTGCAGGCCCTTCCCGTTCAGCGCACCCGGCAGCTCCGCGGCCCGGTCCAGCCGCTGGAACTCCAGGCCCGCCGCGGCGGCCAGCGCGTCGATCCGGGCCCCCTGCGGAGTCCCGAACAGCCGCTCGAAGCTGGCCGGGAAGCCGGCCGGCTCCAGGGTGGAGAAGATGCCGCCACCGTCGTTGTTGACGACCACGATAGCCAGGTCCGGGCGGGCTTCGGCGGGCCCGAGGAACAGCCCGGGAGCGTCGTGCAGCAGGGCCAGGTCGCCGAGCAGCGCGGCGGCCGGGCCGCCGCCCGCCGCCTGGTGCGCCAGCGCCGCGCCCACCGCGGAGGAGACCAGCCCGTCGATGCCGCTGGCCCCCCGGCTGGCCAGCACCCGCAGCCCGTCCCGCGGGGCCATGTGCCGGTCCAGGTCCCGGATCGGCAGGCTGGACGCGGCCCACAGCAGCCCGCCGTCCGGCAGCGCCGCGGCCAGGTCCCGGGCCAGCCGCGGCTCGGTCAGCCCGCCGTCGCCGTCCAGCACCCGGTCCAGCGCGCCGCGGGCGGCCGCGTCCGCCCGCTGCCAGCCGCGCAGCCACGGCGTCGGGCCGGGCCCGGGCGGGCCGCCGTCCAGCCGCACCGCGGCGGCCAGGTCGGTCGCGGTGCGCGCCGGGTCGGCCCACCGGCCCGGCCCGCTGGCCAGCATCACCTGGCGGGCGCCGGCCGCCGCGGCCTGGCGCAGGAAACCGAGCTGGCCGCGGGTCAGCCCGGGCCGGCCCGTGCACACCACCACGTCGGGTCGGTGCGCGGCGCTGAACGCCGGCTGCTCCAGCAGGTACTCGTAGGCGGTCACGGCCTGGCCGCCGCGGCGCGCCCCGGAGGACGGCTCGGCCAGCACCGGCCAGCCGGCCTGCCGGGCCAGGCGGAGCACGGCGTCCGGGTCGGCGGTGCCGTCACCGGCCACGATGACGCCCCGCTCGGCCCACGGCAGGGCCAGGGTGCCCGCGCCGCCCGCCGCGGCCGCCCCGGCTTCGGCCTGGCCGGCGGGCCCGGTGCCCGCGGGCGGCCGGGTCCACGGCGCCCCGCCGGGCCGCCCGGCCAGCGGCTCGCCCCATGGCCCGCCCGCGTCCGGCAGGCCGGGCACCAGCGGGTCGCGCAGCGGCAGGTTCAGGTGGACCGGGCCGGGCAGGCCGCCGGCCCTGCCGGACGCGGTGATCCAGGCGCGGCAGGCCAGCGACCGCCAGTAGGCGTTCATCCCGGGGCGGTCCTCGGGCACGCCCGCCTCGCAGAACCAGCGCACCGCCGTGCCGTACAGCCGCAGCTGGTCGATGGCCTGGTTGGCGCCGGTGCCGCGGAGCTCGGGCGGCCGGTCCGCGGTGAGCACCAGCAGCGGGACCCCGGACTCGTCCGCCTCCACCACGGCCGGGTGGAAGCTGGCGGCGGCCGTCCCCGAGGTGCACAGCACGGCCACCGGCCGGCCGCCCGCCTTGGCCAGCCCGAGGGCCAGGAACGCGGCCGTCCGCTCATCGACCCGGACGTGCAGCCGCAGTGCGCGTCACGCCGGGCCCACAGGGCCATGGCCAGCGGGGCGCTGCGCGAGCCGGGGGCGAGCACCGCCTCCCGCATCCCGCACCGGATCAGCTCGTCGGCCAGCACGGTGGCGAACGCGGTGGACGGGTTCAGCGCCGGGTCCTCCCCGGCGGCCTCGCTCACGGCGCGCCCGCGGCCGCGCCGAGGAACTCCGCGGCCGCGGCCACCCGGGCCCGCCACGGCGCGGGGTCAGCCTGCCACTCGGCGAGCCGCCCGGCATCCACCGGCGGCCGCCGGACCGGCAGCGTGCCGCCCTGCTCAGCCAGCGGATCGGCGGTGACGTCGCCGGCCAGCAGGCTCATGGTGGCCAGCCCGCAGGCGTACGGCAGCGCGGGCAGCGCGGCGGCCAGCGCCACCCCGGCGGCCAGGCCGACCGACGACTCCACCGCGCTGGACACCACGGCCGGCAGCCCGCACGCCTCGGCGACCCGCAGCGCGCTGCGCACCCCGCCGAGCGGCTGGGCCTTGAGCATCACGATGTCGGCGGCGCCGGCCGCGCGGACGGCGAGCGGGTCCTCCGCCTTGCGGATGGACTCGTCCGCGCAGACCGGGACGTCCACCCGGCGGCGCAGCGCGGCCAGCTCGTCCAGGGTGGCGCACGGCTGCTCGGCGTACTCCAGGCCGAACCGGCTCAGCTCGCCGAGCATCCGGGCGGCGGTGTCGGTGTCCCAGCCGCCGTTGGCGTCCACCCGGATCCGGCCGCCGGGCCGAGCGCGTCCCGGACCGCCTCGACCCGGGCAATGTCCGCCGCGCCCGGCTGGCCGCGCTCCGCCACCTTGACCTTGGCCGTCCGGCAGCCGGAGGCGGACACGATGCGGTGCGCCTGCTCCGGTCCGACGGCCGGCACGGTCACGTTCACCGGGACCTGGTCCCGCACCGGCGCGGGCCAGCCGTCCCAGGCCGCCTCCAGCGCGCAGGCCAGCCAGCGGGCGCACTCGCGCGGCCCGTACTCGGCGAACGGGGAGAACTCGCCCCAGCCCGGCCGGCCCCTCGATCAGCGCGCCCTCCCGGACGGTGATGCCGCGGAACCGGGTCGGCATCGGGATGGCGAACGCGCGCAGCCCGGGCAGTGCGGCCGCCGCCCGGTCCGGCGCGCCTCCCCTTACGGTCAGGGCGGCGCGGGAACCTGCCGAAGTCGGGCTGGCGCTTCTCCACGGTAGGCGTCGCGGCCCTCCTGGGCCTCCTCGGTCATGTAGTAGAGCAGCGTCGCGTCGCCGGCGAGCTGCTGGATGCCGGCCGCGCCGTCGGTCACCGCGTTCAGCGCGCCCTTGAGCATGCGCAGCGCCAGCGGCGACTTCGCCAGCATCTCGCGGGCCCAGGCGACGGTCTCCGCTTCCAGCTCGCCCAGCGGCACCACGGTGTTGACCAGGCCCATGTCCAGCGCCTGGCTGCGCGTCGTACTGGCGGCACAGGAACCAGATCTCGCGCGCCTTCTTCTGCCCGACGGTCGCGGCCAGCAGCCAGGAGCCGTAGCCGCCGTCGAACCTGCCGACCTTGGGCCCGGTCTGGCCGAACAGGGCGTTGTCGGCGGCGATGGTCAGGTCGCAGCACACGTGCAGCACGTGGCCGCCGCCGATGGCGTAGCCGGCCACCATGGCGATCACCGGCTTGGGCGTGCGCCGGATCTGCATCTGCAGGTCGAGCACGTTGAGCCGGCCGACGCCGTCGGGCGTCGATGTAGCCGTCGTCGCCGCGGATGCGCTGGTCGCCGCCCGAGCAGAACGCCTGGTCGCCCTCGCCGGTGAGGATGATCACGCCGACCGCGGGGTCGTCGCGGGCCTCGGTGAAGGCGTGCGGCAGCTCGAACACGGTCTCGGGCCGGAAGGCGTTGCGCACCTCGGGCCGGTTGATCGTGATCTTGGCGATGCCCTCGGCCGTCTCGTACAGGATGTCGGAGTACTCCTGGCCCTCCGCCGGCCCGGACCGCTGCCAGTCAACCACTGCAAGACCCTCCACGGCTGTCTCCCTGATCTGCCCGGTTAACCTTACGACGATGACCTCCCGGCCCCTGCACGCAGTGCTGCTGCCCGCCGCTGACCAGGCGGCCCGGCTGCTGGAGGCGCTGGGTGCCGCGCTGGAGGGCACCGGCCCCGCGATCCTGCCGGTCGACCCGCGCCTGCCCGGTGACCAGCTCGCCGCGCTGCTGGCCGCGCTGCGGCCGGACACCCTGGAAACCCCTCAAGGCACCGAACGCCTCGACCCGGGCGGCCGCCCCGCCCTGGCCCCGGAGACCGCCGTGGTGATCGCCACGTCCGGGTCCACCGGCGAGCCGAAGGGCGCGGAGCTGAGCGCCGCGGCGCTGCGCCACTCGGCCCGGGCCAGCCTGGCCCGGCTGGGCGCGCGGCCCGGCCAGCGCTGGCTGTCCTGCCTGCCGCCCAGCCACATCTCCGGGCTGGCTGTGTTCGTCCGCTCGCTGCTGGCCGGGACGGCCCCGGCCGTCGCGGGCCGGGTGGACGCGGGGCGGCGGCCGGCTGCGACTACGTGTCGCTGGTGCCGACCCAGGTGCGCCACCTGCTGGACGAGCCGGGCGGCCCGGCCGCGCTGGCCGCGTTCCGCGGCATCCTGCTCGGCGGCGCGGCGGTCCCGGCCGGGCTGCTGGCGGAGGCCGCGGCGGCGGGCGCCCGGGTGGTCACCACCTACGGGATGACGGAGACCTGCGGCGGGTGCGTGTATGACGGGACGCCGCTGGACGGGGTGTCGGCCCGGGTGGGCGCGGACGGCCGGATCCGGCTGGCCGGGCCGGTGCTGTTCTCCGGGTACCGCGGCCGGCCGGACCTCACCGCGGCCGCCCTGGATGGAGGCTGGTTCGTCACCAGCGACCTCGGTGACTTCGACAGGTCCGGGCGGCTCACGGTGCGCGGCCGGGCGGACGGCATGATCAACACGGGCGGGGAGAAGGTCGCGGCCGACGAGGTGGCCGGCGCGCTGGCGGGCTGCCCGGGGGTGCGCGAGGCGGCGGTGGCGGGGCGGCCGGACGCGGAGTGGGGGAACTCGTCACCGCCATCGTGGTGCCCGCCGACCCGGCGGCCCCGCCCAGCCTGGACGGGCTGCGCACGACGCTGCGCGGGACGCTGCCCCCGTTCGCCGTGCCGCGGGCGCTCGTCCTGGTGCCCGCCATCCCGCTGCTGGCCTCGGGCAAGCCCGACCTGCAGGCGCTGCGCCGGCTGGCCCGGCAGGATTAAAGCGGCGGCGCCGCGGCGTTGACCATGCCAGGACCTGTGATTAGCCGTGGCTTTGGGGGGCAGCGTGGCATGCGGGCACGCAGCACTCACGTGCTGGCGGGAACAATCGGCTCCCTACGGCGTTATTACCTATGCCCGCGCTTCACAGTAGCAAGGACTGCGGACCGCTGGAGCACACCGAGACCACGGAAACGTGACGGCCGTGCGTGCGCCATGCACGCCCGCGAAGGGAGGTGCCTTGATGCCGAGGACTGCAGCCGCCAGGCGGGAACCCGCTGACGAGGCGGCGACCACGCGCGTGGATGAGCTGATCCAGCTGGGCCGCGGCCAGGGCCACCTGTCCCTGGCCGAGCTGCGCGCGGCCTTCGCCGAGGCGGGCATTCCCGCGTCGGACGGCCGCTCCATCATCCGCGAGCTGGCTGAGGCCGGGGTACGGCTGGGTGACGAACCTGCCGGGGGCGGGGACGCTGCCCAGGAACGAGCACGGACGGGCACGGAGGACATGGACACTGCACTGCTCACCGAATCGCGTGACGCTGCCGCGGAGCCGGGGCTGGATGGCCTGGACGCGCCCGAGGTAGCTGCGGAGGCTGAGGCCGTGGCCCTGGCCGAGCCCGCCGGCCCGGCCGGGGTGACCGCTAGCCTGGCCGAGCCCGCCGAGCTGCCCGAGGAGGCCGCCCAGCCGGCCGTGGCCGAGGTCGACCTGGACGACCAGACGTCGGCCATGGGCGACTCGGTGCACACCTACCTGAAGTCCATCGGGCGGACCAGCCTGCTCACCGCCGAGCAGGAGGTGAACCTGGCCAAGCGGATCGAGGCCGGCCTGTTCGCCGAGCACAAGCTGGAGACCGAGCCCGACCTGGACGAGGGTTACCGGCGCGACCTGGAGGAAGTGGCCCAGGACGGGCGCCGCGCCAAGGCGCACATGCTCGAGGCCAACCTGCGGCTGGTCGTGTCGGTGGCCAAGAAGTACAGCGACCGCGGCCTGTCCCTGCTGGACGTGGTGCAGGAGGGCAACCTCGGGCTGATCCGGGCCGTGGAGAAGTTCGACTACACCAAGGGCTACAAGTTCTCCACCTACGCCATGTGGTGGATCCGGCAGGCCATCCAGCGCGGCTTCGCCGACTCGGCCCGCACCATCCGGCTGCCGGTGCACGTGCTCGAGATGCTCAGCAAGCTGAGCCGGGTCGAGCGGGACATGCACCAGCGGCTCGGCCGCGAGCCCACCCCCGAGGAGCTGGCCGTCGAGCTGGACCGGACCCCGGACCAGATCGAGGAGCTGCTGCGCACCAGCCGCCAGCCGATCAGCCTGGACTCCACCATCGGCGAGGATGGCGAGACCAGCATCGGTGACCTCATCGAGGACGTGGACGCCCCGGAGGCCTCCGAGCTGGTGGACCGCCAGCTGATGGCCGACCAGCTGCGGCACGCGCTGGACGGGCTGACCCAGCGGGAAGCCACCATCATGGCGATGCGGTTCGGCCTGTACGACGGGAACCCGCACACGCTCGATGAGATCGGGCGCGCCCTCGGGCTGACCCGGGAGCGGATCCGCCAGCTGGAGAAGCAGTCGCTGTCCAAGCTGCGCCACCCCAGCCGGGCCCAGCCGCTGCTGGACTACGCGAGCTGAGTTCGCTGGCGAGGCGGGGCGCGCCGCAGGCGTGCCCCGCCGAGTCGGCGAATGCTCGGGGGGTTCCGGGGGGCGTCCCCCCGGGTTAATACCGCATGTAGAGCCGGACCTCGAGGTAACGGTGCCCCGGCGCCCACCGCCGGGCCAGCCGGAAGCCGGGTGCGAGGTAGCCGGCCGGGTCGTGGCCGCGGCCCATCTGCACCACCCAGATCCGGCGGGCGCCGCGCTCCCGCCGCTCCAGGACCGGCCGGGTGACCGCGGTACCGTACAGCCGTCCCGCGGCGGCCGGGGTCTGCCCCAGGCTGAGGTCGCGCAGCGGGCCGAACCCGGCCGGGGAGGCCAGGGACCACGGCGGGATGGAGGCGCCCGGGTAGATGATGGCATCGCCGGGCCGCTCGTGGGCGGCCAGGTAATTCCCGGCGGCCTGGATGGCGCCGCCCGGGGTGCGCATGGCCAGCTGCGGCGGCAGGCAGAGCGCCACCAGCAGGCTCAGCGCGGCGGCCCGCGCCGGCCAGCGCAGTGCCGCCAGCCCCGTCCCGGCCAGCAGGGCCACCGCGGGCAGGCAGTAGGTGACGTACCGGCCGTTGTACACCGGCATGGCCTCGGACAGGGCCAGCAGCAGCAGCGGGGGCAGCACCAGCCACGGCCCGGCCAGCCAGGCCACGTCCCATCCGGGCCGGGCCGCCCCGGCCTGCGGTGCGGCGGCGGGCGGCGCGGCTGATGCTCCCGGCCCGCCCGCCGCGGGCAGTTCCCGGGCGGCCACGCCGATCACGGCCAGCACCCCGAGCACGGTCACGGCCGGGCCCGCGGCCAGCGTCGTCACCAGGTCACGGGCGTCATACCAGCCTGGCCGGGGTATCCAGGCGACCTGCCCGCGCTGCAGCCAGCCGAGCACGGCCACCGGTGCCACCACGGCCCCGGCCGCGGCCACCGTGAGCAGCCACCGGCGGCGGGCCGCCGTGCCTGCGGCCGGCCGGGCCCCGGCCCGCCGCCGCAGCCACGCCAGGGTGATGGCATGCGCGGGTACCAGCAGCAAGCCGGCCAGCTGGAGGTATCCGATCAGGGCAAGCGCCAGGCCATACCCGGCGAGCCAGCGCGGCCGCGGGTCCGCGGCTACCCGGAGCAGCAGGTAACTGGCCGCCGTGGCAGCGGCGGTGACGGCCCCGTACGGCCGCGCGTCGTGGCCCTGGAGGCTGACCGTGGGCAGCACGGCGAACACCAGCCCGGCGCACAGCGCCGCCCGGCGGGAGGCGAGCCTGCGGGCGATGGCGGCGACGCCGGCCGCGGTCGCGGCCATGGCCAGCGCGGAGGGCAGCCTGGTCGCCACTTCGCCGGTTCCCGCGACCCGCACCACCGGCCAGAGCAGCAGGTAGTACAGCCCGTGCACCGCGTCCACGTGGCCGAGCAGCCCGCCCAGCGCGGGCAGCGACCGCGAGACCGCCGAGATGGTGTCCGCCTCATCGCCCCAGTACGAGCGGGTCCCGATGCCCCAGGCCGTCACGGCCAGGGTGAGAGCCGGCCCGGCCAGCAGCGTCCAGTCCGGCCGCCATGCCGCCCGCCGGCGTGGCCAGCGGGAGGCGGCCGGCGGGGCCGGGGCCGCCGCGTTGACGGTGAGCCGTCCCGCCCGGTCTTGGAGCAGTTCTTCCACGGACGGCCCTTCCACGGTGTCGGTCCCCACCTGTCAAGCGCAGCAGGCAGCCCGCTGGTGCCCGGTCTGGGAGAAAATGAGCGGTGCCATACGCGGCGATTACCATTGCCCGCCGGAGTGCCGGAGTGCCGGAGTGCCGGAGTGCCGGAGTCGCGGAGCGCGGGACCGCGCCCCCGTGTCACGCGGCCCCGCCGCCGCGCTACTGGTCGGCCGGGGAACTCACCCGCTGGTAGCCGGGCGGGATGATGACCATGGCCCTGGCGATGTTGGCCCGCGTCGGCGGCAGCCACTGCACGTTGGTGGTGGACATGAAGCGGGTGTGGCCCCCCGCGCCGCCGAACGTCTCGGTAATGCCGATCATGCGCACCGGCAGGTAGGTCACGGGGTTGACATAGAGGGTCCACAGCGCCCGCGCATAGCGCTCGCGCACGGAGTGGCCGTAACCGGGGGACAGCCTGACCGTGGCCGGCTTCCCGGTGATCCGGGTGGTTTCCACCCCGTCGATCCGCACGTGCCCGGTCACCGCGGCCGCCCCGCAGGCGAGCGTCGCGTTGATGAAGGCTGACCAGTGCGCGGTCGGGTCCGGCGGCCCGCCCATGGACAGCCGCGCGTTCGCCGAGCACGCGCTCGCCGGGCGGCCGGGCGGGCCAACCGGCGACAGGCTGTACTTGTGATCGAAGTAGGTGACGTAGGCCTCGGTTAGCTTCCCGCCGACCACCGCGGTTCCCTGCGCGAGATAGCGCTCGGATCCTCCGCTGTTGGTGCAGTCACCGCTGGCCGTGGTGTGCCCGCACGCGGTCCCGGTGAACTCCTCGAACCGGCCCATGGACCCGTATCCCCAGGTGGCACTCGGCTGATCGCCGGTACTCATCGTCATGCCGTGGAACACCTGGTGCTCCGCGGCGAGCGCCGTCTTGACCCGGCTGACCACGTACGCGGCCGCCCGGGCCTGGGCCAGGCCGCTGCCGTCCCCGGATGCGCTGCCCGCCGCGGTCAGCCCGGCCAGCACCGCGGTCCCGGCCAGCGCGGCGGCCGCCGTGGCGGCCGTGCCGCGGCGGATGAGCCGCCGCCGCCGGAGCCGGCTGGCCGTGTGGGCCAGCCCGGCCGGGGCCCGCACTTCCGCCGTGAACCGTTCCATGCCATCCCGGAGCAGGTTCTCCACGTCCGCGTTCATCTGGCTGGTCCCCTCTCTCCGGTTTCCTGGATCGCTGCCTCTGGCCAGCTGCCGGCCAGTTCCCGCAGCCGCCGCAGCCCGCGTGCGGTGGCCGATTTCACGGTCCCTTCCGGCCAGCCGAGCGCCGCGGCGGCCTCCGCCTCGGTCAGCTGCTCCCAGAACCGGAGCACCAGCACGGCCCGCTGCCGTGGCGGCAGCTGGAGGAGCAGGCGCACCAGCGCGTCGCGCAGGTCCACCTCGGCGGTCGGGTCCCCCGGCGGCCGGGCCTGGCTGCGCAGCAGCGCCATCTTGTGCTGCAGCCGGTTCTGGCGGCGGAACCCGTCCGCGGCCAGGTTGTACAGCGTGCGGCGCAGGTAGCCCTCGGGGTCGCCGCGCAGCGTGCGCCAGTGCCGGAGCAGCCGCTCCACGGCGGTCTGCAGCAGGTCCTGGCCGGCCTCGCGGCTCCCGGTCAGCAGCACGGCGGTGCGCATCAGCTGATCGGCCCGCTCGGTGAGGAACAGCTCCAGCTCGGCAACCGAGCGGTCATGCGCCATCGGCCGTCCTCCTTTCGCCCATCAAGCACGAAGGAGCCGCCCGGCCGTTCCCTCCCGGCCCGGCCAATTCCCGGCGGCTGGCCAGCTTTCGCGGGCGCCTGGTCAGCGGGCGCCTGGTCAGCGGGCGGCCGCGCGGGCGCCGGCTGGCTCGGGCTCGCCGAGCGACAGGTAACTCTCGTCCTCCTGGGCGGTGTGCAGCCGCAGGATGGCATGCAGCCCGTACAGCAGGCTACGCAGGTCGGTGATGTCCACCTCGTCGGGCGGGGCGGTGCCGATGTCCTCCAGCAGCTGGCCGAGCCGCCGGATCTGGTGCGCGATCTCGGCGTGGGCCCGGCTCATCGTGGCGGTGCCCGCGCCGCCGCCGAGCAGCCGGTCCACCGCCGGGTACAGCTCGGCCTGCTCGGCCTGCTCATGCGGGCCGATCTCCTCGACGAGGAGCCGGTAGGCCGCGCGGACGCGCTCCATCGCCGCGGCTGGCGGCAGGGCGCCGAGGGCATCCGCCGCGGCCCGCAGTTCCTCGGTGCCGGCCCGGATCGCCGCGTGCTCGCCCCGGAACCGCCGGGCCAGCGCCGCGTCCGCGGCGGCCAGCCGGGCCTGTCCCGGCCCCGCCCGCAGCACCCGCAGCGCGTTGAGGATCACCGCCACGTCGATGAGCTCCTGCAGCAGCGCGCCCTGCACGGCAGGCAGCAGGCCGGCACCGGCGGCGGCCATCGCCACCAGGGACATCCCTATGCCGGCCAGCACGCTCTGCAGCGCGATGCGGCGGGTGCGCCGGGCCAGCATGGTCACCTCACCGAGCCGGTCGAGCCGGTCCACGGTGAGCACCGCGTCGGCCGCCTCGGACGAGGCGCTGGCCCCGCGCGCGCCCATGGCCACGCCCACGTCGGCGAGCGCCAGCGCGGGCGCGTCGTTGACGCCGTCGCCGACCATCATGGCCGGGCCGCGCTGCCGCTCCACCCGGACGGCGTCCAGTTTCTCCGCGGGCGTCCGCTCGGCCAGCACCTCATCCACGCCGATGACCGTGCCCACCGTCTCCGCCACCTCGGCGCGGTCGCCGGTGAGCATGACGATGCGCCCGATGCCGCGCTGGCGCAGCGCGCGGATGGTCCGCCCGGCATCGGGCCGGACCGGGTCATCGAGCACCAGCGCCCCGGCGGGCTGGCCGTTGACGGCGACGAACACGGTGAGCGCGCCGTCCAGCCGGGCCCGGCGGCGCGCCGCCTTCGCCCAGGGTGGCTGCCCGCTGACCCCGGCCCAGCCGGCCTTGCCCACGGCTACCCGGTGGCCGGCCACCACGCCGCGGATGCCCTGCCCGGGCACCTCGTGCACGTCCTCGGGCAGGGCCAGCCGGCCGTCCCGCTGCCGGGCGGCGCTGACCACCGCCCCCGCCAGCACGTGCCCGGATACCTGGTCCAGCGACGCGGCCAGCCGGAGCACCTCCCCGGCAGGCAGCGGGCCGGCCGTGATGATGTCGGCCAGCGACGGGCGCCCGCTGGTCAGCGTGCCCGTCTTGTCGATCAGCAGGGTGCGGCACCGGGCCATCCGTTCCAGCACGCCGCCGCCCTTGATCACCACGCCGCGGCGGGCGGCCACTGACAGCCCGCAGACCAGGGCGACCGGGGCGGCCAGGATCAGCGGGCATGGCGTCGCCACCACGAGCACGGCAACGGCCCGGGCCGGGCCGCCAGTGCCCACGCCGCCCCGGCCGCCGCCAGGCTCAGCGCCAGGAACCACACCGCGTACCGGTCGGCGAGGCGGACGAACGGCGCCTGGTCCGTCTCGGCCTCCCGCACCAGGCGGACGATGCCGGCGTACGTGCTGTCCGCCGCGCTGGCCGAGGCCCGCAGGTCGAACGGCCCGCCCGCGTTCACCGTGCCACTGCGCAGCGTGTCCCCCGCGGCGTGCTCGGCCTGCCGCGGCTCCCCGGTCAGCGCCGACTCGTCCAGGACCGCGGCCCTGGAGGTGAGCGTGCCGTCCACCGGGACGATGTCCCCGGGCGCCACCATGAGCAGGTCACCGCTCCCGATCGCGTCCAGCGCCACCACGCGCAGCGCCGTTCCGGTGTACCGGCGGGCGGTGCGCGGTGCCCCGGCCAGCAGCGCGGTCAGGTCACGGCGGGCCCGGCCGGCCGCCCACTCCTCCAGCGCCCGGCCGCTGGCCAGCATGACGCTGATCACCGCCGCCGCCAGCAGTTCGTGCACGGCCACCGCGCCCGCCAGCGCGAGCAGGGCGATGAGGTCGACCCCGATCCGGTGCTGCCGGGCGGCATCCGCGATCGCCCACAGCGCGTAGGCCATGCCGATGGCGGCCGCGGCCAGCCACGCGGCGTCGCCGGCCCGGGCCGCCCCGGCCACGTGGGCCGCGCCGCCCGCCGCCAGCGCCAGCGTCACCGCGGACAGCACGGCCAGCGCAAGGTGCCGGGCCAGCCACTGGCCCAGCCGGCGGCATGCGCGACCGATCGCCACTTCACCATCATCGGCCGCCAGGTGGCCCGGCTCCAGGGACGGGCAGCCCATGCGGCCGGGCCATTCGGCCCGGACAGCCCCGGCCGGCCGGCCGCCGCGCCGCATGATTCCTGCCGATCCGCCGGATATTTCTTGTTGGCCGGGTGGCCGGCCCTGGCTCCTACGGGCAGTGCACCCGACCCGAGAGGATCACCGATGAATGCTGCAGCTGGCCGGCTGGCCGCCCCGCTCCCGGCACCGCGGGCGGCCCGGCCCGCCGCCCCCGCCCGGCCGCGCGGGAACCGCGCGCCGCGGCGGCTGGCCCGGGCGGCGCTGGCCGCGGCCGCCGCCACCGCACTCGGCCTGGGCGCGGGCCTGCCCGCGGCCCAGGCCCGCCACCGCCCCGCACTGGCGGGTGTTCCACGCCATCCCGGCCGCCAACACCTTCCTCGATGACGTCACCGCGGTCAGCCCGTCCGACGCCTGGGCGGGCGGATCGACGCCGGCCCAGACCCCGGTCCTGTACCACTGGGATGGCCGCCACTGGCTGGCCGTGCCGCGGCCCGGGCAGCAGGGGTGGTTCGCCAGCAGCGTGTCGGCGTCGGCGCCCGGCAATGTCTGGGCGGCCATCAGCAACGGCGACGCGGTGGACCACTGGAACGGCCGCACCTGGACCCGGACCAGCTTCGGCGCGCCGTCCGGCACCCTGATCAGCGGGGTGATCACGCTGAGCCCGCGCGACACCTGGGCGTTCAGCTACAACGAGAGCAGCAGGCGGGAGACCGCGCACCACTTCAACGGCCGCTCCTGGAGCAGCGGGCCGCTGCCGGCCACCGTGGACGGCGGCGGCGAGGCCGGCCTGGTCAGCGCGTCGTCCGCGGCGGACATCTGGGCGTTCGGGGCCGCCCAGGGGACGTGGGTCACCACGCACTACAACGGGCGGTCCTGGCGCACCGTGCCGCTGCCCGCCGGGCTGGTGCCCGCGGGGCAGGAACTGCTCCCGGAGCGGATCGTCGCGCAGTCCCGCCGCGACGCATGGGCGACCCTCCTGTCGGTGTCGCCGGCCGGCGCCGGGCCGGCCGTGCTGCTGCACTGGGACGGCAGCCGGTGGGCCCGGGTGACCCACGGCATCCCGGCCGCGGCACTGCTCGGCCCGGCCGCCGCCGACGGCCAGGGCGGCCTGTGGCTCAGCGCCGAGACCCCGGCCTACGTCCATTACCTGGCGCACTACCGCAGCGGGCACTGGACCCGGGTGGCGGTGCCCCCGGCGGCACAGGGCGCGGTCACCGTGGCCAGCCTGGGCCTGATCCCCGGGACCCGGGCCCTGTGGGGGTCGGCGCCGCCGCGGTCGGCTTCGGGACCTCGCAGGGAGCGGTCATCCTCGGTTACGGCCACTGAGGCACCGCCGGGCGGCCATGCTGTACTGGGCGGGTGGACTCCCTCCGGGCCCGGCCGCCCGGCCCGCCGCCCGAGACCGCCGCCGGCCCCGGCGAGGCCGCCCGGTACTGGCGGCACGCTGCCGTGCCCGGCGTGGACCTGCTCCGGGCCCGGTACGTGACGCACCGGTACGCCCGGCACGCGCACGAGACCTACACGCTGGCCCTGATCGAGGCCGGCATCGAGGAGTTCCGGCACGACGGCAGCCTGCTGCGGGCCGGCCCGGGCGCGGTGGCGCTGCTCAACCCGGAGGTGGTGCACACCGGTCACGCCGCGCTGCCGGAAGGCTGGTCCTACCGGGTGCTCTACCCGGCGGTGAGCGTGGTCCGGGCGGTCAGCGCCGAGCTCGGCACGGGCCACGGCACGCCGCGCTTCCGCGAGACCGTGGTGGCCGACCCGAGGAGCGCCCGGCTGGTCCGGGCGGCGCACCGGGCCGCGGAGCAGGGCGACCCGCTGGCCTCCTCCAGCCTGCTGCACGCCGCGCTGGCCGGGCTGCTCCGCGAGCACGCGGGCGGCGGCCAGCCGCCGGCCCGCTCCCCGGCCAGCCCGCCGCGGTACGCGAGGCAGCCGACCTGCTGCACGCGCGGCTCACCGACCCGCCCACCCTGGCGGAACTGGCCGCGCTGACCGGGCTGGGCAGGTACGCGCTGCTCCGTGCGTTCCGGGCGGAGACCGGCCTGCCGCCGCACGCCTACCTGAACCAGGCCCGGGTCCGGGAGGCCCGCCGCCTGCTGGACCAGGGCGTGCCGCCGGCCGCGGCGGCGGCCGAGGCGGGGTTCGCCGACCAGGCGCACCTGACCCGGCACTTCAAGCGGATCGTGGGCGTGCCGCCGGGCGCCTACCAGCGTGACCGGCCCGGCCCGGCCCGCGCGCAATAACGTTCAAGGCGGCGGCCCCGGCGCGGCCGTAGCCTGCGGGCCATGACGGACACCTCGGCCCGCACGCCGGTCCGCGCCCCGGCGCAGGCCACCCGCGACGGGCTGGCGCTCGGGCTGGCGGTGGGCACCTCGGGGCTGGCGTTCGGCGCGGCGGCGGCAGCCTCCGGGCTGAGCGTGGCCCAGGCCTGCGTGCTCAGCCTGGTCGGGTACTCCGGGGCGTCCCAGTTCGCGCTGGCCGGGGTGGTCGCGGTGGGCGGGAACCTGGTCGGCCGGCACGGCCGGGGCGGTGCTGCTGGGCAGCCGGAACGGGCTCTACGGGCTGCGGCTGGCCGGGCTGCTGCGGGCCCGCGGGGCGGCCCGGCTGCTGGCCGCGCTGGCCATCACCGACGAGTCGACCGCGGTGGCGCTGGCCCAGCCCACGCCGGAAGCGGCCCGCGCCGGGTTCCGGGCCACCTTCGTCAGCCTGTACCTGACCTGGAACGCGGCCACCCTGGCGGGGGCGGTCGGCGCGGGCCGCTCGGCTCGCCCGCCGCTTTCGGGCTGGACGTGGTGGGCCCGGCCGCGTTCCTCGCGCTGCTGTGGCCGATGCTTCGCGAGGCGCGTCCCCTCCGAGCCGGCGAATGGCGGGGGGTTCCGGGGGGGCGTCCCCCCGGGCCAGCACGGCGCGGGCCGTGGCCCTGGGCGGCGCGGTGATCGCGGTGGCGGCGACGCCGTTCTGCCCGCCGGGAATCCCGGTCATCCTGGCCGCGGCCGCGGCGCTGGTGGCGGTGCTGCCCTGGCCGCCGCGGGGCCGGCGGCGGGAGGAACAGGCGGGGCCGCCCGCTGTGGGGCGGCGGTCGCGGTGAGCGGCACCTGGATCGCCGTGCTCGTCACCGCGGGCGGGTGTTACGCGCTCAAGCTGGCCGGGCTGGCCGTGCCCGCGCGCTGTGCTGGATCACCCGCGGGCGCAGCGCTTCGCTGCCCTGGTCCCGGTCGCGCTGCTGGCCGCGCTGGTCGCGGTGCAGGCCACCGCCCGGGGCCGGTCCCTCACCGTGGACCTGGCCGTGCTGGGCGGCCTGGGCGCCGCGGTCGTCGCGTTGCTGCTCCGCGCGCCGTTCCTGGTCGTCATCCTGGCGGCGGCGGGCGCCGCCGCCGCCCTGCGCGCCCTCGGGGTGGCCTGAGGGTCACCGCACCGGGCCCGGCTCCCCCGGCTCCGGGGCGAGCCTGCCCAGGACATGCCGGGCCACCGCGCCCGGCCCGGGCCGGGGCGGGCACGGTAAAGTGCCCGCGTGACTGTGAGCGTCGAGGTATTGCGCGAAGTAACCGACGAGGTGGTCGAGGCCTTCGGAGTCCTGCTGCCGCAGTTGTCGAGCAGTGCGCCCCCGGCGGACCGGGCGGCGCTGGAGAGGGTGGTGGGGTCGGGCTCGACCACGCTGCTGGTCGCCCGCTCCGGCGGGAAGATCGCCGGGACACTGTCGCTGGTGATGTTCCCCATCCCCACCGGGCTGCGGGCCTGGATCGAGGATGTGATCGTGGACGAGGCCGCGCGCGGCCAGGGCATCGGCCAGCGCCTGACGGCGGAGGCCCTGCGGATCGCCGAGGACGCCGGGGCCAGGACGGTGGACCTGACCTCGCGGCCGTCCCGGGAAGCAGCGGCCGGCTCTACGAGCGGGCCGGCTTCCAGTCCCGCTCGACCCGCTTGTACCGCTACGCCTTCCCCGGCCGCCAGCCGGGCGCCTGACCCGCCGCCCCGGGCCGGGTGGCGACGGGCCCGCCCGCCCGGCCTCCGGCCGGGGGCCGGGACGGGACGGTCAGCCGGCGAGTTCCGCCACGGCCGCCAGCAGCCGGTCCACGTCGGACCGGTCGTTGTAGTGCACCAGGCCCGCCCGGACCGCCCCGCCGCGGTCCCGGATGCCGAGCGCCCCGGTCAGCTCCCAGGCGTAGTTGTGCCCGTGCCACACGTTGATCCCGCGGCCGGCCAGGTGCCGGGCGACGTCCGCCGGGGTGTGCCCGGCGACCGTGAAGTAGGCGGTCGGCGCCCGGCGGGCCGCCTTCCCGTAGCTGGTCACGCCGCTCATCCCGGCCAGACCGCCGGAGAGCACGCCGAACAGCTGCCCCTCGTGCTCAGCCACCGCCGCCATCGAGGCCAGCAGCCGCTCCCGGCGGCTGCCGGGCGGCGGGCCGCCCAGCTGGGCGAGGTGGTCCACGGCGGCGCTCACCCCGGCCAGGTCGGCGAACGGCGGCGTGCCCTGCTCGAAGCGCTCCGGCACGGTATCCGGGGCGGGGACCAGCTTGTCGGGGTGCAGCCGCTCCAGCAGCGCCGGGTCCGCGACCACCGCCCCCACGTGCGGGCCTGACCACTTGTAGGCGCTGGTCGCGTAGAAGTCCGCGCCGAGCGCCGCCACGTCCACCGGGAAATGCGGCGTGGCGTGCACGCCGTCCACGTAGCTGAGCGCGCCGGCCGCGCGGGCCCGGGCGGTGATCGCGGCCACGTCGGGCTGGATGCCCAGGACGTTGCTGGCCGCCGTCACCGCCACCAGCCGGGTCCGCTCGGAGACCAGCCCGGCGTACTGCGCGGCGGGCAGTTCCCCGGTGGCCGCGTCCACCTCCGCCCACCGGATGGCCGCCCCGGCCCGCTGGGCCGCCTGCACCCAGGGCCGCACGTTGGCGTCGTGGTCCAGCCGCGAGACGATCACCTCGTCGCCGGGGCCCCAGCCGGCCGCCAGCGCCGCGGCCAGCCGGTAGGTGAGCGTGGTCATGTTCGGCCCGAGGATGACCCCGTCCGCGGCCCCGCCGGTCAGGTCGGCGATGGCCTGGCGGCACTCCGCGGTCAGCGCCACCGACCGCTCGCTGGCCGGGAACGCCCCGCCCGCGTTGCCGATACCGGACCGGTAGGCCGCGCTGATCGCGTCGATCACGGCCGACGGGACCTGGGTTCCCGCGGCACCGTCCAGGTAGGCGTAGCCGTCCGCGAGAGCGGGGTAGGCGGCACGCACGGCGGCGGCGTCGAGGGCCATTGAGCGGTTCCTTCCTCAAACGGGTGAGGGCATCCGTCCTGACGCTCGGAGCATGACATGCCACGGGTCCTCGCCGACCGCCGGCCCGGCCCGGCCCGGCCGCCTGACCTGCCCGGCCTGGCCATCGGCCCGCCCGTTCACGCCCGGGCAGCAGGCGCCGACCAGGCTGTCCCCGCCGCCGGGGCCGCTGCGCGCGGCCAGCGGCGCCGGGGCGCCCCGCCCCGTGCCCCCCGCCGCCGCGGCCGGGGGCAGGTGGGGCACGCCCGCCTGCCAGCCGAGCAGCAGGATCTCCGGGTCCGCCGGGCGGTAGTCCTTGCCCAGCGCGCGGGCCAGGTCCCAGGCGTGCAGGTGCCACTCGGCGCACGCCGCCCCGGCCATCCCGCCCACCGTGACCAGCGTCTCGCGGTACCGGTGGTGCGGCAGGTTCCAGATGGGCGGCAGCCGCCGCGCGTAGGACCGGGCCGAGCTGGCGAACGCCGCGATGTGCTCCGGGCCCGACGCATCCGGCAGGGCGGCCAGTTCCGCCGCGTTCTGCCGGGCCAGCTTCCGGGCCAGGGTGTCGGCCTGCGCCCCGGTGGCCATCAGCCGGGCTAGCCGGCTGGCCGGCGCATCGTCGAGGTACTCGTGGTAGTCATCGGCCACGCAGCGCAGGTGCCCGGCCAGGTCGGACACCCGCCACTCCGGGCAGGGCGAGGGGCCAGCCCAGCCCGCCTCGGAAAACTGGGCGGAAAGCTGGCAGATCACCGTCACGCCGTCGTTGAAAGCGGCGAGCGCCGGGCCAGGCGACCATCCCCGCAAGGGTTGCCTGCCCCCAGAATCCGTGCGGTCCACGGTCCCTCCCTGCCGGCATTGGGCACCGGCGCGCGAGTCCCCCGGGCTAGCCAGCGTGCCAGAGTTGACGGGCCGCCGCTACCCGCCCGCGGCATAGAGGCCATGAGGTGACATTCCCGTGACGTCGTGACCAGCCACGGACGGGCCGTTAAGCGTGTTCTTGTTCCTGGCCCGCCCGCAGCCCGCGGGCCAGGGAAAATACAGGTGACAGGGCCGTGGCCGGGAGCTAGCGTCGGGGTAATGCCCCCACAGCAACCCCATCCAGGCGCGCCCGCCAGCCCGGAGGTTGCCCGCAGTGACGACCATGGCACAGCGGGTGGGCGGAGCGCTGAGACCCCGCTCGGATCCCTCTGGCGGGCGCGCAGCTACCTGCGGCCCTACCGGTGGCAGCTCGCGTTCATGCTCCTGGCGGCGGTCACCGCGGTCGCCGCCGAGATCATCATCCCGCTGCTGACCAAGGCCATGATCGACGGCGCGGTCACCCACCACCAGCGCAGCCTGCTGCTGCCGATCGGCGCCGCGGCGATCGGCCTGGGCGTCGTGCAGGCCATGCTGAACTTCCTGCGCCGGTGGGTCCAGGCCAGTGCCGTGGCCGGCCTGGAGCAGTCCATGCGGGACGACATCTACGCGCACCTGCAGCGGCTGCAGCCCTCGTTCCACGACGACTGGCAGTCCGGCCAGCTGCTTTCCCGGGCCACCAACGACCTGTCCGCCATCCGGCGCTTCGCCGGGTTCGGCATCGTCTTCCTGATCACCAACACGGTCACCTTCGTCGCGGTGATCCTGCTGCTGATCCGGCTGAACTGGTGGCTCGGCCTGATCACCGCGACGGTCTTCGTGCCAGTGCTGCTGGTCAGCACCCGCTTCCAGCGGCGCTACCGGGTACTGTCCCGGCGCTCCCAGGACCAGCAGGGTGACCTGGCCACCTACGTGGAAGAGGCGGCCACCGGGATCCGGGTGCTCAAGGCGCTCGGCCGGGGCGGCGAGGCCGCCGGGCGGCACAGCGAGCAGGCCTCCGAGGTGTACCGCACTGAGCTGGGCAAGGCCCGGCTGCGCAGCACCTTCTGGGCCGGGCTGGACCTGATCCCGAACGCGCTGATCGGGGTGCTGCTGCTGCTCGGCGCCATCGCCACCAGCCGCCATGAGCTGACCCTGGGCGGGCTGGTCGCGTTCATCACGCTGACCCTGCAGCTGGTGTGGCCGATCGAGTCGATGGGCTACATCCTGGCCGGCGGCCAGGAGGCGGCCACCGCCGCCCAGCGCATCTACGAGATCCTCGACACCGAGCCCGCCATCGCCAGCCCGCAGGCCGGCGCGGCCCGGCCGGTGCTGGCCAGGCCCGGGCCCTCGGCCGGCGAGGGGGGGCGCGCCCCGGTGGCGAGGGGGGGCGCGCCGGAGGCGTGTCCCCGCCGAGCCGGCGATTCCCGGGCGGTTCCGGGGGTCGCCCCCCCGGGCCAGCACATCTGGTGTTCGACCGGGTCGGGTTCCGGTACCCGGGCGCGGAGCGGGCTTTACTGCGCGGCGTCTCGCTGGCCGTGGAGCCGGGCCAGACGGTCGCGCTGACCGGCACCACCGGGGCCGGCAAGACCACCCTGCTGCACCTGGTGCCCCGGCTGGCCGATGCCACCTCAGGGGCGGTGCTGCTGGACGGCACGGACGTGCGGCGGCTGCCGCTGCCGGTGCTCCGGTCCCGGGTCGGCTGCGCGTTCGAGGACCCCACGCTGTTCTCGGCCAGCGTCCGGGAGAACGTGAGCTACGGCGCCCCGGACGCCGATGACGAGGCGATCGAGGCGGCGCTGGCCGTCGCCCAGGCCGGCTTCGTGCATGACCTGCCGTGGGGGCTGGACACCCGGATCGGCGAGCAGGGCATGGCGCTGTCCGGCGGCCAGCGGCAGCGGGTCGCGCTGGCCCGGGCCATCCTGGCCCGGCCCCCGCTGCTCATCCTGGATGACCCGCTGTCCGCGCTGGACGTGCACACCGAGGCGAAAGTGACCCAGGCGCTGAGCGGGCTGCTGGCCCAGACCACCGCCCTGGTCGTGGCGCACCGCCCGTCCACGGTCGCCCTGGCCGACAAGGTGGCCCTGCTGCGCGACGGGGTGATCGCCGCCACCGGCACCCACGCCCAGCTGCTGGCCACCCAGCCGCGGTACCGGGAGCTGATGAGCGGGTCGGAGACCCGGCCGGTGACGCGCAGGCGGCGTCATGACGGCCGGGGCGTGGCGCGGCATCGCCGCCGAGGATGCCGACGAGATCAGCGCCGGGCTGGCCACCCTGCTGCGGGCGCGGTCCCGGCGGCTGCTGGTCAGCCTGCTCCGGCCGCAGCGCGGCCGGGTGGCCGGCACCCTGGTGCTCATCGTGACCGCGAACCTGGCCGGCCTGGCCGGGCCCTGGCTGGTCGGCGTGGCCATCGACCGCGGCATCCCGCCGCTGCTGCACGGCGGTGACCTGGTGCCGCTGGCGGTGACGGTGGCCGCCTTCGCGGTCGCGATCGCAGTCCAGATGGTCACCAGCCGGGCGTTCATCTTCTCCATGGGGCAGCTTGGCGAGAGGGTCGTGATCGAGCTGCGGCAGCGGCTGTTCGCCCATTTCCAGCGGCTCCCGGTCGCCTTCCACGAGCACTACACGTCAGGGCGGGTCATCTCCCGGCAGGTCTCCGACATCGACTCGATCTCCGACCTGTTCAACGACGGGCTGGACGCCCTCGTGTCGGCCGTGTTCTCGCTGGTGCTGCTGGGCGCCGGGATGCTGCTGCTGGACTGGCCGCTGGCCCTCGTGGTGCTGGCCGGCTTCGGCCCGCTGGCCTGGCTGACGCTGTGGTTCCGCCGCGAGTCCGCGCTGTCCTACCGGCGCACCCGGGAGACCATGGCCTCCGTCATCGTGCACTTCGTGGAGACCTTCGGCGGCATCCGGGCAGTCCAGGCGTTCCGCCGGGAAGGCCGCAACATGGAGATCTTCTCCGGGCTGAACGGGCAGTACGCGCAGGCCAGCCTGCGCTCGTCCCGGCTGCTCGCGGTGTACTCACCGGGGATCACCCTGGTCGGCAACGTGGCCACCGGCGCGGTGCTGTGCTACGGCGGGCTGCGGGTGATGGACGGCGACATCAAGGTCGGCGTGCTGGCCACCTTCCTGCTGTACCTGGGCCGGTTCTTCGACCCGCTGCAGGACCTGTCGCAGTTCTACAACTCGTTCCAGTCCGCGGCGGCCGCACTGGAGAAGATCTCCGGCGTGCTGGACGAGCAGCCCGCGGTCCCGGAACCGGAGCAGCCGCGGTCGCTGCCGGCGCGCCGCGGCGCCGGGCGCGGTGTCCGGTTCGACGGAGTCCGGTTCGGCTACCGGGATTCCATCGTGCTGCCCGGCCTCGACCTGGACATCCCGGCCGGGCAGACGGTGGCCCTGGTCGGCGCGACCGGTGCCGGGAAGACCACCATCGCCCGGCTGCTGGCCCGGTTCTATGACCCCGGGCAGGGCCGGGTCCTGCTCGACGGGGTGGACCTGCGGGCCGTCCCGGACCGGGAGCTGCGCCGCGAGATCGTCCTGGTCACCCAGGAGAACTTCATCTTCACCGGCACGGTGGCCGGCAACATCGCGCTGGGCCGCCCCGGCGCCAGCCGGGACGAGGTCGAGGCGGCGGCCCGGGCCATCGGCGCGGACGCGTTCATCAGCGGGCTGCCCGGGGGCTACGACGCCGATGTGGGCAAGCGGGGCGGCCGGCTGTCGGCCGGCCAGCGGCAGCTCATCTCGTTCGCCCGGGCCTTCCTGGCCGCGCCCTCGGTGCTGGTCCTCGACGAGGCCACCTCGCTGCTGGACATCCCCAGCGAGCGGATGGTCCAGGCAGCGCTGCGCACCATCCTGGCCGGGCGCACCGCCATGATCATCGCGCACCGGCTGTCCACCGTGGAGATCGCGGACCGGGTGCTGGTGCTCAGCGCCGGGCAGGTCGCGGAGGACGGGCCGCCCGCCCGGCTGCTCGCGGGCGACGGCGCCTACGCGGCGCTGCACGCCGACTGGCGGGACAGCCTGGCCTGAGGCGCCGGCTTCGCCGGCCTGAACGCCGTCATGGCCGGCCTGCAGTACGCGGCGCGCCGCGGCCGCCGCCGGATCCCCGCCCTGGGCCAGTGGCCCGGCGGCCTGATGCGCTCCCGGGCGGGCCGGGCGCTCACGCGCCCCGTGACATCGACACTTGGGTGCGTTACTCTTCTAGAACTCTAGAAGAGTAACGAGTGATGTCGCGAGATGAACGGCGGGAGGCGGCTGATGAGCGTGACGGCAGGCGGCGCGGGCGTGGCGGGCAGGCAGCGCGGGCAGCGCGGGCGTGGCGGCAGGCGAGCGGGAGATGATGGGCGACCCCGGCGCGGCTGGGCGGTTCGGCCCGTTCGGCGGGCGGTTCGTGCCGGAGGCCCTGGTGCCCGCGTGCACCGAGCTGGAGCAGGAGTTCCGGGCCGCGTGGGCCGAGCCGGGGTTCCGCGCGGAACTGGCCGCGATGCTCCGGGAGTACGCCGGGCGCCCCACCCCGGTCAGCCGCGCGCCACGGCTGTCCGCGGAACTGGGGGTTCTCGTTCTGCTGAAGCGGGAGGACCTGGCGCACACCGGCAGTCACAAGATCAACAACGTGATGGGGCAGGCGCTGCTGGCCCGCCGGCTCGGCAAGGCCGAGCTGATCGCGGAGACCGGCGCGGGCCAGCACGGGGTGGCCGCCGCCACCGTGGCCGCGCGGCTCGGGCTGGGCTGCACCGTGTTCATGGGCGAGCGGGACATGGCCCGCCAGGAGCTGAACGTGTTCCGGATGGAACTGCTCGGCGCCACGGTGCGGCCGGTGCGGTCCGGGTCGCGGACGCTCAAGGACGCCACCAGCGAGGCGCTGCGGCACTGGGTGACCACGGCGGACACGGCGCACTACTGCATCGGCTCGGTCACCGGCCCGCACCCCTACCCGTGGATGGTGCGCGAGTTCCAGCGGGTCATCGGCGACGAGGCCCGGCTGCAGTGCGCCCAGCTGCTGCCCTCCGGGCGGCCCGACGTGGTGGTGGCCTGCGTGGGCGGCGGCTCGAACGCCGCGGGCACCTTCGCCGGGTTCGCCGCCACCCCGGCCCGGCTGGTCGGCGTGGAAGCGGCGGGCGGGGCGGCGGCCAGCCAGGGCCGCCGCGGCGTGCTGCACGGCGCGCTGTCCTCGTTCCTCACCGATGAGCACGGCCAGGTCCGGGAGGCGGAGTCGGTCTCGGCCGGGCTGGACTACCCGGGGGTCGGGCCCGAGCACGCCTACCTGGGCGCCCGCGGCCGGGCCGAGTACCACGCGGTCAGCGACGAGGAGGCGATCGCCGCGGCCGGGCTGTGCGCCCGCGCCGAGGGCATCCTGCCCGCACTGGAGTCCGCGCACGCGGTGGCCTGGGTGGCCCGCGCCGCGCGCACCGGCGAGCTGCCCGCCGGCACCATCGTGCTGATCACGATGTCCGGCCGCGGTGACAAGGACGCCGCGCTGCTGCGGGAGCGGGCTCATGGGCGCGGTTGAGGCGGCCCTGGAGCAGGCCCGGGCGGCCGGGCGGCCCAGCCTGGTCAGCTACGTGACCGCCGGGATCCGCGCCGACTGGACCGGCCTGCTGGCGGCGATGATCGAGGCGGGCGCGGACGCGGTCGAGATCGGGCTGCCCTTCTCCGACCCGATGCTGGACGGCCCGGTCATCCAGCAGGCGTCCCAGGCGGCGATCGGGCGGGGCGCGCACACCGACGCGATCCTCGCCGAGCTGGCTGAGGCCCGGCCGCGGCTGCAGGCGGCCGGGGCCGGCCGGGTGCCGCTGATCGCGATGAGCTACGCCAGCCACGCCTACCAGCGGGGCCTCGACCGGTACTGCGCGCAGCTGGCCGGCGCCGGGTTCAGCGGGACGATCATCCCCGACCTGCCCGCCGCCGAGGCGGGCGAGTACCTGGCCGCGGCGGCCGGGGCCGGGCTGGACGCCACCCTGATGGTGACCCCGGCCACGCCGGCCTGCCAGATCCGGGGCATCGCGGAGCGGTCCCGTGGTTTCCTCTACGTGATGAGCGTGATGGCCACCACCGGGACCGCGCGGGAGCGCGACGACGAGCAGCGGTGGGCGCTGGCCGCCCGGGTGGCGCGGTGCAGCCCCCGGCCGGTGCTGATCGGGTTCGGCATCGACTCGCCGGCCCGGGCGGCGGCCGCGGCCCGGCATGCCGACGGGGTGATTGTCGCCTCCGCGCTGATGCGCCAGGTCCTGGGCGGCGCGGCCCCGGCCGAGGTCGGCCGCGCGGTGGGCGCGCTGCGCACCGCGGTGGATGCCGCCCGGTGAGCGGGAGCGGCCCGCCGGGCGGCGGCGGCCCGGGGGGCGGGGCGGCCGGGCGGGGACCGAAGTACCTGCGGATCCAGGCCGAACTGCGGGACCGCATCAGCAGCGGCCGGTGGCCCCCGGGCCATCCGCTGCCCGCCCAGCGGGACCTGGCCGGGGAGTTCGGGGTCAGCATCATGACGCTGCGGCAGGCGCTGCAACTGCTCGCCGACGACGGGCTGATCGCCGCCCGGCACGGCACCGGCACCTACGTGGCGGCCCGGTACTCCTACGACCTCGGCCACCTGCGCAGCTTCACCGCCGACCTGGCGGCCCAGGGCGCCGACATCAGCGCCCGGCTGCTGGATGCCGGGGTGACCGCGCCACCGCCGGACACCGGCGCCCGGTTCGGCGGCCCGGGCCGGGTGCTGCGGCTGCGCCGCCTGCGGCTGGCCGGCGGCCGCCCGCTGATCCTGCAGACGTCCTACCTGCCGCTGCCGGCCGCGGACGGCCTCGACCCGGCCGACCTGGCCGAACGCGGCATCTACCCGGTGCTGGCCGAGCGGGGGCTGGCGGTCACCCGGGCCACGGAGACGATCACCCCGGCCGTGCTCGGCGCCGCCGAGGCGCGCTGGCTGGACCGCCCGCCGGGGCAGCCGGCGCTGCGCAGCCACCGGCTGAGCTTCACCGCGGACGGCCTGGCCATCCTGGACGACCACGCCGTGCTGCCCGGCGACGCCGTCGCGATCACCGCCAGCCGGTCCGCCGGCTCGCTGGACGTGCGTTACACGCTGGCTCCCGGCCAGCCCGGCGGGTCACCCGCCCCGCCGGGCGGCTGACCTGGCCCGCCGGGCGGTACGCAGCAGGAGGCCGGCCGGCGAGCGCCGCGCCGCCGGCCGGCCTGGCTCTTCCCGCTCAGCGCGGGTGGTGCCGGTGATCCGCGGGCCGGATGACGGTGACCGGCCCGTGCGCATGATGCACGCAGTAGGTGCTGACCGAGCCGAGCAGCGCGTCGGTGAGCCCGCCGTACCCGCGGCACCCGACCACCAGCAGGTCGGCACCCTCAGCCGCCTTGACCAGGGCTTCGGCCGGGTGCCCCTCACTGACCCGGGTGTGCACCCAGCCGGGCCGCTCCGCGCCGAAGGCCTCGTTGAGCGCGCCGGACAGGGTCTCCTCGGCGATCTTGGCGAAGTCCGCGTCGTCCACGCCGACCGGGGCCCAGCCGAAGAACGCCGGGTACTCCCAGGCGATCACCGCGTCCAGCTCCGCGCCAGTCAGCTCGGCCTGCCGGATGGCCCAGCGCAGCGCCTCCTTGGAGCCGTCCGACCCGTCCACCCCGACCACGATCCGGGCCTGCCCAGATGTCATGTCAGTCATGCTCCTTATCTCACCACGACGGTGCCGGCCGTGCCGGCCAGCAGCCCCGCCGCATCGTCCAGCCGCCCGATGGCGGCCATCCCGCCGGTGCCCGTCACGGCAAACCGGCACGCCGCCTCGGCCTTGGGGCCCATCGACCCGGCCGGGAACTCCCCGGCGGTGATCCGGCTGCGCAACTGCGCGGCGGTGATCCGGCGGATGGGCCGGGCCGCCGGGGTCCCGTAACCTTCCTGGATCGCGGCCACGTCGGTGAGCATCAGCAGCGCGTCCGCCCGCACCGCCCCGGCCAGCAGCGCCGCGGTCAGGTCCTTGTCCACCACGGCCTCCACGCCGCGCAGTCCCCCGCCGTCATCCGGCACGACCGGGATGCCGCCCCCGCCGGCGCACACCACGGTCACCCCGCGGCTGGCCAGCATCTTGATCATGTCGAGTTCCAGCAGCGCGGCCGGCTCGGGCGAGGGCACCACGCGCCGCCATGACCCGCCGTCCGGGCGGATGTCCCAGCCGCGGGCCGCGGCCAGCCGGCGTGCCTCCGCCTCGGGGTACACCGGGCCGACGAACTTGGTCGGGCGGGCGAAGGCCGGATCATCGGCCTTCACCAGGATGCGGCTGACCAGGCAGGCGGCCCGGCGGCCGGGGCAGGCCGCCTCCAGCGCCTGCACCAGCCAGTAGCCGATCATGCCCTGGGTCTGGGCGCCGAGCACGTCGAACGGGTACGGTCGCGGCAGCGCCGGGTCGCCCGCGCTCTCCATGGCGAGCATCCCCACCTGCGGGCCGTTCCCGTGCGTGATGACCAGCTGGTGGTCGCGCAGCAGCGGGGCGAGCGCGGCCGCGGCCCGGACGATGTGCCGCTCCTGGATGTCGGCGTCGGGCGGCTCGCCGCGTTCCAGCAGCGCGTTCCCGCCCAGCGCCACGACGACCTTCATGGCCCCGCTCCCGGTTCCGGGGTGCCCAGCGTGGCCACCATGACCGCCTTGATGGTGTGCATCCGGTTCTCCGCCTGGTCGAACACGACCGAGGCCGCCGACTCGAAGACCTCGTCGGTGACTTCCAGCGCGGCCAGCCCGCGCCGCTCGTAGATCTCCCGCCCGACGTCGCGTCTCCCGGTTGTGCAGGGCCGGGCAGGCAGTGCAGGAACTTCACCTCCGGGTTCCCGGTGGCCGCCAGCACGGCCGCGTTCACCTGGTAGGGCAGCAGCAGGTCGATCCGCTTGTCCCACTCGCCCGCCGGCTCGCCCATGGACAGCCACACGTCGGTGTAGAGGAAGTCCACGCCGGCCACGGCCGCGCGGACGTCATCGGTCACCGTCAGCCCCGCGCCCGAGCCCGCCGCCAGCCCGCTGGCGATGTCCCGGACCCGGGGCGAGGGCTGCAGCGCGCGGGGGCGCAGATCCGGGCGTCCATGCCCAGCAGCGCGCCGGTCACCAGCAGCGAGTTCGCCGTGTTGTTGCGGCCGTCACCGAGGTAGCAGAAGGACACCTGGCCCAGCGGCCGGGCGCAGTGATCCCGCATGGTCAGCATGTCGGCCAGCATCTGGGTGGGGTGCCAGCTGTCGGTCAGCCCGTTCCACACCGGGACCCCGGCGAACTGGCCGAGGATCTCCACGGACTCCTGGGCGAACCCGCGGTACTCGATGCCGTCGAACATGCGGCCGAGCACCCGGGCGGTGTCCTTCATCGACTCCTTGTAGCCGAGCTGGGATCCCTCCGGGCCGAGGTAGGTGACGTGCGCGCCCTCGTCGTGCGCGGCGACCTCGAACGCGCGACCGGGTCCGGGTGGAGGCCTTCTCGAAGATCAGCGCGATGTTCCGGCCGGCCAGCCGCTGCCCGGTCAGCCCGGCGCTTGTCCGCCCGCAGCTGCTCGGCCAGGTCGACGAGGAAGAGGAACTCGTCCGGCGTGAGGTCGGTCTCCTTCAGCAGGCTGCGCCCGCGCAGGTCCATCAGGCACTCTCGCTCGATGCGTCCTAGGCCGGGTCGCGCTCGATCGGGCAGGTCATGCAGCGCGGGCCGCCGCGGCCGCGGCCGAGTTCCTGCCGGGCACGGTGATCACCTCGATGCCGTGCTTGCGCAGCATGGTGTTGGTGGCGACGTTGCGCTCGTAGCCGAGGATCACGCCGGGGGCGACGGCCAGGTAGTTGTTCCCGTCGTCCCACTGCTCGCGTTCGGCGGCCCGGATGTCCTCGTCGGTGGTCAGCACCGTGACCTCGTCGACGCCGAGCGCCTCGGCGAGGGTGTCCCACAGGCTGCGGTTGCGGCGTGACCCGCAGCTCGCCCGGCCGTCGCCGCGCGGTGATCGTCCATGACCGCAGGTGCCGGTCGATGTAGGGGTAGAGCACGAACGTGCGCGCGGTCGATCATGGTCATCACCGTGTCGAGGTGCATCATCGCGTGCGACTGCGGGCAGCTCGACGGCGATGACGCGTGTGCGCCTGGCCGCTGTCGAACAGGGCGCGGGCGAGGATCTCCACCGCCATCGGGGTGGTCCGCTCGCCCATGCCGATCAGCACCGCGCCGTTCCCGAGCACGTGCACGTCGCCGCCCTCGATGCTGGCCGGCAGGTGGCTGGCGTCGTCATCGCCGTAGTAGGTGACGAAGTCGGCGCCGGCGAACATCGGGTGGTAGCGGTAGATGGCCCGGATGTGCAGGCGTCTCCCGCTGCCGGGCGGGCTTGGCCATCGGGTTGACCGAGACCCCGCCGTAGACCCAGCAGGAGTTGTCCCGGGGGAACAGGTGGTTGGGCAGCGGCGGGAGCAGGAAGTCATCCGCCCGCAGCATGTCCCACTTCAGGCTCTTGCGCCCGCAGCGGCCGCAGGTCGGCCTTGAGCACGCCGCCGACCAGGTACTCGGCCAGCTGCGGCCCGTCCAGGTCCTCGACCAGCCGCGCGGAGCGGCTCGACCAGCGCCGGGCCGAGGATCTCCGGGGTGCACACCCGGTCGAGCACGAACGCCCGGCCCTCCGGCAGCTCGCAGCGTCTCGGCGAGCAGCTGGCCGAAGTAGTGCACCTGCACGCCCTGGTCGCGCAGCGATCTCGGCGAACACGTCGTGCTCTTCCTTGGCCTTCTTGGCCCACAGCACGTCGTCGAACAGCAGGCTCGCCGATGTTCTGCGGGGTCAGCCGGGACAGCTCCAGTCCCGGCCGGTGCACGATGACCTGGCGGAGCTGGCCGACCTCTGACTGCACGCCGAAGTTCATGACTGTCCCTCCGGGTCTCGTGGTGCTCGGCCGCGGGGTCACGGCGCGCTCGGCCTGCCCGGGTCGGCTGGCAGCCGGGGTCCGCCGACCTGGCCGAGGCGCTCCCGGCGGGCCTTGATGAAGGCGTAGAGGATGACCCCGGCCAGCACGATCACCATGGCCTGGTACACGGCCGAGTAACCGGCGGCGAAGGTGACCCACATCGAGAACAGCACGCCGCGCCGGCTGATCGCAGGTCCCGGGCCAGCAGCCAGCCCTGCACCCGGCGGCGCCGGGACACCAGGTAGGTGAGCTGGGCGCAGGCCGAGAACAGGTACGGGATGGCCACGGTGACCACGGTCAGGTCGACCAGGTAGGTGAAGACCGTCAGCCCGGTGCTGGTGGTGTAGCGCCACAGCATCAGCAGCGACGGCAGCAGCGCCGCGATCACGATGCCGAACCAGGCGCGTGCCCCTGCGGTCGGTCCAGGCGAACGGCCGCGGGAACAGGCCGTCGTCGGCCGGCGCCCGGGACACCTCGGCGGTCACCAGCGTCCAGCCGTTCAGCGCGCCGATGCCGGAGACGACGGCCAGCGCGGCGACCAGCTTCCCGGCCCAGGCGCCGTGCGGTGAAGATCGTCTGGAAGGCGTTGACGAACGGCGCGCCGTTGTTCACCAGCGCGTGGTGCGGCACCAGGCCCATCACCGCGGCCGACACGGCCAGGTACACGATGGCGCTGGCCGCGGTGCCGAGCAGCGAGGCGCGGCCGACGTTCCGCCGCGGGTCCTTCACCCGCTTGGCGGTGATGGCCGCCACCTCGACGCCGATGAAGGAGAACAGCGCCACGCCGGCGGCGATCCCGATCGCGCAGTACAGGCTGCCGCCCGAGGCGTTGAACGGCGCCGAAGTTGCCCTTGGACACGAAGAACCAGCCGACCACGCCCACGAACAGCAGCGGCAGGAACTTCAGCACGACGGTGACGTTCTGGAACCAGGCCATCTGCCGCACCCCGGCCAGGTTCACCGCCGCCGGGACCCACAGGCCCGATCAGGGCGATGCCCCAGTTCGCCCAGGCCCGACGGATGCCGATGCCGAACAGCGCGTCCACGTAGAACACCCAGGACGACACGATGGCCGCGTTGCCCGCCCAGCCTGGACCCAGTAGCACCAGCCGGTGAGATAGCCGGCGAAGTCGCCGAACTCGTGCCGGGCGTAGGCGTACAGGCCGCCGTCGGAGTTGGGCACCCGCCTGGTCAGCTGGCCGAACAAGACGGCCAGCACCATCGCGCCCACCGCGATCACGGCCAGCACCAGCAGCGACATGGTGCCCGCCCCGGCCAGCACGGCCGGCATGGTGAACACCCCGGTCCCGATGATGCTCCCGATGACCAGGCCGGTCGCTGAGGTCAGCCCCAGTGCACGGGCCTTCTGCTGGTTCCGTGGCGACAACTCCTGCGGCGGCTGGTGATGCGGTCTCCACAGGGGATGGGCTCGCGCAGTACTCGACATGGCAACCCCCTCGACCCTTCACGCAGGCGATCGCCGGACGATCACCTGCCCTACCTGCCACCCTGCTCCGGCCGGGGCTGATGATCACAGAGACGTAGGTCCCTACCGACCGGTAACCAAGGTCCGGCCGGATGCGCGGGCGGCCCGCGGCTGTCACCTCAGCGCGTGGCTGACCTCCGCGCGGCCACCCCGGCGCGGGCGTCAGCGCGTGGCGCGGAGCCGGCGCGCCCGCCGGGCGGCGTAGCCGCCGAGGCCCGCGGCGAGCGCGGCGCCGATCACCACGGCCCGGGCCAGCGATCCGGTGCCCGGCGAGCGGATCGCGCTGGACAGCAGCACGGTCATCGGCGCCACCGCGAGGACCGGGCCCCACGCATACCAGACGACGAGGTTGATGGCGGCGGTGTTGCCGAGGGGGGTCTCGGCGCCCTGGAACAGCCCCGGGGAGAAGTCCGCGCGGAACACGTTGACCAGTGCGCCGGCCACCAGCACCGGCACGGTGACGGCCAGCAGCGCCAGCGGCCGCAGGTCGCCCGCGGCCACGCAGGCCGCGAGGACGGGCACGCCGCCGGCCACGAGCAGGATGAGGCCGGGGACGGCGGCATGCCGCCAGGCCAGCGATTCGAACCGGAACGGCAGCTGCGCGGAGCGGCGCGGGTCGTCGGCATCGAGCCTGGCCCCCTCGCACAGCCAGGCCGCGGCCAGGTAGCCGAGGGTGAGCGCGCACGCCACCGGGACCAGGGACACCTGCCTGCCGTGGCTGGCCGCGGCGAACAGGCCCACGCCCAGCACCGCCAGCCCGAGCGCGGCGGCCAGCCGGGCCGGCGCCCGGGCCAGCGCGAGCAGGTCCCGCCAGGGCAGGACCAGCTCCCGCCGCCGGGGCGGCGGGAGCCGCAGCCGGGCCGCTCGCGGGCCGGCGGCCCCCGAGTAGGCCACCGCGACGCCGCGGGTGCTCATGGTCAGCGCGGCCGCGGACATCGCCCCGAGGGTGCGCGCCCGGGCCCGGAGTGCGGCGGCGGGCACCCCGTCCGCCGCCCGGCAGGCCGCCGCCAGCAGGGCCAGCGCCGCCGCGGCGAGCAGCGCGGTGGCCAGCGGCCAGCCGGCCCGGCCTGCCCGGCGGCGCGGCCCGCGGCCACGATGCCGGGCGCGGCGCTGCCCGCCGCGCCCGCGGTCCCGGCCAGCGCCCGGCCCGCGGCCGCCCGGCCGGTCACGGCGACCAGGGGCTGGGCCGCCCAGCCCCACGGCCCGGACCAGAGCACCGCCGTGGTGACGGCGGACGGGGCGTTCCCGAAGGCCGCCCAGGCCGCGCAGCCGGCCAGCAGGGCCGCTCCCGCCAGGGCGGCCGGGGTGCCCCGCCGCACCCAGCGCCAGCTCGCCTGGTGCCGTTCGATCAGGCCGGCCAGCCCGGTCCCGGCCGCGAAGAGCAGCGCCGCCGGCAGCATCGCCGCGCCGGCCAGCCGCAGCACGCTGCCGGCGTCCCGGCCGCCCAGCCCGAGCGCCACCAGGGCGGCGGCCGGCACGATGCCGGCGGCCGCCCCGGCCGCGATGGCGGCCGCCGCGGACCACCGGAACCTCGGCCGCAGCAGCGGGCGCCGGCTCACCGGGGTGCCCAGCAGCCAGTCCGCGGTGGCCTGCGGCACGGTCACCGGGCCGCGCCACAGCGCGTCCCGCGCCACCGCCAGGAGCAGCAGCAGCCCGGCCGCGGCCAGCACGCCCGGCGCCGCGTGCAGCAGGCGGGGGGCCGCGGCGGTGGGGGGCGGCGGATGCCGCAGCGCGCGGTACGCCGCGGCGATGACCGAGCCGCCGTAGAACGCCACCACGAGCGCGGCCGCGTAGATCCAGAAGGCGACGGACGCCGCCTGCTTCCTGGCCCGGCCCCGGCGCAGCTCCCGGAGCAGGGCGAACGTGGGCCCGGTGGTGTCCGGGACGCTGACCGGGCCCGGGACGGCGGTCACCGGACCGCGTCCAGCGCCGCCGCGGGGGTGCCCTCGGCGATGACCTCGCCGTCGGCCAGCACGATCACGTGATCGGCGACGGCCGTGGCCAGTTCCGCGTGATGCGTGGCCACCAGCAAGGCCGCCCCGGCCGCCTTCTCCGTGCCCAGCAGGCCCGCCAGCCAGCGGCGGGCCGCGGGGTCCAGCCGCTGCTCGGGCTCGTCCAGCACCAGCAGCCGGCGCGGCCGGACCAGCACCGCGGCCAGCTGCAGGGCCTGCCGCTGGCCGCTGGACAGCGAGCCGGGCAGCGCGTCCGCGTGCCCGGCCAGGCGGCACTCCGCCAGGGCCCGGTCGGCCAGCGCGCCGGCCTCGCCCGCCAGCGCCGTGGGCCACGGCCACGAGCAGCAGGTGCTCCCGCACGGTCAGGTCCGGGTAGGCGCTGGCCGCGTCGCCGACCACGGCGATCTCGGTCCGCGCGACCAGGTCGTCCTCGGTCATCACCTGGCCGGAGTAGGCCACCCGGCCGCTGGTCGGCGTGTCCCGGCCCGCGGCGATGCGCAGCAGGGTGGACTTCCCGGAGCCATTCGCGCCGAGGACCGCCACGCACTGCCCGGCGGCCAGCGCCAGGTCGACCGGGCAGAGCGCGAGGCGCTCACCGTAGCGGCGGCTGACCCCGGTCAGGGTGAGCAGGGCGGGAGGATTCGCGGGCGGCACGATCAGAGTCCACCACATGACCCGGATCGCCGCGCGTCAGCGGGCGGCGGCCGGCCCGTCGCCGGTGATGGCCCGGGCCATGTCCCGCCGCCAGTACGCGACGGCCGCCATGACCAGCGCCAGCAGCACGGCCGCGCCGGCCGTGGTCCAGCCCAGCCCGATCCGGTCGATGACCGGCCCCTGGGCCAGCGCGCCGACCGGGTAGGCGACGCCCAGGGCCACCAGGAAGAAGCTGAGCACCCGGCCCCGGTAGTCCTGCGGCGCCCGCAGCTGGACCAGGGTGGACAGGCCGGACAGCACCCCGATGTAGACCAGGCCGACGGCGAACAGGGTGACCGCGCCCTCCCAGCGGGTCCGGGACGCCCCGTAGGCGGCCAGCAGCACGGGCAGCAGGGCCAGGCTCCAGCCGAGCACCCGGCCGCGGCTCAGCCGGGCGGCCAGCGGCGCCAGGCACAGCGCGCCGGTCACCGCGCCGGCCCCTGCGCGGTGGTGAGCAGCGCCGTGGTCTGGGCGACCGCCCGCGCGCCGCCGCGGGTCAGGTGCTCGGCCATCACCGGGACCAGCGCGATGAACGGGGAGGCGAGAAAGGCGATCACGGCGATGGCGGTGATCGCGGACCAGCAGGACGTCTCCTGCCGGGCCACGGCGAACCCGGACCGCAGTGAGGTGAGCAGGCCGGCGGGCTCCCCGCTGGGACGGCCCAGCCGGACGAAGCCGAGCGCGGCGACGACGGCCAGGAAGGACGCGGCGTTCGCCACCAGGGCCACCGGGTAGCCGTAGGCCGCGACGGTGGCGCCGGCCAGGGCCGGCCCGGCGATGCGGCCCAGGTTGAACTGCGCGGAGTTGAGCGAGACGGCGGCGAGGAACTCCGGCGGCGGCACCAGGTCGGGGAGGATGGCCTGCTGGAACGGCCCGATCAGCGCCGAGGCCGCCCCCTGCAGCGTGACCAGCCCGACCAGGGCGGCGGGGTGATCCTGGCCGGCCGCCACCAGCGCGGCCAGGCCCAGCGCGGCCGCGGCGGCGGCCAGGTTGCCGAGGGCCAGCACCGGGCGCCGCGGCAGCCGGTCGGCCAGGGCACCGCCGACCGGCGAGACCAGGCCGATGGGCAGGAACGCCCCGGCGGCGACGAGCACCGCCCAGGTCGCCTTGCCCGTCTCGGAGATGACCAGCGCGCCCACGGCCACCGTCTGCATCCAGGACCCGATGGTGGAGATGAGCCCGGCCGTCCAGAGCAGGGTGAACGCGCGGTGCCGGAAGGGCCGCAGCGACCCGGGGCCCCGGGCGGGCCTCCGGGCTGCAGCGGCGCTGGTCACGCCGTGAGGTTACCGGCCCGGGCGATCACGCTGCCGCGCCGCCGGCCAGGGCGTCGAGGGCCAGGCCGCCGCCGCCATCCCGGCCTGGTTGGGATGGTACGGCGCCCCGCCGCGCAGGCTGAGGTGGAAGCGCCGCGTCCACGGCTCCGCGGACCAGGCGTGATGACCGGCCGAGGCGGCCGAGGCGGCGACGTCGTCCCACCGGCGGCGTCCGCGGCCACCCGGGTCGCCGCCAGAGCCGGCGGCGACGGCGCGCCCCCAGTCCGCGATCGCCGCGCGGCGTGCCCCGGTCCCGCCCGGGGCGGCAGGATCGTCAGGTAGTCAACGGCGAGCACCCGGCAGGCCGGGGCGCGCTCGTGCAGCCGCTGCGCGACCATGGCCAGGTTCCGCGCCAGCTGGGCGAAGCGCTCATCCGTGCCGCCCGGGTCGCCGAGCCCCGCGGCGCGGGCCCTGGCCCGGGCAGCGCCCGCACCGGCCAGGGCAGGCTGGCCAGGGTCAGCCGGGGCACGAAGCCGACATCGTTGCCGCCCGCGGTGATGGTGACCAGGCGGGTGGCCGGGGTCACCGCGTCGAGCTGCGCGGGCTGGCCCGCGGCGGAAGGCCCCAGGATGTCACCGGTGGTCGCGCCGGAATAGGTCACGTCGTGCAGGTCGAGTCCCAGCGCCGAGGCGACCAGGTGCGCGTAGTTGCGGGCGGACCGGCCGGCCCGGCGGGGGCTGCCCGGAGCCCGCGGCGGCAGGCCGGGGCCGGCCGCGAACGAGCTCCCCATGGCCACGTAATGACTCCCGGCCGGGATCGGCGGCATCCGTTCCTCCTGGGTTCACCGGCCGGCGAAGACGAGCGCGCCGTACGTGAGGGTCATGCTGATCCCGGCGAGCAGGAACCAGCCGGCCCACCAGGCTACGCGGCGCCCGCGACGGGGCCGGGGGACCTGGCCGCGATGCGGTGCAGGAAGCCAGCGTGACGGCCCTGATCCGCCTGGACCGGCTGCGGTCCGCCGACCGGTTCGGCGCATGGCTGGTCAAGACTGTGGGCATGGAGTTCTTCTGCTACCACCGCGACCGGCCCGGCTCTGTGACGTTGCGCGAGGAGTTGCTGGAAGAGCACTGGTCCTACATGGACCGGTACCGGGCGGAGATGATCGCCCGCGGCCCGACCCTCGCCAGCGACGGCGACACGCCCACCGGCAGCGTGCACATCGTCGGCCTGCCCGATCCCGCTGCCGCCCGCGCGTTCGCCTTCGACGAGCCCAACTACCAGGCCGGCGTGTACCGGGACGTGCTGCTGCGCCGGTGGCGCAACCTGCTGGGGCGCACCATGTGGGACTTCCCCGGCGGCCAGGCCAGTGGTAACCGGTACCTGGTGCTCGGCCTCGGCGCGGGTCCGGCCGCGGACCTTGCCGTGCCGCCGGACCGGGACGAGCTGATCGCGTACGGGCCGCTGCTGTCCGACAACGGCGCCACCTGGCTGGGTACGGCGGTCCTGATCCGGGCACAAGACCCGGACGCGGCACGCGCCATCCTGACGACGGACCGGTACGCCAACGTCGAGGTGCACAGCTGGCAATCCGGCGGGCGGCCGTCATGATCCGGAGGAGTGCCTGGCGCATCTGTAGCCGCCGGATGCGGGGGCCGCTCAGGCACCGGCCCTGCGCGCTGGTGCCAGGCCGTCGAGGATCGCTTGCTGGACCGGGGGTGGTGGCACGCCCGGTAGTGCCTGCAGCGGGTACTGCCCGTGCAAGGCCACGGCCCGCGCTGCCTGCTGCGCTGCTTGGGACCATTCCATCCCGTCGTCTCCGGCGGGGGCCAGGATCCGGGGGACGTCCAGATGCGAGCCAGGGCGCAGGCGCGTCGGCGCGCCGCCACCAGCGCCCGGCACCGATTAACCGCGGCGCGGGCCAGCCACTGGGCCATCACGGCGCCCGTGACGTAGCGTAACGCGGCGGGAGATGTCCATCGCGGCGTCCCTTATTCGTCGTCCTGGTGACCGGCCGCAGGAGCCGGGCCGCCACGACGCCGCTCTCCGGCGTAACCATGAAGGAGAAAACCGATGAGGTACCTGCTGCTGATCTGCGTGGATGAGGGCCTGCAGCTCAGCCCCGAGGAGAGCGCGGCCATGCCGGCCGCGACCGACGCCTGGGTCGCCGAGATGGACGGCCGTGGCGTGCGGCTGCAGGGAGAAGCGCTGCGGCCGGTCAGCGAGGCTGCCACGGTGCGGATGCGCGGCGGCGAGGTCCTGGTCAGCGACG
Source organism: uncultured Actinomycetes bacterium (assembly GCA_963767385.1). GTDB lineage: Bacteria > Actinomycetota > Actinomycetes > Streptosporangiales > Streptosporangiaceae > RYN-230. The sequence continues at coordinate 18,034 of CAVYEA010000027.1, read as the reverse complement.
GCCCGTTCGCCGAGACCAAGGAGCAGATCGCCGGCTTCGACATCATCGAGTGCGCCGACCTGGACGAGGCGATCGAGGTGGCGTCCAAGCACCCGGTGGCCCGGATCGGCACGATCGAGATCCGGCCGTTCTGGACGGAGGGCTGATGAGGTACCTCATGATCCACTGCATCGATGAGAGCGCCGCGCTGAGCCCGGCCGAGGACAGCGACGAGGAGGGCTCCCCGGCCGCGCAGGCGGTGCAGGCGTGGGTCAGTGAGATGGAGTCGAGAGGCGTTAAGCAATATGGGGGGCGCCTGCGGCCGGTCAGCGACGCCACCACGGTGCGGGTGCGCGGCGGCGAGGTCCTGGTCAGCGACGGCCCGTTCGCCGAGACCAAGGAGCAGATCGCCGGCTTCGACGTGCTTGAGTGCGCCAGCCTGGGCGAGGCGATCGGGGTGGCGTCCCGGCACCCGACCGCCCGGATCGGCACGTTCGAGCTGCGGCCGCTGCAGGTGCCGTGACGTCTCACGCCCCGCTGGTCACCTGGGCCAGCCGCCGGGCGAGGTAGCGCCGCTCCGCCTCGGAGGGTGCCAGGGCCAGTGCCTCGCGGTAGCTGGCGGCGGCGCCGGCCAGCCGCCCGAGCCGGCGCAGCAGGTCGGCCCGGGTGGCAGGCAGCAGGTAGTAGCCCTCCAGCCCGCGGGATCCCAGCGTCTCGATGAGCTTGAGCCCCGCGGCGGGCCCGTCGGCCATGGCCACGGCCACGGCCCGGTTCAGTTCCACCACGGGGGACGGGACCAGCACGGCGAGCAGCGCGTACAGCCGGGCGATCATGGCCCAGTCGGTCGCGGCCGGATCGGGCGCCGTGGCGTGGCACGCGGCGATGGCCGCCTGCAGCTGATACGGCCCGGGCGGGCCGCCGTGCGGGGCGGCCCGCAGCACCCCGGCCGCCTCGCCGATCTCGGCGCGATCCCAGCGGGCCCGGTCCTGTTCCTCCAGGGTGACCAGGTCACCAGCCCCGTCCACCCGGGCCAGCCGCCTGGAGTGCTGGAACAGCATGAGCGCGAGCAGGCCGCTGGCCTCGCGCTCACCCGGCATCAGCTGGGCCAGGGCCCGGGCCAGCCGGATCGCTTCCGCGCACAGGCTCTCGCGGATCAGGTCGTCGCCGGCGCTGGCCGCGTACCCCTCGTTGAACAGCAGGTACAGCACGCCGAGCACACCGGTGGTGCGCTGAGCGAGCAGGTGCGGGGGCGGGACCTGGTAGGGGATGCCCGCGTTCCGGATCTTGTGCTTGGCCCGCACCAGGCGCTTGGCCATGGTGGCTTCCGGCACCAGGAATGCCCGGGCGATCTCCGCGGTGGTCAGCCCGGCCAGCGTCCGGAGGGTGAGCGCGACCCGGGCCTCCAGCGGCAGCGCGGGATGGCAGCAGGTGAAGATCAGCCGCAGCCGGTCATCGGGAATGTCGTCCTCCCCGCCGGCCGCGGCCAGGTCGCCGGTCTCATCGCTGCCGCTCGCCGGCTGCAGCGCCGCCACCTGGTGCAGCTTGGCCGCCTCGGTGCTGCTGCGGCGCAGCCGGTCCAGGGCACGGTTGCGGGCCACCGTGGTCAGCCAGGCCCCGGGCCGCTGCGGGATCCCGTCCCGCGGCCAGCGCTGCACCGCTTGCGCGAACGCATCCTGGGCGCAGTCCTCGGCCAGATCCCAGTCACCGGACATCCGGATGAGGGTCGCCACCACGCGTCCCCACTCCTCGTCGGAACGCCGCGGCGATCGCGGCCTCGACGTCGTTCACTGCGGCCAGAGCGGCCTCACCTCGATGCTGCCGAGCCGCGCCGTCGGGTGCCTGGACGCCACGTCGAGGGCATCGTCCAGGTCGGCGCACTCGATCACGTCGTAGCCGGCGATCTGCTCCTTGGTCTCGGCGAACGGCCCGTCGGCGATCAGCACCTCCTCACCCCGGACGCGCACCGTGGTGGCGTCGCTGACCGGCCGCAGGCGGCTGCCATGCAGGCTGACCCCACGGCTGATCATCTCCTCGATCCAGGACCCGAACGAGGCCCTCACCTCGGCGGCCTGCGCCTCGCTCAGCTCAAGAGACTCAGGCAGGGTGTGGATGAGCATGTATTTCACGGCTTCTCCCCACCGCCGGCGCGCGATGTGCCTGCGCGCCAGTCACGTGTCAGCCTGGTGCAGGGCACCCTGACCTGGTGCGGCCTGCCGGGGCGCCGGGCCGGGGCCAGCCGGGCGGCGGCCCGGCTGGCCGGGGCGGCGGTGCCGGAACGCTGCGCGCACCGCGATGGCCGGCCGGGTAACCGCACGGAACAACTCTGCCACGGCGGCGGCGGCCTCTCCCAGCCGCGCGTCAGCCTGCCGCTGCACCGCGGCCTGACCCGGCGCGGGACTGCGCCCGGCCCGCTCCGCGGCCCGCTCGGCGGCGACCACCTGCTCGGCCCGGACCACCTGGTAGATCATGTGCGAGCTCATCATCGTCACCCTTCGTGTTGCCCGGCGCCGGCCTCTTGGCCGGTCGCCCAGACGACGAACGGGACGAACCCAGATGGACACCCCCGGACCGGCACCCGGTCCGCCAGGTCATTTCACTATCACGACCGAGTCGGTGCTCCCGTAAGGGTTGGGCACATAACGGTCGGCCTGCCAGGCGTTCTCCCAGCGTTCACCGTCGAGCAGGTACCGGTACCGGTAGCTGTGCCCTGGCTCGAGGGCAACCCCCGCCCGCCAGCAGCCGTCACCGCCGCGTTCCAGCCGGATGTCCTGAGCCGACCACCCGTTGAACTCCCCGCACAACGCCACGGTGCTGGCCTGCACCTCCCCGGGCAGGGTGAAGATGATCTTGACCTTGCGGCTTTCCTCCCGCGCTGGGCCGCCGGCCTGCCCGGCGCTGGCCTGCCCGGCGCCGGGCTGCAGGCCCTCCCCGGTGACGTCATCCCCGGCCAGCAGCCGGCCTGGCCACCTCATCCATCGAACCGAGGACACGGTCGAAGCCGCGGCGGAACGGCGCCCGCTCATCCCAGTAGTGGGCAACGACGCGGTCATCCAGGACGGCGAGCGGCAGGCGCACGGCCGCGTACCCCAGCCTGGCCAGGGCGCGCGGGACGGTGAAGAAGTTCATGATGATCTGCTCTCTCCGACTGATCATCGATACGCCACATGGCCACGCCGATAGTACCTACGGCACTGCCGGGCTTATGGCCTCAACCCCCGGCCTGAAGCAGAAAGACCCCATCCGCCTGGGGCGGTGGGGTCTGTCCGGCTGGTGGGCGATACTGGGATCGAACCAGTGACCTCCTCGGTGTGAACGAGGCGCTCTCCCGCTGAGCCAATCGCCCGGGCCGTGTATCGCGGCCGCCGTGCTGGCGGGCGAACACAGACTAGCGTATCTGGCCGCCCGGCGGCGCCACGGCAGCCCGGCCCAGCACGGCCGCGGCCGCCGCCCGGATCCTGCGCCGGCCGCCGGACGGAGGGTGCCCGGGAACCGCCTGGGTGCGGCGCGGCCGGGATCCGGGACGCCCGGAAAACCCGTTCTGGGCGTGCCCGCGGCTTGTCCTAATGAATACTGAAATTTGTGCCTCGCGGATTAAGTGAGTGAATGTCGCGATTGCGAGCGGGCGCGCCACGAAAGTGGCGCGGCGGGTAGTGCTCACCTGCGCGAAGGCTGTATGCTTCCCGATCGGACAAAGCACGACTGTTCGCTATCTGAACGCAAACCGGAGGTGCGTGCGGGATGCGCTACAGAATTCCGGGCCAGTCCCGGGTGAGACCTAGATCACATCGTGTTGTTCCTGGCCCCTGGAACAGGGCTGGGTCATGATTGCGTTGAGTCCCGAGAAGCGTTTGCCCTGGTCACGGCTGATTTGGTGCGTAGTGACCGAGGTTAGTGGTGGCAGCGTTCGCGGAATCCTCCTGGAGAAGACTTTCGTGCCTGCGTGCCCTGTCACCCTGTGAGACGGCAGCGCTGGATGGATGAAGCCCGGCGTTCCGGGATCAGACAAGGCAAAGGTTTGGCGAGGCAATGAACAGCAGCAACACCGTCGCAGCCGAGCTCGGCCTCAGACTCGTGGTTCCAGAACACGATGGCGTTCCGCTCACGGCGAGTCTTCACTACCGTGGCGAGGACCCGTACGCCATCCGCATGGCGTTTCACGTCGGGATGGATGAGCCGGTTGAGTGGATCTTCGCCCGTGATCTGCTGGCCGGCGGGATGACCGAGCCGGCGGGCGACGGCGACGTCCGGGTGTGGCCCGCCGACACGCCGTCGGGGCAGCGGGTCCTCAACATCTCGCTGTCGTCCCCGTTCGGCCAGGCCCACTTCGAGGCGCCGCTGACCGCGCTGGCCGGCTTCCTGCTGCGCACCTTCCAGGTCATCCCGGCCGGCCGCGAAGGCGAGTTCATCAACCTCGACGGCGAGCTGGACAACCTGCTCCGCCGCGGCTGACCCGCCGCCGCTTCTCAGGGATCCGGGGACCCGGCGGCGCGGTCGGCGAAGATCTCGGCGGCTTTCCTGGTCACCGGCCCGGGCAGGCCGGCAGCTCGATCCCGTTGACCCGCCGGATCGGCTGCACATCCCGGGACGTCCCGGTCAGGAAGGCCTCCCCCGCCGCCGCCAGCGCGCTCAGTGGCACGTCCTCCTCGGCGGCCCCGGCCCACTCCACGAGCAGTCCCCGGGTCACCCCGGCCAGGCAGCCTGACGACAGCGGCGGCGTGACCAGGTGCCCCCCGATCACGGCGAACACGTTCGTCCCGGTCCCCTCGCACAGGTTCCCGCCCAGGTTGCCGAAGATCCCCTCCACGGCGCCGCGCTCCCGGGCGTAGGCCAGCGCCACCACGTTCTCCGCGTACGAGGTCGTCTTCACCCCGGCCAGCGCGCCGCGCTCGTTCCGCGGCCACGGCACCGTCACCACATCGCAGTCGGCCGCCGCATCCCGCGCCGGGCCGAGCACGATGATCGTGGACGGCTCCACGGCGGGCGGCCGCTCGGACCCGAGCGCGGCCTCCCCGGCGGTCACCGTGATCCGGATCCGGCCCTGGCCAGGGTGCCCGGCGGCGTCCAGGACCGCGGCCACCCCGGCCCGGATCCGGTCGCAGTCGGGCTCAGGCAGCCCCAGCCCGGCGGCGGAGGCCCGCAGCCGGGCCAGGTGGCGGGTCAGCGCGAACGGCACTCCCCCGGCGATCTTGAGCGCCTCGAACACGCCGTCCCCCGTGGTCAGCCCGTGATCCAGCACCGATACCCGGGCCTGACCGGCCGGGACGAGGGCGCCGTCGATCCACACCGTCATGGCATGGACGCTAGCGCAGCCCCCCGCACTGCGCACTGGCCGTTTGGACGAGTGAGGGCAGCAGGGTGTCGACGGCGCTGAGCTGTTCCGCCACCTCGCGGTCGACGGGCATCATCGGCACCCGGGCCCGGATGGCCGCGTGCACGGCCCGCAGCGGCTCGCTGGGCTGGGCGATCTCGGCCCGCAGGTCGATCCCCTGGGCCGCGCAGCACACCTCCACGGCCAGGCAGGTGCGCACGTTGGCGACCACCTCGCGCAGCTTGCGGACCCCGGTCCAGCCCATGGACACGTGATCTTCCTGCTTGCCGGAGGTCGGGATGGTGTCCACGCTGGACGGGTGGGCCAGCACCTTGTTCTCGCTGACCAGCGACGCGGCGGTGTACTGGGCCAGCATGAAGCCCGAGTTCGTGCCCGCGGCCGGGGCCAGGAACGGCGGCAGGCCGCGGGAGAACGCCGGGTCCAGCATCCGGTCCACCCGGCGCTCGCTGATGCTGGCCAGCTCGGCCAGGGCCATGGCCAGCATGTCCGCGGCGAAGGCCAGCGGCTCGCCGTGGAAGTTCCCGGTGGTCATCACCTCGCCGTCGGCCACCACGATCGGGTTGTCCACCACCGCGCCCAGCTCGATATCGATCACCCGCCGGGCGTGCGCCAGCACGTCCCGGACCGCGCCGTGCACCTGCGGCGCGCAGCGCAGGCAGTACGCGTCCTGCACCGCGTGCCGGCTGTGCCGGTGGCTGGCCAGCAGCGGCGACCCGGCCAGCAGGGCGCGCAGGTTGGCCGCGCTGTCCAGCTGGCCCGGGTGCGGCCGGAGCGCCTGGACCCGCTCGTCGTAGGGCCGGTCGGTGCCCAGCAGCGCCTCGATGGACAGCGCGCAGGCCATGTCGGCCGCCTGGACCAGCATCTCCGCGTCGTGCACCGAGAACGCCAGCAGGGCCTGCATCGGCTCGGTCCCGTTGACCAGGGACAGGCCCTCCTTGGGGGCCAGCTCCAGCGGGACGATCCCGTGCTCGGCCAGGACCTCGGCGCTGGGCCGGCCCCGCGGCGGGTCGCCGGGGCCGCGCAGCCGGCCCTCGCCGATCAGCGGCTGGGCCAGGTGGGCGAGCTGGGCCAGGTCGCCGGAGGCGCCCACCGAGCCCTTGCCGGGCACGACCGGGAGCAGGCCGAGGCGGAGCAGTTCCAGCAGGCGGCGGGGCAGGTCCGGGCGGACGCCCGAGTAGCCCGGCGGCCAGCGTCCTGGCCCGCAGCAGCAGCAGCGCGCGCACGGTGGCGTCGTCCAGCGGCGCCCCGGTGGCCGCCGCGTGCGAGCGGATGATGGCGCCCTGCAGCCGGGTCAGGTCCTGCTCGCCGACCCGGGTGTCGGCCAGCGCCCCGAAGCCGGTGTTCACCCCGTAGACCGGGGCGTCGCCCTGCGATCGCGGTCGGCCACCACCGAGCGGCTGAACTCCATGGCGGCGGGCACGTCGGGGCCGAGTTCGGCGGTGGCCTCGCCGCGGCCACGTCGATGACATCCTGGACGGTGAGGCCGTCGCCGGTGACGATCACAGTTCGCATGGCTGACAGCCTGCCATTCCGGACGGCCGCGCGGGCCAGGCGGGGCGGGCCGGATTCAGCCCGGCGCCGGGTCACGGCCCGGCTGCGACAGGCCGGCGGCCGGGGCTGCCTGGCTACCGGGCTCAGGTGCGGTCGAAGGGCTCCGGGTAGCGGAACGGGCGGGCCAGCGCGGGGTCGTCGCCGGTAAGCGTGCGGACCTGGAAGTACGGCTGCCATCGGGCGACGGGCGGGATCACGCCGTGCTCAGCGGCGGCCCGGAAGCCGAAGCGGGCGTAGTAGCCCGGGTCTCCGAGCAGCACGACAAGCGGCTCGCCGAGAGCGTCGGCGGCGCCCAGGACGGCGTGCATGAGGGCGCTGCCGACCCCGCGGCGCTGCTGGTCAGGGTGGACGCTGAGCGGGCCGAGGGCCAGCACCGGCGCGGCGCCGACGTGGCCGCGGGTGCACAGGACGTGCCCGGTGATGCGGCCGTCCGGACCAAGCGACACCATCGAGAGGGGCGGGAGCCAGTCGTCGCTGGCCCGGAGCTCGTCGACGAGGCGCGCTTCCGGGGGAAGCCCCGCCTGGGCAAGCGGCCCGGCGTCTGCAGAGGGCTCGGCGTGGTCGCGGGGCTGGGCGAAGGCAGCGGCGGTGACGGCGCGGATGGGGTCCGCGTCGCCCGGGGCCTCCCGCCGGATCAGCACGGGCTCACTGTGCGCCGGCTCCGGCCGCCTGCGCAACGGGATTTGCCTCGCCCCGGGTGTGCCGTCCGCCGGAGGGGTGGCCAGAACGGCAACGGAGGTTGCCCGGCTGGCCCGAGGGCGGGATGCTCGCCCTGGAGGTGGTGCCGGTGCCCGGGCAGGTTGACCCCGAGGTCGCAGAGCGGTTCAGCGCGGAATTCTGGAACGAGCGGTACAGCTCGCAGGCCAAGCTGTGGAGCGGGAACCCGAACAGGTACCTGGTCAGCGAGGTGTCCGGGCTGTCCCCCGGGACCGCCCTGGACGTGGGCTGCGGCGAGGGCGCGGACGCCATCTGGCTGGCCCAGCAGGGCTGGCAGGTCACCGGAGTCGACATATCGACGGTGGCCCTGGAGCGGGCCCGCGCCCATGCGGCCGAGGCCGGCCCGGACATCGCGGGCCGGACCGGCTGGCAGCGGGCGGACATCTTCGCCTGGGCGCCCGAGGCAGACCGCTACGACCTGGTCTCAGCCCAATACATGCACCCGCCGTCGGCGGTGCGGGAGACGCTGTTCCGCGGGCTGGCGGCCGCGGTGCGGACCGGCGGCAGCCTGCTGATCGTGGCCCATCACCCGTCTGACCTGCAGACGACGATCCCCCGGCCGAACATGCCGGACCTGTTCTTCACCGGGGATGAGCTGGCTGCGCTGGTCGATCCGGGTGCGTGGGACGTCGTGACCAATGACGCGCCGGGCCGGGACATGACGGACCCCGAGGGGAACACCGTGACGGTCCATGACACGGTGTTCCGCGCGGTGCGGCGAGGCTAGCTGCTGAGCGGGTGCGGGGCGGGTGTCATCCAGGTGGAAGAAATTCAGATCCTGATGACCTGGACGCCGGGCATCGCGTCATAGTCGGCGTCCTGGGTCACGATCGGGACGCCATGTGCGATCGCGGTGGCGGCTATCCAGCTGTCGTTGATTGGCGCTTTGCGACCCGTCGAGCGGAGCCTCGATACGAGCAGTGCCCACGCCTCGGAGACTGCCTCGTCCACACCGATCGGCTCGAAACGCTGGGCAAGTTGGTAGGTCGAGAGCCTACGGGAGGCGGTCTCTGGATCCTTGGCCTGCAGCACGCCTAGCCGTAGCTCGCCGAGCGTGATCGCAGAGACGCCCCACTCGAAGTCGGCGAACTGCTCGGCGTTGAAGCGTGCCGCCTCCAGGCCGATGAACACGGACGTGTCGGCCAATGCCCGCTGGGCAGCTACCACGGGAGGTCGTCGGTCGTCTCGGCAAGGATCGTGCCCAGCTCGTCGGCGAGACCCGTGTTATCCGGTCCGAGCCGCGCCAGTTCCTGGCCGATCTCTGCGGCTGGCAGCCAGCGCCGCCGCCGGGATAGCGGGACGATCTTCGCGACCGGGCGGTTGTCCCGGAAGACTTCGATCTCCTCACCTGACTCGACCCGGCGCAGCACTTCCGCCGTGTGGTTTCGCAGATCACGCGCGGGGATTGCAGCCATATCACGAGTGTAGCAGATAGCTACATGCGTAGCCATCCGTGCTCGACGGGTTGGTGCCTCATGGAGTGGGGCACGCCGTGGTTGCGAGTTTGCTCGCGCGCCAGGATCGGCTACAGTTCTTCACGCACCCCCGCCCGGCGGGGATGCACCAAGCCCGCCCTTGGCGGGCACGCGGACGTGGCTCAGTTGGTAGAGCATCACCTTGCCAAGGTGAGGGTCGCGGGTTCGAATCCCGTCGTCCGCTCGGAGGCGCCGGATGCCGTTCCCGCGCGGTCTATGGCCCGCCTACGGCTCTCGGCTGGTTATCCAAGCCACGGATTCCCGGATGGGACCCTTGGCGCTGGCGGAGTGGCCGAGTGGCTTAGGCAAGGGCCTGCAAAGCCCTGTACGCGGGTTCGATTCCCGCCTCCGCCTCGAGGGCGGTTAGCTCAGTGGGAGAGCGCTTCGTTGACACCGAAGAGGTCACTGGTTCAATCCCAGTATCGCCCACCAGTTTGCGCAGGTCAGAGGCCGGTTCCCGGGGACGGGGACCGGCCTCTAGATCATTTGCCATCAGTTTGCCATCAAGACACACGCCGGTGTTTTGCGGCAGGAATTGAACAAGCCCGGCACCGGGCGGCACTGAATTCCGGTCTGCCGGACCTCGCGAGCACAGAGGCTCGCCGTGGATCACGTAGGCGTCTGGGTCCAGCTTCTCTATTCTTGAGGTGACTGGAGGTAGGCACGTGAGGGTTGAGGCTCCGCGGCGTGCCGTCACGCTGGACGAGGTACGTGGGCACCGCGATTCGATCACACGGCTCGGCGAGCGCTTCGGCGTGTGCAACATCCGGGTCTTTGGCTCAGTGGCCCGCGGCGAGGCGACCTCCGGAAGTGACCTGGATCTGCTAGTGTCCTGAGTCGTTAATTCGTTCGCAGTAGGCGGCGAGGGTTTCGAGGATCTCGTCGGCGGTCTTGGTCCAGACGAACGGCTTGGGGTCCTTGTTCCACTCGTTGATCCACTTGCGGATGTCGGTCTCGAGTTCGGTGACGCTGCGGTGCGCTGACCGGCGGAGCTTGCGGTTGGTGAGCTCGGCGAACCAGCGCTCCACCAGGTTCAGCCACGACGAGCTGGTCGGCGTGAAGTGCAGGTGGAAGCGGGGATGGCGCAGCAGCCACTTGTGGATCTCGGGGGTCTTGTGGGTGGCGTAGTTGTCCAGGACCAGGTGCAGGTCCAGGTCCCCCGGGACGGCGGCGTCGATGAGCTTGAGGAACCGCAGGAACTCCTGGTGCCGGTGCCGCCGGTAGGGCTGGGCGATGACCGAGCCGCTGGCCAGGTCGAAGGCCGCGAACAGGCTGGTCGTGCCGTTGCGGACGTAGTCGTGGGTCATCCGCGCCGGGGTCGTGGGCAGCATCGGCAGGCACGGCGCGGTCCGGTCCAGGGCCTGGATCTGCGACTTCTCGTCCACGCACAGGACCAGGGCGTTCTCCGGCGGGCTCATGTACAGGCCGACGACGTCGCGGACCTTGTCGATGAACTGCGGGTCGGTGCGACAGCTTCCAGGTCTGCACGATGTGCGGCTTGAGCCCGAACGCCCGCCAGATCCGGGATACCGCCGACTGGGACATGCCCGCTGACCTGGCCATCGACCGGGTGGACCAGTGCGTGTCCCCGTTCGGCGGCTCCTGTTCCAGCGTCGCGGTGATCACCTTCTCGACCTGCTCGTCGGTGACCGTGCGCGGCCGGCCCGGCCGCGGCTCGTCGCTCAGCCCCTCCAGCCGGCCCGCCAGGAACCGCGACCGCCACTTGCCAGCCGTCGCCCGCGAGATCCCCAGCTCAGCGGCCACCGCGCTGACCGCGCCGCCGTCCGCGCAGGCCAGCACGATCCGCGACCGCAGCGCCAGCGCCTGCGCGGTCTTCCGGCGCCGCGCCCAGCCTTCAGAACCTGCCGCTCGTCATCGGTCAGCACGAGCGGCTCAGCTTCGGGCTCGCCATAGCCAAGCCTACTAGGTGAATAGGAATTATTGACTCAGGACACTAGTGGACGTCGAGCGCGGCCATGGCTACTTCGACATGGCCGGGTTCGCCCTGGGCGTCGAAGACGAACTCGGCGTGATGACCCAGGTAGCGACGCCTGGTGGGCTGAGGCTCCGGATCCGCGACCGGGTGCTGCGGGAGGCGGTCGCCCTGTGAGGCGTGACGACCAGCGGCTGACCGACACCCTCGAAGTCCGCCGAGAAGATCGCCGTCCGGGTCGCCAAGGGCCGGGCGGCGTTCGACGGCGACTGAGGACATCGCAGATCGTGCTGGTGCACCTGATCCAGGTGATCGGGGATGCCGCCGTCGGGCTGTCCGATGGGTTCTTCGATCCAATCCCAGCACGCGCCGAGGCCTGCGCTGCCGGATAATCCGGTGTGTCGCCCGGTGGCGTGTGGTTACGATGTCGCCGTGCCTGAACCGAGCGCAGGCCTTGCGGACATTCCCGACCTGCCCTGGGAAGTGCTGTCTCACCGCCAGGTCCTGGCCGAGCTGGCCGGGCGGGGTGGGTGCCATGCGGGGTGGGCGACTGGGCGGTGGCACTGCGGTCCCCGGCGGGAACACTTGTCGCGCGGGTATGCCCGTTTGACCCGGCCTACTGGGCATTCGTGGCCCTGTGCCGCGAGTGCGCCGGCAATCGATGGCTGCCGAGGATCGAGCTGGCGGCCGACCTTGAAGGCGGCGGTTCGGTGGTCTTCCTGGAGTTCGTCGCTCCCGTGGGCCATCCGGTCGTCAAGCAGTTCGCCGAGCAGTGGCGGGCCAGGGACGGCGATGCGGAGTTCCAGGAGGTACGCCGGGCAGCGCAGCGGATCGATGCCCACTACCGGAACTCGACGCCCTGGTGGGGTCGGTGCGACTTGGACGATGAGCACATCTTCAGGGCCGCCGACCGGCCTGTGCTGCTTGACGTCTTCTGCATGGCTGGGACGGACCTGTACAACGCGATCCTCGAAGACGTCGCTGCGGTACACCGCCGGATTCCGCGCGAGCGGATGCGCTACGCACTGGACATCCCGTATATCGCCCGGGAGAACAGCACCGCCGAGATCCTTGCCCTCAGAAAGGCTTGGGCACGCGGCGCCGAATGACCGCACAGGCCGGGGAAGAAGCCAGCCCAAAGTGGGCAAAATGTGGGCACGAGGTGCCGTGAGCGCCATGTACGGGCTTTGCGACGCATCAGGACGAACTCCCTGCCGCCGATGCGGTCGTGGTGGCCCCGGCCACCTTCAACACCGTGAACAAGTGGGCGGCCGGGATCACCGACACGTTCGCGACTGGCCTGCTGTGTGAGCTGACCGGCCTGGGTGTGCCGATCGTCGCCGTCCCGCTGGTCAAGGAGGCGCTCGCCCGGCACGTGGCGTTCGCGCGAGCCTGGAGTTGCTGCGTCAGCGCCTTTGGTAAGCGCATGCTGCACCCCAGCGCCTTTGGTCGACTGTCAGTGAAGCCCGAGTGATACGCGTGCGCTCCTGAGCTCGCGCGTTGGCGTCAGGAACGAAGGGTGCGCAGGCCGGTGCGGATTTCGCTGACCAGGATCTCGGGCTGTTCCAAGGCCGCGAAGTGCCCGCCCTTGCCGGCCTCGCCGTAGTGGATCAGATTGCTGTAGGTGTCTTCGATCCAGCTTCGTGGCAGGCGTGGGATGTCCTTCGGGAAGACGGTCACCGCGACCGGAAGCGTCAGCTTCGGGCCGGCGAAAGTGCCCGATTTGTTCTCCCAGTAGATGCGGCCGGACGACGCTGCGCTGTTGGTGAACCAGTAGAGGGATATCGCGTCGAGCATGTCGTCCATGCTGAGGGCGTCCTCGGCGAGCCCGTGGTTGTCGGTCTTGGACTGGAACTTGTCGTAGATCCAGGCTGCCTGACCAGCGGGAGAGTCCGCCAGGGCGAATCCGACAGTCTCCGGCTTCGTGCCCTGAAGGTGGTTCGCCCCACCGAGATCGCCGGTGTAGAGGGCGAGGGTCTCCACGGCGTGGCGCTGTTCGGGCGACAAGGTGTCGGGTATCTGTGCGGGAAAGGCGTACTGGGTGTTCAGATGAATTCCGAGAAGCCCCTCAGGCTGCATGGCCCCGAGGGCGGTGGTGACGACGGCACCCCAATCGCCGCCTTGCGCGGCCCATCTCGTGTAGCCGAGACGCTTCATCAGCTCCACCCACGCGCTTGCGATGCGCGATACAGTCCACCCGGTCTCCGTGGGCTTCTGGGAGAACCCGAACCCGGGGAGCGACGGGACGACGACGTCGAATGAATCGGCGGCGTCTCCTCCGAACGAAACCGGATCGGTCAGCGGGCCGATCAGCTTCAGGAACTCGACGATCGAGCCCGGCCATCCGTGCGTGAGTATCAGCGGCATCGCGTTGGGATTCTTGGACCTGACGTGGATGAAGTGGATGTCCAGCCCATCAATCTCGGTCAGGAATTGGGGGAAGCGATTGAGCCCGGACTCGAAGCGCCGCCAGTCATAGCCGCGCTCCCAGTAGCCGACCAGAGATCTGGCGTTCTCCACGCGAACCCCTTGCGACCAGTCGCCCACCGTTTCCGGATCCGGCCACCGGGTTCTGGCCAGTCGCTGCTTCACGTCGTCGATCTCCGAATCCGAGATCGAGACGGTGAACGGGCGGACGAGGGCCGGGGTCGGCGGCGTCGGTGCGGTCATTGCCTTCTTCTCTTCTCCTGAGCTTCGAAGCACAGCGCAACTCTCCGCTGCACACTGGTGTGCAGTCTACTTCATTGCACACTGGTGTGCAACAATGGTGTCGTGCCTACCGAGTCCTCCCGTGTGCGCTCGATGAACGAGACACGCGATCGCATCCTCGACGTCGCCCTCGATGTGCTGGGAGAGAACCCCGACGCCGGAATGGGCGACATCGCCTCCGCTGCCGGCGTCGTCCGTCGCACGGTCTATGGCCATTTCCCCTCGCGCCTCGACCTGGTTCGGACACTCACGGAACGGGCCGTCACCGAGATGACAGCCGTGCTCACCGAAGTCAACGCCTCCGGCGCAGAAGCGGACGCGACGTGGGTCGAATTCATCGCCCGCGTCTGGCCGGTGGCGCACCGGTACCGAGTGCTGCTGGCGCTGCGCCGTGGCGAGTACGGCGAGGCGATCCACGGCCTGCTCGGGCCAGTCGATGAGCTCCTCGCCGACCTCGTGAAACGGGGCCAGGACAGCGACGTGTTCGCACAGCACCTGCCGGCGGGCATTCTGAGCCAGGTTGCCTACGGCGTCGTGTTCGCCATCGCGGACAGCGACCTGTCGAACGGGACCCTCGGCGCCCGGGCAGCGACGATCACGAGCCTGCTGATGCTGGGAGTTCCCGAGACGCGCGCAATCGCTCTCGCAGGCGACCAGCCCTGACCCGCAGCACTCGAGCGGAGCCGCGGATCGTCCTGCTCCGGACACGACATCGTCACCGCACCCCGCCAAGAATCCGGTGAGAACAGTGTGATCGCGACGATGTCGACGGGTCTCTAGTCGAGGGTGTCTGCCGCTCAGCCCGGATCGCGCTCGCTGAGGTCAGGAAATCGCGCGGCCTTGCGCCGTTCGCGGTATGCGCGCAGGTTGAGCGCGTTGGCGCAGGCGGCGGTGTCGAACCAGGTTCGGCTGTTGTTCTTGGACTGGTCGAAGAACACTTCGTGGCACCGCGCGTTGTGACATACCTTGAGACGGCGCCAGGTTCCGATGAGCTGCGCGTTGTACATCCCGACCAGCACGCGACCGCGGAGCGGATCAGACGCGCGGCCCCGGCCCGGGCAGGCCCAAGGGAGCCAGCACCGGGTCGGCGCCACGCCACTTCTCCCAGGCGAAGCCAACATGCCACGAACCCCGAAACAGCCACTGACCAGGGAAAAGGTCAAAAGTTAAGCTAGGCAACCCCCGCACCAGGGAATACCGCACGATCCGAATAAGTGCTCTCCGCCAGTACTGCAGGCGGTCTCGTCGTGAACGCCGTCGCTGCCTGGGTTCCCGGCCTGGGGCCGCTGGAGTCGGCAATCATGACGGTGATCTGGGATACCGACCAGTCGCAGCGTCCGGGTGGTGCGCGAGCGCATGGACTACCAGTCCGCCGACGGCGAGGACCCGGCCTACACGACCGTCATGTCCGTGATGGTGATCCTCTGGCGGAAAGGATTCCTGGACCGGGCGAAATGCCCGGGGGCAGGGCACGGGAGAGCCTGGTAGTACGCGGCCCGCATCAGCCGCGAAGACCACCTCGCCACCGTCATCCGTCAAGCACTTACCTGCGCACCCGACCCGCGGCCGTCCTGCGCCGAGCCACCCTGTAAACGCGGAGATGTCGCGCCCCGCACTCGCGATGCCCGGACATCGGGGCTGAGCACGCCGTCATCGCCTTGGTGTGGCGCGGCTAACGGCGACGTGAATGTGATGTGGGTGACGCCGCTGGGGGAGCTCACCGACTCGATGGCGAAGCGCTCCTCCAGGCCCTCCAGTCCGTCCCAGAGGGACTCGCCGCGGCCGAGGAGGATCGGCACGAGCGCGATGTGCATGTGGTCGATCAGGCCGGCGGCGAGGAACTGGCGGACGGTGGCCGGGCCGCCGCCGATGCGGACGTCGAGGCCACCCGCGGCCTCCCTGGCCGCCGCGAGCGCCTGCGCCGGGCTGGCGTCGATGAAGTGGAAGGTGGTGCCGCCCTTCATCTCGATCGAGGGCCTGACGTGATGGGTGAGCACGAAAACGGGGGTATGGAACGGGGGCTCCTCGCCCCACCAGCCCTTCCACTCCTCGTCGGTCCACGGTCCGCGTTGCGGGCCGAACTTGTTGCGCCCCATGATCTCCACGCCGATGCCCGGCCCCCAGTTGCTCGCGAAGGCGTCGTCGATGCCGGTGCTCCCGCCTTGCTGGCCCTGCATGACGTGAAATGAACGGGTGCCCATGAACCATCGCACCAGCCGCTGGCCGGCATGCCCGAAGGGTGCCTCCAGGCTCTGGTCAGCACCGGCGCCGAAGCCATCGAGCGAGACGGACATGTTGTGAACACGAACAAGTGACATGACGGGCAGACCTCTCTGGTCGAAGCTGAGTTCATCGGTGCTCATGGTGTGGTCGTAGCCAGGATTGCTTTCTCGACATCTGAGCACCCTTGACACCTGAGCACCGGCGAAACGGCTGGCTAGCCCGGCCTAAGCGACGCATGAGGCTCCGCGTCGTGCCGTCACGATGGACGAGGTACGCGCGCACCGGGATGCGATCACACGGCTCGGCGAGCGCTTCGGCGTGCGCAACATCCGGGTCTTCGGATCAGTCGCGCGGGCGGCTCCGGACAGCGACCTAGATCTGCTGGTCGATGTCGAGCGGGGCCATGGCTACTTCGACATGGCCGGGTTCGCCCTGGCCGTGGAGGACGAGCTTGGCGTCATGACCCAGGTTGCGACCCTCCGTGGCCTGAAACTCCCGATCCGCGACCGCGTACTCCGTGAGGCCGTCGCCCTGTCGCCGCCACCGCGATCGCGCACGGCGTCCCGATCGTGACCCAGGACTCCGGCTAGGACGCCATGCCCGGGGTCGAAGTCATCAAGGTCTGATGCTCCGCATGCCGGTGAGCCCGGGAAGGCAGGCGGTATTGAGCGCTGAGGCTCCGCGGCGCGCCGTCACCCTGGATGAGGCACGGGCTCACCGCGATGCGGTCATCCGTGCCGGCCAGCGGTTCGGGATGCGCAACATCCGGGTCTTCAGCTCGGTGGCCCGCGGCGAGGCCACCCCCGGCAGCGACCTGGACCTGCTGACCTCAGGGCGCTGGACGCCAGCTATGGCGAGATGACGAGGTGGCTTTCCACGGTGGCGACTCCGGGGGCGGAGGCGGCTGCGGCCCGGGCGGCGCTGGCCTCTTTGAGTGAGTGCACGTGACCGTAAAGTGCGGCGGTGTGGTCGGTGACCTCGACCCGGACGTGGCGGGCGTCCACCTCGGCCTCGCGTTTGAAGGCGTCTTCGATGATCTTCTGGACTTCTTCCCGGCGAGCGGCGGGCTTGATAGTGATGGTGTCGATCACCTCAATCACGCCGCGGACCTGGCGGACCATCCGCTCGACCTCGCGGCGCTGGTATTCATAGTCCACCTCGCCCTCCAAGGTGACCCAGCCGTTCTGCACCCGGGCGTGCACCCGGCCCTCGGGGATCTGGACGTTGTACTCCAGCACGTGCGCGATGGCGGTGGCGATCTCGGAATCGTCGCGGGGGGCGCCTGCCAGCTTGACGGTCAAGTCGTTGGCGACGGCCTTGACGCCGTAGACGCGTTCGACGGCACGGGCGGCAGCGAGTTTCTCGTGTGGGGACATGGCCGGTCAGGGTAACCGCGCCGTCCTGGACCGCGACGCCGATGGCGTCGGCGGCGCTGATCTGCGGGTCCCGCCGCAGCTCGTCGATGACGTCATCCCGGATCTCAGCGTCAGATTTCACCAGTTCACCCCAATCGGCTTGTCCGTTTTGTCCTCTCATCCCAGGCTGCGCCAGGCCGACGCCGCCCGACATCACACGTTCGGCTAGTGTCCGCCGTCGCAGAATCATTCCTTCGTCGGGTTCAAGCACGAGATCGGTCAGGTCGACTGCGCCATTCTTACGTCCGGGGTTGGTGGACAGTTCCAGGACGGCGGGGCACCGGACATCGTCGGCCAGCGCAAGCGGCGCGCGGCGGGAACTGATGTTCAGCGCCACGAGGAACCGCTGGTCGAGTTCCCGTTCGAAGCAGAAGATGTCTGGCGCCGCGCCGACCAGGCGCTGCGAGCCGGACTGCAGCGCGGGTTCGTGCCAACGTAGGTGGACTAGGGCGGCCGCAGAGCCACTCAGCCGCCGCGGGGTGCGTGGGGAGCGTGAGGGCGGCGGCCAGCGACCGGGCGAGGCGCAGCTGAGTATGGGCGGTGATGATCAGCCAGGTCCACCGGTCCGCAGCCTCAGCGTCGCGGATCTTGGGGGCGGTACCGCCGAGGATCTGCGTGAACAGGCGGAAGGTGTGCTGCAGGTCGAACCGGCACAAAGAACGCCTGCCACCACCTGTCCTCGTCTGGAGTGTGGTCGGTCCGG
>CAVYEA010000026.1:0-296491 GCA_963767385.1 uncultured Actinomycetes bacterium | reverse complement strand
TGCTTCGCCTGAACAGATAGAGGAGCCATGGCTGTTCAGGAAGAGTCCGGCATGCCCGCGCCGAGGGGCCGGGCCAGCAAAGCGGCGGTGTCCGACGGCCGCATCCCCCTGGTACTCATGTACCACTCCGTCACGCCCTATACGGCCGACCCGTACCTGGTCACGGTGAGCCCGGAACGCTTCGATCAGCAGATGCGCTGGCTGCGCCGGAGAGGCCTCAGGGGTGTCTCCATGCGGGAGCTGCTCAGCGCACGTGCCGGGGGCGGCGGGCGGAACCTCGTCGGGCTGACCTTTGATGATGGCTACGCGGATTTCGCCGGGCATGCCGTGCCGATCCTGCGGCGCTACGGGTTCACCGGGACCGTCTTCGCGATCGCGGGACGGCTGGGCCAGGACAACGCGTGGGACGTCAAGGGGCCGCGCAAGCCGCTCATGACGGCGGAGCAGCTCCGCGAGGTGGCCGCGGCCGGGATGGAGATCGGCTCGCACGGGATGCAGCATGTCTCGCTGCGCGGGGTGAGCGACGCGGACCTCGCCGAGGAGGTCGACCGCAGCCGGCAGCTGCTGCACGAGCTCAGCGGCGAAGAGGTGACGGGCTTCTGTTACCCCTACGGCGATATCGACGAGCAGGCAGTGAACCAGGTACAGGCGGCCGGCTACGGCTACGGCTGCGCGATCTGGCGCTCAGTGCTCACCGGCCGCCATGCCCTGCCACGCACGTACGTCGGGGAGGCGGACTCCTGGCCGCGGCTGAGGGCCAAGGCGGTGCGGCACTGGCTCAGGTGGGACTACCGGGGTCCCGGCGGTTCGCAGCTGCGGCTTGAGCCAAATGTGACCATCCGATCGCGTTGAGTACAAGAAAACGGCTCCGGCGCATTTCAAGACAAGCAACCTCATGAGACAATTTCAGGCAGGATGCCTTGGGTGTCCGATCTGGTGGGGGAGCTTGATCCAATCATGACCGATCTGTCACAGAAGATGAGCGCTTTCCCTGTGCTACCGCTGGTCACGGAGGGGAAGCCGGAACGGTCGCTGATGGGCCGCGCGCGTGCGCGGGGCCGGCGAACCGCCGCCTCACGCTCGGCAGCCGAGGATCCGGCGGCACAGTCCCGGTTCGTGGCCGCCGCAACCCAGCTTCACGATGAAGGCACGGAAACTCGCATGGCCGGGGTCCAGGCGCTAGTAACGCTGGCCGACGAGGACACCACGCTCCGCCAGAAGTGCATCAGCCTGCTCTGCACTGCCTTCCGGGCCAGGCCGGTCCCCTACCCTGAGGACCAGCCAGAACCCGATGAAGATCAGCTTCGCGCTTACTGTGCGGATCGGAAGCTCCGCCGGGCCATTGTCAGCGCCATCGCTACCCGGCTCCGCCCCGACGCGCCCATTTCCTGGCGGGGCTGCGACCTGGATTTCACCGGCGCCGTTTTCGACGAGGACCGCTCGCCGATGACGACAGCACGCCCGGACAGCGCGAATGCGGCGGCGGCCGAGCAGCCGGACAGCGCGGATGCCGCAGCGGCCGAACAGCCGGACAGCGCGGATGCCGGTGGCCAACAGCCTGACAACCGATGGCCGAACAGCCGGGCAGCCCTGCGGCCCAGCCCGCTGTCAACGGAGACCCCGAGTCCCGTGCCGCCGCGGACAGTCCCTCCGGCCACGCTGCCGACAGCGCAGAGGCCGGCAGCGGAGAGCCGGTATCCCCGGGCATCGCCGACCACGCGAACCCCCGGACCAGCCTCAGTTTCGTGGGCGCGCGGTTCACCGGGGGCAAGGTCAGCTTCGCCCGGGCACGGTTCGCAGGCGGCGAGGCCAACTTCGCCGGAGCCCGGTTCACCGGCGGCGAGGTCAGCTTCGCCGGGGCCGAGTTCGCCGACGGCGAGGTCAGCTTCGCCGGAGCCCGGTTCACCGGCGCGACCGTGAACTTCGCCCGGGCCAAGTTCACCGGCGCGACGGTCGTCCTGACTGGCGCGGAATTCAGCCGGCGGCCAGGTCAGCTTCGCCGGGGCCGAGTTCGCCGACGGGAAGATCAGCACCCACGCACGGTTCATCGGCGGGAAGGTCGCCTTTCTTGGTGCCCGCTTCACTGGTGGCCTGGTCAGCTTCGTGGAAGCGGACTTCGCCGGCAGCGACGTGGAATTCATGGACGCGGAGTTCTGCGGCGGCAAGGTTGGCTTCGTCGGCGCATCCTTCACCGGCGGGGAAGTCAGCTTCGTGGGCGCGGCGTTCACGGGCGGCCAGGTGAGCTTCGTCGGGGCATCCTTCACCGGCGGGGAAGTCAGCTTCACCGGAGCCGCATTCACCGGCGGCCAGATCAGGTTTGCCTTTGCCAAGCTCGACGGCGGCGAGATCCGGTTCCCCGGCGCGAAGTTCGACGGCGGCGAGCTGAGCTTCAGCCAGGCGCACTTCGGCGGCGCTGACATGGATTTCACCAGCACCTACTTCTCGGGCGGGCGCGTCGATCTCTCCGAGGTCGTGCCCGCCGCCCGCGCGCCGGTCTTCGACGACTGGACCAGCCCGCCCCTGGGACTGCTGCTGCCGGCCGGCGCGTTTGGCTCGCAGGACAAGCACGAGAACACGTAGCAACTACATACGAACTGGCCACGGGCAGCACCTGGGCATGCCCCGGAGCGCTTCCGTGGCGGCCGCCGTGAGTGACGTCAATCCCGGAAGCCGACGGTGGCCGCGGGGAGCAGCCGGCACCGTGGCCGGCGCAGAGGGGGGTACGGGTGGGGCGTAAGGCCGGTCTGCGGGTGCTGGCCCTGGCTGTCAGCCTGACCGCCGCGGCGTTTGCCGCGGCCCCGGGCACGGCCGGAGCCACCGTACGGCGGGTTACCGATCCGGCGGCGGCCGCCAGCGGGCAGCACACCGCCAGCGGCCATCGCGCCCTCGGCGGCGGAGACCAGGCCACGCCAGCACGGACCGTCGTCACCTTCGCCTGGGGTGGCGGCTACGCCAGTCAGATCCAGTCGCTGCCGATATTCCGCCGCTACCGGATGCACGCGACCTACTTCGTCCCCTCGGGCCTGGTGTGCGTACAGAGCCAGACGGCGTGCGCCCGGACCTCGCCCTACCTGACTGTTCCCCAGCTCCGGCAGATCGCCGCCGACGGCAACGAGATCGGTGGCCTGAGCGTGCTGCACGAGCAGCTCAACACCCTGCCGGCGGCCGAGGCGCGGCGTGAGGTCTGCGACGACCGGGTCAACCTGTTCCGCTGGGGGTTCCGGCCGACCGACTTCGCGTACCCGTTCGCCGTGGAGAATCCGGCCATCGAGGCGATGGCCCGGCAGTGCGGCTATAACGCGGGCCTGGGCGCAGGCGAACTGCGCGGCGCCGGGCAATGCCTGAACTGCGCGTGGGCTGAGACCATCCCGCCGCGTAATCCCCTGGCGGTCCGGGCGCCCATCGAGGTCAACTCGGTGGGCACGCGGTGGTCGCTGCACACCTACCAGTCCCTGATCCGCGCTGCCCAGCGGCACGGCGGCGGCTGGGTGGTCCTCCTCATCCACCAGATCTGCGCCCGGACCTGCACCGAAGGGATCACCGCCGCGGAGTTGCAGAGCGTCATGGCCTGGATGCACAGCCAGACCGGGCAGGGCGTGACCGTGGAAACGATGCACCAGGTGATCGGGGGCCCCGTCCGCAAGGCAGTGGCGGGCCCGCGGCCGGCGCCGATCCCCGCCCCGGGCGTGGTCAATGCCGCGCTAGCCCGGAAGCGGCGCCAGCGGGTACCCGGCGTGCTTCCAGCCCTCCGACTACGGGCACAACACGGCGACGTTCAGCTATGCGCCGGGCGGCGGCCCGAACGGCACGGCAGCCGAGACCCTCCAGGTAACGAACTGGGCATCCGGCGACGCGAAGCTGCTGCCGTCCCTGGATCTGGGTGCCTGCGCCCCCTCGGTCACCGCGGGCCGCCAGTACACGGTGACCGCGCAGTACAAGGCCACTCTGCCCACGCAGTTCGACATCTACTACCGCACCGCGGTGGGGAACTGGCGGTACTGGGCCACCAGCCCGGCCTTCCCGGCATCCGCCTCCTGGGCCAAGGCGAGCTGGACCACGCCCGCCGTCCCGGCCGGGGCGACGGCAGTCAGCGCCGGGCTGGCCGCCGGCTCCGACGGGACGATCTCCACCTCCGGGTACAGCGTGACGCCTGTCACGAGCCACCGTGCGGAGGTGATGCTGGGCATCCTGGTGTTCGCGCTCGTCAGCATCGCCCTTATCGCCCGCGGCTACGTCCGGTACAACCGGTATACGCGAGCTCAGGCGGCGGGCGCGGCGCCGGCTGCGCGGCAGGCCCGGGGAGCGGCGCACCCGGCCAGCCAGCCAGCAGCGGCACCGGTCAGCGGGCCGACAGCGGAGCTGATCAACGCAGGCCGGCGGCGGCCCTGATGAACGGGCCGGCGCCGAGCCAGATCAGCCGCCGTCGGCGGCGGACCGGGCAGGCTCGGCCGGGATGACCGCACCGGGCGGCCAGTCCGGCGCATAGGCCGACATGAGCGCGGCCCGCAGCGCCGCCTCACCGTAGCGGTCCCCGACATGGCGGCGGGCCTGGGCCGCCATCCTTGCGGCGGCCTCAGGCGAGCTGAGCAGATGCCGCACGGCAGCAGCGAGCAGGTCAGGCCGACGGGGCGGCACCAGCAGCCCGGTCTCGCCCGGGCTGACCAGGTCAGTCACGGCGTTCACGGCGGTCGCCACCACCGGTACCCCGGCCAGCATCGCCTCGACGATGACCGTAGGGAGTCCTTCGTAGCGGCTGGGCAGGACGAAGACGTCCAGGGCGGGAAGCAGGTCCGCGACGTCGTGCCGCTCTCCCGGGAATACCACATGGAGGTCCGGGGCAGCGCGGGCCAGCCGGGCCACGGTCCCGGCCAGTTCCCCGCTGCCGATCCAGACCCCGGTAACGCCGGGTCCAAGCGCGCGCAGCGCGGCGATGAAATCCTCCGGGACCTTCTGGTAGGTGAGCCGCCCCACGGCGCCTACCACGGTGGCATCGGCGGGCAGGCCCAGAGCCAGCCGCGCCCGGGCCCTGGCCTGCGGATTGCGCCGCTCCGGGTACACCTGCTGGTCCGCCCCGGGCACCGCCACGCCGATGGCGCGGATGCGGTGGGGTGCCGCCAGCCCGCGCCGGATCGCCTCGGCGGCCACCGCCGTGCCGGTGCACAGCACCATGTCGGTGATCCGGCCGAGCCGGCGTTCGATCGCCACGTAGGCGCCCCGGCGTGCCGCGGACTGGAACTCGTGGAACGGGAACCCGTGGTAGGTGTGCACGATGCGCGTTACTCCCGCCCGCCGCGCAGCCAGCCGCCCCACGGCTCCCGCCTTCGCGCCGTGGGTGTGCACCACATCGAAGTGGCGCTCGCGAAACAGTGACGTCAGCCGCAGCAGTGCCTGGCGGTCATGGACCGGGTCGAGAGTGGCACGCAGCGAAGGCTCCAGCATCGCCGGCACCCCGGCGCGCTCTGCCGCCGCCAGGAGGTAGTCCCCGCTGCCGGTGATGAGGGTGATCTCGGCCACGTCCGGGTCCATGGCGCACGCGCCGCGGAATGCCTGCAGCCCGGCACCGCCCTCCAGCCGCGCGATGACCGTCGCGACACGCAGCGGCCCGGTCATCGCCGGCCCCTGGCGGCGGGCCGGCCAGGAGGCGCCATGCGGAGCGGCACCGGCCGGGACGGGGGGTGGCGGTGCTTCAGCCAGAGGCATGCTGCTGCCCCGCCTCCAGGCTGGCCGGATCCCAGTCGGGCGCGTATCCCGGGGCCATCGCCGCGAGAGCCTGGGCGGCGGCCGCCGCCTCCACCTCGACCTGCCGGTGCTGGCCGCCGGCGGGCGCTTCGTGGCGGGCCGGGCTCGTCCACCGGCCCGTGGAGGTGGCCAGCCAGGCCTGCGGTATGGCGTACAGCCCGATCGCCGCGTCCAGCACCCGCATCAGCGGCAGGAACGGCGCGGCGAGCAGCAGCCGGGGGCGCCGTTCCATGCCCGCCACCAGGCAGGTAATGGCCAGGTCCGGGATGGCGATGCCGTAGAGGATCCGGCTCAGGTTCATGTGCGCCGCCACGAAGGCATGCACCGGGCCGAACACCAGCCATGTCCCGGTCCCGCCGATCATGTCCGGCATCACGAGAATGAGCACGATCTCCGGGATCAGGAGCAGGAGCAGGCTGGAGGTAACGACCTCGAGCAGCGTCAGCGCCAGCATGGCCGTGAACAGGTTCAGCCGCGGCGGGTGGCGCCGGACCGTCTGCCAGAAGCCGAGGGCCCAGCGCTTGGTCTGCTTGATGTAGTCGTGGAAGTTGTCCGGGTCCTGGGTGACCGCGACCGCTGACAGCGTGAAGCCGACCTTGCCCAGCCGCCGCTGGTAGACCTCGAAGGTCATGTTGAAGTCCTCGATGGCCAGCCCGGGCGGGTTCATGTCGATTTGCGGCAGGACCGCGGTGCGGTAAATGCTGGCGAAGCCGGGCACGATCGGGGTCGCGTTCAGCCGCCGGGTGGTCTGGCCGAACTTCACGATGCGCTGCCCGATGGCATAGATGCGCATCCGGTGGCCCACGAGCAGGTTGCCCACCGGGGACAGCATCCGGCTGCCGTCGACCCGGACACAGCCGGCCACCGCCACGACGTCAAGGGAGTCGAACAGTGGCAGCGCGGCCTCGAAGTATCCCGGCTGCACCCGCGTGTCGGCGTCGAGGAGCATCACCACCGGAAACCGCTCGACCAGCTTGAAACGGTGAATGGCTTCCTGCAGCGCCCCGGCCTTGCCGACGTTCCGCCGTGTCTTGAGGGCCCGGGCCCCGACGCGCAACGCGATGTCGAAGGTGTCATCGGTCGAGCCGTCGGATATCACGTGGATGTTCTTGAGCGGGACCAGCTTCATGATGGCCCGGAGGGCGTCCTCGATGACGGCCGCCTCATTGTGCGCCGGGATGAGGATCGCGACATCGTCGACGGTCAGGTTGATCTGCCGCGCCCGGCGCCCCCCGGGATCGTCGCGGATCGCGACCACATTGTCCGGGTAGGCCGGCGGCTTGCGCGGATGCACCCGGGAGACGACCTCCCGGTCCGTCAGCCGGGCCAGGCCGACCGTTCCCCACAACGTGAAGTTGACGCCGAATACCAGAATGGCCAGGGCCCACCACGGCATCATGAACCACCACTTCGCAGGGACGGGGCCGCGGTATGACCGCCGACCGGCAGAACGTGGTGCAGCACGGTCCAGGTGGTGGGATCCGGGTTCCCGTACATCCACAGGTAGACGCCGCCGATCCCGGCTTCGTGGGCGAGGCTGAACTTAGCCTGCGCGCTCCGGGCGTCCTCGAACCAGACGGTGTGCTCGTGACCAGAGGAGTCGGTGTAGCGGAACCAGGGGGCCTGGCTGGTGGTGTCGTACTGCACCTGGGCGTGGTAGCGCTGGGCCAGCTGGGTGGCCCCGAGCCAGGTGACGGAGGCGCCGTGGCCGCCGGACCAGTCGTAGCCGTAGAAGGGGACGCCCAGAATTATCTTCGCTGCGGGGATCTGCGTCTTGGCATAGTGCAGGACGGCGCTGATCCAGCTGACCGGGGCGACGGGGCCGGGCGGAGAGGTGGCCCAGTGGTAGTCGTACCCCATGAGCCGTACCTGGTCGGCGACGCGGCCGATGGCCGCATAATCCTGCGCGACATTACGCGGGGCGTAGCCCGCCTCGCTCGCCTTGGCGAACAGCGCCACCGAAAGGATCTTGCCTTTTGCGTGCAGCGCGCCAGCCAGATGCGTAACGAACGTAGTGAAGGCCTGCCGGTCGCCGGCGTGCAGGTCCTCGTAGTCGATGTCGATGCCGGCATAGTTGTGCTGCCGCACGAGGGCCACGATGGCCGAGATCTGCTGCGCCATCCGGGCCGGATCATGCAGCACCAAGGCCACCGGCTGGTACGCCCAGTTGCCCTGGGCGTCGACGTTGGCGAGCGTCGGCACGATGGGCAGCCCCTCCGCGCGCATCTGCGACAGGTAGCCGTCGGTCGCCGTCACGTTGATCCCGGAATCCAGCATGACCTGGCCGTCTGGGCCCAGGCCATACATCCAGGGGGAGACCTCGTTGACGTCTCCCCTCCTGGCGAGCACCGCCGCGGTGCCCTGGCTGACGTTCCAGTACGGCACCGACGCCACGACCACCGGTGCCGGCGGTGCCGCGCCGCCTCCCTGTGACAGGTACACGGTCAGTGCCACCAGCAGGATGCCGGCAGGCAGCACGGCGAGCCAGGCCCAGCCGCTGACCCGGCGGCGGCGGCCATGGCGCTTCGGCGGTGGCATCTCCGGAGCCGCCGCCAGCGTGAGCGCCGGCCGCCCCCGGCGCCTGCCCGCGGGGCGTTCCTGCCTCGTGCCCGGGGGGCGCGCCCGAGTACCGGGGGTACCTGCCGTGTCCTGCCGCATGTCGAGCCGTCCAGGGTCATGAAGCCGCATATGCGGCGCTGCGGCTGTCCGTCTGGTCTGCGATCACCGAGTGGATGATGTCGTCGAGGGTCCGGGTGGGCTTGAAGCCGATCAGCTCGTGAGCCAGCGCGCAGTCGGGCACCCGGCGCGGCAGGTCCTCGTACCCAGGTCCGAGGACCTCAAGGTAGGACATGTAGCGGATCCCGCTGGTGGAGCCGGTCGCAGCGATCACCCGGTTGGCCAGATCCAGGATGGAAACCTGCTCGGTGTTGCCGAGGTTGACTGCCCGGCCATATGCGGCTTCCGTGGTAATGATGCTCCAGCAGCGCCGGCACCACGTCGCCGACATGGCAGAAGCAGCGGATCTGCTCCCCGGTCGCCGAAGATCGTCAGCGGCTCGCCGGCCAGCGCCTGCCGGACGAACCGCGGGATGACCATCCCGTACCGGCCGGTCTGCCGCGGGCCCACGGTGTTGAAGAACCGGATGATGACCGCGCGCAGGCCGCGTTCCCGCGCGTAGGCGTCGATCAGGCTCTCGTCGATGGCCTTGGCCTCGGCGTAGCTCCACCGCGACTGCAGCGGGCGAGCCGACCACCCGGTCGTCGTCCTCGCGCAGCCCGACCTTGGCGTTCTTGCCGTAGATCTCGCTGGTCGAGGCGGCCATCAGGACCGCCCCGTGCCGGTCGCGCCGCGGCGACCACGTTCTCGGTGCCGTGGATGTTGGTGCGCAGGCTTTCCAGCGTCCGGTCCCGGATGACGAACGACCCGACCGCGGCGGCCAGGTGGAAGACCCAGTCAGACCCGGATGCCAGCTCGTCCACCGAGCCCGGCGTCGAGGATCGAGCCGTGGCACGAACCGGAACCCCGGCTTGTCCTGCACCGCCCGCAGGTTCTCGGCACGGCCGGTGCTCAGGTCATCGAGGCCGGCCACCTCGTGGCCCGCGGCGACCAGGGCATCTGACAGGTGCGAGCCGATGAACCCGGCCGCCCCGGTTACCAAGCACTTCATTGCGTTCTCCCCGCTACATCAGGCCCCGGCCCGGCGGCCGGCGCTACCTCGGTCTGCACCAGGCCCGGGGACGCAGGTTGCTGCGCACCGGAGGGTGCTGCTGCCTTGCGCGGCCCGCGCCCTGCGCCGCCCCGCGAGCCGCTCGTACAGGTCATCGATCCGTGCGGTCACGGCCTTGATGCCGTACTCCGCTTCGACGGCCGGCTCGGGGTCTCGCTCGCGCCGGCCTGCGCCCAGCTCGGCGATCATGCCGTCGCGGATGCCGTCAACGGTGCCCGGCACCTCGCTGGCCCGGCTCACGCTGAGGCCGTCGAGCGCCGGGCAGGTCGTGTACAGCACGGGGGCGCCGCTGGCCAGCGCCTCGAGGACGGACAGGCCAAATGTCTCCTGCCGCGAGGACGCCACGAACAGGTCCATCGCCGACAGCATCGCCGCCACGTCATGGCGTTCCCCGGCGAACACGACGCGGTCCGTCACCCCGCACCGGGCGGCTGTTTCCTCCAGCCGGGCCCGCTCGTCACCTTTCCCGACGATCAGCAGCGTCACCCCGGGCCGCAGCAGCGGCGCGGCGGCCTCGATGACCATCTCGAACCGCTTGTTCGGGTCGAGGCGTCCCAGCACGCCGATCACGTAATCGTCCTGGTCGATCCGGAACTCCTCCCGGATCTGCTTACGGGCGTTCTCGTCGAAGGCCACCCGGCTGAGGTCGAACTCCGTTGGGGATGACGATCAGCTTCTTCTCCGGCACCCCCCATTTCAGCATCCGTTCCCGGACGATCCCGGACACCGCGATGGTCATGTCCGAAAACACCCCGGTGGCCAGGTAGAGCGCGCGCACTCCCGGTGTCATCGGCCTGCGCTCGAGGTGGGTCTCGCCGATCGAATGCTCGGTGCTGACCACCACCGGGACCCCCGCGAGCCGGGCCGCGGGCAGGCCGTAGATCTGCGACCGGTACAGGTGGGCATGGACCACGTCGTAGTGACCCTGGCGGATCAGCCGCCACAGCCGCGGCAGCGCGGACAACTGCCGGTTGCTTGCCATTTCCAGATTCCGGACTCGGACGCCGTCCTCGCCGAACATGTCCGCGACGGGGCCTGGGTTGTACAGCGTGACAACATCACAGTCATGCCGTGAATGCTGGATTACTGAGCGCAACTGCAGCTCAGCACCGCCAACCCCCAGGCCGGTGATGATGTGCAGGACCTTCACTCTCGAGCCTTTCTCCGAGTCTTGCGTGGATGATCAGGCCGCATGGCGGCGGGGGTGTTGTGCCGGCTGCTCCGGCACCGGGATGCTGGTGCCGCGCACGGCCCGGGCCACCAGGCCGAGGGTCCGGGCCAGGATCACGAGGTCAAGCCAGAACGACCAGTTGTCGATGTAGAAGTTGTCGAAGCGGACTCGTTCGGTGATCGATGTGTCCCCGTTCAGCCCGTTGACCTGTGCCCACCCGGTAAGCCCGGCCCGCATCCGGTGCCGGTCGGAGTACCCGGGGGATCTCACGGCTGAAGCGTTCGCTGAAGTACGGCCGCTCGGGCCGGGGACCGACCAGCGACATGTCGCCACGCAACACGTTGACCAGCTGGGGCAGCTCGTCCAGGTGCGTGTTGCGCAGCCACTGCCCGAGGGGGGTGAGGCGCTGCGCTGGCACCGTCCAGCAGGTGTCAGCGTCGGTGTGAGCGCTGAGCGTGCGCAGCTTGACGATGACTGCCGTCCGCCCCGCCCTGGTCACCCGGAGCTGGCGGAAGAGCACTGGATAACCGCACCGGGCACGCATCACCACGGCCAGCGCCGCGAGCACCGGCACGGCCAGGGCCAGCAGCACCAGGGCCACGACCACATCGAAGGCGCGCTTGGCCAGCCCGCCCGCGGCCGACTGGCCCGGGCACAGTGGCCTCGCGGTGCTGACACCGGCCGCCCCGGGATCGGTCAGGACCAGCGTGGGAATCGCCATTCCCGTCACCGGCTGGCCGGGACGACCAGGTCACTGCGGCGGCCCCTGGTGGCCGTGAGCCCGCGGGCCAGCGTCTGCGCGGCGTGCTTCGAGCCGAACACGAACCGCATCACCGGCCCGAACGTGGCGGAGACGGCTGGTCCGGTCACGAACAGGCCAGGCACGGAGGTCTGGTAGTCACGGCGGACCACGGGAGCACCCGCCACGGTCTCCATCTGCTTCCGCAGCGCGGGGTCCAGGAAGTCCAGGCGGCTGAGGTCGGGCCGGTAGCCCGTCGCAGCGATGACATGGTCCGCGGTCAGCCGGACCTGCGCCTCGCCCGGCGTGCTGAACGTGAGAGCCACCCCCGCCTCGGTCGCCTCTGCCTCCCGCAGGACGTGGCTGGTCAGCAGGGGGAACTGGCCCTCGACCCGGGCGCGCAGCCAGCTTGCCCCGGCCGGCCCGAGCGCGGTGCGGGCACGGTAGACGCGGGTGCCCTGCGGCAGGTGCCGGAAGAGGCCGGGATGCTCCGAGTAGAACCAGGTGCTCCAGCCTGACCCCAGCCCGGCCTCGGGCTCGCGGAGCCGCTGCAGCAGTGGCCGCTCCAGGGCGAGCGGCTGGCCGTTCCAGGCCACCCGGGGTTTCCTCGCCACTATCTGAGCCGTCGCCCCGTTCTCGTGCAGCAGGGCGGCGGTCTCCAGCGCCGACTGGCCAGCGCCGAGGACGATCACATGCTGGCCGCGGAAGGAGGACAGGTCGGTGTGCGCGGAACTGTGCGTGCAGACCGAGGCGGGCAGGCCGGACAGCAGGTCCGGGACAACGGCGAAGTGCTCGACGCCTGCCGCGATGACGACCTGGCGGGCCCGGGCGGTGCTGCCGGTGGCCAGGCCCAGCGTGTAGTGCCCATCGGCGCGGGAGACCTCGGTGACCAGGGTCTCCTCGATATCCGGCGCATGCGCGGCCTGGAACCACTCGCCGTAGGCGACGAAAGTGTCCAGCGAGACCGGGAGGCCGTAGTCGGCGTAGGGCCGGGCCGTGGCGAGGCAGAAGGCCTGCAGTGTGTGCGTGCCAGCCGGGTCGGACAGGTTGGAGGCAAAGCCCTGCGACTTGAGGAACATGCCCTGCGGCATCATCGACCGCCACAGGTGCATCGGGTAGCCGAACTGCCGGAAGCTCACGCCGGCGGCGCGCAGGTGCGCAGCTACGGACAGGCCGTACGGCCCTGCCCCCACGATGGCTACATCAACGGAGTCATTCATGTTTATCCCCCTCTTACCTGGAAAGCGTGTTCATTTGGTGAATCAGGTGCGCTGACCGCCTGGTCAGCTCGTTCATGTCCCGATGTGGGGCCTGGCCGGGGACCCGGTCTCCCCGGGCCGTGGCCGCCGGCCGGCCGCCGCGGCGGCAGGCCCGCCGCCCCGGCCGGTACCGCGGGGGCGCGGTGTCCACGGCCGGCCCGGCCTGGCCGCCGGTGAACCGGCGGCTGGCTGCCCGCCACCCCATCCGCAGGCACATGAGGCCGAACGGCCTCAGGTCATCCGGCGCGAACCAGGCCGCCTCACGCACCCCCCGGAGTGATCCGGTCCAGGCCTTCAGCCCGAGTTCGCCACTACGCCAGTAACTGATCGAGCTGATCGGGTCGTAGTTCTCCACCAGGAACCTGCGGCCGGCCACGGGCTCGCCCTCGGGAATGGGCTGTCCGGTCAGGTCGAGGTAGGCCGCACGCACCACATCGACCCCGGCCGCATCCTCGAACAACCGGAACTGAGCACCGAGCCGGGGGTTGAAGTCGAGCAGCTTGTACGTGCCGTCCCTGGCATCGAAGCGCACGTCGATGTCGAGAATCCCGGAGTACGGCAGGCGGCTGAACAGCCCGGTCAGCTGCCCGCTGAGGACCGGGTTCGGTGCCCAGCGTCCCAGGCTGGTCAGCCCGGCGTGAGCTGGGTAGGACCGGTCCTTGATCCCGGTGAACGCGGGCCGGCACCGGGCGGCGGCGTCACAGTAACCGTGGAAGAACCAGTCCTGGCCGGGGCCGCCGGGAATGTACTCCTGCAGCATCAGGCTGGCGCCCGCCTGCTCGGCCGCCGCCCAGGTCTCCGCCAGGTCGGACGGCGTGCGCACGATGGCCGTGCTGCGCAGGGCGTGCCCGTCCTGCCAGGGACTGGCCAGCTTGGCCACCACCGGGAACCCGGCCGTGCCCGCGAACTCGACGGCCTCCGCCCGGGAGGCGGGCAGCGCCGTGGCCGGCGCGGGCACGCCCATCTCGGTGCAGAGCCGCGACATGGAGAACTTGCCCGCCAGCTGGCGGGGCAGCCCCGCGGCGACGGCCGGGAAGAGGAATGCCTCCCGGAGCGCCTCGCCGTGCTCAGCCAGGAAGATCGCACCCGCGTCGTCTGTGGTGATGAGCACGGCGGGACGGCCGATCCGGTCGGCGAGCCGCAGCAGGCCGTCCCGCACCACGGTGGTGCGGGCCGGATCCGCGTTCCAGAAAAACCGGCCGTGCAGGTACCGGGAACTGGCGGCCGGTGCGAGCGGCCCCTCATGCACCCCGTACACGGGCACGCCGAGCCGGCCAAGGCTCCGGATCGTGCCGAGGCCGCCATGGTGCATTACATTGCGGTCAAATTTCAGTACGACGGCCGGGGTTGAGACGTCAATGTCAGACAGGCCCCTGCTCATGCCGATAACTCGCCGTGCTCAGACGACGACGCGCTGTGGCGCGCTGTCGAACTGGTACGTGGCATCGAGCACCCGGGGGCATTCCTTAACCCAGGAGTAGTCGATGCCGGGATGCAGCGTGTGGATCACGGCCAGGTCCCAGTCCGGGCCGTATGGCGCCTCCTGGCTGACCATCTGCTCGCCGCCAGGCAGCGACACGCCCGGGATGAGCGGGTCGTAGTAGCCGACGTCAGCGCCATCCCGCAACAGCCCGGCGATAAGCGGGATGGCCGGGGACTCCCGCAGATCCCGGACCCCCGCCTTGTAGCTCGCGCCGACCACGAGGACCCGGGCCCCGGCAAGCGGGCGGCCTTCCCCGGCGAGCACTTCGGCGGCCCGCTCGATGACGCGCTCCGGGCGGTCATCGATCGCAGACATCGCCTGCTCGATCAAGGGCGACCGCCGGCCCTGGGCATTCAGCTGCCAGAGCAGGTAATGCGGGTCGCACGGGATGCAGTGACCACCAACGCCTGGCCCGGGAAAGGCGCCGAGGAACCCATAGGGCTTCGTCCCCGCGGCCAGCGTCACCTCGACGGGATCCAGGCCCAGGGTGCCGCACGCGTCGGCGAACTCGTTGGCCAGCGCGAGTGAGACGGCACGGAAGATGTTCTCGTACAGCTTGGTGGCCTCGGCCGCTTCCGGCGAAGTGACCAGGTAGACGACATCCGTCAGGCACCCGATGACGGCCCCGGCCTGCGCGGCACAGTCGGGAGTGATCCCGCCGACGACGCGGGGCGTCTCCCGCTGCAGGTGATCCGCGTTCCCGGGGTCAATGCGCTCCGGGCTGAACGCCACGAACACGTCGGTCCCCGCCACCAGCCCGCGCTCCTGCAGCGGCACGGCGAGCATCTCGCGCGTGGTGCCCACGTAGGTCGTGGACGTCAGCACAATGACCTGGCCAGGCCGGGCGTGAGCGGCCACGCTTTCGCACGCGCCCCGGAGCGCGGTCAGCTCCGGCATCCGCGCCGAATCGACGGGCGTCGGCACGCAGATGATGACGGCATCGGCATCGGCTGCGGCCGCGGCGTCGGAGGTGAGCTCGAGGCTCCCGTCCGCCAGGGCTGCCTCCAGCCGTACCTTGTCCGGCTCACCGAGGTCGGCTTCGGCCGCCGCCACCTCCCGCAGCCGCTGCTGGCTGATGTCGATCCCGATGATCCGCTGGCACTGCCCGTGCAGCGCGACCGCGGTCGGGAGTCCCACATATCCCAGGCCGACCACCGCCACTGCCTGCAGGCTATGGTCAGCCCGGGACGGGTCGAAGCGCACCAGCTTGCCTTCCAGCTGGCGCTCACGACCATTTACCGCAAGCGAAAGCTTGCCTCCCACCACTCCGCTCCCCCTCAGATCAGGCATGAACCCGCGCGGCTCTAGCCGAGCCCGCAGGCACCCCGCTCGAGATGATCTGTCAGCGCACGATCCCCCGGCGGTAAGTCGTCACCCCGCCGGCTGCGCCGGGCCCGGTGCCAGCAGACAACACCGTCAGCCCTCCCGCAGCCGCACATCGCGAACCTCCCAGACACACCATTAGCGCATATGTAGAGACGCGCAAGACCTTGCGGGGGATTACACCAACTCGACATGACATAAGCGACATGGCGTAACCCGGCGGCCCGGGGCGCACCGGGATCACGTGCCAGGTCGGCCGGCTTCGCGCCGCGCTGAGGGCCGCCACCCGGCGGGAATCTCCCTGGCGGCCACCGTGGCTCGCCCACGCAACCCGGTGGTAATCCGCGCCGCTGACCTGGTGCACTGCCTCCCGCGGGAGGCTTCGCCCGCCGCGCTGCCTGCTGGTGATCGTGGTCTCCCGCCCGTCAGGCCAGCGCTATCTTTGTCGCGGGAGGGTTCGCCTAGTGGCCGATGGCGGCGGTCTTGAAAACCGCTGTGGCGCGCGAGCGTCCCCGTGGGTTCGAATCCCACACCCTCCGCCCGGCCAGTCGCAGGCCCGCTGTCACGCCGAGCACTGAACCGACAGCCCGCAGCGAGCAGGCCGGTTTCTCGCCGGGCGCTTACCTCACCGGGAAAGCCGCGGCCGGCCCAGGCCGGAACTTGGCCGCACCTGGCCCGGCCGCGGTGTTTCCCTCTCAGGCCGGTCACTGAAAGTACCGGTCAGCTGAACAGGCAGAGCTCCATGATCAGTGCTTCCACCGCGCCCTCGCGTTGTTCGGGGCTGCCGTACCGGACGGCCCTGCCCAGCTCGGCGCCCACATGGAACTCATCCACGTACCGCAGCACTCCCCGGCGGCCGTGCCCGAGGGCAATGTCATACCCGAGCAGGAGTGCCGCATGACGCATCTCGGCCGGTGCCACCCGGTTGAGGACCGCCCTCAGCAGCTGCCATCGGCAGCGGCGGGCGTGCTCCGCCGTGACGGCCCATTGATTACGCAGGCGTCCCCTCACGCCTTCGCGCATGACTAACATGACGATCCTCTTTCGTCAGCGGGGTCTGGTCGCCGGCCCGGCCAGGCTCCCCCCCAGCCGCGCCCCACTCTCTGACTAAGAGACGCCAAGCCGTCACTCTTGGTGTACATAGTTGCGGTATCAGATAGGTCTCGGCGGTTAGCCGCCAAGCACCGAGCAGGATAACTGCAGCGTGCCGCGGACCGGGGCTGGCCTTCGGCGCCTCGCCGGTCCCGATCCGGACCGGGCAAGGCAGGCAAGTCCGCGGCGGCAGACTGGCCCCGCTGCAAGGATTGCCTGCTTACACCCGGCGGGTAGTGCGCCGCTGGATTTCGTACACCGTTTCACCGAGGATCAGCAACGGGTCACCCCACGGGGCATCCCGCAATCCCATCAGCCGCCGCCGCAGGCTCGTGCCTGACGGCTCGAAGGTGTACTTCGGGAATACCCGGTGCGAGATGCCTGGAATGGACCTGGTCGGCGGCCCCGCGGCGCCGTCGCGTATCCAGCGGGCCAGGCCACCGAAGAGATCCACCTGGGCCGGGATCGTGGCGTCCGAGCAGCCCCAGCTGCGCGGATTGAAGTCAACGAACCGGAACTCGCCCTCTTCGTCAAGCACGAAGTCAAACGAGGCCACCCCGGTATATTCCAGGTTCTTGCACACGGTCTCAGCGGCTCGCTGCAGCGCGGAGAGGTGCGGTTCCGCCGCCGACTCCACGACGAAGGAGTATCCGGTCAAAGGCGGCCAGACCACGGTCTTCTCGCCGGCGTAGAAATGCACCGCCTCGCCGTGAATGAACAGCGCGCCCGCCAGGTAGGTTGGTCCCACGTAGAAACGCTGGGCCGATACGGACAGGCCCTCGGCGGAGAACTTCTCGAACGAGCGGCTGACCTCGTCGGCCGTCCGGCACAGGACAACTCCGGTGCTGCCTATCGACCGGCTCGCCTTGACCATGAGTGGCAGGCCAGTAGCTACCGCCGCCTGGCAGTCCTCGGGATTGTTCAGCGGCATCGCGGTGGGGACGGAGACGCCCCAGGCCGCTGCCTCCTCCAGGAGGAGGGCACGATCCAGGAGCAGTGGCCGGATGGCAGCGGGCACGTTGGGAAGGCATAGCTCCTGGATGTGGCCGGGCTGGTCCCATATCCAGTAGAGGGCGTCCTCCGTGCACGGGATGATGCAGGCCGGGCGGATTCTCTCGACCATGGCCGCCAGCGAGTCGGATGGCCCGGTCCCCAGCGGTCCCTCAACGTAGGACCGGTACGGGGAGGTGAAACGGAGATAGCCTGGCCGCCGGAGGAACGGCGTGAATGCATGGACATTCAGCCCTTGCTTTGCAATCTGGTATCCGAAGAATTCGGCACTGCCCCAGGTTGTATCGATCAGGATGACATCCGGCTTACCGCCGTCGCTCCTGCCTCGTCCGAAGCTCACCCCTTGCCTCCCCTAATCTCCCGGTGGTGCGGGCCCGTCCGTGCCGGTCTCTGCCTACGCACCTACCGATTCACCTACGGCTTCCCTCGCTGCCACGGCCGCGCTGCCGTCAGGCCGGTGATTCTTCAGGCGGCGCGAGTGACGGCGCTCAGCGAGGATCGTCCGGAGCACGCGCAGGCCGTCGCTGAATGAGTTCAGGTTGCTGACGCCATGCACTCGCGGGCTCTCGAAGCTGGGCACCTCGGAGACCACCAGGCCAGCCTTGGCTACGCGGATATTGACCAGGGTCTCTACTTCAAAGCCATCGCCCCACAGCCGGACGTCACCGCCAGGAGCAGATGCGGAAACCGGATCGAGGTTGATCACCGGTAGGACATGCCGCCAGAAAGCGTTGTAACCGTAGCAGAGGTCCGTGTACCTAGTGCCGTAGACCATGTTCACGCTGGCGACGAGGACACAATTCCCGAGCCTGCGGAAGCGCGTGATGTCGCTGCTGCCACCACCCCGGGCGAACCGGCTGCCCTTCGCGAAGTCCGCACCGTCGGTCAGCGCCTGGACGAAGCGCGGGATCTCGCCGGGGGCCGCGGAGCCATCTGCGTCCACCATGGCGATGATGTCCCCCGTCGCCGCGGCGAAGCCACAGGCGAGAGCGTTCCCTTTGCCCGTCCGGGTCTGCATCACTATGCGGACGCCGGGCCACAACTCCCGCGCCACCGCCACCGTGTCGTCCACGGAGTGACCATCGACGACGATCACTTCGTGAACATCCGGCATCGTGGCGAAGACGTGCGGCAGGTTGCGGGCTTCATTCAGCGTCGGGATGACAACGGACACTCGCGGCCGAGCCGCCTCGGAACGGGAATGAACTGTCATCGTTCCCCTCCTCCGAGGGCGGGCTGGATGGTGCTCCCGGTTCACGTTCCGGGAGCGGGCAAGGCCGCGGTAGCGGGCACCTCTGTGTTGCTTCTAAGAGGACGCACATGGTGACATGTCGGTTGACGCCCGATGTGGGTAACTGTTAGCTGCTCACAGCAAGACATATCGTGATGTGCGGCCGTGCGGCAGCGCGCCGTAGCCACCCCGTGCCCTGGCCCGGGCTTGGCCCGGGCGGCTGGCCCTGAGTGCCGCCGGGCCAGCAGCGGCAACGGCAGCCGGGCCCGCGCCAGCCTGCCGGGCCCACGCACATTTGCTGGCCGGGCGGGAACGGCCCGTGGCCTGGCCGCCGCGGGCGCGGGCGCGCTAGGCGACCGCCCGGCGAACGGCGTCGGCCACCCTGGCCTGCTGCTCCTCGGTGATCTGCGGGTACAACGGCAACGACAGCAACTGCCCGGCGGCCGCTTCGGCGACCGGGAAGTCCCCGGGCCCATAGCCGAGATGCCGGAACGCCGGCTGCAGGTGCACGGGCACCGGGTAGTGGATAGCGGCCTGGATTCCCTCATCCTGCAGGCGCTGGAGCACCTCGTCCCGGCGCCGGACCCTGATCACGTACAGATGCCAGACGTGCTCATTGCCGGGGGCGGTCCCGGGGAGAATCACCTCGGGCACGTCCGCGAGCAACTCTGAATACCGGGCCGCCGCCTGCCGCCTCGAATGGTTGCCCGCCGCGAGCCTGCGGAGCTTGGCCCGCAGCACCACGGCCTGGAAGGCGTCGAGGCGGGAATTGAAACCGAAGGTGAGGTGCTCGTAGCGCCGCTCCGTCCCGTGATCGGCGAGGAGCCGCACTTGCCGGGCATGCTCAGCCGAGTCGGTCAGTACCGCGCCCGCGTCGCCATAGGCGCCGAGATTCTTGCCGGGGTAGAAGCTCACGCCGGCCAGCAGGCCAAACGAGCCGGGTGGACGGCCGTCCTGGGTCGCGCCGTGGGCCTGCGCCGCATCTTCAACGATCACGGCGTCGTGCCGGGCCGCGATCTCCGCGCTGGCGGCCATCGGCGCCATCTGGCCGAAAAGATGCACCGGGAGCACGGCCCGCGTCTGGGGAGTGAACGCCGCCTCCAGGGCGCGCGGATCGAGGAGCAGGTGCTCCGGGTCCACGTCGGCGAGCACGGGCCGGGCCCCCGCGCGGACAACCGCCTCCGCGGTGGCTACGAAGGTGTTCGCCGGAATGATGACCTCGCCATCGGCCGGGACCCCGGCTGCGCGCACCGCCAGCTCCACCGCATCGGTGCCGTTCCCCACGCCGATGCAGTGGGCGACGCCGGTGAAGGCGGCGTACTCGCGCTCGAAGGCGTCCACCACCGGGCCCTTGATGAAAGCGGCGTTCGCCATGACGTCCTCGAGCCCGGCCTGGATCTCGGCCGCCACCTCAGCGTGCGCGGCGCGCAGGTTGACGAGCGGTATTGTCGTGGCGGTTCCGGCCTGACTGCTCACATCGTCTCCCTCTGCGTGGTGACGCCGGCCTGATCCGTCCCGCGTCCGGGGCCAGATACTACTGCCGCCCGCCTGGGCCCGGGCGGCACCAGGGCAAATACGGAGAATGCTCACACGAGGCCAAGGACGGCTCGATAAAGTGAGACCCGGGTCCGTGAACGGGGCCGGTCACGGACGGGCGGACGGGGACGGAGAGGCAGCTGTGCGGGACTCCAGGGTGCAGGACGTCCGAGTGCAGCCCTCCGCGGACGTGGACGAGCGGGCCGAGCTGGGCGCGGGAACGAGCGTGTGGCACCTGGCGCAAATCCGCGAGGGGGCCCGGCTCGGGCGCGGCTGCATCATCGGGAGAGGCGCATACGTCGGCCCGGGCGTGGTCCTCGGGGACAACGTCAAGCTGCAGAACTACGCCCTGGTCTATGAGCCGGCCAGGCTGGAGGACGCCGTCTTCATCGGCCCGGCCGCGGTGCTGACCAACGATACGTATCCCCGGTCGGTCGGCGTGACGGGCGAGCTGAAGCGGCCCGCGGACTGGGAGGCGCGTGGCGTCGTGGTCCGTGAGGGTGCATCCGTCGGCGCCCGGGCGGTGATCATCGCCGGAGTCGAGATCGGCCGCTGGGCCCTCATCGCCGCCGGCGCCGTAGTGACGCGGAACGTACCCGATTTCGGGCTCTACGCGGGCGTGCCGGCGAGAAGGATCGGATGGGTGGGCCGGGCCGGCGTCACCCTGCAGCCAGACGGGGAGTCACGCTGGCGGTGCCCGGAAACCGGTGAGCTGTTCACCGAGTCTGACGGCCTGCTGCACATGGCCGGGTAATCCGGACACATAGCGTGGCCCCTGCTCACCGGACGCACACGAAGGTGGCGAAAACACCATAAGAGGATTGTCTGCTTGTAATATCTTGCCCCGGACTGCGCGTCTAGTATCCGGTTGGACGCCCGCGAGACGCGCCCCCGGGGGGCTCTCGTATTGCGCTGACTGCGCTGAAGGTCAGCTTGCCGCCCGCCTGTCGGCCCGGTGGCAAGGAGAAGAGGCAAGCAGAGACTCGCTCGCCCGCAGCCTTCGGATGACCAAGATCATCCTCCTCATGGCTGCCGGCGCCGGGCTGGAGGAATGAATGAGTGTAGGGCGCGACGTCAGCAGAGCAGGCGCACCGATCGGCATCGCGGTGGTGGGCGCCGGCTACTGGGGCCCGAACCTGGTGCGGAACTTCGCCAGCGCACCGCAGTACCGGCTCACCTGGCTATGCGACATCGACAAATCCCGCGCGGTCCAGGTGCTCGGACCGTACTCGACCGTGGGCGCGACCGATGACCTGGAGGCCGTGCTGGCCGACGAGCGGGTCGATGCCGTCGCCATCGCCACCCCGGCCGGGACCCACCTGGACATCGCGCTCGCCGCCATGCGCGCGGGCAAGCACGTGCTGATCGAGAAACCACTGGCCGCCACCTACGCCGACGGGCTGCGCCTGGTCGAGGAGGCGGACCGCGCTGGCCTGGTGCTCATGTGCGATCACACCTTCTGCTACACGCCGGCCGTGGCCAAGATCCGGGAGCTGGTGCACTCGGGGGAGATCGGGGACCTGCACTTCTTCGACTCGGTGCGGATCAATCTGGGCCTGGTCCAGCCGGACATCGATGTGCTGTGGGATCTGGCTCCGCATGACATATCCATTCTGGAGTCGATCCTTCCGCCCGGGGTCGAGCCGTTGTCGGTCGCGGCGCACGCAGCAGACCCGATCGGCACGGGCCATGCCTGCGTGGCGTTCGTGACACTGCAGCTGACCGGCGGGGCCATCGCCCATTGCCACCTGAACTGGCTGTCCCCCACGAAGGTCCGGACCACCATGATCGGGGGCTCCAAGCGGGCGCTCATCTGGGATGACCTCAACCCGCTGCAGCGGGTCACCGTGTACGACCGGGGCGTC
Organism: uncultured Actinomycetes bacterium; assembly: GCA_963767385.1. Taxonomy (GTDB): domain Bacteria; phylum Actinomycetota; class Actinomycetes; order Streptosporangiales; family Streptosporangiaceae; genus RYN-230. The sequence continues at coordinate 274,315 of CAVYEA010000026.1, read as the reverse complement.
AACCTGGTGCCTGCCCAGGACGCCCGGGCCGAGGAGCGGCAGAAGGCGTTCGTGTCCTACCGCACCGGCGACCTGGTGTCCCCCGCGCTCACCGACCGTGAGGCCCTGGCCAGCATGGTGGAAGAGTTCGCCGACTGCATCCGGGCCTGGCCGTCGCTCACTGACGGGCGCTCCGGCCTTCGTGTCCTTGACATCCTCGAGGCGGCGTCGCGCAGCATGGAACTGCACGGCGCCCCCGTTCCGCTGCGCGGGGCACAGCCGGGCAGGCCGCCCGCGGCCCGCGAACTCGCCGGTAAGGAAGGCGCGATATGAGCCGGGTCGACGTCGTCATCCCGTGTTACAACTACGGCCGGTTCCTGGCTGACTGTGTCAGCGGTGCCCTCGATGACCAGCCGGGCGTGGACGTCCGGGTCATGATCATCGATGACGCGTCCCAGGATGACAGCGCAGAGGTCGCACGCAAGCTGGCGGCGAGCGACGACCGGATCGAGGTCATCGTTCATCCCGTCAACCGGGGTCACATCGCCACCTTCAACGAAGGCCTGATCGACTGGGCCGACGGGGACTACTGCGTACTGATATCCGCGGACGACAAGCTCGCCCCGGGAGCACTGCGCCGGGCTGCCGACCTCATGGACGCCCACCCTGAGGTCGGCTTCGTTTACGGAGATGTCATCAGGTTTACCGACGGCGAGGACCTGCCGCCGGCCCGGACGGAATCCCGCGGCCAGACCATCTGGCCCGGCCACTGGTGGGTCGAGCAGCGCTTCCGGGAAGCGCACACCGTCGTCTTCTCACCGGAGGTTGTGGTCCGGACGTCCGTCCAGCATCAGGTGGGCGGCTACAACCCAGACCTGTACCACACGTCGGACGTCGAGATGTGGATGCGGCTGGCTTCTTGCGCCGATGTGGGATTCATCCACGCCGACCAGGCGTACAAGCGCATCCACGGCGACATGATGTCCGGGGTGGTCGACGAGCTGATGCACCTCAACCAGCGCAGGGCCGCTTACGAGTCAGTCCTGAAGCTCTACGGTGACGTGCTGCCCAACTCAGCCGGTCTTTCGGAGATGGTCCACCGCGAGCTGGCCAAGGAGGCCCTGTGGGACGCCGCCCGCGCGTATGACCGCCGGCAGACGGGCACGGTGCCGGTGGAGAAACTGGAGGCGTTCGCGTTCGACTGCTGGCCCGGTGCGGCCAGCCTGGGCACCTACCGGAGCCTCCAGTGGCGCCGCCGCGTCGGGCCCACCATCGCGCCGTACCTCCAGCCGCTGGTCTGGCCGCGCCTGCTGGCGCGCCGGGTGCTTGGTGCCGCGCGCGATCTGAAGGACAGGCGGTCATAGCACTCGTGGCACCGGGCGGTATCTGAAATGAGCCGGGTCAACGTCGTCATCCCGTGTTACAACTACGGCCGGTTCCTGGCTGACTGTGTCAGCGGTGCCCTCGATGACCAGCCGGGCGTGGACGTCCGGGTCATGATCATCGATGACGCGTCCCAGGATGACAGCGCAGAGGTCGCACGAAAGCTGGCGGCGAGCGACGACCGGATCGAGGTCATCGTTCATCCCGTCAACCGGGGTCACATCGCCACCTTCAACGAAGGCCTGATCGACTGGGCCGACGGGGACTACTGCGTACTGATATCCGCGGACGACAAGCTCGCCCCGGGAGCACTGCGCCGGGCTGCCGACCTCATGGACGCCCACCCTGAGGTCGGCTTCGCCTACGGTCATGTCGTGGAGTTCCGCGACGGCGAGGACCTGCCGCCGGCCCGGACGGAATCCCGCGGCCAGACCATCTGGCCCGGCCACTGGTGGATCGAGCGGCGCTTCCGGGAAGCGCATGGGTGCATTTTCTCACCGGAAGTCGTGGTGCGGACGTCGCTCCAGCATCGGGTCGGCGGCTACCACCCAGACCTGCACCACACCGCGGACCTCGAGATGTGGCTGCGGCTGGCCGCCTACGCCGATGTGGCGTACGTTCGCGCGGACCAGGCGTACTACCGCAGGCACGCCAGCAACATGTCCGGGGCATTGAGGAACCGCCTGGTAGAGCTCAGCGCGCTGAGGGCGGCCTATGAGAGCGTCTTACAGCGCTGCGGTGACGTGCTGCCCAATGCGGCCGGGCTTTCCGAGATCGTCCACCGTCAGCTGGCGTTTGAGGCTCTATGGAGTGCCACCCGGGCGTATGACCGCCGGCGGACGGACAGGGTGCCGGTGGAGGAACTGGAGGCGTTCGCGTTCGACTGCTGGCCCGCTGCGGCCAGCCTGGCCACCTACCGGAGCCTGCGGTGGCGCCGCCGGATCGGGCCTTCTGTTATGCCGTACCTCCAGCCATTGATCTGGTCCGCAGTCGCGCGCGATCTGAAGGACAGGTGGTGGCGGCACCATTGGAGACGGCAAGGTATCTGACTCACCTGCCAAACGAGATGACTCATCGAGGGGACATTGTGATACAGGGACAGCGCTGCCTGGTTACCGGAGGAGCCGGCACGATCGGATCGACGATCGTCAACCAGCTCGTCGCGGCGGGCGCCGGCGAGATCATCGTGCTGGACAACCTCGTCCGCGGCCGCCGGGAGAACCTGGCCCAGGCGCTGGACAGCGGGATGGTCCGGCTGGAAGAAGGGGACATCCGCGACCGGGACCTGGTGCGGCGGCTGATGAGCGGGGTGGACCTGGTATTCCACCAGGCCGCCATCCGCATCACGCAGTGCGCGTCCGAGCCCCGGCTGGCCCTGGAGGTGCTGGTGGACGGCACCTACGAGGTGGTCGAGGCGGCCGCGGACGCTGGGGTCCGCAAGGTCGTGGCCGCCTCCTCGGCCTCCGTCTACGGGCTGGCCGACCACTTCCCCACCACGGAGCGGCAGCACCCGTACGACAACGACACCCTGTACGGGGCGGCCAAGACGTTCAACGAGGGGCTGCTGCGCAGCTTCCATGCCATGCGCGGGCTGGACTACGTGGCGCTGCGCTACTTCAACGTGTACGGGCCGAGGATGGACATCCACGGCCTGTACACCGAGGTGCTGATCCGGTGGATGGAGCGGATCGAGGCCGGCCAGCCGCCGCTCATCCTCGGTGACGGCCAGCAGACGATGGACTTCGTCTACACCGAGGACATCGCCCGGGCCAACCTGCTGGCGGCCGCCAGCGACGCCACCGACCAGGTCTTCAACATCGCCAGCAGCACCGAGACCAGCCTCATCGAGCTGGCCCAGGCGCTGCAGCGGGCCATGAACAGCGACCTGGACCTGGAATTCGGGCCGCCACGGGGGGTGAACGGGGTTACCCGGCGCCTGGCCGACACGTCCGCCGCGGCGCGGGCGCTCGGCTGGAAAGCCGAGATAGACCTGGACGAGGGGCTCTCCCGCCTCGTTGCGTGGTGGCGGGGGCAGCGATGATCCCGGTGATCCGCCCGCTGCTGGGAGCCGAGGAGGCAGCCGCCGCAGCGGAGGCCATCAGCTCCGGCTGGATCGCCCAGGGGCCACGCGTCGCGGAGTTCGAGGCCGCATTCGCCAGGGCCATCGGCACGGGGCACGCGGTGGCCGTCTCTTCCTGCACCACCGGCCTGCACCTGGCCATGATCGCCGCTGGGGTATCGGCTGGCGACGAGGTCGTGGTTCCCTCGATGTCCTTCATCGCCACCGCGAACGCGGCGCGTTATGTGGGCGCCAAGGCCGTCTTCGCCGACGTTGACCCGGTGACGCTGAACCTCACCACCGGCACTGTCGAGCCGCTGCTGACCGACCGCACGCGGGCGGTGATCCTGGTGGACCAGGCAGGCGTCCCCGCGGACCTCGATGCGATGCGGGCACTCTGTGATCCCCGCGGCATCACGGTGGTGGAGGACGCCGCCTGCGCTGCGGGGGCCACCTACCACGGCCGGCCGGCCGGCGCGGGAGCTGACCTGGCGACGTTCTCCTTCCATCCCCGCAAGCTGCTGACCACCGGGGAGGGAGGCATGATCACGACTCCCGATCCGGAAGGGGCGGCCAGGCTCCGCCGCCTGCGTGAGCACGGGATGGATGTGAGCGCGGCGGCCAGGCACGCCGGCCGGCAGCCGGTGATCGAGCACTACCTGGAACTCGGTTACAACTACCGGATGACCGACGTGCAGGCGGCGATCGGCCTCGTGCAGCTGGGCCGGCTGGACGAGATCATCACCCGCCGACGCGAGCTTGCGCACCGGTATCAGCGGCTGCTGAGCCTTATACCGGGGCTGACGACCATCACCGACCCCGGGTACGGGACCACCAACTTCCAGTCATTCTGGGTAGCGCTGCCTGAGGACTTCCCGGTGACCAGGAACGACCTGCTGCAGCGGCTGGCCGAGGCCGGCGTCTCCGCCCGTCGCGGGATCATGGCCTCGCACCTGGAGCCGGCCTATGCGGACGGGGGAAACCCCGTGAGCCTGCCGGTGACCGAGCGGCTTTCCGCCACCAGCCTCATCCTCCCCCTGTTCCATCAGCTCACCCAGGAGGAGCAGGACCAGGTGACGGGCGTCATCTTCGAAGCGGCGGGCCTGCCCTTCACGCCGGGACAGCTGCCGCTGGCCGCGTCGCTCGTCTGACCCGCGCGGCAGGCCGGCCCACGGCGCCGGCGGTGCCTGCGACACGGGGGGCTGGGCTCAGTGCCACTCTTCCCAGTTGTCGTAGGCACCGGCCAGCGCCGCGCGGAAAAGCATGGGCCGGTCGATCCGGCCGATGAAGGTACGCGGGATGGTGCCCTCGGGGCGGGTGTTGACGCTCTGCGCGTACACCGTGGCGTAGCCCGCTTCGGCGGCCGCCACCGAGGCCCCCGGGGACCAGTTGGCGGACTGGCCCAGCGGGATGGCGAACTCGTCGGTCTCGATGTCCGCCATCCGGCGCAGATCCTCGCGGGAGACTTCAAGCTGGCGGCGTACTTCGGCAGGTTCCAGCCGGCCGAAGTCGGGGTGGGTGACCGAATGGCTGGCTACGGTCATCCCGCCCTCCTGCAGGGCACGTACGCCCGGCCAGTCCAGCACGAGCGGCCGGTAGCTGTCGGGGACCGCACCGCCCGCCCAGCCGGTGACCACGAACGCCGTGGCGGGAATGCCGTGATAGCGCAGCACCGGCAGGGCGTTGGCCAGCACGGTGGCCAGCCCGTCATCGAAGGTCAGCGCGAGCTGGGGCTTGCCCGGCTCGGCGATCACCTCGGCCGGGGTGGCGAAGCTCCAGCCGTCGTCAACGGCAATCTGCAGGTGACGCTCGAAGTCGCGCGGACTGACGTCGTTGAGGCCCCATTGCGGGGTTCCTACCGAGTGGTAGGCGAGGATCCGGCCGCGAACCGGGGCCTGGCCCCCCGCTATCCGCTGGCGAGCGGCCAGACCCCAGCGCTCCGCGCACAGCCGACCCCAGACCGCACCCTGGTACGCCACGCGGCGTGGGTGGTATTTACCGAGGGTGCGCCGTAGCGAGGCAACCTCCATGACTACGCTTCGGCCTGCCCGGCCCGGCCGCGCCGGGCCGGCATCCGCCGGGTCGATCCGTGGATGTCCGCGTTACGCCACCGACTCATCAAGGGCCTCTTCGGTCACCGGCGCGAGCGCAGCGAACTGCGGGCCCGGGGCCACCTCCGCGGGCTGCTCCTGCTGCTGAGCCTGCTCGTTGCGCGCCCGGAAGCTGCGGGAGTGGCGGCGCTCAGCCAGGATGGTGCGGAAGACGCGCAGGCCGTCGTGGAACGCGTTCAGGTTGCTCACCCCGTGGATCCGGGGGCTCTCGAAGCTGGGCACCTCGGCGATCCGCAGGCCGGCCTTGGCCACCCGGATATTGACCAGCGTCTCAACCTCAAAACCGTCACCCCAGAGGCGGCCGTCAGGACCGGGGCCGCAGGGGGAAATCGGGTCCAAGCCAATTACCGGGACCACGTGCCGCCAAAACGCGTTGTAACCGTAACAAAGGTCGGTGTACTTGGTCTTGTAGACGAAGTTGACGGCCGCGATGAGGACCCGGTTGCCCACCGGCGGAACCGGGTAATGTCGCTGCTCCCGCCGCCCTTGGCGAACCGGCTCCCCTTGGCGAAGTCAGCCCCGTCCACCAGCGCCTTGACGAACTGCGGGATCTCAGCCGGGTCGGCGGACCCATCCGCATCGACCATGGCGATGATGTCACCCGTCGCGACGGCGAACCCGCAGGCCAGGGCATTGCCCTTGCCCCGGCGGGTCTGCATCACGATGCGCACGTCCGGCCACAGCTCCTTGGCCACGGCCACCGTGTCGTCCACCGAGTGACCATCGACCACGATCACCTCGTGCACCTGCTCCGGCACGCCCGCGAATACATGCGGCAGGTTACGGGCTTCGTTCAGTGTCGGGATGACTACCGAGACGCGTGGCCAGGACATGTCATCTGGGTGAACCGTCATAAGTAGGGCCTTCCAAGACTCATCATCGCCCTGTCTGACAGTTCAGGGCGAGCAGGAGATCAGCGGACGTAAGTGCTTTCCTAGGGAAGACGCACATCCGGATGAGTTGGTTGACAGCCTGATACGGATAACTATAAGTAGTTATTTCGTACGCAACGTGCACAGACTCCCGGCCGCTGGGCTGACGGCCAGCACCGCTGACGGGCGAACGGCGCCCAGGCCCGCTAAGCGCCGGACCCCGGTGACGAAGGCCCCCCAGGACAGCCGCTGCAGCCAGGCCCGGTAACCGAGCGCCTCGAGCAGCGGGACCGCCTCGTCGTAGTGATCTTGTATCTCGATCTTGAGGCAGCGGACGTTCTGAGTCCACTCCCCGTGCCTGAGCATCTCGTACCAGGCGGACTCGATATTGACCAGCAGATAGTCGATGGGGGCCGGGCCAGCGAAGTCACTGAGCAGGCGGCCGGCATCGATGGCGTCCATCCGCACGGTGCCGGGAGCCATGCCGCCGGAGGGCGGCTGAGACGTGAGGATCCGGCCCCAGGCGTCGTATTCCCAGCCCAGGGTGAGGACCTCATCGCGGTGCCACACCGCTGCCTCCCGCAGGCTGCAGCGGCCCGCGAGGTGGGCCAGATTGCGCCGGGCCAGCGCGGCGTTGTCGTGGTCGGGCTCCACGCCCAGCAGCCGGGCCTGCGGATAGCGCCCGGCCAGGTCCCCGAGGAGCAGGCCGATGTTCGCCCCGAAGACCGCGATGTGACCGACCTGCCCGGCCAGGTCGGGCGGGGGCAGGTGATAAAGCTGGTAGACGAACTCCAGGGCGGCCCGGTCACGCGACCGGGGACGTAGCCACACCTCCCGCCCGCCCATCGACCTGGCCCGGACCGGGAGTGCGGTGCCCGCAGCGGGCTGGTGCCGGTCGGCCAGGACCGTCTCCACCGCCAGCAGCCAGGTCAGCCTGGCCTTGCTGGGCAGCCCGGTCACCCGGCTGATCGACTGGGATCGCTGGTACAGGTCATCGAGCTGCCCTCGCCACCTCCGCCGGGGCGAAACGGGGGGCGCCTTAACCGGCAGCGGGGTGCCTGGACCCGTTCCCGTGCGGCATTCCGGGCGCTGGGCCGGCGGGCTGAGGGGGCTGAACGGGCTAAGGGGGCTGAGCGGGCGAAGGCTGCGGGGCCGGACCTTGATCTCAGCCACATCCTCGGGCAACAGGTTCTCCTGGTTAGGCCAGCTGGACAGATGCCGCTCGGTCCCCGGAGCTCAGGCAGAGTGATCGTAGGGAACCCAGGCCAGCGAGCCGCCGGTATGCCCATAACTTGACGCGCGTAACTCAGGTTTCGGTAGGGCGGAACTCTGCATTCGTTCTGAGATGATCTGTGCCGCTTTGGGCGGCGCCAGCGCCGCCCTACGCGCGATCCGCCGGGCCCGACCGGTGGCGGCCGCCATAGCCGTGACCCGGGCGGAAGGGCTCCGGGGCGGGCGGGCCGTCCCCGTCATCGGCCTCTCGCGGCCCGCGCCATCCGTCCGGCTCACCGGGAGCCCCGGACGACCGCGGACGGCCTGGGCCGTCGTCCTCCGGAAACTCCGGAGGACGAGGCCTGCGGACGGGCCTCCCATCCGGAGTCTCAGCCGGGCGCAGCCGGCCGCCGCGTCCGTTCCCGGGGCTGCCGGGCGGCCACTCGCAGGCCCACCGGGCCAGCCCGCTGCCGCGGGCCAGTCGTCCGCCTCGCGCGGCCGCCGCGGCCGCTCCCCGGGCCGGTCCGGCGCACCGGGCCACCCAGCCCCACCCCGCCCGTCGGCAGGCCGGCGCGGATCTTCGCCACGCGGCCGCCCGCGCTGGTCACCCGGAATCTCGGAGCGCTCGGCAGGCCCGCCCGCCGTCCGCCGCGGCCGGTCACCTCCGTCCACGGCGCCATCCGGGCCACCCGGGACACCGGGCCGCCGCGCCGCACCATCCGGCCCGCCAGGCCGCCGCGCCGCACCATCCGGCCCGCCAGGCCGCCGCGCCGCACCATCCGGCCCGCCCGGGCGCCGCGGTGAACCATCCGGCCGGTCCGGACGCCCCGGCGCCGCGGACGGACCGGGAGGAGCACTGCTCAGCCCGAGCCGCGCGGCGCGTTCGGCCCGGGCGTCCCGGATGGACCGGGCGGGCAAGGCGTCGTCCGCCGCCTGGAAGGGCGCTCCGGCTGGCGCCGCCGCCGGTGCGGCAGGCCCCGCCGCCGGGCCGGCTGGCGCCGCCGCCGGGCCGGGCGGCATGGCCGCCGGGCGCCCCGCCGTGGCCGTCTGGAAGACGGGCCAGGCCGACGAGATCGACGACTTGGGCCGGAGGGCGGCCACCACCGTCGGGATGACCGCGATGGCCACCACGACGTCGGCCGCGACACCGGCAATCGCGACGCCGTTGACCCCGAACGGCTTGAGCAGGGCAAAGCTCCCGCTGAGCGTCATGACCGCCAGGGCGAGCTGGCCCAGCGAGGCCCGGATGGGCTTCCCGTGGATGCGGTGCAGCGAGAAGGCCAGGCCGTAGAAGCTGCAGGGGAAGAGGCTGAGGGCCAGCAACTGGAGCAGGGTGGCGGTGCGCGTGGCATCCTCTGTCCCGTAGAGCTTGGCGATCAGGGGCGCCGCCAGGATCAGCGCTATTGTCCCCGGGATCATCGTCACCACGCACCGGCGGAGTACGCCGCGGGTGAGCTGCGCCAGCCGTTCAGGCGTCGCCGAGCCTTCGACCGTCAGGCCAGTGGAGAAGTTGAGCCCCAGCGTCACCGCCCCGGACGTGATGATCCCGGCGATGTAGTAGCTGCCGTTCGCCTCCGGGCCCAGAGTCGACATGACCAGCAGCGGCATGAAGTTCCCGGTGAGCTGGCTGAAGAGCAGGCCCAGGTAGTCCACGGAGGCGAACCGGGCGAAGCGCCGCAGTCGCAGGTCCGGCAGCAGGTCCTGCTGCCGCCGCTCCTTGAGGTAGCGGTAGAAGATCAGCCAGTTGACGATCGGGACCAGGATGATCAGCGGGGCGGTCCACGAGGCCAGGATGTCCGTCGAGCGGAGCACCTCATACCCGGCCACGAGCAGGCCCAGCTTCATCAGCCCGAAGACCAGGTTCTCCAGCGGGATGGCCTCCGGGCGCTGCAGGCCCACCAGCGCCGCGTCCTGCAGGGTGAACACTTCCCAGGCCACCACGCTGACAACGAAGAGGAGCGAGAGATAGCTGGAATTCCCGATGAACTGCCACTGAGAGCTGAGCCGGGGCAGGACCACGACGAATATCGCCCCGCCGATCAGGGACGCCAGGATGCTAGACAGGTAGCTGCCCTTGATCAGCCGTCCCGCCGACCTCGCGCCCAGCTGGGGCAGGAACCGGATCAATGTGCTGCTCAGGTTGAGCTGCGACAGCGTTGCCACCAGCATCAGCGCTGAGACCAGCGCGGTGGCCCGGCCCAGGTCCACCGGCCCGTACAGGCGGGCGGCGACCGCCCAGAAGCCCACGCCGATGACGTTGGTGACCACGGTGTTGGCGATCAGCACATAGCCACCGCGGTACAACGGGTTACGCAACTCGGAGATGACCCGGGACACCAAGTTGCCGGATGGGGCCGCGTCGGCCGGGCGGGGAGGGCGCGGCTGCGGTGGCGGCCGGTAGGCAATGCGACCATCCACCACCGGCAGGTGGGTGAAGGTGAGAGTGTCTTCTTCCCAGTAAGGGCGCCAGTTACCCGTCTGCTGGTCGTCCCAGCCCTGCACGGACACTCCCGATTCCACTTAACTAGGCTAATTTGGGTCCCGCCGCCACACTAGCCGGACCCTCTGCGCACCAGGCGTCCCTGCGGGCGGACCGGCTGGTGAGACCCAGGCTGGACTTCAGCGGCCAGAGCAGGACGAAACCGGGTCGGCGCTGGCTTGCGTGGCCGGACAGGCGGCGGGCGGATACTCAGGCGCCCAGCCCATCCCGCCGGGCACTGCCAGGGACTCGGTTAGCGGCAACACCCCCGGATGTCCGGCCAGGATATACCGGCTCTGGCCAGGAAGGGGTACCCTCGTCCGATTTGCGGCGCTCAGCCGCGCGCCGACGACCTGGCCGCCTGGCGCGAAGCCCGGTAGTAGCGGAACGCTCCGGCGAGAACTCCGCGCGCCTCGTCCACGGCCAGCCGCTTGCCGTGGGCCTGCATCTGGCCCGCTTCCGAGGCCCGCTGCATGCGCCGGCCCACCGCGGCCACCCGGCGCAGGCCGTGACCGAGCATGACCACCGGCAGCCGGCCGTCCCGGAGATGCTTGGCCAGGTAGGCCCCCAGGCCGTAACCGTAGGAGTAGATCTGCTCACCCAGCGCCTGCGTGTCGGCCCGGTGCTGGTGCCAGACCAGCGCCGAGGGCAGGTAGCAGATGCGCCCGCCGGACAGGATCACGCGGAGGAACATGTCCAGGTCCTCACCGCCACGGCCCGGGCTTCCCGCGCCGAGCAGCGGGTCAAAGCCGCCCAGGCGCTCCACGGCGGCCCGGCGGACCGCGAAATTGGCCCCCGTGCCGAAGATCCCGGCGCTGTAGGGGTACAGCCCGGACGGCTGGCGGTGCGCGACGAGATCATAGCGGCGTGGCTCGAACGCCTCACCCCACGCGTACCGGGAGTCGAAATACCGCTCCGGCCCGGTGTCCAGCGAACTCGACGCGACCAGCCCGGTAATGCACAGCGCCTCCGGGTCGGCGGCGAAACCAGCGGCGATGGCCAGCGGCCAGCCCGGATCCACGCGGGTGTCATCATCGGTGAACGCGATGAGGTCGTACTTGGCCGCGGCCATGCCGTGATTGCGCGCCCGGGACAAGCCGGGAAGCGGCTCGCAGGTGTAGCGGAGCCGCGGATCATCCGCCGCCAGCCCGGCCACCAGCTCGCGCGTTTGCGGCCCGGACGGCGCGTTGTCAACGACGAGGATCTCCATGGGCTCGCAGGCGACCTGCTGGAAGGTACGCAGCACCGCCTCCAGGCCGGCCGTGCGGTCCCGGGTGCAGATGACGACGGTCACCCCGGAATGGTCCAGGCCCGCGAACCGCCGGGGGCAGGCCACCTGCGCCGCCCACGCGTCCGGGCCGCCGGCCCGGCGGCGCTGTCCCACTGGTCGTGCTGCCGCACCGCATCGGCCAGGTCCATCTCGGCCGCGCCCCTGGCCCGCTCGGTCAGCGTGGCCTCTGGCTGGGCCGGGATGGTGACGTAGCCCAGGGGCGCGCCGTGCTTGCGGACCAGGATCCGGGCCTGGCCATGACGCTCAGCCAGCGGGACGCTCACCGCGGCCACGGGCTGGCCGTCGTCCAGGTCTAGCAACCCGACCCAGATGCTTCCGTCCGTCATCGCGGCCCCTGTTCTGCTTGACGTCTCGGCGGCCGCGGCCGGCCACTGGACTGGGTCCCGGCGGCTACCGCCGGGCAGGCCCCGCAGGCCAGGAGCAGCCGCGACGTTCCGCGCATAGCCGGAACATCACGGCAAGTCTGGCGTAACGAAGGGCGCGCTCCACTGCTTTCGGCAAAACCGGCGGCCCAAGGGGGCGGCGGGGCGGCCGGTTCAGCCCGGGCTCGCCCCGCCGCGCACCCGCAGGTTGGCACTCTTCACCGCTTCCCGGGCCGAGGACTGCAGGGACCGCACGGCCTGGCGTCCCGAGGGGGACAGGCCGTCCCAGAACAGCAGCCGCAGCCCCCAGCTGCTGCGCACCAGGCGGGCCCGCCCGACCTCCCGGGCGTGGGCCGCCCACCGCTGGGCCAGATCCTCGTCCGCGCCGTACTTGAGGGCGGTCACGGCCGGGCGGAGGTAGGCCAGGCCACGCGGCAGCCGGCGCAGTCTCGGCGTCTGGGCGGCCAGCAGGCTGTCGATCGCCACCGCACTGCCGTCCCGGTCCCGGGTCACGGACCCTGGGCGCAGGCGCAGGTCCACCAGGAAATGCTTATTCCCCCACAGCACGGGAGTCTTCGATCCGTGGGCGATCCGCAGCCACATCTCGACGTCCTCGACGTGGGTCATGTCCTCGTCGAATCCGCCCACGTCCTCAAAGGCTGACGTGCGGATCAGCAGCGTGCTCCCGTTCCGGGCCGGGTTGCCGCCGACCAGGAAATCGTCGAAGTCATACCGGCCGGAGCGCTGCCACTGGAAGAAGACGGGCCGGCCGTTTTCCAGGACCATCCGGGACCGGCAGAACACCCCGCCGACCTCCGGCGGGAGCGATTCTATGAGCGCCACCTGCCGCTCCAGGAACCTGCGGTGCCACCGGTCATCGCCATCGAGGAAGGCGATGTACCTGGCTTTCGATTCACCGATGCCAACATTCCTGGCCGCGCTGCTGCCGGCATGCCGCCCCGGCACCATCCTGAACCTGCGGATCGCCGGCCGCATGAGCCAGGGCCACCTGCACGGAATCATCGGTGGATCCGTCATCGATCACGATGAACTCGAAGTCCGTGAACGTCTGGGCGAGGACGGAGTCAACGGCCTCGCCGATGTACTTCGCCACATTGTAGGCAGGGGTAACCACCGTCACCGTGGGTGACCCTGAGGCCTGCGGAGTGCCCATCAGCCTGACACCAATCCGTGCTGGTATAGGAGATCTGCTGGGCGGCGCCGACCATCCCCGCGCAGACGCGGATGCACCCTAGCAGAACGGTTACGGCGGGCCGGGCGCATCACCGCAAACACGCCCGTCGTCCAGGCCGGCGGACTGCTACTGTCCACGGCACGGCCACGGCAGGCACCGCGTCACGGATGCTGCCACACCCGCACGTAGTCAACCTTCATGGTGGACGGGGCCTGCAGGTACGCCTGCCCCGCCGCATAACTCAGCACGATGAACATCGGCGCGGACGTTATCCCCGTGGTCACGCTGCCGATGTTGGTGCCGTCGTAGTAATAGGTGACCATCCCGGGTTCCCAGTCAGCCGCGAATGTGTGCCAGCCTCCCGCGTATGTGCCGGCGGCACAGCCATTCCCGCCGCCAGCGCCCACCCCCCCGGAGTTGACCGCACTGTGGAAGTGCGCACAGGCCCGGCCGCCCAGGGCTTCGACGACATCGTCTTCGCCGTCATACGGCCAGTTCTGGCCGTCCGTCCACACACCGGGCCAGTCGGCGATCCGGCCCGGATTCCCGTCCGCAGCGGGCAGCCAGACCCGGGCCTCGAGCAGCCCGTAGGTATAGCTGAATTTGTCATCGGTATTCACCAGGCCGGACGTGAACCTCGGGTCGTTGCTGCCGCAGGACTCGACCTTGGCGACCATCTCCAGGTTGAGCGACCCGCCGCCCACCGAGACCTGGGACGGGTCGTAGCATTCCTTCTCATTGTCGTTGACCGGGCCAGTAATCCCGGAACTCAGCCAGCCGGTCGACCATTTAGCCGTATCAAGGCCGGCGCCGTTGAACTCGTCGTCGAAGATGAGCTTCCAGTGGCCAGGCACCCCGGTCGGCACCAGCGGCCCGGCGCTCGGCTTCTGGGTGGCGGACGGGGCCGGGACCGGGGCCGCGGACGCCAGGGCCGGCTGCCCGACGAACGCAGGAGTGGGTGTCGGCGAGTTCAGCTGCGTGCTGGCCGTGTTCTGCCCCTCGGTCTGGCCCCGGGTCTGCAGCGAAATGGCCTCCAGGAAGAAGCACACCGCCGCGGTGGTGGCCGTCACGCCGAGCACGACCCAGAGCAGCCTGCGCTGCCGGCCTCGTCTCAGCAGGCCCCCGTCCGGGCCTGATCTCCCGCGCCGCCCTCGCCGGGGGCTCGCTGGAGGTGCTGGAGGCATGCTTCACCCTTGTCCCGAGTTGCTGTGCACGTGCCGCCACGGTTGGCCAGAGCAGGCGTCCGGGTGCCCAGGCCCGAAGTGCCCGAGTATGGGATCTTAGCCGAGAAGAGCGGGGCCGGGGCGGGCGTAGCCAACTGGGCGGCACTCCCGCGCTCCGGCACCGAGGCGGCGGCCGGGCCAGGCCGCACTGACCCCTTCCCGGCAGCTCCCGCCGCTGGCCGCGCGAATCGTAACCGGATCCAGAAAGCATCGGAACGGGTTCCGGCAAAGAGGGCAATAGCGGACTCGAGAGTTGTTACGATCCGCTTTCGTGGGCTTAGTGCGCTTCGCGCCAATACGTCATATCGCAGTCGCTACTGTCCGCATTCGGCAGGATGACCCGGCCCGGGGACCCGTGGAGGAACGATGACTCAGGAGATCCGGGACGTAGCGGAAAGTGCACCTCCCCGGCCAGCCGAAAAGCCGCTGGCTTCCGGCAGCGGCGCCAGCCCGGAAATGGCCGGCACCGGTACCCAGGCCGCCGCCAGCCAGGCCGCCGCCAGCGCGCTGCCCGATGACGGGCTGGAGGTGACCGTGGTGGTCTGCGCGTACACCGAGCGGCGGTGGGCGCAGACCCGGGCCGCGCTCGAGTCCGTGCTGCGGCAGCGCCCGGGACCGCGGCAGGTCCTGCTGGTGGTGGACCACAACCCGGGGCTGGCCGAGCGCGCCGCCCGCGAACTGGCCGGCACCGGGGTCTCCGTGCTGGTGAGCACCGGCACGCAGGGGCTGTCCGGCGCCCGCAACACCGGGCTGACGGCCGCCTCCCAGCCCATCACCGTGTTCCTGGACGACGATGCCGAAGCGCAGCCCGGATGGCTGGAGTCCCTGGTCCAGCCATACGGCGGGGCCGACGTGGTGGCTACCGGAGGCAGCGTGCATCCCCGGTGGCCGCAGGGACCCCGGCCGCGCTGGCTCCCCCCCGAGTTCGACTGGGTGGTCGGCTGCAGCTACCAGGGGCTGCCCGACACAGTGAGCGTGGTGCGCAACCCCATCGGGGCGAACATGAGCATGCGGACGAGCCTGGCCCTCGAAGTGGGCGGATTCGATGATTCCGTAGGGCGCGTCGGCACGAACCCGCGGGGATGCGAGGAGACCGAGCTCTCGATCCGGCTGACCGCCAGCCAGCCGGGATCCGCCGTCTGGTACATCCCGGCCGCCGCCGTTGACCATCACGTGTCCGCCGACCGGATCCGGCTCGGTTATTTCCTGCGGCGCTGCTGGCACGAGGGCATGTCCAAGGCGGACGTCGTCCGGCTGGCCGGATCCGCGGCCGGGCTGGAACGCGAGCGGCGCCAGACCGCGGTCGTCATCCCGGCCGCGCTCATGCGCGAATTCCGGGGATTCGCCAGCGGTGACGGCGCCGCGGGACTGCGGATGGCGGCCGCCGTCGCCGGGCTCTCAGCCGCGGCCGGCGGGTACTTCAATGGCCGGGCCCGGCTGGCCGCCCGCCGGGGCGCCCGGAATACACCCACTGCGGGCCCGCGCCTGCCGTAGCCCAGCCGCGGCGGGCGGGCTCAGCCGTCCGGCCCGCGGTCAGCCCGGCTCAGCCGCCTGGGCCGGTCACCGTGCCCGGGCCGCCGGGATTCTTCGCCCTGGCCCTTGCCTCTCGCCCTGGCCTTCGCTCTCGCCTTGGCCTGCGCTGCCGCCTTGGCCTTCGCCTGGGCAGCTCTTTCTGCGGCCGCCTGCGCCGCGATGTATCTGGCCGCTGCCGCCGGAGTCAGCTCATAGATGATGGTCCCGTGCCCGTCGTTGACCATGAGCTTCCACTCCGGCGAATGAGCCAGTGAGGCGAGCAGCATCGTGAAGTAATAAGGCGGGACCTCGTTATAGGTCTTGCTGTAGGCGACCATGCTCGGCGCGACCACGACGTACGCAGGCTGCTGGCCGCCATTGGTCACGGAGAGGGAGTCAGTGGCCAGCACGTTGGCAATGTCGGGCGTGGCCTTGCTGACGACCGGTGTCCCATCGAGAGAGCCGAAGATCGTGAAGAAGTTGAGCAGGTTGTACTTGGACGTGTCCAGGAAGGCGGCGTTGCCGGTGGCGGTGTAGATGGGCCCGAGCGGGGCGTGCTGCTGGAAGGCCAGCAGGGTATTGACCTCTGACTGCGGCATGACATCGAAACCGTCGTCACCGAAGAAGGCAATGGAGAACAAGCCCACGACGGCGCACAGCACGACCGGGACGCGCAGCCAGCTCAGGATGGACCTGCCCCGGGCCAGGCCGCGGTTTCCGGTGACGGCGCTGAGCCGGGAAAGCGCCCGGCCGCCCAGGCCGGTGACGGGCTCTATCGCCGACGCCGCCAGCGCGGCGGCCCACGGCAGGGAGAAGAGATAGACCCGGAGCACGCCCTCATTGCCGTAGGCCTGGGCGGCGAGCACCAGGGCCGGTGAGAAGGTCAGGGCGACGAGGATCAGCATGGTCCGCCTGGACCGGCGGCGCCGCCAGGCACCGACCACGGCGAGCAGCCAGATGACCGCCGACAAGCCCTCCGCGCTCCGCTGGATCAGGATCTGCTGGCTCGGCACCGGCAGGTAAGCGCCGCCGACCGAGGCCGACGGCGGAGTCACGTTGCTGAAGAAGCTGCCGATCGAGCTGAGCAGCCCGTAGTGGTTGGACACGTAGGCGAAGCGGGGCAGCAGGTAAGCGACCGCGACCCCCAGCATGGCCAGGGGGATCCAGCGAGGCCGCAGCATCCCGGCCGCCGCCACCACGCCGAGCTGGACGATGAGGATGTACGGGGAAAGCTCGTGGGTGAAGGACAGGACGAAGAAGATGACCAGGGTCGCGACGCAGAACGCGGCCAGCGGCCCGCTCCGCGCGGGCAGTGGCTCTGGCCGCCGCCCGCCGAGCGGCCGGCCCGCCGCCTGCGGCTGCACCGGGAACGCGGCCACGCCCAGGTCCCGTCCGGGATCGATGTAGGCATCCGGCTGCCCGGACTGGCGGCAGACGATCCGGACTCGCTCCGGCCGGACCTTGAGCCCGACTTCGGTGAACCGCTGGGCGATCGCCGCGCACACCGAACGCGCTTCCCGCTCAGTCTGGCAATGCACGAGCACGGTGGTCAGGTCGCGGTCGAGCCCGACATCCGGGAAGGAGCGCTTCAGCCACATGTCGAGGACATGCCGGAGGAACAGGTTGACCAGCACCGGGCCGAGGGGCGACCCCGGCAGGATCCCGCGGCCGCGCGCCTCCAGCGTGCCGTCGGGCTCCTGCACCGGCACCTTCAGCACCCGCCGCACGTAGTGGGCGATCCACCTCTGGTCGGTGGTGGCCTCGACCACCTTGAGCATCAGGTCGTGCCGGCAGTCGGCGAAGACGTTCCGCACCGTGAGCTCGATCGTCCAGTCACCCTGGCCCGCGCCCGCTGCCCGGCTGGCCCCCTTGGCCTGGGCCAGCTGCGCCGCCCGGGCCTCAAGCCGCCGGGCGATAACCGTCTGGGCCACCATGTCGCTGACCGTCGGCGCACCGCGGGTGCTGACCCGGCCATCGCGGGTCACCGGCACGGAAAGCACCGGGGCCGGGAAATAGACCCCGGAGCACATCTGGCCCCAGATCTTCTGCAGGTTGTGCGCGAGGTCCCGCTCGAAGTCAGCGACGGTGACCCCGTCGATCCCCGGCGGCCCGTGATAGGACTTGACGCTGTGGTACGCCTCCAGGACTTCCTGCCTGGAAATGCTGGACTCTTTCTCCGCGCTCTTCCGCTGGTTCGCGCGCTTCCGGCCGAATAGCCTGCGCCGCATGGGCCCGAACTGCCCCTGGTTCCCGGCGAAGAACCAGCGCATCGTGATCGCCATGACGCCCAGGGACAGTATGGTCCCGATACCCTGCGGGGAGTAATAGTCCTGGCCGATCCAGTTGCTGCCGGAGTACAGCAGGATGGCCAGCCAGCGCTGCCGGACAGTCAGCGACAGCGCGTCATAGATCAGGTAGAGCAGCGGCAGGGCAGCCAGCTCGAATACCAGCTGCGCCCATTTCGCGTAGGTCACCGGGCTGCCCGCGCCGGCCACCTTCCCGAACCACCCCGCGAGGGCGAAGAATCCCGGCCAGTTCTGGTAGATGTCGATGTTGTGATTCAGCTGGCCATGGACGTTGATGTACTGCACGACCCCGATGGTCTTGTAGAGCCACGCATACCGGCCCTCGGGGTATATCAGCGGCGCGGTCGCGTAGATCATGACCACCAGGCCGACCGCGTGCGCCGCCATGCGCCACTTGGATGGGCTGCGCTGGGCCAGTTCGGTCACGGCGGATACGACGAGGAGGCCCACCCCGGCGTAGAAGAACGGGGACAGGTTGGCGGTCAGCCCGAACGACCCCAGGTCCGAGCCGTTGGTGCGGCTCACGCCCAGCGCCCACAGCACGACGGCCAGCGGGAGCATGACGTCGGCGACATGCACGGACGTGCGCTGGCGAGGAGGAGAAGCCACTGCTGTCCTCGGCTCGTCCCGGCTGCGGGTTGAAGTCACTGCGCCCCTGAGCAAAGGCCGGTCCGCCACAAGCCCAGGCCCGTCATGACGCCCGCCGCCGCCGGGCCACGCCGACGGCCAGCCCGGCGAGGCTCAGCACGGCCTCCGCCTGGAACAGCGCCACCGGACTCCACAAGTGAGCCCACAGGAACGTGGTGGCCAGGAGGGCGAGAACGGTCAGGCTGAGCACCATGGACATGCCCGCCCCTGACCAGCGGGCCATCCGCGGCCAGTTGGTGACGATGGCGCGGCCGGGAACGAAGAAGGTGAAGCCCAGGGCCAGCAACATGCGCACGGGCCCGGGCTGGCCCTGGGCGACAACCACGAGGAGCGCGACGGCGATCAGTCCCCCGGCCAGGTCCAGGAACTCGGCCCGCTGCGCGGCTGGGGGCAGGGTCCCGGGGTATCCCATAGACACTCTCCCAGTGTCTCGCAACTTCGCATACAGGTACGCCAACTTACCTGAACCAGCAGGTCTGCGGACCGACCGGGCATAAGCCCCGGTCAACCGGCCGGCACTGCCTGCCACGCATCGGTCCCAGGGTTCCTCCGGGCCTGGCATGAGACGACGTTGTAGCTACCGGTAGCCACCGACCTGGAGACCACGGTGCCGCCGAGGAGGATCTCGCACTCCACGGATCCCCCCGCGTGAAGCTGCGCCGTGATGCCGTAGTAAACGGCGTTGCCGACGCGCTTGGTGATCCGCACCGGAGCCTGGCCGTTGAAGTTGCTGCCGACGGGGCCATAGCTCACCGTCGCGGCCGCGGTTGCGCTGACGACGTAGGTGACGGTCGCCGGGCGCCGGACGATGACGGCCGGTGCCGTGCCCTGGCCCGCCGCCCCGCCCGCCGTGCCCAGGCCGCCGGCGACCCGGCCGACGCCGCAGGCCCGCCCCGGGGGCCGAGGAAGACCAGCACCATGAGCAGCAGGACCGCCACGCCGGTGAGACCGGCCACCGCGCTAAGCCGCACACCGGCCTGCCCAGCACCGACCTCGCTCCGCTGCAGGCATCTTATGGACCCATGCTCCGGTACCGGGACAAAATAGGCACGCTACCAGACGGCCCGCATGGGCGCCGTCCGGGCACGCCGGGCCCCGGGCGGGGCACCGGGCCCGGTCCTGGCCGGGCCGGCGACGCCGTCGTCCCGGCCTAGAATCGGGCCGCCCGCACTCCGCTACGATCCATCACCATCCGCGGCTCAGCGATCCCGCTGGGACATCACCTGAACGGGCACGGTCTATGCAAGAAAAGAAGACGGATTGGGAAAGGCGCCGCGAGTTCCTGTCGAACGCCGTTAAAGTCTGGTACGGGGCCGTCCGTTCCAAGCGCTATGGGCCGGGCACGTTCGGGAAGCGGCCGGTGATCCTCGGGACGGTGAAGTTCCGTTTCCAGGGCAGGACGCGCATTGGTGACAGGTTCATGGCCGAGGGCACGATAGCCGGAGTAATGATCAAGGTCGCCCGCGGCGGCGTGCTGTCAGTGGGCAACGGCGTTTACATGAACTCCGGATCGTCCATTGAGGTCCATCATGAAGTGCGGATCGGCGATCATGTGCTCATGGCGCCGTTCACGTCGATCATCGACGATGACTGCCATGAGGCCGAGCCCGGCACCGCCCAGGCCAAGGGGCCGGTCATCGTGGGGAACAACGTCTGGCTGGGGCAGAACGTCGTCGTCCTGCCGGGGGTGGAGATCGGGGACGGCTCGGTGATCGGCGCGAACTCCGTGGTGTCCCGGGACATCCCGCCCGCTTGCTTCGCCGCCGGCGCCCCCGCCCGCGTCATCCGCAAGCTGGAGATCCCCGATGGGTGGGTGCGCCAGTGACGAGGCTGGAGCCGCTGCTCACCGCTTGATGCCGACGACGAGGTCCTGGCCGAGGTTATCGATGCCGGGCATGCTGGGCCGGCCGCTCCAGGACCCGGCGTAAAAGCCGGCCACGTCCAGGCCATTACGGGCGTAGACGTCGCGGACGTAGTCCTCCTCATAGCCGATCGCCAGCTCGGGGGAGGCCATGCCTTCCTCCAGCAGCCACTGTGGGCCCTCGTGGTAGGTGAAGTTGTAGATGCCGTTCCCAGCCTGCATCAATGCCAGGCTTTCGTCGTCAAGGATCAGGAACGTGGCGGCCAGGCGGCCGCCTGGCCGGAGGACCCGGCTGATCTCCGCCACGTAGTGCTCCACGTCATCGGTGAGCATGTGGGTGAAGACCGAGAACAGGCACACGATATCGAAACTCGCGTCCGCGTAGGGCAGCCGGTACTCGGCCGCCTTGACGGTCCCGCCCGGGTTGTATTCGGCATTGAAGACATTGGCATGGGAGAACCGGAAATGCGGGTGCTCAGGCGTGATCCTGGTGGCGCACCAGCGCACGCCGCGCTCCACGATGTCGAGCCCGTCATAGGAGCCGGGCGGGGTAATCAGGCTGGTCAGCGGGATGGCGCAGCGCCCGATGCCCGAGCCGATGTCCAGCACGTTGCTGTGCGCCCCGAGGCCCGCGGTCGTGGCCAGCACATCGACAAGTCCTTGCCCGCTTTTTACGAAATCATGACCCGAATACCCGGTAAAACGCTGGCCGTAGGGCGGCACCATCGCGTTGTAGTCACTCCTGAACCGCTCGATCAGGTCTAACGGCGCAAAGTAAATCCGGCGCAGCGCCCAGCGCAGCTTGCGCGGCATGGCCGGCAGCACCTTGCTGGTGAAGAACCGCTGCCTGAGCAGCCAGCCTTGCACGTCAAGGAACGACCGCTGGATCCGTGACGACCCGCTGGCGCTGTCCCTAAATCCCACCTTCACCGTCAGCTACCCCCCTAATTTCACATGGCGCGTGATAAGGGACGCAGGGCAGACCCAGAAGGTTTACTGGCGCCAGGGCCTTACCTGCCTTCCGGGGCGGGCACCCGGCGGCACCGCCGGCCGGAACGCCTGGACTCGCTGACCAGCGCCGCCGGCCAGCAGGGATCAGCCCGGCCTGGCGCGGCGCATGCCGGGCCCGGGGAACTATCCTGGCAGGAATGCCCGATCCGGCTGATACCGGGCATTTACCGCAACGCGCATCCGGGGCCGCCTGAGAGGCACCGCCAGGATTACCAGCAGAGTTCCCAGATACCAGCCGTACGCCACCTGGAAGGTAGCGTCAGATAGCGGCCACCAGAGTGACATTGGCGCGGTGGCGATATCTCTCAGAAAGTGCGCCGATAGCCCGCAGGCCACGCCCGCCGAAATGCTGGCCACAGCCGCTGGTACCGCCGTTCCCGTACGCCTTCGCCAGCGGGCTGCAGCCACACTGATCATGGCCATCACTGCGACCAGCCACAACGCATGAGTGTACGGCCTGGGCGTCCCCGCGGTCAGCCAGGAATAGCCAAATTCCAAGGGCAGGTGGTCAGCGTCAATAAGCACGGAAGACGCCAGCATCGCCCACCCGAATGAAGGACTCAGCGGAGAGCCACGCCACCGGGTCATTGCCCCCACTGCAACCAGTGCGGTAGCCAGATGGCATGGCTCATCGACCATCGCCCTCGGCACGAAAGGCAATCCATGCCACGGTATCGCGTAGTCGGTAATGGCAATGAGCGCGATCAGGGCAAGCGAGACAACGCGACGGGAGACCAGCCTGCTCAGCCACGCGAACAACCCACCGGCAGGCAGCATCCCGGGCTGACCGGCTACGGCGTTCCCCGACTCCATCTCCTGGCCCTTGATGCGCCAACGCGGCATGCGGGTCGCCAAGCCCTCCTGGAGTGCGTGAGCCCCGAAGTCTACCGGTTGCAGGGTCTTACCAGCCCGAGGGCCTGCGCGAGGGAATGAGCCGGGCGCATAACCGGCGGAAGCGTCCCCAGCGGAGTTGCCACTCCATGGTCGCGACGTTGAGGACGGCGATGTTACGGAGCCGGTCGTCGGCATCCAGCCCGGTAACGTGCACGGGCCCGTAGCCGAAGTCACACAGGCGCTGGTAGGCGCGGTGCAGGTGCCCGTGCATGACGTGGGCGGGCTGGACGGCGTCGGTGATGCCCTGCAGCCGCCGCCGGTGCGCGTCGTTGCGGGCCAGGTCGGCCGGGTCCCATGAGGCCGGGGGGCGGCCGAAGGCATGCGCGACGCCGGAGGGGCAGTCGTGGCTGGCCAGGACGTCGGCGGGGCCGCCCGCGATGACCGCGGCTTCCTGGGCGGCGGTGATCTCCTCCTGCGGCCACCAGTCCACGCCCTCGGTGCGCTGCGCCCGGTCCAGGCTGACCCCGCCGCCGCAGGCCAGCCAGCGCCGGTCATGCCACTTCCACCGGTAGCCGCGGGGCAGGTGGAACAGCTGGGCCCCGATCACCTCCCGTCCGTCCGGGGTGGCGCCCCCCTCCCGCGCCAGCCGCCCCAGCAGCGGGAAGTCCTCATGGTTGCCGTCAACGAACCACAGCTCCGCATCCACCGCGGCCAGCGCGGCCGACACGTGCGCCAGGTAGGCGCGGCCCGCCGCGTCGGGCCAGATCCCGAAGTCACCCAGATGCAGGATCAGCCGCCGCGGCTCACCGGCCAGCAGGCTGGGCACCCGGCCGATGACGCTCAGCGCCCAGCCCTCGTTGCCGTGCCAGTCGCCCGCCACCACCATGTGCCGCGGGGCCGCGCCCGCGGAGGCCGTGGCGGCCGGGCGGTCAGGTTCAGCACCTGGCGCGGCACCCGGGCCGGATTCAGCGCTCATGCCTGATTTGTAGCCGCCGCACCGGCCGGGCGCCAGGCGAACTCGTGACGGCCAGGTAAAACCCCGGATTCCGGGGAAGTACCAGGTAGCCAGTGCCCGCCACGGCCGGGTGCCCCGCACGGCACCCGGGCCGCCGCGGCCGCCGGCGTTGCGACGGTTCGTGTCCGGGGTCAGATCCCGGGATATGCTCGCCGGGCAGCAGAGCCGCCAACATGAGCGAGGTGAGGCGCAGCGTGAGCGGGCTGGCGGCCCTGATCCTCACCGCGGTGGCTCTGCCGTTCCTGCTGGCCCGCATGGCCGGCGGACGGGCGCCAAGCCCAGGCCCGGAACTGGCCTCGCTCGCCCCGGTCGCGGTATTGCCCGCGGTCGCGGCCGTGCCCGTGGCCGCGGCCAGTTCCTGGTGGCTGGCCGTGGCGCTGGCCATCCCCGCCGCCGCGCTCATCGGCGTGCAACTGCCGCCCCGCTCGCCCGCCACCCGGCATCCCGGGCCGCCGCAGCCGGGCCCGGCCCCGTACGCCGCCGCCGCGGGCGAAGCCGCGCCCGGCCCGGTCACCATCCGGTTCCTCACCGTCAACGTCCTGGGCGGCCACGCCGACCCGGCCGCCGTGGTCCGCCTGGTCCGCGAGCACGACGTGGATGTGCTGGCGATCCAGGAACTGACCCCGCAGATGGTGCGCAAGCTCAAGGACGCCGACCTGCCCGGGCTGCTGCCGTTCAGCCACCTCGACCCGCGGCCCGCCGCCCGTGGCACCGGGCTGTGGGCGCGCTGGCCGCTGGCCCCGCTGCCCCCGGTGCCCGGCACGGTCGCGGCGTTCCCCCGCGCGCAGATCGACCCGTCCGGCCGCCAGCCGGTCACCGTGACCGCGGTGCACCCGAAAGCCCCGCTGAACCACTACCAGCGGCAGTGGCAGCAGGAACTGGCCGCCCTCCGCCACGTGCTGGCCGCCACCTCCGGCCCGCAGATCGCGGCCGGGGACTTCAACGCCAGCCGTGACCACCGGCCCTTCCGCGACCTGCTCGCCACCGGCCTCGTGGATTGCGGCGACGCCGCGGCGGACCGGCCCTGGCCCGGGTTCACCTGGCCGAGCATCTGGCCCGGATTCGTCATCAAAGTCCACCCGCCGGTGCTGCCGTTCATGCGCCTGGACCACATCCTCATCTCCCGCGACAGCTGCACCCCCCGCAAAGCGGGCATCTTCCGGGTGCCCGGCACCGACCACTGCGCCGTCCTGGCCACCATCGACCTCGCCCCGCCCAAAATGCCTGGTTAGCCGGCAGCGGGGCTGGCAGGATGAGGCCACCGGCGCTGCTGCGCCGGATGCCCAGTCCCGGGGACCTCCAGCCGTGCTGCTCACCATCACATCCACCGCGCCGCCCGCGACCGACCTGGGTTTCCTGCTGCACAAGCACCCCGACCGGCTGCAGACGTTCGACGTGTCGGCGGGCCAGGCGCATGTGTTCTACCCGGAGGCCACCGAGCAGCGGTGCACCGCGGCCCTGCTGCTGGAGATCGACCCCATCGACCTGGTCCGCGGGCCCGGCCGCGGGGGGAACCGTGCCGCCCCCAAGAGTGGCCCGGACGCCTTCTCCCTCGCCCAGTACGTCAATGACCGCCCCTACGCGGCCTCCTCGATGCTGGCCGTCGCGCTGGGCAAGGTGTTCCGCACGGCCATGAACGGCCGGTGCGATGCCCGCCCGGAACTCGCCGCCCGCACCCTGCCGCTGCAGATCACCATCCCGGCGCTGCCCTGCCGCGGTGGCCCGTCCATGGCCCACCGGTTCCTCAGTCCGCTGGGCTGGCAGGTCAGCGCGGATCCCATCGCGCTGGACCCGGAGATACCGGAGTGGGGCGACTCCCGGTACCTCAGCGTCCGGCTCAGCGGCACCATGCGGCTGGCCGACGCGCTGAACCACCTCTACGTCCTGCTGCCGGTCCTCGACGACGCGAAGCACTACTGGGTCGATCAGGCCGAGGTCAGCAAGCTGATCCGGGCGGGCGGCGGCTGGCTGGCCGGGCACCCGGAGCGGGACCTGATCACCCACCGCTACCTGGCGCACCAGCGCCGGCTGGTACTCACGGCGGTAGGCCGGCTGGCCGAGACCGACGACACCGAACCGGAGGCCCTGGACAACGCGGTCCCGCAGGACGACCCGCCGGCCCGCCGGGCAGTCCCTGGCCCAGCAGCGCCGGGACGCCGTGCTGGCCGTGCTGCGCGAGGCCGGCGCCAGCACGGTCGCCGACCTGGGCTGCGGGGAGGGCGCCCTGGTGGCCGCGCTGCTCCGGGAACCGGCCGTCCAGAAAGTCATCGCGGTGGACGTGTCCCCGCGGGCCCTCGATCACGCCGCCGGGCGGCTGCACACCGACACCATGCCGGACCGGCTGCGGGACCGGCTGCAGCTGCGCCAGTCCTCGCTGACCTACGCCGACAGCCAGCTCACCGGGCTGGACGCGGCGGTGCTGATGGAGGTGATCGAGCACATCGAGCCGGACCGGCTCGGCGCTGTGGAGGCGGCCGTGTTCGGCTACGCCCGTCCCGGCACGGTCCTGGTCACCACCCCGAACGCCGAGCACAACGTCCGTTACGACTGGCTCGCGCCGGGCGCGATGCGGCACCCGGACCACCGGTTCGAGTGGACCCGCCCCGAGTTCCGCGCCTGGGCGGACAAGGTAGCGGCCCGGCACGGCTACCAGGTCGGCTACCGGCCGGTCGGGGACGACGACCCCGAAGTCGGCCCCCCTACCCAGCTAGCCGTGTTCACCCGTGCCCCCTCCGCCACCCGGGACGGGGGCGCCCCATTCATGATTCATTGAGCCTTGGGCAGCAGGAGCTGTTCGTACCGCGTGCTGTACAGGATCCCCAGGTATGACCCCCGGGGAGTTTGATCCGGGGTAACCCACGCATCAACGCCTGAGTTAATGTCGTTCCATCCCCTGCATTCCCACTGCGAATACACCGTCCGGGCCCCTTGAGTGAAGCGGCGCAGGGCACTCTCAGCTGCGGACCATTGGTACCACACGTCTCGTGGGCAGGTTAGCGCGGGCTGGCTGGTGCATTCCGGCTTCGTCGAATACAAGTTGACACAGTCCCTCAGCCCATAGGGTTCGGGTATGCACTGCTGCTTCCTGTTAGGTTCGCCGGAGCAGGCATGGAGCCCTTGTTCCATCGTGCCGAGAGCGAGCCACGACGTACGGGCAAAATCAACCTGTATCTCCACGGAAAGAGCGCTTATATCTGGGTTCTTGATGACCACGAAGAACTCTCGTGAGAACGTGTCGCTGGGGAAGAAGAAGCTACCCATATGAATGAGCGGAAAGATCGAAAGAATCCGCGTGGTGGTCTCCCCCGGAGAAACGATCCCCCTGACCGCGACCATGGAGGCCAGCGCGACGGCCGGGACCGCGCCGGTATCTTCGGCGGTCAGGTTGACCTGGACGATAGTATCGTTTCCTGACCGGGTCGAGGGCCCCAGGGTTACGGTGTAGTTAATACCGACGGGGGCGTCGGACGGAAGCCGGACACTCTGGTACCAGAACTGGGCCAGCCCGGCTAGCGCAACAAGGGAGATGCCGGCCGCTTTCAGTCCTTTACTCAAATCATCCCAGAGAACCGGCAAGGTCACGCGGGACAGGAACACGCAGATCAGGGCGAGCACCGCGAACAGCAGGACTTTAACGACCTCGTGGCGGAAGTAGCGGAACGAGTAAAGAACGATAGTCACGTCTACATACAGGCCAGCCACGGCGGCAAGAGCGATGGATTTGAGCGACCGGACAGAGGAATCCCGGATATAGGTGATTGCCTTATTTGCATCTCCGTTACGGACCATCAACTGGGCGATGGGCTGAAGCGCCCTGCCCAGGAGCATGCCGACGTTAAGAACACCATAAAGGCCCAGTAGGCCCGCGATTACGTAGGTGACCCCGACAAGCTGGGAAGACAGCGATACCGGCCACAGCATGTCCTGGAAGCCGAGGAAGAGTGCCACGACCGCACTTGGGGTCAAGCCCAGGAGAGCGATCACGTACAGGCCGGGGTTGAAAGCCAACCTCCCGAGCCCTCGCCCCGGAGCCCTGTCCACGCCCAGCAACCACAAGATGGCCTGACCTGCCACCATCACGCCAATCCCCCCACCCCGCCCAGATCCGCCTGCTCAGCGCCTCACCCGGTTTATGAGAGCACGCTCAGGGACCGCCATCCAGGCGCCCCGGCTATCTCAGACCGAGAAGATTTGCGAGATTTGATAATTCCGTCCCGATTAGGAGGCTTTTCGTGCTGCCTGGCCGGTCACCAGGTCAGCCGTTTCTCGACCCTGGACACATCATGCTTTCTGCCGAGCCAAAGGGGCAACCGGCCCAGGCCAGGCGCCTATATGCAATGCGAGCGAGCTACGGCCCGGAAGTCCACGGCGGGACGCGGCCCGGGACGCGACAGCGGGGTAAGAGCGTAAATGCGTGGCCTGGCCTGGGACGGGGGTGACAGGATTGGGCCCAGGCGTCGCCCCGTAGACCGGCCGCCGACCCCACTGGCGGTGTTACCTGTGCCCGAAGAAGCAGTACCTGCGGACGAGCGGCCGGACGGCACGGAACCGGATCGCAACGCCCCGGGCGGCGCTCCGGCCGGCCGGCCGCTCGGCATCCCGGCGCTGTCCCTGGTCGTGCTCATCGGCGTGTCCGGGTCCGGCAAGTCCACCTTCGCCCGCGCAGCACTTCCGGCCGACTCGAGGTGCATCTCCAGCGACTTCTGCCGCGGCCTGGTCGCCGACGACGAGAACGACCAGTCGGCCACCGCGGACGCCTTCGAGGTGCTCGCACTACATCGCCGCCAAGCGGCTGGCGGCCGGGCGGCTGACCGTGATCGACGCCACCAACGTCCAGCCCGAGCGCCCGCAAGCCGCTGGTCAACCTGGCCCGTGACGCACGACGTGCTCCCGGTCGCCATCGTGCTGGACGTTCCGGAAAACCTGCGCGCAGAACGTAACGCGGCCGGGCCGACCGCGACCTTCGGCCGCGCCGGTGGTCCACCGCCAGCATGCCGAGCTGCGCCGCTCGCTGCGAGCACTGGAACGGGAAGGGTTCCGGCATGTGTCCGTGCTCCGCGGGGCCGCCGAGGTGGAGGCGGCCAGATCGTGCGCGAGCCGCTGCGCGACCGACTACACCGACCGGGCCGGGCCCTTCGACGTCATCGGCGACGTGCACGGCTGCCGCGGCCGAACTGGAAGCCCTGCTCGGGAAGCTCGGCTACTCCTCACGCATGACTCGTCGGGGCGGGCCGACGGCGCGGTGCCGCCCGCCGGCCGCACCGCGGTGTTCCTCGGCGACCTGGTGGACCGGGGCCCGGACAGCCCCGGCGTGCTCCGGCTGGTGATGGGCATGGTCGCCGCCGGCACACGCCCTGGCCGTGCCCGGGAACCACGAGAACAAGCTGGTCCGCGCCCTGGACGGGCGCAACGTCCAGGTCAGTCACGGCCTGGCCGAGTCGCTCAGCCAGCTGGCCGCCGAGGACGGGGAGTTCCGGCGGCAGGTCAGGGACTTCGCTCGACGGCCTGGTCAGTCGCACCTGATCCTGGACGGCGGGCGGCTGGTCGTCGCGCACGCCGGGCTGAAGGAGGCCATACAGGGCCGGGCGTCCGGCCGGGTGCGCAGCTTCGCGCTGTACGGCGACACCACCGGGGAGACCGACGAGTTCGGCCTGCCGGTCCGCTACCCCTGGGCGAGCGATTACCGGGGCCGGGCGCTGGTGGTCTACGGGCACACGCCGGTGCCCGGAGCCGGAGTGGGTGAACAACACGATCTGCATCGACACCGGCTGCGTGTTCGGCGGCCGGCTCACCGCGCTGCGCTACCCGGAGCGGGAACTGGTCTCGGTCCCCGCCGGCGCAGGCCTACTACGAGCCGGCCCGGCCGCTGCGGACGCCCGAGCGCCGGCGGCGCCGGGCCCGGGGCACCGGCCCGAGGCGCTGGGCCCGGATCGGCGGACGGCTGCTCGACCTGAGCGACGTGCTCGGCAAGCGGGTCGTCGAGACCCGGGCGCACGGCCGGGTCACCGTCCGCGAGGACGAACGCGGCCGCCGCGCTGGAGGTGATGAGCCGGTTCGCGATCGACCCCCGGTGGCTGCTCTACCTGCCGCCGACCATGGCCCCGTGCGCCACGCCAGCGAGCGCCCCGGGCTGCTGGAGCACCCGGCCGAGGCGTTCGCCGGCGTACCGCCGGTGACGGCATCACCGCGGTGGTCTGCGAGGAGAAGCACATGGGCTCGCGCGCCGTCGTGCTTCGTCTGCCGTGACGACGAGCCGGACGCCGGTCCGGGCCAGGTTCGGGCCGGGCATGGCCGGCCGGCCGCGCGCTGCCGGGGCCGTCTACACCCGCACCGGCCGCCGCTTCTTCGACGCGGCGCGGACTGGAGGCAGTGCTGGCGGCGGGTCGTCCGGCGTGTATCGGCGCGCGGGGCTGTGGGACGAGCTGGGGACGAGCTGGCTGCTGCTGGACTGCGAGCTGCATGCCGTGGTCGGCCAAGGCCGGAGGACCTGCTGCGCGAACCAGTACGCGGCCGTGGGCGCCGCGGCCCGCGCGGCGCTGCCCGCGGCCGCCGCGGCGCCCGGAGCAGGCGCAGGCCGCGCGGGGTGGACGTGGCGGGGCTGCGGGAGCGCACGGCGGCCCGGGCTGGCCAACGGCGGCAGCGTTCAGCGCCGCCTACCGCCGGTACTGCTGGCCGGTGCACGGCCTGGACGGGATCCGGCTGGCGCCCTTCCAGCTGCTGGCGTCGCGACGGCGCGATGTACCACGGCCGGGACCATGCCTGGCACTGCGCGCTGCGCCGACCGGCTGGCCGCGCGCCGCGCCAGGCCTGATCGCACGCGACCCGCCGGCGGCTGGTGGACACGGCCGACGCCGGCGTCGGTGGCCGCCGGGGTGGCCTGGTGGAGGAACTGACCGAGGCCGGCGGGGAGGGCATGGTGGTCAAGCCCGCTGCCGGCCTGGTCCGGGGGCCGCGGGGGCTGGCCCAGCCGGGGGTCAAGGTCCGCGGCCGGGAGTACCTGCGGATCATCTACGGGCCGGACTACGCCGAGCCGGGGAACCTGGCCCGGCTGCGGGACCGCAACCTGGGCCGGAAACGCTCGCTGGCGCTGCGGGAGTACGCCCTCGGCATCGAGGCCCTGGAACGGGCGGCCGCGGGCGAGCCGCTGTGGCGGGTGCACGAGGCCGTGTTCGGCGTGCTGGCCCTGGAGTCGGAACCGGTCAACCCGCGGCTGTGAGCACGCGCGGGCCGGGCTCGCACGGGGCCAGGGCGGGCACGTTTGGGCGGCCCGGCTACAGGCACTGCTGACCGGATGCCCACAGTCACCCAGCAACTCGCGGCCACTGCCCTGCCCTCCGCCGAAGGGTGGCGGCAGGTGGCCGAACGGGGATTCGCCGTCAACGAGCTGTCGGTGAATGCCTCCCCGGACGCGGACCCGGTTACCGGCGCCCCCGCGGGCCTGGCCCTGCCGCCCACCGTGGAGGTGGTGCTGCAGGTGCACGGCAAGGGGTCGGTCAACGATCTCGCCTCGGTGCTGACCGAGATCCCGGGGGTTCGCGCCGTTATCGCCGACGACGCGAACGCGGCGGCTTAACGGGGCGGGCCCGGCTCCCCGGCGAAACCGTCGCCCACCTGCGCGGCCAGGGCCAGGAAGGCATCCGAGGTGGCCTGGTTCAGCCGGCCGAGATGGACCTCGGCGCCCTCCTCCAGGTGCGGGTCGTACGGCACGGTGACCACGGCGCGGCAGCGCGCGGCGAATTGCTGCCCGAGACGCGCCAGGTCCACGGCGCTCTTCCCCCGGGGCCGGACCACGTCCAGCACCATCACCGCCTGGCGGGCCAGGATGCCGTGCCCCTGCGCCAGCAGCCAGTCCAGGGCGGCGCTCGCGCTGCGCGCCCCGTCCACCGACGGCGAGCTGACCAGGACGATCTGGTCGGCGAGCCGCAGTACCCCGGTCATCGCCGAGTGCCGCAGCCCGGTGCCGCAGTCAGCCAGGCAGATGGCATAGTACGGCTCCAGCAGCGCGGCGACGTCACGGTAGCCGGCCTCATCGAAGGCCGCCGGGCTCGCCGGGTCACGGTCCGAGCCGAGTACCTCCAGGCGGCTCGGCGCCTGCGTGGTGTACGCCCGGATGTCCGGGTAGCCGCCGATCTGCTGCCGCTCACTCAGCAGGTCGCGCACCGTGGTCGCCGTTTCCAGCCGGAGCCGGTCGGACAGCGTCCCGCGGTCCGGGTTGGCGTCCACGGCGATCACGCGGTCGGACCGCAGTGAGGCCAGGGTGGAGCCGAGTCCGATCGTGGTGGTGGTCTTGCCCACGCCGCCCTTGAGGCTGAGCACCGCCACCCGGTGATGGCCCCCGGAGACGGGGGCCAGGGCCCGGACGGTGAGGTCCCGGCGGCGCCGCCGGGCGGCCGGCTGCGGCACCCGTACCAGGCCACCGGTCACCCCGGCGACGGCCCGCCGCCAGCCGCCGGACGGGCCCTGGTGCCGTCCCGGGGCCAGCAGGCCCGCGCTGACGCTCTCCTCCGCCACAGTGCGGCGCGTCCCGGCCGGCCGGGACCCCGGCCCGGCGGCCAGGGCGGCACCAGGAGCCGGGGGGCCGGACAGCACGGCCGGTCCGCCGGCCGCCGGGGCTGATCGCGGGACCGCCTGGCCCGGCCCGGCGCGGGCCGCCGCACCGAACTGGCCCGGCGGGCCGGACGCTGGCCCGTCCGGCCACGGCCCGGCGGGCCGTGGCCCGGCCCCTGACCGGCCGGCGTCGCGCTCGCCGAGGCCCGGCCCAGCCCAGTAGCCCCCGGCTGAGCCGTCTGTCGCGTCGTCATCCGGGAGGGCGAAGCCCTCGGCCGCGTCATAGTCATCGGGGCCGCCGTAAGGGTCCGGGCCGCCGCCCTCATCCGGGGCACCGCAACCGGAATCGGCCCAGGGCGCCCCTGTTTCAGCGGACGCCGGCCGGGGAGCTAACCGGGCCTGGCCGTCACCGGCTGGCGCGCGGGGATCCTGCTCACCCTCGGCACCGTGTTCCGGGTAGTGATCGGCCAAGGTCGTTTCCCCTCAGTTCTCCTCGGGGGAGCAGAATGGCGTGCCGCGAAGGACCGGCTGAGCGCCTATCAAGCCTAAGCTACCTGGATACCGACAGCACACCCTCGGCTACACAATCGGGAGAATTCTCTATGCGAGCCGTCGTCATCACCCATCCGGGCGGGCCCGAGGTACTCCGCCTGGAAGACGTCCCCGACCCGGTCCCCGGGCCAGGCGAGGTAGTCATCGAGGTGGCGGCGGCCGGCGTGAACACGGCCGACGTCATGCAGCGGCAGGGCTTTTATCCGCCGCCGCCGGGCGCGCCCCCGTACCCGGGGCTGGAATGCTCCGGGCGGATCGCGGAACTCGGCCCGGACGTCTCCGGATGGCAGGTCGGCGAGGAGGTGTGCGCCCTGCTGGCCGGGGGCGGCTACGCGGAACGGGTCGCGGTCCCGCAGGGCCAGGTCATGCCTATCCCGGCCGGGGTGGCCCTGACGGACGCCGCCGCATTCCCCGAGGTGGCCTGTACCGTGCAGGGCACGGTCTATCAGTCAGCCGGGCTGAGCGCGGGAGAGACCATCCTGGTGCACGGCGGGGCGGGCGGGATCGGCAGCTTCGCGATCCAGCTGGCTAAGGCCGACGGGGCGGTGGTGGCCTGCACCGCCGGCACTCCGGCGAAGCTGGAACGATGCCGCCAGCTCGGCGCCGACCTGGCTATCTCCTACACCGAACAGGACTTCACGGCAGCTGTGCAGGACTTCACCGGCGGCCACGGCGCCGACGTGATCCTGGACATCATGGGCGCCCCGTACCTGGCCGGCAATCTCGCCGCCCTGGCCACCTGGGGACGGCTGGTGATCATCTCCACCCGGGGCGGCACCCGCGCGGAACTGGATCTTGGCGTGCTGATGATGAAGCGGGGCAGCATCTTCGCCGCCACCTTGCGGGCCCGTCCGCCCGCGGAGAAGGCTGAGGTGGTGGCGGCCACCCGCAAGCACGTCTGGCCGCTGATCGAATCGGGCGCGATAGCCCCGGTCATCGACCGGGTGCTGCCGATGGCCGAGGCGGTGCAGGCCCACCGGCTGCATGACGAGGGCACGCATGTGGGCAAGATCCTGCTGGTCAACTGACCGGAGAGGGGCGCGTCGGATGGCTGCGCCCGGGCGGACAGGAAGAACTCTGCCCCGGAGCCGCACCCCGGGTCCGGGCACCACGCGGAAGGCGCAAGACTAGGACCATGAGCGAACGCAACCCCGAAGCAAGCCAGGGCACCAAGGTCGTCGTCGTGGGACCCGATGGCGTGGCCATGGAAGGGGACGGCGGCAACGCCGACAACGGGGGCGAGCGGCCGGTTATGGAGATGGTCGAGCAGCCCGCCAAGGTGATGCGGATCGGGAGCATGATCCGGCAGCTCCTCGAGGAGGTCCGGGCGGCCCCGCTCGATGAGAAGAGCCGGGCCCGGCTGCGGCGGATTCACCAGAGCTCGATCAAGGAACTCGAGGACGGCCTGGCCCCGGAACTGGTCGATGAGCTCGAGCGGCTGTCCCTGCCGTTCGCCGAGGACGAGGTCCCCAGCGAGGCGGAACTGCGGGTCGCCCAGGCCCAGCTGGTCGGCTGGCTCGAGGGCCTGTTCCACGGCATCCAGACCACCCTGTTCGCTCAGCAGATGGCCGCCCGGGCCCAGCTGGAGCAGATGCGCCGGGCCCTGCCGCCAGGCATGGTCCCGGGCATGGCCGCGGGCGGCGAAGAAGGGCCGCCCCAGCAGGGCCGTTCCTCCGGCCCCTACCTGTAGTCCGGCCGCGAAGGCCCCGGGTTACACGCGCCCGTAGCGCAGCCGGTTCAGCCAGGCGGCCGCTTCGGCGAATTCGGCATCGGAGGTCCCCGGCCGGACGTGGGTCTGCCCCCGGTCGTGCCGCGGGTAGCTGCCCAGGAACCTGACCTCGGCACAGACCCGGCGCAGGCCCATCACCGCCTCTCCGACGCGGGCGTCATCGAGGTGGCCTTCGCAGTCGATGAAGAAGTAGTACCGGCCCAGCCCGTGACCGGTCGGCCGCGATTCGATGCGCATGAGGTTGATCCCGCGGACCGCGAACTCGGTCAGGATCTCCATCAGCGCGCCAGGGTGATCGGCAGCCAGGAAGGCCACCAGGGACGTCCGGTCCGAGCCGGTCGCGGCGGGCAGCGGCCCGGGCTGGGTCACCACGACGAACCGGGTCTCCGCGTCGGGCCGGTCGTGGGCGCCGTCCGCCAGCACCTCGAGGCCGTACATGCCGGCCGCGAACGCGCCGGCCAGGGCCCCGTCCAGCACGCCCTCCGCCACCTGGCGCGCCGCCTCGGCATTCGACGACGCCGGGCGCCACGCGGCGTCCGGCAGGTGCTCGGTGAGCCAGCGGCGGCACTGCGCCTGCGCCTGCGGGTGGCCGCCCACCGTCGTGACCCCGGAGAGCTGGGTGCCGGGCCTGACCAGCAGGGCGAACGCCACGGGCAACGGGACCTCGGCGCAGATCACCAGGTCATCGCCCGTGGCCAGTTCGTCCAGCGTGGCGGTCACCGCGCCCTCGACCGAGTTCTCGATCGGCACGATGCCCCGCTCCGCACCTCCGGTGCGTACTGCCTCCAGGGTGGCCTGGATAGTGACGCACGGGAGTGAACTTTCCGCCGCAGCGGGATCGAAGGTGAGCAGGGCGGCCTCGGTGAACGTCCCCTCTGGGCCGAGAAAGGCATACCGGACGGGCTTGCCGGACTGATCTGAGTCACGGGGGGACAGGGCGATCACACCGCTTTCACCTGGGCAGGGACGCGAATGGCGGCTGCCCGGCGGAGCCGCGCCGCCGTCCGCGAGGATACCAGCGGCTCACCCGGGCCGCCCGGCCGTGCGCCCGGCCCGCGCGCCCTTGTATCTCAGCGCAATCATGATATCGTGATATCCAGATATCATCTGGAGGCTGCCGGTGAGCGATGCGGTTCGGACGAAGAACATCGTGCTGCGGCTGGACCCGGCCCTGGCCGAGCGGCTGGAGGCGGTGGCCGAGGTCGAGGGACGTTCGGTGTCCGACGTGGTACGCGAGGCGATCAGCGCGCTGGTCGCGGCCCGGCAGAAGGACAAGCGGTTCATCCGGCTGCTGGAAGACAACCTGGCCCGGCACCAGCGCATCCTGCGGATGCTGAGGGAAGACCCGTCATGACCCCGCTCGACCTTCCCGGCCTCATCGTGATCGGCATGCGGACGCTCGGCCTGGACCCTTCCGGGGCAATCGCCGAGCTCGACGTGACCGCCGCGGAAGCGGCCCTGGCCGAAGCGGCGGCGGCCCTGGCCGAAGCCGCGGGCGGAGCACCGGCCGCGCGGCCTGCCGCAGCGGCCCCGCAGGCCCCGGCCGCCCCGGATGACCGGGCCGCCCCGGATGACCGAGGCATCCCGGCCACCGGATGGGATCGCGCGGAAGCAGCCGACGCCGCGGCCGCCCTGCTGTGTGCCCTGGTGCGGCACCGCCCGTTCCGGCACGGGAACGCTCCGGTGGCCGTCGCGGCAGCCACCACGTTCCTGGCGCTCGGTGGCTGGCAGGCCGACCTGGACCCGCCCGGCGCCGTCCGGGAAGCCGTGGCCGCCATCGAGGCCGGCCGCTGGCGCCCGCGGCCCTCGCCGCGTGGCTGGCCCCCCGGCTCAGCCCCGGGCAGCTCGCGGCCGGCGCAGCGGCCACGGCGAGCACAGCCCGGCAGGACGCGGCGCGGCGCGGCGCGGCACAGCCCGGCCCGGCCACGGCCGGTGACCGGCCGCGAGCAGAGGAGGGAACCATGCAGGGATGGCGGCCCGGCCGGAGCAGGCCGGGACGGAAGAAGGGCATGTTCCGGCGCTTCAGCCCCCGGGCGCGGCAGGCGATCATCGACAGCCAGCTGGAGGCCCGGTCACTGCGGCACGGCTACATCGGCACCGAGCACCTCCTGCTCGGGCTGCTGCGCGAGACCGAGGGGGTGGCGGGGCAGGCGCTGCGCGCCGCAGGGATCACCGAGGAACCCGCCCGCCAGCGGATCGTGGAGATCGTCGGCCGCGGCGCCCAGGAGCCAGCCGGGCATATCCCGTTCACCGGGCGCGCGAAGAAAGTGCTCGGACTGGCCCTGCGCGAGGCCGCGCACCTCAACCACCTCTACATCGGCACCGAGCACATCCTGCTCGGCCTGCTCCGGGAGGGTGACGGGCTCGCCTGCCAGGTGCTCACCAACCTGGGCGCGGACGTCACGGTGATCCGCGGGGAGGTGATGACCCTGCTGGCCACCCCGGCCGCCGAGCTCGCCGGGCAGGTCGTCCCGCCACACCTCCGTGATATCGACCTCAAGATCACGCAGGCCGGCCAGCAGAAAGACGCGGCCATCGACGCCGGTGACTTCCCGCGCGCCGCGGCGCTGCGGGATCGTGAGCGCGAGCTCCTCGCCGAACGGGATCACCGGCTCGCGCAGTGGCGGGCGGGCGCGGACCCGGAGGCCCTCGGCCGCGAGATCGGCCGGCTCCGGGAGGAGGTCCGCCGGCTGCAGGACCTGCTGCTGCAGCACGGCATCGACGCGGGCGAGCCGGGTCAGCGTTCGGCCTGACCGGGCGCCGCGGGCAGCAGGCCCGCGGGCCGCGGCCAGATCAGCACGCCCAGCAGCAGGAGGACAGCGAGCAGGGCGACCGGGGTGACCCCGGTGCGCAGCACCGTTTCCAGCCAGCCCAGGCTGGCGGGCATCCGGATGCCGCGCGCGGGCAGATAGCCGACGCCGAGCGCGGCGGTGCGCGCCAGCAGCAGCCAGTCCAGCGCCGCCACCAGCGGGATCCGGCGGCCGCCCCACGCGGCTACCGGACCGCCCGGCCCGGGCGTGGCCGGGAGCAGGGCGAGCAGCGCCCAGCCGAGCCCGTCGTACCACGGGAGCACGTAAGGCCAGGCGAGCAGCCAGGCGAAGGCGGCCGCGAACGCCCCCGCCACCGCCACGCCAGGCCAGCCCGGCGCCGGGATCAGGACCAGCGCGCGCAACAGCAGGGCCAGCAGCAGCAGCGCCACGGCCAGGGCCAGGGCCCGGACGATGCTGCCGGCGGTCCCCTCGGGCAGCCCGGCCAGGACGCGCAGTGCCGACCGCACGGCCCGCCAGGGTGACCCGACCGACACCAGGCGGGCATCCTGGAGCGCGGGGTGCAGCGACGCTGGCCCCCACGGCAGCAGCGCCGCCGCCGTGACGAGCAGGAACCCGGCGGCCAGCGCGGCACCGGCCAGCACCGGCACCCGCCAGCCCGGCCACCGGGTGCCCCGCCACCCAGGGCCGCGCCACCCAGGGCCGCGCCGCCCGGAGCCGGGCCGCTGGCCATGCGCAGCCAGCCAGGCGGCCAGCAGCGCGGCGATCACGCCGCCCGGCACCAGGGCCATGCTCAGTTTCACCGCCGCACCCAGCGCGGCGAGCCCTCCGGCCACGGCGCAGCCGCCGGACAAAGGCCACGGCCGGGCCCGGCGCAGCGCCAGCACGCACCCGGCCATCCCGGCCAGCGCGAACGCGATCGCCTCGCTGTCCACGTGCGCGCCCGCCACCAGCACCTGCAGGAGCAGCGGGTTCGCCGTCCACAGCAGGGCGGCCCTGAGCTGGCCGGCCCGGCTGCCCCGGGTCATCCGGTGCAGCAGCAGGCCGGCCGCGGCGAACGCCGCCGCCGTCAGCACCGACCCGGCAAATACGGTGAGCCGCACCGAGGTCCCGCCCGCCGCGGATGCCAGCGCCTGCAGCCCGGAAGCCAGGCTGCCGTACACCGACGCGCTGCCGCGCCAGTCCTGTACGGCCCGGGCTACCGGGTCACCCAGCCGGGCCAGCATGGCTGGTGTCATCGTGTAGGGGTCGTGGCCGGTGACCACCATCCGTCCGTAGCCTGCGTAGCTCAGCTGATCCGCGGACCCGAACGGCGGGAGCGCGGCCATCACTCCCGCCGCCGCCAGGCCTGCGAGGAGCACGGCCCGGGGCGGGGCCGTCCAGCCCCGGTGCACGGCGCGCAGGCACAGGCCGAGGCCGCCGGTGCCGGCCAGCAGGGCGGCGGCGGTGAGCGCCACCGCGAGCCCGGGTGCCGGGTGGGCACTGAACGCCCATGGCGGCTGGCCGGGGCGCCCGGGAAGCGCGGGCTCCATCACTGAGGGGCCGAGCACGGCCACCGTGATGGTGGCCAGCATGCTGGCCGCCGTGAGCGCGAGCCCCGCCCAGCCTGCCTGCTCTTGCCCCGCCCGCCCTCCCCGTGCCGGGACGCACGGCATGTCACCCGAGCCGTGCGGTGGCTTGCCGGGCTGATCAGGCCTGGCCCGCACCGATGGGGTGATATGCCGGCTGGGTGCCGGCCCGGGCGCGGCGCGGCGCCCGGCCAGGGCATCCCGGCGGGACACCGCTAGCCCGCGGGCCGCCGCCGCAGGCCCTGAGCGGCCCGCCGCACCCGGGGGTCACGGGCGGCCAGGACCAGGGCCACCCCGCCGAACTGACGGGCCCGGTGCCACTGCGCCTGCCAGTCGTTCCCGGTGGCCCGGTGGCTCATGGGCACCTCGACCTCCTGCACCCGGAGGCCGCTGCGGAGCACGTCGATGGTGAGCCCGGTTTCCACGCCCCAGCCGCCGGCGAGCGGCCGGGCCGTCTCGAACGCGGCGCGGGTCAGGCAGCGCTGCCCGTTGAGCGGCTGGGCCGGCGCCCACCCGGTGGCCCGCCGGATGCCCGAGCCGGACAGCGCGACCACGAAGCCGTGGCCGCCGGCCCGCACCCGGTCCGTGAAGACCGCGATGGTCATGTCGGCCTGGCCGGCCCGGACCGGTTCGACCAGGGCACCGGCGTGAGCCGCCGAGTCGGCCAGGTCACCGTCGAGGAACAGCAGGTAGCGCGGCGACACACGGTGCTGGGTGTGCTCCAGGAGGCGCACCGCCTCGGCGCCGCTCTCCATGGCCGCGCCCTTGCCCATGCTGCGCGGGTGCCGGAGCACGAGCGCGCCCGCGCTCTCCGCCGCCGCGGCGGTGCCGTCCCGGGACCCGTCATCCACCACGACGAGCACGTCGGCCCCGGCAATGACTGCCGCCCCCCGTACCGTGGCCCGGATCCGGTCCGCCTCATCGCGGGCGGGAATGATGACGGCGACGTCGCCGGTGTCAGGCATGCGCCGATAGTAGTGGCCGCCGGCTCACTGACCGGGAATGGCGGCAGAATCCTCGACCACGGTGAACACCGACTCAAGGCCGGTCACCTGCAAGATCTTGCGGACGGCCGGCCGCGGCGCGCTGAGCTCGATGTTCCCGCCGTGCTCACGGGCCAGGCGCTGCGCGGCCAGCAGCACGTTCATGCCGGTGGAGTCGCAGAAATCGACCCCGGACATGTCCACCACGAGCCGGACGGCATGATCGGTGTTGAGCGCCGCGGCGAGCTGACTCTGCAGGCGGGGAGCCGTGTAAAGGTCGATCTCGCCGGACAGGGCCACGATGACGCGATCACCCTCGGTGCGGCTGGAAACCTTGAGCTCCACGAGCCGCACCCTACCGTCCCCAGTGCGCGACGACCAGATGCTTACTCTCAAGACAGGGCGAAATCGCAGGCGGATCGCGCATTTCTGAGTCAAGCTGGAGAGGCACGCCCCCCCAGCACCGGCATCAGCGAGGCGGTCCCCCGGCATGTACCCCTTGCCAGAGCACTCAGAACCCAAGCCGGCGACACTGCGGCCGCTAGCCGGCCTGCACGCCCCCGCCCCGGTCCCCGTGTCCGCCCCGCTGGCGGACATGCCGCTGTCCGCGCCCCTGGCGGCGGACTTCCTCCCACCCAGCCAGCCCGTGCCCGCTGAGCCTGAGCCGGGACTGGCCGACCTGGCCCCGAGCTGGCTGCCGGATGGTGACCTGCAACGCGGCCGGATCCGCGACGACATGGAAGGACTCGGGGCCCGGGCGGGCGCTGCCTCGTCGTGGCTGGAGAGCAGCAGGCACTACCGGCGGTTGCTGAACCGGGACGGCGTGGTGCCGGTGACCGCCCGGATGACCGCCGGTGACCTCGCCTTCCTGGCTGAGGCCCGGGAGCAGATCCTGCACTTCACCGAGCTCACCACCCGGCTGCTCGACCTGCACCAGCCGCTGGACGCAGGAGGCATTACCACCGACCCGTCCAGCCCGATCCGCCGCTGCCGCAGTTGCATGTGGCGCTGGCCGTGCCCGACGTTCAGCATCCTCGCCGAAGTGGTAGACCGCCCCGGCCCGTCCGCCTGACCCGGTTCCCTTTACCCGGGTACCTGGCCCGGTTACCTGGCTGGGGTGAGCGGCCCCGGGTGAACACGCAGGCCATGCGGGTTGCTCACGGCAGGCGCGGTCCGGGGCAGCGGTGCCAGGTCCTGGCCGGTGCCGAACTCCGCGTCCCCGGCCACCCCGGCCGGCCGGGCGGCGGGATCTCGGGTGATGGCACAGGACAGGCAGCGGGGGCCGCCGCGCCCGCTGCCCAGCTCGTTGGCGGGCACCGGGATCACCTCGACTCCGGCCGCGGTGAGCCGGGCGTTGGTCTCCGTGTTCCGCTCATCGCACAGCGCCACTCCGCGGCCGAGGGA
This sequence comes from uncultured Actinomycetes bacterium, assembly GCA_963767385.1. GTDB lineage: Bacteria > Actinomycetota > Actinomycetes > Streptosporangiales > Streptosporangiaceae > RYN-230. The sequence goes on along the minus strand of CAVYEA010000026.1, from coordinate 233,411 downwards.
CAGCGCGTTGCTGCCGTCATCCCACTGCCCGCGCGACACGGTCATCGGGTCCAGCCCGGTGTCGATGACGGTGAGCCGGGCCCCGATGGCCTCGGCCGCTGCCGCCAGGAAGGGCTGCGCCCGGGAAACCCGCAGTTCCTCCCCGCGCGCCGTGATCGTGTGCGCGGTCAGCGTGTAGGCCACCGCGGGGGACATCACCACGGTGCCCGTGTCGACCACCGTGCAGACTGTGTCCAGGTGCGCCGCCTGCGCCCGGGGCAGTGGCACCGCCAGCACGCTGTGCGCCAGTCCGGCGCCCAGCACCTGCCGGGCCAGCCGCTCGATAGCCGCCGGGGCGGTCCGCTCGGTGACCCCGGCCGCGAGCACGCCCGGGCCGAGCAGCACGAGGTCGCCGCCGGCCAGGGGCTCCAGGTGCGGGCCGTACAGCATCGCCGTGCCGGTGAACCGCGGGTGGTGCTGGTAGAGCACGCGCAGCAGCGCCGCCTCGCGGGCCCGGCCTGGTGCCGCCAGGCTGGACACCACCACCCGGTCCCCGATCCACACGCTGGAATCCCGGGTGAAGACCAGGTTGGGCAGCGGGTCCACCACGAAATCGTGCCGGTCCAGCAGCGCGTAGACGACGCCGCGCCCGCCAGGCAGCTCGCCTGGGGTGAGGCCGGCGATCAGCGCCTGGGCCAGCATCTCGGATTCCATGCCCTCCAGGTGCTCACGGACGACGGCCCGCAGTTCCTGGCCGAGCCGCGGGCCGGCCAGGGCCGAGTCGATCGCGGCGTCCCGCGCGGGCCGGTACTCCAGCACGTCCTGGAGCAGCTCGGTGAGGTAGAGCACCTCCACCCCGTGGTCCCGCAGGGCGTGGGCGAACTGATCGTGCTCGTGCTGCGCCCGGTCCACCCACGGGACCCGGTGCAGCAACAGCCGGTCCTGGCTGCGGGGGGACATCCGCCGCAGCTCCGATCCCGGACGGTGGACGAGGACGGTGCGAAGGCGGCCGACCTCACTGTCCACACCATGGGCGTGCGTCACGATCCCCCCAGACAGTTCCCGCGCCCCGCGCGGCCGGGCCCTCGGAGGGAGTATCACCACTTCGGTGGCTGATTACGCATCCTTGAGGAAGGATCACCGGAGGTGTCCGCGGGCGCGGAGGCGACGACGGGCGCGGAGGCGACGACGGCCGCGCGGTCGCCACGAGGGGCCGGCATGACGGCCCACACGGTGGTACCGGTGGCATCGGCCCGCACTCCCCAGCTCGAGCACAGATGATCCACGATGGACAGCCCGCGGCCGCCCAGGGCAGACAGGGACGGCCGGGACACCTGCGGCCGGGTGGCACTGCCGCCGTCACTGACGAGCACCTCCAGTGATGCCGGGCTGAGTACCCAGGCGGCCCGGATCCGGGCGTCCGGCAGCGGGCGGGCATGCAGGATCGCGTTGCTGAGCAGCTCAGTGAGCACCAGCGCCGCGTCGGCGACACACCCGGCGAACAGGCCGGCGCCGCGCAACTCCGCGCTGATCCGGCCACGGGCGACGGCAACACTGGACGGCACGCACGGAAGGAGCACCACGCTCGCCGCCCTCACCTCCTCGTGCCGCCCCGCCCCGTGGCCGCATGCTCGCTTCCACCTGCGACCGGGATGCCCATCCCGGGCCAGCCAGAAACCGGCCAGGACCGGCCGGCACGCAATGCAGCAGGATGATCACGCCGTCCGCGGCTGCGGGCCACGGGCCGGGCCGCGAGCCGGGCCGCGAGCCGGGCCGCCCGGCCGGGCCGGGAGCCTCGCCCGGGCCAGTACCGCCTGCCCGTGGACCTCCTCCGCCCGCCCCGCCGCGGCAGTCGCAGCAACCAGGCTGGCCAGCGAATCGGCTCCGGGCCGGCTCGATTCACGTTTAGCATGAGGGGCATTGCTGCGGCCGCGGATGTGCAGGCGCGGGGGCGACCGGGATCGCTGTGGCGCGGCTCACGACCGACGGCCCAGCCGCACGCTAGACGGGGTGAACCAATGGACTCAGCGGGTCGCGACCCGCGTGTCCCGCGGGGCGGCCACCGGGCCCGCCCCGCCGTGGCGGCCTCACACCAGCACAGCCCGGACGGCCCTGGCGGCGCGGCTGGCCGGGCAGGTGCTGCCGTCGGCCCGGCCGCGGCAGGCGGCCCGGCCGCGGCAGGCGCCGGGTCCGGGGCCGCGCGGCGGCCGCGCACCGGGCGGCGGGCGGCCCACCCGGCGATCGGCCATGCGGTGCTGCTGATCTGCTACCTGGCCGCAGGCGTGGCCGTCACCTGGCCGCGGGCCAGCTACCTGGCCGGCCAGCTGCCCTCCTCGCGGGACTCCGCCTCCTACGTGTGGGGGTTCTGGTGGATGGCGCGCCAGGTCAGTCACCTGGGCAACCCCTGGTTCACCAATCACATGGCCGCGCCGGCCGGCGTGTTGCTGGGATTCCACGCGCTGATGCCGCTGCCTGGGCTGATCATGACCCCGGTCACCCTGGCCTTCGGCCCCAGCGCCTCCTACAACCTGCTGGTCATCGGCGTCCCCGGCCTGCTCTGCTACGCCATGTACCGGGCGGCCCGGCTGTGGCTGGCCACGCAGCCAGGCGCGATCGCGGCGGGCGCATTCTTCGGCCTGTCCGCCATGCTGGGCCAGGAGGACTGGTACCACCTCAACATCACGGCCGGCGCGCTCTTCCTGCCGATCACGCTGGAGCTGTCCGTGCGGCTGCGCCGGTCCCCCGGCCTGCGTCCGGCGGGCGGGCTCGGCCTGGCCCTGGGCGCGGCGGTGCTGACCGACTCCGAGTCAGCCATCCTGGCGGGGATCCTCACCGTGGCGGTGCTGCTGCCATGGCTGCTCCGCCGTCCCTCGGCGGCGAAGCTATGGCCCGTGGCCCTGGCGGCCGCGGTCGCGGCGGTCGTGGCCAGCCCCCAGCTCATCGCGATGGCGCAGGAACAGGTCCGCGGTGGCCTGGCCATCAGGGAACAACTGCTGGCTGTGACCATCAAGCTGTACGGGATCGGCCTGCCCGGGATGTTCTCGCCGACGCCCCGGGTCGCCGACTTCGGGCTCACCACCCTGGCCTCGCCGTTCCTGCACAGCCGGGACAACGAGCAGGTGCCGATGTTCGGCGTGACCCTGACGGTGCTGGCCCTGGCTGGGCTGGTGGCGGCGTGGCGGCGGCGCGGAGCCCGGCAGCTGGCCCTGCTGTGGCTGGGCTGCGCCGTGCTCGCCCTCGGCGCCACGCTGTGGGTCGGCAATCACCAGTTCATCCCGTTCGGCCAGATATGGAACGGGGTTGAGGTCTCCCCGGTGCTGCCTTACACGTGGTTCGTGCGGATCCCCGGGCTGTCCTCATTCCGGGAGGCGGACCGGTGGGCCATCCTGGGCCTGGTACCCGCCGCCCTGCTGGCCGGCGCGGCGGTGGACTGGATGCGCTATCACGCCCGGCCGCTCATCGCGGTGGTGGCCGCCTTCGGCGTGCTGGAACTGGGCTACTCGGGCAATCCGAAGATCGGCGAGATGCCGACCGCGCTGCCCCGGCTCGACCAGCCGATCGCGGCCGGCCACTCCCAGTCCGTCGTCGTGGACGTGCCCTACGGCCTGCGCGGCGGGATCCCCGAATACGGCGGCCGGTTCGCGCCCGAGGCCCTGGTGCTGGCGACCGCCGACGGCCACCCGCGGGCCATCGCCTACGTCTCCCGGCTCCCGCAGCCCACCATCACCGCGGTAGAAAAGCACCCGTTCTACTCGTGGCTAATCCACGTCCAGCATTACACGCCGCCGCTGAATGCGCCGGACTCGCGCGAAGTCCATACCCTGCCGCTCTTCGACACGCGGCCCGCGTCCTACGTCCCGGTCACCGCGGCGCAGGTGGCCACGGCCCGCCGGGACGCCGCGCGGCTGAATATCGGCTGGGTCCTCGCCTGGTACTCCAACCCCGCCATTGTGACTTACCTCACGCAAACCGGTTTTCACTTCAGCTACCGCGCGGACGGGGTCTCGGTGTACCGGCCCGCTGCGCGCTGACAAGTCGTCCCGGCCGGGTCAGTGCGTGGCCAGGCTGGGCCGTCCGCAGCGGGGATGCCTTCCCGGCGGAGGCGGAACCCGCGGCGCCGCCGGGCCGTTGAGCGGGCGAGCGGCGCAGCCACGTGCCCGCGGCGCAAATCCGGTAGTCCCGCCGCAGCCGGCCAGCCGTTTAGCTGGTTATTACTCAGAGTTTGCGGCGGGGGAATTTACTTGCCGTTGCCTGGGCATTCCGTTGGCTTTGCGTGACCTTACTAAATTCGTAATGACTTGATTCTACATTCGTAAGTGAGATCGCACCTTCCGCCGGGCAACATGCTTCCATAATCAATCCAGCCCGCCACCACCGCAGTGGCAGCGCGGGTCTAGGTGACGGACCAGGAGCGGAATGATGATGGGCGACGCGGGCGAGGACCCGGCACCGTCCGCCGTGCCCGCGGGCGCTGGCTGGAGTTGGCCGGCACCGGCGGGAGCCCGGGCCGCCGACGAGCTATCCCCGGCCGGGGCGCTCGCCGCTGTCGGTCCACCCTCCGCCACGGCGCTTTCTGCCGGGCCGTCCACCGCCGCGTCATCCACTGCCGCTCCGTCCACCGCCGACCAGTCCACCGCCGGGCCGTCCACCGCCGGGCCGTCCACCGCCGGCTCGTCGGGCCCTCCGCCCGCCACGACCGCACCGCCCGCCACGGCCGCACCCTCCGCTGCCGGGCGGTCCGCCCCCGGACGTCCGCCGCGGTGGCGGCGCCACCGGTGGGCCGCCCCGCTGACCCTGCTGGCCGGGTACCTGGCCGCCGGGCTGGCCGTCACCTGGCCGCGGGTCACCTATCTGGGCGGGAAACTGCCGGCCACCCGGGACGCGGGTGGTTACGTCTGGGACTTCTGGTGGGTCGCCCGGCAGCTGTCCCACGGGTCGAGCCCGTGGTCCACCCGGTACCTCGCCGCGCCGGTCGGCTCGGATCTCGGCTTCCACACCCTCATGCCGCTGCCCGGCGCCGTGATGACGCCGGTCACGCTGGCCTTCGGCCCCAGCGCCAGCTACAACCTGCTGTCCATCCTCTGCCCCGGGTTGCTGTGCTACGTGATGTACCGGGCCGCCCGGCTCTGGCTGCCCAGCGAGCTCGGCGCGATCGCGGCCGGCGCGTTCTTCGGCCTGTCACCCATCCTGGCCTGGCGCAGCTTCTTCGAGATCAACCTGGCTCTCGGCGCGCTGTTCCTGCCGCTGGCCCTGGAGGCCGGGGTACGGCTGCGCCGGGGCGGCCGGCGGGGGCAGGCAGTGCTCCTCGGTGCCCTGCTCGGCGCCGCGGTGCTGACCGACCAGGAATCGGCCGTCCTGGCGGCCATCGTGACCGTGATCGTGCTGGTGCCGTGGCTGGCCCGGCGGCCGTCACTGGCCCGGCTCGGGAGCGCTGCGCTCACCGTCGCCGCCGCGCTCGCGCTGGCCAGCCTGCAGATCATCCCGATGCTCCTGCAGGCAGGCACGGACAAGGTCCCGCCCACCCGGGCCGGGCTGCTGGACGTGAACTACGTGAATTCCGGCGCTGCCCTGGGCCAGCTGTTCGCGCCGTCCCCCAAGGTGGCCCAGTACGGCCTGGCCGCGATCAGCCGCTACTACTATCACGGGCCGCACAGCATGGTGATCGTCACCTTCGGGGTGGTGCTCACCGCGCTGGCGCTGCTCGGTGCCGGCGCCGCCTGGCGCCGCCGGTACACCAGGACGCTGGCACTGCTCTGGGCCGCCTGCGCGGCCTTGTCCCTGGGCTCAGCCCTGTGGATCGGCAATCACCGTTACGTGCCCGTCGCCGGGGTGGTCCACGGCATCCGGCTGTCGATGATCATGCCGTTCACCTGGTTCGTGCGCATCCCCGGGCTGTCCACCTTCCGCGAGGCCAACCGGTTCACCGAGCTGGGGCTGCTGCCCGCCGCGCTGCTGGCCGGGGCGGCGGTGGAGTGGCTGCGGCGCCGGGCCCGGCTGGCCCTGGTGCCGGTGGTGGTGCTGGCGGCGCTGGAGGCCGGCTGGGCCGGTAACCCGGGCATCGGGACGATGCCGACGGCCATGCCTGAGCTGGACGGGCCCATCGCCGCGCAGCATGCCAACTCCATCGTGGTTGACCTGCCGTTCGGCATCCGGGGCGGCCTGCCGGTGACCGGGGACGGCTTCCCGCCCCAGTCCATGGTGCTGGCCACCGCGGACGGGCACCCGCTCGCCGACGCCTTCATCTCCCGGATCCCGGCGCGCACGCTGAACGGCATCGAGCGCCAGCCGTTCTATGCCGCGCTGCTCAACGCTGAGGGCGGCGCGCACACGACCACCCCGGCGGGGTTCACCGCGGCGGCCCGGAACGCCCGCCACCTGCACATCGGCTGGGTGCTGCTCTGGCAGACGGACCCCAAGCTCGCGCCCGTGTACCCCAAGCTGGTGCGGGTGCTCCAGTACGCCGGCTTCCGGCTGGCCTACTCGGTCGGCAAGGTGACGGTATACCGCCCGCCGGGTGACTGAGGCCGCGGCCGCGCTGCCCGCCAGCGAGCACCCGGGCCGGCCTGCCGGTCAGGGGCCGTCCCCGGCCGCCAGCCCCTCGCTGGCCAGCCCGCGGATCAGGCCGCGCAGCCCGGCGGCCAGGCCAGCCCGCTCGTCGGCCGACAGGCCAGCCAGGATCCGGCCCTGCCGGGACTGCCAGGTCTGCCACACCCGGGCGGCGACCGCGCCGCCTTCGGGAGTGAGGTACAGCCGCATATAACGCTGGTTCGCCTCGTCCCGGCCCCGCTTGATCCAGCCCTTCCGCTCCAGCCCCGCCGCCAGCCGGGCTCACCGTGCTCTTCTCCAGCCCCAGCAAGGCAGCCAGCTCGCCCTGGGCAATGCCGCGCGCGCCGACCAGCTCGAGCAGCGCGCGGGCCTCCGACCCGGACACCGCGGGCGCCGCCGCCCCGGTCCCGCCCGCCTGCTGCCCGGATTCCCCGCTGCTGCGCTCGGCACCGTCCGGGGTGACGGCCCGGAGCAGCTGGACGAGCAGCCGGAGCAGTTCCATGTCGTCAGCCGGTACTTCCACGTGACAGTTGTACCGCACAACTCGACGGGTGATACCTTTTCCCCGTGACAGTTGCTCGGTACAACTCAGGAGCTGGCCGCCCCCCGGCCGCCCTGCGGCCGGTGGCCGGCCGGGGACCGCGGGCCATCCCGCCAGCCCCGGCTGGATGGCCGGTAGTCGGCACCAGAGGCCCTGATCGCCCCGTAGGCTCGCGTTCGTGAGCAATCAGGGTCGGGTGAGCGCACCGGGTCAGCTGAGCGGCCCGGTGGCCGGCACCACGGACAACGGCGCCTCCGCCACCACGCTGGCGGAGCCGGACAACCGCCTGGTGCCGCCGGGATCACTACGCGAGCTGGCCGCCGCGCACGGGCTCAAGCAAGCCGCCATCCGGCCGCCCTTGCGAGGGTACGCCCGCGAGCTCTGGCAGCGGCGCTACTTCATCTCCGGGTTCGCCACCGCGCGGAACATCGCGATGTACACCGAGGCCCGGCTGGGCCAGCTGTGGCAGGTGCTCACTCCGCTGCTCAACGCCGGCGTGTACTACCTGATCTTCGGCCTGCTGCTGGGCACCAACCGGGGCGTCCCTGACTACGTCTCGTTCCTGGTCACCGGCGTCTTCGTGTTCAATTTCACCCAGCGCGCGTTCATCACCTCATCCCAGGTGATCAGGGACACGCTGCCGCTGATCCGGGCGCTGTACTTCCCCCGGGCCTGCCTGCCACTCGGGTACGTGCTAATCGAACTGCAGCAGCTCGTCCTGTCGTTCGCGGTGTTGTTCGTCATCGTGCTCGTCGCCGGGGAGCCGATCACCCCGTACTGGCTGCTGATCATCCCGGCGCTCATCCTGCAGAGCGTCTTCAACGTGGGCTGCGGGTTCATCCTGGCCCGGTGGGGCGCCAGCATCGACGATGTCAGCCAGCTGCTCCCGTTCATCGTGCGCACCTGGATGTACACCTCGGGCGTGCTGTTCAGCCTGCAGTCGCTGTCGCTGACGCTGACCGGAAAGCTGCACCACCACCCGACCCTCGCCTACCTGCTGCAGATCAACCCGGCGGCGGTCTACATCACCCTGGTCCGCTATGCACTGCTCACGGAATACCGGGATGCGCTGCCTGGTGCCAAGCCGTACAACCGGCACAACTGCGGGCTGTACCGGGTCTTCCCCGGCCAGCACCCCACCTTCAGCGCGTACTGCCACCCGAGTACCCTGCCCAGCATCCCGAGCCTGTGGATCTGGGGGCCGGCTGGGCGGTGGTGGCGGTTATCGCCGGCTTCGTGTTCTTCTGGCGTGCGGAGGCGAGGTACGGCCGTGGATAGGCCCATGGTGGTGGTGGACGGCCTGCACGTGGTTTACCGGGTGTACGGCGGCAACGCGGATAAGGGCACCGCGGCCACCGCGCTGCTGCGCCTGATCAAGCGGCAGCGGCGGCCATCCATCCGCGAGGTGCACGCCATCCGCGGCATCTCCTTCGTGGCCTACCGCGGTGACGCCGTGGGGGTGATCGGCCGGAACGGCTCGGGCAAGTCCACCCTGCTGCGCGCGATCGCCGGGCTGCTGCCCGCCGAGCAGGGCGCGGTGTACACCGACGGGCACGGCGCGCTGCTCGGGGTGAACGCGGCGCTGCTGGATGACCTGACCGGCGAGCGGAACGTTGTCCTCGGCTGCCTGGCCATGGGCATGGCCCCGCAGGAGGTCAAGGAGGCCAAGCCGCAGATCGTGGAGTTCTCCGGCGTCGGGGACTTCATCAACCTCCCGATGAAGGCGTACTCCAGCGGCATGGGATCCCGGCTGCGGTTCGCCATCGCCTCCGCGAAGAGCCACGACATCCTGCTGGTGGACGAGGCGCTGGCCACCGGCGACGCCGAGTTCCAGCGCAAGAGCCACGCGCGGATCGACGAGCTGCGCGCGCAGGCGGGCACGGTGTTCCTGGTGGCCCACCAGCTGGGCGAGATCGCCGAGACCTGCAACCGGGTGATCTGGCTGGAAAAGGGCGAGATCGTGAAGGCCGGTGACGACGTGCCCGGCATCCTCGACGACTACCTGGTGGCGTCTGGTGGCCAGCCGCGCTTCCGCGCGGCGGCCGCCACGGCCACCGACTAGCTGCTGTTGCGCATGACGCTAGTGGCACGTTGAGGGACCGCTGACTGACTCCGGGCCAGTTCCCGGCCGTGCTGGGGCGGGTGGCCGTGGCGGGGCAGCAAGAGCGGGGTGGCCAGCAGCAGGAGACCGGCGATCGCGATCGCGGTGCGGAGGCTGGTGCTGCTGGCCAGCAGGCCCCACAGGGCGGTCAGCGCGGCGATGGTGACGTTGCTGGTGACCGACCACGCGGACAGGGTGCGGGCGACCTGGCCGGTCCCGGTGTGCTCAAGCCGGTACGTGGCCAGCACCGGGTTGAACACGCCGATGCAGGTGACCAGCCCGAACTGGACGGCGATGACGAGCACGATCCCGGCCGCGCCGGGGCGGATGAAGGCCAGCCCGAGCGGCCAGCACGCGCGCAGCGCCCCGGCGGTGAACATGACCCGGTGCTGCCCGTACCGCGCGACGAGCCGGCGGGCCAGCCGTGACCCGATCAGGCCGCCGACGCAGGGGGCTGCGAACGCGAGGCCGTACTGCCACGGCGTGAACCCGAGGCGGCCGAGCATGAGGACGGCGAGCAGCGGCGCGGTCGCCATGATCAGGCCGTTGACCAGCATCGTGTTGAAGAACAGCGGCGCGGAGTGCCGGGTGGGTCAGGATGTACCGCCACCCGTCGGGCAGGTCGCCGGCCCGCGAGCCGCGGCGGCCGGGGCTGCATCGTCGCTCGGGTGCGGCTCCGTCCCGCCGATCGCGCTGATCCCTGCGGCCGAGAGCAGGTAGCTGACCGCATCGGCCAGCACGGTCGTCACCGGCCCGAACAACCCGATCGCGGCCCCGCCGAGCGGCGGCCCGAGCACGGTGGCGGTCCAGGTCGTGGACTCGAACCGCCCGTTCGCGACGAGCAGGTCCGCCGGCCGGCACGACTGCTTTCAGGTAGGCGCCGCTGGCCGCGTTGAAGGCGATCCTGGCTGCGGCGACGATGACCGACACGACCAGGAGCTGGGCGAAGCTGAGCCAGCCGAGCGCGAACGCGGCCGGGATGCTCATCATCGCCGCGAACCGGGTCAGGTCCATCGCGACCATCACCGGCCGCTTGCGGCGGAACTCCACCCACGGGCCGAGCGGCACCGCCACCGCCGCCCCCACCGCCAGCCCCGCGGCGGCCAGCGCCGCCACCTCGGCTGGCCCGGAGTGCAGCACGAGGATCGCGATCAAGGGGAGCGCGCCGAACCCGAACCCCGAGCCGTAGGCGCTGACCGCATACGCCGCCCACAGCCACCCGAACTGCCGCCCCAGCGACCGCCTGCCGCCATGCCCAGTGCGCCCCTTGCTGTCTCGCCCGGACAACCACACGTTCCCGAGCGAGATCAAAGCGCGCAGCACACCGGCGGGGCAAACAACCACCCGGCCGGCGAGCCACAACCATGCGTTGTGCGACTAAGGTCGATCGGCGTGGATCTCGCTGCCGTGCGCACCTTCGCCGCCGTGGCGGACGCGGGCCAGTTCTCCGAAGCCGCCGCCGATCTGTCCATCACCCAGCAGGCTGTTTCCAAGCGCATCGCCGCGCTGGAGAAGGACCTCGGGGTGCGGCTGTTCACCCGCACCGCGCGCGGAGCCCAGCTCACCATCGACGGGCAGGCGTTCCTGCCACACGCCCGCGACCTCCTGCACGCCGAAAGCGGGCCGCCGCCTCCGTGCGGCCCGGCCGCCGCGCGCTCCGCGTCGACGTGATCGGCCGGCAGCTCGCCCCAGCAGGCCTGCTGCGCGACTTCCACCGCGCGCATCCCCAGACCGGGCTCGATGTCGTGACCCTCTTCGACGCCGACACGGCCATCGCCGCTGTCCGGGTCGGGCACCATCGACGCGTCCTTCCGCGCCGTCACCCTGCCCGCGCGGCAGCTCCCCGCCGGCATCGAAACCGCCCGGGTCCTCGACGAGCCCGTCCAGCTCCTCACCGGGCCGGCCCACGAGCTCGCCACCGCCCGCGCGGTCACGCCCGCCGAGCTTGCCGGGCAGCGGATCTGGATGCCCGGCATCGTCGCCGGAACCGAGTGGGCCGCCTACTACGACGAACTCGCCGCCGCGTTCGGGCTCACCATCGACACGGCCGACCCCCACTTCGGCACCGAGCCGCTGCTGGACGTGATCGCAGCCTCCCCGGCACTGGCGACCTTCGTCGGCGAGCAGACCCGGCTCGCCTGGCCCGCCGGCTACGGCCTGCGGCGCATCCCGCTGCGCGACCCGACACCGGTCTACCCGCACTCACTGATCTGGCACAGCGGCAACCCGCACCCGGCACTCAGCACACTCCGCGACCACCTCGGCTGCACACGGCCCGGCCACCGCGACGCCGGCACCTGGACACCGGCATGGGCGCATCAGCGTGGTGCCCCCATGACCGCGGGGAACACAACTGCGCACCGCGCTCACGCGGGCGGCCGGGCCGGGCCCGCAGGGGGATAGGAGACGGGGCTGTCCGGGCGGAGCTGCAGCAGCATGCAGGTGCCGCCCCCGGGACGGGACGACGCTGCGACCTCGCCGCCCTGGGCCCGCGCCAGCTGGCGGACGATATACAGCCCCAGGCCGATGCCGCCGAACCGGCGGCGGTCGCCCGTCTCACCCTGGACGAACCGCTCGAAGATCCGTTCATGGTCCCCGGGCGCGATGCCGATGCCCTCGTCCTCGACGGTGACCTCGATCCAGCCGGCCGCCAGCCGGGCCGTGACCGTTACCGTCCCGCCGCCCGGCGAGTACTTGAAGGCGTTCTCCAGCAGCTGGCCGACGATGATCTCGGTCGCCATGGGATCGCCGTGGGCCGAAGGCAGCCCGTCGGGGATGACCGCGGACAGCGTGTGCGCCTCGGACAGCGGGCGGAAGGCCACGGCGGTGCCGCGCAGCAGGGCGGCCAGGTCGAATGGCCCGTTGGTGACGGTCAGCTGATCCGCGCCGGCCCGGGAGCCGAGCAGCAGCTGCTCCACCAGCCGTCCCAGCGAGCCGGCCCGTTCGGCGATCGTCTGCACCGCGGAACGCCGCTCAGCATCGGTCAGGTTGTCCCACCGGCGGGCGAGCGTGCTGGCGAACCCCTGCACCACGGTGATCGGCGTGCGCAGCTCATGGCTGGTGGTCGCGAGGAACAGGTCCTTGGCCTCCTCCAGCTCCTTGGCCGCGGTGACGTCACGGAAGTCGATCACCATCTCGTCCCGGCCCTGCAGCCCGCTGCTGAGCACGTCCAGCCAGCGGCCGCCGGGCAGCCGGTGGGTCAGCTTGCCGCGGCCGGGCTCCGGGACCGGGAAGGGCGGGGGCGGCCGGTCACCTCATCGGCGGACAGGCCGGTCAGCGCGTGCGCGGCCGGGTTCCACTGCCGGATGAGGCCCGCCCCGTCGAGCACGGCGATCCCGTCCGCGCTGGCGTCGATCACCGCCCGCTGGTGGGCCCGCTGCCGGACCACTTCCTCGAACGCCATCGCGTTGCTGAGCGCCACGCTCGCGTGCCCGGCCATCAGTTCCAGCAGTTCCAGCTCGACGTGGCCCACCGTCTTGTCGCTGTACAGCGCGTACAGCCCCCCGTAGGGACGCCCCGCCACGTGGGAAAGGCTGAGCGCGATCGTGTGCAGGCCGGGCAGCGCGGACCAGATGAGGTCATCGAACTCGCCGGACTCGCCCGTCGCCATCATGACCGTCTGCCCGGAGCGCATCAGCCCGCCCGACCAGGCTGGATTCCAGGTCCGCCGTCCGCCCGCGCAGGCTGGCCGGGAGCCCGTCCATGCTCACCAGCCGGAGCTTGTCATCCTCGATGAGCACGAAGCCGCCGGCGTCGGCCCCGGTCAGCTCGCGCAGGCTGGCCGCGATGCGGTCCAGCACCGCCTCGAGGTCCCGCTGCGCGTTCATGTCCGCCACCACGTCGCCGAGCCTGCGGATCACCCGGGCCCGCTGCGCGATGTGATTCCGGGCGGCGTCGTCCTCGCCGATCCGGTGGCAGACGTTGACCCAGCCCAGCATCTCGCCGTCCGGACTGGTCAGGGCGCTGATGTCGATGCGCAGGTCGAGCAGCGCGCCATCGCTGCGGGCGCGGCGGGTCGCGAACGATATCTGGCCGCCACCGCGCACCCGCTCCAGGACCGCGTTGTGCTCGGGCTGCAGTTCCTCCGGGATGATGGGCGGCTCCCGGCCCAGCACCTCCGCGGCGGGCCAGCCGAACATCCGCTCCGCCGCAGGATTCCACAGCAGTACCGAGCGGTCCGTGCTGAACGCCACGATCGCGTCGGCAGCGCTTTCGATAACCGCGCGGGCCGTCGCGTCTATCCGGTTCTGCCCGGTCTCCTGTTCCAGGCTCACCCCCCACATGGTGCCATCCCGTCGCGATCCCGGCCGGGCAATCGGCCGGGTGGGGGCACTCAGGGCAGTCGCCAGCCGGTCCCGGGATCACCGTCCGTGCACGCCCCGAGCACCAGCGACGTGCCGCTGGCGGTCCTGTCGCCGGGGTCGGACAGGCACAGGCCGGCCCGCCGCGCAGCTGCAGGCCAGCGCCGTCCGTCACGATCTGCCAGCGCTGGGTGGCACTGGCACGGCAGGGGAACATGGCCACCTTGGATCCGCTGGCCGCCCCGGTCACGCCCAGGCACCGGCCCGCGGCCCGTATCGTCTGGTCTGGCTCGGCGACCCATTCCTGCCCGGCGCCGGTGCCGCATGGCGACAGCAGGACCGGGCCGCTGCCGGCGGAGCCGCCCGGGCCTGCCGCGCACCGGCCCGGTATCTGCGACAGCAGGTCCCCGGATGGCAGCGCCCACTTCTGCCTGGCGCGGCCGGTACAGGATGAGATCCACGCCTGCGAGCCGTTAAGCCTGGCCGGGTGACCCGGCGAGGCACTTCCCGGCGGCGCCGTTGACCAGCCTCGCCCCGGTGCCGACCACCCAGTGCTGGCTGGCGTAGCCACCGCAGGCCCGGAGCATCACGCGGGCCCCGTTCACCGCCGCGGACCCGGAAACCGAGAGGCACTTGCCGTGGATCCGCAGCGTCCGGTCGGCGGCCACGGCCCACCGCTGCGAGGCGCTGCCGTTGCAGGTCCACAGGCCAGACCGGCGTGCCGTTCGCTGAGTTATTGCCGGCGAGGTTCAGGCACTTGCCCGCCACGCCGAAACGGACCTCCCCGGCGGGACCGCTGCCCGGGGCCGCCGTGACGGTCCAGGTGAACGGGACAGTGCCGACGGCCCCGGTGCTGCTGGTTGCGGTGGCCTGCACGCGGTAGGTCCCGGTCTGGCCCAGCCAGCCGGTGATGGTGCCGGCCGGGGTGACCGACAACCCGGGTGGCAGCCCGGTCGCCTCGAATGTCGCGGCCTGGCCGGCGGGCGGGAGCGCCTGCTGGACCGGCAGGTCCACCGGGGTACCGGCGGCCTGGCTGCGGCGGCCGGGATCCAGGAGGGCCAGCACGCCCGGATTGGCCTGGTTGACGTCGGTGGCGCCAGCGTCGTTGATGCCCGGCACGCTAGCCGTGCTGCCGTACTGCCAGAAGGACCAGCTCGCCCAGGAGGCCGTGCTGGACGGGCTGCCCGAGCTGGTGAAGTCAGGCACCCACAACGGGTCCGCACTGAACGCGGCGCTCCTGCCGGTGCAGGTGGCCCACCAGGATGGCGGGGTATAGATGATCGGCTGCTGGCCGGTCCTGGCCTGGACCTCGCCGGTGAAAGCGGTGATCCAGGTGACCATGGCGGACGGGCGGAGGCCGTAGCACTGGTTGGTGCCGTCGCTGCTGGCGTACGGGTCGTACTCGATGTCCACCATCAGCGGCACCGTGGCGGCGTAGCCTCCCAGGTGGCTGAGCAGGTAGTCGGCCTGGATGACCGGGTTGGCACTGCCGGCCCGGCGGTCACCGTCCGGGATGGCAAACGCGTAGGCCGCCACGGCCAGCCCCGCCTGCTCGGCCCCGGCCAGGTCGGTCAGGGCGAACGGGTTCGCGTAGTAGTTGCCCTCGGTGACCTTGACCGCCGCGAAGCCGACGCCGGATGCGGCGACCTGCGGCCAGTTGATCGGGGCCCCGCGCGGGTACTGGGTGGTCTTCGGGTGCTGGAACGAGGCGACGTTGACGCCCTGCTCATCACCGGCTGCCGCCGTCGCGGGAGCCAGCACCGAGGCCCTCTCGCCAGAGCCGGTCATCGCAGCCGCCCGGGACGAACCCGCAAGCTCGCTCAGGAGCTGTGGTGAATGAGTCGCACCGACGTTGTACCGGCCCGGCGGCGGGGCAGAACGGGCGGCCGACGCGTCGGCGCCCGCCGGGGCCGCGGCCAGGACTGCTGCGGCCAGGGCCAGGGCGGCCAGGATGACCACGGGCCGGGCCGCATCCTTCCACCAGCGCAGAGAGGGCGCAGGCACGCTAGCTCCTTGGGATGGCACCGGGGGTGCCTGTAGCCGGGGACCGGGCCGCCGCTACGGCAGGCGGGAACCGGGAAAGCGCCTCCATGTCTTACCGGCCCGCCGGGCGCCGCGCAACAGCAATCACTCAGTACGACCGAATTGCCCGGCGGCCCGTGCCGGCCGGGCGGCCAGAGGGGCCCTCTGGCCGAGGACCCGGAGGACCGGACGTCCCGGGCGGCGGGAGCGCGCCGCGGCCGGTAGCGTGGCCCCTCGTGATCGTTACCGAGCAGCCGCCACCGCCCGGGGAACCGGGCGCGGCGCCACGGCGTCAGATCGGCATGAGATCTTCCCCAGTACGGCGAAGGGGCGCGACGGGCTCCCGGGTGCCGATCGCGGCGGGCCTGGCCGCGGCGGCCCTGCTCGCGGTGGCCGCCTGCGGCGGCAGCGGCTCCGGCGCGAGCAGCGGGCCCGCCGCCCCGCCCGCCAAGGTGTCGCTGAGCGTCGTGGTTACCCCCAGCCCCGGGCGCGAAGCCGGAACACTGGACGCTGCGCTGCGAGCCGACCGGGGGCAGCCACCCCGACGCGGCGGCCGCCTGCCGCCAGCTACTCAAGGCGAAGAACCCGTTCGGGCCGATCCCGCGGGGCATCATGTGCCCGATGATCGCGGCCGGCCAGGGACAGGCGAGCGTCACCGGCACCTACTTCGGCAAGCACGTGACCGGGACGTTCACCCAGAGCAGCGGCTGTTCCGCGGTCAGGTGGGCCCAGCTCGGCGAGATGTTCGCGCCCGTGCACTGAGCCACCCGGGCGCCAGGCCCGTGGCCAGGCCGCCCCGGCGCAAGGCCCGGGCCCGGGCCAGGGCCCGGGCCCGGGCCGGCCGGGCTACCTCGGCCCGGGCGACTTCAGCAGCCGGGACATGCGCCGGTCAGCCAGCGGCTTCCCGCCCGTCTGGCAGGTGGGGCAGTACTGCAGCGCGGAATCGGCGAAAGACACCTCGCGGACCGTGTCCCCGCACACCGGGCAGGGCTGCCCGGCCCGGCCGTGCACCCGCAGCCCGGACTTCTTCTCCGCCTTGAGGTCCCCGGCGGCCAGGCCCGCCGACCGCTCCACCGCCTCCCGCAAGGTCGCGGTGATCGCCGCGTGCAGGGCGGTGACCTCGTCCCCGGTGAGGCTCGCCGCCAGCCGGAACGGGGACATCCGGGCCGCGTGCAGCACCTCGTCCGAGTAGGCGTTGCCGATGCCAGCGATGATCTTCTGGTCGCGGAGCACGCCCTTGATCTGGGTCCTGCGGCCCGCCAGCATGCCGGCCAGCGCCTCGGCGGTAAATGAGTCCGCGAACGGGTCGGGGCCGAGCGACGCCACCCCCGGCACCTCGGCCGGGTCGGCGACCAGGTAGACCGCCAGCCGCTTCTTGGTGCCCGCCTCGGTCAGGTCGAAGCCGCTGCCGTCGGTGAACCGGAGCCGGAAGCCCAGCGGCCCCTTGCCCGGGCGCGGAGGCTGCTCCGGGAGGCTGTCCCGCCAGCGCAGCCAGCCCGCGCGGGCCAGGTGGATGACCAGGTGCAGCGGCCCGCGGCCTGGCCGGGCCGGCCGTGGCCCACAGGCCGGCCGGCCAGGGCCGCGGTCAGGTCCAGGAACTTGCCGTGCCGCGCGGCCTCGGTGATCACGCGGCCGTGCAGCGCGCTCAGGTCGGGCCGGTACGTCTTGAGCACCGAGATGGCCGCGCTGTCCGCGCGGTCGATGACCTGGCCGACGGCCCGCTCGCGGAGGAAGATGGCGAGCGACTCGACCTCGGGAAGTTCCGGCACGATAACGATTCTGCCCGTTGCCTGGAAGTCCTCGGGCCAGGCCAGGACGGGCACCGCCTGCGCACCCGCGCGCGACACGGCGGTAGGACCGCTCTTTCGCGGGCATCATGTGGTATTGCATGCACCGAAAGGCCTTACTGGTATGGGATAAGGCGGGATAGTTGTTTAAGCAAAACTAACGAAGCTTGTCACACGCCTCCGGTGCGTGGAGCATGGATTCGCGAGGATGGGAAGCCATGGACCAGGCAGAGCCCTAGCCCCTTCCGGGGCAGCCGCAGCGGCGCTGGCCGGGGCGCCCGCAGCGGCGCTGGCCGCGTTCGCCGGGCCGCCCATGACCGGGCCGCCGGACGGCGATGCCGGGCGGCCCGATACCGGGCGGCCCGATCACGGAGCGGCCCGGTACGGAGCATCCCCCTACAGAGCGTCCCGATGACTGGGAGCGGTGGGAAGAGGCCGCCTCCCAGGTCATCCAGGCCGACCACCCCGTGCTGGTGGGCTACGACGGCTCCGAGCCGAGCCGCCACGCGCTGGCCTACGCCGCGGGCATGTCGCGCCGGCTCGGGCCGCGCCTGCTCGTCGCCTACGTGACCAGCCCGGGGATCTTCTGCGAGCCGCTGACCGGCCAGGTCATCGCGGCGCTGCGGGACAGCGCGGAGACCCAGCGCTGGCTGCTGGCCGAACTCGATGAGGTCTTCGACCGGGCCGGCCTGGACGATCCGGATCCTCACCCGGCAGGGCAGCCCGGCCCGGGAACTGGCCGCCGCGGCCGACGAGTTCAGCGCGGACGCCCTGGTCATCGGGGCGCCGAGCAGCATGTGGCACCATGTCACCGGATCGGTACCCGGCTGGCTGGCCCGGCACGCGCACTGCCCGGTGATCGTCGTGCCCTGACCGGGACCTGGACTCTGGTCATCGCTTCCCGCTGGGGCCGCTAGACTCGAAAACAGTGGCGGAGCCGGGAGGTGGAACGATGGGCGGCGACACGGAGCCACCCCGGCGCGCGTCCTCCCCAGCCTGACCCGGTCGCTGCTGCCGTGCACCGGGGACCTGCAAGCACTCCTGGACGCGCTGGCCGGGCTCGGCTACACGATCATCGGTCCCACGGTCCGGGACGGCGCCATCATGCTCGGCCAGCTCACCGCGTCGCCGACCTGCCGGGCGGCTGGACCGACGAGCAGGACGCCGCGCACTACCGGCTGCAGCACAGCGACGACCCGGCCCTGTTCGGCTTCGCGGCCTCCGCGCAGTCCTGGAAGTCGATCCTGTTCCCGCCGCGCGAGCTGCTCTGGTCCGGGGAGCGCACCGCCACCGGGCCTCCAGCACAGCCCCGCCCGCCGCGCCGCCGCGTTACGCCCTCCTCGGGGTGCGCTCGTGCGACCTGCACGCCCTCGGCATCCACGACCAGGTACTGCTGGGCCGCGGCGGCGGCGGACGCCGCCTATGCGGCACGCCGCCAGGACACCTTCATCATCGCGGTCGCCTGCGGCAACCCGGGCGGGACCTGCTTCTGCGTGTCGATGGGCACCGGGCCCGCGCCGGACCTCCGGCTACGACCTGTCCCTCACCGAGCTCACCGGCGGGCCGGGCGGGCACCGCTTCGTGGTCACGGCGGGCAGCGAGCGCGGCGGCGACCTGCTCGGCCAGCTTCCCGTCGCGCCCGCGGACGGCGAGGACCTCGGCGCGGCGGCCGGGGTGGTGCGCGACTCCGCCGCCCGGATGGGCCGCGAACTGGACACCAGCGGCATCCGCGACCTGCTCTACGACAACGCGGAGCACCCGCGCTGGGACGACGTGGCCTCCCGCTGCCTGTCCTGCACCAACTGCACGCTGGTCTGCCCCACCTGCTTCTGCACCTCCACCGAGGACATCACGGACCTCACCGGCGAGCACACCGAGCGGCACCGGGTCTGGGATTCCTGTTTCACCAGTGAGTTCTCCCACCTGAGCGGCGGCAGCGTGCGAGGCTCGACGAAGTCCCGGTACCGGCAGTGGATGACGCACAAGCTGGCCGCGTGGATCGACCAGTTCGGCATCGTCCGGCTGCGTGGGGTGCGGCCGCTGCATCACCTGGTGCCCCGCCGCGATCGACATCACCAAAGAGGCGGCCGCGCTGCGTGAGCCCGGGGGGCGGCACCCCGGGACACTCACGGGGAAAATGCGCAGGCTGGGGAGGGGGAGCCATGAAGACGCGGTCCATCGCGGAGTACCTGGCCAGCCATCCGTTCTTCGCGGGCCTGGACGGCGAGTCGGTGCGCGAGCTGGCGGGCTGCGCGCGCAACGAGCATGTCCGGGCGGGCGGCTACCTGTTCCGCGAGGGCGGCACGGCGGAGCACTTCTACGTGATCATGCATGGCCGGGTCGCGCTGGAGCTGTACAGCCCGGGCAGCGGCGCGCACGTGCTCGACTCGGCCGGCGAGGGCGAGGTGCTGGACTGGCCGTGGCTGATCCCGCCGCACCGGTGGTTCTGGGACGCCCGGGCGGTCGAGCCGACCAGCGTGGTCTCGATGGACTCGGCCTGCCTGCGCGGCAAGTGCGACGCCGACCCGCGGCTCGGTTATGACCTGGTGCAGCGGGTCGCGCAGGTCATGTCCCACCGGCTGCAGGCCGACCCGGGTGCGCCTGCTCGACCTGTACGGCCGCCCATGACCCCGGACACGGCCATCCAGGCGCGCCCGGCCGCATCCCGGCCGCGGGCGGGGCCGCCGATGATCCCGCGGCCGTTCCGGGTCGTCTCGAACCACCCGGACACCCCGGATACGGTCACCCTGACCCTGGAACCCGCCGACGGCGTCCCGCTGGGCTTCGCGCCCGGGCAGTTCACCATGATCGGCACGTTCGGCGCGGGCGAGGTGCCGATCTCGATCAGCGGCGACCCGGCGGGCGGCCCGCTGGTGCAGACCATCCGCGACGTCGGCGGGGTCAGCCATTCGCTGGCCCGCGCCGCGGACGGGGACGTGCTGACCGTGCGCGGCCCGTACGGCACCGGCTGGAACGTCGCCGACGGCGCGGGCGGCGACCTGGTCATCGTCGCGGGCGGCATCGGCCTGGCGCCGCTGCGCTCGGTCGCTCCTCGAGGTGCTGGCCAACCGGGACGGCTACGGCCGGGTCACCCTGCTGTACGGCGCCCGCACCCCGGCCGAGCGGCTGTACCCCGACGAGCTGGCCGACTGGGCCTGACCGGGGCATCGAGGTGGACGTCACGGTGGACCGGGGCGCGCCGGGCTGGGCCTGGCCGGGTCGGCCTGGTCACCGCGCTGATCCCGGGACGCCCGGCTCGACCCGGCGCGCACCCTGGCGCTGGTCTGCGGGCCCGAGGTGATGATGCGGTTCGTGGCGGCCGCGCTGCGCGACGAAGGGCTGCCGGCGAGACCGGATCCGGCTGTCGATGGAACGCAACATGGCCTGCGGCATCGGCCTGTGCGGGCACTGCCAGCTCCGCGAGTTCTTCATCTGCACCGATGGCCCGGTGTTCGGCTACGACCAGCTGGACGGGCTGCTGACCGCCCGGGAGGTGTGAGATGCCGGCGCCGCGCCCCACTCTCGCCGTGTGGAAGTTCGCCTCCTGCGACGGCTGCCAGCTCACCGTGCTGAACTGCGAGGACGAGCTGCTCACCCTGGCCGGGCAGATCGAGATCGCCTACTTCCCGGAGGCAACCCGCGCCGTGGTGGCCGGCCCGTACGACCTCTCGCTGGTGGAGGGGTCGATCACGACACCCCACGATGCTGAACGGATCCATGAGGTGCGGCTGTCCTCGCGCAAGCTGATCACCATCGGCGCGTGTGCCACCAGCGGGGGAATCCAGGCCCTGCGGAATTTCGGCGACGTGGCTGATTTTCGTTCAGCTGTCTATGCCCACCCGGAATACGTGGCCACGCTGGACCGGTTCGACGGCGATCGCGGAGCACGTCCCGGTTGACTACGAGCTGCGGGGCTGCCCCATCGACAAGGGCCAGCTGCTGGAGGTGCTGAACGCGTTCACCCACGACCGGAAGCCGCGCATCCCGGCGGGCAGCGTGTGCGCCGAGTGCAAGCGGCGCGGCCTGGTCTGCGTCGCGGTCGCGCACGGCACGCCGTGCCTGGGCCCGGTCACCCACGCGGGCTGCGGCGCGCTGTGCCCGTCGGTGCACCGCGGCTGCTACGGCTGCTTCGGCCCGCAGGACAACCCGAACACCGCCGGCCTGGCCGACCGGCTGGCCTTCCTGGGCATGCCCCACCGGGACGTGAGCCGGGTGTTCCGCACGTTCAACGCCGCCGCGCCGGCGTTCCAGGCGGAGAGCCTGCAGCAGGAGGAGACGGGGCCGTGACGCACGACCGCCATCTGCATGTGGGCATGCTGGCCCGGGTCGAGGGCGAGGCGGCCATGTCCGTGGACGTCGAGGCGGGCCAGGTCACCGGCGTGCGGCTGGAGATCTTCGAGCCGCCGCGGTTCTTCGAGGCACTGCTGCGCGGCCGGGCCTGGACCGAGCCGCCGGACATCACCGCCCGGATCTGCGGCATCTGCCCGGTCGCCTACCAGATGAGCGCGTGCCCGGCCCTCGAGGACGCCTGCGGGGTGACCGTCCCGGAGCCGCTGCAGCGGCTGCGCCGGCTGCTGTACTGCGGCGAGTGGATCGAGAGCCACGCGCTGCACATTTTCCTGCTGCACGCCCCGGACTTCCTGGGCTACGAGAGCGCCATCGCCATGGCCCGCGACCACCGGGAGGTGGTCGAGCTCGGGCTGCGGCTGAAGAAGGCCGGAAACGCGATCATGACCGTGGTCGGCGGCCGCGCGGTGCACCCGGTCAACGTGCGGGTCGGCGGGTTCTACCGGCTGCCCGCGGCGGACGAGCTGGCCGCGCTCGCGGAGACGCTGACCCGGGCCCGGGACGACGCGCTGGCCACCGTCCAGCTCGTGGCCGGGTTCGAGTTCCCGGACTTCGAGCAGGACTGCGAGTACCTGGCGCTGCGGCCGGCCAGCGGGTACCCGCTGGAGGCGGGCACCGTCATCAGCACCGGCGGGCTGAGCTTCCCGGCCGCGGCGTATGAGGAGCACGTCGTCGAGGAGCACGCGGCCCGGTCGAACGCGCTGCACGCCCGGCTGCACGGCACCGACCCGTTCGTGACCGGCCCGCTGGCCCGGTACTGCCTGAACTCAGCCGCGCTGTCCCCGCTGGCCCGGGAGGCCGCCGCCGCGGCCGGGCTCGGCGCCGAGTGCCGCAACCCGTTCACCTCCATCGTGGTCCGCGCCGTGGAACTCACCTACGCGTGCGACGAGGCGCTGCGGCTGATCGCCGGATGGGACGGCGCGCCCGTGCCCGCCGTCGAGGTGCCGCCGGCGGCCGGCACCGGCTACGGGGTGACCGAGGCGCCCCGCGGGATCCTCTACCACCGGTACGAACTGGCCGCGGACGGGACCATCCTGGACGCCCGCATCGTTCCGCCGACCTCGCAGAACCAGCTGAGCATCGAGCACGACCTGCGCGCGTTCGTCCAGGCCCGGCTGGGCCTGCCGGATGAGGAACTGACCCGGCAGTGCGAGCAGGCGATCCGCAACTACGACCCGTGCATCTCCTGCGCGACCCACTTCCTGGACCTCCGCATCACCCGCCGCTGACCACGGCGGCCGGGTCGTAGTAGTGGGCGTACTGCCAGGTGCCGCGCTCGACGAGGACGTCGTCGGGCAGCGGGCCGAACCGGGACGGCGCCAGTGCCTCCAGGCCCGCCGGCGGGCGGCCAGTGGTGATCCACTCCGCGAGGGCCTCGCCGAGGGCC
This sequence comes from uncultured Actinomycetes bacterium, assembly GCA_963767385.1. Classification (GTDB taxonomy): domain Bacteria; phylum Actinomycetota; class Actinomycetes; order Streptosporangiales; family Streptosporangiaceae; genus RYN-230. The sequence goes on along the minus strand of CAVYEA010000026.1, from coordinate 210,400 downwards.
GGGGAGGAGGAGAAGCCCGACCCGTTACACCCGCTGATAATCCAGAAGCCTGGAACTTCAGGCACCGGGCCGGCCAGGAAGCGGCCGTCCGGGCTCATCGTGAACATCCCGCCGCGGTGCACCGCCACCGGCGCCTGCGCGGCTACCGGGACCAGGTCCGCGACCTGCCCGGCCATCGCGCGGAGCACGCCCAGGTCCAGGGGCACGCCGTCGGTGTCGAAGGCGGGCGGCTGCGCCCGCGGGTCCACCGGCAGCGGGCTGGCCTCGAAGCCGCCCAGCATCAGGCCGCCGCGGGCGGGCCGCAGGTAGACCGCGTGGTCCAGGATCCGGGTGATCGGCGCGCTGGCCAGGATCTGCGGCACCGGGCCGGTGATCAGCAGCTGATGGCGCACCGGGGCGGCGGCGACCGGGGCTCCGGCCAGGTCGCCGACCTGGCGGACCCAGGCGCCGGCCGCGTCCACCACGACGTCCGCCTCCACCTCGCGCTGGCCGGTGCGCAGCCCGGTGACCCGGCCGCCCGCGGTCAGCACGGCGGTGACCGCCTCCCCGCCCAGCACCAGCACGCCGAGCCGCTGGCAGGCGGCCAGGTAAGCGCCCGTCAGGGCGGCGGGCTCTTCGATGTAGACGTCTTCCGGGCACCAGATCACGTCCTCGTCCCCGGCGTGCTGGTAGTAGCCGGCCGCCCGCTGCGCGGCCTCGGCCGGGCTGATCGCCTCCAGCGCGACCCCCCAGCCGCGGGACTGCGCGGCCTCGGCGGCCAGCAGCGCCTTGTGCCCCGGGCTGCGGGCGACCAGCAGGCTCCCGGACTCCGCGACCGGCAGCGGCACCCCGGCCCAGGCGGCGAAGCCGCGCGCCTTCTCGATGCTGCGCCGGGCCAGCCTGGTGCGGATCTCATCACCCTGCACCGACTTGAACAATCCGGCGGCGCGGCCTGACGCCTGCGAGCCGGGCGCCCGACGGTCCAGCACGACCACGGAACGACCGAGCAGGGCACAGTGCAGCGCGGTGCTCAACCCGAGCGCGCCCGCCCCGATGACGGCGACGTCCGCCCTCATGCCGGGCCCACCAGGATTACCACGCGGTAACAGTCCACTCGCTGACCTGGGAAGACGGCCCGCAACGGGGCTGGGCCGCATAAGCTGCAGGTCAGCCGGCCCGGACAAGCCAGTCCAGGGCCAGCTACCTTTGTCCTTACTACCAGTGGGCGAGGAGGGATTTGAACCCTCACGTCCTTTCGGACACACGGACCTGAACCGTGCGCGTCTGCCGTTCCGCCACCCGCCCTACGCAGTGAGACAGGTTAGCACGTCCGCAAGCGCACCCTCACCGCCGATACCATCGGATGCGGATAGGGGAAGGAGGTACCCGGGTGGGAGTTCTACAGCGCTTCGAGCGCAGGCTCGAGGGCATGGTCGAGGGTGCCTTCGCGCGGGCGTTCAAATCGGAGCTGCAGCCAGTGGAGGTTGCCAGCGCGGTTCAGCGCGAGATGGATGACCGGGCCGCGATCGTCGCCCAGGGCCGGACCCTGGTGCCGAACGATTTCGTGGTGGAGATCGCCGAGACCGACTACGACCGGCTGGAGGTCTACGCGGACAGCCTGGGTGTGGAATTGGCCACACTGGCGCGGGAGCATGCGCGGGAGCAGGGGTACTCCTTTGTCGGCCCGGTGCGGATGCGTTTCGAGGGCGTCCCCGACCTGACTACCGGGACCTTCCGGATCCGGTCCGGGGTCATCCGGGGCACCACGGTGGAAGGCGGCGAGATCCGCCGGCCCGCCAGCGACCTGCCCCGCGCGCCGGGTTCCTTCGGCGGCCGTCCGCGGCTGCTGGTCTCCGGGCCCGAGCCCGGGCCGGACGGCAGCAGCCAGCGCACCTATGAGCTGAACGCCCCGGTGACCATGCTGGGCCGCGGCACCGACTGTGACCTGCGCCTGGTCGATCCGGGCGTGTCCCGGCACCATGCCGAGCTGCGGATGGAGGACGGCGAGGTGGTGCTGGTCGACCTGGGCTCGACGAACGGGACGTTCGTGAACGGGCAGCCGGTGCGCCGGGTAACACTGGCAGATGGAACGCAGGTAACCCTCGGACGCACCACCCTGGTGTTCCGCCGGGACGGTATCTATTGAGCAACACCCGCTAGACACAACGACCAGCACTGATAACCCCCTATCAGGCCGCAACGGCGAGGCACCCAAGGACACATGAGCCGATGAGCACGCTGACCCTCCTGTTGATCAGGCTCGCCTTCCTGGCGGTCCTCTGGCTGTTCGTGATCACGGCGGTGGGCGTGGTGCGCACGGATCTCTTCGGCCAGTCGCCCTCGGCCCGCAAGCAGAAGCGGCAACGCCAGGCGGCCCGGCCCCCCCGTGCCGCCCGCCCGCAGCGCCCGGCCCGGTCCGGGCGCGGCGACCCGCAGCGCCTGCTGGTGACGGCCGGGCCGCTGGCCGGGACCAGCCTGGCCCTGACCGAGCAGCAAATCACCATCGGTCGGGCGAATGACGCCACGCTGGTTCTCAACGATGACTACGCTTCGAGCCGACATGCCCGGCTGTTCCCTCAAGACGGTCAGTGGATCGTCGAGGATCTCGGGTCAACCAACGGCACCTACCTCGACCGGCAGAAGGTGACCCAGCCGACCCCGGTGCCGACAGGCGTGCCGATCCGCATCGGCAAGACCGTTCTGGAATTGCGCAGATGACACTTGCACTCCGGTACGCGATCCGTTCGGACGTCGGCCTGCTCCGTGAGGGGAACGAGGACGCGGCGTACGCCGGGCCGCGCCTGCTCGCCGTCGCCGACGGCATGGGCGGCCACGCCGCCGGCGAGGTCGCCAGCGCCGCCGCCATCTCCGCGATCGCCCGGCTGGATGACGACGTGCCGGGCGGGGACCTGCTCGACTCGCTGGCCGGGGCGGTCGGCGAGGCCAATCACACGCTGCACGACATGGTGGCCGCCGACCCGGTGCTGGAGGGCATGGGCACGACGCTGACCGCGATGCTGTGGTCCGGGCCCCGGGTCGCCCTGGTCCACATCGGGGACTCCCGCGCCTACCTGCTCCGCGACGGCGAGTTCCACCAGATCACCCACGATCACACCCTGGTCCAGACGCTGGTGGACGAGGGCCGGATCAGCCCGGACGACGTGGCCACCCACCCGCAGCGGTCGATGCTGCTGCGCGCCCTGGACGGCCGGGCCGACGTCGAGCCGGACCTGTCGCTCCGCGAGGCCCGGCTCGGCGACCGGTACCTGCTCTGCTCGGACGGGCTGTCCGGGGTGGTCAGCGAGGAGACCCTGCACAAGACCCTGGCCCGGGTCGCCAACCTCGACGAGGCCGTGCTGCAGCTCGTCGAGCTGGCCATCCGCGGCGGCGGGCCGGACAACATCACCTGCATCGTCGCGGACGTGGTGGACAGCGCGACCGCGGCGCTGCCGCCCAGCGACACCTCGGTGATGGTCGGCGCCGCCTCCAACGGCAGCGGCGGCACCAGGTTCCGCACCGACAGCCCGGCCGGCCGGGCCCACCTGCTGACCCGGACCGCGCCGCAGGTCGCGGTGATCGCGCACGACGACCCGGCGCCGCGCCCGCCTGCCGAGGCCTCCGGGCACAGCCACCGGCGGCGCCGGTTCCCGCTGGTCAAGATGGCCCTGGCCGTCCTGGTCGTGCTGATCGTCGGCGGCGCCTACGCGGCCTGGCGGTACACGCAGAGCCAGTACTACGTGGCGGAGAACGGCGGCAAGGTCGTCATCTACCGCGGCATCAACCAGAGCGTGGCCGGGATGAGCCTGTTCAGCGTGGCCCAGCGGTCCAATATCCCGGTATCAGGCCTGCCCAGCATGGACGCCAGCAGCGTGCAGGCGACCATCACCTCCAACAATGGCCTGCACGGCGCGCAGGTCATCCTGGGCAACATCCAGCAGGACTACCAGCGCTGCCAGAACGCCGACCAGGCGGTGGCCGCGTGGGAGAAGCTCAAGCCGACCAAAGAGAGGGTGAAGGTCAAGGGGAAGCTCACGACCAAGCTGGTCAAGCCGCCCAAGCCCGCCATCCCGGCGGACTGCCCGGCTCCGGCCAGCGCTGCCACCGGAAGCGGAGGATCTTCGTGAGTGCCATCACCAGTCCATCCGATCAGCCGCTGGGTACCGGCCCGGCGGCCGGCCGGGACGCGCCGCCCGCCAGCGCGCCGCTGCCGCAGGGCAGGCGCCGGACCGAGCTGCTCATGCTGCTGTTCGTGGTGGGCATCGTCATCCTGGCGTACGCCAACGTCGGCTTCGGGCTGAGCGGCAAGCTCCCGTCCGGGCTGATCGAGTACTCCGTCGCCTTCGCGGTGCTGGTCCTCGCCGCCCACGCCGCGGTGCGCTGGCTGGCCCCGTGGGCCGACCCGCTGCTGCTGCCGCTGGCCGCGCTGCTGAACGGGCTCGGCATCGTGATGATCTACCGCCTGCAGCAGTCGGGCCGCGGCGGCAACTCGGGCTTCCAGATCAGCACGCTGAGTTCGTCCAGCACCACGATGCAGGTGATGTGGAGCGCGCTGGGCCTGGCCGCGTTCGTGGCCGTGCTCGCGTTCGTCCGCCAGCCGCGCACGCTGCAGCGGTACACCTACACCCTCGGCGCGATCGGCCTGGTGCTGCTGGCCCTGCCCGCCCTGCTGCCGAACAGCATCAGTGAGGTGCCCGGCACCAACGCCAAGATCCAGGTCGGGCTGGGCGGCTTCACTGTCCAGCCGGAGGAGTTCGCCAAGCTGGCCCTGGCCGTGTTCTTCGCTGGCTACCTGGTGGCCAAGCGTGATGTGCTCGCCCTGGCCGGACGGCGCGTGCTGGGCATTGACCTGCCCCGGGCCCGTGACCTCGGGCCGGTAATGATCGCCTGGGGCGCCAGCCTGATCGTGCTGATCTTCGAGAGTGACATCGGCACCTCGGCCCTGTTCTTCGGCCTGTTCGTGGTGATGATGTACGTCGCCACGCAGCGATCCTCGTGGCTCATCATCGGGTTCCTGCTGTTCGTGTTCGGCTCGGTGGTCACCGCGGAACTGTTCGCCCACGTCCGGGACCGGTTCGTGATCTGGCTGCACCCGTTCAATTACATCGACACGGTCGTCCCGAGTTCCTTCCAGCTCGTGCAGGGCCTGTACGGGCTGGGGTACGGCGGCGTCCTGGGCCGCGGGCTGGGGCAGGGGGCGCCGTACATCACGCCGCTGGTGCAGAGCGACTTCATCGTCACCGCGTTCGGCGAGGAACTGGGCCTGACCGGGCTGATGGCGCTGCTGATCATTTACGGGCTGATCGTGCAGCGCGGCCTGCGGGCGGCCATCGCGGTCCGGGACCCGTTCTCCAAGCTGCTGGCCGGCGGCCTGTCCTTCGTGGTGGCGCTGCAGGTGTTCGTGATCGTCGGCGGCGTGACCCGGCTGATCCCGCTGACCGGCATCACCACCCCGTTCCTGTCCCAGGGCGGTTCCTCGCTGATCTCCAGCTGGATGCTGATCGGGCTGCTGATGCGGATCAGTGACACCGCCCGGCGGCCGGCTCCGCAGCCCATCCAGGACGAGGGCATGACCCAGGTGGTGCGGGCCGGATGAACCGTGCACTCCGCCGGGTCTCGCTGATCTGCCTGGTCATGTTCGTGGCGCTGCTGGTGAACGTGAACTATGTGCAGGGGTTCGAGGCCAGCAGCCTGGCCAGCGAGCCGCACAACGGCCGGACATTCAACGCGCAGTTCCAGTTCCAGCGCGGCTCGATCATCACCGCCGACCAGAAGGTGATCGCGTACTCGACGAAGAACAAGGCCGCCGGGGAGTTCCAGCGGCACTACCCGTTCGGCGCGCTGTACGCGCCGGTCACCGGGTTCGACTCCATCTTCAGCCAGACCGGCGTGGAGCAGGCCGAGGACAAGCAGCTGTCCGGAACCGACCCCGCGCTGGAGGTGCACAACCTCATCGACCTGATCACGGGGAAGCCCAAGAAGGGCGCCACCGTCGAGCTCACCATCAACTCGGCCGCCCAGCAGGCCGCCTATAACGAGCTGAAGGCCAGCGGCAAGCAGGGCGGGGTCGTCGCGCTCGACCCGCAGACCGGGGCCATCCTGGCCCTCGCGTCCTACCCGTCGTTCAACCCGAACCTGCTGGCCAGCCTGAACGGTAAACAGCTGAACGCCAACGACAGCCGGCTGCTGAGGGACCCGAATCAGCCGCTGCTGAACCGCGCTACCAACGTCACCTTCCCGCCCGGGTCGTCTTTCAAGATCGTGACGAGTTCCACGGCCTTCTCGACCGGCAAGTACACCCAGAACTCCCGGGTGTTCGCGCCGACCCAGCTCCACCTGCCCGGCGTCAGCCAGCCGCTGATCAACTTCGACGGCGAGGCGTGCAACGACGGCAGCAACCCCAACGGGAACGGCACGGTGCCGCTCATCTTCGCGTTCACGGTGTCCTGTAACACGGTGTTCGGCAACCTGGGCATGAAGCTGGGCGGGCAGAAACTGCGGGCCGAAGCCAACCAGTTCGGCATGAACAATCCGAACCTGACCATCCCGTTCCCCGTCGCGGAGAGCAATCTCCCCCTCTACACGGACCCGGCCCAGGTGGCCGGCGCGGCGATCGGCCAGGAGAGCGACACGGTCACGCCGCTGCAAGAGGCCATGTTCGCCGCGGCGATCGCCAATAACGGGACGCTGATGAAGCCGTACCTGGTGGGCAAGATCACTGCGCCGGACCTGACTCCGCTGTCCAGCACCACGCCGGCCGTGCTCGGCCACCCGGTGAGCGCCACGGCTGCGGGTGACGTCAAGGACATGATGATCAACGTGACCCAGTCGCCGTCCGGGACCGCGCACGCCACCGCGGGCCTGCAGGCCAGCGGGGGGATCGTGATCGCCGGGAAGACCGGGACGGCCCAGAACGGGATCAACAACTCAGGTCTCGATGACGCGGTCTTCACCTGTTTCGCCCCGGCCAACAACCCGCAGATCGCGGTCGGCGTCATAGTGAAGGGCGGCGGCCAGGGCGCCGACGCCTCGGCGCCGATCGCGGTGGCGGTCATCAAGGCCTACCTGCAATCCCTGGGGAAGGGATGATTCCCGCCGCCCCGGCACGCGCCGGGCAGCGAACCGACCGGGTCCCCCGCCCGCCGCGGTGGCTGGGCAAGCAGCCACCGCACCGCCTGATGCACATAACAACGCGAAACGGTTACTGACGTGCGAGATATGACACAGCCGCGACTGCTGGGCGGCCGCTACGAACTCGACGGCGTCGTCGGCCGGGGTGGCATGGCAGAGGTATACCGGGCCCGCGACATCCGGCTGGACCGGATCGTGGCGGTGAAGACGCTCCGCGAGGACCTGGCCCGCGATGCGACCTTCCAGGCCCGGTTCCGCCGCGAGGCCCAGTCGGCGGCCTCGCTGAACCACCCGTCCATCGTCGCGGTGTATGACACCGGCGAGGACGCCGAAGGCCCCGCGCACGTGCCGTACATCGTGATGGAGTACGTGGACGGCCGGACCCTGCGCGAACTGCTCCGGGACGACCGGCGGCTGCTGCCGGAACGGGCGCTGGAGATCACCGACGGGGTGCTGCGGGCGCTGGACTACAGCCACCGGAACGGGATCGTGCACCGGGACATCAAGCCGGGCAACGTCATGCTGACCCGGTCCGCCGAGGTCAAGGTGATGGACTTCGGCATCGCCCGGGCGGTCAGCGACGCGCAGGCCACCATGACCCAGACCGCGCAGGTGATCGGCACCGCCCAGTACCTGTCCCCGGAGCAGGCCCGCGGTGAGCGGGTGGACGCCCGGAGCGACCTGTACTCGACCGGCTGCCTGCTCTATGAACTGCTGACCGGGCGGCCGCCGTTCACCGGGGACTCCCCGGTGGCGATCGCCTACCAGCACGTCCGGGAGAACCCCATCCCGCCGTCCCGGATCGACCCGGAGATCCCGGCGTGGGCCGACTCGATCGTGCTCAAGGCGATGGCCAAGGACCCGGCGGACCGCTACCAGTCCGCCGCGGAGATGCGCACCGACATCCAGCGGGCGCTGTCCGGCGTCCCGGTGGCCGCCCCGCCGCCGACCGAGATGTACGCTCCCGGCACGCAGCGGATGGGGCCGGCCACCGATGATGGCCGGCGCCGGGCCGACCAGCGCCATCTCCCAGTACGGGGACCAGGGCGACGGCTACGGGGGCGGGCGGCGTAACCGCCGGGCCCTGTGGTGGGTCATCGGCGCGATCGCGGCGGTGCTGGTCATCCTGGTCGCCTTCCTGGCCCTGCACGGCAACGGCGGCAAGACCGTCGGGGTGCCGTCCGTGGTTGGCCAGTCGCAGCAGCAGGCGGTGGCGGCCCTCACGAGGGCCGGGCTCAAGGCCAATGTGGTGAAGGTCTCTTCCGCCACGGTGAAGACGGGGACCGTCATCAGCTCCAATCCCCAGTTCGGCACGAAGGTGAACGCCGGCAGCACGGTGACCCTGGATGTGTCGGCCGGGCCAAAGAAGCACAACATGCCCAACGTGGTCGGCGAGCAAGCGGCTGCCGCGCAGAGCCAGTTGCAGAACCTGGGCTTCAACGTGTCTGAGAAGACGGACCCCACGTCGACCGTGAAAGCCGGCCAGGTGATCCGGCAGAACCCGGCGCCGAACACGCCGCTCGGGCCGGGCGCCAACGTCACGATCTACGTGTCCGGCGGCGGCACCAACGTGCCCAGCGTCATCGGGGACCCGCAGGCCACCGCCCAGACCGTGCTGCAGAACTCCGGATTCAAGGTCTCGGTAGTGACCGCGGCCGGGCCAGCCGGCACCACACCGGGAACCGTGTTCAACCAGAACCCGGGGGCCAACCAGACAGCGCCGCAGGGCACTACGGTGACCATCTTCGTGGCGGCGCAGACCCAGCCGACGACGTCACCTCCCACGCCAACCGCTTCGGCCACGCCGACGCCGACGCTGTCGGCAACGACCCCCCCACCGACCGCGACGCCCACACCGTGAGCTGACTGCTGTCGCAACGCCCGAGTCTGGCGCGGTGCTGGCCCGGGGGGACGACCCCCCGGGCCCCCCGCGATTGGCTGGCTCGGAGGGGACACGCCTTCGGCGCGCCCCGCCTCGCCAGCCAGCGCTAGACTCGGGCTGAGCTAGTGACCAGGAGACGACCGTGCCGAAGTCCCGCGTCAGGTCGAAGGCGGTCTACACGCCACCGCCCCGGCGATCCGCGTCCAAGAAGGTCAGCCCACGCTGGCTGGTGCCCGCCATGCTGGCCTGCCTGATCATCGGCCTGGCCTGGATCGCGCTGTTCTACGTGACGCAGGGCAGCCTGCCGGTCAGCGCGTTCGGCGACTGGAATCTGGTGGTTGGCTTCGCCTTCATCATCGGCGGCGTGATCCTCTCCACCAAGTGGCGCTGAGCTGTGTTGACCCCCGGGGGGGCGACCCCCCGGAACCCCCGCGCATTCAGGCTGAGATGAGTCTGGATCAGCCCAGGACCTGGTGAGCCAGCGCGGCATTCCGCATCAGGACCGCGATGACCAGGACGGCCAGGATCACTATCGTGGCGCCCCCTTGGACCAGCGCCCGATGATTCCGTGGCGCGTACGCGTAGGCGGCGGTGATGAGGCTGCCGACGATGAGCCCGCCGATGTGGGCCTGCCAGGCGATCGATGACCGGAACGCGAAACTGAACGCGAGGTTCAGCACGATCAGGAAGACGATGGCCCTGGTGTCCACGCGGAGCCGCCTGGACACCACGAACCACGCGCCGAACAGGCCGAAGATGGCGCCGGAGGCGCCCAGCGCGGCCTCGGTCGGCGGCGCGACGAGGTAGAAGAACACCGATCCGCCCAGCGCGCTGAGCAGGTAGACGGCCACGAAGCGCAGATGCCCAAGCAGGCGTTCCAGGGCCGGCCCGACGATGATCAGCGCCCACATGTTGAAGGCGATGTCCATCAGTCCGCTGGACCCGGTCGGCGGCAGGAAGGCGCTGGTGATCAGCCGGTACCACTGGCCGTCAGCCACGCCCAGGTGCGGCCCGAACTTGCCGATCATGGCCCAGTCGTACGCGAGCTGCGGGTAGCCCAGCTCGATCAGGTAGAAAAGGACGTTCAGCCCGACGATGACCCAGGTCACGGCGGCGCTGGAGACGGCCGCGCCGCCGAAGACACCCGACGCGCGGCGCACGCCCTGGTTCCCCTCGTGGATGCATTCCACGCACTGCTGGCCGACCGGCGCGGACCGCAGGCAGTCCGGGCAGGCCGGGCGCCCGCACCGGGTACAGGACAGGTAGGTCTCCCGGCCCGGGTGCCGGTAGCAGGTCGGAACCGGTGCGGGTGCCTCGGCGCCCGGCGCTGGAGCTTCGTCCACGGGCTAGCTCGTCACGCCTAGCCGGCGGATCCCGGCGCGTCCCCCGTGCCGGAGATCTCGACGGACTCGAGCACCACGTCCTTGGCGGGCCGGTCCCGGCGGTCCCGCTCCACGTGGGTGATCGCGTCCACCACGTCGGCACCCTGGACGACCTCGCCGAAGATGGTGTGCTTCCCGTTCAGCCAGGGGGTGGCCGCGGTGGTGATGAAGAACTGGGAGCCGTTCGTGCCGGGCCCGGCGTTCGCCATGGCCAGCAGGTACGGCCGGTTGAAGGAGAGGTCCGGGTGGATCTCGTCGCCGAACTGGTAGCCGGGGCCGCCGGTCCCGGTGCCGAGCGGGTCCCCGCCCTGGATCATGAAATCCGGGATGACCCGGTGGAAGATCGTCCCGTTGTACAGGCTCTCCCGGCTGGGCTTCCTGGTCCGCGGGTCGGTCCAGTCGCGGGTGCCCTCCGCAAGCTCGACGAAGTTCCGGACGGTCTTAGGCGCGTGATCCGGGAAGAGCCGGACCACGATCGTCCCCTGATTCGTCCGCAGCGTCGCGGTCAGCGTGTTTGTCATGAGTGAAATCCTCGCACGCCCCGGCTGGGCGTGAGCCGTTCCGGCCGGCGGCCTTATGCCGCCTCGGCATCCCTCGTACTTTACGGGGCGCGCGGGGACGCGGCGAATCGTGACAGAACAGGATTGAGCACGACCGCAAGGGGAACCCAGGGTTGAGCGTTGCCAGCAGGGGAACGCAGTGGGGCGGGAGCTACTCGGGGAGGTAAATAGTGTTTTCGAGAACGGCAGCCCAGGACGCGAAGTCCCGGGCCAAGGCCAGCGCCATGCAGGCCAAGGCCGGCGCCATGCAGGCCAAGGCCGGCGCCCGGCTGGCCGCCGACCGCGCGCGCATGGCTACCACCCAGGCCACCACGCAGTTCACGCCACTGGCCAGGAGCGCCCAGCTGACCGTCGGCCGGGGCGTGTACGGGGCCCGGGTATGGGCCGCGCCCCGTGTCGAGCGGACGGGGGTGGCCGTCCAGGAACGGCTGGCACCCAAGGTGTCGACCATGATGATTGCGACGGCGCGCCGGATGCAGCCGCCGCAGGCCAGCCGGCGTCGCCGCTGGCCGGTTGTCGTGGGCGGGATGGCGCTGCTCGCCGCCGGGGGCGCCGCTGCCGCCGTGCTGCGCATGCAGCGCAAGGCCGCGGCCGCCGAGCCGATCATCCCGGCCCCCACGCCGATGCCGGCGCCGGGTCAGCCGCAGGCCGAGCCCGGACCTCGGCGAGACCGCGCAGGCGGACGTCAACGGCCAGGTCAGGACCCCCTGAACGGCCGTGGCGGAGCGGGTGACCAGTAGGCCTAAGCAGCCTCTGGTCATCCGCTGTGCCAGCCCGGGGGCGACCCCCCGGAACCCGGCCGTCAGCTGGCGGTGCTGACGGACAGACCGGGGATCTGCAGCGAGTTCGAGGAGATGTACGGCTGCGCGGTGGTCACGTTGGTGAGCTTGAGCGGCACCAGCGGCGTCACCGAGTTCAGCAGCTGCAGGATGGTGGCGAGCGGGCTGCTCGGGGTGAGCGTGATCGGGATGCCCAGCAGGTCGCCGGACAGCTGGGTGGCGTAGAGCACCACGCTCCCGGTGAACTGCATGGATGACCCGCTGGTCACCGCGGAATGGCCGCCCTGGGTGACCGTTAGCGTGGGGGCTCCGTCCAGAGTGAGCGAGTTCATGGTGAACTTCATCATCGTCACGGCGGTGCCGTTTGCGGTGGGCACCTGCGCTACCCCGTCGTAAGACGCCCCCAGCAGCAGCGCCGAGCCGGTGGACAGGACGAACTGCGCCTCGCTGACCATCAGCCCGGGGGACGACGCCGCCTTGACCGACGACGCCTTCTTCCCGGAACCCGACGGGCTGGGACTGGGCGACGCGGACGCTGTGCCAGACGGCGACCCCGACGGCGAGGGTGACGCGCTGGCGCTCCCCGACCCGCCGGGGGACGGCGCAGGATCGGCCGACGCCGAGGCCGAGGGCGCCGGGGTGGGCGTCGGCGTCCCGCTGCCGCTAGGCGTGGGCGTCGGGCTCGGCGACGGGCAGAGGATTGGCACCGGGATGATGCAGTCGGCCTGGGCCGACCTGGCCGGCCGCACCGGGGCCGCGGCCGCGCGGCCCGGCAGCATCAGGCCGACGAGGCCGAGCAGGGCGAGCGGCATGACGGCGAACGCGAGCCTCCGGCTCACATCACCCTCCCAGCGTCGCTATCGGCCTCCCTTGCCCCGCCCGGAGGATTGGTGGCCTCCCGGAGCACCCGGTCGGCCCGGCCGGCGGCGCTGTCCTGCGGCCCGGCCCGGCCGGGCGGCTCAGCGCCACCCGGGGCAGCCGGCTCACCGGCGGCCCCGGCCGCCCCGGCCGCTGGCCGGCCCCGGTCCCGGAGCAGGAGGCCCAGGCTGCCCGATGGAGCCTTGGCGCGGGTCCCGCGCGGGCGGTGCTGCCCGGCGGGCTGGCCTGGCCCGGGCGTCCAGCCGAAGCTGAGCGAGGCCCCGGTGACGCCGAGCAGCATGCCGAGGAAGAAGCCGCCCAGGTTCGTCGCCACGAAGGAGGCGACCGCCAGCAGCACCCCGGCGATGGCGTAGAACACCCGCTGCACCGGGTGGAACCAGATCAGCAGTCCGCAGGCGACCAGCAGGCCACCGATCAGCACGCCGAACACGCCGCCGATGCCGATGTAGATGACGACCTTGACCGAGCCGTGGGCCACCACGGACAGCAGCGGGATGGCCAGCAACTCCAGGCCGGCCAGCACGAGGAGCAGGCCGCCCCAGAACGGGCGGCTGCGCCGCCAGGCGCGGAACCGGGACCAGGTGCTGGCCTGCGGCGGCCGGGTCGCCGTGCGGTCACGGGGGCCGGGCCCCACCGGGATTGCCCCGGTGGGGTCCTCGCCGTCGGCAGTGGTATCCACTAGTAGCAGGCGCTTCCGAAGCTGAGGTTGAAGCCGGGCAGGGTGAACGTGCCCGCCGTGGTCAGCCAGGTGTTCTGCCTGAGGTTGTTGATGGTAACCGAGTCAGCCTGCTGGCCGAAGGTGCCCGCGGGCCCGGCCACGCCCGGGACCTCATTGAGCGTCCCGGCATCCTGGCCGATGGTGATGTTGTTGAACGTGGCATCGCCGGACAGGCTGTCCGCGTCCACGATGAGGTTGTCCGCCGTGGCCGGCTGGCTGCCACCGCCGGCCGTGATCCGGAGCGTCACCGGGCCGACGCTGACGCTCTGGCACAGGTTGGCCAGCGAGGCGGACTTGATGGCCGAGATGGCGACCGGGTGCTGGCCGCCCTTGCTGTCCGTCACCGCCCCGCCGAACTGCTCGAAGCCGGTGCCCTTCAGCTGGCTGGAGCTGACCTCGAAGGCGGTGCCGGACACGGAGATGGAGGCGGCCAGCACGCCCTCGGTCGTCAGCACGACCAGGGCGGCGGCGGCGGCCATGGCGGGAAGGAACAGGACGGCGAAACGCCGCCAGCGGACACGTCCCTGCGGAGGGTTCCCCGGAGAATCGGCGGGCGAGCTGTCGGTGGAGGTCATCACGGCTCCTGGCACTGGGGGGGTCCATGGTGCTGGTGGTTCATGGCGCCGGCCGCTCTGGGGGGTGTAGCCGGCGCCATTACCGGGTCGCGGCCGCCGCGGTGACGTAGGCCACAGCGCCGCGATCTGAGGAAGTTACCGCCTGGTAGCAAGGACGGTCAAGCGGCATTAGGTAACAAGTCTGGCTATTAGATGCGCATCCCTGGAGTGTCGCAGCGGTCGGGCAGAATGCCGGTGTGCTACTGAGCGAGCTGGTCCGCACGTCAGAGGCGGTGGCCGGGGCGCCCGGCCGCCGGGCCAAGATCGATGAGCTGGCCGGCCTGCTGCGCCGTGCCGAGCCGGGGGAAATCGGCCTGGCGGTGGCCTTCCTGTCCGGCGAACTGCGCCAGCGGCAGATCGGGGTGGGATACGCGGCCCTCAGCGACCTGATCCGGCCCGCCGTGCCCGCATCCGGCCCGGACAGCGCGGAGGCCAGCTCCGGGCGCGGGCGGGCGCTGACCCTGGGCGGCCTCGACGACGTGTTCGCCGTCATCGGGGCAGTCACCGGGCCGGGCACGCAAGCGGAGCGGCGGCGGCTGCTCGCGGACCTGTTCGCCCGCGCCACCCCGGCGGAGCGCTCGTTCCTGGGGCGGCTGCTGACCGGGGAAATGCACCAGGGCGCGCTCGAAGGCGTGATGACCGAGGCAGTGGCCCGGGCGGCCGGGGTGAATGCCGACGAGGTCCGCCGGGCGCTGATGCTCGGCGGCTCGCTGCCCGCGGTGGCCGAGGCGGCGCTGTCTGCCACCGCCCGGGCGGCGGCGGCCCCGCCCCAGGCCGGGGAGGGCGGGCCCGGGGAAGGCGGGGCCCGGGGAAGCGGGGCCCGGAACGGCCGGCCGCACGACGGCAAACGCCGGTGCCGCTGCGGCATCGGCCGCGCTGGGGGCGTTCCGCCTGGAATTGGGCCGCCCGCTGCGGCCCATGCTGGCCGCTTCCGCGCCCACGGTGGCTGCCGCCTTCGAGCGGGTGTCCCCGGCGGCCGTCGAGTGGAAGATCGACGGCATCCGCATCCAGGTGCACCGGAACGGCCCAGAGGTGCGCGTCTTCACCCGCAGCCTGGACGACATCACCGCCCGGCTGCCCGAGATTACCAGCGCGGTGCTGCGCAGCCCCGCCCAGGCCCTGGTGCTGGACGGTGAGGCCATCGCGCTCGGCGCGGACGGGCGGGCCAGGCCGTTCCAGGTGACCGCCAGCCGGGCCGGCACCCAGGGCGTCCCGGACCGCCTGGGCCGCGACACCCCGCTCACCCCGTTCTTCTTCGACTTGCTGCACGCCGACGGCCGCGACCTGGTCGACGAGCCCGCGGCCGGGCGGCAGGACCTGCTGGCCGCGCTGCTGCCCGCGGAACTGCGCGTGCCGCGGCTGGTGACCGCGGACCCCGCCGAAGCGGAGGGGTTCTTCGCCGATGCCGTGGCCCGCGGGCATGAGGGAGTAGTGGTCAAGTCCCTGGATGCGCCGTACGCGGCGGGCCGGCGCGGCAGTGACTGGATCAAGGTGAAGCCGCGGCACACCCTGGACCTGGTGGTGCTGGCCGCCGAGTGGGGGCACGGCCGCCGCCGCGGCTGGCTGTCCAACCTGCACCTGGGCGCCCGGGATCCGGAGACCGGAGGTTTCGTCATGCTGGGCAAGACGTTCAAGGGGCTCACCGACCAGATGCTCGGCTGGCAGACCGAGCGGCTGCTGGAACTGGCCGAGCCGGCCTCGGCCCGCCCGGGCGGTGACCGGCGGGACGCCTACGGCGTGCTCCGGGTCCGGCCGGAACTGGTGGTTGAGATCGCCTTCGACGGGGTGCAGGCGAGCCCGCGTTACCCGGGCGGCGTGGCGCTGCGGTTCGCCCGGGTCCTCCGGCACCGCCCCGACAAGCCAGCCGCCGAGGCCGACACCATCGGCGCCGTCCGTGCCATCTGGGAGGGCACGCCGCCACCCGGGTGAGCCCCGGGCCCGCGCTGCTCAGCGCGCGCTGAGAGGCGGGCCGGATGGATCACGCAGTTTCCGGTGGCCTCCTGGACTGTGATGGGCCATCCCGGCCCATGGCCGGGGCAGGGTTGCCCGGGCCAGTCGATCACCAGGGAGTAACAGGTGCGAATCAGCCGACCACTCATGGGTACCGCCGTGGCCGCGGCCGCGCTCGGTGCCACTATGGCCTGGGGCCTGACCATGGCCAGCGCCTCCACCGGCACGGCCAGCCAGTCGGTGGCCACACATTCGGCCGTCACATCCGCGAGCAAGGCCACGCCGTCCCCGGCTAAGGGCACGGCCCACCACTGCACGCACATGTCCGGCCGCAGCGGCGCGCCCTCCCGCACGCCCGGGGCCATGCCGGGCTGAGCGGAGTCACCTGCCGGGCGGGCCTGGCCCCGTGGGCCCGCCCGGCAGGCCCCCGGCCGCCGGGCCCGGGCTGTAGGCCCTCGATCGCCGGACCCGGCTACAGGCCCTCGATCGCGGGCAGCCGCCGCGCCTCGATCGCGTTGAGCAGCCGCTGGTAGTCAAGCTCGTTCTGCTCCGCGTAGGCCACTCGCGAACTCCTCGATGGCCCGGTCGAAGCGGTCGCTGGAGCCCAGGTAACCGGAGATCATCGGGGCGCGGCCGGTCCGGGCGTGCGCCCGGGCCAGCGCCCAGCCGCACAGCCCGGCGTAGTAGGTCAGCTGCGGCGGGTCCATGGCCGGGACGTTCATCGCGCCCTTCATGTCGCGGAGTTGCCGGACGTAGTACTCCTTGGCCTCCGCGCCGTCCACCTGCAGTCCGCTGGTCCAGCCCAGGAACGGATCGGCGGCGGCCTGCATCAGCCGCTCGCCCCCGGACCACCCGCTCGCCTTGGTGCTTGTACTCGCTCGGCCCGGCGAACGGGGCCAGCACCGATTCCTGCGCCTCCTTGAGCTGCAGGAACAGCGGCTCGTCGGGCCGGTCGCCGAGCAGCAGAAGGATGAACGCCTCGGTACCGACCGAGCCGACACCGACCACCTTCCGGGCGAAATCGCCGAAGTAGTAGTGGCGCAGCACCTCGCGGCGGTCCGCCTGCAGCGTTTCCCGGTACCGCGTCGACCGCGTCGCGCAGCTCATCGATGATGGTCGGCTCGCTGCTCGATGCCGAAGCGGACTACTACCGGCGGCGTCGGCTTGATGCGGTACTGCCCGTCGACCAGGTGGCAGAGCTTGTCCACGGCCTGCACGCTCGTATGCCGGTAGGCCTTGCGCACGTCCTTATCGCGCCGCCGGACGGCCTTGCGGGACTGGACCGCATCGAACAACTGGCGCACCTGATCGACGTCGATCCGTGAATACCACACGTCGAGGAACCGCATCTGGGCGAAGTTCGCCATCTCGGTGCGGTACACATGCGCGCAACGCCGGGCCGCGGTGCGCTCGGCCCGGGAATCGAAGCCGTTGTCCCGTGCGGCCACGGCTACGCTCGCGGCCAGCCGCTTGACGTCCCATTCGAACGGGCCCGGCAGGGTCTCGTCGAAGTCGTTCACGTCGAATACCAGTCGGCGGTCCTGCGAGCCGTACATGCCGAAGTTGAGCAGGTGCGCGTCGCCACAGCACTGCACCCGGATGTCGGTAGCGGGCAGGTGGCCGAGGTCCCAGGCCATCGGCGCGGCCGCACCGCGGAAATACGCGAAGGGCGAGGCGGCCATCCGGCCGTGCCGGATCGGCACCAGGTCCGGCACCCGCTCCTTGGCCTGTTCTTCGAGGATCGCCCACCGGGTCCGGCCGGCCTGGCGGCGGTGCCCACTCGGCGTGACTGGACCGGGGCACGAACTTGCGCCGCTTACGACCCAGCTGACGCCACTCCTCCGACGTCAGCACCTCGTGCGGTTCCGACAGGACGCCCGGCGAAACCTTGCCCATGCGTATTCCCCCGCCCTCCGTCAGCCGGGCCGGGTGATGCCGGGTCCGCGCAGCTGGCGCCCCCGCGCGGTACCCCCGTACCTCACCGTCCCGTGCTGGCGCCAGGGTACGTCGCGGCCTGCGGCGGCCGCGGAGCCGGGCCGACTACTCCGGTTGACGATACATCGGCGGACGGAGTAGCCTCGCCGGCATGAGCGAGCCTCCCGGATCCCTGGGGTCCCTCGGACGGTACGCCGGCCCGGCCACGCTGATCCTGTCCAGCCTGGCCGGGGGGGCCAAGCACGGATACGCGCTGACCAAGGACATCGAGACCTTCTCCGGCGTGCGGCTGGCCCCCGGCACGCTGTACGAGGCGCTGAGCCGGCTGGAGGCACAGGCCCTGATCGAGCCGCTGCCGAGCGAGGACCGGCGCCGGCCCTACCGGCTCACCGCGGAAGGGGCGGCGGCCCTGCAGGAGCACCTGCACGACCAGCGGCGGGTCGCCGAGGTAGGGCTGCGCCGCCTGGCCGCGGGCTGGGGCCGGACGTGACCACCGAGGACCGGGCCGCCCGGCTGCTGCGCTGGTACCCGGCGAGCTGGCGGGCACGCTACGGCGCGGAGTTCACCGAACTGCTGATCGCCGACCTGGCCGAGCGGCCCCGCTGCCGCTGCCGCACCGCGGACCTGGCCTTCAACGCCTTGCTGGCCCGGCTTCGCTGCGCGGGCCTGTCCGGCCAGCTGCCCGACCCCGCCGACCAGGCCCGGGCCTGCCTGGCGGTCCTGGCCGGCGCGGCCACGCTGTTCCTCACCCTGGGCACCATGGCCTGGTCGCAGCTGATCACCGGATGGCAGTGGGCGCCGCCCGGCGCGCGGGCCACCCGGGCGGCCGTCGTCATCATGTCCGCAGGCCTGCTGCTCATGCTCGTGCTGGCCGTGCTGGCCATCGCGCCTGCCTGCTGGTCCCTGGGCCGGGCGGCCGTGCGTCACTGGGGCGGCCGTACGGGCGGTCCCGCACCGCGCTGGGCCTGGCCCGCGGCCCTGGCGGCGCTGGGCGGGATGGTGCTGGGCGCCGGGGCCCGCCATTTCGCGAACGGCTGGCCGGGTACCGGCGGTCATCCCTGGCCACAGCAGGGCCTCGTCCCCGGTGGCGCCGCCGCCTTCGGCTGGGCCGCCACCCTGTCCCTCACCTCCTACTGGGCTCACCCGGACGCGCTGCTCGCCTTCCCGGCCGGCGAGATCGCCTGGATGGTGATCAGCCCCGCCGCCCTCTGCTGCCTGGCCGCCGGCCTGGTGGTCACGGTCCGCCGGCTGGACCTGGAAGGCCGGGCACTGCGCTATCAGGCTCGTCTCGGCTGCACGGCGGCT
The DNA here is from genome assembly GCA_963767385.1 of uncultured Actinomycetes bacterium. GTDB lineage: Bacteria > Actinomycetota > Actinomycetes > Streptosporangiales > Streptosporangiaceae > RYN-230. The sequence goes on along the minus strand of CAVYEA010000026.1, from coordinate 191,289 downwards.
GGCGCCATGGCCCTGTTCCTGGCCGGGGCGGCCTGCTGGGTGGCCGGCGGTGACCCTGGACCCGGCACCTTGTTCCGCGCCGGATCCATCGACGTGGCCGCCCTGGCCGGGATGGCGCTCGCCCTGGCGGCCGCCATGCACGCGGCGCACCGGGCGCGGGCCGCCGCGCTGGCCTGGCGCACGCCGGAGACACGGCGGTGAGCGGTGATCAGCATCCGGGAACCGGCCCAGACGTGGGCGGCCCGCCCGGGAGTCGCCCGGGCGGGAGTCGCCCGGGCGGGAGTGACCCGGCCCGGGCTCTGACCCGCCGCCGGCTGCTCACCCTGGGCCTGCCCGCCGCGGCGGTGACCGCGGGGGCCGTCGCCGCCGGCCTGGAACTCGTATCCCGCGGGATCCTGCCCGGCCAGCAGGTGCTCGACCGGCTCGATGGCGCCTGCTCGGTCGCCAGCGCGCCGATGTCGTTCGCGCGGCCGGGCCGAATGATCACGGGGCGGTTCTTCTCCCGGGCCCGGCGGCGCGAGGTCGGCTACGGCATCGCATGGCCGCCCGGGCACGGCCCGGGAAGCCACCTGCCGCTGGTGGTCGCGCTGCACGCGTTCGGGTCAAGTTACGGGTATGCGCTGACCAGCCTGACCCTGCCGCAGGCAGCGGCCCTGAAGGCCGGCGGCCAGCCGCTGCCGCCGATGGCCATCGCGGCGGCCGACGGTGGCGGCGGCTACTGGCATCCGCACCGGGGCGACGACCCGATGGGCATGATCATCAGCGAGTTCATCCCGCTGTGCCGGCGGCTGGGCCTGGGCCGTCCGCCGCAGCGGATCGGCACGCTGGGGATCTCGATGGGCGGCTACGGCGCCTTGCTGCTGGCCGAGAAGTACCCGCGGCTGATCTCGGCCACCGCCGCGATCGGCCCGGCGGTGTGGACCAGCTACCCGCAGGCCCGCGCGGCCAACCCGGGGGCGTACGCCTCGGCCGCCGACTTCACGGCCAACGACGTCGTCACGCACGCGGCGGCGCTGGCGGATGTGGCCGTCCGGGTGGCCGGCGGCATCGACGACCCGTTCCGTCCGGGTGTGGCCGCGCTGGCCCGGGCGCTGCCGCCGGGGGCTGTCGTGGACATCTCCCATGGATGCCACAGCGCCCCGTTCTTCGTGGCCCAGGAACCCCGTCGCTGGCCTTCCTGGCCCGCTATCTCACGCCCGGCGGCGCCACCGGGGCGGTGCCCGCTTAAGGTGGTGCGGTGCCCCCGGACAAGCTCGAGGACCTGCCCTACGCGAGCGTGCTGAGCCCCCACCCGGGACCGCTCTCCGCCGGGGAGAGCTACGAGTGCGCCCACTTCGACGCGCTGGCGCTGGAAGATCCGCAGGCGTCCGGCACCCGGTTCCTGGAATGCGCGTTCACCAAGGTGTCCATCTCCGGCGGCCAGCTGCGCCGGGCCCGGTTCAGCGACGTGTGGCTGTCCGGGGTGCGGCTGACCGCGGCCGAGCTCGCCGATTCCAGCTGGTCCGACGCCGCCATCCTCGGCTCGGTGGCCGCCGGGGTGAGCGCCCACGGGGCGCAGCTGCGCCGGGTGACCTTCCGGCGCTGCAAGCTGGACGGCGTGAACTTCCGTGAGGCCAGGCTGACCGACGTGAGCTTCGAGGACTGCCTGCTGCGCGGCGTCGATTTCGGCGGGGCCACCCTGCAGCGCTGCGCCTTCCCCGGCTCGCAGCTCCGCGAGACGGACTTCAGCCGGGTCACGTGCACGCGCGTGGACCTGCGCGGGGCCGAGCTGGGGCTCATCATCACGCCCGGGTCGCTGAACGGCGCCATCATCAGCACCGCCCAGCTCGCTGTCCTCGCCCCGCTCCTCGCGGAGCAGGCAGGCATCGTGGTCGAAGACGGGGGCTGACCGGCAGCGGCCAGCGGGTCAACCGCCCGAACTAGCGGGGAGCCACCTCGGACATCTCCGACCACCCCTCGCCCGGGACCCCCTGGACGTTGATGATCTTCGGGGTCTCAGCGACGGCGTCCGGCGCCCAGCCGACGAACGTCTTGAAGTGGGCGGAGTTCACGTGCGCGGCGGCCGCGTCGTCCTGGAACGCCTCGACCAGCACGAACTGGTCGGGATTATCCACGCTCCGCGACCACTCAAAGAAGATGTTGCCTGGCTCACCGCGGGTGCCCTGGGTGAACTCGGCCACGTCAGCCAGCCAGCTGCTGCTCCGCTCCGGCTTGATGGTCCACTTGACGACGATGAGGATCATGGATGACTCCTTCGGCATCGGGCGCGGCGGCATGGGGCTGGTGGTGCTGATCTTATAGACGGGCCTGGGCAGCGGGCGGCGCAGAAAGAGACACCGGGACCGCCGCCGCGCCGCCCGGCCGGCTGAGCTGGCTCAGGGCCGGCTGGGCTCAGGGCTGGCTGGCTCAGGGCCAGGCGGCTCAGGCCAGGCGGGCTGGGAAGCCCCCGGTGGCGATGGGACCCCAGCGCTCGATCGTGACCCGGATCAGCGACTTTCCCTGGCGCTGCATCGCGGCCCGGTACTCCGCCCAGTCGCTGTGCTCGCCGGAGATGCACCGGAAGTACTCCACCAGCGGCTCCATCGCATCGGGCAGGTCAAGTACCTCGGCGGTGCCGCTGACCTGGACCCACGGCCCTCCGAAATCGTCCGACAGCACCAGCGCGTCCACCCGCGGCTCGCGGCGGGCATTGTGCGTCTTGGCCCGTTCCGGGTAGGTGGCGACGACCAGGCGGCCGTCGCCGTCCACGCCCGCGGTGACCGGCGACAGCTGCGGCGACCCGTCCCGCCTGAGGGTGACCAGCACCACCTGGTGCCGCGGCCGGATGAAGTCGAGCAGGGCGTCCCGGCCGACCACGTCGGCGGTGGCAATCTGTGGGCTCATCGGTACCTCCGCATCAGCCGGCATCTTACGGCCCGCGGACTGCGCCCCCGGGACGGCCCCGGCGTGCACCGGCCCGTGATCATGACATAGGTGCCGTGACAACGACAGCCAAGTCATGATCACGAGCGCGCGGAGCGGCTGGGCGGTCAGCGCGCGGAGCGGGCGGGCGGGCAGGCGGGCCGGGCGCGAAGCGGGCGGGCAGAGCGGGCGGGCGGTCAGTAGGACGTGTGCATCAGCTGCTGTACCTCGCTGAGCGTCCGGGCCGCGACCTGGCCGGCCCGCTCGTTCCCGGCCGCCAGCACCTGGCGCAGGTAGCCGGGGTCAGCCGCCAGTTCCCGGCGGCGGGCCCGGAGCGGCCGCAGCCGTTCGTTGAGCGCCTCGGTGAGCAGCCGCTTCAGCGCGGCCGCGCCGCCGTCCCCGATCCCGGCCGCGACGTCCGCGGGCGGGCGGCCGGCGGCCAGCGCGGCCAGCAGCACCAGGCTGGACACGGCCGGGCGGCGGTCCGGCTCGTAGCTGACGGCGCGCTCGGCATCGGTGACCGCCCCGCGGATCAGCCGGGCGGTCTCGTCCTCAGTGGCGGCCAGCGTGACCGCATTGCCGCGGCTCTTGCTCATCTTGCGGCCATCGGTGCCGAGCAGCAGCGGCGCGGCGGACAGCAGCGCGTCCGGCCGCGGGAAGTACGGCCGGCCGGGACTGTAGCGCTCGTTGAACCGGCGGGCGATGGTCCGGGTGATCTCCAGGTGCGGTAGCTGGTCCCGGCCGACCGGGACCAGGTTGGCCCGGCAGGCGAGGATGTCCGCCGCCTGGTGCACCGGGTAGCTGAACATCAGCGCGGACATGGACGACCCCCCGGTCTCGCCGAACTCCTCTTTCACCGTGGGGTTGCGGCTGACTTCCGCCACGGTGACCAGGCTGAGGAACGGGAGCAGCAGCTGGTTCAGCGCCGGCACCTGGCTGTGCGCGAAGATCGTGCACCGGTCCGGGTCCAGCCCGGCCGCGAGGTAGTCGGCGACCAGGCCCAGGACGTCGGCGGGCAGGGTGGCGGCCGCGTCCCGGTCGGTGAGCGCCTGGTAGTCGGCGATGAGCACCATGACCTGGACGCCGACGTCCTGCAGCCGGACCCGGTTGAGCAGGGTGCCGAACAGGTGGCCGACGTGCAGCGGCCCGGTCGGCCGGTCGCCGGTGAGCACCCGGAACCGGCCCGGGTCGGCGCGGATGGCCGCCTCCAGCGCGTCGCTGCGCTGCCGTGCGGCCATGAGGGAAGGAACTGCCGGGGATGGCACGGGGCCTCCTTAGATCAGGCCTCCGGCCGGGACCGGGTGGTGACAAGCAACCGGCCCGCCCGGAGGCGGGCCGTCACGCACATGATTACAGCGGCCGCCTCAGCGCGGCGGCCACCAGCAGGTGCGGGTACGTCGGGTCACGCCTCTACTTTACCTGGCCGCCGGGCCCCGCCCGGGGGACATGCCCCCCGGGCGGTTACGCTCGCACGGTGGCTGGCACGCTGCGGACACTGCAGCCGGGGGCGCCGCTGGCTGACCCGCTGGAGCCCTACGCGCAGGTGGACCGGACCCGGCCGGACGGCGGCGGCTGGGTGATGGCGCACATGGTCGGCGGCCTGGACGGCTCCGCCGCCATCGGCGGCCGGGTCGGGGACCTGTCCACCGCGCCCGACGCGGAGCTGTTCCTGCTGATGCGCACGCTGGCGGACCTGGTGCTGGTCGGCGCGCAGACCGTCCGCCAGGAGGGCTACGGGCGGGTCCGGCTGCCCGCCGAGCGGATCGAGGCCCGCCGGGCCGCCGGGCGGCCGGCCGTGCCCGCGCTGGCCGTGGTGACCCGGTCGCTGGACCTGGACTGGTCCGCGCGTACCTTCCGGCCGGACGCCGGGCCCCGGCCGCTGGTGATCACCTGCGAGGCGGCCGACCCGGGCCGGCTGGCCCGGGCCCACGAGGTGGCCGACGTGCTCATCGCGGGCGCGCAGCGGGTCGATCCGGACCAGGCCGTGGCCGGGCTGGCCGCGCTGGGCTACCGGGTGGTGCTGTGCGAGGGCGGCCCGACCTGGCTCGGCGAGCTGGTCGCCGCCGGGCGGCTCGATGAGCTGTGCCTGACCATCTCCCCGCTGATGGGCGGGGACCCGCTGCCAGTGTCGGTGGCGCCGCCGGGCGCCCCGCTGTCCCGCTTCGCACTGCGCCACGTGCTGCGCGGCGGTGACACGCTGTTCCTCCGGTACGAGCGAGGCGACGATGAGTGAGAACGCCTTCGGCACCCTGATGCTGGCCCTGGACAACCCGCTCATCGTGGTGACCACCGCCGAGGCGGGCGAGCGGGCCGGGCTGCCTCGTCGGCTTCCACGCTCAGTCGAGCATCGAGCCGCAGCGGTACTGCGTCTGGCTGTCCAAGGCGAATCACACCTACCGGGTGGCGCTGCACTCCTCCCACCTGGCCATCCACTTCCTGAGCATGACCGACTGCCGCTGGCCGAACTGTTCGGCACGCAGACCGGGGACACCGTGGACAAGTTCGCCGGGCTCCGGGTGACCCCCGGGGCCGGGGACGCCCCGGTGCTGGCGGACTGCCCGAACTGGCTGGTGGGCCGCCGGCTCGCGCTGCTCGACGAGGGCGGCGACCACGTGTGCGTGATCACCGAGCCGGTGGCCGGGCAATCCAGCGGGCGTTTCGACCCGCTCCGGCTGTCCCGGGCTGGTCACCTCACCCCGGGGCACGGCAGCCGGGAACGTCACCATCCTCCCACCGAACGAGCCGCCTCCCGCTAATGCCCCAGCGCCGCCGCGCAGCCTGCCGTGGCTGCTGCGGCGGCGCCTGCGCGGTTCCCGGGGCCGCGCCCGGCCCTGGTTACTTGGGGGCAGGGACCTGGGTGAACCCCGCCGGGATCCGGGGATGGTTGGCGATATTCACCAGGGCAGCGGTTCGCGGGATCCAGGACTCGTTGAAGATGAGGGCGTCGTGCAGCCCGCCGCCGAACTCCCTGATTTCGCGAACCGGCAGGAAGGTCTGCGAATCGACCCAGACTTTCTGGGTGATGACGCCCAGATGGGCCTCCAGTTCGATGGCGTGGTGCCCGTTGACGTAGCCGTGCCCAACGACCCGCATCGTGCCGTCGGCCAGCCACTTCTTGAGCTCTGCCGGGGTGAGATTGCCCCCGTCGGCTGGCTTGGGCGGCGGGCCCTGGATGGGCCCGGCGGCGTGGATAACGCTCACGAACCAGGTGTGGGTGGAGTAATCGGCCTCCGTGGTGCGCCAGTGCAGGACCCGGTTGACGAAGTAGGCGCTGTTCCAGCTCAGTACCTTGGCCGGGCCAGTGCCCTGCACGGCATAGGCGCTGCCCGTCCGCGGGTCGGTCCAGCTGGTGTAGGTCCCGCCCTGATAACTGTTGGTCACCTCGCGCACGATGTACTGGTTCTCGTTGGCCAGGACCGCCTCGACCTGCTTCACCACGTAGGCCGCCGTCTCGACCCGCGGCGTGGCCGTCGTCATGCCAGCAGCGGGGCCGGCGGTCGCGCCCGCCGCGCCGGTCCGGGTGCCAGCCGGGCTGGGGGCCGCGCCGGAGAGGTGGCTCTGGGCGGCAATGACCAGGCCAGCGGCGAGCGCCACGGCCGGCACGCCAGCCAGCAGCCCGCGGGCCGTGCGGCGGCGGCGGCCCCGGGTGCGGGCGCGCTGCGCCGCATCGGGCTCCGCGTGCACGCTGCTGGTCTCGTCATCCAGCGCGGAAAGCAGATCCCCGATGATCTGGGACTCGTTCATGGGTGCTCCCTCTCTTCATGGGCAGATCGGATGCAAGCTCTTCGCGAAGCCGGCCCAGAGCCCGGCTGGCCTGGCTCTTGACGGTGCCGACCGAGTTGCCGAGGACCTCGGCGGTCTCCGGTTCGGAGAGCTGGTGCCAGTAGCGCAGGACGATGACCGCGCGCTGGCCGTAGGGCAGCCGCCGCATGGCCTGGAGCAGGCGGTCGCGATCGGCGACCAGGTCATCGAGCGGGACGGGCGTGTCGGCGGGCTGCTGCGCGGCCGAGGCGTCCCGCCGCTCCTGCCGCCCGAGGCGGCGCCACTGGTCATTGGTGGCGTTGACCACGCAGCGCCGGGCGTACGGCAGCGGCTCCTCGATCCGGCCCCAGCGCAGGTAGAGCCGGGTCAGAGCCTCCTGGGTCGCGTCTTCGGCGCGGCCCCGGTCACCGCAGAGCGCGAAGGACAGCCTGATCAGGGAGTCGCCGTGCACCCGGACGAAATCCTCGTATGCCGCCCAGTGTTTTCGCCTCACTGCCACCTCCGGTCGGTTCACTGTCCACCCCTTGCACGCCACCCGGCGTGAGGATGGTTGTCAGGGCGGACCGGAATGACCCGGATATCCGGCCGGAGGGACAGCGGGCCGGCGGGATGGCGATCTTCAGGCGGCCCGGTGCAGCACGAGGAGGAACTCGGCCACCCCGTGATCAGCGAGCGAGCCGAGGAAGCCGAACCCAGCCGGCCCCCTGATCCGCCACGCCGCGAACACGACCGGCACCCGTCCGGCCGCCTGGAGGACGGACCCGGACCGCCGGGCCGACAGGGTGACGGTCACCAGACGGGACACCCCGTGCATCGTGAGGCGGCCGGTGACGTCGGCCGTGACGCTATGCCCCGCGGCGAAGGCCGGGCCCAGCGGGACCGGCAGGCCGAGGGTGAACGTCGCGGCCGGATGCTCCCGGGTGCCGAGGCTGGTGGCGAATTGCGGCTGGCGCTTCCCGTTGACCGTGATGGCCCGCAGGTCGACGCGGATAGTGCCGCTGACCAGCCGGTCACCGGAGACGATCAGGGAACCGCGGACGGCACGCGTCCGGCCCACGACCTCGTTGCCCAGGCCGAGCGCGGTTTCCGGGACCCGGAACCCGGCTGCTGAGCCCGGTGCAGTGCCCCAGCGGCCGCTGAGCGGGCCGGCCGGGGGGCGGGCCGCGGCGGCCGGGAGGGCCAGCGGCGCCGGGGCGGGCTGGAGCTTGATGAAGGCGGCCACCGCCCCGAGCGCGACCACCACCAGGACGGCAGTGCCGGCCAGGGCCCATCGCAGCCAGTGCCGCTTCCGTGGCGGGCGGCCGGGCCTGGACCCGGCCATGGCCGGCTGGCTAGCGCGCCCGGTCATCGCCCGCCACCCCCGGCCTCATCAGCGGCCTCACCAGCGGGCCGGGCGGGCAGCGGGACGACCCGGAAGACGGGGTAACGCGGTGCGATGACCGCGAAGTCCGCGAGCGTGGCGTGCCGTCCCACGGGGACGTGCGGGCGCGCGCCCGGCACGGTGTCCAGGTAGCGGCGGAGAATCGGCGGCCGCTCACTGACGGGCACCTCGGCCAGCCGGCAAGCGAGCGCACGCCCGTGCCGGATGGTCGCCTTCCCGCCGGCGGCACGCACGTTCTGCACCCAGTTGCACTGCTCACCGAGCATCGAGACGAGGTACCAGTGACCATCCCAGTCGGCCATGCCGAGCGGGAAGCGGGCGGGCCGCCCCGACCGGCGCCCGGCGACTTCCAGGGTCACCCAGCGCCTCGGCGCCAGGCCGAGCGCGAAAGCCGACGCCCACCACCTCGCCATGCGGCGGGCAGCCGGGCTGCCCCGGCCGCCGGGGTACATGGCCCGCAGCCGGGCCGCGCTCCAGGGCATGCTCATCATCGGGACTCCTCGTGTCTCATCACGGCTCCTCGTGCTCGGCGGCCGAATCGGGGGCCTGGGCTCACCTCGGCCCCGGCTCACTTCGGCCCAGGCCGGATCAACCCGGGCCTGGATCAACCCAGGCCCAGATCGCCCAGGCCCAGGCCCAGATCGCCCGGGCCCAGATCAGCCCGGGCCCAGATCAGCCCGGGCCCAGATCAGCCGGGCCAGCTCATCCCAGGCCCGCAGTGCTAAAATTTCAGATACCAAACTTGAGACATAGAGTCCAAAGTCCTAAAGCGGAGGTGCCGACGATGGGCGACATGGCGGTAACGGCCGGCGGCCCGACCGGCCTGGCGCGGCGGGGACGCCGGCTGTCCGACCGGGAGACCGGGCAGCGGATGCTGGATGCGGCGGTGGCCATGGTGAACCGCACCGGCCTGACCGTGAGCCTGGACCACATCAGCTTCGAGGAGGTCATCCGGGACGCGGGCGTCTCGCGGAGCGCGGTGTACCGGCGGTGGCCGCACAAGGACCTGTTCTTCGGCGACCTGGTCAAGGAACTGGCCCGGACCGCCACCCCCGACCTTGAGCAGGCCGAGCTGGAGCTGATCAGCCAGGTGGTGGCCGAGCACCTGGACTGGACGCGCACCCCCGCGCTCCGGCGGATGCTGCTGATGGAGCTGATCCAGCGGCTGGCGCTGTTCGATTTCCAGGCCCTGTACGGCTCAGCGCAATGGCGTACCTACATCGCCCTGCACGCCACGTTCCTGAGCCTGGCCGACGGCGAGCTACGCGAGGAGGTCGGCGCGGCCCTGGCCCAGTCCGAGCGGGACCACCTGGCCCGGGTCGCCCGGGCCTGGGAACAGCTCACGGAGCTGTTCGGTTACCGGCTGCGGCCCGAACTCGGGACCAGTTTCGAGACGCTGGCCTCGCTGCTCGACGCCACCATGCGCGGGCTGGTGGTGATGGCCCTGTCCATGCCCGAGGTCACCAGTTACCGGGCGGCCGGGAACCCGCCTGGCGCGGCGAGCCCCGGCGGATGGTCACTGGCGGCCCTGGGCGGCGTCAGCCTCGCGGACACATTCCTGGAGCCTGACCCGGCGGCCGAGTGGGATGACGAGCGCGTGGCCACCCTCACCCGGGTCCTCGGCGGGGACATCCTGCCTGCCGATCGCGGGAGCCCTGACCGGGATTAGCCGGCGGTCACAGGCGCTTGCGCACCGGGCGGCCGGGCGGGGGCGCGCGGCTAGGGCACGTGCTCGAGCGCGCGCGGCCGGCCGCGCCAGCGGGCGCAGCCGCGGTCGAGGGTGGCGGCGGCCGCTGGGCCGATCATGCTCGCGGCGGCGAGCAGCAGCACCCGCCCGGCCAGGCTGGTCGCCGATGCGGCCAGGCCGGGACCGGGACCGAGCGTCCCGAGCAGGCCGGCCGGGACGAGCAACGCCGTGCCGGCGCCCGGCAGCCTCCGGGCGCTCCGCGGGGTGATGACCTCCGGTCGCGGCGGCAGGGGCGGCAGGCCCGCGGCCGCCGCGATGGCCTGCGCAATGGCGTCAGCGCCGGTGCGGCGGCCCCGACCAGCAGGCCATCCCTAGCCGGACGGCCGCCGCGCTGACACCGCTCCCAGCGTGCCGCGCGGCGTCCGGGCGGCCCGGCGCGAAGGGCGCCGGGGCGCGGGCCGGTGGCGGGGCAGCCGCCGGGGAGCGCCGCGGCGAGCCGCGGCGCAAGTGCAGGCACCATGTCCGGTCATCGGTCAGCGTTCGGGGCCGTTACCGCCCGTCTCTGGGCCGGTCGCCTCCGGGGCGGGACCGTCCGCCCCCGGGCCATGCCCGCCGGTCATGTCCGGCCCGGCCTCTGCCCCGGTGCGGTCCGCACCGGCCGGATCCTCACCGGCCTGGTCCTCGCCGGTGCGGTCCGCGTCGGCCGGGTCCTCACCAGGCGGGTTGTCGATGACCGGCACCGGGTCGAGGCCGATCTTCTCCGCGATGCGGGTCAGCAGCACATCCTGGGCCGCCAGATGGCCTTGCACGTGGGCCACCTCATGCAACGTGGCGCTGGCGTCGTGGAACGTCGCCTCGGCGCGCTTGTCGGCCGCGGCGCCCTGCACGTTCTGACCGACCATGATCACTGAGAGCAGTACCAGTTGAAGGAAGGTCTGCGCCACCCAGGAGACGATGGCCGCCGGGCCGGACCGGATCGCGGCCGGCAGGCTGATCAGGTCGAACAGCGCGAAGGCGTAGGCGCACCACATGCTGCCCACGACCCGGGTTATCAGCAGCGCGACTTTCGTGTTGAACCGGTTGACCGCTGTCGCGCGCGGCAGCATGTCCGCGACCTTCACCGGCCGATCGGCCAGCCGGGAAGCGATCCGCGGATGACGGATGTGCTGGTAAATCGCCATGACCGATGCCTTTCGTGATGCCTGTCCGCGGCCGCCTGACCGCGAGCCACGGTCAGTACTCTTTAAAGTTGCGAACTTGCGCAACTAGGCAATCAAGGCCTGCGCCGCGCGGCGCGGGTCGCGCGGCAGCCGCCGGCCAACCCTCCGGGCGCGGACTCCGCACCCCAGATTCACGCCGGGACGGACGTCTTGACCGTTATGCCCGTGACGATTGAGTGCTATGTCAGCCGCATGGCGAGGGATGAGGACCCGGGACTGGGGCCCATGGGCCCCAGTCCCGGGCAGCGCGTCAGTGGCCGATGGCGAGCTGGACGATCTTCACGATGACCAGGACCATGGCGACGGCGAGGTACAGGCGGAGCGCGGACATGCCGATCTTGCGGCTGGAGGACATGACCGGGCGCTGCAGCAGGGACAGCGGCGGCATCCGCCAGTTCTCCCGCACCTCCGGGCCGCCCGCGGCCTCAGCCCCGGCCGCGCCCGCGCCACCCGCCGCGCCGCCACCCGCCGCGCCGCCACCCGCCGCGCCGCCACCGCCCGCCACGACGCCACCGGCCGCGGCACTGGTCGCGGCGTAAGCCACGGCAGCCGGGGCGCCCGCGCGCAGCCAGCGCAACACCGCGTAACCGGCCGCCCCCACCGCGGCCACCCCGCAACCCGCCATGATCGCCACGATCTGCCGCGAGTTGATGCCGGGGAACAGCACCGACGCGGTCAGGATGACCGACAGCGCCACCAGCACCGCCACCACGGCCCCGGTGAACAGGTTGGTCTTCCGGCCGTTCACCCACGGCCCGAGCACCTCGCGGTCGTTGCACAGCAGCAGCAGGAACACGGACGCGGACGGGAGCAGCACGCCGGCCAGCGTCTGCACGCCCTCAGTCAGCAGGCCGAGCGGCGAGCCGGGGATCAGCACGATGGCCGCGGCGACCCCGATCAGCCCGGCGTACACGGCGTAGAACCCGCGGGCGCCGCGTACGCCCCGGTGCAGCGAGTGCCTGAGGCCGAACACGTCGCCGATGGCGTATGCCGTTGACAGCGACACCGCGAACGCGCCGATGACCGAGGCGTCCAGCAGCGCCACCGCGAACAGCACCCCGGCGGCCCGGCCCGCGTGTGCCTGCAGGCCAGCGGCCAGCCCGGCGGCGCTGGTGAAGTGGCCGAAGCCGTGCGTGCCCGCGAAGGCGGCCGTGGTCGCGCCCATCAGCGCGGCCGCCCCGGCCACGACGATCGCGATGCCGATCCACAGGTCGGCCTTCTCGTACTTCATCCACCGCGGGGTGATCCGCTTGTCGATGACGTAGCTCTGCTGGAAGAACAGCTGCCAGGGGGCGACCGTGGTGCCCACGATCCCGATGATCAGCAGCATGACCGTGGCCATCTGGCCCGAGCCGCCGGGCAGGTGCGGGGTGACGAAGCCACGCGCCATCTGCGAGGCGGCCGGGTGGGACAGGAAGTACAGCGGGATCAGCAGCAGGCTGCCCGCGCAGAACGCCACCGCGATCCGCTCGAACCTCCGGAAGCTGCCGGTGAACGCGGCGCCCACGATGACCAGCGCGGCCAGCGCGACGGCCATCACCTTGGGCAGCCCGAGATAGCCGGCCGCCAGCGTGATCCCGATGAACTCGGTCACGAGGGTCAGCGCGTTCAGGATGAACAGGTCGATGACGCTGAACGCGCCCCAGAACTTGCCGAACCGCTCCAGGATCAGCCGGGCGTGCCCGACCCCGGTCACCGCACCGAGGCGGAGCACCATCTCCTGGTTCACGTACAGCACCGGGACCAGCAGCAGCAGGGTCCACAGCAGCCGGGTGCCGTAGTCCTGCCCGGCCTGCCCGTAGGTGGCGAAGGCACCCGCGTCGTTGTCGCCCACCATCACGATCAGTCCGGGGCCGACGATGGCCAGCAGTGCCTTCAGGTGCGCGGTCCGGCTGCGCCGCCCGGCGACGTCATCGAGCCGGATAGTGCCGAGCGCGCCGCGGATGTCGCCGACGTGCTCAGCATCGAGGACCGCGCTGCGGTTTTCGATCGCCATCGTCATGATCAGCCCTCCTCGCCCTATGCCAGGGTCATGGGGAAGGGCATGCGAGACCGTCTGCCCGTGCCAGGCAGTCAGGTCAGCAGGGAAGGCCAGCGGGCAGGTCTACCGCATGCCGGGGGAAGAACGCGAGAACAACCGGATGCCGGGCCATTGATGGCCCGGACTACTGCAATCCATATCTCGCCTCCTCCCGGCCGGGACACACGCGGGTGCCAGCCAGCGGCGGCACGGCGCCGCCACATGACACATCAGGGGAGAAATCCGGCCACCAGCGGCCGGGGCGCACCCCTTCTCGTCAGAGCTTTGGCACAACACGACGTAGCACCGCTGGCGCAGCCACTTCGGGTCACCCCTTAAGCCGGGGAGACCTGTCCTGACCCTGGGCGTCTCTCGACGTCGTCGGATCAGTGGCCTGTGTTCGTGTTGACGCCTCACCGAACGAGGTGCCTTGCAAACTTGCGCAACTATACCGCAGTCATCCGCCGCCCGCCAAACCAGCTAGTTCACGCAGGGGATGCCGTCCTCGGCGCGTACCGCGCCGCCTTGCGGCCCGGCCGTCGGGATGACCGAGGCCGGCGCCGGTGGCGCGGCGGAGCTGAGGCTGGCCGGCAGGACGGCGGCGGTGCCGAGCAGGATCTCCACGTGCCGGGCGGGCACCGAAGCGGCCGGGGTGGCGCTGGTGCCGAACAGCCGGGCCAGCGCGGCCGCGCTGGTGGCGGCGCCCGGGCCGTACAGCACCGCCGTGGTGGCGCGGTAGGCCGTGTTGGCCACCCGGCCCGCCCGGTACCCCTGCCCGGCGAGCGCGGCCGAGGTACGCGCGGCCAGGCCGGCCGTGTCGCCGCCGTTGAGCACGTCCACCGTGATGCCGTGCGGTGAGGCAGCCGCGCCGTGCTGCCGCCGCGCCGGCTGCGGCGGCGGGTAGAACGCGGCCCGGACCAGCGCCCTTATGTACCCAACGTCAACCACGTTGGCGTCCTGCCCGTCGATGGTCGCGTAGCCCTTGATGGGCAGGGTGTGGAAGACGATGTTCCCGGCGCTGAGATCCCGGGCCTGGGCGGCGAAGTCGAGCAGGTTCCACCCGGAGTCGGTGATCACGTACTGCCGGCCCACCGAGATGAGTGCGGCGATCTTGGTGAGGTCGCTTAGCACTCCCTCGGTGCGCAGCTGGTGCATGACCGAGTCGAGGAAGGCCTGCTGGCGGTGGGTCCGGTCCAGGTCGCCGTTGGCCAGGCCATCACGCTGCCGGACGAAGGCGAGCGCCTGCGCGGCATCGAGATGCTGGTAGCCGGCCGGGAAGTTGGCGCCGGACTTGAGGTCGTGCACCGGGTGCCGGAGGCAGACCTGCACGCCGCCGAACACCCGGGCCAGTTCGTAGAACCCGTCCAGGTTGACCTCGGCGAAGTGGTCCACGTGTACCCCGGTGAGCTGTTCCACCGTGGCCACCGCGGCCCGGCGGCCCGCCTCGTTGCCGAGGAAGGCCAGCTCGTCCTGGCCCATGGACGGGTGCTCCTGGCGCAGCCGGGCCTGCTCGTAGTACATGCTGACGCCATAGGCCTGGTCGATCTTGCCTGCCTGCTGCGGCCCGACCGTGTCCGCGAACGACACCCAGTCGTCCCGCGGAATCGAGAAGCCAATGGCCCGCTTACCGCCGGCGAATATGTGGATCAGGATCAGCGTGTTCGTGGCGTTCCCGCCCGTGCCGTTCGCCACCGCGCGGGCGTCCCCGGCGTGCAGCTTGGCCAGGATCCGCGTGGGCAGGATATTCCCATTCCAGTCCCGGCGGCTCTCCAGCCCCATGAGCAAGATGTTCTGCGCGCCGATTGACGGGCCGCTGGCAATAGCGTGAGAACGGCCGATGCTGCTGACATCACGGACCACGAAATAGGTGAACCCGCTGGCCGCCAGGGTCAGCGCCGCGAACATGCAGGCGATGGCGTACCAGGCCGTCCCGGCGATGCCGAGCCGCCCGCGCCCCCCCGATGACCTGGTCTCCTGGCCAGCTCCTGGCCCTGGGTCAGCAGTGTCGGGCCAGGGCGCGCGACCGCCCTGGCCCGTCCTCCGATGCCCCGCCCCCCGGCTGCGCACCTGTATCCCCCCGGATTCTCACTTGATAGCATTGTCACGCACGCCCTGGTGACTTTCCCTTCTGCAGGGCAAGTGCCGGCCGAATTATTAGGAGCAATACTGCAGCCATCCCGGCATAATGCGGAGTCCCGCCCGTTTTATCGCGGCGCGGCGGACCCTTATGTGCCATCGCACCCGGATGACACGCCTGGATCAGGGCAATCCTGGGCGGAATGGCCGCCGTCAGGGCGATGGTGGGGGTCGCGTCCCGGGCGGGCCGGGGTGCTGCTCGTGGCCGGCGCGGCCGCGCTCGGCCTGGCCGGCACCGTCGCGACGCACACCGCCCCGGGTGTCCTGCTGGGCCTGTGCCTGATCGGCGGCACGGCACTGGCGGCCCTGGCGGTGCGGCCGGGCGCCGTCTACCTGCTCATCCCGGTGCCGCCGCTGGCCTACCTGGTGGCGGCCACCGTGGCCGGCGTATTCGGCGGGAGCGCGGCCGGCACCTCACGGTCGGCACTCGCGGTCAGCGGGGCGCAGTGGCTGGCCAGCGGGTTCGTGGCCATGGCCACGGCGTCGGCCCTGGCGGCCGCGCTGGCCGTCACCCGCGCGCTGCGCTGGCGCCTCCGCCGCTAGCGCGCTGCCCCGCGAGCGCGGTGCGGGCACGCTCGCGGGCGCGATCCGCCGTCAGTGCACCTGATGCAGCCGGTCCGGCTGGGGCTGGCCCCAGTGGCTGGCCACCCACCCGGTGATCAGGCCAAGGACTTCGGGGCTCACCGGCTGGCGCACGGCGCGGCGGTAGCCGCGCGGGCCCAGCGAGCCTGGGTCGGGCCGGAGCAGGTGACTGAGGTCGCCGACCACGTGCCCCTCGAATGGGCCCCGGACAAGGCCGCCGATGATGTCAACGTCCCCGGGCGGCACCTGGACGTCGCCGCCGCCGGTGATCGCCAGCACCGGCACGGTGATCTGGGACAAGACCGGGACCGGGTCGTAGGCCAGGAAGTCGCGGAACCAGCGTGCGTTCACCCGGAACCCCTGGATCCGGATCGCGTCGGCCTGCGATCCCTGGATCCGGGCCAGCCGCTTGCGCTGGATCTCTCTGAGGTCCTGGCGGGTGACCCGCAGGATGGCCTTGTTCAGCCGGGACAGCCGGGCCACGATCATGTCGGTCTGCCAGCTGAGGATCTCCTGGCCGGGGTGCCCCCCGGCGGACAGCAGCACGGTCCCGGCGACGGCACCGTCGGCGGCCAGCTTGGCCGCGTGCCAGGCGCCCTCGCTGTGCCCGGCCGCCAGCAGCGGCAGGCCGCCGGCCCGCCCGGCCAGCCAGGCCAGGGCGGCACCGGCGTCGGCCAGCACGTCGGCCATCCCGGCCGTGGCCACGTCACCGCCGCTGGCGCCGATACCCCGCTTGTCGTAACGGAGCGTGGACACCCCGGCCGCGGTCAGGGCCTCGGCCACTGCCCTGGTCACGCCGGTGCGCAGCACCGGGATGCCCAGCAGCCTGGCGTCAGAGTCCCGGTTGATCCTGCCGCTGCCGGTGATGACGAGCGCGGCGGCCACCGGGTTCGCCGCCTCCGCATAGGTCCCGGCGAGCTGGACGCCGCCGCTGTCGAACCGCACTTCTTCACCGGTCATCGGTCTCAGCCTTTCCTGCCTTGTCCCTGGGCCGCTTCGGCGCCCGCTCCGGGGGCGCGTCGTCACCGAGCAGCAGGACGGTGGCGAGGATGCGCCGGCGGCGGCCCTTCCGCGGCGCGTTGGCCAGCCGGGGTTGCAGCACCCGGGCCAGGTCACGGAGCATCCCGGCGTACTCGGCGTCGTCCAGCCAGAGGCCGGCGATCCGGTAGCCCACCCCGTCCCGGACCGGGTCGGCGTCCGCCCGGGCCAGGTAGCGGTCGGCGTCGGCGAGCAGCCCGGCCACGAACGCCATGAACGCCTGGCGGTGCTCGTCCGCGCTCATCGCCGAGACCTCGCCGGGGCCGATCACGGCGGCGGCGCTGCGGAGCACGTAGGTCCGCTCGACCGCACCCCGGACCCGCCGCTCTGCCACCACCTGCAGCACGCCCGCCTTGACCAGCCGGGCCACGTGCCGGTACAGGCTGGCCGGCGGCACGTCAGCCAGCTCGGCGCTCAGCTGTGCGGTCGTGAGGGCCCGGTCCCCGAGGAAGGCCTGCACGATGCGCAGCCGCACCGGGTGCAGCAGCAGGTCTGCCGTGGATGCCATGCCCACGACGCTAGCGCACCACTATCACTTTCGACAACATTTTTAGTATCGATAATGAGAAGGATTGAGCAGAGCCGCCTCGCGACGTGATGGGGCCCTTGCCGCAATGCCCTGGGCATGGCTGGTACAGCGGTGTCGCCGGCCGTGCATTACGGGACCCGGCAGGGGGGTCAGGAGGTGCCGGGGGCGGCCTCGTGCACGCCATCCGGCGTCACGAGCTGGAGCATGGGGGCGATCTCGGTGCGGAAGCCGCGGCCGGACCGGATGGCCGGGTCTCCGTCCCGCAGCGCCTCCGCCGCGGCGAGGTCGCCGGCGACGATGATGCCGATGCCGTACGGCCCGGCCGGGTCGTTCACCGGGCCGAAAGCCAGCGCCTGGCCTGCCGCCGCGGGCGAAGCGATCCTGGCTGATGGCGATGCCGGCCACGGCGAGCAGCGGGCCGGCCGGGTCACGCGGGGACCCGGGGAGCGGGGACCCGGGGAGGAGGTCAGCGGCCGGGCGGGCCGGCCGCGCGCCGTGCGGTCCGGGCCAGCGCGTCCTCGGCCTGCGCGGCGAGGGCACCGACCAGGTCGGCGGCGGGCGGCAGGTCGTGGATGAGGTCAACGGCCTCGCCGGCCCACACCGGCTGCGGGGGCAGATCACCGCGCGCCACCCCGTCCTGGTATGCCAGCCTGGCGGCCCCGGGGTTTGCGGCCAGCTCGTCTTCCCGTCCGCGCCACTGGTCGAGGAACGGGTGGCCGAGGGTACGGGCCGGGTACTTCGCCGGCCACGGGGAGCTCCGGGTGATATCGAGCACCCGGTTGCGCTCGGTGTCCTCCCCGCGGCCCTCGACGATCGCCTTCTTGGCCGACGCGTCGGCCAGGGCCTCCGCCGTGGCCTGGAAGCGGGTCCCGATGAGCGCCCCGGCCGCGCCCAGGACAAGGGCCGCGGCCACGCCCCGCCCATCAGCGATGCCGCCGGCGGCCAGCACCGGGGTCGGCGCGGCCAGGTCGGCCACGGCCGGCACGAACGGCAGCGTGGACCGCCCCCGCCGGGCGCCGTGCCCGCCTCCCTCGGTGCCCTGGGCCACGATGACATCGGCGCCCAGGTCCACCGCCTGCCTGGCCTCGTCCATGTCGGTGACCTGGATGATCAGCACCGCGCCCGCCTCGCGGATGAGGCCGGTGAAGGGGAGCGGGTCACCGAAAGACAGCATCACCGCGCGCGGGCCGTGCTCCAGGGCCCGCTCGACCGCGCCGGGGCCGATCGCCCAGCTCTGGAAACCGACACCCCACGGCTGGCTGGTGCCCGCCGCCACGACCGGCAGTTCGCGGTCCAGCCAGGCCGGATCGCCGTTGCCGCCGCCGAGCAGTCCCAGCCCGCCGCCGTTGGAGACGGCTGCCGCCAGCGCGCCGCCGGCCGACCCGCCCATGGGGGCCAGCGCGATCGGGTGCCGCACCGCGAACAACTCCGTGAAGGCCGTAAACAACGCCATGCCCGCCATCCTCGCCCTTCCGGGAACTTCGTTCCACCCGCCCATCCGGGGCAGCGGCCAGGGCGGGCGCCGCTCGCGGATGCTGATCATGAGCTAGGTGTCGTTCCTACGGCACTCAGGCCATGATCAGGACCGGGCGTAGCACCATCCGGGTGGTGCCGGTCAGCTGTCGTAGTCGATGGTGAGGGTCTCCGAGACCGGGAGGGACTGGCAGGTGAGCACGAAACCGTCGCGGATCTCGGACTCCTCCAGCGCGTAGTTGCGCCGCATGCGGACCTCGCCGTCCGTCACCCGGGCCCGGCAGGTGCCGCAGACCCCGCCCTTGCAGGCGAACGGGAGGTCCGGGCGGGCCCGCTGGGCCGCCTCCAGGACCGGGACGTCCCTGGGCAGCACGAGATGGGTGGACCGGCCGTCCAGGGTGACGGTGACCTCGCTGGTCAGGCCGCTGGCGCGGGCCTCCTCATGGCGGGCCGGCGGGGGCGGGACGTCCCCCGCGTAGAACAGTTCCCGGTGCACCCGGGCGGGCGGCACGCCCAGGCCGCGGAGCACCCCCTGGGCGCCGGTGATCATGTCCAGCGGGCCGCACAGCCACCAGTGCGCCACCCGGCCAGGGTCCATCAGCCGGGGCAGCAGGCTATTCAGCTTGGCCGCGTCCAGGCGGCCGGAGAGCAATTCCGCCTCCCGGGCCTCCCGGGACAGCACGTGGACCAGGTCGAGCCGGGCCGGGTACCGGTCCTTGAGGTCGGCCAGGTCGTCGGCGAACATCACCGTGTCGGCGTGCCGGTTGCCGTACAGCAGGGTGACCGCGGCCGCCTCGTCCCGCAGCACGGTGGCGGCGATGGACAGCACCGGGGTGATCCCGGATCCGGCCGCGATCATCACATGGTGGCCCGGCGCGGGCCGGGAGGGGGTGAACGAGCCGGAAGGCGTGCCCACCTCGATCACGTCACCGGGCCGGACCTCGCGGGCCAGCCAGGCGGAGAACAGCCCCCCGGGCACCTCGCGGACCCCGATGCGCGGCGCCGCGCCCTCCGGGGCGCAGATCGAGTAGGACCGGCGCTCGTCCCGCCCCTGGACCATCCGGCGCAGGGTGAGCGACTGGCCGGCCCGGAACGCGTACCGGCCGGCCAGCCCGGCGGGCACGTCGAACGTGACGGCCACGGCGTCCCCGCACAGCGGGGTCACCTCGGCCACGGCCAGCGGGAAGAACTCACCCCGCAGCCGGGCGGCGGGCACCGTCGCCGTGGTCACGGTCAGGCCTCCTTGACGTGCTCGAACGGCTCCTGGCAGGTGCCGCAACGGTGCAGGGACCGGCAGGCGGTGGCACCGAAGGCGGAGACCAGCCGGGTCTGCGCCGACCCGCAGCGCGGGCAGCGCACCAGCCCGGGCGGCGGCCCGAGGGCCAGCGGCACCGGCCCGGGGCCGCGGCGCGGGGCCGGGCCCGGCGGGACGATGCCCGCCCCGGCCAGCTTGCGGCGGCCGTCCGGCGTGATCCAGTCGCTGCTCCAGGCGGGCGCGAGCACGGTGCGCACCTCGACCCGCGGGAACCCGGCCCGGTGCAGCGCGCCGACCAGGTCGTCCCGCATGGTCCCGAGAGCCGGGCACCCCAGGTAGGTCGGGGTGACCGACACGATCACGGTGCCATCCGCCTCCCGCACCTCGCGGAGCACGCCCAGGTCGGCGAGGGTCAGCATGGGCAGTTCCGGGTCGGTCACCGTCTCGGCCACGGCCCGCGCGGCCGCGATCCCGCCCTCCGGCGCCGCCGCGCCCCGCCCGGTCACTGGCCGGCCGGCCGCCGCACCCGTGACCCGCCCGGTCACCATGCCGCCCCCGGGTAGGCCCGGGCCACGCTCTGCAGCTCGGCCAGCAGGAAGCCCATCGCCTCGGTGTGCACCCCGTGCCGCCCGGTCCGCCCCGCCACCCCGGCCCGCGCCGCCACGTCCGGGACGTGCAGCGTCGCAGCGGCCAGCACCTGGTCCATGACCTGGTCGAATTCGCCCCGGAGGGTGGCGGGATCGACGGCGGCGCCCCCGGCAGACAGCCGGAGCTCGACGTCGTGCGGGCGCAGCAGCTCCGGTACGTACGGCCATACCGCGTCCAGCCCGGCCTGGGCCCGCTGATGGGAGTATCCGGTGCCGTCACCGAGCCGGATCAGCCACTGGGCCGCGTAGTCGCGGTGGTAGCTGACCTCCTTGACGGCCTTGCCGGCGATAGCCGACAGCACCGGGTCGCGGGTGGCGGCGAGCCGGCGGAGCAGCGCCAGCCGCCAGGTGGCGAACACCAGCAGCCGCGCGGTCAGCTCGCCGAAGTCGCCGCGTTCCAGCTCGGCCAGCCGGACGTTGCGGAACTCGTGCTCCGCGCGGGAGAAGGCGTAGTGGTCCTCCCCGCGCCCGCTGCCATCCGCGGCCCCGGCCCGGGCCAGCAGCAGCCGGGCCTGGCCGAGCAGGTCGAGCGCGATATTGGCCAGCGCGACCTCGTCCTCCAGCTCCGGGCCGTTGCTGCACCACTGCTGCAGCCGGTGCGACATGATCAGCGCGTCGTCGCCCAGCATCAGGCAGTAGGTGGCCAGGTCGGCGCCGTTCACCCCGTCCGGCACGGCGGCGTCCACGCCGGCCAGCGGATCGGTGAACCCGGTGCCGAACGCCCACCGGGTGTCGTTGGCCTCGGTGATCGACTCGTAGGCATTGTCGAAGGACATGGCCACTCACATGTGCGGCACGTTGGCCGGGATGTCGTAGAAGGTGGGGTGACGGTAGGCCTTGTCGCCGGACGGGGCGAAGAACGGGTCCTTCTCATCCGGGCTGGATGCGGTGATGGCCGCGGACGGCACCACCCAGATGCTGACCCCCTCGTTGCGCCGGGTGTACAGGTCCCGGGCATGGTGCAGGGCCATCCCGGCATCCGCGGCGTGCAGCGAGCCCACGTGCACGTGGTTGAGCCCGCGCTTGCCCCGGATGAACACCTCCCACAGCGGCCACCGGTCCCGGGGACCCTCACCGGCGCTCATGCCGCTGTCCCGGTGGCGGCCTGCTTGGCGGCATGCGCGGCGGCCGCCTCGCGGACCCACGCCCCCGCCTCGTGCGCGGCTTTCCGGTGGGCCACCCGCTGCGCGTTGCACGGCCCGTTACCCCCGACCACCTGCCGGAACTCGGCCCAGTCGAGGGCGCCGAAGTCATAATGCCCGCGGCCGGGGTTCCAGCGCAGGTCCGGGTCCGGCAGGCTGACGCCGAGCGCCTCCGCCTGGGGCACCGTCATGTCCACGAAGCGCTGCCGCAGCTCGTCATTGGTGTGCCGCTTGATCTTCCACGCCATCGACTGGGCGGTGTTCGGTGACGCGGCGTCCGGGGGGCCGAACATCATCAGGGACGGCCACCACCAGCGGTCCACCGCATCCTGGACCATCTCCTGCTGCGCGGGGGTGCCGTTCATCATCGTCATGAGTAGCTCGTAACCCTGTCGCTGATGGAAGGACTCCTCCTTGCAGATGCGGATCATCGCCCGCGCGTACGGGCCGTACGAGCAGCGGCACAGCGGCACCTGGTTGCAGATCGCCGCACCGTCCACCAGCCAGCCGATCACGCCGACGTCGGCGAAGGCCAGCGCCGGGTAGTTGAAGATCGAGGAGTACTTCTGGCGGCCCGAGATCAGCCACTCGGTGAGGTCGGCCCGGTCCGCGCCGAGGGTCTCGCACGCCGAGTACAGGTACAGCCCGTGCCCGGCCTCGTCCTGCACCTTGGCCAGCAGGATGGCCTTGCGCCGCAGCGAGGGCGCCCGGGTGATCCAGGTGCCCTCCGGCTGCATGCCGATGATCTCCGAATGGGCGTGCTGCGCGATCTGGCGGATCATCGTGGCCCGGTAGGCGTCCGGCATCCAGTCCCGTGGCTCCACGCGCGCGTCGCGGGCGATGGTGCGCTCGAACTGCTGCTCCAGGCCCGCCTCAGGTACCGTCACTGCTTCCGGCACTGTGCCTCCCGGCTCGCATTTACCGACCGAACGTTCAGACGACAATGATAGTCTCTCATCGTACTTTGCGCCCGTTCCGATGGCAGGCAGGGAGGTGCGGGCCGGTGCCCGATCCCGCCCCCGGCCGCCCCGGGGCCCGGCGCGGCCGCCCCGGCTACGACCTGGAGTCACTGCTGGCCGTGGCCGTGAAGCTGTTCAATGAGCGCGGCTACGACGGCACCAGCATGGGGGACCTGTCCCGGCGGCTGGGCATCAGCAAATCCGCCATCTACCACCACGTCCCGGGCAAGGCCGAGCTGCTGCGGCTGGCGGTCAACCGCGCCCTGGACGGCCTGTTCGCTGAGATCGACAAGCTCGACGCGGTGGACGGGCGGGCCATCGACCGGCTCGAGCACCTGGTCCGGGGCAGCGTCCTGGCGCTGGCCGAGCAGTTGCCGTTCGTCACGCTGCTGCTGCGGGTGCGCGGCAACACCCAGGCCGAGCGGGACGCGCTGGCCCGCCGCCGCCAGTTCGACCAGCTCGTCACCGACCTGGTCACCAAGGCCGCCGCCGAGGGTGACCTCCGGCCGGACGTGGACCCCGCGACCGCGGCGCGGCTGCTGTTCGGCACGGTCAACTCGCTGGCCGAGTGGTACCACCCCCGGGGCCGGGCGAGCGCGGCCGCGCTCGCCGACACCGTGGTGACAGTGGCCTTCAGCGGCCTCCGGATCCGTGGTGCCGCCGGGCCTCCCCGCTGATCAGCGCAGCAGGGCGGCGACCGCGTCCACGACGGCCTGGCGCCGGGCCGTGACGGAGCCGCCGGAGACCAGGGCGTCGAACTCGGGCACGTTCGAGCTCCAGAAGCCGGAGATGTGGACGACCAGCCCGAGCAGCACGCTGGCCGGGAAATGGGATGGCAGGGCGCCCTGGTCCTGCGCCCGCGCCACGGCCTGGACCTTGGCGGTGTTGCTGGCCAGGACGACAGGCATCAGGTCGGCGGTGCCGGCCCGCTCGAGCCGGTACCAGGCCGCGATCCGCTGTACCCACGGGCGCTGCTCGTAGGAGTCGAACAGCCGGCCGGCGTACTCCGGCAGGTTCTCCGCGTCGATCGGCACGGCATCGACGGTCTCCCGGCACATCTCGTCGAAGACCGCGTCGAACAGCCCGTCCTTGCTGCCGAAGTAGTGGTAGATCTGCGCCTTGTTGCTCCGCGCCGCGGCCGCGATCCGGTCCACCCGGCTCCCGGCGATGCCGCACGAGGCGAACTCGTCCCGTGCCGCGTCCAGCAGCCGCCGCCGGGTGGCTGCCGCGTCCCTGGTCATGATCCCATCATCCTAACTGACTTTTTAGTTGACAACTGCTCCACGGTGGGGTTACCTGAAGCCAGCTTCTAATCAACTAGTTAGTAAGTTTCTCGTGCTGCTGGAGGAGTCTCATGTCCGCGCAACCTTCCGCACCCGATTCCGCCGTCTTCCTGGTCAGCGGGGCCTCCCGGGGGCTGGGCCTGGAGATCGCGGCGGCCGCGCTGCAGGCGGGCCATCAGGTGGTAGCCGGCGCCCGCCGGGAGTCCGCCCTCGACCGCCTGGCCCGCGAGTACGGCGAGCGGATCGCCGTGGTCCCGCTGGACGTGACCGACGGCCAGGCCGCCCGGGCGGCCGTGGCCACCGCGGTGGAGCGGTTCGGCCGGCTCGACGTCCTGGTCAACAACGCCGGCTACGCCAACGTCGGCGCCATCGAAGACGTGGGCTTCGAGGACTTCCGGGCCCAGGTGGACGCCAACCTGCTCGGCGTGGTCCGGCTGACCCAGGCGGCACTGCCGGTCATGCGCGCGCAGCGGTCCGGGCGGATCATCCAGGTCTCCTCGGTCGGCGGCCGGATGGCGACACCGGGGCTGGCCGCCTACCAGTCGGCCAAGTGGGCCGTCGGCGGGTTCTCCTCGGTCCTCGCCGCCGAGGTGGCCCCGCTGGGCATCAAGGTGACGGTCCTGGAGCCGGGCGGGATGCGCACCGACTGGGCGGGCTCGTCCATGCGGGTGGACCCGGTCCGTCCCGAGTACGCCGGGACCGTGGGCCGGATGGCGGCCTTGCACACTGGCGGGGACGCCACCGCAGCCAGCGACCCGGCCAAGGTGGCCCGCCTCGTCCTGCAGGTGGCCGCGCTCGACGAGCCCCCGCTGCGGCTGCTGGCCGGGGCCGACGCGTACGCCTACGCGACCGCGGCCGGCCGTGCGCTGCTCGCCGAGGACGAGCGGTGGCGCCCGCTGAGCGAGTCAACGACGGCTGATGGCGCGACCGCCGCGCAACTCGATCCGCTCGGGCAGCGGTAGACGCCGGCGCCGGGTCCCGGGCCGGCCGTCCGCGGGCGTGCCAGGACCGGCCCGCTCAGCGCGCGGCGTACCCGGTGACCTTCTCCACCGAGACCCGGACCACCACGCGGACAGCGCCGGGCCGGTCCGGGTCCGGGTCCTTGCCGTCGTACTTCCAGGACAGCTGGGTATCGATCCGCCGGCCGACGTCAGGCGACATCGACGCCCGGCCGCGCAGCTCGACGTAGTTCTCCGGGTCCGACGAGTCGATCACCGAGACGCTGACCCGCGGGTCACGCAGCATGTTGCGGTGCTTCACCCGGCCTTCGACGGTGGAGAACAGCAGGTCAGCACCGTCCCGGCCGACCCACACCACGGACGACTGCGGGCTGCCGTCCGGGTTCACCGTGGCCAGGACCGCGTAGTTCCGGCCGTCAACCAGCCTGAGCGTCGCCTCACTGAGCGGGATCCCCATGGCGGCACGGTAGCAGCGCGGCCCCGCGTGCCTCCGCAGTCAGGGCCTGGCTGGCGTGATAGCCGCGGCCAGCCCGGCGCCCCATTCACGGGCCCGGCCGGTCTCCTGCGGTTCCAGCCGGTCCTGCTTCGTCACCAGGAAGCTCTCCGGCTCCGCGATCAGGTCGAAACCGTGGGCCCGCAGCGCATGGGCCACGCCCTTGGAGGCCCGGCCGGTGAACGCGGCCGGCCCGTCCAGCCGGGTGTCGAAGGCGGCCGCCCGGGCCGAGTACTGTCCCAGCGAGCCGAACCAGTCCCGCAGCCCCCGGCCGAGCGCGGTGGGCTCAACCTGCAGCGGGCTGGCCGGCTTGCCGGCCGCCTTGACCGCCGCCGTGCGGGTGGAGGTCCGGCTCATGCCGTGAATGTGCGTCGGCCCGCCCACGACGATCAGGTCCGCGCCGTCGAGAATCGCCGGGCTCACTTCGGCCACCGGAACGACGCTGACCTCGCAGGCGGTGCCCAGCCCGGCCCCGATCGCCTCGGCCACCTGGTGCGTGTTCCCGTACATCGACTCGTAAATGATCACAGCCCGCATCGCGGCCACCTTCCTCACTCCGACGCTAGGCCGTGCATGACCGCGGGCCAGGGCCGATGGTCCCCGCCCGGCGGGGCCGAGTGCCCTGGCCGGGGGCGGCCCGCGGGCACAGCGTGGGCTTTGATGGGCTCTTAGTGGGGATGGCCATGGACCGGGCGCCGACAGGACGGGAGTTGCTCGGGGAGACCTGGACCGTAGCGCAGGACCTGCCGCTGTTCCTGACGGCACCGCTGTACCGCCGCTGGCATCTGCGCTGGGGCGCGACGCCCGCCGAGGTGGCCGCGTGCATGCCCGGCGACACGCTCGTGCCGCACGCGCAGTACGCCTCCACCCGCGCGATCACGATCGGCGCTCCCCCCGGGGAAGTCTGGCCCTGGCTGGTCCAGGTGGGCTGCGGGCGGGCCGGGTTCTACAGCAACGACCTGCTCGATAACCGCGGGCGGCCGAGCGCGCGGGACATCGAGCCGTGGTGGCAGCACCTCGAGGCCGGCCAGCTCGTCCCGATGATTCCCGGCGGGACGATCCGGGAGGGGACCGCGTTCAGCGTGCACTCGTTCCAGGCGCCGGAGCGGCTGCTGTGGAGCAAGCCAGACAGCACCTGGGCCTGGTCGCTGACCCAGACGGAAACGGGCGGGACGCGCCTGGTCACCCGGATCCGCGCCCGGTACGACTGGCAGCACCCGGTGCCCGCGCTGGCCGCGCTGCTGCTCATGCAGTTCGGCGACTTCGCCATGCTCAGGCGGATGCTGCGTGGCATCCGGGCCCGGGCGGCGGGAACTGGGCAGCGGGCCAGCACACCGCGGCGGCACGTCTGGAGGTCGTGATGTACCAGGTCGGGCAGAACCTGGCCAGCGATGCCGATGTCCGGCGCCTGCCGGCCGGGCCCCCGGCGGAAGGCCCAGTCACCGAGGCAGACCTGGAGAACCTGCCCGCGGCGGCGCAGCGGTTCCTGCGGGCCGCCGGGGCAGTGGGGCGCCCGGCGGACTGGTCGTTCCTCATCCGGTTCCGCGGCCGGTTCCGGCTCCGTCCCGGCCTGCCGTGGATGCCCTGCCGGGCCGCCCAGTACAGCTCGCGGCTGGAGGTGGCACGGGTGTTCCACCTGCGCATCGACGCCGGCGGGGTGATCCCGCTGATCGGCCGGGACTCCTACCTGGGAGGCCGCGGCCGGATGCAGGCCGGCTGCTCGGCCTGCTGCCCGTCGCGGACGGGTCAGGGCCGGAATTCGACACCGGCGAGCTGGTGACCTACCTGAACGATGCGGTGCTGCTGGCCCCGTCCATGCTGCTGCGCCTGCCGGTGACCTGGCTGGCGGCCGGCGACGACGCCTTCGACGTGACGCTCGCCGACTGCGGGCACCGGGTCACCGCCCGGGTCTTCCTGGACCACCGCGGCCTGCCGTGTGATTTCAGCACCGAGGACCGTTACTACGACGGGCCCGCCGGCCCGGTGCGCACCCGGTGGACCACGCCGGTGCGCGGCTGGCGCCTGGCCGCCGGCCGGCCGCTTCCTGCCATCGCCTCAGCGGTCTGGCACGTCCCGGACGGGCCTTTCACCTATGCGGAGTTCACGCTCCGCCCTGGTGACGTCGTCTATAACCTGCCGCCGCGGCAGGTCGCGGCCGGGCCCGGCGCCGGGGCCCATGCGCCTGGCACGGCCCGGCGCGCGGGCCGGCGGGTGGCGGCCCGGGCCCGGGCGGTGCGGAACTGGGGGGCGACCGCGGAGGAGCAGGCGCTCGCGCTGCCCGGCGATGAGCTCGTCACCGGCCCGGCTGAGGTGATCACCCGGGGGGTCACCGTGGCGGCCCCGGCGACGGAGGTGTGGCCATGGCTGGTCCAGATCGGCCAGGGCCGGGGCGGGATGTACAGCTATGACTGGCTGGAAAACCTCTTCGGCTTGCGCGTGCACAGCGCCGCCGAGATCCGGGGGGAATGGCAGCAGCTTGCCGTCGGTGACCGGGTCCAGCTCATCCCGCGCGGCTGGCTCGGCATGAAGGAGGGCTTCGCCCTGCCCGTGGCCCGGGTCGAGCCGGGCCGGAGCATCGTGCTGCGCGAGCAGCCGCCCGAGCACCCGTGGGATGGGGTCTGGTCGTTCCATGTCATCCCGGATGGTGACCACCGGTGCCGCCTGCTGTCCCGCAGCACGGCCGCCCGCCAGCACGGCCTGGCCAGCGGCCTCTCCGCGGTCATGGACCCGGTCACGCTGATCATGACCCGCAAGATGCTGCTCGGCATCCGGGAACGCGCTGAGCGCGCGGGCCGCGACGGCTGACTGCTGGCCAGCAGGCGGCGCGGCACCGGCCAGCCGGTGAGTTCCGGGTGCCGGGAACGTCTTACCAGGTAACAGCGTCTGTGAAGGAGGCGGTCATGCCGAGGATCACGCGGCTGGGCCGGGTGCTGGTACCCGTGTCCGACCAGGACGAGGCGATCGGGTTCTACACCACGGCACTCGGGTTCTCCGTGGTTGCCGACGTCCCGTTCGGCGAGAACGACCGGTGGGTCGAGGTCGCCCCGCCCGGCGGGGGCGCGGCGGTGGCCCTGGTTCCGCCCCAGGGCGGGTACCAGCCCGGCCGGATGACCGGCATCGCCCTCGAGTCAGCCGATCCCCGCGCTGATCACGCCGAGCTCCAGGGCAAGGGGGTGGATGTCAACGCCACCCTGATGGGCGGCGACGGCACGGTGCCGGCCCTGTTCTTCTTCCGTGACCAGGACAAGAACACCCTCATGATCGTCGAGGCGCCGCCGGCCTGAGGCACGGCCCGCCCGCTCAGGCGGGCGAGGCGGGCTCGGCGTACCCGTGGGTGTAGGCATAGCGGACGGCCTGGGCGCGGTCCCGGGCCCCCGTCTTGGCAAAGATCCGGTTGACGTGCGTCTCGACCGTCGCCTCACTGACGTACAGGGCCCGGGCTATCTCGCGGTTGGACTGCCCGCCCGCGATGAGCCGGAGCACCTCGGCTTCGCGCGGGGTGAGCTCCTCGGTCCCGGCAGGCGCGTCGGGCGGCCCGGACGCCGCCGGCAGCGGGTTGACGACCCGGACGGCCACGTCCGCGGCCGAGAAGTCGAGGGAGAGCCGGACCGGCTGCCCGGGCGCGTGCTTGCGCGCGTTGGTCAGGGCTTCCTGGGCCGTCCGGTAGGCGGCCAGGCCCACGTCGGCGGTGACGGGGCCGCGGCGAGCCGGTGACCGTGAAATCGACCGCCACGTCACCGTCGGCCTGGTACTCCCGCGCCAGCGCCGACAGCTGATCGGGCAGCGGCGCCGCGTCGTCGCGTCGTCGCGTCGTCGCGCAGGGCCAGGATCGCGCGGCGGGCGTCGGCCAGGCCTTCCCTGGTGAAGGCGCCGGCGCGGCCGATGCATTCCATCGCCTTGGCCAGCTCCGGGCTCCCGGCGGGCAGCGCAGCCAGCAATCCCTCGGCGGCCTGCAGGTTCACCGAGACGGCCGCGAGCGAGTGGGCCAGCACATCGTGTATCTCCCGGGAGATCCTGGCCCGTTCGGCCAGTGCGGCCGCCTGGGTCTCGGCGGCCCGGGCCCGGCGCGCTTCCGCCAGCATCCGCTCGGCCTGCTGGGCCCGGAGCAGGTAGGCGTGCCGGGTCAGGCCGAACGCCCACATGCCGGTGAAGGCGAGCGGGTAGCCGAGCAGCGTCTCGGCCGCGGCCCCCGCCGCCAGCCCGGCGGCCAGGAAGGCGGCCACGGTCTCCGCGCGGCAGCGGCGGGCCTGGCGCTGGGCGTGCTCGCCGCCGCTGCGATGCGCGTCTCCTACGACGAGCAGATGGGCAAGGTCACCTCATGGGCCGGCCTGCCATATGCGCTGATCTGGATCGCTGTCGTGGGCGGCCGCCTCTACTTCGCCTACGGCTCGAGCCATGTCTTCGGCCCGCAGCTCGGCCACTGGATGCTGGCCAGCCAGATCACCGTGGGCGCGCTCACCGACGGCCTGATCATCCTGTCCGTGGGATGCTGCTGGCCTGCACCGGGGCCCTGACCGCCAGGGCCCGCCGGGTCACCCACGCCGGGCATCATCCCAGCTGGCCGCCCCGGTGGCGGCCCACCGGTAACCGATGCCGGCACGACGGCTGACCGCCCGCCGTGTGGCGGGCGGTCAGCCGTCCCGTACCTAGGCGACCTGGACTACTGGGGGCAGACGGGCGCGGCCAGCCGGGGCCTGGCCGGGTTTCAGGCGTTGAGCTTGGCCAGTTCGGCCGCCACCATCGCCTCGTGCTCCTGCTCGTCGCGGCGGGCATCGAGGGCTTCCAGCGGCCGCGCAGCAGCGGGATGCTGCACAGGAAGAAGACGAACCCGCCGAAGCACACCCAGTACCAGGACTTCCACTGGCCCGGTGACTGGGCGGCGGCCTTCTGGACCGCGGCGCCATGTGCCGTCAGGTACGGGAACACCTGCGGCGGGACCTTGGACAGCGCAGTCAGCTGGGCCGCGTACGGCGCCACCGTCGCGAGCTTGGGTGCCGCCGCGATGACGCCGTTGATGGCGGCGCTGTTGGCGCTGATGGTGGTGAGGATGCCGGTCCCCTTGGCGCCCCCGCCCGCGGCGGCGACGGCCTGGGCGATCAGCTTCGGCGGGATGGCGGCCGGGTTGGGGTACGTGGCCAGCTTGGCGAACAGCGCCGGGTGGGACTGGATCACCGCCAGCTCGGGCGCGAACTTCTGCGCGTTGGCCAGCTGCGTCTTGTACGTCGTGGCGGTGGCGACGATCTGCGGGTGGCTCTGCGCGAACGCGATCTCGCTCTTGTACTGGGTCGCGTACGCGGACACGGTGGATCCGTAGCTCACCAGCGGATTGACCGAGTTGATCATGACCGGGATGATCAGGAAAGAGAGGAAGACCGTCACCCGGACGATCCAGCCCCAGATGGCCAGCCCGGTGGCGATCAGCGCGGGGTTGCGGGCCTCGACGGTCTCAGTGAAGCTGGCCATCCACGGCGTATAGGCGATGCCCGTGAAGAACGACAGCACGGCCAGGATCACGGCGAGGGAGTAGTAGCTCGGATGACCGCCCGCCTGCTCCAGGTACACCACGACCATGACCGCGGCCACGACTCCGCCGATCACCATGAAGGGCTTCCGCACCCGGAACCGGTCGGAGATGACCCCGATCAGGATCACCGCGATGAGGTTGAAGCCCCAGTTCCAGTTGCCCAGCCCGTTGGCGTCCTTGACGGAGAAGCCGAACACGGTGGTCAGGTAAATGACGCTGAACGCGACGGCCGTGTAGTAGAAGAGCAGCATCACCGACACGGCGATGGCGGAGACCACCACGTCGGGCTTGAGCAGCTGGCGGAACGGGTGGCGCAGCGCCGCCTCGATGTCGATCCCCTTGGCCCGGGCCTCGATCAGCGCCCGGTCGCGCATCGTGACCATCAACTGGTCGCGCAGCTGCGGGGCCAGTTCCCGCAGGCCGACCAGGGCGATCAGGAACACGACCAGCCCGGCGATGCCGCAGATCCGGTACTCGTGCGTCCAGAACCTCGGGTCATGCACCACGGCGGGGATAGTGGCACTCCCCACGACCGCGACGATGAGGCTGCCCAGTACCGGCCCGCCGGTCCAGAAGCCCATCGCGGTCGCCCGGCCTACCTGGGGGAGAAGTCCCGGATCAGCGCCGGGGTGGCGACCAGGCAGACGCCCTCGATGATGCCGAGCACGAAGAACTCGATGCTGAACGCCCACTTACTGGTCGCGGCCGGAATGATGAAGGCCGTCAGCACCCCGGTGAGCAGCAGCCCGCCGACCACCAGGTTGGCGCGGCCCCATCGGTCGGCGAGCCCGGCGAAGAGCGAGCCGAAGGCCCCGACCAGGTTCCCGAAGGCCAGGATGACCACGTAGAACGCGAAGGTCATGTGCAGGTTGGTCAGCAGGAGCGTGGCCACCGAGCCGCCCACGTACAGCTCGTAGTACAAGGTGACGGTGGCCAGCACGGTGATGGCCAGGTACAGGACGCGGCGCCCGGTGCCGGGATAGGCGTCGAGCTGGCGGCGCCACAGCCACGAGGCCTTTCCGCGGCGGCCAGGAACTACATCGGTGGCAGTAGCAGTCATGCGGTCCTCACAATCGTCGCTGATCCTGGGTCCGTGGGCCGCCCGGGCGGGGCGGCGGTGCAGCACCATCGCGGCGGGCATTCCTGATCGCGCCGTTCCCCGGCGCGTGGCTGCCCTGGTAGATGGGCCAGATGACGCCGTTCTCGCCGCGCTCCGCGAGCGCATAGAGAAAGGCGGGCCCGGTCGTCCCGTCGTTCGCCATCGCCCTGGCGAGGATCGCGGCCCGGGTTCCGACGGCCGCGGAGGCCAGGTGGGTGGCGATCACGTCGCTCAGCGCGCCCGGCCTGGTCGGTGCGCCCGCAGGGGCAGTGCAAGGTCCGCGCCCCGTCCGCGCGCAGGATGCCGTAGTCATAGACGACCGTGCCGGGCGGCCCGGGCGGCGCCAGGACGTCCACGGCCGGGCCGGAAGGAACAAGGAGGGAGTCAGGTCGTTAAATGGGGGCCTTGACGCGCGCTCATGGCGGCCTTCTCTGCTCGGCGTGATCCCTCGTCGCTCAGGCGATCACATAAGTACGGTACCGTACTTATGTGCGTTAACTATTGTAGGAGTGTGTCCGCCATGGGACAAGGGGGCGCGCTCGCTCGCACCCACGAAGGTGAGCCGGGCCTCCCGCGCGGCCGCAACGGGCTGCCGACCGAAACGGTCCGCGCGGCGCAGCGCGAGCGCCTGCTGCGGCCGGTCATCGCCGCGGTGGCCAAGACCGGCTTTCGCCGACCTCACGGTGGCCGACATCGTGCGCGGCGCCCGGGTGTCGAAGTGCGGCGTTCTACGCCCACTTCGCCGACAAGGAGGACTGCTTCCTGGCGGCTACCCGCGAGGGGGCGACTGCTGATCGACGCAGGTAGCCGCCGCGGCCCGGCAGTTGCCCGCCGGGGCCAGCCACGAGGCGGCGCTGCGGGCGGGCATCGCGGCGTTCCTGGGATTTCGTGGCCCGAGCCGGCCTTCGCCCGCGCCTTCTACGTGGACATGCCAGCCGCCGGGCCCCGGGCAGTCCGGCGGATCGAGGCCGCGCAGCACACTTTCGCACAACTGGACCGTGCCTGGCACGAACGGGCCCGCCGCGACCATCCGGATTGGCCAGCCGTTCCTGACCAGGCCTACTACGCACTGGCCGGCGCCACCGCCGAACTCGTCCGTGCCCAGGTCCGCCACGGCAATATCCACGCCATGCCAGACTTGGAAAACACGCTGGTCGCCTTCCACCTCGCCGTCCTCGCCGCGCGGCCAATGGATGCACCAGGAACTCCCGGCGCCAGCACTGCCTAGCAGCCCGCTGCCGCCCCGGGGCGTGGCCTGGCCCGGGCCGGGCAGTTCCACGTAACCCACGGAAGGACGACAGTGGCCAAGACCGCTCTGCTGGTGATGGATGTCCAGCGTGTCGTGGTGGACCGTCTCCCGGATCCCGCCTACCTGCCGCGGCTGCGCGAGGCAGCGAGCGCCGCCCGGGCGGCCGGCCTTCCGGTCATCTACGTGGTCATCGGTTTCCGCCCCGGGTACCCCGAGATCAGTAGCCGGAACAAGACATTCGGCGCGCTCGCGCGCGCCGGCGCGATGACGGGAAGCGACCAGGCCACGGAGATCCACCCCGAGGTGGCAGCGGAGCCGGGCGACATCATCGTCACCAAGCGGCGCGTCAGCGCCTTCGCCGGCAGTGACCTCGATGTGGTCCTGCGGGCCGGCGACATTGATCACCTTGTCCTCACCGGCATCGCTACCAGCGGCGTCGTACTGTCCACCCTGCGCCAGGCCGCCGACCTGGACTTCGGCCTCACCGTCCTGGCCGACGGCTGCCTCGACTCCGACCCGGAGGTGCACCGGGTGCTCACGGAAAAGGTGTTCCCCCGCCAGGCGGACGTCACCACCGTGGCCGACTGGGCAGCGGCGGGCCGCGCGGGACGGTAACCCCGCGCCGGTTGCTGGCGGGCGGGACCATTGGCCCTATTGCGCCTCGTCGTCTGGCTTGAACCTGGATTTCAGCGTCGTATTGGACGGTGCCCGGACTCCGGCGGTGCAAATGATCACCCTGCGTTTAGCGGCCGGGCTGGCCTTTACGGGCCTGAATGCTGCGATGGGCGGGCAGCGGGGGATGACCCTCATCCTGACCAACCGCTCACCACGGGCCTGTCCTGTCTACGGCTACGTGGGACTGGGCTTCCTCGATGGCCGCGATAACCCGCTGCCAACCCACCTCGAATGTGCATGGCAGCGGCGGGCAACGGCAGTGCGAATGGCACGGAGGTTGGGGTGTGGAAATGCCTCGCCGGGACCGGCTCTCAGCGCTGGACCGGCGCTGGATCCGGCAACGCGCTCACCGACCCGGGCAACAGTACCAAGAATGGCACTCAGCCGGAGATGGGAGTCAACCGCGGCGATCTGAGCCCTCCGTGGCATGTGTCTTTCCGCCATTACCCGACCCTGTGACGGAACGGACATGCCCGCCAGGACCTTCGGCTCTGGTGCCTGGCCGGAGGTCGCGGACAGGATCGAGGAAGGCCTGGGAGGTAAGACTCTGTTCGGGTCGTACCGGGGAGGCCGGGACCGATGAAGGTGACCATCCCAAGCAGCGAAGCGACCGGGACACTCGCGGCCCAGCCAGCAGCGCGCATCGTCAGCGGTGTGAAGGTCTACGGCAAGGGCGTGACGGCCGTCCGCGCACTGGATGCGATTTCGGCGGACTTCGCTGTCGGCAAGTTCACCGCAATCATGGGACCGTCCGGGTCAGGAAAGTCCACACTGCTGCACTGCCTGGCCGGCCTCGACCGCCTTACGGCAGGACAGGTCCTGATCGGGCAAGTCGACCTCGGCTCACTCGACGACAAGGCCATGACACTGCTGCGCCGCCAGCGCATCGGCTTCGTGTTCCAGGCCTTCAACCTCGTGCCCACGCTGACGGCCAGGGAGAATATCGTCCTCCCGCTCACCCTGGGCGGCCGCAGGCCTGACCAGGCATGGCTGGCGGAACTATCGCACTCGCTCGGGATCACCGACCGGCTTGGGCATCGTCCCGCCGAGCTTTCCGGCGGTCAGCAGCAGCGGGTGGCGACGGCCCGGGCCCTGGTTACCCGTCCCGACCTGATCTTCGCAGACGAGCCGACCGGGAACCTCGATTCGAGATCGGCGACCGAGCTGCTCACCCAGATCCGCCAGGCCGTCGACGAGTATCACCAGAGCGTCGTCATGGTCACCCACGATCCGCGCGCGGCCGCCTACGCAGACCGGGTGCTCTTCCTGGCCGACGGCCGTCTCGTCCGGGAGCTAATCGACCCCACCGCCGACCGGGTCCTCGACGCGATACGGGAACTGGGGGACGAAGGGGGCTGAGCCCCATGGCCCGAGGCCTTCCAGGAGGCTGAGATGTGGCGTGTCACCTTGACCGGGGTCGTTGCCCACCGGCTGCGCTACGCGCTGACCGCGCTGGCGGTGCTGCTCGGCGTCGCATTCATCGCAGGCACTTTCGTCCTCACCGACACCATCAACGCCACCTTCAACGGGCTCTATAGCCAGATCTACCAGGGAACGGGCGCGGTGGTCCGGGCCAGGCAGCCATTCAACCCGGGCACCAACTTCACCAGCCAGCGGCAGCGGATCGACGCCAGCCTGGCCACCACGGTGCGTGAGGTACCCGGCGTACGGGCGGTCAGCCTCGGCATCGAGGGTTACGCCCAGCTGGTCGGGCCGAACGGGAAGCCGATCGGCATGGCGTCCAACGGGCCGCCCACGCTCGGTGAGGCGTGGACCAGCATCGCGGCCCTCAACCCGCTGCGGTTGCTGCCGGGCGGGCATCCGCCCCGCACAAGTTCCCAGGTGGTGATCGACAAGCACTCCGCCGACGTCGGGCATTTCAAGGTCGGCGACAAGGTCATCGTGCTCACCCAGCTGCCGCCTGCCCGCTACACCATCACCGGGATCGCCACCTGGGGCGGCGCAGACAGCCCGCTCGGCGCGACCATCACCGCTTTCACTCCCGCCACCGCGGCCAGGGTGCTCGGCCAGCCCGGCAAAGCCGATTCAATCAACGTGGAAGCAGCGCCGGGGATCTCCCAATCCCAGCTGGTGAGCCGCCTGCGCACGGTCATCCATAATCCGAAGCTCGAAGTGGTGAGCGGCCAGGCCGTCACTGTGGAAGGGCAGCAGACGATCCATCAGGCCCTGAGCTTCATTGACGTGTTCTTGCTGGTATTCGCGTTCATCGCGCTCTTCGTCGGATCCTTCGTCATCTTCAACACGTTCTCGATCATCGTCGCCCAGCGGATGCGGGAACTGGCCCTGCTCCGCGCCGTAGGCGCCAGCCGCGCTCAGGTGATGGCCTCGGTACTCGGCGAGTCCCTGGTCATCGGAGTTCTGGCTTCGGCTGCGGGCATGGCCACGGGCATCGGGCTCGCCGTCGTGCTCAAGGCGGCGCTCTCGGCGCTCGGCTTCGCCCTGCCGGCCACCGGGCTGGTCGTGAGCCTGCGGACGGTAATCGTCAGTCTCGTCGTCGGAATCGTGATCACGCTCGTCTCGGCTGTCTCGCCCGCCCGGCGGGCGGGCCGGATCCCGCCCGTCGCCGCGATGCAGGACGTGGCGGCCGAACCCCGCCAGCTTTCGGCCTGGCGAGCCGCACGAGGCGCGGCCCTGACGGCCGCTGGTGCAGTTGTCCTTGGCTGGGGGCTATTCGCCCACACCGGAAACCGGGTCCTGCCCGTCGGTGCCGGTGCTGTGGCGGTGTTCGTGGGCATCGCGATTCTCGGGCCGTTCGCCGCCCGCCCGATCAGCCGGCTGCTGGGCGCTCCACTGGCGGTCACCGCCACCGGCAAGCTCGCCCGGCAGAACGCGATGCGCAACCCGTCGCGCACCGCCGCCACGGCCGCGGCCTTGATGGTCGGCGTGACCCTCGTCTCACTCATGACCATCGTCGCTTCGTCCATGAAGGCCTCGGTCAACGGGATCATCAACTCCGCGCTACGGGCCGACTACACCATCAGCAGCGGAGGGATAGCAGGCGGCTCGAGTGGGCTCAGCCCCGGCATCGAGCGGTCGCTGGGCGCGCTCCCCCAGGTAAGCGTGGTCGCGGGGATCCGCTCCGGAGTCGTGCAGCTCTACGGCAAGGCGACTCCCGTTGTGGCCACCGACCCGGTCAAGGCCGGCCGGCTGTTCAACATCGGGGTCACCCAAGGCCGGCTGGCGAGCATGACGTCCGCAGGGATCGGGGTGTCCACCCAGGTGGCGGCGAGCCGGCATCTCACGATCGGCAGCCCGGTCACGGTGACGTTCCCCACCACCGGGCGCAAGACCTACACCGTCCAGGTCATCTACAAGGTGCGGGAGCTGGCGGGTGACTATGTGCTTCCGCTCGCGGCCGCCCAGGCGAACTTCCCGCAGGCCCTGGATGTCGACGTGTTCGTCAAGCTCGCTCCCGGGGTGAGCGCAAGCGCCGGCCGCCGCGCAATCGAGGGCGCACTGGCCTCCTACCCGAACGCCACGCTGATGGACGAAGCCCAGTACAAGGCCCAGCAGGCGCAGCAGGTGAACCAGTTGCTCAACCTCGTCTACGGGCTGCTCGCACTGGCGGTAATCATCGCG
Source organism: uncultured Actinomycetes bacterium (assembly GCA_963767385.1). Classification (GTDB taxonomy): domain Bacteria; phylum Actinomycetota; class Actinomycetes; order Streptosporangiales; family Streptosporangiaceae; genus RYN-230. Next base: position 153,675 of record CAVYEA010000026.1, on the reverse strand, counting down.
CTCATCGGCATCGCCAACACGCTCGCCCTGTCGATCTACGAGCGGACGCGTGAGCTGGGCCTCCTGCGCGCTGTCGGCACAACCCGGGGCCAGCTGCGCTCGATCGTCCGCCAGGAATCGCTCGTCATCTCCCTGCTCGGGGCCATTGAGGGGCTCGTGCTCGGGATGCTCTTCGGCTGGGCGATCGTCGCCGCGATGCATTCTCAGGGGATCACCCAACTCGTGTTCCCCGTTGCGCAACTGGTGGTGCTGGCCGGGCTGGCCGGGCTGGCCGGCATCGTGGCAGCGATCCTGCCGAGCAGGCGTGCCGCCCGGCTCGACGTCCTGCAGGCCGTGGCCTCTGAGTGAAGTACCTGCAGCGCCCGGCTTCATTTGGATCAGAGCCGGGGACGAGTACGTTGCAGGAACGCAGAGAATGGCGCCCTGCAGGCAGACTGTCCGGCCGGCAAGGGAACTTAGGAGTTGAGATGCCCTGGTTTCCGGACTTCGCCAGTGCCGTGGAGCTGGCGCGCAGGCAGGCTCGGGCCGCAGGCCAGGCTGATCCGGTCGCGCAGTACTTCACCGCGCTGAACAAAGGTGACACCCGCGCCCTGGAGGCTGTGTGGCCGGGCGAGGTGGTGATCTACGACCCCCGCGCCGGCGAGATCCGCGGCCACCGGCAGTTGCGGCGGTTCGTCAGCCAGAATCAATCCTGGCTGGCCGGGCTGCACGCGCGTACTGAGATTGTGGCCTCCACCGTCGCCGGCCGGCGGGCCGTGGTGGAACTGCTGGCGCACCTGGACCATGACGGGCGGGACGTGGCCTGGCCGGTGGCGGTCGTCGCCGAATCCCCCGACGACCAGTCGGTGGTGTTCCGCACCTACTGCAGCCAATGGCCGGTCGACGGACGGCGTCACCTCAGGCCTCCCATACTCGAGCCCGGGCACGCCCACCCCGGTGATGTCGTCGGCCGCTACCAGGACGCGGTGGAGGCTGGTGACACCGAAGCGGTAGTGAGCACCTTCGCGCCGGATGGCTGCTTCCACGAGCCCATCGGCCCGCACTACGCCCACCGCGGCACCCGTGAGCTCCGCTCGTTCTTCACCTCGTGCTTCAGCGCGGGCGGCGGCATCGGGCTGCAGCACTGCACCGTGACCGACGATGGCGTGCGCTGCGCCCTGGAATACAACTGCGTCCGCTGGGGCCGCCACAACCTGCCGCCCCAGGCGGGAATCGGGGTCTACGAGCGCGGCCCGGACGGACTGCTGGCCGCGGCCCGCGTCTATGACGACGTCGAAGCACCCGTCGGGCGCCCCTGAGGAATCCCGGCGCGGCGATCGGCCTCACGCAGGCGGCTGGCCACGGCGAGCTTCGTTAGGCAAAGAAAAGAGCCAGGCCTGGATGGCCTCGCTCAGCCACCCTGATCGTCTCGCGGGAACCCGCGGGCCGGGCAGTAGTAGGCACAGTCATTCTAGAAAAATATTGCTAGTTATATGCTTCCATCATATGGTGGAAGCCAGGTGCCGGCGGTCAGCCACCGGCGGCGGCCGGCGGCCAGCCAGACGGAACCGGCCGGGACGGCACGCACGCGGTGGCCGGATGGCACCTGCCGGGCTGGGGCGCCGGTTAGCTGCCACCCACAGCCGCAGGACGGCCGGCCAGGACACGGCATCATCACGATCCGCGAAGGACGTCACACCATGACCGAGCCAGCGCCACCACCCGGCTCAGCGCGCACCCTCCCACCCCCATCAGCCAATGGCTCTACCCGGCCGCCGGCCGCACCACCCGCACCACCCGCACCACCCGCATCCAAGCCCGGATCGGCCCACACCCGGATCAGCGGGCTGCGCACCGCACTGATCGCGGGCATCGCCGTCCTCATCGTGGTGATCATCTTCATCATCCAGAACACGCAGGCCGTGAGCATCAGCTTCCTGGGCGCGCACCTGCGCCTGTCACTGGCCGTGGCGCTGCTCCTCGCCGCCATCGCAGGAGCTCTGCTGATGGCCGCCGCAGGAACCGCGCGGATCACCCAACTGCGGCGCACCCTGCGCCGCGACCGGCGCAGGCACGCGCAGGCTGAGCAGCCAAAATGACCCCGCAGCCGTTCCCTCTACTGGCGTGTTGCCAAGCCTGAGGCTGCGCCGGCGCCCGCTTTGCCCGGCAACCTTGAAATGCGAGGCGAGAAAGGCATGGAAACGGCACAAAACCCGGGAGAAGCCGTTGGCCCCGCCATGGTGGTCACCCTCCCCGAAGAAATAGACATGGCCTCCGCCAACGCCGGCGCAGCCCGGCCTCAACACAGCTGTCACCGCAGGTGCGGGTCTGGTCATCGCTGACCTGACCCGCACCACCTTTATCGACTCCCACGGCGCACGCATGCTCTTCTTCGCCCACCGGGATGCCACCGCCCACGGCACCGAACTGCGATTCGCCATCTCGCACCAGGCGGTCCAGCGCGTCGTCCGGATCCTGGGATACGACCGGATCCTGGCCATCTACCCCACCCTGGAACAAGCCCGCGATCCCACGCTCTCGGGCAGCGGGACCTGCTAAGCCCCACGGCCGGGGCGCAGGCTGACTGCTCTGCCCAGGATCAGACGGCCTCCATGCCGAAGCGAGCCATCAGGGCCCGTTCCTCGCCAGCCACACCGCCACTGCGCCGCGGTTACCTGCCTGACCACCCGGGCACAAGCCGTCTGAGGCACAACGCTCAGCCAGTGCCGGCCAGGCAGAGGGGGCAGGGACACGGGCATGACCCTCACCGTGGTGTTCGCCATGGCCGCTGCCTTCGCCAATGCGGTCAACGTATTGACGCAGCACTCGGCGAGCGTCGGCGCCCCGAAGCGAGAAAGGCTGGCACCTGGTCGGCTACCTGTTCCGGCAGCCGCTGTGGCTGCTCGGCTGGATCGCGGCAGTCGGCGGATTCGCGTTCCAGGCCGTCGCTCTCCACTACGGCCAGCTGTCGGTGGTCCAGCCGATCCTCGTCACCGAGCTGGTTTTCGTCCTCGTGCTGCGCCGGGTGTGGATTCGCCAGGACGTGGCCGGTGCCGCGTGGGCCGCGGTACTCGTCGTCTGCGTGGCCCTGGCCGTATTCCTCACGGTGGCTGAGCCGACAGGCGGCCATCCCATGCCTGAGACGGCGCAGTGGCTGTCCGCCTTGCTCGCCTTCGGCGGGGCCATCGCCGTGCTGGCCGTGCTGGGGATGCGGGGCTCACCCGTGCGCCGGGCCGCGGTCTACGCGGTAGCGGCGGCCCTGGCGTGGGCCCTGATGGCCACCTTCCTCAAGACGGCGACGGAGACGCTCGCCACGCTCGGCATCGGTGGCATGCTCACGCGCTGGCCCGTGTACGCGCTGGCCGCCGCGGCGGTGACCGGCACCCTGCTCGAGCAGTCCGCTCTCCATGTCGGGCCGTTGAGCGTGTCCCAGCCGCTCCTGGTCATCATCAACCCGCTGACCAGCATCGTCTTGAGTATCTGGCTGTTCGACGAGCACTTCACCGACAGCCCGGCGAAGATCGCCATCGCCTTCCTGGCTTTCGCCGCCATGGCCGTCGGGGTCACCGTGCTGTCGCGAACGGCACCGAAGGATCTCGCCCCGTCAGTACCGGCCGGGTCCTAGCCCGCCCCCGCCGGCGCTGGCCGGCGGCTCCGGGCCGGGAGTTATCAGCCTGGACTCGTAGGCGAGGACAACGGCCTGAACACGGTCACGCAGGCCGAGCTTGGCCAGTATCCGGCCGACATGGATCTTCACCGTGCCTTCGGACAGGAGCAGGCGTTCCGCGATCTCGCTGTTGGACATGCCTGCGGCGATGAGGGAGAAGACGTCCTGTTCCCGGCCGGTGAGGATCTGCCGTATCTCGGCGCGCGCCCCGACCGCCGGGCAGCGCGGGCGGCCGGGTTGCGGCGAATTGCTGGATGAGGCGCTTGGTCGCAGTGGGCGACAGGACGGCGTCGCCAACGGCGACAATGCGGATCGCGGCGACCAGGTCGTCCGGCTGGGTGTCCTTGAGCAGGAAGCCGCTGGCGCCCGCGCGCAGCCCGGCGTACACGTAGTCGTCGAGGTCGAAGGTGGTCAGGATCAGCACCTTCGACGGCAGCCCGGCGGCCACGATCTCGCGGGTTGCCTCGATACCGTCGCCGCCGGGCATCCGGACGTCCATGAGCACGACATCGGGGCGCAGCGCGGAGCACATGGAGACGGCAGTCGTCCCGTCGCCGGCCTCGCCCGCCACCTGGATATCGGTTTCGGCGTCGAGGATGAGCCGGAAGCCCTTCCTGATCAGGGGATGGTCGTCGACCAGGAGCACGCTGATCATGCGGCCGCCGGGTCGACGTGGAGGCGGGCAGCTGACCCGCCAGCCCTGCGGCTGACGGGGGCCGCAATCGAGCTCACCGCCGAACACGCTGATGCGCTCGCGCATCCCGGTCAGGCCGCCACCGGAGCGCGCGGTCCGGCGTCGCGCCGGCGCCGTCGTCCTCGACCTCCACGCGCACCTCGGCCGCGTGAACTGCAGCCGGACCGCTGCGCTGGCCCCCGGGCCGCCGTGTTTCATCGTGTTCGTCAGGGCCTCCTGGACCAGCCGGAAGACGGCCAGCTGAAGGCCGGGCGGCAGGTCCGCGGCCGCCCCCGCTGCGTTCGTACCGGACCGGCAGGCCAGCGGCCCGGACCCGGCCCAGCAGATCGTCCAGGTCGGCCAGGCCGGGCAGCGGCTGCCGGAGATCCGGCCCGGCGTCGGCCCGCAGCACGCCGAGCAGGCGGCGGGTCTCGGCCAGCGCCTCGCCGGGCCGTGCGCGACACATCCTGAATCGCGTCGGCGGCCTGGCCGGGTGCGCTGGTCACTGCGCGCCAGGGCGCCGTCAGAGAGCGCCACGATCACGGTGAGGTGGTGGGCGACGCTGTCGTGCATCTCGCGGGCGATGCGAGCCCGTTCCACCGCCGCGGCCAGCGCGCTGTTCTGGTCACGTTCACGCTCGAGCCGGAGGGCCCGCTCGCGCAGCTCAGCGAGGTAGGCGCGGCGGGTGTCCACGTACAGGCCCACCACCAGGACCGCCCCCGATCGGCGGTGTCGTAGACGGCTGGCAGCCAGCTGTGCCGCCGGCCACCGGCCAGCCGCAGGAAGCACCACGCCCGCCGCGAGCACCGCCGCGGCCAGCGCCTCCGCCCGTCTCATCGTCACGGCGACGGTGTAGAGGCTGATCGCCAGCGCGACCGGGAACAGCGCGCCCCGGACCGGCCACTCGGCCAGCACGGCGGCGGCGCAGCTGTCCAGAGGAACACCGGGCCGGGCCATACCCGGCGCAGCGGCAGCGCCAGGGCGGTCAGGACCGCGACGGTCAGGCTGGCCGCGGGCGACAGGTGAACGGGGTGCGCCGTCATGGAGAATGAAAAGCGCGCCAGCGAGGCCGCGCAGGCGAAGACGGCGCAGCCGATGTCGAAGACCCAGGAACGCAGCGGGCGCGTTCCCGGGTTTTCGGCCGGCCTCCAGAAGGACATACCTGCATCCTCCCAGTTCAATTGTCTTCCTCCCAGTTCACGCGTCGCGGCGCCGCAGCTGCCAGGCGGCCAGGCCGGTCAGCACGACGGCGTATCCGCACAGGACGGCGAACCCGGCCCAGGCACCCAGCGGATGCGTGACCAGCGGCTGGCCCCAGAGGGCGCCGCCTGCGCTGGAAGGCAGATAGGGCGCGAAGCCGCGCGACGCTGTGCGGGAGCTGAGTCGACGACGATCGGCGCGACGAAGAACACCCCGGCGAAGGCCGCCACGCCCGCGGCGGTCCTCCTGAGCAGGGCGCCCAGGGCCAGGCCGATGACAGCGGCGACCGACAGGTACAGCGAGGCGCCGACCACGGTCCGGAGCACGCCCGGATCCGTCAGCGAGATCGCCGAAGCGCCCCGGGCCGACTGGATGGCCGTCGCCACGAAGAATTCGGCCACCGCGGACAGCAGCGTCACCGGCAGCACCAGCCCGGCCAGCACGATCAGTTTCGCCCATATCACCGGCAGCCGCGCCGGCACCACCGCCAGTGACGCGCGGATCATCCCGGTCCCGTATTCGCCGCTGAACATCAGAACGCCGAGCACGCCGATCACCAACTGGGCCAGCAGGATGCCGTACAGGCTGACCGACACCGCCGTCGCGGCGGGATGCGCCGGCGAGACCCGGTACGGCCTACCCCCGGCGAGCACAGCCCCCACGCCGACGATCAGGACGACGGCGATCAGCGCGCAGTACCACGTCGAGCGCAGCGCCCTGCAGCTTCAGCCACTCCGAGCGGACGACGCGCACCTGGGTGACCTGCCCGGCCACCGCCGGAGCCGGCTGAGCGTGGCCGGAGCCGGCGCTAGCCCGGCGCTCATCGTGCCGCTCCAGCGTGATATTCGATGCTGTCCTGTGTCACCTGCATGAATGCCTCCTCCAGTGATGCCCGGGCGGGCATGAGCTCGAAAACCGGCAGGTGCGCCTGCCACGCTGCCGTCCCGACCTGCTCGGCCGTCACGCCGGACACCCGCAGGACGTCCGTGCCGTCGCTGGTCACAGTGACGCCCGGGCCAGCCAGCACACGGCCCAAGCGCACGGCTTCCGGCGTGCGCACCTGCACGTCGCCGGTGACCGCATGGCCGATGAAGTCATCGACGCTCGTCTCGGCGATGAGCTTGCCGCGTCCGATGATGACCAGCCGGGTGGCCGTCTGCGCCATCTCGCTCATCAGGTGCGACGACACGAAGACCGTCCGGCCCTCGTCGGCGAGCGACCTGAGCAGCAGCCGGATCCAGCGCACCCCGTCCGGGTCCAGGCCGTTCACCGGCTCGTCCAGGACCACGGTCTGCGGCTGGCCAAGCAACGCGGCGGCCACGCCGAGGCGCTGGCCCATGCCGAGCGAGAAACCACCGGCCCGCGCGCCCGCCACCTCCGCCAGCCCGGCCAGCTCGATCACCTCATCCACCCGGCGCGCGGCCGATGCCGGCCGTCCGCGCGAGCGCCAGCAGGTTGCTGCGGGCCGACAGGCCAGGATGGACGGACCTCGCGTCCAGCAGGATGCCCAGCTCCGACATCGGGGCGGCGCAGCCGGGGTAGTCGCTTGCCGTTGACCCGCACCGTCCCGCTCGTCGGCCGGTCCAGTCCCGCGATCATCCGCATGGTCGTCGACTTCCCCGCCCCGTTCGGGCCGAGGAACCCGGTGACCACGCCCGGCTCGCACCACGAAACTCAGCCCGTCGACCGCTGCTTTATCCCCGTAGCGTTTGATCAAGCCATCAATCTCAATCACGGTGCGTCCTCTCACCAGTTATTACCGATGACCAGGACGCTACGGACTCCTCCACCAGCGGGGATCTAACCCAGGGCCGCACTTCCGCACCGGCCTATGCCTCCAGGCATAGGCACAGCAGCACAGCACCCTGGTGCCGCAGCGCGGGACGGCTTTGGGGCCGGCCGGGCGGACCAGGGTGCCGGCCAGGGCTGGCCGGGCGCGACGGGCCGCCCGGAGCGCGACCGTGGGCGCAGTGGCGTTGATGGGTGCCGCTGGCCGAGGTCCCGCTAGGGGTCACCCGCCGTGTGCCCGGGGCGCCGGTGCCTGGCGGAGTGGGGGCCTGCCGATCAGTTCGATGAGGCCGAGGGCCAGTAGCAGCAGGACGGCGATGACGATGGTCACTGTGGTGGTTGGCTGGCCCCAGAAGACGAAGATGAGGGCGGCCAGCGCGACTGCCGTGATGCGCAGCGCGTGCCGGTGCGCGTAGGTCCAGGTGCCGGCCGGGCCGGTGGACAGGCCGGCGGTTTCGCCGCTGCGGCGCAGCGAGCCGAGGCCGGAGGAAAACGCTGAGCGGGTCGCCACCGCCGCCCTGGATGGCCCGGTGAAGAACGCGCCGGCGGCCACGAGCAGGCCTGCCACGAGCAGGGTGCGGAGCGCGGTCTTGATGAACCGGACCAGGATGTCGAAGGCGGCGGCGGCCGCGTCCGCGGGCGCGCTGGCGGGCACGCTGCTCAGGTAGATGGCCCGGGCGATCGCCAGGCCGGCGCCGAGTGCCAGCATGGACGCGGCGAACCCGAGCGCGGCGCCGGTCAGCGCCCGCCGGCGGCGCCGGGCGGCGGCCACGCCGAGGCCGAGCAGCGCCAGGGTCATGATGGGCAGCACGATTTTCAGGTCGTTGATGAGCCGGTAGAGGCCCTGTGCCCTGGCCAGGTTCTTGGACGGGAACAGCGGGAACGTGGCGTGCACGACGGGGATCTTGGCGGCGATCGTCAGCCCGCGCGCGACGAGGTCCTGCCTGGCGACGGCGATCAGCGGCGCCAGGTCGAGGGTGACCTGGCCGCCGCTGACACCGACAGCGCCGTTCGGGCTGCCGCGGCCCGACAGCGCCGCGACGAGCGCCTGGTGCGCCACCCGGTTCACCTGGATCCACGCGCCCGCCATCCGCGGGCCGGTGATGATCTTGTGGATGCGGCTGTGCACGAATCCTTGCACCCCGCTGGCGAGTGACCCGGAGACGCCCCTCAGCAGCCCGCCGGCCCGGGTGAAGCCCTTCTGCGACAGCTCGGCGGCGGCCTGATCCGCCCGCCCTTTCACATCGATCCTGGTGACGATCTCGCTGGTGAGCTTGCTGGTGAGGGCATCCTGGATCGCCGGGTCCTTGATCAGCGGCGCCACGTTGGCGACATAGGTGCTGGTGTCGGAAACCTGGTTCGCCGTCCACACCGCCAGCACGGACACCGGCGCCAGCACGCACCCGACGGTGATCAGCAGCACCGCGGCCAGCGTCCGCCAACTGAACCGCCGGCGGCGGGCCCGCCGCGGCCGCCCGCCCGCGCGGCCCACATCGGCGCGCGCGGCTTGACGTCCCGGATGCTCGCCAGCGCCGGAGTCCTTACCGCCAGGCACCTGTCCCCCATCGCTGCCGGACACGGGCGCCTCCCCTCCCGGTTGTCACACTCGGCGCGGCTGCCCCTCACGGCCAGCCTGAGCCTCTACCACGCGACCATCACCGGCACGGGCTGCCATCGTCCGCAGAGGGTGAGTCGGTGAGTTCGGTGACGGCACGTCTGATCGATCCCGGCGCGTGCTGACGGTAGTGGGCAGCTCAGCTGCGGGTTAGCAGCTCCAGCACCCGTCAGGTCCCGGCTGCTCGGCGACACCGACGGCAGTTACCGAGACCGGCGCTGAGGTGATGCGGGACCGGCCCGCACTGCTCCGGCCAGTCCGACCGGGATCCGGTCAGGATGAGCCGGCGATGCGTCCTCGTCCTGGGACGCGCCGGAGAGACCCGCTCCGGCCGGGAGTTCATGAAGGTAGCCAGCCAGCAGCAGGGATGGCTGGTGATCGCTGTCCAGGCGCCGGCCTTCGCCGGGCGGCGCAGGAGCTGGCACCGGTGCCCGTCCACCGCCACCGCCCCCGCCTGGGAGCTGGCCGGGACGGCCCGCCCCGTAGAGCCCTCCCCAGGCACCGAGGCCAGCGGCCAGGACCGGGAAGAAGATGAGCACGAGGAGATGCCCCGCCGCTGTGTCACTCACGCTCATCTCGAACGCATACACCGGGCCGGGTGCGAGATGCGGGCCGGAGAGGGCCCACTGCAGGTGCGTCAGCTCACGGGGAACCAGCGCGATCGTGGTGAGGCCCAGGATGGAGGCAACCAGGGCGGCGGTAGCGCCAGCGCACAGCCCGGCCGCGACCCCCTGCCGGGCGCGGGTGTCGGCCAGCGGCAACGAGCTGTCCTGCGGGGTTCGCCGCGCCGCCGCCAGTCCCGCCGCGACGACAACGCCGAACGCCAGCACCACGGCGAGCACCCGCGCCGCGCTGTATACGTCTACCTGCCAGGCCTTCGTGACCGGCAGCAGCATGCCGAACGGCGGCGCCGCGTACATGATGAGGCCGGCGACTAGGCCGGCCCCGGTGCCGGTGGCCAGCGCCGCCGGGCCAGCAGGGGGTCGCTGCGCGGTCACGGCGAGGAGCCCGGCGACATAAACCGCCAGCACCACCAGGAAGACGATCTCGCCTGCCCAGGTACCCGCAAGCCAAGGACGCCCGGAAGGCGCGGCATATTCCGGCCGCTCCACCTCAGCCTTAACCAGCACCAGGGCGTACACCGCCGCGTAACCAGCCAGCCGCACGACCCGCGCCCGCCCGCCGCCAGCCGGGCCGAACACCGCGCGGGCCAGCCACGGCAGCCCAGCGAGAATTACCAGCGCCGCGATCACGTCGACCCGGCGGATCAGGGTGGCCAGATTCGCGGGCGCGCCCGGCCATCCAGCCCACACCAGGCCCGCGGCGGCGGCACCGGACACCAGCGAATACCAGATTCTGCGAGGCATCCGGGCCTCCCTCACTGCCCGCCGCAACCCGCCCGCTACCAGGCTAGCCGCTACCGCCTGGACCGCAACGTCACTGCCCCCGCGCTGGCCGGCAGCCCGCCGGGCGCCCACCCGGATGCCCGGCCCGGGATGGAGACCGAGGACCGGGATGGCCCGGGGTGCCGCGAGGCACCCCGCGAAGCGACGTCGTCTGGGGGACCTGGTTACCTCTCGTGCGGGACGACCACGACGGGGCACGCCGAGTGCTGGACGACCTCGCTGCTCACCGAGCCCATCACCAGCCGGGCAAAACCGCCGCCGCCGCGCATGCCGACGACTACCAAGTCGGCATCTTGCGAGGCATCGACCAGTTCCTTGACCACAAAGCCGCTCAGAGCGCGGACATTCACCGAGGCTGGCCGGGCATCACCGAGCCGGCTGGCGGCCTTGTGCGTCATCTCCTCAGCGGCCTGCTGCAGCTGTTCCAGCAGCGGCGTGTCTGCCGGGCCGGTCACCGGGATGCCGCCCCAGTAGCTCTTCGGGACCTCGTGCACCGTCAGGACAGTGAGCGGGGCATGCAGGGCAGCTGCCTGTCTCATCGCCCAGTCAAGTGCGTGCTCCGAGTTACGTGAGCCATCTACGCCCACAACGATTCCAGGCATTGCCTGCTCCTTCCCTTGGGCCACCACTCCGGTGGCCGCCACGAGCTTCCCGGTCTCCATGATCAGGGTGGCCCCGCTGGTAACGGTAGGCCGTTAGTTGCTCAGGCGCGAGATGACGCATCGTCAGACTGCGCGCTGCCGGAGTGCCGGAGACGATCCGGTTCCGTTCGGCGTGTGACAGCAGCGCGTTGCCCTACTCGGGCAGGAACCGGGGCGGAGCGGCCCGATGGCTCATATGCGGCAGGCCTGGTCCATCAGAGCTGGTTCAGCCCTTTGCGCAGGCCGGCCTGCGCTTGCCTGCCGAGCCGCTCAAAGGCGGGCCTGAGCAGGGGGGTGAGGAGGCGGGGCAGGCCCTTGAAGGTGAACTCAGCCAGGTAGGTCACCTCGGTGCCGGCCTTGACGCTGCGGAAGGTCATGGTGTCGACCGCGGTGACCGTCTTGTTCTCCCCGCGGAGCTGGATGCGCTGGCCGGGTATGAACTCGCGCACGATGTAGGTCAGCTGGGCCTCCCGGCCGAGGAAGGTGGAGGTGTTGAGGTAGGTGGTGCCCACCCCTCCGTCGCCGTGCTGGTTCACGGTGGCCACGGTCCCCGGGTCCCACTCGGCCGTCGTGGTGAAGTCGGAGAGGTAATCGAATACCTTGTCCAGCGGCTTGTTGACGATGACGGTCTTGTGAAGTCTCATGGTGTCCTCCGGGTTCCTCGGCACCGGTGAGGTGGCCAGTGCGCGCGGGTCAGGCGAGTGAGGTGCGAGCCCACAGCGCGGTCCAGGCGCGGGCGGGGACGAGGCGCGCGGTCTTCATCAGCAGGGCCATCCGGGTGGGGAAGACAATTTCGGTGCGCTCACGCTCCAGCCCGTCGCAGATGGATCGTGCGGCCTGGTCGGCCTCGATGATGAAGGGCATGGGGAATGGGTTACCGGCGGTGAGATCGGTGCGGACGAAGCCTGGGCAGACCGTCGTCACGTGCACCCCGGTCCGGGCGGTGTGGACGCGGAGGGACTCGAGCAGGTTGATCTGGGCCGCCTTGGTCGCGCCATAGGCTTCGGAACCGGCCAGCCCGCGGTATCCGGCCACCGATGCGATGCCGGCGATGGTGCCGTGGTGCCGCCGCAGCATGCCGGGCAGCACGGCCGCGATGGAGTTGCTCATCCCGGTGAGGTTGACCCGGATGTGCTGGTCGAAGACCCCCGTGTCCCAGTCCGCCGGATCCATCTGCTTCCAGTAGCCGGCGGAGAGTACGGCAAGGTCGATGGGCCCGAGCGCCTCGCCTATTCGCGTGGCGGCGGCCGCGACCGATCCGGCGTCGGTGACGTCGAGGGGCACCACGAGCATGTCCCCTCCCGATACCTCGCGGAGCTGCTCGCCGCGGCGGGCGGAGATCGCGACGGTGCTGCCACGGCGGGTGAGCTCCCTGGCGACCGCGGCGCCGATACCGCTTGACCCGCCGGTGATCCAGGCCACCGTGCCGTTCAGTTCCATCCCGGCTCCCGGGTCAGCTGGAGCTGGCTCACGCCGAGGTAGCCGCCTCGGAAGCCCGCCTCGGAGTACGCGAGGTAGAACTCCCACATCCGGCGGAAGGTCTCGGTGAATCCCTGGGCCTGGATGTGCGGCCACTGGCCGTTGAAGCGCTCCCGCCACAGGTGCAGGGTCCGGGCGTAGTGCGGCCGGAGTTCACGCCGCTGGGTGACCCGCAGCGTGGTGTGCGCCGCCAGCGTGTCCTCGATCGCGCGCAGGGAGGGGATGATCCCGCCGGGGAAGATGTACTTCTGAATCCAGCTGAAGCTTCGCCGGGTGGCGAGGACCCGTTCGTGGGCCATGGTGATGGTCTGGAGGCCCACCTTCCCCCCGGGCGCCAGAAGGCGGTCCAGCGCGGCCAGGTAGGTGGCCCAGTAGGCCTCGCCTACCGCCTCGATCATCTCGACACTGACGATGGCGTCGTACTCTCCTTCGACGTCGCGGTAGTCCTGCAGCCGCATGTCCACACGGTGGGACACGCCAGCCGCGCCGGCCCGCTTCCTGGCCAGCTCCAGCTGCTCCTGGGAGAGGGTGACGGTGGTGACCTGGGCTCCTCGTTGCGCCGCGCGGATCGCGAGCATGCCCCATCCAGAGCCGATCTCCAGCAGCCGGGTGCCGCTGCGGACGGCGGCGAGATCGAGCATTCCGTCGATCTTGCGCAGCTGGGCCTCCTCGAGCCGGGTTGCGGTCTGCACCGGCTCACTCTCGTCGAACCAGGCCGCCGAGTAGGTCATCGTCGGGTCCAGGAAGGAGGCGAAGAGGTCGTTGCTCAGGTCGTAGTGAGCGGCGATGTTGCTGCGCGCTCCATCAGGAGTGTTCTCGTGGTCAGCAGGGACGCGCTTGTCCGCGAGCGCCCTCAGTTTCCGCAGCGGCGCCGGGACGAGGGTGGCCAGCCGGGCGGCAAAGGGCGTCAGCAGGTCGGCCAGGTCGGTGCCGGGCCCGGATCGCCAGTCGCCGGCCATGTACGCCTCACCGAAGCCGATCTTGGCGTCCCGGCCGAGCCGGGCGAAGAAGGCGTGCGGACGCAGGAGCTGGAACTCGGGCGAGGCCGCTGAGCCGCCGCCGAGCACACGCCCGTCGGGATAGGTCACGCGGACCGGGACCCGCTGCACGGCATGCTCGAAGATCATCCGGGCGATGGCGGCCCTGAGCGGCAGCCGTGGCATGGCGGCGGTGGGCCTACTGATGGCGGCGGAGACGGTCATGGTCAGACCCCTTCCTGTGGGGTGTGGTGCGGCCGGGAGTGGACGGGCAGGCGATGGAGCCAGAGCCAGATACCGTGCATCCGGATCAGGGCCGAGATCCGCTGGGGCATGAGTGGCTGGCGGATGAGCCGGCGGGCCAGGGCCATCCCCGTCGCGGGTTCCGGGTGTCCCCGGAAAGTCGCGCTGAACGCCACGGCATCCCGGCGCCGCAGGGCCACGGTCGTGGCGACCAGGTCCGGCCTCAGCGTGAACCGCAGTTCGTAGGTGCCGCTGACGTCGAAGAACGGGGAGACGTGGAAGTCCTTGTCCGTGACGGCGGCCCCGTCCTCGTCGGGCCGCAGGAGGTAGGCGTGCCGCTCGCCGTGGGTGTTGTGGACCTCGGCGACGACACACACGAGGGTGCTCTCGGGGTCATAGCACCAGAAGACGGAGAGCGGGTCGAACACGTGGCCCAGGACCTGAGCGTTGGCCAGCATGATCACTCGTCCCTGGTCACCGAGCTGGATGCCGCCCCGCGCCAGGTAGTTCTCGATATTGCGCTTGATCGGCAGGCCGGGATCACCGAGGTGGTCAGCGCTGCTGAAGTGCGCGAAAGGCCTGAGGTACCAAGGCTGGCGCGGGATCGAGTCCAGATCGACCAGCCACTGGTAGACCTGGTGCCGGAAGGCGTGCCGGACCGGTCCGGGGCGCCGGTGCGTGACCTGGCCGGCCACCAGGGCAGGCAGTGGGGGCAGCTGCGGGGCCGCCCGGGCGGACGCCGGCGTGCTGAGGGAGGCCGTGCTCACCAGCTCACTCCGAAGTGCCGTGCTGCCGCCACGCCGGAGCGGCACCCGTCCTCGTGGAAGCCCCACCCGTGGTAGGCGCCGGCGTACACGGTGCGGCCGGTGGCCAGGCTGCTCAGCCGGGACTGCGCGCGGACCGCTTCCGGGGTGTAGGCCGGGTGCTCGTAGTCCATCGTCGCCACGATGGATTCCGGGGCGAGCCGCTCGCGGTCGTTCAGCGTGACCAGGAAGTCCTGCGCGCCGCGCAGTCCCTGGAGCCGGTTCATCCAGTACGTGACCACGGCGGGCTGCCCGGGCCGGCCGCAGGACGTCATCCGGTAGTTCCAGCAGGCCCGGGCCTGCGAGGCGGCCGGCAGGACCGAACTATCGGTGTGCAGCACGGTGACGTTGCGCGAGTAGCCGAACTCCTTGAGGGTGGTCACCTCCTCTTCGCTCGGGTCGGTGAGCAGGCGCAGGGCCTGGTCGGCGTGGGTGGCGATGACGACACGGTCCACGTGGGTGAGGTCACCCGTGACGTCACGGATCTGCACGCTCCCCTCGCCGCGGGTGATGTCCGTGACGGTGCGGGCCGCGCGGACGTCCGGCAGCAGCGCGGCGAGCCGGCCGACGTAGGTGCGGGACCCGCCGGCGACGGTGTACCACTGCGGGGAGCCGCCCACCCGCAGCATCCCGTGCTGGTCGAGGAACTTGAACAGGTACCGCGCCGGGTAGCGCAGTGACGTCTCGCGCCCCGCGGACCACACGCACGACACGACGGGCACGGCGTAGTGGGCGATGAAGTAGGCACTGAACCCCTCGTGCTGGAGGAACTCGCCGTAGGTCGTCAGGTCACCGTCCGTGGCCGCCTGCAGGAACGCGCCGGCTCTGCGATGGAATCGCCTGACCTGCAGCAGCATGCGGATGAACCGCGGGTCGAGGAGGCGGTGCGGCTGGGCGGCGATGCCGCGGAGCCCGCGGCCGCCGGCATACTCCAGCCCGCACTCCTCGCACCGCACGCTCATGCTCATCTCGGTGGGATGCACCTGGACGCCCAGCTCGCCGAAGAGCTTGCGCAGCCAGGGGTAGGTGACGTCGTTATGGACGATGAAGCCACTGTCGACGGCGTGCTGCCCGCCGTCCGGGCCGGGGACGTCGTGGGTATGCGCGTGCCCGCCAAGCCGGTCCTCCGCCTCGAAGACTGTGACGTCGTGGGTACGGGAGAGGAGGTACGCAGCGGTGAGGCCGGAGACTCCCGCCCCGATGACGGCGACCGAAGGCCGCTGGCCGTCCGTGGCTGCGCCGTGCCCCGGGGACGCGGAGCCGGCGGTCAGCGGGCCGCTGGCATCGGAGTCCATTACGCCAACTTTCGTCTAGAGTTCGTCTAAGGATGACGGTAGCTCGCGCGGTAAACCTTGTCAAATATCTGTCTAAGTACGGTAGAATGTTGGCATGGGCACTCCCGAAGGCTCGCCGCTGCTGCGGATCGGTGAGCTCAGCCGGCGCCTCGGCGTGAGCGACCACGTCCTGAGGGCGTGGGAGAGCCGCTACGGCCTCCTGCAGCCGGTGCGCTCAGCGGGCGGCTTCCGCTTGTACTCCGAGGCGGACGCGGTGCGGGTCCGGCGGATGCAAGCCCACCTCACCCACGGGCTGTCGGCTGCCGAGGCGGCCCGGGCGGTGCTCGGGGAGGACAGCGCTGCGGGCCCCGGTCCCGCCCGGGCCGCCGCCGCTCAGCCTGACCAGGCCCCTGCGACGGTGGGTGAACTGTCCGGCGGGCTCCGGCGGGCCCTGGACGACTTCGACGAGCCCGCCGCACAGGCCGCCCTTGACCGGCTCGTGTCCGACCTCTCTCTGACAACCGTGCTCCGGGACGCCGTGCTGCCGTACCTCGCCGAGCTTGGTGAGCGCTGGGAGCGGGGAACGGCCAGCGTCGCGCAGGAGCACTTCGCGAGCAACGTCATCCGAGGGCGGCTCGCCGGGCTGGCCCGAGGCTGGGGAAACGGGCACGGCCCCCGCGCCGTCCTCGCCTGCCCCCCAGGCGACTTCCACGACCTGGCCCTGATGGCCTTCGGCATCGTGCTCAACCGCAACGGGTGGCGGATCGACTATCTCGGGATGAATACCCCGATCGAGGAACTGGCACGGACGGTCGCCGCCAGGCACCCGGACCTCGTCGTCCTGGCCGCGACCCTGCCGGGGAACCTCGGGCCCCTCACGACGCAGCTCACCGCCCTCGCCCAGCACGCTCCGCTTGTCCTGGCCGGAGCCGGCGCCACGCCGGAGATCGCCGCCGCGGTAGGGGCCGGGCTGCTCACCGGTGACCCGGTCAGCGCGGCCGAGAATGCCGGGTGGCCGCAGTGAGGGTACTTACCGGATGCCGTATCCCTGGCCGCCGCCCGGCGGTCTCGGGCTCGCTACCTGGCCGGCGTGGCCAGCGGGATCGTGCCGTTGGCTGCGCGCTCACGCACGGCGGGCACGAGTGCGGCGAGCATCAGCATTCCGGTGAGGGCGAAAGCCGCCGGATAGCCGGTGCAGACCACGAAGACGCCGAACACGGCGGGGCCGGCGCCGTACCCGGAGTCGTAGGCCAGGTTCCACAGGGCGCTGGCGGTGCCGTAGCCGGAGATCGGCGCACGGTCGATCAGCAGCGTGAAGGTGACGTTCTCGATGATCCCGAAGCCAATCCCGAACAGGCACATGCCTGCGATCAGGACGGCTGGCACCGTCACCCAGATCAGTACGGTCATCCCCGCCGCGGCGGTCAGCAGGCCGGGAACCAGCAGGCCAGCATGGCCGTGCCGGTCGCCGTGGCGCCCGGCCAGCCAGCGGCTCACCGTCGAGGCCACAGCCTGCGCGAGCAACCCGAGCGCGGCGACGCCGCCCGGCACTCCTGCCGCTAGCGGCAGGAACGCGGCGACCACGCCGGCCGACACGGTCGTCGCCCCGAAGACGAGGGAGGGCCGGAGCTGGCTGCCGGATCGCAGGCTAGCCAGCAGGCTGGCCGGCTGGGCCGCGTCCCGGCCCGCTTCCGTCTTTCGGTCAGCCGGGCCAGCCAGCCAGGGGACGGCCGCCAGCGGGGCGAGCGCACTGAGGGCCGTGATCGCGATGACTACCGCGTAACCGGTGTTCTCGGCCAGCCAGACCCCGGACGGGAGCGCCACGATCGCGGGCACGCAGGCCACGACGCCGGCCAGGCCGATCCCCTCGCCGCGTCGTTCCGGTGGCAGCGCTGTGGCCACCAGGGCCCCGATGACGACGGTGTTGAGGCCGAAGCCGATGCCGCGGGCGATGCTGACCGCGACGATCGCGATCACGCTGTGCGGTGCCAGCAGCGCCAGGGCCGGCCCGCCAAGCAGCAGCGCTCCAGCCGCGAACACCGTGCGATAGCCG
Source organism: uncultured Actinomycetes bacterium (assembly GCA_963767385.1). GTDB lineage: Bacteria > Actinomycetota > Actinomycetes > Streptosporangiales > Streptosporangiaceae > RYN-230. Next base: position 135,877 of record CAVYEA010000026.1, on the reverse strand, counting down.
TAACGCCCCATGAGCCTGGGCGAGGCGAACTCGGCCAGCACGGTAGCCAGCATGAGCGAGCCGGTCACCGCACCAGCCTCTGCGCTCCCGGCGCCCGCCGATACTGCGTACATCGGCGTCACTGACAGCAGGAGGTAGAAGCTGGTAAGCGCGCCGAATGAGGACATCAGGGCCAGCGCAAGCCGGGCGGTGATGAGCCGGGCCCGCGGTGCGGGGCGGCCGGAACGGGCGCTGTGCGCGATGCGCCCGCGGTGCCGGGCCTGGGTCATGGTGCTCATGTACGTGACCGTAGGCGCCAACTGGACTACTGGTAAGGTCCAATTCTGTGGCTATTCAGTGGTCCGGTTTGGGACCGGAGTTGCTACTCCAGCTCGACCGCGGGCGTGATCAGCCGCTCCGGTCGCAGCTCGAGGCCGGTCTCCGGGACGCGATCAGGAGCGGCAGGCTGCAGGCTGGTGAGCGGCTGCCGTCATCGCGGGAGCTCGCCCGCGAGCTTGGCGTCTCCCGTGGCCTGGTGCAGGAGTGCTACCACCAGCTGCTGGCCGAGGGCTACCTGACTAGCCAGGTCGGCTCGGCGACCCGGGTCGCGCTCAACGCTCGCCCGGTTCCGGCCGGACTACCGGCCGGGCCGGCCGCGCCGCCACGGCTGATCGCCGACTTCCGGTCCGGGGTGCCTGACCTGGCGAGCTTCCCACGCGGCGACTGGGTGTGGGCGACCCGGGAGGCCTGCCGCAGCGTTGCCACGCCGGATCTCGACTACGGTGACCCCCGCGGCAGCGCCGTGCTGCGCCAGGTACTCGCCGCGTACCTGCGGCGCGTGCGCGCTGCCGCCGCCGACCCGGACCGCATCGTCGTCTGTACCGGCTTCGCCCAGGGGCTCAACCTCGTGCTGCGGGCCCTCACGCGGCTGGGCGTGCAGCGGGCCGCGCTGGAAGACCCCGGCCACGGGGACCTGACGGCCAGCGACAGTGTGCGGTCCGCGCGGGCGGCTGGCATCGATGTGGTGCACGTGCCAGTGGACGAACTCGGCCTAGACGTCGCCGCGCTCGAGGCGAGCGGGGCCCAGGTCGTCGTGGTCACGCCGGCGCACCAGTCGCCGACTGGCGTGGTGCTCGCGGCGAAGCGGCGGCACGAGCTGGTGAACTGGGCGGCCCGCAACGCCGGGTTCGTCATCGAGGACGACTACGATTCCGAGTTCCGCTACGACCGGGAGCCGGTCGGCCTGCTGCAAGGGCTTGCGCCGGACCGCGTCTTCGCCATCGGCACGGTGAGCAAGTCGCTGGCACCCGCCGTGCGGCTCGGCTGGGTGCTGGTGCCGCCGCCGCTGGTCGAGGCGGTCGCGGCGGAGAAACGGGCCAGTGACCGCGGCTCGTCCGGGCTGGACCAGCTCACCATGGCCACGCTGCTGGAGTCCGGCCGGTATGACCGGCACCTGCGCCACATGCGCGCCGTCTACGCCCGGCGGCGCGGCACGCTAATAGATTCCCTGGCCAGGCATGCGCCCGGGCTCAGGCTGACCGGGCTGGCCGCCGGGTTCCACGCCGTGGCGCACCTGCCAGAAACCGCCGACGAGCAAGCGGTCGTCAGCACCGCGCGGCTGCGGTTGGTTGGGCTCTACGGGATGACCCCGCAGCGCGCCACCACCGCAGCCACCCCGCCGCAGCTCATAGTCGGCTTCGGGAATGTCAGCGAGCGCGCGATCGAGTCCGGCATCGCTGCCGTCGCAGACCTGCTGCGCTGAACAGCCGACCCGACGTCCGAGTTTGATCAGCGCGTCATGGGATGACGCGAGGTGTCATCCGTCAGAGAGGACGGACGTTCTCCGCCTGCGGTCCCTTTTGCCCCTGGGTCGTTTCGAACTCGACCTTCTGGTTCTCATCCAGCGACCTGTAGCCGGTGCTCGCGATCGCGGAGAAGTGGACGAACACGTCCGCTGTCCCGTCATCGGGGGCGATGAAACCAAAGCCCTTATCGGCGTTGAACCACTTCACTGTGCCTGTTGCCATCAGTTCAAGTTCCTTATCCCATGCCACGACGCGACCTATCCGCGCCGACCGGAGCCGGGCGGTCCCGGCTCCGGAAGCGAACTCTACCCCCCGTCACGGTCTTTCGCAGCACCAGTCGCTGCTCCAGGTCAGCGGCGCCCGCGCCACGTTGGCTCAGAAAGTCCCGGCCACGGCGGCCGCGATGATTGCCGCGGCTCCTGCACCCAGGGCGCTGCGGCGTGTGCGGTGAGTGGTGAAGTGCTGCCCTCCGCCGTTGGCTGGCACGGCTTCCCCTGCTGAAAAGTGAGGCAGTTTAAGGGTGGCTGGCTCCGCGGAGCCAGGCGTGGGCGCCCATCTGGATGGCTTCCCAGGGGCTGCCGAGCGGTGGGGTGTAGGACAGGTCCAGGTCGCTGAGGCCGTTGACGGTCATGGCGTGGAAGAGGGCGGTGGCGGCGATGTCGATCCGCTTGGCGATCTCGGCGTGGCGGTGCCCGAACAGCTGGACGCCGAGCAGGCGGCCGGTGGCCCGGTGCATGGCTGGATTCCGTTCTTGGTGACGGCCTACCGGGGCTGGCTTTGGCCCGGGAGCCGGCTGGGGGGCGCGGATATGCCGCCGTGGGCGGCGCGGGCCTGTTCCGTGCCGTCCTGGCTGGCGTGGTGGGGGAAGAGGATGTCGGCGGCCTGCGCCGGGGTAAGGCGGGGATACAGGGCCCGGATCACCGCCACGGCGAGCGCCCCGCCGGCGATCTGGGCGGCGGTGAACGCCGGCACCGACGATGGGGCGATCCCCGCGAAAGTGTCCGAGAACATCCGCCCGACCGTGATGGCCGGGTTGGCGAAGCTGGTCGAGGACGTGAAGAAGTACGCCGCGCCGATATACGCGCCCACTGCCGCAGGTGCGGCCCGGGACCGTCCCGAGCGAGCCAGCGCGAAGATCACCAGGACCAGCCCGAGGGTGGCGATCACCTCGGACAGGAAATGCGCCGGCGTGGCCCGGTGCTTCGCGGAGATACTGACCGCGGCCCGGGCGAACATCAGGTTCGCCGCGACCGCCCCGGCGATGCACCCCGCCACCTGCGCGGGCAGGTAAGCCGCGGCGTCACGCCAGGCCAGCCCGCCGAACGCCGCATCCACGAAGGACACCACCGGGTTGAAATGGCCGCCCGACACTGGCCCGAACATCAAGATGATCGCGAACAGGCCGGCCGCCGTCGCCGCCGCGTTCTCCAGCAGCTCAAGCCCCGTAGCGCCCGGGGACAGCCGCTGCGCGGCAATCCCCGAGCCGACCACGATCGCAGCCAGGAAGCCGCTGCCGAGCAGTTCGGCCAGCAGCCGCCGCCACAGCGCCACCTCGTTCACCGCACGGCCCGGCCGGCCGCGCGGACGCGGCTCCCGGCCCGGCCGCTCACTGTGCCTGCCCCGGCATGACCGCCCTCCCGGCTGCGCTCATCGATAATCGTCTATGCAGAGAAGGTCAGCTTGTCAGTCTGGATAGATGCGCGTCAAGATAGAGGAATGTCGATGCAGGCTGACCGGTCCACGGCGGGATTCATCCCCGCCGCCGAGTTGCGGGTGGTTGTCGAAGCCTGCTCCACGCCGCTGGTCGGTGAGCCGATCGGGGAGACCGCGGCCGCCGGGCTGGCCCAGGTGTTCAAGGCCCTCGGCGATCCGGTCCGGCTGCGGCTGGTGTCACTGATCGGCGCGCACCAGGGCGGTGAGGTATGCGTCTGCGAGCTGGCGACGGCGTTCGAGCTGACTCAGCCCACCATCAGCCATCACCTGAAGGTCCTGCGCGAGGCGGGGATCATCGATTCTGAGCGCCGCGGCACCTGGGTCTACTACTGGCTCGTGCCCGCCGCGCTGGAGCGCATGTCCGCCCTGCTCTCTCCGCCAGCAGGCCGATCCCTTCGCTGAGACCAGCTGCTCCGGAGGCCGCAGGCGGTCCCTCCGCAGCGGCAGATGGGGGCCGTGGTTGCTCGGCGCAATTAGCCGGTCATCGGCTGATGAGCTGGCCAGGGACATATTAGCGTGACCGGGTGCTCGGGGCTGGCTGGAGTGAGGTCACCGCCCTGGTGGCGGCCTACATGATCGCGGTGCTGGCGACTCCCGCGGGGATCTCCGGCGCCGTGCTGCTGCTGCCATTCCAGGTCAGCGTGCTGGGGACGCCGAGCCCGGCTGTCACTCCGACCAACCTGCTCTACAACGTGGTCGCCACCCCGGGGGCGCTGTACCGGTACTGGCGGCAGAAACAGACGAGCGGGCGCCTCGCCCTGGTGCTCATCGCCGGAACCCTGCCCGGTGTCATCGCCGGATCGGTCATCCGGGTTGAGCTGCTGCCCGGGCCTCGTGTCTTTGACCTGGTGGTCGCGGCGGTGCTGATGCCGCTCGGTATCTGGCTGACCCTTACCCGGCCAGCCCGCACGGAGGAGCCAGACCGCCCGGCCCGGCTGATCCCGGTCCCGGCCCTGGTGGTCCTGGCCGCGGCGGTGGGCTGTATCGGGGGAATCTACGGAATCGGTGGCGGCTCGATCCTGGCACCCATCCTGATCGGGTCCGGCCGGCGGCCAGCCGAGGTCGCTCCCGCTGCCCTCGCCTCCACGTTTGTCACGTCGGTGGCGGGCGTCATCACCTTCATGATCTTGTCGATCCACCAGCCCGGCTCGGTGGCCCCGGACTGGCCGACGGGCATCGCCCTGGGTGCCGGCGGCCTCGCGGGCGCCTACACCGGTGCCCGGATCCAATCCCGGCTGCCCGACGTCCTGATCCGCCGCCTGGTCGGCATTCTGGTGATCGCCATCGGTGCCCGGTACCTGTGGTCCGGCCTGGGCTGACCCGCGCAGGCTCCAGAAAGCCGTTAGCCTCACCGGCCCGGCGGATCATCCGCCGGGCCCGCACCGGTGACGTGAGCAGGCCAGGAAGCCGCCAGCCGGTTAGCAGCACCTGGCCGCGGATGCGGCTGCCCCCGCCGCTGCGGCTGCCCCCGCCGACTGGCCAGCCCCGGCTTCGCTGCCGCCGCAGCATGCGGCACCGCCGGAGTCTTCGCCGTAGAAGGTCTGGCTGTCGGCCAGGACCGTGTAGATCTCCCAGGACCGGCCGTCCGGCGCGCCCTGGACCCAGAACTTGTCCTGCTTGGCATAGCAGCAGGTGGTGTCGCGCTCGTCGACCGAGGTGAGGCCGGCCTCGGCGAGGCGGGCCTGCTCGGCGTTGACGGCGTCGATGTCGGGGACCTCGATACCGAGGTGGTTGAGGGCGCCGCCGTGGCCAGGATTCTCGAGCAGGACAAGCTTCAGCGGGGGCTCAGCGATGGCGAAGTTGGCGTAGCCGGGGCGGCGCTTGGCTGGCCCAGTGCCGAACAGCTTGGTGTAGAAGGCGACGGCCTCGTCGATGTTGCTGACGTCGAGGGCGAGCTGGACGCGGGACATGAGAACCTCCTGGGCGGCTGCTTGCGGGCTGGGACTTCGATAACTGTCTATATCTTCTTCTGCCGCCGAGCTTGCCATAGACATCGGACTTCGTCAATATAGATCTATGCTGAAGTCTGATGTGCCGGTCAGCCCGCCCGGGGCGGCGGTGTGCTGCGATCCGGGGCCGGCGGTACGAGTGACCTCCGGGGTGGCCGGCCCGGTGGCGTGCTGCGCCCCGCTGTCGCGGGGACCGCTGTCCCCGGAGCAGGCCAACCAGGTCGCGCCACTGCTGAAGGCGCTCGCCGACCCGGTCAGACTCCGGTTGATGTCCCTGGTCGCCTCCCATCCTGGTGGTGAGGCATGCGTGTGCGACCTGGCCGGCGAATTCGACCTCTCCCAGCCCACCATCAGCCACCACCTCAAGGTGCTGCACGACAGCGGGCTGCTCGGCCGCGAGAAGCGCGGCGTATGGGTCTACTACCGCGCCCGCACTGAGGCGCTGGCCAGCCTCGGCACCCTGATCGGCAGCCCGCCCGGCTGACCGCCTGGGCCTGCACCAGGCGGGCCGGTGACCGTGAAGCAGGCCGGTGACCGTGTGGAGTGCTTCCCCGGCGCCGCGTACTCCAGCGAACTGCCCGACGGCGCGGTGCGCGCCAGCCCGGCTGCGGTAACCCGGTAGCGGTGGCTATCCCATTAACCGGCGTCTCCCTCGGTTTTAACCGGCGTCTCCCTCGGTGCCGGGATGGCCGGTGGTGCCTGCCTCCTCTTCCGGGGCTGCGGCGGGCCCTGCGGCGAGGCGGGCGGCTCGGGTAGTCAGGTAGTGCCGTTCGCGGAGGTTGGTGGTGCGGGCGGCGGCAGCACGGTACTCGGCGGTGGCCGCCTTCACGTCACCGGCCTGGTCCAGGAGGTGGGCACGGACGGAGTGGAGGCGGTGGTGGCCGCTGAGCCGCTCGTCAAGCCCGTTAAGCACGGCGAGGCCAGCGCTTGGCCCGCGGGCCATGGCGGCGGCGACGGCCCGGTTAAGCGTCACCATGGGGTTTCCGGTCATGGATTCAAGCAGATCGTAGAGGGTCAGGATCTGGGGCCAGTCGGTGGCGGTGTGGGAGGCGGCCTGATCGTGGAGGGCTGCGATGGCTGCCTGCAGCTGGTACTCGCCAGCGTGTCCCTGGCCTAGTGCCCGGGTAATCAGGGCTACTCCCTCACTGATGAGATCCCGGTCCCAGCGGGTGCGATCCTGTTCGGCCAGGGCGATCAGCTCGCCGCCGGGACCGCTGCGGGCCGGACGCCGGGCATCGGTGAGCAGCATCAGGGCGAGCAGCCCGGCCGCCTCCGGGTCCTCGGGCACGGCAGCCTGGATGATCCTGGCCAGCCGGATGGCCTCGCCGGATAGGTCGTTGCGGGACAGGCCGGGACCGCTGCTGGTGGTATAGCCCTCGTTGAACAGCAGGTAGAGGACATGCAGCACTGATCGCAGCCGTTCGGGGCGCTGGCCGGGCGGGGGAAGCGTGAACGGCTCCCCGGAAGCCTTGATCCGGGCTTTGGCGCGGCTGATCCGCTGGGCCATGGTCGCATCGGAGACCAGGAACGCCGCGGCGATCTCGCGGGTGGTCAGGCCACCGACCGCCCGGAGGGTGAGCGGGATCGCCGACGCTGGCGTGAGGGAAGGGTGGCAGCACATGAACATGAGGATCAGCGTGTCGTCCCGCCCCGGTGCTGGTTCCGGGGGCGTGCGGGACCATGACGCGGCCAGCTCCTCCCGGCGGCGGCGGGCAGCATCGCCGCGGTACTGGTTCGCCAGGCGGCGGGACGCAACACGGATGAGCCACCCGAGCGGATTGTCCGGCTGCCCTTCGGCGGGCCACGTGGTGGCGGCGGCCAGCAGCGCCTCCTGCACGGCATCTTCGGCGCCGGCGAAATCGCCGTAGCGGCGCACCAGCGCACCGAGGACCTGCGGCGCCAGCTCACGCAGCAGGTCCTCAGTGCGCACCGCGATGTCACACCTCAGGGTCGGGAGCGCTGAGCACCTGGCGCACCTCGATCGGCTGGCGGATCGCCACTCCGCCCGGCCCGGGCGCAGCCGATGCCTGGGCGGCGATCTCGATGGCCCGCTCAGCGGTCTGGACGTCCACCAGCCGGTAACCGGCGAGCAGTTCCTTGGCCTCAGGGAACGGGCCATCGGTGACCACCGGGGCACCGACTCCCATCCCAGACCACGAACTTGGCCACCTCTGGCCCGGCCAGGCCCTGGGCGTCCACCAGCTCGCCCCGCTGGGCGAGCTCGGCGTTCAGCGCCTGCTGGAACTCGATGTGGGCCTTGACCTCCCCCGGGCTCCATTCAGGCATCGGCCCGCAGCCCGACTCAACCGCGCCGTAGTTCTGCAGCAGCATGAATCGCATAGCACTATCCTTCCCGGTCTGACGGCACCCTGCGGCGCCGCTCACCCGGAAATCACCCCTGCGGACAGATTCTCGACACCCGCCAGCAAAAATCTTCCTGGCCCGGTGCCCCCGGACCGGCCGGCAATCGCGGGCCGTCCCGGACGACGCGGCTTACCCGGCACAGCGGCTGCACGCCGGTGCCGCTGTGAGGGCCGAAGGATTTATCGCCAGGCCGCCGCGCCACGGAAGACCCTGGCCAGGCAAGCCGGCGATCCGCTGACGCGCGGACGAAGATGCGGCTGCCGGTCAGTAATGCCCCAGCGGGGTGGCGGATGGCCGGGAGCCGGAAACGACAGTCCGGAAAAGGTTCCGCAGCCGGTCACTGACCCGCTCGCCGGTCAGGTCCTCTTTCATTGCGAGTTCAACCACCCGCGCCGAGGGAAGGTCGAGGTGGGCGCGCGCGGCGAGCCTCAATGCGGCCGCGGTATTTGCCACTCCCTCGACCGTGCTCCCGATCGAGCGGATCGCCCCGTTAACGGTGGCCCCCGAGCCCAGCAGCCGCCCGAAGCGCCCGTTGCGGCCGTGCTGGCAGGTGACATAGAGATCCCCGGCTCCCGCCAGTCCGAGCACGGTCGCCACCCGGCCACCCTGTGCCTCGGCGAGCGCCATCATGTCGAGCATGCCCCGGGCGAACACAGCGGCCCGGGCGTTGGCGTAACTGGCAACGAGCGCACTCTCGCCAAGCCGGTCGGACAGGCCCTCGGCCAGACCGACCGCGACGGCCACCACGTTCTTGAACGCTGCCGCGGTCTCAGCCCCGGCGACGTCGCTGGTCGTGAAGACCGCCGTGGTGGGTGAGCCGAGCGCGGCAGCCGCGCACCTCCTGGCCTGCTGGTTCTGGGAAGCACAGAGCAGGCCGGTTGGTGAGCCCGCGAGAATCTCGGCGGCCAGCGCGGGGCCGGCCAGTGAGACCACCGGCACGTTCCCAAGCACCGCCGCGGCCACCTGGCTGGGGGTCTGCAGCGTGTCCTGCGCCCAGCCCTTGGTGGCCAGTACCCAGATCGCGTCAGGTGCGCCGATGCGCGCGGCCTGGGACAGCACAGGCCGAAGCCCTGCGCTGGACACGGCAACGAACACAACGGTGGCGGCCGGCAGCACGTCGGCCCATTCCCCGGCCGGGAAGCAGCGGACGTCATGGTGGAAAGGCATGCGCAGTGACGGGTGCGGCAGTCCCTGGCGCCACGCGTCAACGACGGCCTTGTCGTGGTCAGTCGCAAGCAGGACGCTGCTGGCGCCGCTGCGGGCGCTGTGCACCGCGAGCGCGGTTCCCATGGCGCCCGCACCGAGCACGGCAACGCGGCCAACATTCCCCATATCATCACTAACCCGCGCCGCAGCATGCGGCGCCAGGGACCAAAGGACCTGTGCCGGCTGCCATTGGGCCGACTCCCTGGTCCTGTACCCGGCCCCCGCCGCGATTCAGGCCGGCCAAGCCGCAGATCAAGCGGGTGACAGCGCCAGGCAAGCGGCTCCAGGCGCGCTCGTGCCGCCCGGGCGCCACGGTCAGCGGTACGCCCGGGTCAGGTGCGCGTAGACGACGACGTTGTCCAGGTACTGACGGGTGGCGGTGTCGAACGGGCCGCCGCAGGTGACCAGGCGCAGGCCTGGGTACCTGACGCTGCCGTACACGTCGGAGGTGGGGAACGACGCCTTGACCACCTTCTGGACCCCGTCCACGGTAAAGACCGCGGTTGACCCGTTCGCCCTCACGATCTTGATCTTGTTCCCCGGGTGCAGTGTCTTAATGTAGAAGAACACCGAGATCCCAGTGAATGAATCGACGTGCCCCAAGATGACCGAGGTGCCTTTCTGCCCCGGGGTGACGCTGCCGTCGTACCAGCCGGCCAGGTTGTGGCTGGCCAGCGGCGGCACCTCGACGGTTCCGGTGGCGGCCAGGCCCAACCGCATGACCGGGGCATCCACGTCGAGTCCCGGGATCTCGATCCGCACTGGCCGGGACGCGGCCATCGGGGCGGCAGTCGGCGCCGAGCCTGGCTGGGGCATCGACGTCCCCACGCTGGCCGGGATCTGCTCCGCGGCACCGTAGAGTTGCCCGCGGTCAGCCACCGCACGGAAGATCACGATGGCGCCGGCCACGGCGAGCGCAGAGCCGAGGACCACGATGAGCCGGCCAGGTGGTCGTCCCCGGCCGCGGTCACGCCGGCCCTCGTACAGGTCACGCCCATAACGCTCGTCCTCGTATTGGTCCTCCTCGTAATATTCGTCCTCAAGCAGGGTCAAAGATGGCCCCCTCGATTTGTAGCGGCGGTTCCGTCGCGGTAGCACCATCCTGGCGATTCGCTTCCTGGGAGTTGGAAACTGCCCGGATCAGGCGGAGAAGTTCCGCCTGCGGCGGCGCAGGCCGATGATCGTGATCCCGGCTCCGGCCAGCACCACGGCGATGCCAGCGGCCAGCATCGGCAGCACGCTGGCGTGCTGCAGGCTGCCGCCACCGCCGGTGTTGGCTGCGCCCATCGGGGCCGTGCCCAGCGGAGGGGTGGTGCCCGTGCTGGTGGTGGTGCCCGTGCTGGTGACGTTCACCATGGTGGACGAGGTCATCGTCGCGGTGACCGAGGTCTGCAGGACGCAGACGGCCACGACCGAGACCACATGCCGCACGTGCACGATGACGGTGAACCTGGACGGCGGCAGGATATGCAGCAGCCCGGCCGCCTGTAGCGGTAGCGGCGTCCGCACGGTGAACACGCCACTGGCGAGATCCGCAATCGGTCCGCTGAGCGGGATGCTGCCGGACTGTGCGCCGACCAGCGGCAAGGCGCCGCTGAACGAGACCGCGGACGTGCCCGCCGGGTAGGCCCCGCCGAGGCCGTTGGCTGGCGATGAGAGTGTGATCATGTCCGTCGAGCCCACGGTGTTCGGGCCGGTGCTGCTCAGCGTCATCGGGATCTGGTCGGCCTGCCGCATCGTGTGCCCGGCCACCGTGATGGCGCACGCGTACAGCGGCCCGGTCGTCGCGGCTGGCACGGCCGGTGCGGTGACCGTGATCTGCACGGCGATGTTGGTCGTGCTGGTGCGTGTGCAGTTGAAGGCGGCCAGGATCGTCCCGCCGACCAGGGTCACGTTGAGCGCCGCCGGCGCCTGGATCGACGCGGTGCCTGCGGTCGCGGGGACTGCCTGGCCGGTGATGGTGACTGCGGGGATCTGCGTTGCCATCCCGGCGGCCATGCTGCTCTGCCCGGAGAGGGCGACGGTGGCCGCTTGCAGGCCGGTGGACTGGGCCGCGCCGGCCGCGGTCACCCGGGTCAGGGACGGCAGCTGGGTGGTGTCGGCCGCGGGCAGTTGCATCGCGCGCGTGGTGAGCGTGACAGGAGTGACGGCCCCGACGGTTCCGGCGGTCGGTGCGCTCAGCACTGCCGCGAGGGTGACCGGTGTGCTCGTGCTGCTGCCGGACAGGATGCATGAGTAGCTGGCCGGCGTGGTTGCCGAGGGCGCGCTCGCGTCAGCCGGAATGACCGGACCCGTGACAGTGGCGGCGGAAGCGCCGTACATCCCGGCAAAAAGCCCTGCCATCGCCAGGACGAGTGCGTTGCCCGCCCAAACCGTGCGGCGTATCACATTCCCTTGGTGGTACACGTTATGGCCCTTCCTGAGTTGGCCCGCTCCGTGAGATGACCCGCTCCAAGGGACGCGCACAAGACGCTAGAGGCTCACACGGGCCGCGGGCAGCGGGACGCGCACATCCGTAATATGGCCGCAAGATGTGCGGGTGATCATGATCAGGGGGTAATCGTTCCCCGCCGCTCCGGTTCCCGGATGGGTCATCTAGAACGCGCGCGCAGCGTTACCCGCGCCGCAGAACTCAGCTCGCCCCGGCGGGGCCCCGGTCCGGGTCCAGACGAAGGCGAAGGTGATTGAGCACCTCGGCTTTGCCCGGGTGGGTCGTTCCGCAGATGCACGGCCATCTCGGAGTTCGGCTGGCCTGACGCCAGCAGGTTCAAGATCTCGGACTCGCGCCGGGCCGAGCAGCCATTCCAGGCGCGCGATGCGCCAGGCGGCTGCTCCCCAGCCGACCGGCACTCCCTGGATCAGGTTCCGTTGCGCATATGGAGCGAGTTCGTCCAGGATCGGCTGGGCGGCACGCGGCCGGACCTGCCCGGTAATCAGCCGACCTCACCTCTTGCGCAGGCGGAGCCGGGTACTGCGCTACGGGGACGGGGCGGCCGCTTCATAGTTGCGCGCCGTGTTCTACTGGAAAGGTGGCTCGTAAGCGCCTGCGGACGGTCATCACGGGGACTGGGCGGCCCAGGGGGGCAGCCTCCGACGCGCTGACCGCGGAGCGGACCGAAGTGATGCGGGCCAGGGTCCGGCTGATGATCGAGATCACGGCCCGGGCGGGGGCATACCGCAAGGGCCTGCTGGCTGCGGCCGAGCACCTCAGCCCGGAGGAAGCGGCGATCATCTCCGACCTGGAGCGGCACGGGATGCAGGTGCCGCAACTTCATGACGTGCTCTGCGGCGGCCATGTCCTGGTGGACGACCCGCAACTGTATGAGGACTGGCGTTTTACCGCGGTCAGCCATCTGCGCATATCCAGCCACCACCGTGACATCGATAAGGCGCGCTATCCCGACATCGGGATGCGGGGGCAGGTGGTCAGGGAGAAGCTGCACGGGCGGACGGCACAAGGCGCCTGGGTGCAGCTCGAGAAGACCCCGGCCGCCTTCGGCAAGCGCAAGCTGCCCAGCCTGACCGACCTCCGGCACCTCATGGACTACGTGGTCTACCGGGTGACCCGTAGCAACGTGGGCCCGTGGGGCCTGTCGCAGGTGACTGAGCAGCGCCCGATGTACCTGTCACCTGACCTGGCCGTCCCCACGTCGCTGGCGCCGCCGGTTGCGGAGTCACTGGCCTTGGCGCTGCGCCGGATCTCGGCAGCCGACGATGTCACCGCCGTGTCGCAGGATCTGGCGGCCCGGTTCGCGCCGCCGGGCCAGGCGGACCCGGCCAATGAGCTTGGCCAGGCGCTGACTGGCCGGGCCGGGCGGGGCCTGTTCGGCAACTCCGAGGTCTGGGTCACCGAGACGCCGTCGCGGAGTGCTGCCGCGATTTTGGGTCAGCCCCGTGAGCAGCCGCCGGCGGGGCCGTTGTGGGGGGAAGCGGGGTTGTCATGAATCACCCTGGCGAGAGAGGTCCCGCGCCGGACCTAGGCCAGGCGTCCGTCCCCGGCGGGCTCGTCTCGGCCGTGGTGAATCTCGTCAACACCGGGCCGGTGCTACTCGGCGCATACACCATTGCAGAGCTCACCGCAGTCGATGCGGTCGTGGACTTCCTGGAGGCCCGGCCGTCGGACGAGGTACTCGCCGAGGCCGTCCGCTCGCTGGCCGCCCGCCAGCTCATCGTGGCCGGCCCGCCTGGGGAGCAGGTGCAGGTACGGGGGGACCTGGGCATCGCGGTGGCGTTCGAACAGCGGGCCCGGATGGTCCTGGATGCCCGCGCGACCGGAACGGGTCCCGGTGAGCCGTGGCGGATCCTGCTGCTTCCACAGCCCGAGCGGATCTGCCTCGTGTTCCGCATCGACACTTTCGGTGTCCACCAGATCGGCCTGTACAAGCTCGACGAAGCCCTGAAAATTCTCACCGCCTGGCTGCCCAGGGGACCACGGGGGGAGCCTCATCCGGCGGCTGACGCCAACGGCGTGCTCGCCTCGTCAGAGCGTTCCGCGCTGGTCACTGTCACCCGCTACACCACCCAAGGATCGGCGGAGATCGCCGACACCAGCACCGACCTGATCCTCGCCCGTCACAAGGACCGGCTGCACCTCTTCTCCAGGGACCCGGACAACCCAGCCGAGCTGGTGCCCAGCCCCGAGGAAGGCAAAAACGTCCACGACACGCTCGTCGACCTGCTGACGTAACACTCCGCTCAGCACGGGTAGTTCATACGATCCGCCGGCAGCGTTGTTCCTGCAGTCCCCAGGGGTGCCGGGCCTGGCTGGCGGTTCCGTGGACCTGGGGCAGTTCGCATGCACCGCTCGGGTCTAGCCGAAGGTGAACGCGTAAGCCTGGACCCCGGGGTCAGGGAAGGTGACCTCGAAAGTGTGGTCGGTGACGGGGCCGGGCTGGCGGATGAGCTGGTAGAGCCGCGGCTGGGTGACCGTGCCGTTGCCTTGCCTGTCGATGTCCGCCCCGTGAGCAGCGCCCGGCGGTTGCCCATCGAGGCGCACGCGGAACGGCAGGGACGTTCCTGGAGCGGCTGGTCCCAGCACGAGATGGAGGTCGCGGGCATGGAAGCGGCAAGCGATGCGCCCGCTGGCCGCCGTCAGCGTGGCAGCCTGTTCCTCCACCGTCCACTCCCCGGACAGGGCCCAGTGGTTGAGCCTCAGCTCCGCCGGGGCGGCATAGACGTGGGGCTTGCCCGGGACGGCGCCGCCCGGGGATGCGAGGTTCGCGGTGCGCTCGTAGCCGGTGTAGTTCTCTGGTGATCTCAGGGTGCCCCAGTCGGCGGGAGCTTCCACGCCGCGGGCATCGACCGACACCAGCTCATCACCTGCCCCGGTGGTTCCAGCCTCGGCTAGGAGCTGCTGGATGATCATTTCGGACTGCTGGTATTCGCCTTCGCCAAAGTGGTGATGCCGGATGCGCCCCTGCGCGTCGGCGAAGTAGAGGGCGGGCCAGTAGTGGTTGTCGAAAGCACGCCACACGGCGTACTCGTTGTCGAGCGCAACCGGGTAGCCAATCCTCATCTCCTGGACAGCCCGGCGGACGTTATCGACATTGTGCTCGAACGGGAACTCGGGGGTGTGCACGCCGATCACCACCAGCCCCGGGCCGGTGTACTTCCCGGCCCAGGCGCGGAGGTAGGGAAGCTGGCGTAGCCAGTTGATGCAGGTATAGGTCCAGAAGCCGGCCAGGACGACCTTGCCGCGCAGGCCCGTCGGTGTCAGCGGCGGCGAGTTGAGCCACCCGGTCGCGCCGTCCAAAGCAGGCAGCTCACCCTCGACGGGCAGCCGGAGCGAGGCCGTGTGCAGCCCAGCGGGCATGGGCCAGCGTGCGGTCATGACAGTGCTCTCCTTGCACGCGAACACCCCGGATCCGCAGCGGTGGCTCCTGCCCTCCGGCATCGTCTGCCGAGTTCCAGCACAGCACGGTGCAGCATCCGGCGTCAGGAAACCCAGCGCAACATGTTCACCAAGAGACGGCAAGGACTAACCGGCCGGTAACCTATTCTTCCTGCCTAATTACTGGCCGATCGCATGCCAGGAATGAACGGCGTCGGCGGTATCCGCCCTCCGGTGGTCGGCCCGGCCAGCGTCCGGCTCGGTCGGCACCGGTATGCCGACGCCCTCTGTGGTTGCCTGCGGGCATCAGCAGCTGGCAGCGGACCCGATGGTAGGCAGACGCGGGTCAGCCTGCCGTCCAGGGCCGGAGCTTGTCGGGGTTGCGTACCGCCCAGATGCGCTTGATCCGGTCGCCTGCGACGTCGAACGCGAACACCGTCACGGTGACGCCGTCTTGCTGAGCCACCAGGCCGGGCTGGCCGTTGACCGTGCGTTCCAGGAACGTCACGTTGCCAGGTGCCCGGCCGGCGATATCGACGACATAGCGCGCGATCTGCTCGCCGCCTTCGACCGGGCGCAGCGCGGCGCTGACGAGGCCGCCGCCGTCGGCGATCACTGTGGCGCCGGGGTCGAGGAGGCCGATGAGGGCGTCGATGTCCTTGGCTTCCCATGCCCGCTTGAAGTCCCTGACGACGCTGGCCTGCTGGGCTGCCGGGGCCGCGGGAGCCTGGGAGGCGCGGATCCGGCGGCGGGCTGAGGAGGCCAGCTGGCGGCACGCCGCCGGGGTACGGCCGGCGATCTGGGCCACCTCGGCGAAGGAGTAGCCGAAGACATCGTGCAGGACGAGCGCGACACGCTCGGCCGGGGTCATCGAATCCAGCACGACGAGGAAGGCCATGCTGACCGACTCATCCAGGGTGACCCGGTCGGCCGGGTCGGCCGTGGCGCCGCCTGGCCGCCCGCTGACCCACTCCGCAGGGTCGGGCAGCGGCTCGGGGATCCACTCGCCCACGTAGCGCTCCCGCCGGGCGCGCGCTGAGCCGAGCAGGTCGAGGCAGATGCGGCTGGCGACCGTGGTCAGCCAGGCGCCGGGGGATTCGATGGCGTCCTGCTGCTGCACCGGCATGGCGTACCAGCGGACATAAGTCTCTTGTACGGCATCCTCGGCCTCGGCCAGGGAGCCCAGGAGCCGGTAGGCGAGATTAATCAGCTGACGCCGCTCGCTCATGATCGCGCTCAGGCCCGGGTCGGGCCGTTCGCCTCCTGGCCCGGATCGGGTGCTCATGATGCCGCCCTTCCTTGGTCGCATCTGCCCTCACCAGTTCGACGAGACAGAGCACCGGACTGTGAGGCTGGCGCACCGCCTGACATTCCGCGGGGTTGCGTCGTCGTACTGCTGAGAAGAACACACCATCCAGCGGACCACCGGCTCAGGCTGTGATCCGCGAGAACGGCAAGGAGATGACGATGGACGCCCGGCTCGATTACCTCGGCAGCCCGCTGGCGCTGAAGCTCGTCAAGCACATCAACTCGGCGGGGGCCGTTCTGCGCGATTCGGCCCTGCCAGCCGCGACGCAGGAGCTGGTGAAGCTCAGGGCCAGCCAGATCAACGGCTGCGGCTTCTGCACCGACATGCACATCAAGGACGCCCTGCACGCGGGGGAAAGCCAGCAGCGGCTGAACCTGGTCGCGGTATGGCGGGAGGCGACGGTCTTCACCGAGGCCGAGCGGGCCGCGCTGGAGCTCGCCGAGCAGGGCACCCGCATCGCCGACGCCGCCGGCGGTGTCACGGATGAGGCCTGGGCGAACGCGGCCAAGCACTACGACGATGACCAGCTCGTCGCGCTGGTGGCGGTCATCGCCCTCATCAACACCTACAACCGCATGAACGTCATCATCCGGCAGCCCGCCGGCGACTACCTGCCCGGCCAGTTCGGCTAGCCATCGGCCCGCACCGGCCAGCCGCGCGGCTGGCCACAACACACGTGAAAGGCAGGGAAACTGATGAGCGACCTTGAGGTCATCGCTGACCGCGTCGAGATCGAGGCGCTGCGCGGCGAGTTCACCGACGCGGCGATGATGCGCGACTATGACCGCCTCACGTCGCTGTTCACACCTGACGGGGCGCTGCGGATCCCCGACGCCAACGTCGGGCTCGCCGGCCGGGAGGAGATCCGCGCCTGGGGTGAGCGGGTACCGGCTGTCGTGGACTACTTCGTGCAGACCACGCACCCGGGCACGATCCGGCTTGATGGCGACACCGCGTCCGGCCGTGCGTACATCTGCGAGCTCATCCACCTGCGCGACGGCAGCTCACACGTGAACTACGCCATCTACCACGACCGCTACCAGCGCACCAGCCACGGCTGGAAGTTCACCGAGCGCGTCTTCGAGATCAGATACCTCGACACCACTCCGCTGGCAGGCTCGGCACCCCACCCAGCGGGCGACGCCCGCTGACCCGCGGCCGGGACCAGGTCTGCGGCGGACGGAAGGCGGTGACCCCGGCTTCACCGCTTTGCGCTGGCACCCGGGATCCCGGTCCGGTCCACCCGGGCGTCAGCTTCGGCGCGTCCCGGCCGGCGCGCAGCTCGTGTGGCGGTCCGCGGCTCGCAGCCACTCCCGATGTGGCACTTCCCGGCGCGGCAGCACGCTGACAGTAGCTGGATCACGTGAGCCACCTCAGTGGCGGCCCCGGTCACCGGGGGCCAGTGGAGGCTGCCGGCCGATGCGTGTTGCTAACGTCAGAACGGTGAACGAGCCGATCGCCGAGAGACCGTACATGCCCGGCTACGGGACGCTCCCCGCGGGTGAGGGGAGGGGCCTTCTCCCGTGGTCATGGGCGGAGGAAAGGCTGGCCCGCTCGCACGACTTCTGGCTGGCGACAGTGACCCCGCAAGGAGCGCCCCACCTCATGCCGGTCTGGGCCGTCTGGCACCAGGACAGATTGTGGTTCAGCAGCTCCAACGGATCCCGCAAAGCGCGCAACCTTGACTCTCAGCCCCGCTGCACGGTGTCCACTGACAACCCACTCGAACCTGTGGTCGTGCAGGGCCGGGCGGTCCGGGTCACTGACCGTGACGCACTGATTGCCATGCTTGCGGCCGAGAACGCCAAATACGGAACCCGCTACGGCATGGAGATGATAGATCCGGCATCGAACAGCGTCTTCAGCTTGCAGCCTGAGTGGGTCTTCGCCCTGGACTCCCGGGAGTTCGCCGGGTCTCCGACGCGGTTTACCTTTAGCCCGCAGCAGGCCTGAGTCCAGGACCACCACGAACACGCCCCTGACCCAGGCCGGACAGTTACTAGCGCCCCGCGCCGCCGGGAGGCCTCCAGGGCGAATTGACCGGCATATCATCCACGGTCACGAGTTATTGATGCGCTTGAACACCCGATCCGCCGTTCTGGATGGCCGGCCGGACCGCGCTGGTATTGGCGGTCATCATCCCGTATCCCGCTGTTCTGGGATGGATGAGATGATCGTCGCGACCTCGGCGCGGGGCGGGCGAGCACCCGATGACCACTTACGCCAGCACTCACTCAGCCCAGCTGGCTGCTGTCCTTGAGCGCACCCCAGCCGTGCCAGCCGTCCACCGCGATCCAGGCACTGATCCGGCGGCGGTCGCGCCGCGGGTACGGCGTGCCCATGTAGTGCTCGGCCAGGCGGTCGATGTCGGCCAGGCCCGTGTCCTCACGCATCTCGCCGACGTGGCCGGTGATGCTGACGTGGGTGTACCAGTCGCTTTCATCGAGCACGTCGAGGGCGACCCGGGAATCGTTGCGCATGTGCTCCAGCCGCTTACGGCCCTCATCCATGTTCACCAGCACCCGGCCGTCCTCCCACAGGTACCAGGTGGCCGTGGACACCGGCTGGCCGTCCCGCCGCAGGGTCGTGATGACCGCCGGATTCGGCTTGCGCAGCATGGCCACCGCGGCCTCGGGAAGCGGTGGTTTCGACATGCGGGCCTCCAAAGTGAGCTGCGGTAACGCGTTCAGCTGGCAAACTGCCCGCCTCGCTCCGCCGTACACCCGCCGTACACCCGCCGCGCCGACCGGCCCAGGCGGCGGCCAGCCACGCCGGGACAGCCTCGGCAGCGTCCGAGGGAGGACCATCATCGCTGGTCGCCTGGCTAGCTTGCGGTTGCGGGGCCGACGCGGACCTCGTGGCCGGCCGCAGGTCCCCGGAACCGGCGATGCGCGCGGCCCTGAACTATGAAGCGTCACGATACCCCGGGCGACTGAAGTAGCTTGCCGCTCGCTGACCCTCCTGCTGGAGCGGCAAGAACCCGGCCTTGAACGGCAGATTCAGCACCATCTCCAGCACCGGCACGCCCGAGATAACGATCTACAGCCGGAGTATCAGGGCTGGCCGTGCAGCGGCACTGAAGCCTCGGGATAACGGGACGGCAAGAGGCATCGACGCCTCGGCCGCGACCGCGCCACGGCCGACGCCACGCATGGGTCAGCGAGGCAGGCGCCAGCCTGCCCCCAGGGGGAGGCCAGCTCGAACACGTGTGCGGCATCTGACGCGGGGCCCGGTCGCGGTACCTAGCTGCTCTACAACCGATCCGGATGTTCGAGCAATCCGGGACCCCGGTGAGGGCACCTGATGTCTGCGCGGCGGGACCACGCCGAGGTCGCTGGCATCCAGGTTGAGTTCGTGAACGAGAGGGCTCAGGCCCTGGCACCGTAGCCGCCCAGGGACGGCTCGAGCAGGTCAAAGGCCCGGCGGGCGGTCACCGCGAGCATCTGGCGGATCTCGTCGCGCGGCTGGCCGGCCAGGGTGCGCCTGGCGCCTTCCGCGAACAGCACTCGGTGCACCGACGCGAGCTGGGCCGCCACGATCCGCTGCTGCACGTCGTCCGCGCCGGTCTCGGCGGCGATAGCGTCGCCGAGCGCCTGCTCGCGCAAGTCGGCGATCTCCCGGGCCCGGCTGGTGAGCACGTGGCTGTTCTGGACCATCCGGGCGAACGCCGCGGTGGGCGGGCCGAGGATAACGTCGCCCGCGGCGATCCGCTCGGCGTAGTCACGGCGGATCGCAGCGAGCAGGCTCTCGCCGGGCACGCGCGCGGCGGCGGCATCGGCCAGGCTGCGGATGGTCACCTCGGCCCGGTCGAAGACCAGGTCCTCCTTGCGCGGGAAGTAGTTCGTCACGGTCATCTTCGAAACCCCGGCCGCGTCGGCGACCTGGGAGATCGTCACCTCGTCGAACCCCTTGGCCGCGAACATCGCCATCGCGATGCCGGAGATGGCCTGCCGGGCCTGCTGCTTCCGGCGCTCCCGCAGTCCCGTGGCCATGCTGTCACGCTAGCACCAAAGTTAGACCGGACAAAAGATTAGGTTGGACATAAATTTATGTCCGGGCTAGTGTGGTCACGACCACGATCAACGTGCCGGACGCGGATAACGCAACCCGGAGAACGCAGACAGCGGCATGACACTCAACCCAGCCGGCCACTTTTCCCGCTGACCCGCGCGAAGAGCCGCTCAGACACCTGGAGGCACCCATGTCCGACGAGTCCGGTGAGCGCCGGGCGATCCTTGGGCTCGGCCAGGCCCTGCAAGACGCCTGGAACCGCGGCGACGCCGCAGGCTATGCGTCGCTATTCACCGACGATGCCGACTTCGTCGCCTGGAACGGATCGCACGGGCGGGGCCGACAGGCCATCGAGGACGGTCATCGGCGGCTCTTCGATGGACCTTTGGCCGGCTCCCGGATGGTTCTGGTCGGTGACGACGCGGAATCCGCACCGCCCGGGTCGCTGCGGTTCGTCCGCCCGGATGTGGCGATCATGGTCATCCGGGGTGTGGTGACGCTCGCCGACCAGAGCGCAACAGGCCCCGACCACGAATCTGTGCAGACCTTCGTGCTGATCAAGAACGGCAACCGCTGGCGGGTCGCGGCCTTCCACAACACCCGCCAGCAGGTGCAGTCGTGATCCGAATGCGGGGCCCGCCCTCACCGGCCGTTGCGGCCGGGACCTGCTGTCCCCAGGAGGGAGAGCGGATCGTCGGTCTTCGCCGTTACCATCCGCAGTCGTGACCGATCCGAACGAGAACATAGTCAAAGCACCTCCCGTCGCGGGTGACGAGACCGCTACCCTTCTTGGCTCCCTGGAGCGCCAGCGCGCGATTGTGGCTTGGAAGTGCGGAGGATTGGACGCGGCCGGCCTGAGGGCGACGGTTGGCGCCTCGTCGATGACCTTGGGCGGGCTGCTCAAGCACCTGGCCCTCGTCGAGGATGAGTACTTCTCCGGCCGGCTGCCCGGCCGGGATCTGGGGCCCCCGTGGGACACGGTGGACTGGGACGCCGACAGCGACTGGGAATGGCACTCGGCCACCGAGGACACCCCTGAGCAGCTAATGACGCTCTGGCAGGAGGCGGTGGCCCGCTCCCGCTCCGCGGTCACCGAAGCTCTGGCCGGCGGTGGCCTGGAACAGCTGGCCCGGCGCGGCTGGCCCGACGGCCGGGCACCCAGCCTGCGGCGCATCCTGATCGACATGATCGAGGAGTACGCGCGGCACGTCGGCCACGCGGACCTCATCCGGGAGTCGGTGGACGGGCTCGTCGGCGAGGACCCGCCGCGCTGACGGCGCCCCCTCCCCGACAGATATGGGGATGCCGCTTTACTCCGTGCCACGGCTGCCCGGTGGCCCGGCGGCCGGCCATGCTCAGCCTGTCCTGTTCAGCCTGTGCGGCCAGGCGGTCGCAGGCCGTCCAGTACGATCCGCAGGCAGGGCTGCATCGTCAGGCCTGATCCGGGATCCTTGGGCAGGGCGCTGATCATCGACAGCAGCAGGGTCGGCGTAAGGTCGCGGCGCAGCGGGACCTCCGCCTGGGCCCGCTGGAACAGGTGCGCGAAGCTGGCCTTCATCGGCCCGCACATGGTTCCGACGGCCGAGGCGCCGTCGCTCAGTGCGGTGCCGACCCGGGCGCTCATGCCCGGGTACTCGGTCGCGCACCGGTCATACAGCTCCAGCCACTCCCGCAGCGCCTGCCAGGCGTCCGGCGCGTCAAGCAGGCGCCGCGCGGCTGCGTCGAGCTCGTGGACCCGCTCCTGCAAGATTGCCGCGAACAGGTGCTCGCGGGTTGGGAAGCGCCGGTAGAGGGTCCCCTGGCCCACGCCGGCCGCCCGGGCCACGTCCTCCATTGGCGCGTCGGCGCCCGATTCCCTGAACACCGCCTTGGCCGCGGCCAGGATCGCGTCATAGTTCCGCTGCGCGTCGGCGCGCATCGTCCTGGCGGCGGCAGATCCCACGCCGGGCAGCTTACCCGACAAGTGGACAGTTCGTCCGGATAGCCCTTAGGCTAAAGCGGACAGAGTGTCCAGTTACAGGGAGGACGGCATGGGAAGTATCTGGCACATCGGGATCGCGGTCCCCGACCTTGACCTGGGAAAGAAGCAGCTCGCGGACGTTTTCGGGCCGCGCTGGCGCCCGGTCAGGGGCGACCCCGGACCAGACCGCGGAATGGCGCGGCCGGCCCCGGCAGGGATTGCCACACGCTGACCGCCGTGGCGGGGGGAAGCTGGAACGACCCCGTGCTATGCCTGCAGGCGCGACCTTGCAGGCGAACTGAGCCGGCCTGTCACCCGGAGCACGCCCGTGCGGTGAATTGCCCGCAGGCTGTTTCGCCAGGTTCACGGCCGCGGCCAAAGATGAAGCGGAATGTTGGCCCGCTTGAGCAGCGCTATCTTTGCCCGAGGTAACGACCGGACTGCTCAGAGCTGAGCACGCAGCTCAGTGCGCAATTCATGACTGCCGTACTTGGTCGCGGTTTCGTAGTATAGACGCAGCCGAGCGTTCGGCAGCGCGATGGCTGAAACGTAACGCAACGCGCCACCGCCAAAAGGACTAGACGCCGGGCCAGCTATCGCAAAGTACCGTGACCCGTCCCACTTGGCGATTCCGGTTCGTTCTTCGTAGTTCTGTGCTGCCGACGCGCGGCCATCGAAATAAGCATACTCGCCCACAACTGCCGTTATCCGCGTGCCGCGACTATACCAGGTGCCCAGCTCTGGCACCAAGACGGGCTCGCAGTTGTACGCATCTACGCTAATCATCTGGTCGGCATTCTCGTCACCCTCGGTCAAAGGATGCAGTGTTGCCCATACACGCAGATCCTGGCCGCGAACCAGCACCGGGTCTTTGATGCCGAACGCTGCGTTGCCAGGAAAGACAGTCTTGCGAGTCCTGGCACTGAAATCTTCTGGACGGCCTGCGCGCAATCTCTCGATCCGCCAGTGTTTGGAGTTAAACGTGGCACAGCTCAGGTACAGGTCCCAGTCACCATCAGGCGTCACGTCCAAAGCCGGACGTTCCAATGACTCTGCGTCCATGTCGTCTTTATCGATGACGCACAACGTATCGAAATGGATACCATCGTCAATTTCGGAGCGGGCTACGTAAACCCGGTTGCCCCGGCCCTTGTCTACTGGGTGCCTGTCACGATAGGCAAGATAGATATAGTCACGGTGAATGAAAGCACTGGCAGCACCTATCCAGTTGCCAGTTCCGTGCGCAACGTGCAACACCAGCTGACTGTTCTCCCACCGAGGCAACATGACTCAGCGTCCTTACATGGTTCCAGTCCGGGTGATGCCGGCAGTCTTTGCTCGATCGACCCAGCCCCGGATCCCAGGTGCAGTAACACTCGCAGCCAGCGCCGAGGACGGCCATGCTAAGCATAGCAAGCAGCTCTCTGACAGCGCTGTTGCGTCTGACCTGGGCACCTAAATCGACCTATCCAGATGCCTGCTGAGCCAGCCCGGTTCGTTGGCGGGCATGATGGCTCACGGCCCTTCATGGCTGATAGGCTCTTCATGTAAAGCGAATTCATTGCCTCCGCTGCCGTATTGCCTTATGGACCACCTTTGCCGCCGACCCTTCGGCACGGGGGCGGCTGGGCCGCCCGCCGGAAGTTACCGATGCGGAGCTGGGCTGGCTGGTGGTGGCGCAGATGCTGCTGCGCAATGACGGCCGACACGCCGCAATCACCGGTACTCCGTAAGAACCCATGGATGGCCAGCCTGCCGCGGCTCTCGCAGGACCGTAAGCCGGCCTGTGCCCGGGCCCGCTTGCCGGGCTCGGCGAATGCCTCCTCGCGCCCTTCGTTATGGCACCTGAGCCAGCAGGCCGCCTCCATCCCCGGTGGCTCTATCGCGCCGTCTTTCTGGCCGGTCTCTTGCCCCCCGGCGCCTTCGCGGCTGGTGGGGCAGCCTTGGCCAGCGCGGTCAGGTCGACGACTGAGTCGTCTCCGCCGAAGCTGTTGGGCAGGTAGGCGTCGGCGGCCCAGTCGTTCTCCCACCGCTGGTCGTCGAGGAGATACCGGAACCGGTAGGGCCGCCCCGCTTCGAGGTCAACGGTCAGGCTGAACCCGCCCTCGGCGTCGCGGCGCATCACATCCGCACCGGCCGACCAGTCGTTCCATTCCCCGCACACCGCCGCGGTCTGGGCGCCCACGCGAGGATCGAGCGTGAACGTGACGCTGGCCCTGCCTTTCGCTTTCCGGGACTTGATCATCTTGCCTCCACTCTGGCTGGCCGGAAGACCATCGGCGGAAGCCTGTCCCGCCCGCATGCAGCCGCCGCCAGCCATCTGGTCCGCACGCGTGAATCCTGGGTTCCCGCCCGGGCAGCCCGATCTGCCCCATGCCAGCACACCGGCCGCCTGCCTTCGGCCATGGGTAACAACGGCCCAAGCCGCAAGCCACGGGATCAGGGACTTACCGCCCCGCCTGCGTCCCCCGATGCGCTACCCCCGCCGACCGCGGGCCCGGGCAGCCGTCTACACGTCCCAGTCTGCGTCGCGTCCGATTACAGATCGGCCGGCGATTGGCAAAGTCTGGACCGGCATTTTGCTGGCGGGCGGCGGTGCTGCACGAGCGCATCACATAGGCGGCAGGCGGCAACTGCCTGTTCGCGCAGGTCGATCACATCGGCGGGCCAGGGTCCACGCGCCTGAAACAGGCGAGACGCCGCTAATCAGCGATTCCGCGACTTCCGCCCCGCGCCCCGCCGACGACTATGTCTCGGCGCGGAGCAAACGTACACTCCCGCCTGCGCGGGCAGTGGGTACTCGGCGCTCATCAGCTGAGGCGCGCAGATCAAGGTCTACCTGGCCACACCATGATCGTCGTTGGAAGCCTTGAGGTGCCCAGTTGTGCCGATGAGCGTGACGATCCGGACTGGCAGCGTGAGCTGGGACCCACAGCAGGATGCTCGTGGTGTGCTGGGTGCAGATGTCGTTCTGCGTGATGAAGGCTAGCGTGCTAGGCGAGGCCTGTCGGTTGCGCGGTCCGGGGGGCATGATGCAAACGAGGCTGCATCGAAGCGACGCCTTGCTGGAGGGCATGATGGCGAATCTGACTTCCGTGCTCGCACGAGCGGCGGCCGATCATGGCGAGCGCCCGGCGGTGCGCATGGACGGCCTGGTGCTGAGCTATTCCCAGCTGCAGGACGCTGCCGGACGCGTGGCCTCCCTGCTGTCGTCTGCCGGGATAGGGCCCAGAGACCGGGTCGCCGTCATGCTGCCCAACGTGCCGGCCTTCCCGATTGCCTTTTACGGGGCGCTTGGTGCCGGGGCCACAGTCGTGCCGATGAACCCGCTGCTGAAAAACCGTGAGGTCGCCTACTACCTCGGAGATTCGGGTGCGAAGGTGCTGTTCGCCTGGCACGAGGCCGCGGCAGAGGCGGCCAAGGGCGCCGCCGGGACGGGCGTCCATGTCCTCGAGGTCGACGAGCCTGATCTGCGCGCCCTGCTCGCTGGGCTCCCCCCGGCACCTTGCATGGCCGATCAGGCCGACGATGACGACGCGGTGATCCTCTACACCTCGGGAACCACCGGCAGGCCCAAGGGCGCGGAGCTTACGCACGCGGGCCTGACCCGCAATGCCAACCTGACGGCCGCCACCCTGCTGAATGCCGGCCCTGGCGACGTGGTCATGGGCTGCCTGCCGCTGTTCCATGTGTTCGGGCTGACCTGCGGGCTGAACGCGACGATCATCGGCGGCGGCACGCTGACCCTGCTGCCCCGGTTCGACGCCGGGCGGGCCCTGGAGATCATCGGGCGGGACAGGGTGACGATCTTCGAGGGGGTGCCGACGATGTACGCCGCGATGCTGCACCACCGGGCCTCCGCCAGCGCCGATACCTCATCCCTGCGGACCTGTATCTCCGGCGGCGCGGCGATGCCGGTGGAGGTCATGCGCGGCTTTGAGCAGACCTTCGGCTGCATGATCCTGGAGGGGTACGGGCTGTCGGAGACCTCCCCGGTCGCGTCCTTCAACCACCCGGGCCGGGTACGCAAGCCCGGCTCGATCGGCACGCCGGTCGAGGGCGTCGAGATGCGCGTGGTGGGCCCTGACGGTGCCGTTCTCCCCGCCGGCGAGGTCGGCGAGATTGCCATCCGGGGGCACAACGTCATGAAGGGCTACTGGGGCAAGCCCGAGGCCACCGCCGAGGCGATCCCGGACGGCTGGTTCCGCACCGGCGACCTGGCCAAGGTGGACGACGACGGTTATTTCTTCATCGTGGGCCGCCAGAAGGACCTGATCATCCGCGGCGGGTACAACGTGTACCCGCGCGAGATCGAGGAAGTCCTGCACGAGCACCAGGCCGTCGCCGAGGTCGCCGTCGTCGGCATCCCGAACACCGAACTCGGCGAGGAAATCGGCGCCGCCGTGCAACTCAAGCCCGGAGCGACCGCCACTCCAGCGGAACTGCGCGCATTCGCCCGGGAGCGGGTCGCGGCGTACAAGTATCCCCGCCATGTCTGGCTGGTGCGCGCGCTGCCCAAAGGCCCCACCGGCAAGATCCTCCACCGCGAAGTGCAGCCGCCTGCAGACCTCCTCCCGTGACGACCCAACCCGCGGGCTCGGCAGCTCCGGGTGGAGTCGAGCAGGCGCCGCCCTGGCCGAAGCAAGGACCTGCGTCGTACTTCCCCTCCATCGCGAAGAAGTACGGGCACCCGATCGCGGAGTGGCAGCAGATCATCGCGGCAGCCCTTGAAGCCCGGCGGGCGTGCCCGTGGCCGCTCAAGAACTGGTAGTTCCGAGCGCCGCCGTGATCTCCTGGACCGCCTCGGCCTCAGCGGGGCTCACGCTCTGCCCGTCCTCCTTGTGCGCTGCCGCGACCTTGTTCGCGAGAGCGAGCACGAAGCCCCGGTAATCGTCGAGTTCCCCGGTCGTCGCCTTGCTCTGGAGCAGTGCCACCGCGTCGCGGAGGTGCTTCAGTCCGTTCTCCCTGAGTTCCGCGGCGGAGTGATACCTCGTGTGGTCCGTCTCGGGCTTCGCCGCGACGATCTCGTCGAGGAGCTCGCTCTCGCCGTGCTGGGCGCGCGCTTCGACGTAGGCCTTCGACATCGCGATTGACTCGCGGATCATCCCTCCACGCGCCGCGGTAACCACGATCATGCCGGCGCTCGGCGGGCCCTCGAGACCACCTTCCACTCCTCGGGTGAGAAAGCCGCTCTGGACGTCATTCGAGGCTCCTTCGGATCGATGCAGACCAGGAAGTGCATGCGCGCGGGAGAATATACCCACGATCGCGATCATCCCCGGGCGGGAGTTGGCCGACACCAGCCCCGGACGGCAGTTGTGCTCAGATCGTCAGGCCCGCCGGGCTGGCGGCCAAGCTCCTGCCCAAGACCCGGTGGCTGACGTGCGGTGAGCGCGGACAGAGCTGAGATGCGGGCCGTCTCTGTGGGGCGCGGTTACCGGGTGAGCGGCTGCGTGCTCAGGGTGAACCCTGCTGATGTGAGCCGGTCGGCGAGCGCGATGCCCATCGCTGTCGCCGGTGTGAGGACACCAGCGCGGGCAGGCAGGCGGTCACGGTCCAGTGCGAGGCAGAGGGCGCTCTCGCCGAGCATCACCGACGTGGCGGCGTAGCCAGGGTCTCCGCGAGCTTCGATCTTGCTGAGGTACCGCGTGCCGGCCGAGGTATGCGCGTGGATCTCGATGCGGAAGAAGCCCGAGCGGCGGGTCTTCTCGCCGGGGCCCTCGCCGGGCTCGGGCAAGAGCGGGCCGAGAAGCGCCCTGGATACCGGGAACGCCAGTCCTGCCTGCACGGCCTTGAGCGCCGTGCTGACCGCGGCGCCCAGCAGCGGCGCAGCCGGGCCAGCACCGAAGCCGGTGACCTCCCGGTAGCGGAACCGGCGGCCATAGGCCCAGCCCTGCAGGGCGTTGCTGCGGCGCACTACGCGGGTGTTCAGGCCCGCCATGAGGAACGGGCCGACCCAGATCCCCAGCTGGCCGTCATAGCTGACCCACTCCAGGTCGCGCTCGTCGCCAAGGTCGGGTTCGGCGGCACGATCAGGGCTGAGCGCATACGGGTCCCCGACCACCCTGCGGAGCTCAGCGCTGGCCCGCATCTCGTCCTGCTGCCCCATCCCCGATGCCAGCGTCCCGCCGCTGACACCGCCCTTCAACGCCGTCACGACCAGCGTCGCGTCCTCCAGATCACCGGCGTCATTGGTACGGGCGGCGTGATGCAGCAACAGCACGCCGAGGTCGGAAGGGATGGAATCGAACCCGCAGCAGTGCACGATGCGCGCGCCGCTCCTTGCCGCCACGTCGTGGCAGCGGTCGATGCTTTCGCGGATGAACAGCACCTCACCAGACAGGTCCGCATAGTCGGTGCCCGCGCTGGCGCACGCCTCGACGAGCGGAAGCCCCTGATGACGGTAGGGCCCGACCGTGGTCGCAACCACGCGGGCTGAGCGCGCAAGTGCCGCCAGCGACGCGGAATCCGCCGAATCAGCTACCAGCAGCGGCCACGCCGAGGCAGCAGCGCCGAGCCCGGCCCGGATATCAGCGAGCCGCTGCGCGGACCGTCCGGCGAGCCCGATGCGGGCGCCGTCCGGGGCATGCTCGGCAAGATAGCCAGCCACCAGCCGCCCCACGAAACCGGTGGCGCCAAAAACCACCACGTCCAGCTCACGGTTCCCGCTCACCACTTCATCCTAGAGAAATGATCCAGACGGCCCTGGTGCCCGAGAGTGAGACATGTGGCGCCGGTCGTTGGGCTCTTCCCGGGAGGACCAAGGGCCCGGGGTTCGGTTGCTGAATGCCGCTGCCGTGGTGACGGCCGGTCGCCGAGGCTGTGGACAAGGGGGCGATGGTATGGCCGTCAGCTACTACGACGCGCTCTTGCCGGTACGTAAGCCCGGGACTGGCCTGCTGGGCATGGTCACCAGTCTCCGGCTCCCCAACCGGGTGCTCGCGTCGATCTGTGTGCCCGCGGGCCGGATCGTGGTCGCTTTCCACTCTGATAGCGCCCGGCTGAGCCGCATGTTCGCTGCCAACTGGGCTCCGGCCGGGATGGATCAGGAACCGGACGCCACGCTGTATGCGCTGGCCCAGCCGGCCAGCAGCTACGGGCTTGATAGCCGGTGGGACGGGGCGCGCTGGTGGTCGCCGGACCAGAAGATGATGGTGGTCTTCGGGCTCGGCTCATACCGGCTGGCTAAGGTGTGCGTCCGGGGAATTTGTTCTGCCGTGAGCGAGGACGACACATTGTTCGTGCACGGATGCGCAGTGTCTGTCGGCGCGGGGACTGACAAGCGGGGCGTGGTTATCGCGGGGAGTTCCGGGGCGGGGAAGACCACGCTGGTGGCCGCGCTGCTGCGGCATCCTGATTATTCGGTGGCAGTGCTGAACGACGACTGGGGTGCCATTTCGCTGAGTTCTGGTGATTCGGTCAGCACGGGGGAGCGGATGCTGCACATGAAGTCAAGCAGCGTGCTCGCCCTTTGCCCCGGCTTCTTCTCCAGCGCACCGGCAGGCTCGTACTTGCGTGATCTCTCAGAACCGGACCGGGGCGCCCGGATGCTGGTCTCACCGGAAAGCGTGTACGGGACGGCCTGGAGCACCTCGGCCATGGTGGTCGAGCACGTGGCCATAGTTGTGCGGGA
This sequence comes from uncultured Actinomycetes bacterium, assembly GCA_963767385.1. Lineage (GTDB taxonomy): Bacteria > Actinomycetota > Actinomycetes > Streptosporangiales > Streptosporangiaceae > RYN-230. Next base: position 106,118 of record CAVYEA010000026.1, on the reverse strand, counting down.
GCCTCCGGGCTGGCTGCCGCCCGGCCGGGGACGCGAGGCGGTGAGGGAGCTGGAAAGCGAGGGTGACGCAGACTCCGCTCACCATCATGAGGCGTTCTTTAATGGATCCCTGATCCTGACGGCGGAAGGCGATAAATTGCGCGAGGAATGGCACTACCGGCGGCTTCTGGATCGCACGGCAGTATCTTGGATAAATAATTGCGGCACACCTGACGCCTTGGTAGGTAACTTCATCTCCGCATTTATAATGTGACTTAGGATACAGCATCGGCGGATGGCGGTGCGGATGACGAGGAGCCTGGTTCCGGCGGCTTGTCAGGCGCGCCCGGTGCGCGAGGCTGCGATGCCGCCCAGGATGAGGTCGACGACGCGCTCGGTGAGGGCGTCGTCCACGGGCTCGCGGGTGAGCAGCAGCCGGACGTACAGTGCGCCGATGAGCGTCTCGATGGTGATCCGGTAGTCCACGCCGGGGCGTAGCTCGCCGCGGGCCTGGGCTCGCTGCAGTACTGCCTGGCCGGTGGTGAAGCGCTCGGCCCAGAATCGCTCGCGGGCGGCGTGGTCCTCGGGCAGGTCATCTCGGAGCGCGAGCCGCAGCAGCAGCTGGCCGACGGGCGTGTTGGTGAAGGCCGCGATGGCGGCCAGGAGAGCCAGCAGGTCGCCACGCAGTGAGCCGGTGTCGGGGGCTGGCACGGCTGCCTCGATCTCGCTGAGGACGGCGTCGAGGATGAGGTCCGCCCTGGTTCCCCAGCGCCGGTAGATCGAGGTCTCGTGCACCCCGGCCCGCTGTGCGACGTCGCGGATCGACAGGTCGCCAGCCCCGCCGGCCAGCAGGGCGTCGAGCGTAGCGCGCAGGACCGCGGCGCGGACTCGTGCGCTGCGGCCGCCGGTCCGGCGGGCCTTGGCCGGGGGTGTGGTCACCGCCATGTGACCCATCTTATAGCAACTCACCTTGCGTTAACGGCCGGAGGGTGCCACTCTTAAAGCAAGACAAGTTGCGTTAATTAGTAGGTGACATCGATGCTGAGCTTCGCACCGGATTTCTGGCCCTTGTTCTGGACAATTCTCGGTGGTGGCGCGCTGGTGACCGTGATGCTGTCACTGCTGGTCGCCACGTTCTCGCCAGCATGGTTCCGGCCGCATCACCGGCACCAGCCCGCTTCCATTCCAGCCGGGCCGACCGGACGGCAGGCCGGACACCCTCACCGGGGGCGCCGGGAAGTCAAGGCGGCGTGACGCACCCGCCCGCATGGCGGCACTTGTCGCCCGGCCGGAGCCCGCCAGACTCCCGCTTCCGCCGTCGCGGACGCCGGGTAGCCGGACCGGCCCAGGGACACTCTTCAGGCGTCGGCGTTACTGTCGGCTCCCGGCCGCCGGGACAGCCACTCCACATAGGATCTGGATTTATCGGGGCCGAGGTCCACACCGCTGGGCAGGTCGTGCGCGAACACGAGCGCGGCCGTGGCCTGGAGTTCGCTGCGGAGCAGATCAACGGGACCGGTCGCCTCGAATCCCAGGGTCCACCAGTCCTGGCCGTTCGTGTGGACCTCGGTGAGTTCCACCTCGCACCGCGGCTGCTGGCCCAGCCCCTGGGTGCGGGCCGCGATCTGCCCGCTGGTCCGCGAGAACAGGCTGATGCGCCGCCTCTTGCGTACCGGCCTCCAGCCGGGCGGATCGCCGCTGCCGGGGCGGAGCGGGCTAAAGGGAAAGGACCACTTTCCCCAGGACTCCAGGCGCCCGCGGGCGCGTCCGGCCAGATCGAGGATTCCCGGGCTGCCGCGGTAGGCCTTCACCTCCAGTGCCCCGCCGCCGCGGACCTTGACTGACAGCCCGGGCAAGCGCGGATCCAGGAGGTAGGTGTCCTCGCGCGATTCCGTCCGGGCCGGGAACCGCCCGAACCATCTAGCCACCGCAGTCTCCAGCTGGCCTGGGAAGATCCAGCGCACCTCAAGGCTGCGGACAGCCTCGGTGACGGGGCCCTCAGGTGGTTCAGCCGTCATCGTCACGTGCTCCTGACACTGGCCGACAGCCCGCTCCGGGCCGCCGGCACCTGGGAGCCGGCCACGGGCACCAAGATCAGTCCCACCCCCCGAGCCAAATCTGGCCTGTCGTCACTCCAAATCCGCCGTTTCCCCCCGCCGAAGCCCGCCCACCGCCGCCTGCCTTCTCAGTGGCCCTCTGTGGACGTGGACGGGCGGCCCAGGATCGGCAGGTCGCCGCCCTCGGCGGCGGCACGCTCCTCCTTGTCCGGCAGCCCCCGCACGAGTCCGATGATCATGACGGCGATGGCGGCGCCGATCACCGGGCCGGCCACGTACACCCACCAGCCCGTGTAGTTGTTGCCGACGATATCGGGGCCCAGGGTGCGGGCCGGGTTCATTGACGCGCCGCTGATCGGGCTGGCGAACAGGCCGAGCAGCGCGACCGTCGAGCCGACCGCGATGGCCGCGTTATGGCCGATGCTGCGGCCCCCGGTGGCGGTGTTGAGGATGACGCTGACCAGGATCGTGGTCAGGACAACCTCCATCACCAGCGACCGCCAGTCGCCGCCGGACTTGGCGATCGGGTAGTTCCCGCCCGTGCTCACGTCCCCGAACATCAGCTGCAGGAACAGCGCGGCGCAGATGGCCCCGGCGAACTGCACCACCCAGTACGGCACCACCCATTTGGCGGGGAACACCCCGCGGGCGGTGAAGCCGAAGGTCACGGCCGGGTTGATGTGCAGTCCCGACAGCGGGCCCCACGCGTAGATCATGGCCATGACTACCGCCCCGGGGGCGATCACGGCCGCGGCGCGGCTGATCGGGCCGCCGCCGACATAGTGATTGATCACCCCGGATCCGGCGGCCACCGTCACCAGCACGAACGTGCCCAGGAACTCAATGATCAGCCGGATCCACAACGGCCGCTGCCGGAGAGTGTCTTCCTCAAACCGGATGAGGTAACGGCGCCTGAGCGATGCGGCGTGCTCGGAGTCCATCTCGGCGGTGACGTCAGCCATGGCGCGGGCCTCCGTGTTCTCTTTACGGATTGGATGGGCGGACCTGGGTCCAGTGTCAGATCTCGGTGGCCGCCTCGGCTCTGCCGTCTTTGATGGCGGCCTGGAACGCCTCGTAGTCGCGTTCGTTCTGGTCGGCGTAGGTTTCGGCGAAATCAGCAATCGCCTCGTCGAACCGGCCGGAGCCGCCGAGGTAGGCGGCGAGGGCGACACGGTCACCGGAGCGGGCGTGTGCCCGGGCCAGGGTCCACCCGCATAGGCCGGCGTAGACGGCCATCCCTGACGGGACCATCAGCTCGATCGGGGCGGAGAATTTCCAGTCCTTGAGCTGGCGGACATAGAAGTCGCGGTCTACCTTGTCCGGGCCGGCGGCGCGGGTCCAGCCAAGGAAGATGTCGCTTTCGGCCTGCATCAGGTGCTGCCCGGCGACGACCCGCTCACCCTGGTTGGTGTACTGGCTGCGCCCGCAGAACTCCGCGAGAACCGACGGCTGGGCCTCTTTGGCCTGCAAGAACAGCGGCTCGGTCCCGTCGCCGGCGTCCATCAGCAAGATCCAGGCGCGGGTGCCGACGCTGCCGACGCCGACGACCTTGCGGGCCACCTGGACCAGCGTGAACTGCTCCAGCAGGTGCCGCCGGTCAGACTGCAGGGTCCGCCGGTACTTGCCCAGCACGGTGCGGATCTCCTGGTAGATCGCGCCGGCCTGCACGTCAGCGAAAACATCTTCGATCGGCATGATCATCGGGGGATCACTGATGATCCGCCGCTGCCCGTCGGCCCCGGCGGTCAGCTTGCGCAATGCCAGGGTGCTGTCCTTGGTGTGCGCCTTGGCCAGCAGCGCCTCGGCCTTCTTGAATCTTTTCGCCTTCATCTGGGACCTGAACCCGCCGATGGCCTGCTCAATGTCCAGATGCGCGTACCACACGCCCAGCAGCGGCTGGTCCGCGAAGGTGCGCATCGCGGTGCGGTACCCTTCGGCCGCCGCCAGGACGATCTTGCGGCGGGCCTTGGCCGGGAACCCGTTGTCGCGCCCGGCCACGGCCAGGCTGGCGGCCAGCCGCTTGACGTCCCACTCGAACGGGCCGGGCAGGCTCTCGTCGAAGTCGTTGACGTCGAAGACCAGCCGCCGTTCCGGTGAGGCGAACGCCCCGAAATTGGACAGGTGCGCGTCCCCGCACAGCTGCACCCGCAGACCTGAGGATGGCGTGCCGGCCAGGTCGGCTGCCATCGGCAGCGCCGCCCCCCGGTAGAACGTGAACGCCGACACCAGCATCCGCCCGTGCCGGACCGGCACCAGGTCCGGCACCCGCGACTCCGCCTGCCCCAGCAGCAGCCCCACCGGATCCCGCGACCCATCCGGCCGGAACTCCGCATGCGACTCCAGCGGCGCCTGCGCCCGGGCATCCTTTCCCCGGGCCACCCGGTCCGCGTGGCTCAGCTGTTGCTCCTCTGTCCCGGGCCGCGCTGAACCTCGACCCGATGCTCGCGCGGCAGGACGTGCCGATACGCGGCCCTTAGTCTTCACAGTCATAGCCATTCCTTCTCTTGGCCGGCGTTGTCAGCAACCGTCCGTTTCCTCCAGCGCGGCCGTGATGTCGTACCCGAGCGCCATTGCCACATCGGGGGCAGCGCAGACGATCCGGCCGAGCCCGGCTACCGGGGCGATCGCCAGTAGCACGTCTGCGATCTCGTCCTCACTCGCGCCCGCCGCCAGCGCCCGGCCGGTGCTCCATTCCAGGCACACCACCGGTGACCCGATGGCCACCAAGACCGCTAGTTGCAGCAGCGCCGCCGTTTGGGGAGCCAGGACCGATGTCTTGACCAGGCCAAGCCCGGCCTCGTCTGCGACGAAGGCTTCGTCGATCATCGCCAGCCTGCGCAACGTCTCCTGGAATCTCGCCGTCTGGCCCATGTCCCCCCCGCCCGCCGTCAGGCACCATTCCACGTCGCGGCCGGGCGAGTTCCATCCACCCGATGGGATGAAACACCGGTCATCGACCTCCAAGGCCCCAGCTCAGGGACCAGACGACTGCCTGGGTCCGGGAGGAGGCCTCCAGCTCCGCGGCCCAGACAGTTGCGCCTGGCTGACACAGCATCGGATCGGCAGTCAGCCGGCTGGACGCCGCTTCCCAGCCCGCCGGCCGGCCCCCGGCTGGTCATGCAGCGTTCTTGGAGTGAGTTAACCCGGCGGGGCATATGGGCGTGCCTTGACCTGGTCTGAGGGTTCAGCAGACTATGGAACGGCCAGACCGTTCGGGGGGACTGTCGGATCATGGGCGAGAGCGGCGTGCGTCAGCGGGACAGCCGGTCACAGCGTGCGGGCGGGTCACCGTTCCATCTCGTCGCGTCCAAGCTCCATCCTCCGCTGATACGGCCCGGGACCGTGCGCCGTTCATCTCTGATCGAACGTCTCGCGCGGCGCGGTCCCCGCCCGATCGTCTCGGTGGTCGCGCCGGCCGGCTACGGGAAGACAACGCTGCTGTCGCAGTGGGCCGAGCGCAACGGCCAGTCGTTTGCGTGGGTGTCGGTCGACGAAGCGGACAACGACCCGAAGGTCCTGCTCAGCTACGTCGCGGCCGCTCTCGATGCGGTCGAGCCGATCGATGAACGCGTGTTCGACGCGCTGGCATCCCCGGTGAGCTCGGTGCCCGGCTCGGTGGTCCCCCGGCTAGGGTTGGCGTTTTCGTCGATGACCTCGCCGGTGGTCCTGGTCCTGGACGACGTGCACGTGCTGCACAACTCCGAATGCCGGGCCGCGCTGTCAGTGCTGGCCGATCACGTGCCGGGCGGCTCGCGGCTGGCGTTCGCCGGCCGGGCCCCGCCGCCACTGCGGATCCCGCGGCTGCGAGCCGAGGGCAAGATCATGGAGATCGGGCTGGACGACTTGTCGCTGACCTGCGATGAGGCGTCATTGCTGCTGCGCAACGTGGACCTGGCCCTGGCGCTGGCCGAGAAAGACATGGCGGAGCTGCATAAGCGGACCGAGGGGTGGCCGGCCGGGCTGTACCTGGCGGCCCTTTACCTCAGGGATGGCGGCTCGCTCTCGAGCGCGGCGTTCTCCTTCGGTGGCGATGACCGGCTCGTCAGCGACTACTTGGAGTCGGAGTTCCTCTCACGGATCTCCCGCCAGCAGCGGGCGTTCCTGACCCGGACCGCGGTCTTGGAGCGCATGTGCGGGCCGCTGTGCGAGGCAGTGCTCGACATGGGCGGATCGGCTGCGATCCTGGCGGATCTGGCCGAGTCGAACTTGCTGCTGGTGCCGCTGGACCGGCGGGGGGAGTGGTACCGCTATCACCATCTGTTCCGCGACATGCTGCTGGTGGAGCTGGGACGCCTGGAGCCCGGCCTGATACCCGTCCTGCGGCGCCGCGCCGCGGGCTGGTGCCTGGGCAACGGCATGCCCGAGGCGGCGCTGGAGTACTCCATGGCAGCGGGGGACGTCGATGAGGCCGCCCGCCTGGCGGGGCAGCTCGTGGTGCCCGCTTACCGGCAGGGCCGGACCGCCACTATCCAGCGGTGGCTCAGGTGGCTGGAGGAAAGGGGGGGAATCGAGGGACACCCGATGGTCGCGGTGCTGGCCTCGTTGTTCTCGGCGCTGACGGGGAGGCCAGTTGAAGCGGGCCGGTGGGCCGACGCGGTCGATCGCTGGCAGTGCGGGAACGGGGCCGGGACCGATGACCCTTCCGCCGGGGCGTGGGCCGCCCTGCTCCGGGCTATCTTGTGCCGGCGGGGGACCGAGCAGATGCGCGCCGACGCAGACGAGGCCGTGCGCGGATTCGCGGCGGTGACCTTCGTGACGCCAGCCCCCGCGCTCCTGCAAGGTATCGCGCGCATCCTTGGCGGTGACCTCGATGGTGGCGACTTGTCCCTGGAGGATGCGGTCAGCATTGGGGAGGAAACCGACGCACCGGATGATCTTGCGGTCGCGCTGTGCCAGCGATCTCTGGTGGCGATGGCACGCGACGAATGGGACCGGGCCGAAGGCCTCGCCGGGCGAGCGCGCACCGTCTTGTTCCGGGCCGGGATCGAGGCAAGCTATGCGACACCCCTTATCTCCGCCCTGCGAGCCCGCGCCGCCATGCACCGGGGAGATGGCCCGGCGGCGCGCCGGGAACTCATCAGGGCCCAGCACCTGCGGTCCTTGCTGACCTACGCACTTCCCTACCTCGCCGTCCAGGTCCGGCTCGAACTGGCCCGCGTCCACCTCGCGCTCGCCGACTATCCCGGTGCCAGGACGCTCATGCGTGAGGTCGACGACCTGCTCAGGCGGCGGCCCGGCCTCGGGACCCTCGTCTGGCAGGCCGAGGCGCTCCGAGTCCAGCTCTCCAAGGAACGCGGTTCAGGCGTCCCCGGAGCGTCGGCGCTCACCGCCGCCGAGCTACGCCTGCTGCCGCTGCTGTCTACCCACTTGTCGTTCCCGGAGATCGGCCAGGAGCTGTTCCTGTCCCGCTCCACGATTAAGACCGAGGCGATGGCGATCTACCGCAAGCTGGGGGCCTCCTCTCGCAGCCAGGCAGTCGCCCGGTCCCGTGAGCTGGGGCTGCTGGAGGGGTGATTACCCGGGTTTCATCCCATCTGGTGGATGGAACTGGCCCCGGCACGAGGTGGACTGGTGCCCAATGGGGATTCCCACGACGCAGGGGGCCACAAATGACGTCGCCAACAACCCAGCCGGCCAGGGGCACCGGCGGGCGGCACGCGGAAGGCCAGGGCTACGGCCTGGTCTTGTTCGCCTCCGTCCTGCTGGTCATCGTCGGCTGCTTCAACCTGATTTACGGCATCGCCGCGGTCGCCAACTCGCACGTGTTCACCGCCAACGCACACTACGTGTTCGGCAGCCTGCGGACCTGGGGCTGGATCACGCTGATCATCGGCGTGCTGCAGCTGCTCGCGGCCGGCGGGGTACTGGCGGGCAATCAGATGGCGCGCTGGTTCGGTGTGGCGGTGCTGGGGCTCAGCGCGATCGACCAGATGTTCTTCATCCCGGCTTACCCGTTCTGGTCGCTGATGATCATCGCGGTGGATGTGGTCGCGCTGTACGGGCTGTGTGCTTACGGCAGCCGCGCGAACCTGGAAGCCGTCTAGGACCACGCGATGCGTGACATCGGGGCCAGCGTGGAACCCGCTGCGGCGGCACGCCGGCAAAATGGCGGCACCCCTGGGTGCTGAACGGAAGGAAGCCAACCATGAGCGAGCCTGACCGTACGAAGCTGCCGATCCGCAGGCCGCCGTTCCAGGGCGTGGCCAACAAGACGCTGGCCGGGTCGGAGCCCGACTGGAACCTGATCGGGCACGTCAAGCCGCCTGCGGGGGCCCCGAACGTCCTCCTGGTGCTGATCGACGACGCCGGGTTTGGCAACGCGGGCACGTTCGGTGGGCCGATCAACACCCCGAACTACACGCGGATGGCCGAAGGGGGCCTGCGGTACAACCGGTTCCATGTCACAGCGCTGTGCTCGCCGACGCGGGCGGCGCTGCTGACCGGGCGAAACAGCCACACCGTCGGTGTCGGCTCAGTCGGTGAGTTCGCGGGCGGGTTCCCCGGGTATTCGGCCACGCTTCCGCGCGATTGCGCGCCACTGCCTCGTATCTTGCGGGACAACGGGTACAGCACCGCGGCGTTTGGCAAGTGGCACCTGACGCCCGACGGGCAGCAGGGCCCGGCCGGGCCGTTCGACCGCTGGCCGACCGGCTGGGGGTTTGACTACTTCTACGGCTTCCTCGGCGGCGGAGCCAGCCAGTGGGATCCGTGCCTGGCGGAGAACCAGAAGATCATCGGAACGGAGCCGGAGTACTACGACAAGGAGAACCCTTACTACCTCCCGGACGCGATGGCCGACAAGACGATCGAGTGGTTGCACGCAGTCCGGGCCCAGGACGCGCATAAGCCGTTCTTCATCTACTTCTCCACCGGCTGCAGCCACGCCCCCCACCACGTGGCGAAGGCCTGGGCCGACAAGTACAAAGGCCAGTTCGACCAGGGGTGGGACAAACTACGGGAGGAAACCTTCGCGCGGCAGAAGGCGCTCGGCGTGATCCCCGCTGATGCCGAGCTGACGCCCAGGAACGAAGCGTTCCCCGCCTGGGACCAGGTCCCGGACAAGCTGAAGCCCTTCTACGCCCGCCAGATGGAGGTGTACGCGGGCTTCTCCGAGAACGCCGATCACAACGCCGGCCGCGTGATCGACGCCATCGACGAGCTCGGCGAACTCAGCAATACCCTGATCATCTGGATCTGGGGCGACAACGGCGCCAGCATGGAGGGCACCGTTACCGGCTCGTTCAACGAGCTGACGATGCAGAACGGCATCCCGCTGACAGACGAGATGCAGCTCCAGCTCTCCGAGCGCTATGGCGGCATCGAAGCCTGGGGCGGCGAGCTCATGGATCCCCACTACGGGGCGGCGTGGGCGTGGGCCGGCAACACCCCATTCCAGTGGGGCAAGCAGGTGGGCTCACACTTGGGCGGGACACGGAACCCGATGGTCATCCACTGGCCAGCGAGGGTCACCGACGTAGGCGCGCTCCGCTCGCAGTTCACGCACGTCATCGACGTCGCGCCCACCATCCTCGACATCGCCGGCATCCCCGTCCCTAAGTCGGTGGAGGGGATCGATCAGGAGCCGATGCACGGCGTGACGTTCACCGCCACGCTCACTGACCCGGCGGCGCCGGAGCGGCACACCCAGCAGTACTTCGAGACCATCGGCAACCGGGCGATGTATAAGGACGGCTGGTGGCTGGCGATGCGGACCCCGCGGATCCCGTGGGTCATCACGCCCCAGGCTTTGAAGCCGTACACGCCGGGCGTCTGGGACCCAGACAGCGATCCGGTCGAGCTGTACTACCTGCCCGACGATTACAGCCAGGCGCACGACCTGGCGGCCGAGCATCCGGAGAAGGTCGCCGAGCTGAAGGAGCTCTTCTGGGCCGAGGCCGAGCGGTACAAGGTGCTGCCGCTGCTGGCGACCCTGTCCACCTTTTTCGGCATGCTGCCGCCGCGCCCACAGGAGACCAGGTTCGAGTTCCGTGGAGACGTCCAGAACGTGCTGTCCGGGATGATCCCGCGGATCTACAACCACTCCTACACGATCAGCGCCGACCTCGTGATTCCGGAAGGCGGCGCCGAGGGGGTGATCGTGGCCGAGGCCGACCACCTGGGTGGGTTCTCGCTCTTCGTCCAGGGCGGCAAGCTCACCCACACCTACTCCATGATGGGCGTCTTCGTTTACCGGCAGCAGGCCGAGGAACCGCTGCCGGCCGGGGAAGTGAAGGTCCGGATGGAGTTCAATGCCGACGCAGCCAAACCGGCTACCGGCGGCGAGGTGACCTTGTTCATCAACGACCGGCCCGTGAGCAAGGGCCGCATGGACCACACCGTCCCAGTCCGCTTCTCCGGCTATGCCGGCATGGACATCGGCCGCGACAACGGCGGGGTGGTCGATCTGAGCTATGCGGACAAGAAGCCTTTCCCGTTCACCGGCACGATCAAGAAGGTGGTCTTCGACGTCAAGCCACACCTGACGGACGAAGACGAACAGCAGTTGCACGCGGCCGCTCACCACGGGGACACGGCGCACGCGCTCGCCGAATGAGGCACACCCACCGCGCTTGAGGAGGATTTCTCGATGAAGTTCGACGACGAGACGATCGACGTGCTGATCGGCGGCTACCTGTCCAAGAACGCCGCCCAGGACGACTACGAGGCCGTCCTGGCTTGCGGTGGCTACCTGCACGGCGCGGTGGTGGTCAGCAAAGACCTCAAGGGCAACCTGTCGGTAGAGCAAACCGATCACATGGTCCGCGAGGGCGCCGAAGGGCTGGGCGCGGTCGGGTTCGCGGTGGGGCTATTCGCACCGCCCCTGCTCGCCGCGACCGCGGTCGGCGCGGTGATCGGCGCCGGGGCCGGCAAGCTGCTGCACCGCAGAACCGCCAGCAAGCTTGAGGAGCAGGCCGGGGAAACCATACCGATTGGCGGCGCAGGCCTGATCGTCGCCTTCCCGCACTCCGCGGCCGCCAAGGTCGTACCCTCCGTGACCCGCCCCATCAAGAAGGTCGTCGGCGAGGCGGAAGGCCACCACGTGCAGGCCCTCAAGGGTGCGATCGCCGACGCCCAGCAGAAAATGGCCGAAAGCGGCGCCTGACGCTGGATGGGGGCCGTGATGTGACCACGCCAGTCCTGCCCGTTCTCCCAGCGCAACCGCCCGCAGTCAGCCGCCAGGGCGGCGCACGCATGCCGGAGCGCGGATGGCCAGCGTGGCGACGGCGCGGTTACTATCCCGCCCCGTAATGCTGTTGCTGCCAATGGTGATCATCTCTACTGTTCGCTGGCATGGGTGCCGGTCTGATCTGCTGGGGCAGGCCCCGGCCGAGGAGACCGCAGTCAGTGTGTTCGTCTCCTTGTCGGTAGCTTGTCCCGGCCAGGACCGCGGGCGGACCGAAGTGGCGGACGAGAAGCTCGTCGAACTTTTCGGCACGAAGCGGCCGCGAGAAGTAGAACCCCTGCCCCACGTGGCAGCCGAGCATCTTGAGCTCGGCGACCTGGCTCTCGGTCTCCACGCCCTCGGCCACTGTCGATATGCCTATAGCGTTGGCCAGGTCGATGACGGTCCGGACGATCGCCGAGTCCACGGGGCTCTCGGCGACACCCTGTACGAAGGTGCGGTCCATCTTTACTTCGTGCACGGGGAACTGCTTGAGGTACGCAAGCGAGGAGTGACCGGTGCCGAAGTCGTCGATAGCAAGGCGCACGCCCAGCCGGTTGAGCTTCTTCATGACTTCGCGAGCACCGGAAAGGTCTTCCATGACCATGGTCTCGGTGATCTCGAATATGAGCAGCTCTGAGGGCAGGCCAGTCGCATCCAGGGCCGCTGCCACCTGCGCCAGGAGCCCGCTCTCCTGGAATTGGCGGGGTGAGAGGTTGATGCTGATGGGCAGATCCACGCTCAGCCGTTCCCGGATCGAGCGCACCTGCCGGCACGCGCTTTCCAGCACAAAACGGCCCAGCGGCAGGATCAGCCCCGTCTCCTCCGCCATCGGGATGAACCGCTCCGGGCTGATCAATCCGTTCCTGGGGTGGCGCCACCGCACCAGCGCCTCCGCGCCCACGATGCGCTCCTCGTCCAGGGAGTAGAACGGCTGGTAATGCACCTCGAGTTCATCCCGCTCGAGCCCTTTGCGAAGGTCAGCCTCGATCTGGAGCCGCGCGGAAGAGCGGGTTCCCATGGAAGCCTGGTCGAACACCTTGTAGATGCCGCCCCCGCCCTTGGCCTTGGCCTCGTACATCGCCACGTCGGCGTTGCGGAGCACGTCGTCGGCCGTCCTGTCTGGCTCGGTCAGGGCGATGCCGACCGACACACTGGCCACCAGCTCGTAGCCGTCGGGAAGCACGATGGGCTGCTCGACGGCGGCGCAGATGCGCCGCGCCGCGGCAACCGCTATGTCCACCCCGGTCACGTCCTCCAGCAGCACCACGAACTCGTCACCGCCGAAGCGGGCGAGCAGGTCGTGACTCCGCACAACCCCTTTCAGCCGGGCCCCGATCGCCACCAGGAACCCGTCGCCGGTCACATGACCAAGGCTGTCGTTGATGCTCTTGAAGCGGTCCACATCCACGAAGATCAAGGCGTGGGTCTTGCGGTCCAGCGCGGACCGTCGTAGCGCCTGATCAAGGCGCTCCACCAGGAGCCGCCGGTTGGCCAGCCCGGTGAGACTGTCGTAGCAGGCATGATGGTGAAGTTCGTCTTCGAAGGCCTTGCGTTCGGTGATGTCGCGGAAGGCGATCACCGCGCCGGACGGCATGCCGCCACTCATGACAGCAGAAGCCGTATAGGCGACCGGGACCGTGTCGCTGTTCTTGCCGCGGAATCGGGCGTCGTCCTCCCGGATGGTACGGCCGGTTCGCATCGCCTCCCGGGCCGGTATGAGCAGGAAGTCGGGCGCCGTGAGAGCATCACCATCGCTCACCGGGTCGTCGATGGTGATGTCGCGTGACGGCAACTCGATCATGTCGGCTGCCGCCCGGTTGACGAAGGTTAGCTTCCCGTCTGCGTCTATGGCGCAGACACCTTCCCCGATGTTCAGGGTGATCGAGGAGAGCCTCTCCCGCTCGACACGGACCTGCTGGTACAGCTCAGCATTGCTGAGCGCCCCGTTGCCCACCGCAGCCAGGGCCCTCAGCAGGCTCCGATCTGCATCGTCGAAAGGCTCATCCCGCCGCCGGCCCGACGCCACCAGCCACTGCTGCCGATCGGCAACGGTCATCTGCGCCGCCAGCTGGTCAGGCCCCGGGTCGACAGATGTCAGGGTGGCCTCCGGGCTGCGGAGCAGCCGCCGCACCGCTCCCAGCATTGTCTCGAGTACGGCCTGCTGCCGCAGCCCCCAGTTTGCCTCCAACGCGACCTCGTACAACCCTTCCATCCGGGCGCGGTCATACAGCGCCGCGAACCTGGCATTGATGAGCTGCCGCTCCAGGATCAGCCCCGGGATTGCCAGCGTGATCACCCACACATGGGGCTGTATCGCCAGGGCCAGAACCACCCCGGCCAATACTCCGGCGCCGGCCAGTGTCACCTGGATCTGGAGATCGCTGGTGAATTCCCGCCAGGTCGTGCCCATCGAGACCATGACGCTGGCCACGAGAGAAGTATTGACGGCGAAGTACACTCCCGCCCCGATCACGATGGCCGCGACCTGACCTCCGGTGGGGGGATTCGAGGGGGCGGCGATGCTGCGGCTCACAGCCAGTCCTATGCCCGCCGCGGTCAGGACCTGCCCGGTGTTGAAGGCCGACTTGACGAGGGGGCGTCTGCGGGCCATCTGAGCCACTACCGTCGCCAGGCCAAGGGTCCCTAGAGTAACCAGGGGCGGCACCAGGAAGGCGAGGATGACGAAGAAACCCTCATCCATATTGAGCGCTTCGGATTCGCCTCTCCTGTACACGATGACCGGCCGCACCCAGCTTCCCAGCATAAGAGCACCGATCGCGACTGCGACAATCCACTGGCCGACATCGGTATGCTCCGGAGCCGGTCGCCGCCAGGCGGCAATGAACAGGATTAACGCACCCCCCGTGGCTGAAGCCGCGACAACGGCCCGGGTAGCCCAGGGCAGGGTCATAGCATGACTACCCGGCCGGGCACGTTTCAGCGCCACACCGAGCCGGTCCAGGCATTGCTGTTCCAGGCGGAGCCGTTCCAGGCGGAGCCGTTCCACGCTGCGCCGTTCCAGGCGGAGCCGTTCCAGGCGGAGCCGTTCCACGCTGCGCCGTCCCAGGCGGAGCCGTTCCACGCCCTGCCCCCGACGCTCCAGCCGTTCCAGTCCCGGCCGTTCCATGCCATGCCGTTCCATGACCCGCTCACGGACGGTGGCTGATTCCAGGAGATCCCCGTCCACAGGTTCGTATTCCAGGTGTTGACGGAGCGGGTGGGCGACAGCGAGACAGTGGTGTAAGAGCGCGGCTTTTTCAGGCTGGCGGCCGACTGGTTGAAGCCCATCGGGCCCGAGGTGGCCGCGGCGTAGGCGTCGAGTGCCCCGTGGCCGTCGACGAAGGGATTGCCGAGCGGGCCAGGACCGGTATTGCCGAGCAGGCGGGCCTTGACCTGGTTGGGGGTGAGATCAGGGTGGTCGGCCAGCACCAGCGCCGCGGCCCCGCTGGTGATGGCGGCGCTGAACGAGGTACCCGAGCCGACGAAGTTCGCCGGGCCGATCCGGGCCGAAGGGAAGCCGTTATAGATCGTTGAGCCGGGTGCGGCCAGGCTGACTACCGACCGGCCCGAGGTGACCAGGTCAGGCTTGACCCAGCCATCGGCCATGGTGGGGCCGGCGCTGCTGAAGTCGTTCATCTCGTCATGGGCGACCGATGCCGCACCCATGTCGTCCAGGGCGCCCGCCGTGATCACCAGCGGGTCGTCACCGGGGGAAAGGATGGTGCCGTTGAACGGCCCGGCGTTGCCCGCTGAGGCCACCACCGTGATGCCTGCGTTCCATGCCGCCTCTACCGCCTGGTCCAGCGGGTTGTTAACGGTGGACTTGTCGTCCTGGTATCCCAGGGAGATGTTGAGCACTTTGATGTTGTAGGTGCTCTTGTTATCCACCGCCCACTGCAGGCCCTGGATCAGGGTCCCCAGGTGGCTTGTGCCGTCCGGCCCCGCCACCTTGATCGACACGAGCTTGGCGCCAGGTGCTTCGCCGTGGTAGCGCCCGTTCGATGAGGTCCCATCGCCGGCGATCAGGCCCGCCACGAATGTGCCGTGCCCGTAGCTGTCCTGGTAGGGGTCATTCCCGCTCGTCAGGTCCACCCCGCCGACCAGTCGCCCTGAGAAGTCAGGCAGCTTGTCGATGCCGGTGTCCAGCACGGCCACGGTGACACCCTGGCCGGTATCGTCGGCCGAGGCCAGCCGCGTGGCGCCGGTCTGCTGCAGAAACGCATCCGAAGGCGTGTGCGGCCCGGTCGACTCCGTTGTGGACTGCACCCTCAGGGAAGCATCAGGAGCCACCGTGAGACCCGGCAAGGCCGCCAGCGCCGACTCCGCGGCCCTGGGGATGGAAACTTCGACCCCGTTGACGAGGGGAGAGCCGGCGCAAAATCCTGCCGCCCGCACGCAGCACCGCCGGGTCCGGGCTCAGATGTCCGGAGGAGGTAATAATTACCGTTTCGCGCGGACTCGCCGACATTGCCGGCGCGGCCATTGACGTGCTCACTAATGTGGCGGCCACCACTGCACCCGCTGCAGCGATCCGGCCCCTCTTCCACGAGACGGGCCGTGCTTGAAAGCCAACGCTTGCGCCGGATGTACGAATTTGCTCCATATTGTCGCCCCCTGGCCGCCTGAATGCCCCACCGTTACGCGCGGAGGGAGCCAACTATAGAGGAAATGCCCTAATGTCACGCCACCTTTGATGGAATAAACGACTGGTTCCAGTGACATAGCTCTTATGTAACTTAGTAAATTGGATCGGAGCCAGGTCCCCGAAGCCAGGGCCTCGACACAACGGGGTTATGTCCGTTTCGGCCATGGCGGAGTGATTCACCCCAGTGCCGAGGAGGCCGGCATCCGTAGCGCCGAAGAACGTCCAGTTC
Source organism: uncultured Actinomycetes bacterium (assembly GCA_963767385.1). Lineage (GTDB taxonomy): Bacteria > Actinomycetota > Actinomycetes > Streptosporangiales > Streptosporangiaceae > RYN-230. The sequence continues at coordinate 90,042 of CAVYEA010000026.1, read as the reverse complement.
AGGTCTAGCACGGGAAAATCCGCATCCAGGGGCGAGGAAGCCGAGATGTCGGTATTGCGGAACGGGACCTCATAGGGGATGGCGGCGAGCAGCGGCTGCACGATACCGGTTACCTTGCCCACAGCCGGACCGTTCTGACTCGGCGACACCTGCGTGAGGCCGAGTGCCTCGGTCAAGGAGATAGTGAGTGGTACGTCCAGCGGAAGCTGACCGTAAAAGTCGTGGCCACCGTATCCGGCGGGGTCACCTGCACATTCCAGCTGTCGAGGGTCAGATCATGCTGCGCGGCCGCCGCGGAAGTGGGAATTCTGGCGGCGCCGACGGGAGGGCCGGGAAGTCCTGGTGCGCGATCCACAGGCCGGCCCGCAGGACCAGGGACGCAGTGTCCAGGGCAATGCTTGGCCCGGCCAGGACCAAGCCGTGCGCGGTCAGCAAGTCTGACAAGGAGGTCAACCGCTGCTGGATCTGGCTGGTCCAGTGATCAAACGTAGCGGACGTCAGATTGCCGACCGGGGACAGGAACTCCAGCAGTACCGAAGCCGGCTCGCCGGGGCCTGCCGGCGTCTGTGGCCTGGCCAGTCACCTCGACCGGCGGGAGCACGCCCGGGGCAGGGACCGCTCTGGCCTGCTGGGCACCGGCGGGCTGTACAGGCAGGGGCTGGATGACCAAGCCGTCGGGCGGCTGGGAGATGGTGATCACGGGACCTTTCATCGGAGTACCTCTGTTGCACTGCGGTCTACCGGGTCACGGCGGTCACCCTCTGTTATTGCAGTGCCCGATCCATGGCGCAAGACTGCCGTGCACAGGGACGTCCCGGTGGCTTCTCCGCTGCCATCAGCATGGCCGTAGCTGACCCAGATACGCCCCTGGGCGCTCCACCCGTGAAGGCCACGCCATCACACGCGATAGCACCGCAACATTGCTACGACGCGCCTGGGCTGCCGGGCATCAGGAACCACTGGCCCCAGACCACGAGAATCGCCCGCTTCCCGCTCAGCGGATATTCTGGATGACATGGACAGCCGGGCGAGTGACAAAATCCCCGGAGCCAGGGTGCGCGTCAAACGGCACGTACCAGCCCAGTCCTCATCGGGCGCCAGGCCACGGGAGTGGCTGGCGCTAGCTGACGGAGCTGTCCAGGAAGCCAGGACCGAGGGGCCTGCTCTTGCCCTCGTCGGAGCGCCGCTGCCGTACCAGCCAGGTCGCGCCGAGCGGCGCAGCGGCGTGCCTGCCGAGGTCATAACTTCCGATCACGTGCCTAATTCCTGTACATGCTCGTGGGCGTATTCCCAGGGAAAGCTGACCCTGAAGCACTACAACGCAGCCTGCCCAGTGCACCTGGCGACCCTTAGCCGTTAATGCCGCAAATGTGGTGACAGTCCTGGTTTCGGTGCGCAGCAGGGCGCGGCTGGCGCCGTGGGGCAGCGCCCAGCAGTGCGGGTTCTGCCCTCTCCGCACTGGCGCGGCCGCTACCGGAATGCGAGGGCTGGCGGCCGGGGCGGGACGTTGGGCCCTGGCCGGACCTGCCGCGCGCCGCAGAGGATGAAGCCGCCAGGGCGGCCAGGCGGGGAGGGAGGGCCGGACGGCGGTGGCTGAGGTGAGGATCCCGGGCCCAGCCGGGCGGCCAGCTTATCTCGCGGTGCCGGGCAGGTCGGGCCCGTGGCCTGGGGTCGTAGTCATCCACGACGCGCTGGGGATGAGCCAGGACCTGAGGAACCAGGCCGATTGGCTGGCCGGGGAAGGGTACCTGGCCGTGGCGCCGGACCTGTTCCATGGCCGGGGGACGGTGCGGTGCATGATCTCGATCATGCGCGATGCGCGCGCCCGGCGCGGCGGGGTGTTCGCCGACATCGAGGCTGCGCGTGCCTGGCTGCAGGACCGGCAGGACTGCACTGGCAAGATCGGCGTGATCGGCTACTGCATGGGCGGCGGACTGGCCCTGCTGCTCGCGCCTGATCGCGGGTTCGCGGTATCGAGCGTCAACTACGGCACCGCCTCGAAGGATGCCTGCACCGCCAGTTTCCTCGCCGGGGCATGCCCTATTGTCGGAAGCTACGGTGGCCGGGACCGGTCGCTGCGGGGAGCAGCGGCCCGGCTGGAGCAGGCACTGGCGGCTGCCGGGGTCGAGCACGACGTCAAGGAGTACCCGCAGGCCGGGCACGAGTTCCTCAACGACCACGAGGGCGCAGGGGACAAAGCTCCGGTCCTGTTCGCGGTCATCGGCAGGTTCATGCCGGGATCCGGATACCACGAGCCATCGGCGCAAGACGCCCGCCGGCGCATCCTCGCGTTCTTCAGCACGCACCTGCACCCGCCTGGGACCGTCAGCCCCTGACGACGGCACCCGCCACGGTAAAGCCGGGAGGTAGCTGGCACTACCGCCTGGGTGATCGCCGAGGAGTACGGCACCTTCCAGTCCTGGTCCCGGCATCGGCGCTTGCGGCCCAGCCGGAACGAGCCTGCTGGTTGCGCCACGTTCTGCGGGGGGCGACTGTCTGCCCGGGCACTGCCTCAGCGCTGGTCCGCGCCGGTCGGGGTGAGCTCGAATACCGGATGGCGGTGCGCTTCGGCGGTGAAATCTGCTGCGGGGGAGTCCTTGCTCGCCTGGAAGTAAGGCCGCGTAGCCGGGGCAATGCGGATGTAACACTGCAGGATGGGCCCGGACTCTGCTGGTGAGAGCTCCCGGACGGTGCAGTCTTGCCGGTCACGCCCGCGGCGCAGGGTGACCTGCCCGGCGGCGCGGGCATTGAGCACCCACGAGACGGCGCCGTAGGGAGCCACCAGCCACCGCTGCTTGCCCTGCTTGACGAGGATCACCGGGTTACTGCGCGCCCGGCCAGTCTTGCGGCCGCGGGTTGTTAGCAGATAGGCAGGCCCGATACCGGCCCGGGCGAGCAGGCAGAAGATCGCGTTGCCTACCCGGTCGGCACCGCTCATGCGGAACTCGCGCACCGGCCGGGCACTGCCCTGCCCCGCCTGAGCGGCCCTGCCCCCCGCAAGATCGGCATGATCTTCGGGCCGGCGCTGGCCGCCCTCTTCGGCATTGCTGGACACAGCGTGCTCCTTCAGCGTTCAAGGTCGGGCCGGCGGGATGTCAATGTCCTGTGCGCATGTGGCCGCCATGCGGGGAGTGGCCGGTGAACCAGCGTGCCAGCGAGACGATCTGGGCCACCAGCGCGATGCATGAACCCGCGATGGCGATGACCAGAAGGGCGCGCACGGCGGTTGACCAGCCAGATGACAGGTCGAAGGGGAACACCTGCCAGATGAGGATTGCTGCGGCCAGCCCGAGTCCGGTCGTTGCCAGGTCGCCGAGCGATTTCAGCCACGGCGGGTCGTAGGCCACGTATACGACGTTGGCTGCTATCCCTGCCGCCAGCGAGAGGTTGACCAGCCACAGCACCTGATTCATATCGGTGGTGAGGAACGGCATCGCCTGCCATCCGGGCCAGGCGTTGAGAACGAACAAGATCGCCGCGCTGAACGCAATGGCGATGGAGTAGCCAGCCCGCCGCGCGCCCGCAGACGGACGGCGAGCCGGACCGGTGAGTGCCATCATGGCCTCCGTTGGATCTGTAGCCCGCTACCACGGTAGGCCTGGCGCGCGATCCCGGGGCAGGGCCCGATGTCACCATCCGCCGACGAATGGTCCCGGCGATTCACCGGAGGTGCCTGGTCCGGCACAGCCGTCTCCGGCTGGGCTGAGGTCAGCCACTTCGCGGACGGCGCCTCCATGGGGCATTCCGTCCCGCGAAGAGCGAGTGAATCCGGCGCCAGCAGGGTAGCCGCCGTGCCGCGTACGCACCACCCATTTAATCTTCCCCTTCTCCCAACGAGAGTGCTCCTATCTGGGATATTCTCGTTATCCGTAGTAGCCTGCTGTGAGCGCATTCTGAGGGAGGCGCATAGGTAGCCGTTAAGCGGATGCTCTGGCGTAGTTGCATATGGCAAGACATTGGAAGCTTGGTCTTGCCTGGCCGTTATTCCTGGCGCAGTGAGATGGCCGGTGCTGTCCGCGCCGCGGTGCGGGCGGGCAGGGCGGCCAGGGTGTTCCCGGCTAGCAGCGCGGCCGGCACTATCAAGACGATGGCGAGGGCCGGGATGGCCGGTGGTGCGGCAGATTGGAGCTGTGTGGCTGCCACGTCCCAGGCCCAGCGCCCGGCGGCGACGCCGAGCGGTAGCCCGACCGCGAGGGCGGCCAGTCCCGCCAGCACCAGCGGCAGCCCGTCGACGCTTTGGAGGTTGACGATGGTCTGGCCCGGGAGCTGCCGTAGCACGATAGGGCCGAAGTCGTGCCGCAGCCGGGCAAGCGCCTGCGCGGGCGGCACGTCTGGGGCGCAGCGGACGGCGAACAGCTGGTAGAAAGCGGCGGCACGTTAGGCCGGCAGGCTAGTTCGGCCTTGAGCCGCCGGAAGTAGCTGTCCGGCACCCACGCCCCCTCGCCCAGGCCGTTGGTAAGGAGGTCCGCGACCGACGGGACGATCATGGGCCCGACGATCCGCATGGCGGTTGCCGTCCCGACGGGCGTCCGCAGCTTGATTGTCTGGCCCACGTGCCGGCCGATCTGGCGCAGCGTGCTGGTGCCGAGCACGATCTCGCCCTGCGTGCGGGGCGGCCGGCCCTCAAGCAGCGGCGGGAGCACCGCGCCTTTGAGCGGGTCGAAGACCAGGACGTTACCCACCGCCGCGCCGTCGACCGTAAAGCCGCCGTTGAGGTTCGTCAGTGCCGAGTAGGAGCCGACCAGCTGGTCGCCCGCCAGCCGCGGCACGACATAGCCGGTGGGGTCGGTCACCGTATTCGGGTTGCCGACCAGCACGTCCCAGTTCCAGCCCTGCTGCCAGGGCGAACCCACCAGCGGCACGATGGCGTTGATGTCGATGGGGGTCCTGACGATCCCGGCCACACGCACCGTGAACCGCGGGCCTGATGGTGAGGGAGGCCTGCCCCCGGCCCCGGACAGGTCGCATGCCAGCACCTGCTTCTCCGAATACGCGTAGAGGTCAGCCGGCTTCCCACGTGCAGGTGGAACCGCTGCGCCGCAAGCTCGTTGACAGCGGCGTCGAAGGGGCGCCGGACGCCGGGGAACCGGCCCGCGACCATCAGCGGGCGGTCGATGGTGCGAAAGCCCTGGACGTCAGCGGAAGCGGTCACGTTGACGCTCCCGAGGCCCGAGCCCGAAGGGCTAGAAGAGAAAAACAGGTAGGGCATGCGCGCGAAGGCCGCCACCTGCGGCAGACGCAGCACCCGGGCCGCCCCCGGCAGCGGCGCCAGCGACCTGGCGGCCCGGCCGGTGACCCTGGACGGCCGGCAGAATCCGCCGAAGCCGACATCCCCGTCATCCGCGCGGCTATAGGCCAGCATCTGCGGGACCGCCGCCGCCGTGCGCCGGGCTCCAGCGAACGCGGCCAGGGCCACACCCCCGCCCACCCCCACCAGCACAGCAAGCAGCGCCAGCGTGCGCCACCTGACCCGCACATCCGTCCGCAGCCGATACCAGACCACACCCATCGCCAGCCCTCCCTCACGAGGGCCCAGTCCATTGACCCACGCCGTCGCTGTCCGGCCAAGGTGACAGCCTGATCATGCTCGTGGTGCCAGCACCCGGATGACTCAACCCTGGCCAAATTTCCTGACGGGTTGCGCCGTCCAGCGGCGCCGCAAAACGGCCCGGCCCCTGACACCAGATGTGTGCCGCCGTGGTCCGCTGCCATCGCCGGAGAAGAACCCGGGACTTGCGATCAGCTGCCAGGGGACTGGAATCGCCTGGGTAAACCCGGCTGACCTCCGCCTCAGGATCGGCGCCCCTGTCCGGTGTGATCGCCGTGCATGCCGTTTGGCCTGGCCGGGATGACCTTGGTCCGGTGCTTTGCGCACCGTTCGGCGCGAGGATGACAACCTGGAGCTGGGCAAAGGGGGGTGTGGTGACTGCCACGCGTGAGCGGCAGCGGCCAGCGCGCAGTGGTCCGCAGCTCGATGCCAGGGCGCTGGTGGCTTTTTTCGCACTGGCCTACGCGCTGAGCTGGTCGTGGCTCATCCCGCTGGCGGCGGCCCACCTGGTGGTGCGGCGCGGTGTGGGCTGGCCCACCCATCTCCCAGCACTGCTGGGGCCGACGATCGCGGCGGTGGTAGTGACCGCCTGGAGCATGGGCCGCCCGGGCGTGCGGGACCTGGGGGCGCGGGTGGCTCGGTGGCGCGTGCCGCTTCGCTGGTGGCTGGTGGCCGTGAGCCCGGTCGTGTTCCTCGGGCTGGCGCTGATCGCGATGGCCGCGGCCGGCAAGGCCCTGCCAAGTGCGGGCGACTTCGGGCGGTTCAGCGGGACACCGGCGACCGGCCTGGCCGGTGTGCTGCTGATTATCTTTGTCGGCGCGCTGGGTGAGGAGACGGGCTGGCGCGGGTACGCGCTGCCGCAGCTGCAGCGCCGCTTCAGCCCTCTGGCCAGCTCGCTTGTCCTGGCTGTGTTGTGGTTCGGCTGGCACCTGCCGCAGTTCCTGGTGATCGCCACCTACCGGGACTTCGCCCCGGTCCAGTACGTGGGCATGTTCCTCGGGCTGGCCTGCGGTGCGGTTGTGCTGACCTGGCTGTATAACCGCTCCGGCGGCAGCATCCTGCTGGTCGCCGTCTGGCACGGCCTCTACAACGTCGTGAGCGGTACCGAGGCGGCCACCGGCCTGCTCGCCGCAGTGGTGAGTACCCTGATCATGCTCCAGGCCGTCATCCTGATCGTGCTTGACCTGCGGGGCCGCCGACGCGGACGGCCCTCCGTGCTGGGGCCCGGATGAACCGGGGTGAAGGCGCTGGCATCCACCTCGCCTCCTTCGACCTCGACGCCCTGCGTGCCTACCGCCGCGCCGAGACCATGGGCAACGCCTTCCGCCGCCCAGCCGCGTATCGGTCCCTGACCGATGCCCACATCGCCGACATCTTCGTTCGAGTGGACCGCTACGGCCGCCCGCCAGGTGTCTAGCCGCCGGGCGTCCAGGCCCGGGAGGTCGGTGCGGCAAGCTCGGCCAGGTGGTGCAGCGAGTTGGTGAGATGCTCAGGGCCGAACGGCGGGAACTGGAGGTACTCCCGGATGAACTGCGGCACCGCCGACCAGTCGTAGGTGAGCGTGACCTCAGTCTCGGACGGACCGAGCGGCGCAAGGTCGTAACGCCAGGACCAGCCGCCGAACTCCAGGTGACCGTCGCCCTTGGGGTCGTACCCCGTCAGCCAGCCAATGGCGCGCGGCGGGTCGAGCACGTGGACCTTGTTGGCCGTCTGGTAGTCACCGTTTGGATGATTGGGGTGATACATGTCCATTCGGAAAATCTGCCCCACCTCGGTCAGCGGCGCCCGGTCGGCAGCTTCCTGAACCCAGCCGGTGCCGTCGATCGCAGAATGGGTCGTCGGGTCCGCCAGCACCGCGAACACCCTCACGGCGGGCACGACGACAGTCAGGGTCGCGCTCACGTTCTCCTCGGCCACGGTGTGCACGCTCCTGTCATCTCATCTCGGGCCTCCGGCAGGCGCGGAAGGGGGACGTTCCCAACATGCAGACGACGCGGCGAGGCGGAACTCACCGGTCGTGTGGGGGGAACCCGCACCCGTGCCACCGCTACCCCGAGGGGGTCCCACGGTGTTGATCTTGGCAAGAAAACCCCCGGGTCTGTGGCCTGGGGTTTGTGCGCCGCCAGGGACTCGGACCCCGAACCCGCGAATTAAGCAGCCCGCTGCTCTGTTCGGTTTTACTTCTTTACCTCGTATCATTATGTGTCGCCGCGAGCCGTCGGGCTGATCATCCATCTCGTGACGATGGGCTCCGGGCGGGACATGACCCGCTGAAAATCTATCCCTGTTCGTTACCCGCCCGCCATTGCCGGCGGTAATACACCTGATCACGTCGCGTGAGGGTGGAGGGGTTCACGGGTTCTGGCGCAGGGTAGCCGGGCGGCTGCTGGCTAATCAGGTAGCGCGGAATCCATGCTGGCTCTGGCGGTGGTTCCAGGTCCGGGAAGGTCTGCGGTCGCACGCTGTATTGCCGCTGCGGATGCTTTTCGCGCGCCGCGGGCGGCCCATCGGCAGCCAGGTCCGCCGCGCTGTGCGGCGATCGGACACGCGGTGTCGCCAGGCCGAGGAAGAGCACGATGCACGCGCACCCGGTCAGCACGAACCAGGCAGGGCGGCTGGCGGCAACGAAATCCGTCCGGCACCGGCCCGTGCAGGTTCGCGTTCAGCAGCGAACCGGTCACCGCCACGCCTAGCGCCTGACCCATCTGACGGCTGGCAGAAGCGATGCCGGATGCCAGGCCTGCCTGGCTGGGCGGCATCGCCGAGACCGCCGCGTTGCTGATCTGACCGTCGACCATGCCCAGGCCGATGCCGAACACCATGAATGCCGCGATGAGATAGACATCCCCGGAGGACACGGTAAGCCGCGACATCGAGGCCATGCTCAGCGTCAAGGCCATGCCGCCCAGCGTCAGCGGCACCCGCAGGCCGCTGCTGGCGGACAGCCGTGCCGCCAGCAGCGGGCAGATAGCCATCGCCGTGGCCGCGGGGAGCATGTGCAGGCCGGCCCCCAGCGCCGATAGGCCCCGCGCGTCCTGCAGGTAAATGGTGCTCAGGAAGAGGAAACCGCCCAGGCTGCCGAACGCGCAGATGCCGGTCAGCACAGCCCCGGTAAACGGCAGGCTGCGAAAGTAGCGGGGATCGATCAGCGGGTCCTTCCTGCGCAGCTCCCACAAGACCAGGACTGCGAACGCCGTGCCTGCCAGCGCGAAGAGGCCGCGTATCCCGGGCTCGCGCCAGTCAGTCCGCGCACCTTCGATGATCGCGTAAATCAGGGAACCGAGCATGACTATCACCAGGACCTGGGCGACCAGGTCAGGCCTGCGCTGTAGCCCGGCGCGTGATTCCGGGATGAACCTGGCGGCCAGTGCGATGGCGGCCAGCCCGACCGGTACGTTGACCCAGAAGATGCTCCGCCAGCCAACCGTGCCAGTCAGTATTCCTCCGATGACCGGCCCGAGCGCCATGCTCACGCCGAACATGCTTATCCAGACCCCGATCGCCCAGGCTCGCTCTGCACGGCCCTTGAAGACGCTGGAGATAATGGATACGGCGACCGGGTTGAGCATCGACCCGCCGATCGCCTGCAACACGCGGAACGCGATCAGCCACCCAAGACTGGGCGCCACGGAGCACAGCGCCGAGCTGACCGTGAACACCGTCAGCCCCACCTGGAAGACTCGGCGCCGGCCGAACCGGTCCGCCGTGGCCCCCGCGAGCATCACCAAACTGGCCAGGACCATCGTGTAACCGTTGACGATCCACTGCAGGCCGGACACGGAGGCACCCAGCCCCCTGGCGATCGTTGGCAGCGCAACGTTCACGATCGTGTTGTCAAGGCCGACAATGAACAGACTCAGGCAGCAGACGACAAGAACCAGCTGGCGGCGCCTGGGGCTCTCCTCTGGCACGGGCGCACCTCAGTTGTGACGTCTCATGGACGACCGAATGTCACGCGGTTCACTTAGCTCGCAAACCCGCAAGTATGACACTCTAAGCGCCACACACCACCCCTCGTACCCACAATGCCATTGAACGCGCACCAGCCCAGAGCCTGCCCCGAGGCAGGCGAGGGGACCGGCGCCGGACCGACAGCACCTGGCAGCATCGGGATATCCACCTGGTTGAGCAACCTGATCCTCGACCCGGCTCGAATCAATCCACTTCGACGATCACAGGCCCGGCGCGCCGACCGAGATTCTTCACCTCACCAGCGAGTCCCGGCGTCCAGAACTGGGCGATATGGCCGCAGCGGTCCGCGCACACGACCAGGAAGTTAGACAGCCCGATTCGGCGATCCCGCGCGAGACACCGCCTGCTCCTCACGGACTCTAGTTTGCGTTGCCGGCCACCTGACGAGCGTTATCCGCCTAATAGAGACTGCGCCAGGGTCGCGCGGCCGGTGGAGCGTTAAGTGGCCCTGCGCAGAAGCAGCGGATCTGCGCGCTGCCCGATCTTCCTGCTTGGCCAAGTTGCCCCGCTGACCCCCTGCAGGAGAGGCAAGAGCACCTGTAAACGGATAATTCAAGGGACCTCGGCCACTGGCCGCAGCACAGGCGCACCATGAGCCGAGGCAGCGGAGTTTTTCCTGGCCAGCGCCCCCAGAGCATCAGTCAGCGCCTAGCTTCCGCCCGCCCAGCGCGGGCGCCTCCTGACGCGAGCGCCAACCGGCCCGAACGAAGAGCGAGTGGATCCGGCTCCCGCGTAGGTGCCACCTATTTTACCTTCCGATTCCAGCCGAAAGGAGTGCGTAGTTCTGCGTGAATGACTGTGCTCGGTTGCGCATATCAATGCACGGTGTCGTGATCAAGGCAGTACTTCTTCGCGGTGTCCCGTCCTTTCTCTGTGCGCGCCTAATGCCACCTGCCCGCTGGGGGCCGGAAGGCTGGATGATCCGTTTGTTCCCGCTGTAACGTACTCCCGACGACGGCTCTGACCAGGGGGAACCATGCATGCGCGTGTGGTCACTAACCAGATCCAGCCAGGCAAGATGGACGAGTGGCTCGCCATGATCCGGGAGTCCATCGTGCCCTCGCTCAAAGAGCAGGCCGGGTTCGAGGGGTTCGCGGCGCTGATCGACCGCGAGCACGACAAGAGCATCGGCTACAGCATGTGGAACAGCTTGGCCGACCTGGCTGCCAGCGAGACCAGCGGGAACTACCAGCAGCAGATCGCCAAGCTGGGCGCTGTGCTGGCTGGGCCCCCCGTCCGGGAAGTCTACGAAGTCACCGTGGTGGCCTAGCATGATCTTCATCGTCGTCCGGCATCTGATCCGGCCCGAGTACGCCGAGGAATTCCCCCGCCTGGTCGAGGACTTCACCGCCGCCACCCGGGCCGAACCGGGCAACATCAGCTTCGAGTGGTCGCGCAGCACCGATGACCCGGGCGTGTATTTCCTGGTCGAGGCCTTCCGGGACGCCGCAGCAGGCAAGGCCCATGTGGACTCCGGCCATTTCAAGGCGGCAATAGCCCGCTTGCCGGGGCTGCTCGCCGCACCGCCTGAGATCGTGCACGCCGACCTCCCGGTCAACGGCTGGTCCCGCATGGCAGAACTCCAGCCCGCCCGCGAGTAAACGTGCCCGGCCCGGCCGTGCGCTCCGTGGTCAGGGCAGGAGGCGGCTGGCGTGCCGGGTGTAGATGTCGCGCATGCTGTCCGGGTCGGGTGGCGTGCCGGGCCGCAGTGCCGCGCCGATCTCACGCATGAAGTCCAGGGCGGGTCCGGCGGGCGACCAGATTCCCAGGACCAGGGCCTCTTCGGGGAAGGGGTTACTGAAGGCGTGGCGGTGCCCACAGGGCGCGGTGAACATGGAACCGGCCGCTGCTTCCTGCGGCTCATCCTCCCTGGCGACCATCAGCCGACCGCGGAGCACATAGATCCCCTCATCGAACTGGTCATGGGCGTGCGGGGCCGGCCCGGCGAAGCCAGCTGGGATGATGATCTCCATCGTGGCAGCCTGGTCATGCGGTCAGTCTTTCACCGCGATCTGCCAGCCCTGCCCCAGCTGCCCTGCATCCTACGCACTCACTTGCCGCGAGCTGTTGGCTCGCATATTCCTGCAGGAGCCGGTTGACCAGGCTCTGGGCGGTACATCGTCAAGGCCGGGGAGGTCGGCCTTGTTCGAGATCCGGGCGTGCAGCATGTGCGGCCTGCAGCTGGCCGGGGTGCAGGGCCTGCGCCTGCGGGTTGAGAAGGGAGACTTGCCGCGGCTAGCCTGGTCGGCTGTCGCCCGGTTCACGCAGGCAGGCGGGAGTGCCCGCCGTCGATGCGGGAAAGGCGTAGGGGTAGGTCGCCTGTCTGGCTGATGGGAGGTTGGGAGATGGCCAGCCGCAACAGCACCGCCCGGGAACCGGGTTCACGTTCGGCACCGCAGGTTGTGTCCCCGAGGAACAGGACCAATGTAGCCCTTCCCTTGTCTTTCTCCCGGTTCACGACGGAGGAGCCGGCGATGACGGTAGGAGACTGGATCAGCCTGGCTGGGGTGGTGGTCTCGGTCATCGGGTTCAGCGTTGTCATCTGGCAGTTCACACGGGCGGCGAACGCCCGGGAAGCAGACCCAGGCTAACCATGGGGTGGCCGCACCGGGCCAGCGTGGCTGACGGGTCGTCCCCCACGTGACGCTGGCGGGCGAAACCACGTCCAGCAGGTCCACCGCCCCGCAGGCGGGCACGCCGCTTGCCGTGCCCGTCCCGTTATGTCTGGCAGAGGTTCTCACGCTGGCTGGCTACCTTCCAGGACCAGCCTGAGTTTGCCGAGGTTCTGCGCCACTGCCGCCTTGATCCTGGGGGTCGCGAGCGGGGCAGCAAGCCTCAGCATGGCCTGGGAGGCATCGAGTTCCACGTTGTTGACTAGCCGTGTCCCCCCGGCCCTGGCCTCCAGCTCGTAGCTGATCGTTGCCCGGAAGGGCCCGATCTGCCCGTGCATGGCCAGCCGGCGGCCCGGCTGGAAGACGGTCACCTCGAAACCCTCGACGCTCCTGCTCGGGACGGAACGGGTCTGGCGGTATCTGGTTCCCACTCCGACGGGTCCTGCGGAGATCTTGTGAGTCTCGTCGATCGCGTAGTTCCATTTCGGGATGTTCTCAAAGTCCGCGAGGAACGCGAAGACCTCCTCGGCAGGCCGTTGGATCGTCACCGTGTTCTCGAATGTTTGCATGGTTGTCTCCCGTGTCAGGTGCCGAGCAAGCGCGCGGCAGCGGTGGGGTCGTGGGCGGGCAGGATGACCAGGTCGGGCATCTGCTTTTTGAGCGCGAGTACCTTGCCGGTGGTCTCGGCGAGACGGCGCCGGTTGCCCACACCCGGAACCTGATGGCGTTCGAGCAGTTCGGCTCCGTAGGTGAGGTCGCCGACTAGCAGCAGCGGCGGCCTGCTTGCACGCCGGATCAGCAGCGAGATCGAGCCTTCGGTGTGGCCGGGAGTGGGGAGCAGTACCAGCGAGCCATCTCCCATGACATCCAGCGACTCGGTGAAGGGCGCAAGAGTGGGATCGGAGCCCGGTTCGAAGCTGATCTGGCGCCACTTCGAGCCCGGGACCTGGATGTGCTCGCGCAGGAAGCCACGTGGCTCGGGGGCGGCCTTGGCCAGTTCTGCCCACTCGGCGGCGGAGACTATCAGGTCAGCATTTTTCAGCTCCGCGATCCCGCCGATGTGATCCTCATGCAGATGGGACAGGATCGCGGTGTCGACGTCAGCCGGCTTGTACCCGAGCGCCCCCAGCTGGGCGGTGAGCGTGTCCTGCTCGCCGATGTCGAAACGGGCAAGGCGATCGTAGATGAACCCCGTGAAGCCGCCGGGGAAGTACGTGTCATCGGTGACCGACGCGCGGTCCTGCCCGGTGTCGAACAGGATGAGTCCCCTGGCGTGCTCGATGACATAGGCGTTGACCGGCCGCGGCGGGGTCCACCGGCGTGATGTCACTAGCCACCAGTACAGCGGCTTCCTCGTGCCGAACGGATGTTCGGGGTGGATCTGGACGGTCCCCGTACGGATGGTCGATACCGCCTTCACCGCGTCTGCGGATCCGGATTCTGAGCGGGAAATTGCGTTCGCGGTGCTCATCGGCTGGGCCCTCTTCTCGGCTGGCCCGGTGTTCCGGGCCTGACCCAACCAGCGTGCCGCCGCCTGCCCGGCCTGTCAGTGACGTCGGTAGCGGCGCCCGGTAACCAAAGTCACAGGCCAGCCGGGTCCCAGGATTCGCTGTGCAGCCGCGCCGTGTCGAGGATGAGGACGCTGTCCGATGAGGTGGCCACGATTCCCGCGACCCGGAGATCTCGCAAGACCCGGGCCACCACCTCGCGGACGGACCCGACCGCATCCGCAAGCTCCTGCTGCGACACGCGGGCCACCATGCGGCCACGCGGATGCAGTTGGGCGGAAGCGAGATCGAGGAGATGAGCGGCGACGCGCTGCCGCACCGAGCCGAACGTGTTGACCGCCGTCTGCTGCAGCGTCTCATAGAGCCTGCGGTTCAGCTCTTCCGCCATCGCCCAGGCGACCCGGGCATCGCGCCGCGCGGCGCCGGTCAGCGTCCGCGAGCTGATGCGGAACAGGCTCGACTCCGCCAGGGCCTGGGCACTCACGTTGGCCGGGCCGCCCACCAGTACCGCGATCCCCAGCACGTCGTTGGCCCGCGCGTACCGGACGGTGACCTGCCGGCCTTCCGGGGAGGTCATGTAGACACGGATCAGGCCGCGCACCACCAGCATGCCCCTCGGGCCGGAGCCAGCCCGGTAAATCGTGGTGCCCGCCGGGTAATCGGCGCGTTCCCCCTCTGACCGCAGCCTCGCCACGACCTCCGGCGGCAGCCTCCCCAGGAAGCTGCGCGCCAGGGCTTCTTCCACGTCCTGGTCAGCCACCGGCTACCGTCCCGATGGAGGAAGGTCGAAGCACCGCGGTGGCATTCCAGACATCCGCCTTTCGTCTGTGCACCCCTACGTGGTTGACCTGACCTGACGTCCGGACGTAGTCGGTGCGGCGACGCTCCGGCCCGAGACTGGTTATGCCATCCGACAGAACAGGTTTATCTGTATTCGGCTCGGCGGAGATGCCCCCATCGGGGTGGGACTGAATAATTGGCGTTAGGGCGTGCCGTGAACCTATGAAGCGTACGAGAAATCTCACCGTGGGTGACGAAGGTAGCTTGCCATTCGCTGACCCGGGTCGCTCGGGTGTTCGGTGAGCGGCATGGTCCGCACCGTCATCCAGGGGTACAGCGGCAGTGACTCCAGGAACGCCTGCATCTCGGCGGCGTCCCTGGCCCGCCGAAGGCCCATCGCGCCGGGGCCGCCTGTGATGATGGCCACCGGCGGTTCGGCTCGCTCATGATCCGCCTCCCGATCCAGGCAGGACCTGCTCGCCGCCGTCGATGTCGTAGGTCGCGCCGGTGACCGCCGTATTGGTCATGAGGTGCACGGCGAGCGCCGCGACGTCGGCCGGCCCGACCAGGCGCCTGATCGGCAGGGTGGCGCGGAGCCGGTCGCGGCGCGCCTGCAGCTGATCGCCGAGGAGCGCCGCGGACAGCGGCGTGTCGACGAAGCCGGCCGCGATGAGGTTGACCCGGACCGGGGCGAGCTCGAGCGCGAGGTTCGCGGTGATGGCCGGGACCGCGGCGGCGGCTATCGCCGCGATGGCCAGGCCGGGGCCCGGCCGACGGGCGTAGGCGCCGGTCATGAACACCAGCGTGCCGCCGGGCCGGACCCGGTCGGCGGCGGCCCGGCCGATCTGCAGCGGCAGCAGCAGATGCTCGTCCATGGCCCGGCGCGCCTGGGTGAAGTCCATCTCGGCCAGGGACGCGTAGTACTGGCCGCCGGCGGTCACCATCACGTGGTCAACCGGCCCGGGCAGGTCAGCGAAGAACCGCTGCAGGGCGGCCCAGTCGGTGGCGTCGAAGGCCGCGGTCCGATCCGCGCCGACGTCGGCCGCGGCCTGCTTGAGGTGGTCGGGATTGCGGCCGGTGAGGATGACGTCGGCGCCCGCGGCGCGGGCCCGCCGGCCGGTCTCCAGCCCGATACCGGAACTGCCGCCGATCACCACGACAGTCTGCCCTCCCAGTTCGTTCATGACCGGTCTCCTCCTGCGGCGGGTACGGCCGGTTCACGCGTGACGGCCGGGTCGGGGACGGGCATGGCGCAGCCGTGAACTCGCTGCGGCCCCGGGATCCGGAGCGCGGCGGCCCGCGCGCCGGCGACGAACAGCCCGGTGATGAGCGCGCTGCGCAGCACGGAGAGCTGGTCAGGCCCGGCGGCCGTTGTCTCCACGGTCATGGTCACTCCTTGTGTCCCTGCGGTCATGGTTGTGTCGGTGCGGTCATGGTTACACGCCTTGGCCCTGGCGCGGGCGGTGACGGTCCTGGCCGCGGGCCCACGCCAGGCATCTCAGGCCAGCGTGCCTGGGCGGCTACCGGCGGGCACGCGTCGCCGACCTCGACGACGCCTGGATCGGCCAGCGCTTCCCCAGGTTGCCCGCTGGGTCGGCCATCGGGTGCCTCCCCGGTCCGGCGATCGGTACTGACGCCAGGATCGCGTCACCAGGTGCCCGACCGCGCCCGTGGAAGTCCCTGGACCGTACCCTGGCCCGTGTCGGGGAACCCGTGACGTACTGTCAGCTCCGGCCCGGGCCGACCGCGTAGGGACGGCTGCGGCGCCGCAGCGCCTCGTCGAGCTCGCGCCGGAGCTGATGGCGGGCTTGGCAAGCACCTTGCGCAGGTGCCCACTCCGGGTTCCTCAAGGCCCAAAGACCCGTAAGGGACCGCAGCGCCATCCACGCCGTATCAGACAGGCAGCCCATGCCAAAGGAGATGCCGACATGCCGAGCCAGGCCATGCAGGACTTGATCGGCGCCCTCAGGGATCAGCAGAAGGCCAGAGTGCCAGCCAGGCCCCGCCGACGCTGGAAGAGCGCCGGAGCTTGAGGCGCTCGGATGCGCTGCTCGCACAGCCCTCGGCTCAAAGCTGATCAAGATAGGACCGGGGCAGAGTAAATCCTGTGGGCACTCCTGTGGGCCGGCACGTGTGGTGACTGCCGCAGTCTCTGGCGAGGCTGGAGCCAGCCGGACGACATAGGAGGGCAGCTACGATGGCTGGGACCCAGATCTGGAGAATATCCGGGATACGCGCGGCCGATGGCCGGGCATCGACGGCGAGCCGCAGGGGTGGCCGTAGCCACCGAACGGGACTTCGGCTGTGGACCTTGCTGAACGCTCAGGCTCTGCTGAACGGCACGGCCGGAGCTCCGGACGGCGCCGTCTTTATCGAAGACGACCGTTGGCGCATGGCCGGGCGGCGGGCGAACTGACCGAAGATTGCACCACGGCCTAGCCTTGCGGTCAGGCCCAATGCTGCTTGACGCGCAGATGCACCGCCAGCCACCGCGCAGAGACATTTCGGCATCGAAACGGCCTGCACGGAATGGGCGGGAGCGCAGGTGCAGACCGTCTCTTAGAGGCGATGGTCGTCTAGCGTGTCCTGGACGCGCCGGGCGCCGGGGGCCCCGATGTTCTGATAGATCTCCAGGGCGTGCCGGAGGTGCGCGGCGGCCTCGGCAGAGTCCTGATGGAGAAGGCTGCGGCCGATTCCTTCCAGCGCGCGTGCTTCCTCAAGAGGCGCGCCAAGCTTCCGGGCGATGGCGAGGGCCTGACTGTGGTGGCTGCACGCCTCCTGGGTCGCCGAGGTCCGGAACGATAGCTCGCCGAGGCTGTTCAGCGCCATGGCCAGGTCGTGCAGCGAGCCGAGGTCGCGGAACAATTCGATAGCCTCGGCCGCGCTGGCGGCAGCAGCCGGGTAGTCGCCGGTCAGCTGCTGCACCAGGCCGAGCTCATCTAGGGCCCGGGCCTGGCCGACCCGGTCGCCGAGGCGCTGGAACAAGTCCAGGGCCTGGCGCTGGTCAGCGGCGGCGGCCGCATAGTCCCCAGTCAGCCGCCACACCCAGCCGAGCTCAGAGAGCGCGTCGGCCTCGTCGTACTTCGAACCAGTGCTTCGGAGCAAAGGTAGCGCCTGCTGGTAGCTGGCGATGGCGGCCGGGTAGTCGCCGGTCAGCTGCTGCACCATGCCCAGGTCGGTGAGGGAGACGGCCTCCGCAAGCTGATCGCCCGCGTCGCGGGCCAGCGCCAGCGCCTGCCGGTGGTTGGCGGCTGCGGCCGGGTAGTCCGCGGTGTCCGCTTGCACCAGGCCTAGGTGGTTGCGGGCGTAGGCCTGGCCGGGCCGGTCGCCAAGGTCGCGGAACAATTCGATAGCCTCGGCCAGGCTGGCGGTGGCGGCCGGGTAGTCGCCGGTCAGCTGCTGCAGGAGGCCGAGCTCGTCGAGCACGCCGGCCTGGCCGGGCCGGTCCCCAGCCTCGAACGCCGCGGTGAGAGCAATCTGATAAAGCTCTGCGGCCTGATCCCAGTGACCGCGGGCGCGCAAGAACCCGCCCATCGCGGTGGCAATCGCGATGGCATGCTGGGGCATGGCCTGGGCGGCAGCGTGGGCGGCAGCCGCATGCAGGTTGGGGCGCTCGGCTTCCAGCCAGGCGGCTGCCTGCCGGGAAGTGGCCACGGGCGGGATACTGGCTGGTGACAGGCTTGGCGGCGGGCGCCCGCCTGCGGTTGTCCAGGTGGCGATGTGCCGGCTGGCGGCCGCGGCGATGTGCGCGTAATAGTTCACCAGCCGACCAGCGGCGGCATGTGAATCAGCAGGCTCGGCGGCGGCGAGCGAGCGGGCGTGCTCGCGGAGCAGGTCGTGCAGGAGGTAGCGGCCGGGCGCCGGCTCGGTGATCAGATGATGGTCGTAGAGCTCATCGAGCTGACGGCGGGCGGTTGGCACGTCGATGTCGTCGAGGGCCGCCGCGGCGTAGGCGTCGATATCTGGGCCGGGGGACAGGCCGAGCCGGCGGAACAGCCGCTGCTGCTCCGCGGTGAGATCGGCGTAAGACAGGTCGAACGCAGCAGCGACCGACAAGTTCTCAGCGCGCATGACGGCCAGCCGGTCGCTGGCCGCCGCCAAACCGGCGGCCACCTCGGCACCGATCCGTGCTGGGTGATGCCTGAGCTGCGTGGCGAGCATCCCGATCGCCAGCGGAAGGTATCCGCACAGCCGTGTTATCTCACCAGCCGGGCCTGCTCCGGAGCCCAGTTCGGGACGGCGGGCCAGCCGGGCCAGCAACACCGCCGCCTCATCAGGGGGCAGGGTGTCGATGCTGACCGCCGCGGCGTCCTCGAGCGCAGTCATCCGCCGGCGGCTGGTGATCAGAACCAGGCTGCCACCGGTGCCCGGCAGCAGCGGACGGACCTGATCATGCCCGGCCGCGTCATCGAGCAGCAACAGGATCCTCTTGCCCGCGACGTAGTCACGCCACCGGTTCGCGCGGGCCTCCAGGCCGGGCGGGATGTACTGCATAGCGACGCCAGCCGTCAGCAGCAAGCTAGCCAGCGCATCAGCCGGGCCGACCGGCGGCTGACCAGGGGTGTGGGCGTGCAGCGGAAGGAAGAACTGCCCGTCCGGGAACCTCCCGGCCAGCCGGTGCGCGGCGTGCACCGCGAGGGTGGTCTTGCCGATCCCCGCCATCCCGTCGATCGCATAGATCTCCACTGGCCCACTGCCCCGCGGCCACATCGGCCAGCAACCGCGCGAGCTCCGGTTCGCGGCCGGTAAAGCTGCCAATATCACGCGGCAGGCTCCGCGCCGCCGCAGCCGTCGCTGCCCGGGCCGCCGCGCCGTTCCTGGCCGCCAGCACCTCCGCGGCCTGCGCCCGCCCGCGCGCCGCCGCGACGAACAGCACCCGCACCTGGCCGGTCAGGCTCAACGCATCAGCCAGCAGCAGGGCGGTGTCCTTGCGGGCGCTGCGGTTGATACCCCGCTCCAGGTCACTGACTGACCGCGGGCTCAGTCCCGCCGCCGCAGCCAGCTCCTCCTGCGTCAGCCGGACCTCGGCCCGGAGCTGCCGCAGCAGCCCGGCGAACCTCAGCGCAGGCTCCGCCACCGGTTCCATCGTCCCCTCACAAGGCCGCCGCGGCCATGCTGTGCGTCCTCTGAGCTTACGATCCCGTACCGGATACCCCCGCAACCGGTAGCCAAGATTACGCTGAGTGACAAGGGGGCTCGGAAGAACGCGCGCATTGCCGGCGTTCGGTTCGGCTGCTGGAGTGGCACCAGGTTGATCAGCGGCTTTACAGATAGGCGCGTTCTGCGCGTCCATAGGCCGATCGCGTGCACGGGGACCGGCGCGTCGTTCACGCTCTGCGTTGCCTGAAGCACGAGGTAATCCAGCCAGGACATGACAAGAGGACCCGTCTCCGCTTCTCGCGGATCTCGATTGCGCGGTGCGCGGATCTGATCCGTTGCTCCGCGTCTGCCTGGGGTCCTCTGTCACAGTCAGTCCACCCCCTCACGGGAGCACGCACCACGGACCAACGTCCCCTGCGCACAGGACCTTCGGCCAGGAGACATGGGCTGTACGGCGGAACTCGTCCATCCTTCACGTCACGCTCTATGGTCGGCGCCAGCCACCCGTATCCGCCTAATTGCACGGCGAGCGGCCGATTTTACCGACCTCTTCAGCACACATAGTGACCATTCTGTGCTGGCCGGTTTGCGGCAGCCAAGCGTCATTACCAGGCCTATGAGGGACCGGCTGAACAGGCCAGCCAAGTCCAGGAAGAGCTGTTCCGGGTGAGTGCTGTAGTCATTACCGCTGCTGGCCGCGGCAGCGGCCGGTCACCGGGCCGGGGGCGCGGGGCGGGGCTTGCCGGGGGCGACAGTGCGGGCCAGGATCCCGAGCGTGGCCCGCAGCGCGCTCTCCGGGATCACCGGGAATATGGCGGCGTCCTTCCAGTCCTGCCCGGCCGCCGACCAGTCGTAGTAGGACGTCACGAGCGTGCCCTCCTCGATTGGCTCCAGCCGGTAGCCATACACGTGACCGAGGTCCAGCTGGCCGTGGACAGTCCAGGCAATTTCCTGGTCCGGCTCGAACGTGACGATTTCGACTGTGACGTCGTAGAGACCGAGGGGATAGTCGTTGAGTGCTTCCCGGTCCATGTGCACAACGAAGGTGTCTCCCGCCTTGGCGACAATGTCCCCGCTGGCCTCCATCAACATGCCGGAACTGTCTATGGCAACGTGCCCCCGGGGGTCCCTGAGCAAAGCGAAGATCTCGCCCGCTGATGCGGCCACAGTCCGCTGCACCTCGAGTCGTTCCGGCATGCGCAGATTGTTGCACCCCCGCTGGCCGGGGCGGCGCTGGGTGTCGGCTTCTGCTCATGCTCACTGCCAGACCGCCTCCCGGCTCACCGGGCCGCCTGGAACTTGACACGAACTTCCAGAATCTGGCGACTGGGATCGCTCGACTGCCAAGCGCTGGCGTTCAAAGCCAAGGCGGGGTGCTGCCTGCGGAGATGCCCGGCGCCTGAGGGTCAGCTCATCATCAGCGGTGCGGCGTGCAGGCCCGGGGCAAGCCAGGGGAGCCAGATCGTGGCCACCGCGAGGGCCAGCGCCGCCGCGCCGGCGAGCTGGCACGCCGCGGGGCCCCAGGTCCAGACCTTCTCGATCAGCACCAGAGCGGCAAGGCCGACCATCGCTGCCACGTTCATCACGCCCACCGCGACCAGGATCACCATCAGTCCCCAGCAGCAGCCCAGGCAGTAACCGCCGTGATGGGCACCGACGCGAAGGTCGCGGAACCTGCCCCGGTAGGAGCCGTAGTGCAACAGCAGCGCGAGCGGGGAGCGGCAATGCGCCAGGCAACGGTCCTTCAGGCTGCTCAGCTGGTACACACCGCAAACAGCGAAGACCGCCACGGCCAGCACGTGCGCCGCGCTGGGATGCTGCCCGGCCAGCCAGCCAGTGAGCCGGGCCAGCCCGTACGCGGGCAGGCCGACCGCCGCCCAGACAGTGAGATAGCCCAGCACCAGCGCGGCGACCCTCGCCGTCCGGTTGCTTTGCACGGTCTTGGCATACAACGAGGCCGTTGGCGCTACCGAGGGCAGCATCATGGCGGCCATCATGAGCGTCCACATCGGCACGAACAGGGCGAGACCAAGCCCCATCGTGCCCGTCATCCCGGCCATCCCGCGGGCGATCGCAATGGTCGCCACCCAAGCGCCAGCCGCCAGGATCAGCAGCAGCGCAACCTCACGGGTTGCCACGCCTGGCCGTGACCGCGCCAGCCCTGGGGAGCTACTCACCCGGCCCAGGAGAACGGCGCGGAAAAACCGCTCTGCCCGTCCCGTCCCCAGTCGATTCCAAACGTGGACAGATGCGCGGCGGTAGCCGGCGCGACGGTCAGCGTGGTATTCGACGGGTGGAACACGTTCGTTAGCTGAACAGGATCGTGACCCTCCAGCGCAACGAAGTCCTCGACGCCCACGTCGATGGCATCACCGATCCGGACATGGTGGCCGCGGCCATCCTGGTCATAGGTGATAAGCGCCTTCTCCACCCCGAGCATCTCGCCGATAAGCGGCCCCAGCATCGCGGGCGGCCCGCCGAGCTGCCCAGACAGCACCGCCCCGAGCTGCTCAGCCTGGCTGTCAGACGCAGCGTTATCCAGGTAGACACCAACCCGCCAGTTGCCCTCGCTCATCACCGGCGGCGTGTCCAGGAACAGGGCAAAGCTCAGGCCGCTGACGTCCACGCCATCAATCTCGCCTGACTCGACGTGATAGGCCAGAAGCGCCCGGCACCGGTCAAGCGTCGCCTTCGCCGTCAGCGCCGACCAGGTACACGGGCAAACCGCATCGCACGAGCACGACTCGAAATACGTCCCGTCAAGCCGCCAAGCCATCGCCACCCCCTCGTGACGCCCAACGACCTTCGACCAGGCTGGCGCAGCCGACCGTATCCGTCAATACCCATCGTGCCCAAGCAGGACTCCGAGCGTGAGCGCGAGGACTCTGCCCACGCCCGGGCACCGAGGCCTCAGGTTCAAGCGAACTCGCATTCGCCACCACTCTGCGGCCTCGCCGGACGATGGTGCGCGGTCCCAGAGGCTGCCGACCCAGCTCTCAGCCGCTCCGAGTCGGCGATCCGGCGGCTCGCTGTCGCCAACATAGGGTCACGCTTTGTGATTGGCACCGGTCCGAGCCCATTGCGCAACTATCCGCCTATGCGCGGCAGCTCGGTAACCAAGACGACCGCCGAATGCCACGCTGAACCGGGTGATCTGTGCCCGGCCGTCCGGGCTGCCCGGCAGCGACGCATCCGAGGCATTGCTGTCACGGCGTGATCTGGCCGGGGACCGGCTAATCTGACGGTGGTGACCGTTGAGCTGGCCCTGCTGTCGCGGGTTAGTTATGGCAGCCTGGAGATCACCGGCTCCCGGCTGCAGGGCCTGCTTGCGCTCCTGGCCGAGGACCTGCACGCGGGGTGCAGCACCTCCCGGCTGGTGGACGCGCTGTGGCCAGATGAGCAACCCGAGCACCCGTTCAAGGCCCTCCAGGTCCTTGTGTCACGGGCCCGGGCCCGCCTCGGCCCCGGGGTCATCGTCAGCACACCGGGCGGATACCGCCTCTCGCTGCGCGAGGACCAGATCGATGCCTCAGCGATCCTGCTCAGCGCGTCCGAGAGTGCGAAGCGGTCCAGGGCCGGCGACCACCTGGCGGCGCTCGGGCATGCCGATGCCGGGCTCGCACTGTGCGGCGGCGCCGCGGGCTGGGTCGCCGGGCCCGGCGACCCGTTGTCCGCGCTGCGCGCGGCGCGGATTCCGGTCTACCGGTCGCTGTTGCGGGCTCGTGCGCTGGCGCTGTCACGTCTCGGGCGGCGGGCCGAGGCGGCGGCGCCGCTCGCAGAGCTGATCCTGCAGGCCCCGCGGGACGAGGAGGTGCTGGCAGAACTGCTGCGCTGCGAGGCAGCGACCGTAGGAGCCGCGGCGGCCCTCGCGAGGTATGCCGGTTACCGGCAGCGGCTGCGCGACGAGCTGGGCAGCGACCCGGGCCCCGCGCTGCAGGGCGTGCACCAGGAGCTGCTGCAGGCCGACGCGCCCGTGATCCGCCGCGGCGTCCGGCACGAGCCCAACCCGCTGCTCGGCCGGGACGACGACATCGCCGCCGTGGCCCCTGCTGCGCACGTCCCGGGTCACGTCGATCGTGGGCACCGGCGGGCTGGGCAAGACCCGTCTCGCGCACGCGGTCAGCGGCCAGTCTGAGCAGCGCGTCGTGCACGTCGTCGAGCTCGCGGGCGTAGCGGCCGACGGCGACGTCGCGGCCGAGGTCGCGTCCGCCCTCGGTGTTGGCGAGGACGGCGGCAACCCGGTCAGCCGCCGCAGCGCCCCGCCGGACGTAGTCGGCGGGATCGTGACCGCCCTGGGTCCCGGCCCCGCGCTGCTGGTGCTGGACAACTGCGAGCACGTCGTGCGCGCCGCCGCAGACCTGGTGCACGCCCTGGTGTCGCTGAGCAAGGACGTGCGCGTGCTCACTACCAGCCGCGCCCCGCTCGGCCTGTCGTCGGAATCGGTGTATCTGCTGCCCGAGCTGGACCTGCCCACCACCGCCGAGCTGTTCGAGCAGCGGGCCAGGGCGGCCCGGCCCGACGCCGAACTGCTCCCGCAGGCCGTGCGGGAGCTGTGCGGCCGGCTGGACGGGCTGCCGCTCGCTGCGGAACTGGCCGCCGCGCGGGTCCGGGTTATGTCGGTGGCCGAGATCGCCCGCCGCCTCGACGACAGGTTCGCGGTGCTGCGGGGCGGCGCACGGGACGCGCCGCTGCGGCACCGCACGCTGGACGCCGTCATCGGCTGGAGCTGGAATCTCCTCGACCCGGACGGGCAGGCGGCTATGCGCGCGTTGTCGGTGTTTCCCGCCGGGTTCACCGTCGGCGCCGGCCGGCATCTGCTCGGCGCCGACGTCCTGCCGGTCCTGGAACAGCTCACCGATCAGTCGCTGCTCAAGGTCACCGACACCGCGTCCGGCGCCCGCTACCGGATGCTGGAGACCGTCCGGGAGTTCGCCGCGGCGCGCCGGGAGGACGCCGGCGAGACCGAGCGCGTGACCGGCCGGTTCCTCGCCTGGGCCCGCGACTTCGGGGTCGCCCACCACGACTCGGTCCTGACCGGCGACGATCTCCCGGCGTTCGAGCTGGTGCGGGCCGAGCAGGACAACCTGGTCCTGGCCCTGCGGCACGGTCTCGACCGCAGGGACGCCGGAGCGGTCGCCGCGGTGTCGGCCGTGCTGGGCGGGCTATGGATGGTCGAGTCGAGTTTCGCCCGCCTGACCGCCCTCGCCGGGGACACAGTCCGGATCCTGCCGGGGCTCCGGCCGGAAACCGCCCTCGTCGAGGCCACCCGGACCAGCCTGGCTCTCGGCGCGGTGACCGGGTTCCTGCTGCGGGGGCCGAGCCCGTCGCGGTTCCTGGTGGGCCTGCGCGGGCTGCCGTCCGCTCCGCCGGGGACCTTCGCCCAGGCCGCGCACGCCGTCCTGAACGCGCTGGGCGGGCCGCCCGAGGCGGACCTCGCGGCCCTGCAGGCGCTGGGCGAGAGCGATCAGCCGCTGGTCGCGGGCCTGGCCAACTACGTGACCAGCTACGCCTGGGAGGAGGCGGGCGACCTGGACGGCGCGCTGGTGGCGGCGCGGCGGTCGCTCGGCGCGTTCGAGCGCCGTGGCAGCGCCTGGCTCCGCACCGCCGCGCATGCCCGGATCGGCGAACTGTGCCTCCACGTTGACGAGGCCGGTTCGGGCGACGAGGCGTTGCGTCACCTGAGCGCGGCGCTGTCGGTGGCCGAGGCGTTCGGGGCGTGGTCCACCGCGAACCGGGTGCGCGAGGCCATCGTGGGGGCCAACCTGCAGCGCGGCGCCTACGACGAGGCGGAACGCGAGCTGAAGCTGACCACGCCGCACGGCGCGGACGAGCCCTGGGATATGTCGATGTTCGACACCGCGATGCGCGCGGAGATCGCGCTCGGCCGCGGCGACGTCGATACCGGCCTGCACCTGTGGCGTACGGCCGCGGCGACGCTGCGGGTCACGCAGCGCCCCGGACCCGGCGGCGGCCTGTCCCGCCTGGATCCCTGGGCACTGCAGGTTCAGGCCATCGCCGTGGTCGCCCACGCGCACCACGGCCGGCTCGGCCTGGTTGCGGAGATCACCGGGGCGCTGCCCGCCGCGTTGTCAGCGCTGACCACGGACCCGGGGCCGCCGCCCGGGACGCTCGACGCCTCCTATGACCTCGCCGTCTGCGCCTCGCTGCTGCTGGCCCTGGCCATGACCGACATCGACCGCGGCCAGCGCGCGGCGGACGCCGGCTTTGCGAGGGCGGGAGCGAGGATGATCGCGCTGGCCGAGCGCTTCGGCTTGAAGAACGGGCTCCAGCCGACCATGTCCGCCGCACGCGCCAGGCGGGCCGCGCAGGACGCCGACGGGCCGGCCTACGCGGACGCCGTATCGTCGTACGCGGGCCTGGACCAGGAGGGCCTGCGCACCGCCGCCCGGGCCGCGCTTCAGGCGCGCGCCCGGATCAGCGGTTGAGGTCGCGCCGGGACAGGACCCGCGCCCACAGGTACCCGGCCAGCGCGAGCCCGGCGCACCAGAGCACGGCGGAGAGGGCGGTGCCGCCAGACGGGGTGCCGGTCAGCAGCCCGCGGAGGGTGTCGATGACCGGCGTGAACGGTTTTTTTTTTTTTTTTTTTTTTTTTTTCGTGCGCCGCGAACCAGCGCACCGATCCCGACATCTGGCCCGGTGGCACGAACGCGCTGCTGATGAACGGCAGCAGCTGAACGATGAGAATGAAGCCGGACAGGCCCTCGGCGGTCTTGGCCGCCAGGCCGAACGGGACGGCCAGCCAGGTGAGCGCGAGCACGAGCAGGGCGGTGAGACCGGCCGCCGCCAGCCACCGGCCTGCGTCGGCGGTGGGCCGGAACCCGAGCCCGATCGCCACGCCGATGACCAGGGCCGCGCTGGCCAGCGTGCGGGCCAGGGCGCTGGCGACGTGCCCGTTCAGCACCGAGGCGGGAGAGATCGCCATGGTGCGGAACCGGGCGATGATGCCCGCGGTGGAGTCCCGGTTGACGGACTGGGCGGTGATCGAGCTTCCGTACCCGGCGGTCATCACGATGATCCCGGGCATGACGTAGCCGATGTACGAGCCGGGTGAGACGGCGCCGAGGCCCGCCTTCATCGCGCCGCCGAAGACGCCGACGAACAGCAACAGCAACAGCACGGGCACGCCCACCGACACGACCAGCGTCACCGGGTAGCGCAGCACGTGCCGGAGGCTGCGCCGGGTCATCGTCGCCGAGTCCCGCACGGCAAAGGTCAGGGTGGTCATCGGGCGTTCTCCATTTCTGCCGTCGTTTGTGCCGTCGGGTGGCCGGTGAGGGCGAAGAAGACGTCATCGAGGTCGGGCGTGTGCACGGACACCTCGTTAACCTCGTCCGCCGTGTCACCGAGCAGGTTCAGCAGCGTCCGCACCGCGGTCGCGCCGCCGTCGCTGGGAACCTCCAGCGTGAGGGTGTCGTCGTGGCGGAACGCGCCGCCGAGGGCCCGTGCCGCCGCGTCGAGCCCGTGGCGCCGGCGAAGTGCAGCCGGACGTGGGCCCCGGGAATGCTGCGCTTGAGCTCATCGGGCGTCCCCACCGCGACCACCTTGCCGTGGTCAAGAACGGCGATCCGGTCGGCCAGCGCGTCCGCCTCGTCCAGGTTCTGCGTGGTCAGGAAGATCGTGACGCCGCCGGCCACGAGCTCGCGGATGGTCTGCCACATCATGCGGCGGCTGCGCGGGTCGAGCCCGGTCGTTGGTTCGTCGAGGAAGATGATGCGCGGGTCGCCGATCAGGGTCATCGCCAGATCGAGTCGCCGCCGCATGCCGCCGGAGTAGGTCGCGCCCGTCGTCCTGGCCGCGTCGGCCAGGTCGAACTGGTCGAGCAGCCTGGCGGCGCGCCGCCGCCCTTCCGCCCGGCCCAGGTGATGCAGGTCCGCCATCAGCAGCAGGTTCTCCTCGCCGGTGAGCAGGTTGTCGACCGCGGAGAACTGGCCGGTGACCCCGATCGCGGCCCGTACCGCCGCCGGGTCCCGGACCACGTCGTGGCCTGCGACGCGCAGCACGCCGCCGTCGGCGTGGACCAGCGTGGACATGATCTGCACGGTGGTGGTCTTGCCGGCGCCGTTCGGACCCAGCAGCGAGAACGTTGTTCCTGTGGAGGCCTCCAAGTCGATGCCGTCGAGGACGACCTTGCCGCCGAACGACTTGCCGCACGCTCCGGTGGCCGTGATTGCGCTGGTCATGCTTGTCCTTTCGCCATCACCGCGGCCTGGGCGGTCACGATGACGTCGAAGATGCACGCAGCGGGATTCATCGCGGTTTCACGGCGGCTTCATGCGCTGGGTCGGGTGCTCGGCGGTGCGTACCGCACGAATACTGGGACCGCGCTAAGTGCCTCATCCCTGGCCTGTGGTGGGCTGACGCCACATGGCCGTCTACCCGCGGGCTTGCCGACAGCGACACGGTCCGGCAGGAGGCCTTCGGCCCGGTGCGTGTGACTGCCGCGGTCGAGGATGACGCCGAACGGGCCGCACTGGACTTCATCCCCGTCGCCCTCATCGCCGAGCCGATCCCCGGCAACGAGCCGCATTGGAGTAAGTAACGCCCGCCAGCTCGCGGTGAGGACACGCAACCGTGCCTCAAGAATGACAGGATGCCTTCGTCACCCACGGTGAGATTTCTCGTGATGCTTCATAGGTTCACGGTGCGCGGTGTCAGGGTGAGACGCTGGCCTGCCCGGCCCAGGTTGATTGCGGCCACGCAGGCCAGCACCGGCGCTACGGCCTGGACACCACGGTGGCGTTGACCACGAACGAGGTGAACTTGGTGGTCAGCTCGCCTTTCTTGGCCAGGGAGAGGATCATGTTGTCGCTGGTGAGGACCCTGGGGGTGACGCCGGGCTTCCAGGTGACGATGACGGTCCGCCACAGCGGCGAGTAGTCGCTCTCCCCGGGCTCGGAGCCCAGCACGGCCAGCTGCCCGGCCGCGGCCTTCCCGTGCACGACGTACCAGGCCGGCTGGGACGCCGGCTTGACCACCGACAGCGAGGGCGCGAAGTTGGCGTCGAACATCCCCGCAGCCGGCTTCGGGAACGCATCAGTGACCACGACCACGTCCTTGTGCGCGTCGTAGTAGGTCGGGAACGCGGGCAGGGTCTGGCTCGTCTGCGCCGGCAGGCTGTGCGCCCCCAGCACGCTCACCGGGGCCGACGACAACGTCACCGGCTTCCCCTTCACGCTGGTGACGGTGGCGTTGACCACGAACGAGGTGAACTTGGTGGTCAGCTCGCCTTTCTTGGCCAGGGAGAGGATCATGTTGTCGCTGGTGAGGACCCTGGGGGTGACGCCGGGCTTCCAGGTGACGATGACGGTCCGCCACAGCGGCGAGTAGTCGCTCTCCCCGGGCTCGGAGCCCAGCACGGCCAGCTGCCCGGCCGCGGCCTTCCCGTGCACGACGTACCAGGCCGGCTGGGACGCCGGCTTGACCACCGACAGCGAGGGCGCGAAGTTGGCGTCGAACATCCCCGCAGCCGGCTTCGGGAACGCATCAGTGACCACGACCACGTCCTTGTGCGCGTCGTAGTAGGTCGGGAACGCGGGCAGGGTCTGGCTCGTCTGCGCCGGCAGGCTGTGCGCCCCCAGAAGACTCGCCGCTGCCGGTGCTGACGAGGCCCGCGCCGCAGCGTGAGTGGCGCTTGGGCTCGAGCCGCCACCTGAGCTACACGCTGCGGCAGTCACCGCCAGTACCATGCCTGCGGCGAGCCCGGGTACGGCCTTGACGGCACGGCGGCCACGCCCGGAGGCGCTCCGGTTATCGGCGGTACGGGTCCTTGAGCGATGCGTGGAACGAGACATATGCCCCCCTTGCTCCTCTTTCAGACGGAAAGCGCCGGATGATTCGAGTCATCACCGCGGCGTTGCAGCGGTCCCGCCATCACTACGGGCAGTAGACCCCCACGGTTCAGTGACTGGTCTTGCGAGGCATTGCCGAGCCGCGCTCAGCCGGCGGGGAGGGGGCATGGGCTTTGTGGTGCTGATCACCTGGTCTGCCGCCGTCTTGACGGGTCTGCGGCTGGGTGCTGATGACTACGTGGTGAAGCCGTTCAGCCCGCTGGAGCTGGTACCCGGGTGGATGCGGTGCTTCGCCGGGCCCCGCGCGGCGGGACCGATGGGGTGCTGTCGTTCGGCGCCGGGAGCCTGGTGATCGACCAGGCGGGGCGGGAAGTCCGCCTGGACGGTGAGCCGGTTGCGCTGACCCGCAGCGAGTTCGACCTGCTGGCCGCGCTGGCCACGACCCCGGGGCGGGTGTTTCCCGGTGTGAGCTGGTGGCCCGGGTGCACGGCCATGACTACGAGAGGGGTATGAGCTGACCGCTGATGTGCATGTGAAGAACCCGCGGGCCAAGCTGGCGATGACCCCAAGGACCCCGCTGGGTTGTCACTGTCCCCGGGGTTGGGTGCAAGTTCGGGGCGCGGCCCGATGAATAGGCGCTCCGCACCTGGTGGGGGCGGGTGCCGCTGGCCGGGTCGTTCGCGTTCCGGTTGGGCACGGCGTTCGCTGTGGTGGCTATCATCTCGGCGGGTATCGCGGCGCTGGTGGTGAATGCGGCGTTTGCTGCCCGGTTCGACCGCTACCTGGTCCAGCAGCATGCCCAGGTCACCCAGATCACCACGGCCGCTGGCCGCGCCTACGCGAGGAACGGGAAGTGGGACCTGCACGCGCTGCGCCCCGACGGCATCAGAATAGGTGGCTCTGTGCGCCACCAGCGCACCCTCGCGGAAGCCACACGGATCACCCGTGTGTTAAGCGTTATGAGTGCCTTGAACCTATGAAGCGTCACGAGAAATCTCACCGCGGGTGACGAAAAGTAGCTTGCCATTCGCTGACCCTCTGCATGAGCGGCAAGAACCAGCCTTAGAAACGCCAGATTCAGGACGCTGCCCGCTGGCCGCCGGACAGGGGGGCGGGCCTCTGCCGGAGGCGTTCTTCCTGCTCAGCTGCCCGGATACCGGCCCAGGACCTGGGATCTGCGCACCCCAGGCCGCAGCCCGCCCCGCGAGGGCGAAGCCCTGCTCGAACGCGTGTGCGGCATCTCACGCGGTCCCGATTGCGGTACTTTACTGGCGCACAATCGCCCCGGCTGTTCGAATTTTGCTTCTGACCTGTGGAGCTAAGGGGACTCGAACCCCTGACCCCCTGCTTGCAGACAACAGGCAGCACGTCCACCCGCGTCCATCCCCGCAGGTCACCGTCCCTATGGGTGCACCCGGGCCCCTGAGATCCTGGTCTGTGCGGTACTTCCGTGCTGTACGGCTCAGCGCCGCTGAGCACGTCACGATTCCGCCTGCCGTCGCTGGCAGGCAGGCCTCGTCGCAGCACGCGGATATGGCATCGTGCTCAGAACTTGCCGGCCTCGATGCCAGCCAGCGTCACCCGGGAGACCTGGTAGGTCTCCACGCCCGCCGGCACCCCAGGCGTAGTCGACACGGAGCTGACCGGCATCCCGGTCGTGGCGTTGACCGTCAGCACCTCGGCGCTGCCGCTGCCGAACACCGTTGATCCCGCCGTGATGGTCAGCGTGGACTGCCCGTCGGTCGTCGAATTCGCGACGGTGACCTGAGGGATGGTCGACAGCAGGCGGAGGACGCCCGCCCGGATCTCCGGGTCGCCTCCCGCCCAGTTCAGCGCATCAGTGCCATTGATCCAGAGAGAGTTGTTGATCTGGCCCTGCAGGTCCTGGCCGGTGGGCATCTTCAGCGGAGTCTTCATCCCCTTCTCGCGCATGAGAGCTTGCCTCGCCGCTGCGCCCTTCTCCCATATCTTCTTCCGTGCGGCGAAGCTGAGGAAGAAGTCGTTGGGCGTGGCATTGACCATCCGCGCCCGGGCGGTGGCGAGGTCGCCGGTCGCCGCGTAGCGTGCCGCCGCCACCTCACGGGAAGAGACGCGATCGGCCTGGTTGGCATGCTGGGCGACCGACGCCATGAGGGACTGCTTGCCATCTCCCGAGTACAAGTCGCCACTGTCGGCGTACAGGCCGTAGTAGACCTGCATCAGTCTGCCGCCGCTGGTCTGCCTGACGATCTCCAGCGTCGCGTTGCCCGGCTGCGAGCCTTCACTTGCCGTGATGCGGTCGGCCAGGGACAGCAGCTTGGACTTGACCGCGGGCGCCTGGGAAGCCGTAGTGCCAGCCGCGGTGCCGCCCGTGCCGTGGACGGTGGCGAACAGGCCGCCGGCGGCCAGGACCGCCGCCCCGGCCGCGGACGCGCCGCGCAGCGCGAGACCGCGGCGGTGCCGCTGCCGGGCACGCAGCCCGATCGCCTCGAGGTCAGGCGTGAAGGGCTGGCCCGACACGAGCTGGCGCAGCTCGTGGCCAAGCTGGGTTTCCTGAGGTGAGTTCACAGCGTTGATTCCGTTCTGTCTAGAAGGCTTCTCAGGGTGCCGAGCGCCCGGGCGCTCTGGCTCTTCACGGTGCCTTCGCTGCAGCCGAGCACGGCAGCGGTCTCGCGCTCGCTCATCCCCTCCAGGTAGCGGAGGATGATCGTGGCGCGCTGCCGCAGTGGCAGGACGAGCAGCGCCTGCAGCAGCCCCGCCCGGCGGGCGAGCTCATCGGTCGCGTCGGGCGCAACCGGCTCGCGTCCCTCGGGGAAGCGTGCGACGGGCATCGCCCGTTCACGCCGACGCCACCGGCTGCGCGCCTCGTTCAGCAGGATGCGGCGGACGTAGGCGTCCGGGCTGTCCGCCTGCCGGACGCGGGGCCAGTGCCGGTAGGCCTTGACGAGCGTGTCCTGCACGAGATCGTGGGCGAGGTGCCAGTCACCGCACAGGAGATAGGCGCTTTGATGCAGCGGCGAGGCGCGGTTCCGCATGAACTCACGGAACTCCTCATCCCGGCCGTTCATCGCGTTCTCTGCGCGTCTCATGACTAGCTAGATGCTCCCGCGACGCGGAAAGTTGTCGGGATCTTCTGACCTTCTCGGACTCCCAGGCATGCGGGGAACCGTCCGCTCTCCGGCCGCTGCGCTGGACCGCTGGTGCCAGTGCCGTACGGGCCGGGGGCCTTGCAGCCGCGCCTCGCCACGCTGCCCGTGGGCATGGCCCGCTACGAGCACCAGGCAGGGTGCTGGGCTGCGGGCTGCTTCCCGACGGCACATCTCCAGGTGCCGGGGAGACCAGGTCCGCGCCATTCACGCGGTCAAAGGAGAGAGCATCGAATCGGCCGCCGGGATCTACAAGAGGCAGGTGTGATGACTGGCTACCACGATGGGGTGGCGGGTTTTGTGGGCTGGGGCTTGTTAGTGGGCGGTCCAGCCGCCGTCGACGGGCAGGATGGCGCCGGTGAGGTAGCTGGACTGGGGATCGGTGAGCAGCAGCGCGGCACCGGTTAGTTCCACGGGTTCAGCCCAGCGGCCAAGCGGGATTTCGGCCGCGAGGAACCGCTGGACCTGCGGATCATCCTCCACGGCAGTGTTCAGCGGGGTGCGGAACGGGCCCGGGGCGAGCGCGTTGACCGTGATCCCGGTCCCGGCGAGCTCGACGGCGAGGCAGCGGGTGAGCTGGACGATGGCGCCCTTGCTCACCGCGTAACCGGACCTGGCCGCAGCGCCCGCCAGGCCGAGCGCGCTGGCGAGGGTCACGATGCGGCCGTACCCGGCGCCGCGCATCGGCCGGGCGGCCGCACGGCAGGCCAGCCAGGTACCGACGACGTTGACCTCCAGGCACCGGCGCAGGTCCGCGGTGCCGAGCTGGTCCAGGGTGCCGCGGGCCTGCACGCCCGCGCTGGTCACGAGGACGTCGAGGCGGCCGTGGTCGCTCAGCACCCGGTCCAGGAGGCCAGTGACGGCGCGCTCGTCGGTGACGTCGCATCCATGGCCTTGCACGATGCGCCCGGTCCCGGCGGACAGCCGGTCAGCTGCGTCCCGGCAGCGCATGGCTGACCGGCTGGCCAGCGGCCCAAGATCGTTCCCGGCGTAACCGCAGTGGGCCGGGGATATGACGGACTTGCCGGGCCGTTGGTCCTTGTGAAGACGTGAAGGCCGCTGGGAGAGTGGAAACTCACCCAGGAGGCAGGCCATGGCAGTCCCGTCCGCCACCACACTCGCTCCATCCCTGGGAAGTCCTCATGCTCGCCGGAGTCCGGACGGTTACCGGCAAGTAAGGGGCCGGGGTCGAAGGCCTGCACGCAGATCTGATCTGGCATCAAGGCCTCGATGGCTGAGCGCCCTGGACCTGGCACCGCCTCACCGGGACGAGAAGGCAGCGCTCTTAGCATCTCCCGCCCCTTCCTTTCTTCTCACGATTCAGGACAGGATCCCGCCGATGACCACCTCTGACACCACCGCTGCCGCGCTATCCTCCGAGGGCAAGCTCATCGGCCGGGTCGCCTTCGTCACAGGGGGCACGCGTGGCATCGGCGCCGCGATCTCCCAGAGCCTGGCGCGCCAGGGCGCGACGATCGCCGTCGGCTACGCTGGCAACCTGGCACGGGCCGAGGCCTTCGCCGAAGAATTCCGCTCCAAGCACGTTGATGACGGCGTCAAGATAACCCTGCACCAGGGCAATGTCGCCTCCGGCGACGACTGCCGGCGCGCGATCGGCGAGGTCATCGAGCAGCACGGGCAGCTCGACATTCTCGTCAACAACGCGGGCATCACGAGCGACAGCACGATCGCCAAGATGACCGATGACAGCTGGAACAAGGTCTTGTCCGTCAACCTCTCCGGCGTCTTCTTCCTTTCCCAGGCCGCGCTGGCGCACATGCTCGAGCGCGGCACGGGCCGCATCATCAACGTCTCGTCTGTCATCGGGGAGACGGGCAGCATCGGCCAGGCCAACTACGCGGCGTCGAAGTCAGGTCTCTTCGGCCTGACAAAGGCGTTTGCGCGTGAGGCAATGTTCCAGCTCGGCCGCTCGGGAAAGCTCAGCGGCAACAGGGTCAGCGTCACGGTCAACACGGTCACCCCGGGCTACGTCGCCACGGAGATGCTCGAGGGAGTGCCGGAGAAAGTTCTTGAGAAGATCAGGTCCCAGATCCCGATGGGCCGTGTCGCGGAGCCGGAGGAGGTCGCGCGGGTTGTCCACTTCCTCGCCGCCGACGCCGCCGGGTATATCACCGGCCAGGTGTGGGGGGTCAACGGCGGCCTGGACATGTAACACAGGCAGGAGCGTAAAGGAGGACAGACCAGTCGCGTCGCTGGTGCGAGGCCCTCGCCGACACGGTGGCGTCGCCGCTGCTGACGTCCGCTTTACGCCGCGACTGGCGTGAATGCGGGCTTCGCGGGACAGGAGCAGATCGATTATCACGGATGCGCAGAGGGCCGGTCGGCGCACTCGATGGCAGCAGCGGGCCACTGGCGCCATGCTCGCGATCGCGTGACCGGTGAGCCGAGGCCCTTCGTACGCCGGATCGCCGGATCGGTGCGGGTGGCAGTCGTGTCGGCTGTGGCGGCGGCCGCATACGGATTATCCGGTTCTGTGCGCCGCGGTCGCGGACCTGCCTGCTGGCCAGCGACAGGCCATCGAGCTGTGCTACCACGCCGGTCTGCCCGCCGGGCAGACGCCGGTTCGCCCGGCACGGCCAGGGTCAGCCTGCATAAGGCGTGCCGTCGGATTCAATGACGGCCGGTGGGGCAGGACGTTTGCCTCTGGCGAGGGCCCCTGCGGGGCCAGAGGGTGAAGGGGACCGCTCCACATAGCCGGGGGGTGCTTGCGGGGTTCAACTCCACCGGGGGAGGTTGGAGTGCAATCCGAGGCCGAAGCTATGCTCCTGGACCGTTACCTTCCCCAGTACGACGTCACAGAGACGCACGCCGTCGTCGTCGACGCAGACACCGACCTCACGTGGCAGGCGGTCCGGCGGAGCGACCTGTCCCGGTCCGCGGTGATATATGTGCTCCTCGAGCTGCGCAGCCTCCCAAACCGGCTGCAGCGGGTCCTCACGAGGCAGCCATCGGGACCTGCCCACCCGCCGTTGACTCTTGACGACATGGAGCGCGCCGGCTTCCTGCTCCTGGGCGAATCGCCCGGCCACGAGATCGTGTTCGGCACTGTCGTGCAGCCGTGGAAGGCCGTCACCGACGACGAGCCCGCACCGCAGGCCGGACCCGGCCGATTCGCCGCGTTCGACACCCCCGGGTACGTCAAGGTCGCCTTCAACATCCGGGTGGAGCCCTACGGCAGCGGGCGCGCCCTCATCACGACTGAGACACGGACGGCGGCCACGGACCCTGCGAGCCTCCGCCGCTTCGCACGCTACTGGTTGCTCGTTGGCCCGTTCAGCGCGCTGATCCGCCGACTGATGCTGCGGATGGTGAAATCCGATGCCGAGCGACGACCTGGCCTCATGAGCGCCAACCGCCCACCCGGCGCGTGAGCCGCGGACGACACGCCCGTGCTGATCCTCGGCGCGGTGTCAGGTGAGCGGCACGTGAATGCGATGGTCGGGTCGGCCGTCCTTAGCAAGGATCCAGTGCGAGTCGGCCGCGGCCGGATAGAGTCGCAGGCCGGCGCCGAGCCGGACCTCCTCGCTCGTCCATTCCGAACCGCCATGGCCACCGAATGGCGGGAGAATGCCTCGATCCCCCGGGCGGTCTCGCCGTCCTGGAACAGCTTCGCGGCGGCGGGCATGTACAGGCCTTGCCCCGCGCCGATCGCTACCTGCGAGTCGAAGACAGCGATGCCCACCTCAGGCCGCACGGCGATGTTGCGGGAATGCGTCACGCCGGGTGAGGAAACCCAGAAGAACTCGGCGAAGTCGATGTGAGCGAAGTAGACGGGTGAGCTCCACGGCCGTCCGGTGCCATCGGCGGTCGCGAGGACCATGTACAGGTTGGCCTCGATGATGGCTCGTGCGGTCAGCGCGGCGGGGCCGGCGGTGGGCATGTCAGCCGATCCTGCGGTAGGTGATCGCGAGGTCATGCTCCCAGGTGGCACCGTCATCGGTCGATAGCTCTCCCTGACCGTTGATCGCATTGCCGTCGTCGCTGAGCGTGTGGGTGAATCGCTGCGAGAACCCGGGTGCGTCGTTCCAGAATCGCCAGGTGTCGGCGGTGATGTCAACCGCGGACACCCGGTGCACACCGCGGGGATCGAAGTCGCTGTGCCTCTTGCGGCCTCCATCCGCCCCGCGAAGAGCGAGTGGATCGGGGCGCCAGCAGGGTAGCCGCGGAGCCCGCGTACGTGCCACCTATTTGATCTTCCTCTTCTGCCGAGAGTAGGCCGTTGCCATGCCGGATGACTTTGCCTGGCTGTGCATATTCATGCACTGCGCCGGTGATCAACACAGTCTCGCTTCTTCGGACGCATCCCCGTGCCGGGCACGCCTGCCGAATCTGGCGCGGGAAAGCGACGGTGCGCAGAACAGTGGCCGCAGCGGCGGAAAGTGCGCTTATGGCGCTTCTCGGACTGCCGATCTCGACGGCGGATCTCTACCACGTTCGCCGGCGTGGGCGGGATCCCGGCGACCGTCGTCGGGCCCAGGTTGACACGAGGAGCGTGCTGAGGGTCCGCACGGTCGTCGTTTTCCCGGTGCCGTTCGGCTTCATGAAACCGAAGACCTCGTCGCGGCCGATCTCGGAGGAGAGGTCGTCGAACGCGGCCCGGTCACCGAAACGCTTGCCCAGCCCATGGGCAGGAAACGCTTGCCCAGACTATGAACAGACAGCGCCGGGGGGCCGCTCTGCGCGTCGGATGCCGCCACCCCCGCCGAGGGGTCACGAGACACTCACAGCGCAGGTTACTGGTACCGGAGGGCCGTGCCGGGCTGGATCCGGGTGGCGCGCCGCAGCGGCCCGCGGATGACGAGCAGCGTGAGCACGAGCACCCCGGCGAGCGTGATCAGCGGGATGACCGGCGAGAATTCCTGCGGCAGGCTGAGGTCGACGTAGCGGGCGACGAGCGCCAGCAGCCCCTGGTAGATCAGCCAGCCGATCAGGACTCCGAACACCCAGCCGACGGCGGCCAGGAGCACCGCCTCCGCGCTGAAGACGCGCCGGATCTGGCGGGCCCTGGCACCGATACAGCGCAGGATCCCGACCTCCCTGGTGCGCTCGATGACGCCCATGCCGAGGGCGCTGACCAGGCCAATCAGCGTGATGGCCACCACGACCAGGCCCAGGATCTGCACGATGGTGAGAATCGAGGTATCGGCTGCGGTGAGCTGTGCCTGCGCAACGTAGATCTCGGTGGTGCTGACCGGGTACCCGGCGGCGTCCAGCCGGTTCGCGGCGGCGGTGGTCGCCCGGTCGATGACGGCGTGGTCGGAGCTGGCGGTGGTGAACCATATCGAGTTCCCGGCACCGGGCGTGCCGTCTAGGCGTTCCAGCACCTGGGACGGGAAGTAGACGATCTGCCCCGCGTTGATCTCGCCGGTGTCGATCCCGATGACGTGGACCCGGGTAGGTCCGGCGGCCATCGTGAGGGTGAGGATCTGCCCGACCCTGGCGCCGGTGGTGCGTGCGACCGCCGGGCCGAGCACCACCGGCGGAGCTGTGCGGGCGCCCCCGGCAGTATCCGCGGCGGTGAACCAGCGGCCTGCGCGCAGCCGGTAGGAGTAGAGGGGATGCGTGCCCAGGCCCCACGCCTGGTAGGTCTGCCCGTTGTACTGCACGGAACTGGTCTCGATGAGTTGGGCGCCGGTGACGCCTGGCGTCGAGGTTGCTACGCGGAGCGCCTGGCTGGTAAATGGCCGCGCGCCCTTGCCCGGTGCCTCCCCGGCGCTGAAGCTGAAGTGCAGCTTGCCGACGGTCTGGCTGATGGCGGCGGTTACCGACTGGCCGAGGGCGAGGAACGAGATCGCCAGCCCGGCCGCCACGGCCACCTGCGCGATCGTTGCCGCGCTGCGGCGCTTTTGGCGCAGTGCGTTGCGCACCCCCATCCGCAAGCTGCTGGGTACCTCGGTCCTGGCCAGCAGGCCGCTGCGCGCGACCAGACGGTCGAGCCGGCCGGAGCCGAATCCGCTGGTGGCCGCGCCGGCCAGGGTTTCGGCCACGGGCCTGCGCAGCGCGCGCCGCAGGGCGGGCAGCGACGCGGCCACTGCGAGCGCTGGGCCGAGCACCAGGCTGGCCACGACGACCGGGGCCGAGATGCCGAAGCCGAACGACACGTCGATGAGCTTCAGGGCGAAGTAGCGGGTCAGCAGGTAGGCGATGACGATGCCCAGGATGGTGCCGGCGACCGCGCCGGCCGCGCCGAGCATCGTCGCGGTGCGCAGGGCGATGCCGCCGATCTGCCGTCGTCGGCCGCCGAGCGTCTTGAGGATCGCGATCTCGCCGGCCTGCTCGGCGATGAGGGTGTTCATCGTGGCCGAGATGAGGAACAGGGAGGACAGGAACGCCAGGATCGTGATGATGTACAGGAGCGCCATGATCTCGTTGAACCCGGTCTCCCCTGGCCACTGGCTGGGGGCCCTGGTGGTGGGCAGCGCTGTGAGCGGGTCTGTTCCGGTGTGCGCGGTCAGGTAGGCGCGCACCT
This sequence comes from uncultured Actinomycetes bacterium, assembly GCA_963767385.1. Classification (GTDB taxonomy): domain Bacteria; phylum Actinomycetota; class Actinomycetes; order Streptosporangiales; family Streptosporangiaceae; genus RYN-230. The sequence goes on along the minus strand of CAVYEA010000026.1, from coordinate 51,098 downwards.
CGGTGATTACCCGGGACTGCTCGGCCCCGGTGTCGTCGGTGAGCCGGAGCCCCAGGTAGTCGTAGCCGCGGACACCGCGGAGGGATTCCACGGTGGCGTGGGTGGCGTAGAAGACCGGCGTGGCTGAGCCGTTCGCGCCGGGGGTCGCGGCCAGGTTCAGCCCGGTTCCGCTGACGCGCAGCCGCACCATCGCGCCGCTGGCGGATAGCACGTCGATCGTGCCGCCGACCGGGACGGGGTAATCGGCGGCCCGCCCGTTGCCTGCGTCGGCCAGGACCTCGCCCGGCCCGGGCAGCCGGCCGGACATCAGCGGGACGGTGTTGACCGGGGCGGACGCCAGGTCGCCGCCGGCGACCGAGACGTTCCGCGTGCCGGCGGCAGACGTCGCCTTGGCGGTGTAACCGAGGACGGGGCTGACGGCGGCGACGCCCGGCAGGTGGCCGACCGCGCTGAGCTGGGCGGGGGTCAGGTTAATGACGTTGGTGAATATCCCGACATCGTTCAGGTGGCTCTCGGCGACCTGGCGGTTCATTGCCGCGTTCAGCAGGCTCGGCACGGCGAGGAAGCCCAGGGTCGCGATGGCCAGGCTCAGCGAGAAGGCGGTCAGCAGCGTCCGGGCACGGTGCCGGGTGAGGTCTCCCCAGGCCTTGCGGTTCAGCGTGTTCACGCCCGCCGCCCCGTGTCGCCGGTGATCAGCCCGTCGCGGACCGACACGATCCGGGAGGCCAGCGCGGCGAGGGCCTGGTCGTGCGTGACGTAGACGACGGTGGTGCCACCGTCGTTCAGCTTCTTGAGCAGCCTGAACATGTCCTGGGCCAGTTGGGTGTCGAGGTTGCCGGTGAGCTCGTCGCCGAGCAGGATCGGCGGTTCGCAGGCCATGGCCCGGGCGATCGCGACGCGCTGCTGCTCCCCGCCGGACAGCTCCAGCGGCAGCCGGTCGCCGCGATCACCGAGCCCCACCGTGGCCAGGTGGTGGCTGGCGGTGGTCTTGCGTTCGCGCGCCGGCCCGAGGTGGGCCAGGTCCAGCGGGAGCGTGGCGTTCTCGGCCACGGTCAGGGTGGGCATGAGCTGGAAGAACTGGAAGACGATGCCGATGGTGCGGCCGCGCCAGACGGCGAGCTGCTCCTCGGTCATCTGGTCCAGGCGGCTGCCGTTGACCGTCACCGTGCCGGCGCTGGGCCGGTCGATGCCGGCGATGAGGTTGATGATGGTCGTCTTGCCGCTGCCCGACGGGCCGGTGATCGCCACCATCTCACCTGCGGCGATGGCCAGGTCCACGCCGCCCAGCGCGCGGAATCCGATCCGGCCGCTGCGGTAGGTCTTCTCTACTCCGGCCAGCTCGATGATGGCCGGGGCGGCCACGGCGCCGGTCACCGTACCTGCCCGGTTCCCAGCAGGCACTCCGGACCAGCCGGCGGACCCGTCTCCCCGTCGACCCGCCCGTCGGTCAGGAACACCACCCGGTCGGCCCAGGCGGCGTGGCGCACGTTGTGGGTGGCGAGGATGACCGCGCAGCCGGTGGCGCACCGCTGGCGCAGCAGGCTCATCACCGACTCGCCGGTGAGCGCGTCGAGGGCGCCGGTCGGCTCGTCGGCCAGCAGCAGCGACCGGCCTCCAGCGACCGCCCGGGCGATCGCCACCCGCTGCTGTTCACCCCCCGACAGCTGGCCGGGGAACCGGCCCCGGGCGGCTCCCAGGCCCAGCGAGTCCAGCAGGCCGCGGGCGGCGGCCATCGCCGCTTTCGGCCTGACGCCGGCCAGTTCCAGCGCGAGCGCAACGTTCTCGGCGGCGGTCAGCGACGCAAGCAGGTTCGCCTCCTGGAGGACAAAGCCGATCTCCCGCCGCAGCGCCTCCGCGAGCCCGGCCTCGTCCAGGCCGGCCAGGTCGCGGCCGGACAGCAGGATCCGGCCAGAGGTCGGCCGGTCCAGCCCGCCCGCCAGCCGCAGCAGGGTCGACTTGCCAGAACCGCTGGGCCCCATGACGGCCACGAACTCGCCGGCGCTGACCCGTAGCGACACATCGTCCAGCGCAACCACCCGCAGGTGCCCGGATCCGAAGACCCGTCCCGCCCGGTCCATGTCGAGGAGTGCCACTAGCTGCTCCGTTCCGCCGCCTGCTCGGCCGGGATCTCGGAATGCCGCCGGGCCGTGCCCGCGGCTATGTTCTCCCTTGCGAGCCGCGCCTGGCACATGTCGAGCCAGCGCGCCTCGGCTTCGGCCTGGAAGACCAGCCCGTCGAGCATCAGCAGCCCGGCCATGTCCCCGCTGGATTCGGCGGCGGCCTTCAGCCGGGTAACGTCCTGCAGCGCCCGCACCGTCGCGACCCGCTGCCGCTGCACGACCGCCGCGACATCCGCCACGCCCGACCGCATCGCGAACACCAGCTTGATCGCCATCTCCTGCCGGGGAATCACCTCGCGCGGCACCGGCGTCTCAAACCACCGGCCCAGTTCGCCACGACCGGCCTCGGTGATCTCGTAGACCTTCTGGCCGTCGGCATCGGTCCCGGCGGTCACCAGCCCGTCCCGCTCCAGGCGTCCCAGGGTGGTGTACACCTGCCCCACGTTGAGCGGCCAGATATCCCCAGTCGCGGCCTCGAACTCGGTCTTCAGCCCGTAGCCGTGCATTGGCCCAGCGGACAGCAGCGCCAGAAGGCTGTGACGAACCGACATCAGCACTCCCATACCAAGTATGCATACCGAGTATGCCATCATGGCGCGTCCCGGTCAACGGCATCAAGACCAGAGGATGCGTGACCGTCGGCGCGCAGGTAGCCCGACTATGAGGTCATCGCGGCGACGCCGTTACGCTCCACCCGGCCGCCCATAGCGACGCGAACACACGGATCTGCCGCCGAGCGCGTGTGCGTGGCGCTGCTGGCGGCCTGGTTGCGGGCCACTTCGTCAGGCGGGAGGAAGGCGTCAGTCGGCGATAGGCTCCCAGATCAGCTCGGCCACGTCGATAACCAGATCGGGTCCGGACTGGCCTGGATCGCTGGGTGCGCGAACCTCGCCGACACAGACGCAGACCGCGTCGTTCAGCTGGCTGTAAGGCTCGCGGTCGGCCAAGTGAAACAGCGACCCGACGATCTGGCGGCGTTCTGGCGGGTAGGAACGGCCATACCCGTGCCACTCCACCATGATCACGGCGCCGTCGTCGGCCTCGATGACAGCCCGGAAGTCTGGCCGGAAGGGACCAGCCGCGCCCTCCTCCGGGGGAAGTTCGCGCCGCGGAACCGGCCGGTTACTGACCCTTCACAGCGTCCCGCGGCGATGAAGAACATCTGCTGCCAGCCCGTCCAGGCCGACCGCCCAGCTCTCGGGATAGGTGAAGCGGATGCGATACCGCGGCTCAAGCCTCATCAGCTACTCCGGCCTGAAATTCTCAGCCCAGTTTGGCGGCCTGGCACGGCAACGCAACCGCCTAACGGGCCGCGCCGGCGGCCACCCGCAGCAGCCACACCTGACCGGACCGTCCAGCCATCAGTCCGTGAATATCCTCATATCCGCCGATGAAGCGTCTGTGCGCTCGCAAGTTGCCGGATGAGGAGTCGGGTACCCCGGCGAGTGACGCTCGGTTCAGGAGGTCCAGCGGCGCTGCGAGGCTGCGTAGTCGGACAGGCGCCACACCATCGCGCTGTGCGGCTGGATGGCATAGACAACGTCGAAATCTGGGTTAGCATCCGGCAGATACTGCCGGTCATCCTCGCCGGAATACTTCTCCGCCAAGGCCGTGACCACGTGGGGAACGTCAGCGGGAGTTCCAAGATCCTTAGCCGTGCCCCGCACGGCCACAACGTCCTCGGCGCTTTCCAGGTGCACGACAACCCGCGGATCGGCGGCGATGTTGCGAGCCTTGACTGTGCTGCGCTCACTGTAGAGATACAGGGTCTGGCTGATCACTACGCCCCACACCGGAGCCGCATGCGGAGCACCCGACGGCGTTGTCGTGCACAGCCAGTAATTGCGCGCCCCAGCCAGGCGCCCGGCTACCTCAGGCCAGGAAAGAACACCGCCCCCCATGAGCTCATGATCGCACGTCACCATGGCGCGGGGCATACGGACAGGATCCCGGCACGGGCTCCATAGGAGACACGCTGTCATCATGCCGCGATCTTGATCGTCCGGTCGTCCCGTGGCTGGTGTGCCTGCCATGCACCTGGCAGCAGTCCCCAGGTCCGCCAGCACCGCGGCGTCGGCCGCGCCTACTTCGAGCCGGGTGGGAAGACCGGCCGGGAAGCGCCCCAAGCCCTGCAACGGCGTATCAGTGACGCCATCTTTGCCCCCGTCCGGGCCGGCGCCCGGTGAGCGCCCGGGCATATGGCCTGGGAGGGCAACGGGGGAACGGCTCTGCTGCCAGCGCGGCCGGCTGACACCGCAGGCACCCGCTCTTTGGCCAAGCCACTTACGGAGCTGACCGTCACGCTATGGCCCAGCCTGAGCACCCCGCACGAAGGCAGCGGGAGATCGCGCCGGCCTTGGCAGACAGGGGCATTCTACGGCCGGCCGGATTCAGCCAGATGGAGCCTGATGACTGAGTCGAAGTCCGGGTCGGCGGCAAGCCCTAGCTGGGCTGCCCGGTCCGCCTGGATCCGGGAAGGCCAGCTGAGCACGAGCCGGGCTACCACCGGGTCGGGGACCCAGTCGATCAGCGCGCTGGTCTCCGGGCCGGCCACCCGCTCCAGTGCGGCGACCATCTCCGCGACGCTCACAGTGAGCGCGGGCATGTTGACCGCGCTGTGACCGCCCCAGGTCTCCGCCGACGCGGTGGCCGCACGGAGCAGGCCCTCGATGGCGCGGGCTGGCGAGGCGAGCGCCACCTCGGTGGCGGGACCGACCGGGCAGACCGCCCGTTCGCCGGCGAGGGGCTCGCGGATGATGCTGGACAGAAAGCCCGACGCAGCCGCGTTGGGTCGGCCTGGGCGCACGCTGACGGTCATCAGCCGGACCGCCCGCCCGCGCAGGAATCCCTTGCGCGTGTAGTCGGCCAGGAGGTATTCCCCGATGACCTTCTGCGTGCCGTAGCTGGACTGCGGATTCGGCAGCGTCTGATCATCGATGAGGGCGGGCAGCGGGTGCTCGGCGGAGTCTCCGAACACGGCCAGGGAGCTGGCGTAAACTACCACCGGGCGGCTGTCCAATGCCCGGCAGGCAGCCAGCAGCGACTCGGTGGCCTGCAGATTCGACCGTATGCCGAGATCGAAGTCGGTCTCGCATTCCCCGCTGACCGCAGCGGCGAGGTGGAAGATGAGGTCGGCTCCGGCGAGCGTGAGCCAGCCGGGGCCGCCGGGTGCCAGCAGCTCCGCCATGTCCCCTTGGAGCGCGGTTACCCGGGGGTCCGCGGCCAGGCTGGGCGGCGCGGGTGCCTGGTCCAGGAGCGTGACCTGCCGTAGCGGCTGCGCCTGGCTGCCCGCCACCGAGAGAGAGCGCGCGGCCAGCAGTTCCCGGGCCAGCCGCGAGCCCAGGAAGCCAGCCCCGCCAGTGACCACCACGTTCACCACGGCATCTCCTGTTCCCGGTCGTCTACTCAAAGCCTAGGTAGGGGGTAGGGCAACTTGCCACGCCATAGCCCGCAGGTGCTCGCCGGGCTGCCAGCGCCGCTGCCGGACGGCGCCGCCCTCCGCGAATCTGTCCGCGCCATGCGCGCCGCTCACGGACTGCTGCTGGGCGTGCTCGATGACGACCCGACCGGATCGCAGTCGGTGCATGGCGTCCAGGTGGTGACGGTCCTGGACGAGGACGCCTACGCGGCGGCGCTGGACGCAGAGGCTGCCACCTGCTTCGTCCTGACCAACACCCGTAGCCTGCGCGAACAGGACGCCGTGGCGCTCAACCTGGCGGCCGCCCGAGGCCTGTTCGCGGTGGCGCAGCGTCGTGGCGCCAGGATCCAGCTAGTCAGCCGGAGCGACTCGACTCTGCGCGGTCACCTGATGGCCGAAGTGGCAGCGTTGCACGCCGCCCGCCGCGAAGTGCTCGGCAGCGGCTTCGGCAGCGTGCTGCTGATCCCTGCCTTCCTGGAAGCCGGGCGGGTGACCGTGGCCGACATCCACTGGGCCCGGATCGGCCCCCGCCTGGTACCGGTTGGCCAGACTGAGTACGCGCGGGATGCCACGTTCGGCTACGCGACATCGAACCTGCGCGACTTCGTGGCGGAGAAAAGCGGCGGGTCGATTCACCGCGACGACGTCGCCAGCATCACGCTGGAGGACATCCGGCTCGGCGGGCCGCCAAGGGTGGCCGAGCTGCTGGCTGGCGTGCAGGAGGGGGCGTGGGTAGTCGTCAACGCCACCGAATACTCCGATCTGGAAGCGGTGGCCTGCGGGGCGCTGCTGGCCGAACACGCCGGCAGATCTTTCCTGTTCCGCACCGGGCCGTCGTTCGTGCGGGCCCTAGCCGGGCTGGCGCCCCGGAAGCCGTTGCGCGGCGCGGAGATCGGGATGGCGGGCGGCCACGGCCTGGTGGTGGTGGGCTCGCATGTCGGTCACACCAACCGGCAGCTCGCCGCGTTGCGGGCACGCGGCCGCACGGTCGCGGTCGAGCTGGACGTGCCTGCGCTGCTGGCCGGGGGCGACGTAGCCGCCGCCGCCCGGCAGGTGACGGCCGCGCTCGGGCGGTCGGACGTCCTGCTCTGCACCACCCGCACGGTCGTGGCCGGCCGTGACGGCGACGACCGCCTGGCGATCGGCCGCCGCGTGTCGGCCGCCTTGGCGCACGTTGTCCACGAGGCGCTGGCCGCCCGGCCTGGCTGGATCCTCGCCAAGGGAGGGATCACCTCCCACGACGTGGCCACCCTCGGCCTGGGCATCCGCCGGGCGGAAGTAGCCGGGCAACTGTTTCCTGGGGTGATTTCGCTCTTCCGCCCGATCGATGCGGCACCGGCGGCGATCGGGCTGCCCTACGTGGTGTTCGCTGGCAACGTCGGTGACGACGGCACGCTGGCCGAGGTGGTGACGATCCTTAACGGGGAGAGCTGATCTGGGTCGGCCTGCTGAGTCTGCGCCAGGATGGCGCTGGTCCGCGGATGGTTCACACGGGATCGAACCGGACCACCAGGTTGGGCGAGCGGAATAGCAGCCCATGGATGTGCGGCCTTCGGTGACGGGATCGAGGCGCAGTCCTGGACGAGCGACCGGTTCAGTGTTCGCCGCACCCGGTGCAGAGCGTAAAGCAGGTCGGGGTCAGCAATCGGACCGGCGGCTGCGCGGGCTACAAGTTCGGTCAGGTTGACCCGCACCCCGCCCCGAGTTGGGCCAATTTAGTGCGCAGGTCCGCTGGGGCAGGTGATCGCGTCGAGGGCCTGGCGGAGGTCGTCGGGTAAGGGGTCGGCGGCGGTGATGGTGTGCGGGCCGCCCTGGCTCGTGATGGTGCGGTAGCGGCGGGCGGTGCGGACGAACTTTCCCGATGGACCAGCCGGTGCGGTGTTCGATCCACCCCAGACCGCCAGTGCGACGAACACGATGGTCAGTGGGCTTCGATCGAGTCGCGCTTGCGGTGGCAGATCGGCCAGGCCTGCAGATCGCTCTTCGACATGCGGAAGGAACGCTCGACTTGGAAGAGCTGGTGGTAGGCGCTGATCACGAACTCCGCTGTGACCCGGTGCCATCGGCGCCGTCCCAGAGGTTCGTGACGTAGCCCTTGATCCCGGCCAGTGCCCTGGCCTTTTCCTCCAGGTCGCGGTTCACCGACCGGGTGCCGCCGAACGACGCTGACCGCAATGTCGTGATGGTCAGGTCGCAGCAGCCCTGACCGCGGCGCAGGCATTACAGAAGGCGGGCATCCGGCCCTCAACGGTTTGCCCGCCTTCTCCTCGTTGCCGCTTGTTAACACCAGCCCCGATGTCCGTGCAAGCGCCCTGGCCTGCGACGATGCCTGAACACTCAAGTTCACATTGATTGTTCAGAGAATGCCGCGATGTGCTCGGGCGTGCGGTTCAGCGTCGCGGGGTGGGGTCGCACCAAGGGCATCGCATCTGCAGCGTGGCTGACCGGCCTGGACCAGCACCAGGTCGGCCGCTGGGCCTCCTGGCAGCGCTGGACCATCCTGGCGATGCTCGCCTATGCCTTCCTGGCCGTGCTGGGGCTACCCAGCACAGCCGCCCGCCCGTGCCCACGGCGTAATCCCGTCGACCTGCAACGAGATCCACCACCTGCTCAACGTCCTGTCCGCCCGGTCGAACCGCGACCTCCAGTACCGTCTGCGCCGGTCAGACTGGCGGCGAACCACCAGCACCGCGTCCGGACCAGCCACTACGACTGACTCCTAACGGGCGATGGCACACAACGGTCCCGGCTGACGAGAGCGTTCAATTCCCTCAAGCCGGGATTGTCTCGTATCCGACGTGATCGGCCGCGCTGGGCTGGGCAGGATGCCTGGGGTCGCTCCGCGTGGATTTGCGGCCGGACGGCGCCGCCTTATCCATCCGCAAGATGACGGCCACGATGGAAGAAGGTGCCCAGAATGGGCGATGACAGCAGGATCCACCACGAGTACGAGCGCGTCGTGGTCATCGGTGAAGGCGCAACGGCCCGGGAGATCCGCATCTACGGCAGCGGGGCCGGCTGATCCTTGAGGGCTGGCAGGTTGCCGACGACGCCGGTCAGACTGCCTGGATCAGCGAGGCGGGAGCCATAGCCGTCTTCGACCAGCCGCTGTCTCCCGGCGAGACGACGGAGGCCGGCCCGCTGTGGCTCTTCGACAACTTTGCCGAAGTCAGAGAGATGGGCTCCTGTTCACCACCGTTCATGGCTGAGGTCGCCAGGGCCCTCGGCGAGCGGTACGAGCCCGCTTAGGCCGAACTTTACCGCCGCGCTCTAGTAGTACTTTGTTAAGTATGGAAATGCTTCTTCCGCGGTTACGCGGTTCCTCGTACTGTCTTGCCGGGATGACCCCTGATCAGATCGCGGAGGTCCGGCCCCGGCTGCTGGCCTTCGCCGGGGAGATGCTCGGCGGGCTGGCGCGCAGCGACCAGCGGGCGGCCGGGGAGCTGTATGTCCGCGGCCTGCTGACGGACGGCCGGCGCAAGTCGATGCAGCCGATGGCGGAGCGGCTGGGGATCGATCATCAGCGGCTGCAGCAGTTCATCACGTCCTCGACCTGGGATTACACCATGGTGCGGCGGAACGTCGCGCGGTGGTTCGCCGGCTGCCAGCCGGTGGAGGCGCTGGTCATTGACGACACCGGGTTTCCCAAGGACGGGCCGGCGTCGCCGTGCGTGGCCCGGCAGTACTCCGGGACGCTGGGGAAGGTGGGGAACTGCCAGGTCGGGGTGAGCGTGCACCTGGTGAACGAGCGGGCCTCGTGCGCGGCGGACTGGCGGCTGTTCTGCCCGGAGAGCTGGGATGACGAGGCGCTCGGTGACCCCGTTGCCGCGGCTGGTGCCCGGCGGCGCCGCGAGCGGGCCGGCATCCCCGGTGAGGTGCGCCATACGGAGAAGTGGCGGCTGGCGCTGGAGATGATCGATGAGATGGCCGGCCCGGGCGGGTGGGGCGTGCTGGACCAGGTCACCGCGGCCGGGGGCGGCCGGCCGGTGGTGGTGGCCGACGCGGGCTATGGCGACAACGCCCTGTTCCGGGGCGGGCTGGCGGCCCGCGGCTGGCGGTACGCGGTCGCGGTCAAGGGCACCGTCAGCGCCCGCCCGCACGACGCCGCGCCCGAGGCCATCACCTACGGCGGCCTGGGGCGGCCCAGCGTCCCCCGCTACCGCACCGCCCCGCTCAGCCTGCGCCAGCTCGCCATCGCGCACGCCGGCCAGATCCAGCCGGTGACCTGGCGGCAGGGCACCAGGGCCACCCGCGGCAACCCTGACGCCGCCATGACCAGCCACTTTGCGGCGATCCGGGTCCGGCCCGCCAGCCGCCACCTGCCCCGCGCCGCCGACGGCAGCCTGCCCGGGTGCTGGCTGCTGGCCGAATGGCCCCCCGAAGCAGACGAGCCTTCCGGCTACTGGCTGTCTGACCTGCCAGAAGACACCCCCGTCGCCGAGCTCGCGCGCCTGGCCAAGATCCGCTGGCGGGTCGAGCACGACTACCGCGAGCTCAAGCACGGCCTCGGCCTGGACCACTTCGAGGGCCGCTCCTTCACCGGCTGGCACCGCCACGTCACCCTCGCCGTCCTCGCCCAGGCGTTCTGCACCATGATCCGCACCGACCCAAAAGCGCCTGCGCCGGGATGACCCTCTACCAGGTCCTGCACGAACTGCAGATCGTGCTCGCCCTCATCCTCGGCGCCTGCCCCCTCTGCCATCAGGCCGTAACCCCGAGCCAGCCTCGAAGCCGCCCTCACCGGAACCTAACAAAGTACTACTAGGGCGGGGTGAGTGCTGACCTGCTCGCCTTCTTGCGCGGCTAGCCAGGCCTAGACCTGCCGGTCCCGGCTGCCGCGCCGCCGGGCCCGGGCGTGGCACGCTGAGGAAGAAAGAGACATGAAGGTCACAGTCATCGGCGGCACCGGACTGATCGGCTCGCAGGTGGTCCAGAAGCTGACCGCAGCCGGACACCGGGCCGTCCCCGCGGCATTGTCCACCGGCCTCGACCTGATCACGGGCAAGGGACTGGACCAGGCGCTGGAAGGCGCCGAGGTCGTGGTCAACGCGGCGAACTCGCCGACATTCGACGAGGCGTCCCTGGGCTTCTTCCGCACCTCCATGAACAACCTGCTGGCCGCGGGGGAAGGTGCCGGTGTCCGGCATCAGGTGATCCTTTCGATCGTCGGCGTGGACCAGCTGCCCCAGCTGGTTTATTGCCGTGCCAAGACCCTGCAGGACGACCTGCAGCCGCGCCAGAGTCGCCGCCCTGGTTAGCCCGCTCAACGGAACTCCTGACCTGGACAGCAGTCAGCCCGGCGCAGTGCCGCCAGCAGGTCCAGACCGGCGCGCGAACGAGGTGAGCTGTATTACCGGGACGTTCGCCTGCCCCACCTGCCGCATTCGTCGCAAACGGCAGGCCGCCGGGATTGACCGCGCCCGCCAGCCCGGCCCTCGTCATCTCGGAGCCCATCGCGATCACGGCTGTCCAGGGTGCCCACTCCTGACCGCTGTCAGCCGAGGAGGCGCGTTCCGCCAGGGCCGGTTACCTGGCCGAGCATGGTATGGGCGAGCTGCCGGACCTGGGCTGGCAGGGGCACATAGAGGTTCGCGGCGGCGTAGGCCTGGCCGTCGTGGGTGAGCCAGTCCAGCATGGTGACCAGGTCCTGCCCGGTGGCCTGGCTGGGCTGGTGGGTGTAGACCAGCGCCCAGCTGTAGCCGCTGATCGGGTAGCTGCTGGCGCCGGGCTGGTTGACAATCGAGAAGTCGGTCGGGGTGATGTCGGGCTTCTGGGCGGCGGCGGCGGCGATGGTCTGGGTGGACGGGAGGACGTAGTTTCCGGCCTGGTTGCGGATGGCGGCAAACGGCAGGACCAGGCCCCGGGAATATGCTTGCTCGATGTATCCGATGGAGAAGGGGGTGCGGAACACCGTGGAGGTCACACTGCCGTTGCCTTCGGCCCCCTCCCCGACCGGCCAGTTGAGCGTCTTGCCGGTGCCGACCTTGGCCGCCCAGGCCGGGGCGACGCTGGACAGGTAGTTGCTGAAGATGTAGGTGGTGCCGCTGCCGTCGGAGCGGTGCACGACGGTGATCGACGCGGCCGGGAGGGTGATACCCGGGTTCAGGGCGGTGATGGCCGGGTCGTTCCAGTGAGTGATCTGCCCGAGGAAGATGCGGGCGAGGACTGGGCCGGTCAGGCGCAACCGGGCGCCCGCCGGGAGGTCCAAGTTGTAGGCCACGCCTTCGGCGCCCAGCGCGTCGGGCACCTGGGTGACCGGGCCTCCTTTGGCGGCTGCTAGCTCGCTGGCGTTCATGGGCACGTCGGAGGCGCCGAAGTTGACCTGCCGGGCGCTGATCGCGGCAATGCCCGCGCTGCTGCCCACGGGGGAATAGTTCACGGTGACCGCAGGGTGCTGCTGATGGTATCTGGCGAAGGCCAGGGCAAAGAACGGGGCGACGTACGTCGAACCTGCCCCGGTGAGGGTGCCCGGCCCGCCGCTGGGGGTGGCCGTGGCCGCGGTGCTCGTGGCAGGCGTGGTGGTCGTGCTGCTGCATGCGGCGAGGGCGAGGACGATGATCGCGGCAGCGCATGCACAGAGGGTGCCGATGCGCGCACGATAAGTGATGTGGTGATGCCGTCCTTCGTTGGCTGGCATGGTTTTCCTCTGCTGACGTGAGGTGGGTTAGGGCTGCGCGGTTTCGCGGAGCCAGGCGTGGGCGCCCATCTGGATGGCTTCCCAGGGGCTGCCGAGCGGTGGGGTGTAGGACAGGTCCAGGTCGCTGAGGCCGTCGACGGTCATGGCGTGGAAGAGGGCGGTGGCGGCGATGTCGATCCGCTTGGCGATCTCGGCGTGGCGGTGCCCGAACAGCTGGACGCCGAGGAGGCGGCCGGTGGCCCGGTCACCGGTGAACCGCATGGTGATCCGGTGGCTGCCGGGGTAGTAGGCCTTGTGGTCGTCGGCTTCTGACTGCACGGTGACCGGGTCGTATCCGGCGGCGGCGGCTTCGTGGTCGCGCAGCCCGGTGCGGGCGGCGGCCTGGTCGAAGATCTTCACGACCTGGGTGCCCAGGCTCCCGGCGAATTCCCGGGTGCCGCCGAGGGCGTTCTCGCCGGCGACCCGGCCCTGCTTGTGGGCGGTGGTGCCGAGCGGCAGGTAGGTCTCGCCCAGCAGCCGGTGCCAGGTGACCACGCAGTCCCCGGCGGCGTAGACATCGGGGAGGTTGGTCCGCATGCCCCGGTCCACGCCGATCGCGCCCCGCGCGCCCAATCTGGCCCCGGCGCTGGCGGCGAGCGTGGTGTCGGGGCGGACGCCGACGACGACCAGGACCATGTCGGCCCGCCGGGTCACGGCCGCGCCCTCGGCGTCGGTGGCCTCCACCTGCAGCCCTCCCGCCTCGCCGCCCGTGCGGGTGATCTGCCGGACCGTGGTCCGGGTCAGGACCTCGGCGCCGTGGCCGGTGAGCTGGTCGTGGACGAGCCGGCCGAGGGCGGGGTCGACGGTGGGCAGCACCTCGGGCAGCTGCTCCATCTGGATGACGTGCAGGCCGCGGGTGGTCAGGGCGTCGGCCATCTCCAGCCCGATGTAGCCGGCGCCGACGATCACTGCGGTGCCCGGCGTCTTGTCCCCGAGGGTGCGCATGACGGCGAAGGTGTCGCCCATCGAGTGCAGCAGGTGCACCCCGTCGGCGGCCCCGAGGGCTTCCGGGCCGTGCAGGCCGGTGATCCGGGGGCGGACCGGGACCGCGCCGGTGCCCACGATCAGCTTGTCGTAGGAGAGCAGCTCCTCATTCCCGGCGGGGCCGGTGACGAGGAGCTTGCGGCCCGCGACGTCGATGCGGCGTGCGGTGGTGTCCAGCCGCAGGTTCATCCCCGTGGCTTCCAGGTCCGCGGTGGTGCGGTGGGCCAGGTTACGCCAGTGGCTCACCTCCCCGGAGACGTAGTAGGGGATGCCGCAGATCGAGAAGTTCGGGTAGGCGTCCGCGACGATGACGCTGACCTCGGCGCCGGGGCCGAGCTCGCGGGCGCGCAGCGCGGCGCTGACCCCGGCGTCACTGCCGCCGATCATGACCAGGTGCATGGCTGGATTCCGTTCTTGGTGACGGCCTACCGGGGCTGGCTTTGGCCCGGGCAGCCGGCTGGGGGGCGCGGATATGCCGCCGTGGGCGGCGCGGGCCTGTTCCGTGCCGTCCTGGCTGGCGTGGTGGGGGAAGAGGATGTCGGCGGCCTGCGCCGGGGTAAGGCGGGGATACAGGGCCCGGATCACCGCCACGGCGAGCGCCCCGCCGGCGATCTGGGCGGCGGTGAACGCCGGCACCGACGATGGGGCGATCCCCGCGAAAGTGTCCGAGAACATCCGCCCGACCGTGATGGCCGGGTTGGCGAAGCTGGTCGAGGACGTGAAGAAGTACGCCGCGCCGATATACGCGCCCACTGCCGCAGGTGCGGCCCGGGACCGTCCCGAGCGAGCCAGCGCGAAGATCACCAGGACCAGCCCGAGGGTGGCGATCACCTCGGACAGGAAATGCGCCGGCGTGGCCCGGTGCTTCGCGGAGATACTGACCGCGGCCCGGGCGAACATCAGGTTCGCCGCGACCGCCCCGGCGATGCACCCCGCCACCTGCGCGGGCAGGTAAGCCGCGGCGTCACGCCAGGCCAGCCCGCCGAACGCCGCATCCACGAAGGACACCACCGGGTTGAAATGGCCGCCCGACACTGGCCCGAACATCAAGATGATCGCGAACAGGCCGGCCGCCGTCGCCGCCGCGTTCTCCAGCAGCTCAAGCCCCGTAGCGCCCGGGGACAGCCGCTGCGCGGCAATCCCCGAGCCGACCACGATCGCAGCCAGGAAGCCGCTGCCGAGCAGTTCGGCCAGCAGCCGCCGCCACAGCGCGACAGCCTCCGGTGGCGGTGTCCTGGTCACAGGGCCATCTTGACGGAGAAAGATATCTCAGTCAAGATTGAGCTCAATGAATACTGAGCAAATGGCTGACGTGGTGGCCCGGGCCGCGGTGCATGCGGCGCTGGCCGACCCGGCCCGGCTGCTGATCACCGACACCCTCGCCGTCGGCGACGTCTCCCCGTCAGAACTGGCGGCCATGCTCGGGATGCCGTCAAACCTGCTCGCCCACCATCTGCACGTGCTCGAGCAGGCCGGGCTGCTCACGCGCCGCCGTTCCGAGGGGGACCGCCGCCGCAGTTACCTGCGGCTGGTACCGGGCATGCTCGATTCGCTCAGCCGCCCGCCGTCGCGCAGGGCGCGGCGGGTGTTGTTCGTGTGCACCGCTAACTCGGCGCGCTCGCATCTGGCGGCCGCGCTGTGGCGCCGGGCCAGTAAGGTCCCGGCGGCATCAGCCGGAACTCATCCGGCGGCGGCGATCGCGCCGGGCGCGATCGCTGCCGCGGGGCGTCATCACTTGCCGCTGCGCCGCCAGCAGCCACGGCATATCAGCCGGGTACGCCAGGACGGCGACCTCGTCGTCACGGTGTGCGACCGGGCCCGCGAGGAACTCGGCCCGCTGGCGGCGGTGCACTGGTCAGTCCCCGACCCGGTATCAGCTGGCGATCCCGGCAGCTTCGACGCGGCCCTGGCTGAGCTGGGTCACCGCATCGAGCGGTTCGCGCCGAGCCTCACCGCTGCTCCCTGACCCGGGCATGCGTGCCGGTGCGCGCTGGCCCCGGCGGACCGGGTGACTTGCCAGGTCGTCATCAGGACAGCGCCCTCACAACCGGCATTACCCCTGACCAGGCCAGGCAGCAGGATCCATCACTTACTTAAGCTGGCTGGTGGTCGAGAGCGGCCAGTGCGGCCAGGTCGTCCTCCCCGGTGGGTTCGGTGGCGCGGAGGGGCACGAGGGCGATCCTGCCGCCCAGGGCGCTCACCCGCTCGATCTGCCCGGCCTCGCTGGCGGCGCGTAGCCGCAGGAAGGGCGCCTGGGGGCGGGCGGCGGCGATGGAATTGTTGATGACCCACGCCCAGGGATGGATGCCCGCGCGTTCCAGGTCTTCCTGCAGGTCCTGGGCTTCCAGGACCGGCGTGGTCTCGGCGAGGGTCACCAGGATGACCTTCGTCTGGGCTGGGTCCTGCAGGCGCATGAGGGGGGTCGTGAAGTTCATCGAGTCCCCCATGTGGCGGGCGACCTCGCGGTGGTAGGAGCCGGTGGCATCCAGCAGCAGCAGTGTGTGCCCGGTGGGTGCGGTGTCGACGACGACGAAGCGGCGCCTGGATTCGCTGAGCACCCTGGAGAACTGCTGGAAGACCGCAATCTCCTCGGTGCAAGGGGACAGCAGGTCCTCGGCCAGCACCGCCCGCCCGGCTTCGTCCAGGTCTTTACCCTTCGTGGCCATCACCTGGTCGCGGTAGGCCTGGACCGCTGCGATGGGATCGATGCGGGAGACCTGCAGGCCGTCGACGGTGCCGTGCAATGTCTCGGTGAGGTGCGCCGCCGGGTCGGTAGTGGTCAGGTGCACCTCGCGGCCCGCCTGGGCCAGCGCGACGGCGATGGCCGCGGCGATGGTGGTCTTGCCGACCCCGCCCTTACCCATGCACATGACCAGCCCGTGATCGGCCCGCAGGATCTCGCCGACCAGCGTGGCCAGGGGCGCATCGGGGAGATCCGGCAGTGGGGGTGCGCAGGCTTCGGCGGTCGTCTTGCCGCGCTGAACAGCGTGCTCAGGGTCTCCACGCCGATCATGTTCGCCGCCTTGAGGGACAGCATGTCGCGCGGCAGGCCAGCGATCGCGGGCGGCGTGGCGGCGAGGGCGCTGGCCTCCCTGGCCCGCACGGCCCGGGTGAGGTCGTCCTCACCGGCCATCTGGGGCAGGACAGCATTGATGACGACGTACTGGCCGGTGATGCCGATCTGCGTGAGTTCACCGCTGGTGCGTTCGATCTCGGCCAGCGCTGAGGCCTGCGGGCGGCCGACCAGGACCATCCTCGTCTGGCCCGGGTCCTTCAGCGCGCCGACGGCCCGCGCGTACACGGCCTTCTGCTTCTCCAGGCCAGAGAGCGGGCCCAGGCAGGACGCGTCGCCCTTGCCCGCCGCCAGGAAGCCGGTCCACGACCCGGGAAGCTGCAGCAGGCGGATGGTATGACCCGTCGGCGCGGTGTCGAAGACCACATGGTCATACCGGCCGGTCAGGCTCTCGTCGGCCAGCAGGGCGGTGAACTCATTGAACGAGGCGATCTCGGTCGTGCACGAACCGGACAGCTGCTCGGTGATCATGGCCAGCTCTTTGTCCGGGAGCAGCCCGCGCACCGGGGCGATGATCCGCTCGCGGTAGGCCTCCGCTGCCTGCCCGGGGTTGATCTCCAAAGCCGACAAGCCAGGCACCTGGTCAACCGGGGTGACGGTGTTGCCGATCGTGACGCCGAGCACCTGCCCGACGTTGGACGCGGGGTCAGTGCTGACCAGCAGCACCCGCCTGGCGCTGGCAGCCAGGTGCAAGGCTGCGGCGCAGGCGACAGACGTCTTGCCGACCCCTCCCTTGCCCGTGAAGAACAGGAACCGCGGCGGGGTTTCCAGGAACTTCATCCTGCTCCCTGGCAGCATCCGGCCGGCCCGCAGCTGTCGCCGGTGGTGGCGGTCAGCCCCAGCTCGGTCACGCCCGCCGGGGCTGCCACGCTGGCCAGGCCCGCGTAACGGAGCAACTGATCCCGGGCCGGGTACCTGCCGGTGGCGACGGTGACCCCGTCGACCATGGTCAGCGGCAGCCCCTCAGATCCCGCCACTTCCAGGAAGGAGCGCACGCTGTCATCCCCGGCAAAGGCGGCCGGGTCGCTGGCCAGGTTGTGCCGGGAGATGTCGGCGCCGAGGCCCCTGAGGTAATCGACGTCGGCCGTGAATGTCACGAGGGCCTGGTCGAGGTCGGGGCCGCACACCCCGGTGCTGCAGCACAGGGCTGGCTCGTAGACGCTGATCACGGGCATGAAATTCTCCTCTTAGCAGGCCGGGTTAGCGTGGCCTCGTCCTGGCCGCTGACTTTCAAGAACCAGGTGGGCGCGCGGCGCTGGAAGCTCCAGTCACTACGGCCGCCCCTCCGGCTGTCCTTATCGATAAACATCGATGCAGACCCCAGCTTGCCAGCCTGGATAGATAGCCGTCAAGATAGAGGCATGTCGATGCAGGCGGGGCGTTCCCTGGCAGCCTTCATCCCCGCCGCCGAGCTGCGGGTCGTGGTCGACGCGTGTTCTGCGCCGCTGGTCGGTGAGCCGCTCAGTGAGACCGCGGCGGCCGGGCTGGCCCAGGTGTTCAAGGCCCTCGGCGACCCGGTCCGGCTGCGGCTGGTGTCCCTGATCGGCGCGCACCAGGGCGGCGAGGTGTGCGTCTGCGACCTGACCGCCGTGTTCGACCTGACCCAGCCCACCATCAGCCATCACCTGAAGGTGCTGCGCGAGGCCGGGATCATCGACTCCGAACGGCGCGGCACCTGGGTCTACTACTGGCTCGTGCCCACGGCGCTGGAACGCATGTCCGCACTGCTATCCCTGCCAGCAGGCCGACCGCTCCCCTGAACACCTGCACCAGAGGCCGCGGTCGCCGGGCACGCTTCAGCGTTGCGACTGGCTGTGTGTCGTGTCCTGGCGGGTCCGGGGCGGGCCGGGAGCGTGCCTGGCGCCCAGGACGGCACGGATGATGACTGGCGCTCCGATGGCCGAGGGCAGGAGCCAGAACGCGAACGTCGGCAGGCGGTCCCACAGTGGCAGGTGCGGGCCGTTGTCGACATAGAACGCGGTGAGCATGGCGACGTAGGCGATGCCCATCCCGGCGATGTGGCCGGTGTCCCCGGGCCGGCCGCGGCGGCGGTGCTGGTAGCCGATGGTCGCGGCGGTGAACGCCACGGCGCCGATGATGAACAGGTAGTAATCCTGCCGCCAGCGCATCGCGGCCAGGATCGTCGCTGTGGCGAAGACCACGGTGATGGCCCGGTAGTACCAGCGGCCCGCCCGGATGTGGCGCGGGCTGCCCTTGCGTGAGAGCGCTGCGCCTGCCCCGGTGATGACGGCCGTGAGCCCGGCGGTCACGTGGACGGCGAGGAACGCCAGGAACACCGGCGCGGTGGAGCCGACCTGATCGCCCAGGATGCTGCTGGCCATCAGCATGCCCACCTGCTCTCCCACCGCCCAGACGGCAGCTCTAACTCCATAGGTAGCAATCCTACCTATGGAGTTACGCTACGCCTCGGATTGCCTGGCGGGAAGGGCTAGCGTAGTGTTCCTACCTATGCGGGGCGAGGAGCTGAAGGGCCACCTGGACGCGCTGTTGCTCGCCGCCCTGGAGGAGGCCCCGGGTCACGGTTACGCGGTGATCGAGGCACTGCGCGAGACCACGGGCGGACGGCTGGACCTGCCGACCGGGACGATCTACCCGGCGCTGCACCGTCTAGAACAGGCCGGGCTGATCACGGGATCCTGGTCGGTGGTGGCCGGGCGCCGACGGCGTGAGTACCGGCTGACATCCGCGGGAGCACGGGCGCTATCAGGCAAACGAGCCGACTGGCAGGATTTCGCCGCCATGATCAGCGCCGCTCTGGAGGGCAGGCCATGCCCCAGACCAGCCTGATCACGGACTACCTTACGGTCCTGTCCGCGCAACTGCCCGCGCCGGTCATCGAGGAGCTGGCCGACGGGCTCGACCAGACGCAGCAGCACTACGTGAAGCAGGGACTGAACCCAGATGCCGCTGCCGGTGCCGCCCTGGCTGAGTTCGGTGAGCCGCAGGTAGTCATCGCCGCTTTCACTCGGCTTAGCCCCGCCCGGCACGCTGCGCGCAGGCTGCTGGCCGCCGGCCCGGTGGTCGGCGGGTGCTGGGCGGCAGCACTGATCACCAGCCGGGCCTGGACCTGGCCAGTGCCCGGCGCAGGCCGCCTCCTATTCGGTGTAGCGCTGATTACCGTGATTGGCTTGCTCGCCGCCGCAGCGTTCGGACGGCGGTACCTATCAGCCCGCCGCGCAGGAGCCGTGGCATGCGTGGGCATCACCGTGCTCGACGGCGTCATGCTCATCGCTGTCGCGCTCGCCATTCCGGTCCTGATCTGGCCAGTGGTCCTGGCCTCCGCGGCCAGCGCCGCCCGCCTCACCTTCACCGCCCGGGCTCTGCGGGCGGTCCTGACGGGCTGAAGATCCCGCCAGTCATCGGCGGACGCTTGCAGGAAAACCGCCGGGTCCGGCGGATGATCCGCCGGACCCGCAGCGGTGACTTGTCCTGGCCCGGGAGAGCGCCAGGGCGCTAGCAGCACTTCGCCGCGGACGCGCCCGCCTCGGCCGAATGCCCGGCGTCGGCTTCGCTGGTGTCGGCGCCGCAGCACTCCGGGCCGCTGTGGTCGTGGTCGTAGAAGGTCTGGCTGTCGGCCAGGACGGTGTAGACCTCCCAGGCCGCCCCGTCGGGTGCGCCCTCAACCCAGAACTTGTCCTGCCTGGCGTAACAGCACGTCGTGTCCCGCTCATCGACCGAGGCCACGCCGGTCCCGGTCAGCCGGGCTTGCACCGCGTCGACAGCGTCGGTGTCGGGGACCTCGATGCCGAGGTGGTTGAGGGTGCCGCCCTGGCCAGGGTTCTCCAGCAGGACCAGCTTCAGCGGCGGCTCGGCGATGGCGAAGTTGGCGTAACCGGGCCGGGTCTTGGCCGGTTCGGTGCCGAACAGCTTGCTGTAGAACGCGACCGCCTCTTCGATGTCGTTGACGTTGAGGGCGAGCTGCAGACGGGACATGGGAACCTCCTGAGCTAAGACTTCGATAATTGTCTATGTCTGGTGCCGAGGCCGAGCTTGCCATGAGACATCGGGCTCTGTCAATATAGATATATGTCGAAGTCTGATTTGCTGCTCAGCCCGTCCCGGGCGGCCGCGTGCTGCGAACCCGGGTCACAGGTACTCCTGCCTGCCGGGCAGGGCGACCCGGTGGCGTGCTGCGCGCCGCTGTCGCAAAGGGCACTGTCCCCGGGCCAGGCCGAGCAGGTCGCGCCGCTGCTGAAGGCACTCGCCGATCCCGTCAGGCTCCGGCTGATGTCCCTGGTGGCCTCCCATCCTGGCGGCGAGGCCTGCGTGTGTGACCTGGCCGGCGCGTTCGACCTGTCCCAGCCGACGATCAGCCACCACCTCAAGGTGCTGCACGAAAGCGGCCTGCTGGACCGGGAAAAGCGCGGCGTCTGGGTCTACTACCGAGCCCGGGCCCAGGCACTGGCCAGCCTCGGCGCCCTGATCGGCTATCCCGTCCCCTGACCCACCAGCGCTGACACGCCAGGTCCCTGCCCCAGCGGAGCACGGGCGTCAGGCCATTGCGCCCGGCATCTTCATCGCTTATCGTCGATTAACGATGAAGGACGCAGAACCACTCCACCGCGCTGACGCCGACACCTACGCGTCCTGGTTCAAGGCGCTGGCCGACGGGACCCGGGTGCAGATCGTCTCGCTGCTGGCCCGCAGCGGCGAGCCGATGACCGTCAAGCAGATCGTCGCGGCCGTCCCCGTCGGGCAGTCCACCGTGTCCGCCCACCTGAAGCAGCTCGCCGCGGTCGGGTTCGTCCTGGCCGAAGACCGCGGGACCGCCCGGCTGTACCGGATCAACGACACCTGCGTGGAGTGTTTCCCCACCGCCGCGGATCTGGTCATGGGGCAGCCATCACCCGCCCCGCCTAGCTCCGCGCGCTGACTCGCCTCGTGGAGGAGACCATGGCACCCAGCCATACCCCAGATCACGAGCAGATCCGGGCGGCCGTCACCGCCCGCTACTCCGGCCTCGCCCAGGCTGCACGCGCCGGGCAGCAGGTCACCGACTGCGATCCGGGCCCCTTCGCGGCAGGCTGCTTCGGTGCCGCCGGTTACGCCGACACCAGCGAACTGCCCGATGGCGCGGTGCGCGCCAGCCTCGGCTGCGGCAACCCGGTGGCCGTCGCCGAGTTGCACCCCGGGGAGACCGTGCTGGACCTCGGTTCCGGCGGCGGCATCGACGTTCTGCTGTCGGCCCGCCGCGTCTCACCAGGAGGGACAGCGTATGGCCTGGACGGCTCACCGGACATGATCGCCCTGGCCCGGGAAAACGCCGCGCAGGCCGGCATCACCAATGCGGAGTTCCTGCACGGCCATATCGAGGACATACCGCTACCCGACGGCCATGCCGATGTCGTCATCTCCAACTGCGTGATCAACCTGTCCGCCGACAAGCCCCGCGTACTGGCCGAGACATTCCGGGTGCTCCGCCCCGGCGGCCGCCTCGGGATCAGCGATGTCATCGCCGACGATGGCCTTGACCCGGTAGAGCGGGTGGAAGCGGAACAGCGAACCGGCTGCACCACCGGGACCCTCACCGCCAGTGAGTACCGCAGCTTGCTACTGGCCAGCGGATTCACCAGCATCCAGATCACCATCGCCCAGGACACCGAGCCGGGCCTGCACTCAGCCATCATCCAGGCCACCAGGCCCGCATAGGCACGAAGGCGCCTCCCGGCATCCTGGTCCGGCCCATGCGAGCGAGGCAGGCCGAATGCTCGCCGCCTAGCAGGCCCGGCTGGATACCGGGGACGCCAGCTTCAGTACCCCTGCCTTCGCCTGGGGCACCCTTCGACCAGTGGAAACCGCCCTGGACCATCCAGACCGGAGTCTTCCCCAGAACAGGCCCTCCCTCCGACTCCACTTGCGAGCCGGATTCCGCTGCGTCGGCACCCGCCAGCGCATCGGCTGCCACCACGGCTGCTGGCGCGACGTCACCCTGTCGTTAGGTCGTCAGCGGCCGGTCCTGGTTGCCAGGTGGGCTCGTCGGATGGCGGAGTGCGTGCCAGGCGGCTGGGAGCCGTACCGGCAGCCAGACCAGCCTGCCGACAGGATCCCAGGGGCCCCGCCACCACACCGTGACCATGTGCCGGGTGGTGCCGCCGTGGTAGAGCCGGAGCCGGTGGTGGGCAGCAATCACCATCCCAATGAACAGACAGGTCGCGATGAAGGAGAGGA
Organism: uncultured Actinomycetes bacterium; assembly: GCA_963767385.1. Taxonomy (GTDB): domain Bacteria; phylum Actinomycetota; class Actinomycetes; order Streptosporangiales; family Streptosporangiaceae; genus RYN-230. The sequence goes on along the minus strand of CAVYEA010000026.1, from coordinate 28,638 downwards.
CCGAAACGCCGATGACGAGCGCCTCGGAGGTCAAGAGCCCGATGGCGATGAGGAGCCAGAGGATGAGGTGGGTGACGGTGAGCCCCCACGCGCCGAGGTAGGAGGCGGCCTGTGCCCTGGTGGAAAAAAGCGGGTCATCGACGGGCGGTGGGAACCGCACGGCCGCATAGGCCCGGCGCACAAGGCCCTGATGCTCGGTTTTCGTGGGGCCAGTCATGTGAGACCTGTCATGGCCGTGGCCGTCGGCGCTGGACACTGTTCACCCCGCTGGCGCAGGGGGCGCTGGCACGTCGTGCGGTGGGGGCCTGCCGATCAGTTCGATGAGGCCGAGGGCCAGTAGCAGCAGGACGGCGATGACGATGGTCACTGTGGTGGTTGGCTGGCCCCAGAAGACGAAGATGAGGGCGGCCAGCGCGACTGCCGTGATGCGCAGCGCGTGCCGGTGCGCGTAGGTCCAGGTGCCGGCCGGGCCGGTGGACAGGCCGGCGGTTTCGCCGCTGCGGCGCAGCGAGCCGAGGCCGGAGGAAAACGCTGAGCGGGTCGCCACCGCCGCCCTGGATGGCCCGGTGAAGAACGCGCCGGCGGCCACGAGCAGGCCTGCCACGAGCAGGGTGCGGAGCGCGGTCTTGATGAACCGGACCAGGATGTCGAAGGCGGCGGCGGCCGCGTCCGCGGGCGCGCTGGCGGGCACGCTGCTCAGGTAGATGGCCCGGGCGATCGCCAGGCCGGCGCCGAGTGCCAGCATGGACGCGGCGAACCCGAGCGCGGCGCCGGTCAGCGCCCGCCGGTGGCGCCGGGCGGCGGCCACGCCGAGGCCGAGCAGCGCCAGGGTCATGATGGGCAGCACGATTTTCAGGTCGTTGATGAGCCGGTAGAGGCCCTGTGCCCTGGCCAGGTTCTTGGACGGGAACAGCGGGAACGTGGCGTGCACGACGGGGATCTTGGCTGCGATCGTCAGCCCGCGCGCGACGAGGTCCTGCCTGGCGACGGCGATCAGCGGCGCCAGGTCGAGGGTGACCTGGCCGCCGCTGACACCGACAGCGCCGTTCGGGCTGCCGCGGCCCGACAGCGCCGCGACGAGCGCCTGGTGCGCCACCCGGTTCACCTGGATCCACGCGCCCGCCATCCGCGGGCCGGTGATGATCTTGTGGATGCGGCTGTGCACGAATCCTTGCACCCCGCTGGCGAGTGACCCGGAGACGCCCCTCAGCAGCCCGCCTGCCCGGGTGAAGCCCTTCTGCGACAGTTCGGCGGCGGCCTGATCCGCCCGCCCTTTCACATCGATCTTGGTGACGATCTCGCTGGTGAGCTTGCTGGTGAGGGCATCCTGGATCGCCGGGTCCTTGATCAGCGGCGCCACGTTGGCGACATAGGTGCTGGTGTCGGAAACCTGGTTCGCCGTCCACACCGCCAGCACGGACACCGGCGCCAGCACGCACCCGACGGTGATCAGCAGCACCGCGGCCAGCGTCCGCCAACTGAACCGCCGGCGGCGGGCCCGCCGCGGCCGCCCGCCCGCGCGGGCCACATCGGCGCGCGCGGCTTGACGTCCCGGATGCTCACCGGGGCCAGGGCCCTCACTCGCGGGCACCTGCCCCTCACTTCCGCTGGTGCCGGACACAGGTCACCTTCCCCTCTCATCGGACTCTGGGGCCGCCATGGTGGCGGTCATGCTCGGAGTGCCACCTCACGGCAATTGCCGTGGTGACCTGGCCTCTAGGCTCGGCGAGTTCTGGCCAGGCGGCGTCCATTCAGATTCCGCCCTTTGTCCCAGGCAGCTAGCCGCGCGAACGAGCGAGTCTGGCTGGCCCGTCCAAGGCCTGCCACCGCAGTGAGCCCGATCACGCCCATGATCACATGGCGTCCGCTGCTCTTCCCCGACGACCGAGGCCCAGGCCCGGCTGACTCGCGCGGGGTCACCGCGGCCCGTTTAATGTGCGGATGCCCCGCAGTATCGGTGGACATCTGCTTCACTTCCCCAGAGGTAGGCCGCCCCACGAGGTCTGGCGAACTGCCAGGCCCGGCACTCAGCCCTAGCTGACAGCTGTCGTAGCCCCACCCGGGATATGGGTCCGGTCCTGGACGAGGTAGGCGACGATGATCGCGGCCGGGAAGAAGAACAGGCTGAAGATGAAGTACCCGATGAAGCTGTGGCCCTTCCGGCCGGCGACACGCGCGGGCCAGAACGCGATCGCGATCCAGATGATGGCAATCAAGATCCACCAGAGGGCGGACATGGCCGCCTCCTCTCCGCGTTCCGTGCGGAACGCTCTTACCTGCTGCCGGACGGCAGCGTCGGCACCATCGACGCTGCCGCAGTGGGCCGTTCTGCGCACCACCCAGGCATCACCCCGGGAAGGGTGATCCGCGGGTGGTCTGATGACAGCCCGATGCGCCGCCGCTGTTCGCGCGGCTGGCCCACGCATGCCTCAAGCGTGTTGATTCGCACCGCGGGCGCGGCGCCCGGGGATCATCTTGCGCGGCGTCGTTCAGCGTGGTTGTCAGCTCGCCTTCCCTGTCAGGGTCCGGCGATGGCGCCCGGTCTTTCTCCCGCACGGACGGCCAGCCACCGCCGGGCATTCCAGCCGGGCCTGCAGCAGTCCTGAGGCGGTGTTCGCCGGCAGCCGGGATCAGTGCGCCCGCTCCGGCGGGCGCCAGAGCGAGCCATTCAGCGGTGGGCTTCCGGCCGCTGGCGGGTGCCGCCCGGTCAGATCAGCCCACGGGCCTCACCTTCGCCGACCGCGTCCGCCCTGGAGCTGACGTCTAGCTTGCGGTAGATGCTTTTCATGTGCGACTTCAGGGTGTTGGGAGACACGAACAGCGCGCCGGCGATCTCGGTGGTGGTGAGCCGGCTCGCCAGCAGCCGGAGCACCGTCAGTTCACGGTCGCTCAGGAGCCCGCCGGGCGGCAGTCCGGCCATGCCCTTGGCTGAGGCCGCGGACGCCTCCGCGCGTACCGACAGCTCATCAACATAGGGCTTGAGATCGGTGCCGGCTGGCAGGGAACGGAGCAAGGCGGTGATGCCGGGTCCCTGTTCGAGGATGGTGGCCAGGTACCCGTGGGGTTCGGCCAGCGCCAGGGCTGTCCGCAGGTAGCCGTGGGCCCGGGCGAGGTCGGGCGCTTGAGCTGCCAGGCTGCGGAGGACCCCCCATTCCACCCGTTCACGGATAGTGACAGGCTTCACTTCGTCCAAGATCTGCCCGGCCTTCGCCCATTCCCGCCGCAGGACATGCAGCCGGGCCTGGAGCAGCCCTGAGGCGGTGTTGGCCGGCAGCTGCGGGAGCAGATCGCCCGCTTCGGCACGCGCCAGGGCGAGCGCGACGCGGAACTCCTCGAGTGCGAACTGTGCCCGGACACTGTCGTCGGGTGCGGTGAGGGCCAGGCGTGCTTGGGCCAGGGACGCCAGCGCGCCCGCCCGGTCCCCCTGAGCGGTGGCCAGCCGGGCGATCCAGGTGTCGACCATGGCCTGGAGGGCTGGGCGGCCGTTGATCCGTGCCGCCGCCCGCGCTGCGGCCAGCACGGCCGCGGCGGGCTCGTGTTCGCGCCGTTCCAGGCGAATCCCGGCCTGGGTCAGGCTGGCGAGGATCCGCCCCACCCCGTGCGCCACGGCGTGGTATTCCGCGGCAGCCCCGGCAATCCGGTCTAGCGCCGCGCCGGCTGAGACAAGGTCGCCTTGGAGGAATGTCACCCAGGCCGCAGCGGCAGGTGACCGGAACTCATCCACAATCGGTGCCGACAGGGGTGCGGTACCGCGCTGGAGGGCGGAGGCCGCCGCCGGAAGGTCGCCGGCCAGCAGGTGCGCTCCGGCTTCCTGCAGGGGCAGCTCGGTGAGCATCGGGAACAGCGGACCCTGCCCGGCCGCAGCGCTGACCGCCTGGCGGGCCAGCCTGTTGTGCTGCAGGGCAAGATGCACGCTGCCCCGGTTGTAGTGGTAGGCCGCCCAGACGGCATGCGCCAGGGCATCCACGCGCGGCGGCGGGCTCGGGTGCGCCTGGTCCACCTTCGTGAGCCAGCCTCCCGCCTCCCGGTGCCCGGCTGCAGCCAGCAGGAACACGAACTGGAGCAGCAGCTCAGGGTCGGCTTCCGCCGCAGCGTGGCCGAACTTGGCCAGCCATGCCCGGGCGACCGCCTTGGCCTCTTGCGCGTGGGTGACGTCCAGGACGGTGAACATGGAGTCGACCAAGATAGCCGCGGCCAGCTGCATGTTGACCGCCGCCATCGCATGACGCATCGCCGCTAGCCGGTCCCCTCGCTCCCTCAGGGCTGCTGCAGCCCGCAGGTGCGCGTCCCGGAACTGCGTGCCGCCGAGGGACTTCAGCCGCGCCCGCAGGTAGGCCGCGAACATCTGGTGGAAGCGGAACCGTTCGCCAGCGTGGTCAACCTGGTAGATGAACAGGTCGTCAGCGACTACGCGGTCAAGGAGCCCGCGGGCGTCATCCTGGCCGCTGAGGGCCTGGCAGAGCTGGGGGTCGAACTCGTCGAGGACGCAGATATCCATCAAGAAGGCAACCAGGCCGGGTGGCAGCCGGTTCATGACCTCGTTGGCCAGGTAGTCACTCGCCTCCTGAGTCGTCGACGCCAAGGCGTCGATCACCTCGTTCGGATCGCCTCCGGCGCGCATCGCCAGGACGGCCATCTGGAGCCCGGCGGGCCAGCCCTCGGTGAGGGAGCGCAGCCGCCGGCCATCTATGAGTTCACGGCCCAGGCCCGCCAGTTCGAGCAACTGCTCGACCTCGATCTGGGTGAACGCGAGATCATCAGCGCGCACCTCACTGATAACCCCCGCCAGCCGGAGCCGGGATGTGGAGAACACCGGGTTGTGCTGGCTGGCTACCAGCAGTCGGATATGGGCCGGCAGATGCTGGGCCAGGCTGGCCAGCGTGCGCTGCGATGCTTCCGCGAACTGAGCGTCGTCGATGACGACTGCGGCAGCGGCGGGCAGTTCCGCCAGGTCGCGGGCAAGTGAGTCCACCAGCTCCGTGCCATCCCATGAAGGCCGTTCCAGGATGAGCGCCGCGTCACTGCCCATGTCAGGCCACCGCGCGGTGAGGCTGGCGGTGAGCCGGGACCAGAAATGCGCGGGGTCCTCGTCGATTTCATCGCAGGACAGCCAGGCAACCTGCGCGTCCGTCGTGGTGGCCCACTGTGCGAGCAGGCTGGTCTTGCCGAAGCCGGAGGGGGCCACGACGAGCACCAGGGGCTCGCCAGCAGACTCGAGCTTCCGGAGCAGGGCAGCGCGCTGCACCCTCGCCCCGGTGGCCCGGGGCACAGCGATCGGCTGGCTCAGGACCGGGATGCTGTCCTCGGTCTGCATGGCATCGCCCCCCCCCGGGCGACCTGGATCGCGACACCCTCCCCCCGGCGAGGGGCCGCTACGTTCACCCTGCCGCGGGTGATCCCTGGCTGATGCCCGGGCATCATCCGCAGCCGAGTGGGCGTGAGCGCCACGCACGCGGGGGCAGGTGACGTGCGTCAGAGTTTGCCCGGCGTTTGCCAGGACGAAACGTGGCCGGGTCGATGAGGTCAAGATCGGTCGTATCGCGGGCCTCACGTCGCCGTGGCGCCGGAGGGGGAGTGGTCATGATGGTTAGGGCAGCAGCAGGCCTGCTGTAGGGGCCTTGCGCCCAGGTCCGGCACAGGCCGAAATAGTGCAGCAGCTGACTGGCTGGTTCTGGTCCGTGATCTCATCCATCCCGGGACTCCCCTGGCCCGCCCCGCTGCTCACCTTCCGCGTCCCAGCCGGCAGCTACAGCGGAACCGGGTGGTCTGCTTCGCCGGCGCCGACTTCGTCCACCTTGAGCAGGACCAGCCCGAGCGTCTCGATGCGCTTGATCAGCCCATACAGCGCCGCGGTATCGGCCTCACCGGTTCGCAGCCAAGTAGCCCCCGGGGCCTCCCACAGCTCCACGTCATCGAACTCGGCCCGTACGAGGTCGCTCGCGACTCCACGGATCTTGAGCTCATATACGCAGGAACGTTTCGTCACCTCACCCTGCTTTCGTATGTGGGCGGGCGGTCGCACCCAGTATCGGCTGGGGGTGGCGCCCGGGCATCACCTACCATCACCCGCGGCAGGGTGAACCTGGCGGCACCTGCCCGCGAGGGGCTCCCGTCCCAGGTCACGGGGGATAGCCCTCGGACCGAAGACAGTCTGTCCGACCAGAGCCAGCTGATGGCCCCGGCTCACCACCAGCCGCGCGACGCGGTGGCGGCACAGAATGCTCCCGGGAGACCCGGGTGCGCGGCTCTGCCGGTTGGAGGAGTGGCCGCTGGTCACACCAGGGTGTGCTGAGACCTGGAATGCCCAGTGCAGGCTGGCCGTCCGTGCGGGAGAAAGACCGGGCGCCATCGCCGGACCCTGACAGGGAAGGCGAGCTGACAACCACGCTGAACGACGCCGCGCAAGATGATCCCCGGGCGCCGCGCCCGCGGTGCGAATCAACACGCTTGAGGCATGCGTGGGCCAGCCGCGCGAACAGCGGCGGCGCATCGGGCTGTCATCAGACCACCCGCGGATCACCCTTCCCGGGGTGATGCCTGGGTGGTGCGCAGAACGACCCAGTACGGCAGCGTCGATGACACGGATAACCGGCGTGATGACCGGCAAGACCGCCGTCGCAGGCCTGGACTGATCCGGTGACCGTGAGTCAGACGATCAGGCCGGCCGCGCTCGCAGGAGCGGTCCGGCGTTGGCTTCCATCAGTGAGGGATAGGGACATGGCACAGTTGAACTGGAAGGCGGAATACGCCTACACCACCGGGATGCAGGCGTTCATCTACGGCTTCCCGTATGTCTACAACGCCAAGCTCCGCCATGACTGGGTGACCCAGGCCCGGGACCCGGCCGTCGTCCCCTATGCCGCGGTCAACAATTTCTGGCATGCCGCACGCGTGATGGATGCGGCCTACCGGGACGGTGGTTGCCCGAACAACGACACGCTGTATTCGCTGGCCTGGCTGGACCTCAGCGAGGAACCGGTCATCTTGTCCCACCCGGACATGGCCGACCGGTACTTCACCTTCGAGCTGATGGGGTTCACCTCCGACAACTTCGACTACGTCGGGCAGCGCACCACCGGCAGCAAGGCCGGGGATTTCGCCATCTGCGGGCCGGGCTGGCAGGGGGAACTGCCGCCCGGGGTGCAGGCGACGCGTCCCGCGCCAACCCCGTGGGTCCTGCTGCTGGGCCGCACCCTGGTCGATGGTGACGCGGACCTGGCGAACGTGCACGCGCTGCAGGCGCAGTACCGGCTCACCCCGCAGAGCCTGTGGGGCAAGCCCGGCGCCACAGTGCCCGAGCGACGCGACGTGTACGCGCCGGCCGAGGCGGCACAAGATCCGCTGGGGCCGTGGAAGACGCTCAATGCGATGCTGGCCGAAAACCCCCCGCCGACCCATCACGCCGTGCTTCTGGGCCAGTTCGCCCGCCTCGGCATCGGGCCCGGCCTCGACGTCGAGGCCCAGCCTGAGGCGGTCAAGCAGGGCCTGACCCGCGCGGCCATGACCGGGATGGCGCTGCTCCAGCAGCAGTTCCTCAGCGGGGATTGGGCCACCCTGGTTAACGGCTGGCGCTACCCCCCGGCCGCCGAAGGGCGTTTCGGTGATGACTTCCTGCGGCGCGCCGCCGACCAGTCCCTGGCCGGCATCACCGCCAACGACCCGGCTGAAGCGGTCTACCTGGTCAACTTCAGCGACGCGCACGGCGCGAAACTGTCCCCCCAGGGCCGCTACGAGCTGCATTTCGGCGCCGACGAGCTTCCCCCGGTGGACTCGTTCTGGTCGCTGGCCGCCTACACCGAGCAAGACATGAACCTGATCCCCAACCCCGCCGGCCGCTACTCGGTCGGCGACCGGACCCCCGGGCTGACGCAGGACCCAGACGGCGGGCTGACCATCTACCTGCAGCCCGGCTCGCCCGGCAAGGAGCGGGAACCGAACTGGCTGCCCACCTCCGCCGAGCACCCATGGTTTGTGATCTTGCGGATGTACCTGCCTCAGCCTGCGGTAATCGAGGCCAAGTGGGAATGCCCGGGCATCACCCCGGTGACCTGACCATCAGGCCAGCCTGACCGCCAGCCACACGCTGCCAGGGCGGAGAGCCGAAGTGGCTGCCCGCGCCCGCGAGTGGGCCGTTCAGCCTCACGGCACCGATCTACTGGGCCGCCGCCGGGCGCGGGCCCGGCGGCACCTGCAAGCTCTCACTGGTGACGAACATCGGTGAGTCGATAGGAGAGGAGTAGGGGTCATGAAGCTGTCTGCCAAGCTGCCCCAAGATGACGAAGGCGCCAAGCTCATGCGCTTTGAGGACGTCCGCGGCCAGCGGTACACCGAGATCTTCCTGATCGGCGGCCACGCGATCACCCACCACCTAGTCGGCGGGGTCTACAACACGATCGGGCTCAACGACCCCGCCGGGACCGGAGACACCAGCCCGCAGGCCGTGCTGGACAAGGTCGATGTCGAAGACCTGAAGGAGGCCTATGACCTCCTCGGCGCGTTCAAGAACGGCCCGAGGATGTGGACCCTGGACTGGGTCGAGGTCATGGTCGGCGGGGAGCGTGACTTCAGCGGGCTGAAAGCACGGTGGGTGATGTGGCTGGATGTGCCCAAGGAGATGCGCAAGCACGAGAGCGTCGCCTACAAGGAGATCAGCGGCAAACGCGACACCCAGCTTGGCATCAGCAAGGGCTCGCCTGCCTTCCTCCTGGATGATCCCGACGGCGATACCTGGTGCATGAAGTCGGCCAGCCTCATCGTCGACCCCCACCAGACCTACGAGAGCCTCAAAGACCTCGGCAGCCGCCTGCAGCCCGCGCCGGGCTGGAAGTTCCGGGCCGTGCTGCTCGACCAGGACCTTGTCCTCACCGCCGATGACGGAGCCGTCAAGATCACCCAGGACGAGCTGGGAAACACCTACGACCGGGTCGGAGGCCCCTACAGCAACTACAAGCCGTGAGCTGCGTCATTCTGTGGCCATTTTTGTTGAAGCGGTGGTCCGTGTAGGCGGCACGTGAATACTGACCCGGCGCGACCGGAGAATGGACGGCCCACGGGTCTCCCGATGGGGTCAGCGGAGCTGTCTTGGCTATCCGCGTGGTGTGAGTCAGCGTTGGATCAGATGGCATCGTATCTGCGGCAATGTGGGCTTTGGCCCATCGCCTGGTGGTAGCTACGATAATGCGGCAGGATCGGGTGTGTGAGGGGGGACCTTGGGGCTAGCTATCTGAGTAGGTTGCCGGCTGCGCACGCGGAAGAGCTGGGCCGGGTGAATGGCCCGGGCCTGGAAGCGCTGCGCGAGTATCTGGCCTCGGGTGAGGCGGTGGCGTTCCTGGGCGCGGGGGTGTCGGCGCCACTGCATCCGCTGTGGAACGGGCTGATCGGAGAGCTGGTAGAGGCGGCGTCTGGGCGGCTAACTGATAAGCAGGCCGCGACCTGCCGGGCGCTGGCCTCGTCCAGCCCGGAAGCAGCTGTCGAGATCGTGCGTCGCAGCCTGGGCCCGGGTGCGTACCTGGCGGTGCTGCGGAGGGTGCTACGGGTCCGGACCGACCCGGAGTCAGGGCGGTCCTGGACGCCAGTGCAGGAGCTGGTCTGCCGCTGCGCGTTCAAGGCTGTGGTTACTACGAATTATGACCCGGGGATCGTGGACGCCCGGATGCGGGTGCGGCCGGGGGCATCGGCGAGCGAGCGTCGAGATCAGCTTCGGGAAGCCTGCGACGACCAACAGCAGCGCTGAATGCAGTCCATCCAGGCTCCTGTTGACCGCTACGCTTCGATAGATGGCGCTGGGATCAGGGCTCGCTCACCTAGGCGGCTATCCGTTTGAGGTGCGTTACAGCGATGGATCGCTGGTACGCGCGTGTGCCGCTGCCGATGTCGCCGCGAACGCCTACGGCTACTTCAGTCGCCTGTTTTCAGGAGTCGAGCCCGACATCGCCGTCATCGTGGCCGACCAGGCGGACTGGGAGAGCAGGCAACCGTACGGGCTGCCATTCTTTAACGATGACGATGGTCAGATTCGTCCCGGCATCGTGGTGATGCCCGCGGGAAGCGGAGATTTCTGGATCGCGATGGGACAGGACATTCGCGACGCGTCGCCGCGCGGTTATACGCGATTGCTTGCGACATACCCTGACGGCGCAGATGGCTTGGATCTGCAGCCATTCTTTGACCTCGTCACGATCCATGAGCTCGGCCACGCCTTCGAGATGCTCGGGGATCTCAGGTTGCCGACCTTCTGGTTGGGTGAGATCTTCGCCAACCTGGCCCTTCACGCGTTCGTCGCAACGAGGCAGCCGGAAAGTCTGAACACGCTTGAGGTGCTCTCCACAGTGGGCGCGCAGAGCCGGCGCCTCGGCGCTCGGATGCGCGCCGAGGGTTACAGCACGCTAGAGGGGCTCGAAGCCCACTACACGGGCGGTGACCAGCCGATGAGCCCGCTGAACTACGTCTGGTACCAATACCGGTGGCAGCGACTCGCAGCAAGGATGTTCGGCGCTGACGGTGAGGACGGACTGGTCCGTTTTTGGAATTGCTTTCACGCAACCGATCGCCTCAGTTCCGGCAAGGTCACAGCGGCGTCCCTAGCCCCTGTCCTGAGGACCGAGGTGAGCGAGACCCTCGGCCGAGCAATCCAGAATTGGCGATAGATCCTGGGCCGCTTGCACCGAGGATGTTGACACGACGATGCAGATGAACCGCTCCAATTTAGCTCGCTACGGTGCAGATCGATTCATCTGCGCGGCACTGTACCTGTCATCCCCGCCTGCGGTCGCCGCGATCCCCTGGTTCGGCTGCTGAGCAGTCGGCCTTTCTGCATAAGTATCCATCGCGACCTTGCCGCGAGAATGCGCGCATCTGCCGCTGTGGTGCGCGGCGTGGTCGACCTCGGGCAGGCTGCCATGGAGCTATCGTCGCGAGGTTGCCCGTCGGGCGGCAGCGGCCGATGCCATTGCTGGATATGGGCACCGGGGGCGGTGAACATCTATCCCGGCTCTCCCCGCGTTCGCAGCTGACGGTCGCTACCGAGGCGTGGCCGACCAATGTCGCGGGCGCTGGCAGGCTGTGCCCGCTGGGGATCCGGTCGTTCAGGATGAGGTCGCTCGCCGGGAAACGGAGCGCTCCGCCCCCTCGGCCGTGCGCTTGACCTCGGCTGCGGCCGCCGCCAGTACACCCCCGAGCCGGCGCAGACGGGTGGGAGGTCGTAGGCATCGACTACGTGCCGACCGCGATCGAGGCGGCGGCGAGCGCCGGGGCGTGGACGAGCTCAGCTACGTCGTCGGCGACGCTACGCGGCTGCGCTCATGGACGCTTCAGGAACCTCAAATAGAACGCCGCAAATACCAGGACAATTCCGACGTTCACGATCAGCCGACCCCAGAAGTGGTGCCTGAAGAACAGGACGTCCACGCCGACCACGACGGCTACCATCGCGAGCACGTAAAGCACCACGGCTGTCCGGCTTCCCACCGTTTCATTCTAGTCTGCACTATGTTGGCCTAGCCTCGATGTTTCTCGATCTTGATGTGGTCAGCTGAGGCTATGGCTGGTCGCTGATTTCGCATCCGGCCGTGGAGAGCGGCCCGGCTGTCGCGCCGGGTGGGCGGGGTTCCACGGGCCCGCGGGTCTCCTTTCCTGGTGGCCGGGGTTATTCCGGCTGGTCAGCTGGGGGCGAGGGCCTGCAGGCGGGTGATCGCGGTAGTGATCTGTGTGGCCCAGGGCCAGGTCGTGGCGAGGCGCAGCCGCAGGCGGCGGCCGCCGCGCACCAGCCGTCCGGCGGCGGTGAACAGGCGCAGCCGCAGCCGTTTGGGTTCCCAGGCGCGGGCGGGGCCGTCCAGGGCGAGCATCTGCATCCAGGCCAGGAGTTCGCAGGCCATCGCCACCAGCTCGCACCAGATCTGGTTCTGGCCGAAGCCGTGCAGCGGGAGGTTACGCAGGCCGGTGTCCTTCGCGCACCGGATCCGGTCTTCGCACCGGGCGCGGCGGCGGTGGCGTAGTTCCAGGTCAGCGAGCTGGCCGGTGGTGGTGTCGGTGGCGAAGCAGGTGACGCGGTGCCCGTCAATGTCGGTGAAGCGCAGCTGCGCGCCGGGGTGGGGGCGTTCCTTGCGGACGATCACCCGTATCCCTGCTGGCCAGGATGAGAGATCCAGCAGGCCGGTGAGCTCCGCGACCCACACGCCCCGCCGCACTTCGCCGCCCGCGTCATACGCAGGTTCCCAGACCCGGTCGGGGAGGCCGAGGATGGCCTGGTGCATGTCCTCGGTGATGGTCATGCCTACGGAGTAGTGCAGGCGGCGGGATGGGCTGGTCAGCCAGGCCAGGAAGTCATGGGTGCCGCCGCCGGAGTCGGTGCGGATCAGCACCCGCCGCCGCAGCCGCCGGGGCAGCTGGGCGAGCGCCAGCCGGGTGACCCCGGTGTGCTCGGCCGCGGTGTTCGAGCCGGCGTTGCCGGAGCGCAGCATGATGGCCAGCGCTTCCCCGCCCGCTGCGGCGCCGTGGTCAGCGAAGGCGGCCAGGGGGGTGGAACCCATAGGTCTTCTTCCACGTCGGGGCGGCCTTTTCCTTTTCCAACTCGCACAGGTTCACGGGAAGGTATGCAGGTGGCGCCGGCAGTGCCCAGGTTTGTCAGCCCGGCGAGGGGTGCGCTGGAGGCGGTCCCTGTTGACGTTGTCGGCGAGGTAGCGGACCAGGCCGCTGTCTTGCATGCCGAGCGCGGCGGCGGTGAGCTTGGGATCGAGGTCGTTGACGAGCTGGGCGATCCTGGTCTGCCGACATGCCGACGGCGCGACGCCTGCCGGGGCGAGCAGGCGTGTGAGGTAGGTGCCGTCAGCGGGAGCGGTAGCCTGTCCTGGTCGCCTTCGTGACGATCAAGTGCGGGTTGAGGGTGGCGAGCTGGCTCACGGTGGCGCAGGCAGGCCTGGACGGCGTCCCAGGTCGCGGGGTCGGCGGGGACGGGGAACGGCCGTCCCGGCGAGCGCTGACCGTCCGGGTCCGGGCCACCGGCGCCGGCGGCTGCCAGGCCGCGGATCTCGGCGCTGGAGGAGGCGTGGAGCAGGGCGAGCAGCCCGGCTAGCCGCTCGTGCGGGTGCCCGCTGCCGTCGCTGGTCCACCGGCTCAGCAGGATGCGCTGGGTGCCGGCGTCGAGCACTGTCCCGGTGAATCCGGGCTGCGGTCCCCAGGCGGAGCGGGCGGGCTGGGTCGATGAGGATCAGCTTGCGCTGCCGGGCCCAGGCGAAGTAACGGCGCAGGACGTAGGTTTCCTGGTGGCGGTTGCGGGCGCGGCGGCCGAGGAAGCCTTCCAGGTCGGCTGCGGTGACTTCGGTCCAGCTGGTGATCCGGCCCGGCGGCAGAGAGGTGCCCCGCGAGGTCGCGGAGGATCCGCAGCCGGCTTTCAAGGGTGACGTCGCTGAGGGGCCGCGGCCCGCCCGGCGCGAGCGGTCCTGCTCGGCGAGCTGCGCTGTCGTTGAACGCGGCGACCGCGGCGGCGAGCCCGGCGGGGATGGAGTCGAGGTCACGCGCTGCCGCCGGGCGGCGGCGCGGCGGCCGGCCTGGTCGCCCGGCAGTCATCAGCCCAATGGCTGGTGAAGAACCCTTCCAGCGCCCGCCCGGCCGCGTCCAAGGTCCCGTCCGGCCGCGTGGCGCCGTCGGGATCTGCCGGGGCGCCGGCGTGCGGCATCGGCCGGAGCATCACCCGGCCGGCTTGGCGCAAGATCGCGACCGCGCCGCCGGGGTGGTGGCGAGCGGCGGCGAACTCGGTCAGCGCCTGCCACCAGCCGCGGATGTCCGGCAGCCGGGCTGCCGTCGAGGCGCCGTACCGGAAGGGCCAGTCCGGGTCGGCGAGCTTGCACCGGTTGCACCGGCCGTGGCCATCGTCGCGCCCCTGCTCGCCGCACTGCCGGCAGGTGATGGTCTTGGCTGGCCGGGCGGGCACGGCAGGGCGGCCGCAGATCGCGCAGGTACCCGCCGGGCGCGAGGTGCCGCACGCGGCCGCAGCGGGGACAGGGCCGCGTCAGCGCGTCACGGGCCGCCTGCCGGTAGCAGGCATGGCACAGGTCCCGCTCCGGAACTTGACCGGTGCGCCGCACCGGGCGCAGTGCGGGTAGCCGGCTCACATCGGCGGCATCGAACGGCCGCCGGGCGGCCCTCGGCGCGGGCGGCGCAGGCGGCGCGGCGCGGCCGTTCCACTGGCGTGGTGTCCACCTCGAACAGGTCATCAGGGGTGCACTGCAGCGCGGTGCACAATGCCGCCAGCGTGGCCAGCTTCACCTGCGCGGGTTCCCCGGCGAACAGCGCTGACACCGACGCGGAGGACATCTCCAGCCCGGCCCGCTCAGCCAGCAGCCGCCGCAACTGGGCACCGGTCCACACTTCCCGCTGAGCGGCGGCCATCCGCAGCCTCCACCTAATCCGCACCGCCGTCTCCTCCTCCAGCCCGGCGAGCGTATCGGAGACCGCGCGGCGGTACGCATCCTCGATGAACGTCTCCGACGGCCGGACATACCGCATCGTGGACCCGACATGTCCAGTGTTTTATATGCGGGTGATCCAGAGGCAGTGACATGGTCGCGTAGCGCGGTCTGTCACCGGCTGGAAGGGAAACCACCCATTGGAGTTCATGCCATGCCTGGTCCGCTCGGCGGCAGACGGCGAGATCCGGAAGATCACGCTCGGGCATCCGCTGCTGGATGACTACCTGGTGTTCGTGGCGGCGCGGGCACGGACCAACACCTGGCTTGCCGTGGCCTACGACTTGAAGGTGTTCTTCGAGGTCGTCGGCAAGGAGCCGGCCGTGGTGACTGCTGCGGATGTATTCGTTTTCTTGTCCGCGCAACGCGCCCCTCGCCGCGGGGAGCGGGTCGTGCGGCTGGAGGACGGCGAGGCGGGCCTGGCAGCACGGACGATCGCCCGGCGGCTGTCGAGCGTGCGGGGCCTGTATGCGTATCTGTGCGCCCGGGAGGACACGGGCGTGCGCCGCAACCCGGTGCCGGCCAGCCTGGCTGCCCGCCGGCCGGGCGCACGGCGTGGCAGGGGCGGGATGCCGCTGATCCGCACGCCCCGCACCCTGCCGCGGGTGCTCGCGCCTGCCGAGGTCGACGCGCTGCGGGCGGCGTTGCGGACCCACCGCGACCGGGCCATGGTGGATGCGATGGTGCTGGGCGGGCTGCGCCGCTGCGAAGTGCTCGGATTGCGGCTGGAGGACCTCAGCGCCGGCGAGCGGCGGCTGTTCGTGGCCGAGGGCAAGGGCGGCCGTCAGCGGGTAGTGCCGGTCTCGGCGCGGTTCTTCGCAGCCGTGGGCGCCTACCTGGAATCCGAACGGCCCGCAGCGGCTGCGACCAGGCAGGTGTTCGTGGTGCTGAAAGGCGCTCGCCGCGGCGAGCCGCTGTCGGCGGCCGGGCTGGATGAGATCCTCGACGGGGCACGGAGCCGTGCCGGGCTGGAGCGGGCAACCTGCCACCAGCTGCGCCACACCTGTTTCACCCGGCTGCGGGAAGCGGGCATGGCGCTGGAGGCAATCCAGGCCCAGGCCGGTCACGCCTCGATCGAGTCGACCCGCCTCTACCTGCACCTGGCCAACGGCTGGCTGGAGGAGGAGTACCTGCGGGCGGCGGAGGCAATCGAGGCGCAGGCCGCCCTGCCCGTCGGGGAGGCCGGCCGGTGAGCGGATCACCGGCCCGGCGCCCGGCCGTCGAGGACCTGGTCAACGCCTACCGCAACGACCTGCAGGCCGCCGGCATGTTCGCTGGTCATCCGGTCACCTCGGTGGCCCGCATGTTCTTCACCCGGGTCGGGCCCGAGGGATGGTCCCGCCTGCCGCTGGCAGCCCAGTGCGCCCTGCCGCTCAAGGACCGGCGGGTGGTCGGCTGGCTGATGGTGACGGGGCGGCTGCGACCCAGCCCCGATTACCTGGTGGCCTGCCGCCCCTACCTCGGTGAGGTCGCCGCCCGTCATCACCGCGCGTTCTATGAGCGCTTCGCCGCCACCTCCGCCGAACTCGGCTTCGACCCGATCGTGACCCGCCTGCAATGGTCGGCCCTGGCCAAGGTGACCGCAGTTGCCGGGCTGGGCCCCGGGCAGGTGACCCAGGCCGTCATCGACGAGGGCAGGCAGGCGCTGACCGCCGCCATTGGCCGTCACCGGCCCGGCAGCCACGGCCCAAAGGCGCTCAGCGCGGCACTGTTCGGATTGCAGACCACCTTGTTCCACCTCGGCGTGCTCGGCACCGCTCCCCGCAAGACCAGTCCTGACCGCTCGGCTGAACGGGCCGCGCAGTGGGCATCGGCGCCGCCGCAGCTGGCGTCCACCCTGACCGGCTACATAGCCCAGGTGCGCCTGTCGCTGCGAGCCTCGACCATGGTGCGCGTCGAGGGCGTGCTGCGCGAGTTCGCCTGCTGGCTGGCCGGCAATGCCCCAGAGGTCGCGTGCGTCGCCGGCCTTCGCCGCCGCCACATCGAGGCCTACAAGCTGCACCTGGCCGGGCCATCGGCCCGCGGCGGGAACCTGTCCAAGATCAGCCTCGCCGAGCACCTCGGCGCCCTGCGCACCTGCTTCGAGCGGCTCACCGAGTGGGACGGCGGTGACGTCCCCGCCGCGGTGCTGGTGTTCTCCGGTGACCTGCCGCTCCGCGACGAGCCGCTGCCCCGCTTCCTCAACGACGGCGCGTTCACCAAGCTGCTGCAGGCCACCCGCGCCGACACCGACCCGTTCGTCCGCCTTGCCGTGGAATTCCTGGCCCGCACCGGTCTGCGCAAAGGCGAGTTCCTCGACCTCACCGTCGACTCCGTCGTGCAGATCGGCGCCGCCTACTGGCTCCACGTGCCGCTCGGCAAGCTGCGCACCGACCGTTACATCCCGCTGCATCCCCAGCTCAAAGACCTCCTCGACGCCTGGCTCGCCGGGCGGCCCGCCAGCCTGCGCAGCCCTTACCTGTTCACCGAGCACGGCCAGCGCATCGGGCAGGGCCGCGTCGACCGGGCCGTCGCCAAAGCCGCCCGCGCCGCCGGAATCGGCCACGTCAGCCCGCACAGGCTCAGGCACACGCTGGCAACCCAGGCCATCAACCGGGGCATGAGCCTTGAGGCTATAGCCGCCCTTCTCGGCCATCGATCGATGCGGATGACCATGGTGTATGCCCGCATCGCCAACCGCACCGTGGCCGAGGAATACTTCGCGGTGTCGGAGAAGGTCGAGGCCCTCTACGACGCCCCGAAGAACCTGCCCGCCGGCGCCGAGGGCACCGAGATGCGCAAACTCCGCGCCGAAATGCACCAGCGCATGCTCGGCAACGGCTACTGCGCCCGCCCCGTCGGCCTGGACTGCCACTTCGAGTCCATCTGCGAATCGTGCACGTTCTTCCAGACCACCATCGAGTTCCGTCCCACCCTCGAAAAGCAGCGCGACGACGCTGCCGCCAAGGGCCAGGCCGGGCGCAAGAAAATCTTCGACGGACTGCTGTCCCGCCTCGACGAGGCAGTCTCCTAGCATGATCAACTTGACAAGATCACCTGCATAATGGCCGAGCATCTGCTGGATCGCCACCAGGTCCACGCCCCGCTCATAGTTGTGAGTGGCGCAAGCCCGGCGCAGCGCGTGCGGGCTGAACCGGTCCCCCGGCGAGGCGCCTTCCAGCTCCAGCAAGTAACGCAGCCGGTTACGGACCGTGCCACGGTGCAGCCGCCCGCCGGACTCATCAGCGAACAGAACCGGCGAGTCCGGGAACCGCGGCCGCACATCCCGCAAGAACCACTCCAGCAGCATGTCCAGGCCATCGAGCATCGGCACCCACCGAGGCCGCGGCCCCGACGTCCGGGCTCCCTTGCCGAACCGCACATGCAGCTTGCCAAACGGCCCCCGGCCGAAGTGCAGATCCGGGCAGTCGAGCATCGAGGCCTCATCGGCGCGCAGCCCAGCGTGATACAAGGTCCGGAATAATGCGTAGTCCCGCGCAGCCGGGCCGTACTTGCGGGCAGTCGCGATCCGCCCCCTCAAGAAGGAGAAGAATCCTTCCAGCCGCGCATGAGACGGCGGCGGCAGCTGGGCCGGGGAATCGTCCCCGACATGCCGGGAAGCATTGAACTCATCCACCGGGCACTCGATCCGGATCCCGAACGCAGCCTCAATCTCGGCGGCCTTCCGGACGGCCAGGAACCGGTGGAATCCCTTGAACGCCTGCACATACCCCCGGCGGGTGGAGGCGGCCAGCCCGCTGGCGGCCAGCGACCCAGCCACCCGGTCGATGTCGTCCGCAGTGACCTCCCACGCCGGGCAGCCCAGCATTCCGAGCACCCGCTCCAGCACCCCAGTGTCGTTCTCGATCGTCACCGGGCTGAACCCGCGGGCCACCCACGACGCCAGGTACGCCTCCACGCACTCCTCCTGGAACCGGACCGGATCAGCCGCCACCGGCACCCCGGCCGCGGCCAGGCTCCCCCCAATCACCCGCAACCCCGGCCTTTCCACCCCGCACACCTTCCTCACACCTGAGAAGACAAGGTGACGCCTAGCAAACCGGGACTACACCTCGAAGATCAAGCAGACACGCCAGACACCAAAACCAGCAGGTCAAAGGCCAGAACCGTGATCGGGAACCTGAGCCAGTTCCAGTTGGGTGAAACTTGGGATCCACCTGGACGACCGCCCGACTCACCGTCAGCATTCGGGTCGGGAAGTCCAGGTCCCGGACACGGAGTTCGGTCAGCTCGCCCCAGCGCAGGCCGCTCTCCACGGCGGTCTCCACCAGCAGCTTGGACTGCTCATCGGGCAGGCACTCGTACAGGACCGCGAACTGCTCCGGGGTGATGATCGTGCGCGGCTGCGCCGGGACCGGCGGGGTCTTCACTCCCTTGCACGGATGCAGCGACGTCACCTGGTCGTTTAGGGCCGTAGTGAAGATCGCGCTCAGCACCACCATGGCGTACCTGATCGTCGGAGGCGCCACTCCCCCGCGCTTCATGCCCGCGACCCACTCCCGGACGTGCTCGGGCAGGATGTCGATCATCCGCATGTCCCCGAACTCCGGCAGGATCCGGCACCGCAGGACATAGGTATACGACTGACGGGTACTCGCCTCGATCTCGTGGTTCGGCAGCCAGGTCCTCTCCACGTACTCGCGGAACGTCTGGCGGCCGCGGGCCGGGTCGCCTAAGTAGCCTTGCGCGACCCGGGCCTCGGCCCGCTGCCATGCCCGGTCGGCCTCGCGCCGCTGGGTGAACGTCCCGGCCGAGCGCACCCGCCCCTTGAGGTCCCGGTACACCGCTGTGTAGCGCACCTTCCCGTCGCCGCCGGTCCGCTCCCGGGTGAACCCCATAACGCCTCCAGAAGGTGCTTTCTTTGTCATCAAGCTGACATCAAGGGCCGCCACCAGTGTTCAACACTGGCCGACACTCATTGATACGATACGGCACTCTGACCTGTGCGTACACCATTATTAAGCTACTCTGACCATGACAAGGAAAGCAAGGATAATGGCGGTTGACACCGAAGAGGTCACTGGTTCAATCCCAGTATCGCCCACCAGTTTGCGCGGGTCACAGGCCGGTTCCCGGGGACGGGGGCCGGCCTTCTTGATCGTTTCTCATCAATACACGCCGGTGTTTCCGGCAAGAATTGAACAAGCCCGGCCCGGAATGGCATGGGTTTCCGGCCTATCGCTGGCCCTGGGGCGTGGGTTCATCACGGGGGCACCGGCGGTGGCGGCGAGTCATCTCGGCCACGTCCCGGTTGTCGCGCCCCGAGGCGACAGCCTTGCCGTACTCGTCCGTCTGCACGTCCTCAGTTCACCAGATGCGTCCAGCGCAAGCCGGTGGGGCCCGCAGGACGCACGCCAAAGTGCGTGGCCGCACCCGGACACGGTGCCTCACTCATTCCGGGCGACCTCGGGTCCCGTGATCCGATTGAGGATCGGGAATGTCGAGGCGATGATCGCGAGCGAAGCCGCAAGTCCGCCGGCGACAGTCGCCCAGTACCTGATTCCCGGGATGCTGAACGCGATGCCGACCTGGGAGTGAAGATACAGGGCAGCCGACACGAGGCCGACCACGATCGACACTGCGGCGACCAGGAGGAGTGGCAGCGCACTCTCCAGCGTGACGACACGATGCAAGAGCGCGGTGGGAACACCGGTGAGCCTGAGCAAGCTGAACGGGCGCTTCCGCTCGCCCAGCCCGGCGACGATGTTCACGGCGAGACTGCAGGCGGCGATGATGAGGCTCGCCACGATGACCACGTCGGTCATGTCCTGGATCATGGTGAGAAGGCGCGCGGTCGACGGATCGAAGGCATCGACTGCGACCGGAGTTCCCTGGAAGGGAAAGGCCCGTTCGAGCGTCGTCCGTACTCGTTCGATCGCAGCCGGACGACCCGTCCGTGGCGACGACGACTGCATCAACGGGAAGACGCGCGGCGCTCGCCACCGACAGGTTCGCGGACGGCCAGACCGTCGACGACGCGTGCGAGTTGTGACCAAGGAGGTTCGAAAGGAAGTAGCCGATACTTGCCACCGTCGCGCCCGGAGCGCACTTGCCGATCGCGGGCGTCCGCGCCAGCTGGTCGCACGCGACGACCCCGAACGAATTCCCAAACGGACCTCGGAAGAACTTGGCGATGGGCTCTGGTGGACCAGCGTCACGCCGCGCACGCCCGGCGTGGTGCGGAGTTCGGCAAGCACCTGGCCTGGGACGGAAGGAACTTGCGCGGAAGCGGGACAATTCGACGTCGAGAAGCTGCAGAACGGTTCGGCGAGGGTGTCCTTCCCTGCGCTTCCTCCGCCGGAGCTGCTGACGAGCGGCGATCGAGCTGAGCGCCCCGATCAGCGGCGCTCGCAACGAAAAGGGCGATTACGAGCCCACTGATGAACCGGAACGCCGCCTTGGGATTGTCGAGGAGCCGGCGGCCGGCGAGAAGGGTAGCAGGACGGCTTGCCCGGTTGGCCATCAGCCGCGACCCGCGGTCGTGAACCACGGTCCGGCGAGAACCAGCCCCACGATAAGGAGCACGAAGCCCACGAGCAGCTCGAGAAGCTGGCCACCGATTGCTGCCCGGCTTGCCGGCCGCGTCGAAGTACGCGAGCACGGCGATGCCGGCGAGGAGCGGGATGATCCGTACGATCCGCGGTGGGCGGGACGACGCTCGCCGGCTTCACGCCGAGCGGCGATATCTGGACCCTGCGAAGCGCGAGGCGCGCAGACACGACAGCGGCGACCGGGACGCCGATCACGGCGAGCACGATGTCGATCCAGTGCAGCGAGAGGTCGCCTTGCAGCGAAGGGCGCTCCGGTGAACGGCACGTGGTAGAGCAGCGGCCGGAAGACGAAGAAGAGCGCGAAGCCGACTGCGACGCCCGCGACCGCCGCGACCACTGCCTCCACCGCGGAGACCACAGAAATCTGACGCGGCGTGGCGCCGACGAGCCGCATCGCGGCGAAGCGCTCCTCGCGCCGCGCGGCCGACAGCCGGCTCGCGGTCGCGATCAAGATCAGCACTGGCAGCAAGAGCGCGACGGCTCCGCCGGCCAGAATGAACTGCAGAACGGGTCCGCTCCCGACTGGTGTTCTGGCAGGCGTAGCAGTTGGCCGGCGTGCGTTGGATGGCTCCGACCTCGACCGCACCAGGTGCCTGCGAGAGCTGGCGCGCGGTGTGGCCGATGACGATGATCAGCGAGTTCGGGGACGGCAGTGCCGCTGCGCCGATGGTCCCGATTTGGCGCCCCGGATACCGGTCACGAAGCTCGTTCGCCGGTTCGGACTTAAAGAGCGTCGTCAGCGCAGGCGAGGCGTCGTACTCGCCCGGTCCCGGTAGGTGCGCAATCCCCGGCGGGACCGGAGCGTCCGGCCCGGCGGCGGCAACGTCGACCCGGTCGATCGCCTGGTTGCCGAACTGGTCGGTGCCCGACAGCCACCACAGCCGGCCGGATGCCGAGGTCGGTCGTGACGCCTGCGCCGAGGTGTCGAGCCACGCACCACGGTCGGTCTGGGCATGTAGCCCGTTGACACCGGCCAGAGCAGCCAGAAGCAGGCCGACGCCGAGGGCGACGGCTGCCGCGGTGACGAGGACGCGCAGCGCGGCTTCACGTCCACTTCCGAGCGTCAGGCGCAAGCCGAGCCGAATCATCCGGCCACCGTCGCGGTGGTGGTCACTCGCCCGTCGCGCACGATGACCTCGCGGTCAGCGTAGGCGGCGACGCGGGGTTCGTGGGTGACGAGGACGACGGTGGTCCCTTCCTCGCGCGCCGCACCAGTCATCAAGCCCATCACGAGCTCGCCGGTGAGCGAGTCGAGCGAGCCGGTTGGCTCGTCCGCAAACAGCACGTCCGGATGGGCGACGAGACCGCGCGCCAGCGCGACGCGCTGTGCCTGTCCGCCGGACATCTCGCCAGCGCGGTGACGTTCCAAGCCATCGAGTTCGAGCCGTTCGAACCAGGCCCGCGCGCCGCGCAAGGCCGCCTTGCGGTGGGTTCCGCCGAGAAGGAGCGGCAGCGCGACGTTCTCCTCCGCGGTGAGCTCCGGGACGAGCTGGCCGGACTGGAAGACGAAGCCGAAACGGTCCCGGCGGAGGCGGCTTCGCTGCTCCTCGCGCATCGTGTCGAGGCGCTGACCGTCGAAGGAGACCTCACCGGAGTCCGGAACGAGGATGCCCGCAAGGCAGTAGAGCAGGGTCGACTTGCCCGAGCCACTCGGGCCCATCACGGCGAGGACCTCGCCCCGTTGCACAGACAGATCGGCACCGCGAAGCGCTGGCGTCTCTCCGAAGGAGAGCACGAGGTCGCGTGCCTCGATGATCACGCTGCCGAACTGGACCGCGGAAGAACTGTCCGTGCCGCTCACGACGCCACCTCCTCGGCGAGTGCCGCGAGCCGCGCCGCGGTGAGGTCGATCCAACGCAGATCGGCCTCCAAGTGGAAGAGCCCATGGTCGGCCAGGAGCGCGTCGACGAGGTTGCCCTGCTGTTTGAGGCCGGTGAGCTCGCGCATCCGCCGGAGGTGCGCGGCCCGTTGCGCGTCGAGGTACTCCTCCGCCGGACGACCGAGCATGAGCGAGAGAACGACCTTCACGAAGAGGTCGGTCTGGAGGTAGGGCTCGGCCGGGATCGGCTCGCCGAGCCACGCCTCGACCTCGTACTTCCCGGTCTCGGTAATGGTGTAGCGCTTGCGGTCCGGTCCGCCTCCCGGCTCCGCGTCTCCGGCAACCGCCTTCCCGTCCCGCGCGAGACGGGCGAGGGTGGCGTAAACCTGCCCAAAGGGAAGGGGCTTGCCCCGGCCGAAGTAGGCGTCGTAATCGTGCTTCAGGTCGTAGCCATGGCTCGGTTCGCGATCGAGAAGCCCGAGGAGGGCCATGGGAACACTCATACCCGCGAGCATACGCTGAGTGTATACTCAGACGCAATAGTGGCGCGGAGTCGCAGGGCCGACGGGCGCCCGTGTTCGGCAATCACGAACCGTCGGGCTCGTTGCGCCATCGGGTCAGTGGGTCGGCAAGAGGTGAATCACGAGCTTGCAAGCCCGGCGACTGGTGTACTGGGCAGCAGACTCACTGACCAGCGCCGGGCCTCGGTCTGCCGAAACCCGCGCTGGTCACCTGCGCGGCCTGGGCTGCAGCCTGTGGCGCAGCCCGCCGGGCAGCGCCCCGGGCAGGATGTTGATCATCCGCATCGGGCCGAACTCGTCCGTCACGTGCTTGTGCAGCAGATAGGTGTAGGTCTGGCGGGTGCTGGCCTCGATCTCGTGGTTGGGCAGCCAGGTGCTCTCCACGTAGGCACGGAACGTCTGGCGGCCGCGGCTGGGATCGCCTAGGTAGCCCTGGGCGACCTTCGCCTCCGCCCGCTGCCAGGCCCGGTCGGCCTGCCGCCGGCTGGCGAACGTCCCGGCTGAGCGCTGCCGCCCGTTGAGGTCCCGGTACACCACCGCGTAGCGCACCCTGCCGTCGGCGGCCATCCGCTCCCGGGTGAATCCCATCGGTCCTAAATAAAGAATCTTCTTGCCATCAGTGCCCGCCAGCAGCAAGCGGCACTGACCGATACCGATAAACCCGAATCAGCAGTCCAACCTGCGGATACGCCAATAGCAGGCTAAACCCATACTGGTAGGAGAAGCAAGGCGGTAGCGTCTTGAACAAGCCCGCTACTAAATGGCACGGTCTCGCCTGGCCGTGATCCGGGGTCCTGTGGCGTTCGTCACGGGGCCGGTCCGGCGCGGCGGGGCGGGCTGTGCGGGCGCCCTGGGGACGAGTATGGCCCCGGATGTGCGGGGCTGTCGCCCGCCGGGAGCGGCTCGCCGAACTCGCGCCACGCGATGGGGAAGAGCAGGTACGCAGGCTCAGGTCGTATGCCGAGGCGGCCTTGCCAGCTCTGCAGCAGCGTGCAGCACGCCGATGACGGTCGCTGCCCCCAGGATCTCACCACGCCTGATCATGTCTTCTGCCTCCGCTATGGGCACCCAACGCACCGCCTCGGCTTCATCGATCTCCGGCTCTCCGACAAGATCCGCACCGCGAGCCATGTACACATCCTGCGGCGCATCCGCTGACCCAAGAGCGGGCTGGAACGTCAGCAGGAACTCCACCGACCGTGGCCGCCACCCGGTCTCCTCCTCAACCTGTGAAGACTTCCCTAGTGATGAGGTACTCAGATTTCATCGAACTGTCGCCAGAGAAATTCCTCCCGCGCACGACGCGAAGTGCACTCGGGGGTGCTGCTGACGGCCAGGCCCTATGACCCCGGCAGGACGAGACGGATGCGGCGCGCTCGTCGGGCATGGCCATCATGGCCATGCCCGAAGACCAAGCGCGGGAAATAGCGGCGGCGGCCCCACTGGTCCGGGGCGGGGCCCGATACTCATCCGGCGCTGGCGGAGAACGTTCTGACAACACGGCCTGCCGGGTAGATCCTGACTGCCAGCAGGCGCTTGCGAGGCAAGAATCGCGCCTGGGTAGTTGAATTGTCCGCATTCACGTTATTTGCACCCTTCGGCGGCGGAACACACCGCCAGAAGCGCCGGAACAGCGGTGCCCGCCCGGCGACCGGAGCGAGCAGGCAAGTGCCGGGGCCGGACCTTTGGGTCCATACCACTGCGCCGATGCTATAGGCGCCATGGTTAGCAGCGCTGATCTGATTGGGCCCGAAGACATGCACCCACTGGGCCAACGGACATCGAACGACCATCAGCATTCCACCGACTCCGGATCGCTGAGCGATGGCCGCGTCACATCCGCGCAGGCACTCTCCATGATCACGAGGTGTCGCAGGGAACATTAGGTATACTGCATGTCCAGTCTGCTAAACTACCTACCCTCGGGCATCGCTCCTTAGTTCCCGCGCCGTGCGTCAGGACATCGGCAGTTTACTCACAGATCAAGGTGGGGTCCATGGATCTGCACGGAGACGGCTCATGGTAGAACGCTACCGGCTTTTCACGGACGAGGACACCTTACGCCTGACTGAGCGCACCCAGGATCCCCGCATGATGCCCGCCATAAGTGCTGGCTGCACTTTGGTCTCGATTCACCGAAGGGGGCTTGTTCATGGTGACCTGCATGGCAACAACATTCTGTTTGATTGGCGCAGCGGCCAAAGTTCCCTAATCGATCTTGCCGCGAGCGAGCGCGTAGATCTGAACCCGGAAAAAATGGCGACAGACTTCCTAGTTCCCCGGGTTAGCATGGGATTCGACTACTGCCAGGCGCTACTTGCCGGATACATAAAACTAGCCCGTCTTTCCATAGATCCGATTTATCCCGGATACTGTGATGACCTTCTGGACTTTCTTGGCGGGGAAGTGGAGTCGGACCCTCACCTCCGGCCGGAGGCCCTGCCCGCCGAGACACTGAATGACGCACTGCCTTGGCTCGGCTCGAAGCTAGTACCCATCAGCCGTGCGGATAGATTCTGGCTGGCCTCGACAACACCAGCCCAGTGCGCATTCATGACTGGCGGGCTGATCGCAGCCGGCGTGGATTGTTCCATGCTAGCCTCTCCTCCGCCTGCAGGTACCCGATCTCCTGGCCATGAGGCAATCCGCAGCCTGGTAGATTCGACGATCAACCGGCAGACTGCGTCAATATCGTGCCCAGCCGAAGTGCCGCCGATCGGCTGGGATTTCATTAACCTCTCGCTGGCGGAGCGGGCTGCCCGAGAACAACCGGCAAAAGGTTCTAGAGTAGGACCGGACACTGGGATTTTTAGTACAATCGGAGCGCTGAGGGATATCTATCCCCAAAGAGAACTAGAGGAAATGCTGTGTGCTTTTACGGATGTCTGTGACTGGCTTTCGATGCGAGTCGATCGCGAGGCGGGGCACGCCGGTAGAGGCCTGTCTACCCAGTTGGCGCAGATGACATACATGCTTCTACAGCTTGTATCTGAGCCTTACTTGCTGGAGTCAGCCGAGTTGACCGCGGCACGTCGTCATGCGCCGCTTAGCTGGTATCCAGCGATTCTGGATGCAGACCTAAAGGTATCAGATAATGACCTTTTCTCTCTTTTTGCGTACGCAAATACCCGAATTTCCACCTATCGCTGGATGTTCGAGGGAGATGACTCATCCATAGAGGACGGGCGGCCCTGGACTGCCGATTGGCGTGCCATTTATATGTGCCGTACCTGGTTGCGGAGGCTGCTCGCCAGGCGTTTGGCCCATGACGTACCGCACGAATCGACGGAAACCCTTGACCAACTTACCTCAATTGCAGCTAGACGCCTTGGCGCCACGCTTAATAGCCATGCCCGGCAAACTCTCCTGAGCCTAGCCATCGAATACGCGATGATGTCGCCTGAATCGCAAGCGCGCACCGGATTTAACGAACTGCAGGAAGAACTTGACACAGTTGTCGAACTATTGAAGGTGGCGGCCCAGCCTGACCAGCCCGGCCCGCCGGTCATGCCTGGCTATATCACCCTGGCAAACCAGTATATCGATCGTTATTCACGGCCCTATTCCGTGCCGTTCGATGAGGAGATCGCGCGGTGAGCGGCATCATTTTGGATCGGCGGGTCCTATTGGACGAATTGACAAGAGGGACGGTTCTAGACGGTGGCGAATTTCTAGACGGGAAGCTTAACTCTTACGATGCGGTCGTATATGAAGCCTTTGGCGCTAGCGGAATCGAAATCGCCCTAAGAAATATTGCCCCGCTCAGCGGCAAGCTTGTCGGGATACGCCCGCGCGACCTCGCCCTCTCCCCAGCGGAGAAGATCCTCTTCGACCAGACCATGTCAGTCGCCGCCGCTAGACCATCGATCGTGCAAGCGGCCACCGAGTATCAGCGAGCTGCACACAGCAATGCCGATTCAATGGATTCAGTATCGTACTCCCTGCAGCTGCTTGATGCCGGACGGAACGGAAACCTCGACATAGGAGTCCATCGGGCGCGGCTGCCTATTATTGTCAAACTTTTCGAAGAGGCCGGAATTCAGCTTCAGCCGGCAACTGCCGAGAATATCATCCTCTCTGCTCCCTGCGGTTTTCCGTACCTGCCGCAAGCAAGCCCTGGGAACACCGTGTACCGGCTGGTACCTCTTGGCACCGATCACCGTCCAATACCTCTTGACACCGATCACCGTCCAAGCGCCGGCAGGGAAGATTCTGCTTCCGGCGGTGATTCCCGGATAGGCAAGCGTATCTTCATCGCTTACAGTCACCAGGACCGCGTGTGGCTTGATCGTCTCCTGGAAGTACTGAGCCCGCTAACACGAGAAGGGGAGATTGACGCTTGGTCGGACCGGCGTATTAGCCCCGGCCGCCAGTGGCTCGAAGAGATCGAGCAAGCCCTGAGTATGGCCGATGTGGGAGTGCTGCTTGTGTCCGCTTCTTTCCTAGCATCAGACTTCATCGTGCGCCATGAGATTCCTGGCCTCCTTGAGCGACACCGCCAAGGGAAGGCCGCAGTCACCTGGATTGCGGTAAGCGCGAGTCTCTACAGATACACACCAATCGGCCGATTTCAGGCGCTGAATAATCCGGACAAGCCACTGGCGGAGCTATCGCCCGCGCGCAGGCAGCGCGAGATCGTGAACGTTGTCCAGAAAATTCAGGAGATGCTTGTCGGCTCGGTCACCCAGTAGCGCTCAGATCCCTGAACTAGTGGCCGTCGGCCTGGTCGATGAGTTGTCTGTCAGTTTGGTGCCGGTCGTGTTCGGTTCGGGCGTCCGGTTCTTCGGTGTTACACCGGCATCCGGATCCGCACCGCACTCTTCTGACCCCGAGGGGTGGGGTTTGTCGGGCGCTACGCGTCTGAGCGTGGACTGGCTGCCCAGGGTGGCCGCGATGGTCACCGAGGCCAGTGCCCGACTGTGAGCGTCCAGGCCGCCGCGGCTCCACGAGTGGCCGAACGTGTGCTCGGTGGCCAGGCGTCGGAAGTCCGCACCCCGACGCCGGTTCACCGGGCCCCAGCGGGAGGGCCAGAGGCTGGCCGAGCAGCCTCCGTGCGGTATCGAGGGCGTGCTGGTAATCGGGCTAGCGCTCGGCGGCTCGGCCGCCGAGCCGTCATGCCCCCGGCCGCCGGTCCGGGATCCAGTCATGAGGACCTCGCTTTCTTCATGGATTCATAGTCGCGGAAAGAGTGCGACGAGAACGGAGAGCGTGACGACCGAGAGTGCGGTCGAGAGAGAAGGGTCGTTCCGGCAACGGGAGGCCTGACGCCGTAGCCGACGCTGAGC